>NZ_JYKY01000001.1 GCF_001042985.1 Pseudomonas lundensis
AGGGCAAGCCCTCCAAGTTATCTGGTGGATGCGTCTAATGGGTGTTTCTATTGGGTCATTCCAAGCCGTCACATTGGCGATGGAGGGGGGGGTGTGTATAGCCATTGTTTAAGCGATGAGGGGGGGGTGTGTATAGCCGCTGCTGCAGCCACCGAAGGGCTTGATCACGGCTAAGCACTTGGTAGTGGAAATTGTGCTTAGTGGACTGAGCGGGTAGTTCATTTATCTACCGGTAACGATATACTGTGCATCCAATGTCATGGATTGGTTATACGCATGGCCCGACCGACTTCCCCCTTTGCTTTAATGCCTTCAGATCTCATCGCCCTGCAAGGTTGGTTGCGTATGAGTACGCTGGAGCAGAGCCTCGCCCAGCGAGCGCGCATCCTGCTTCTACTGGCTGATGGATTGACGCCCAAGGCCGTCAGCGAGCAGTTGCAGGTCACGCCACCGACGGTATTCAAGTGGCGAAAACGCTATCTGGAGGCGGGAATCGAAGGGTTGAGCGATCTGCCGCGCAGCGGCCAGCCACTCAAACTGGGGCCAGAAAAAATCAACGAAATCCTGACATTGACCACCCGGCGTGTACCCCAGGAAGCCACTCACTGGAGCGTTCGTTTGATGGCCAAGTATGCGCGGGTCACCACGTGGCAGGTTCGGCAGGTCTGGGCCGCTTCCGACCTCAAACCCCATCGCCTGAAGACCTTCAAAATCAGCAACGATCCTCATTTCGCCGACAAGGTAGTCGACGTGGTCGGGCTCTATCTGAACCCGCCGGATAACGCCCTGGTGTTGTCGGTTGACGAGAAAACCCAGATCCAGGCGTTGGATCGCACCCAACCGATGCTGCCGCTACGTCCAGGTCAAGTTGAACGTCGCACGCATGATTACAAGCGCCATGGTACGGCGAGTCTGTACGCAGCTTTCGACATCCTGACCGGCCAAGTCATCGGACGGATTACCCAGCGCCATCGAGCCAAGGAGTTTCTGGCTTTCCTGCAACAGATTGACCGCAGCACGCCAGCCGGACTGGATCTGCATGTGATTCTGGATAACAGTTCGACCCACAAAACGGCTGCAATCAAGCAGTGGCTGGAAAAGCATCCGCGTTTCAAGTTGCACTTCACCCCGACCAGCGCGTCTTGGCTGAACGCCGTGGAAGGCTGGTTTGCACAGCTGGAAAGACGAGCGTTGTACCGGGCCGCCTTCACCAGCGTCGCCGACCTGAAGGCGGCTATCCGCCAATTTATCGAGGCTCACAATGAGCATTCAGCCAAGCCGTTTAAGTGGAATAAAACGGCTGAGGCCATCATTAGCTCGGTACATAAAGCGAAGCTGAGCGTGATAAAAAATAAGTTAATGAATTAACCGCTCAAGCCATTAGTCAGGTAAGCTCGGTTCGGTCAGACGCCCATTGATAACGATGTTTTGGAAGCGGGATTGTTTCGCTTAGCAAGCTCAGAAAATTAACTGACTGTTGCACTTGCTCCTTGAGACCGCCATGATGAGGCTCGCCTCACGGCACTGGTGACACGTGAAGCCGCATTGAAAGCCACGGGTGAGCAACTGCAGGCAGATTGGGATGCCATCAAAGCTGCTAATGAATTACTCGAGACTGATTTTTGGAAGGAGCATATTAAAAAAACACTGCCCACTGCCGAAGAACTGCAGATGTTAGTGTCGCAGGCGCTGGTTCCCAAGTTTGATGTGGAAATTATCAAGTTAGGACTGCAGCGATTAGAGACGTACTTGGATATCTTTGGTGCAGCGGCAAAGCTGGTGTCCTTGGGCGAAGCCCTTGTGCGGCTGTCGAAAAATATATCCGCCAACAACCTTGAGCGCCAAGAGGTTCAAGAGAAAATCAAGGCGTTGCAGGCGCGTAAGGAAAAATTTGAGTCCTATGACGGCGTCTTGACGGCAAGAACGCAATGGGTAGAACAAGTGGGGCTGGTCGTGGAAAGTCTGGTGGTGTTTCTAAGAGAGTGTCGTCTTTTTCAAACAGCTGACGGGTGCGACATTGCTTCATTGCAAACTCACCTGACCACATTTATTTCAGTGTTGCGTCAGGTGCGTGTTTGATTTAAGCGTCAGAGCAAAACGCCCATGCAGTTTGGCTGCATGGGCGTGTGGGATTACAAGTAAAAAGACTTCAGCGGAGGGAAGCCATTGAATTCAACGGCGCTGTAGCTTGTGGTATAGGCACCGGTCGACAACCAGTATAGACGGTCGCCAATAGCCAGATTCAGCGGCAAACCATACTTGTAGTTTTCATACATGATGTCGGCGCTGTCGCAGGTGGGCCCGGCGATGACCACTTCTTCCATTTCACCTTTCTTTTCGGTCCAGATCGGAAACTTGATCGCTTCGTCCATGGTTTCAATCAAACCCGAGAATTTGCCGACATCGGTGTACACCCAGCGCTCCACAGCGGTGCGGGATTTACGGGCCACCAGCACCACTTCGCTGACCAGAATTCCCGCGTTGGCAATCAGGGAGCGACCCGGTTCCAGAATGATTTCCGGCAGGTCATCGCCGAAATCTTCTTTCAGGAAACGAATGATTTCTTCAGCGTAGGTTTCAAGGCTGTTGGTGCGCGTGATGTAGTTGGCCGGGAAGCCACCGCCCATGTTGATCAGCTTCAGGTGGATGCCATCTTCTTCTTTCAGGCGTTCGAAAATCACTTTGACCTTGGCAATGGCGGCATCCCAAACGCTGATGTCGCGTTGCTGGGAGCCGACATGGAACGAAATACCGTAAGGCACCAGGCCAAGGTCGCGGGCCAAAATCAGCAAGTCCATGGCCATGTCGGTCTGGCAGCCAAACTTGCGTGACAGCGGCCAGTCAGCGGTGGTCGAGCCTTCGGTGAGGATGCGCACATACACCTTGGCGCCAGGCGCGGCTTTGGCGATGTTGCGCAGGTCGGCTTCGGAGTCCGTGGAGAACAGGCGCACACCTTTCTCGTAGAAGTAGCGGATGTCTTTGGACTTCTTGATGGTATTGCCGTAGCTGATGCGATCCGGGCTCACGCCCTGTGCCATCACTTTATCCAGCTCATAGATCGAAGCGATGTCGAAGTTCGAGCCTTTGTCGCGCAGCAAGTTGATGATTTCAACCGCCGGGTTGGCCTTGACGGCGTAGTACACCTTGGCAAATTCGAAACCTGCGCGCAGGTCATCGTAGGCCTGGCTGATCATCGCGGTGTCGATTACCACGAACGGGGTTTCCTGGGTGTCAGCGAACGCTTTCATTTTCTGAAAGGTATCGCGCGCGTAATAGTCTTCGACCTTAATCGACATGCTGAGGGACTCCTGGTGGCAAACGTCATCAATAAATGGGCGCAACTGAACATCCTCCGTATCCCCACTTTGGTTCGCCTACTTCCCAAGGCATGTCCGCCGAAAGCAAAAAAGGTAAATGAACCTTGCTGTCTCGTCGTCAGTACTTGAGCCGGATGGATCGTTTCCAGCATGGATGTTCGGCGCGAACTGTAGGGGGTGATTGCCCATTGATCAACAAAAAATGTCGCGTTTTTGCACGAGTTCGTCGCAGGCTGTTTACCGGTGGTTTAAGTAACCGACCGTGGCAGGGAGGGGATGTTCAATAAGGCGTTTTTAGAGGTGCCCAGAGGCCGCAGGCGCAAGGCTCTGCTCCCGTTTCATAGCGGTTTGCAATGAAACGGGAGGCAGAGCCTGGAGCGGATCGCACCTGCGGGATGCGATTTAAGCCAGTGCGGTCTCGGCTGGGGACACGATGCTGGTCTTGGCGCCACGTGAACGACCGGAGCTTAAATAAGCCGCGATCGATTCCTGAGTGACTTCACCCTGGAACACACGCTCGGTGTCCATTACCGGCAACCACGAACGGTTAAATTCGTACATGCGCGACAACAGGATGCGCAAGTGTTCTTCGGACGCCGCCGTGGCGGTGAATTCGCGCAGGAACTGCCCGCATGTGCCGGTCTGACGATGCAGGTCGCGACGCCGTACATAACCCAGCGCCTTGTTGTCGGCGCAGGTGACCACCACATAGCGACGGTCAAGTTCGTCCATCAGTTCCAGTGCTTCGCCCACCGGGGTTTCAGGGCTGACTGAAGGAGCGTTGTCGGCTGCGTCTTCGGCCTTGACCAGCAGCAGGCGCTTGAGGGTGCTGTCCTGACCGACAAAGTTGCTGACAAACTCGTCGGCAGGGTGGGCGAGCAGGGTGTCGGGGTGGTCCATCTGCAACAGCTTGCCGCCCCGGAAGATCGCAATCTTGTCGCCCAGCTTGATGGCTTCGTCAATGTCGTGGCTGACCATGATCACGGTCTTGTTCAGCGCCCGTTGCATCTCGAAGAATTCGTTCTGGATCATTTCACGGTTGATCGGGTCAACGGCGCCGAACGGTTCATCCATCAACAGCAGCGGGGCATCAGCGGCCAGGGCGCGAATCACGCCGATGCGCTGTTGCTGGCCGCCCGACAGCTCGCGCGGGTAGCGGTGCAGATACTGCTTGGGTTCAAGTTTGATCATGCTCATCAGTTCGCGTGCCCGCTCATGGCACTTCTGTTTGTCCCAGCCCAGCAGCCTGGGCACGACCGTGATGTTTTCTTCGATGGTCATGTTCGGAAACAAACCGATTTGCTGAATCACGTAACCGATGTTGCGACGCAGGGTCACCGGGTCGAGGTCAGTGGTGTCTTCGCCGTTGATCAGAATCTTGCCGGAGGTGGGCTTAATCAGGCGGTTAATCATTTTCAACGTGGTGCTTTTGCCGCAACCCGATGGCCCGAGGAATACGCAGATTTCGCCTTCGTTGACGGTCAGGTTTACCGAGTCGACGGCTTTGACATCTTTGCCGTTGCTTTGGAAGGTTTTGCTGAGGTTTTGAAGTTCGATCATTTGAGCAGTCCTTTTGGAGTCAGCGAGCGTTGCAGCCATTGCAAAAGCAGGTCAGCGATGATGGCCAGTACACTGACCAGCACGGCGCCGACGATCAGCATCGACATATCGCTGCGGCTGATGGCAGCCAGAATAAGTACACCCAGACCGCCGGCGCCGATGGTGGCGGCGATGGTCATTACCCCGATGTTCATCACGACAGCGGTGCGTACACCGGCCAGAATCACCGGCACCGCGATGGGCAATTCGACCATGCGCAGGCGCTGGCCGAAGGTCATGCCGATGCCGCGGGCGGCTTCACGAATGCCCGGTTCAACACCGGTGAGCGCAAGAAAGGTATTGCGCATGATGGGCAACAGTGAATAAAGGAACACGGCCGTGATGGCCGGCATCGGCCCCAGGCCCTGACCGAACTTGGAGTAGAAGGGCAGCAGCAGACCAAACAGGGCGATGGACGGGATGGTCAGCAGCACCGTGGCGCTGGCCTGCATCGGCCCGGCTAACGACGGGAAGCGCGTCATCAGCACGCCCAACGGCACGCCGACCACAATGGCCAAGGTGACGGCGATGCCGACCAGGGTGATGTGCTGCCATGTGAGGTGCAGTACAAGCGTCCAGTCCATGTGGGAAAAGGCGTTTAGAAATTCCATGTCTTCTCCTCAGTTGAGCGGGTGTTGGCGCAGGAAGTCGGCGGCCACTTTGGACGGGCTTTCGTGGTCCACGTCGACCCGGGCGTTAAGCTGACGCATGGTTTCATCGTCAAACAGGTCGGCCAGCGGCTTGAGCAGGCCTTCGAGATCCGGGTGCTGATCCAGATAGGCTTTACGCACGACGGGAGCGGCGGTGTAGTCCGGGAAGTAATGCAGATCATCGTTCAGCAGCTTGAGGTTGAACGCACTCAAACGGCCGTCGGTTGTGTAGACCAGACCGGCAAACACTTGGCTGTTTTTCAGCGCGGTGTAGACGAGACCGGCGTCCATTTGGCGAATGTTGCGACGGGTCAAGTCCATGTCGTAGAGCTTGACCAGCCCGCCCAGACCGTCAGAACGGTTGGCAAATTCGGTGTCCAGTGCCACCAGTGCCGTTTCGTGCTCTGGGTCGCGCAGGGCTTTGTTCAGGTCGCTGATGCTGTTGATCTGCGGGTATTGCTCAGCCACTTTTTGCGGTAGCGCCAGTGCAAAGGTGTTGCTGAACTTGGACGGGTGCAGCCAGATCAGGCCTTGTTTGGCGTCGACTTCTTTAACGCGGTCGTAGGATTGCTGACTGTCGAGTTTGTCAGTGATGTGGTTGTACGCCACCAGCGAGACCCCGGTGTATTCCCACACCATGTCCAGCTGTCCCGATTCCTGGGCCGACCGTGCCAGGCTGCTGCCCAACCCGCCCGTGACTTGCGCGTTATAGCCCTTGGCGTTGAGGTATTGCGAGGTGATTTCAGCAAGCAGTGTTTGCTCGGTGAATACCCGTGCCCCGATGCGGATCAAAGGTTTTTCAGCGGCCTGCACAATTCCTGCGCACAGCAGGATGCAGCCTAAAAACAAGCTTATTTTTTTCATGGGTTTTCCTATGCTCAGCCCGACCTAAACAGGTCGCAGACCGCGTTCCAACCATTGGCGGCTGATGAGTATCACCAGGCCGTCGAGCAGCAATGCCAGCAGCGCGGTACACGCGGCGCCGAGGATCAATTGCGGCTGATTGTTGAGGGCGATGCCGGGGAAAATCAGGCTGCCCAGGCTGTTGGCGCCGATCAGGAACGCCAGTGGCGCAGTCCCGACGTTGATCGCCAGTGCTACCCGCACACCGCCCATGATGATGGGCACGGCGTTGGGTAACTCGACGCGCCAAAGCACTTGGCGCGGGGTCATACCAATGCCGACGGCGGCTTCTTTGAGTGAACCCTGGACGTTTTTCAGGCCTTCGTAGGTGTTGCGCACAATGGGCAGCAACGAGGCGAGAAACAGGGCGAAGATGGCGGGGCCGCTACCGATCCCCAGAAAGCCCAGTGCAATGGCCAGTACAGCCAGCGGCGGGACGGTGTTGCCGATGTTGAAGACTTGCATGAAGCGTTCCGCACGTCCGGCCATTGAAGGTCGGCTGAGGAAAATGCCGGCGGGTATCCCCACGAGGAGGGCGGCGAGCATTGAAACGAGTACGAGGTACAGATGGGCTTGCAGGTAGAACAACAGATCATCTTGATAGTGTTCGATAGTGCTGATGCCGATCCAATGGACCAACAGGGCCAGGAGGGCGACAACTGCCACGCAACCTATAAGCCCTTTTCTATAGCGATTAGCCACAGGCGGACTCCTTTTTTTAGTCGGCGAACACATTCTCGTGTGGCAACGCCATTCCTGGCTGCCGACAATGTGTTCGCGAAGAGCAACAGGCGGGGGCAGAGTAAACGCCGGCATCGCCTGTCATTAGCGCAGCCTCGTCAGGCTAACTTGCTGATATTTCAGCCCCTGACGGTATGTCTTATCAGGAGAGTGGACGCCTCCACCGCTCAAAAGGTTCACATTTTTTACGGCACATTGCCACCCTTGTGATTCAGACCAAGGCACCAACGGTGGCTGCGGATGCCGGATTTGGGCTATAATCCGCGCCCTTTTTTGAATCAATCGTCAGGCGATTTCCCATGACCCATCAGGCCGCCGAAGTCGCGAAACGCCGCACTTTCGCCATCATTTCCCACCCCGATGCGGGTAAAACCACCATCACCGAGAAACTCTTGCTGATGGGCAAGGCCATTGCCGTTGCCGGTACGGTGAAATCGCGAAAGTCCGACCGCCATGCCACCTCCGACTGGATGGAAATGGAGAAACAACGGGGTATCTCGATTACCACGTCGGTCATGCAGTTCCCGTATCGCGACCACATGATCAACCTGCTCGACACCCCGGGCCACGAAGACTTCTCGGAAGACACCTACCGTACGCTGACCGCCGTCGACTCTGCTTTGATGGTGCTCGATGGCGGTAAAGGTGTCGAACCGCGCACCATCGCCCTGATGGACGTTTGCCGTCTGCGTGATACACCGATCGTCAGTTTCATCAACAAACTTGACCGGGACATCCGCGATCCGATCGAGCTGCTGGACGAAATCGAAGCCGTACTCAAAATCAAGGCGGCGCCGATCACCTGGCCGATTGGTTGCTACCGCGACTTCAAGGGTGTTTATCACCTGGCGGGCGACTACATCATTGTGTACACCGCCGGTCATGGCCACGAACGCACTGAAGTCAAAATCATCGAGAAACTCGACTCCGACGAGGCCCGTGCCCACCTGGGTGACGAGTACGACCGTTTTGTCGATCAACTGGAACTGGTCCAGGGCGCCTGCCATGAGTTCAACCAGCAAGAATTCCTCGACGGTCAACTGACTCCTGTCTTCTTCGGTACGGCCCTGGGCAACTTCGGTGTCGACCATGTACTGGATGCGGTGGTGGACTGGGCGCCAATGCCCCTGGCCCGTGTGGCCAACGAGCGTACGGTTGAGCCGGAAGAAGAAAAGTTCACCGGCTTCGTGTTCAAGATTCAGGCGAACATGGACCCAAAACACCGCGACCGGATCGCCTTCATGCGTATTTGCTCGGGCAAGTACGAAAAAGGCATGAAGATGCGCCACGTGCGCACCGGCAAAGATGTGCGCATCGGCGACGCTTTGACGTTCTTCTCCTCCGAGCGTGAACAGCTCGAAGAAGCCTACGCCGGTGACATCATCGGCCTGCATAACCACGGCACGATCCAGATCGGCGACACGTTCAGCGAAGGCGAGAGCCTGAGCTTTACCGGTATCCCGCACTTTGCCCCGGAACTGTTCCGTCGCGTACGTCTGCGCGACCCGCTCAAGTCCAAGCAATTGCGCCAGGGTTTGCAGCAACTGGCCGAAGAGGGGGCCACTCAGGTGTTCTTCCCCGAGCGCAGCAACGACATCATTCTGGGTGCGGTGGGTGTGCTGCAGTTCGACGTGGTCGCGAGCCGTCTGAAAGAAGAATACAAAGTGGAATGCTCCTACGAGCCGATCACGGTGTGGTCGGCGCGCTGGATCGAATGCAGCGATAAGAAGAAGCTGGAAGAATTCAGCGTCAAAGCGGTGGAAAACCTTGCGCTCGACGGCGGCGGTCACTTGACCTACCTCGCACCGACGCGGGTTAACCTCGCGTTGATGGAAGAGCGTTGGCCTGATGTGAAGTTCCGCGCGACGCGTGAGCATCACTAAGGCGTGACCCCTCGATAACGCAGGCCATGTCTGCGTTTGAATGCCAGTCAGTTCTGCTGACTGGCATTTTTTTTGGGTCGATTTTTTTGATTCCGTTCTGCTTGCTCTTAGGAGGTACTGAAAAGACGCAAGCTCGATAACGCTCAACACAATAGCGTTGAGTTGAACGGAAGGGTTCGCCACACCATATGAGTCTGTTGCTTGTGCAATCCTACAGAAGCGTCTGAAAGGTGTTGTCGTACAAACAGAGATTAATCTTGTCCTAAGGCTATTTGTTGTGTGGGTACTCGCTTTTAGTAAATTTCATTTTAGTGTTTGTTAATGGGTAAATAACAATCTCAACTACCAAATAGGTGAGTTGAATAATAGTGTGGCTGTCAAGGTGACGGCTTTAAAGGATGATAAAGAAATGAATGGATTCGATGATAAACCGGGTATTCAGATACTCGAAAACGACTCAGCCAAACGTTTGGATGACGATGAGTTTGAGTTGCTCGACGATCGTAATGAAGTCACTGTTGGCTTGGTACGTGAAGACACGCTAAGAGGAGAACACCAAGAGCCAGAAGCGAAGACCGGGAGCTTGAAGTTAAGTCCGAAACCTCCGGCGTTCAGGGTTTCCAAGCCTGTTGCAAAACCCCCGTTCAAGCCGCCTGTAACCCCCCCGATCAAGCCCCCCGTTCAACCCCCGTTCAAGCCACCTGTAAAACCTCCGATCAAGCCACCGGTTCAGCCGCCAGTGAACCCACCTGTAAAACCTCCGATCAAGCCACCGGTTCAGCCGCCAGTGAACCCACCTGTAAAACCTCCGATCAAGCCACCGGTTCAGCCGCCAGTGAACCCGCCTGTAAAACCCCCGATCAAGCCACCGGTTCAGCCGCCCGTAACCAATCCGGCAACCACTGGCGGTGGTCGAGGTCAGATCAGCGAGGCCCTGCAGTTCATTCTGGCGAATTTCGTTGCGTCTGCCGTTGTTGAGATCGTGGTTGATCAGGTCACCGGCAAGCGAACAGTTAAATACCCCGAAGGCAGTCAAATGAATGCGGACGGTTCTCACACCCTCCCCGACGGCTCTAAAGCGATGCCTGATGGCACGGTCAATCATCTTGATGGCAGCACTACCAGACCGGATGGAGTGTGGGTCTCGAAAACGGGCGATACGTTGGATAACAAAACTGGCATCTACACGTTTTCTACGGGTGAGTCTGTGCAAGGGGTAAAAAATAGCAGTGGTGTGTGGACGTTTCCGGACGGGAAAGGTGCGCAAGGTGATGAAAAGGGGGCGGGTGGCTCAGGCACACTGCCTGAAGGCGCGCATGAAAATGAAGACGGAAGTATCACCACAGCCGATGGCATTACGACTTATAAGAATGGCGATAGCTTTAATGACAATACCGGACTGTTTACGTTCAAGGATGGCAGCACGACTCAGGGCGTTAAAGACGCTGACGGTGCTTGGGGGTTTCCTGAAGATAAATAAAGTCGATTAAAAGCAGCGCCAGTTTTCTTGCATAGACGTATCTATATGTAGATCGGCGATGTGCTTTAGTGCAAATTGATCTAACGGTCACGTTTTGGAATGCTCGCCTTTAAAGTTGGCGAAGACTCCTTTCAGCGACTATTTTTAAAACCTCCACGAGGCGTAACAGCGGTGACGTCTCAGCTATTCACGCGTGCGCTTGAGTAATCAGGGAGAGTTCGACATGAGGATTGATCAACGTTTCGCCATGTTGTTAAAAGTCATGATGTTGCTGGCAGTGAGCGCCTCAACGGCGTGGGCGAGCAATCCGCTGCAAGGTCAGGCCGCCGGGTTTTCTGCAACCGGTGTGCCGGGGCCAACGCTCAATGCGATTTACAAATCGGAATCCGAACCGGGTGATCAAGGGCAGGGAGGAAGCGCGGGGGACGACGATCAGGTCGATGGCGATGAAGACACTGATGACAGCACCACCCATAGCGAGGATGGCAAGACCGATCGCAAGGACGATGACAGTGTCGATCACGGCAAGTCCAGCGATGGGCAGTACTAGTCCTTGAGGTGCTCCAATTGCTGAATAAAAACGCGCCTCTGCACAGGCGCGTTTTTATTAGCCCGTATTAAGTGAGGAACTGCTCGGCATAGTGGCATGCCACCTGTCGGTTATCGAGCAAGCGCAATGCGGGTTCGTCCGTGCGGCATAACTCTGTCGCATAGGGGCAGCGCTTGTGGAATGCGCAACCTGAAGGCGGGTTGAGCGGGTTTGGCAGTTCGCCGACGATCTTGATTTTTGGCTTCAGCGGATCGGGATGAATAGTCGGTGTGGCTGACAGTAGCGCTTGGGTGTAGGGGTGTAGCGGCCGGGTGTAAATCTCCTCTTTCGGCCCCATTTCCACCGGGCGGCCGAGGTACATCACCAACACTTGATCGGCTACGTGCCGCACCACTGCCAGGTTGTGCGAGATGAACACATAGGCTGTATTGAACTCTTGCTGCAGGTCCATGAACAAGTTGAGCACTTGTGCCTGAATCGATACGTCGAGGGCGGACGTCGGTTCGTCGGCCACCAGCACTTTGGGTTGCAGCATCATGGCGCGGGCGAGGGCGATTCGCTGGCGTTGACCGCCGGAGAACATGTGCGGATAGCGCTGATAATGCTCAGGCCGCAAGCCGACTTGCTTCATCATCGCCTGCACTTTTTCACGCCGCTCGGCAGCGCTCAGCGAGGTATTGATCAGCAGGGGTTCGGCCAGTTGATCACCGATTTTCTGACGGGGGTTAAGGGACGCATAGGGGCTTTGGAACACCATCTGCACGTCTTTACGCAGCTGTTTGCGCTCTGCCTTGTTAGCCCCGGCGACCTCGTGCCCGGCGATTTTCAGCGAGCCGGACGACGGCTCTTCAATCAGCGTCAGCGCGCGGGCAAGGGTGGACTTGCCGCATCCGGACTCTCCCACCACGGCCAGGGTTTTACCCGCTTCCAGTTCAAACGACACGCCATTGAGGGCGCGCACCAGTGCATGACCCTTGAACAGGCCACGGGACACTTCGTAGTGACGGGTTAGGTCGCGGGCGGTAAGAACGACAGTCATTACGCCACCTCCTGATTCAAGGGGAAGAAGCAGCGCACCTGGCTGTTGGCTTTGGGTTCCAGCGCCGGACGCTGTTGACGGCAGGTGTCCTGAACGTACGGGCAGCGCGGCGACAGCAGGCAGCCTTGCGGGCGGTCATAGCGGCCCGGCACGATGCCGGGCAGGGTAGACAGACGTGAAGCGCCCATGCTGTGTTCCGGAATGGCGGCCAGCAACGCCTCGCTATAAGGGTGCGCAGGGACATCAAACAACCCTGGCACCTGACCGATTTCCACCGCCTGGCCTGCATACATCACGCACACGCGCTGAGCGGTTTCAGCCACGACCGCCAGGTCGTGGGTGATGAGCACCAGGCCCATGTTCTGCTCGCGTTGCAGGTTGAGCAGCAGGTCCATGATTTGCGCCTGAATGGTCACGTCGAGTGCCGTTGTGGGTTCGTCGGCAATTAACAATTTGGGCTCGCCCGCAATGGCCATGGCGATTGCCACGCGCTGGCTCATGCCCCCGGACAATTGGTGCGGGTAGGCGTCCATGCGGCTGGCCGCGCCGGGGATTTCAACCTTTTCCAGCAACTCGATGGCGCGTTTGCGTGCGGCCCTGCCGGACATTTTCAGGTGCAGGCGCAGCACTTCTTCGATTTGAAAGCCCACGGTGTAGCTGGGGTTGAGTGCGGTCATGGGGTCTTGAAAGACCATGGCCATGTCCTTGCCGACAATTTGCCGCCGTTGACGCGGGTTCAGGGTCAGCAGGTTCTTACCGTCGAAGTTCAGTGCGTCGGCGGTGACGATGCCAGGGTGCTCGATCAACCCCATCAGCGCCATCATGGTCACGGATTTGCCCGAACCCGATTCGCCGACGATGGCCAGTACTTCGCCTTTATCCACAGACAGGCTCAACCCGTCGACCACTGGCACCGCCTTGGCGTCGCCAAAACGGACGTTGAGATTCTTGATTTCTAACAGTGACATGGGAATCTCCTCAGGCGGCGTTCTTGAGTTTCGGGTCCAGCGCATCGCGCAGGCCGTCGCCCATCAGGTTGATTGCCAGCACGCTGAGCAAAATGGTCAGGCCGGGCAGGCTGACGACCCACCAGGCGCGTTCGATGTAATCGCGGGCCGAGGCCAGCATGGTGCCCCACTCGGGGGTTGGCGGCTGTACGCCCAGGCCCAGAAAGCCCAGTGCCGCAGCATCGAGAATCGCTGAAGAGAAACTCAGGGTGGCCTGAACGATCAGCGGCGCCATGCAGTTGGGCAGTACCGTGATGAACATCAGGCGCGGCAGGCTGGCGCCCGCCAGACGGGCGGCGGTTACGTAGTCGCGGTTCAGTTCTCCCATGACGGCTGCGCGGGTCAGGCGCACGTAAGAGGGCAGCGACACCACGGCAATGGCGATTACGGTGTTGATCAGGCCCGGGCCGAGGATGGCGACAATCGCCACCGCCAGCAGCAACGAAGGCAGGGCCAGCATGATGTCCATCAGGCGCATGATGCCGGGGCCGAGAAAACGCGGGAAGAATCCGGCGAACAGGCCCAGGATCACGCCCGGAATCAACGAAATGACCACTGACGACAGACCGATCAGCAGGGACAGGCGCGAGCCTTCGATCAGTCGCGACAGCAAGTCACGGCCCAGTTCATCGGTGCCCAGCAGAAATTGCAGGTGCCCGCCTTCAAGCCACGCTGGTGGCGTCAGCAGGAAGTCGCGGTATTGCTCGCTCGGGTTATGCGGGGCGACCCACGGGGCAAAAATCGCGCAGAACACGATGATGCTCATGAAGATCAGGCCGGCCACGGCGCCCTTGTTGCGGGAAAACGCGTGCCAGAATTCTTTGTAAGGCGATGGATAAAGCAGGCTTTGATCCACGGCGGTAGCAGGGGTAGGTGTGCTCATGGTCATGATCTCAGCGCTGATGACGGATGCGAGGGTTGGCAAAGCCGTAGAGGATGTCCACCACGAAGTTGACCAGAATCACCAGGCAGGCGATTAACAGGATGCCGTTTTGCACCACGGGATAGTCCCGGGCGCCAATGGCTTCGATCAGCCATTTGCCGATGCCCGGCCACGAGAAGATGGTTTCAGTCAGTACAGCGCCCGCCAGCAGGGTGCCGACTTGCAGGCCGACCACGGTCAATACCGGGATCAGTGCATTGCGCAAACCGTGTACGAAAACCACGCGTGCGGGTGACAGGCCTTTGGCGCGGGCGGTACGGATGTAGTCTTCGCGCAGCACCTCGAGCATGGAGGAGCGGGTCATGCGCGCGATCACGGCCAGCGGGATGGTGCCCAGCACGATGGCGGGCAGAATCATGTGGTGCAACGCATCCCAGAAGGCTTCGGGTTCATCGCTGAGCAAGGTGTCAATCAGCATGAAGCCGGTTTTGGGCTCGATGTCGTAGAGCAGGTCGATACGCCCGGACACCGGGGTCCAGCCCAGGCTCACGGAGAAGAACATGATGAGGATCAGGCCCCACCAGAAGATCGGCATCGAGTACCCCGCGAGGGAGATGCCCATCACCCCATGGTCAAATAACGAGCCTCGCTTGAGCGCCGCGATGACCCCGGCCAGCAGGCCGAGTACGCCGGCGAACAACAGCGCGGCCATCGACAGTTCAAGGGTGGCGGGGAACAGCGCGGTAAATTCGGTCCACACGCTTTCACGGGTTCTCAACGATTCGCCCAGATCGCCGTGGGCGAGCTTGGTCACGTAGTCGAAATACTGTTCGTAGAGCGGTTTGTTCAGGCCCAGTCGTTCCATGGCCTGAGCATGCATCTCTGGATCGACCCGACGTTCGCCCATCATGACTTCGACCGGATCGCCGGGGATCATGCGAATCAGGGCGAACGTCAGCAGGGTGATGCCGAAGAACGTAGGGATCAGGAGCCCTATTCGGCGGGCAATAAAACTAAACATCGTGTGGTGTACCTCATCAGCCGGTTAGGCAGGACCGCCAGGGCCCGGGTGAACGCTGGCGGGTGTTTTATTGTTCTACTTCGCCCGGGTGGTGGCGAAGTTGTTGTTCGTCAGCGGGCTAAGTACATAACCCTCGACGTTGTTGCGTCGGGCGGTAAAGAGCATGGGGTGTACGACGTTGATCCAGGGCTGGTCCTGATTAAAGAGCACCTGGGCCTGTTCATAGAGTGCCGCCCGTTCGGCGGGTTCAGTGATGTTACGGGCCTTGGTGATCAGGGCTTCAAAGTCCTTGTTGCACCAGCGGGCGTAGTTTTCGCCATTTTTGGCGGCTTCGCAGCTGAGCAGCGGGGTCAGGAAGTTGTCCGGATCGCCGTTGTCGCCGCCCCAGCCGGTCGAGACCAGATCATGTTCGCCATTTTTGGCGCGCTTGAGCATTTCGCCCCATTCCATGACGCGAATGTCCAGTTTGATGCCGATCTTGGCAAGGTCTGATTGCAATAGCTGGGCCCCGAGCATCGGATTAGGGTTGGTCGGGCCGCCGCCGTTGCGAGTAAAGAGGGTAAAGACCTGCCCCTCAGGCACCCCGGCTTCCTTGAGCAGGGCGCGGGCTTTGTCCAGGTCGCGGGGCGGTTGTTCGATGGCGGTGTTGAACCCCAACATTGTGGGCGGGTAGGGGTTGATGGCCAGTATCGCGTTACCTTTGCCGTGGACGGAAGTCAGGTACGTCTGTTTGTCGAATGCCATGTCGATGGCTTTGCGCACGCGCACATCGTCCAGGTATTTGTGGCGGGTGTTCATGGCGATGTAGCTGGTCATCAGCGCTGCCATTTCGTCGACTTTCAGGTTCGGATCTTTCTTGATGTTGCCGACTTCATCCGGCTTTGGGTACAGCGCGATCTGGCATTCGTTGGCTTTGAGTTTTTGCTGGCGCACGTTGCTGTCGGTGGTGACAGCGAAAATCAGCACATCACTCGGTGGTTTGCCACGAAAGTACTCAGGGTTGGCTTTGAAGCGGACCTGCGCGTCCTTGTTGTAGCGCACAAAAATAAACGGGCCGGTGCCGATGGGTTTGCTATTCAGCTCGCTGGTTTTGCCGGCTTTGAGCAGTTGATCGGCGTATTCGGCCGAATAGATCGAGTTGAACGGCATGGCGATGTCGCGCAAGAAGGGCGATTCGGCATGGTTGAGCGTGATTTTGACCGTCATGTCGTCGACTTTTTCGACGCTCTTGAGCAGGTTTTTAAACCCCATGCTTTCAAAGTAGGGGTAGCCGACCAGCGATTTGTCGTGCCACGGGTGATTCGGGTCCAGCTGGCGCTGAAAGCTCCAGATCACATCATCGGCGTTCAGGGTGCGGGTCGGTTTGAAGTAACTGGTGGTGTGAAATTTCACACCGGGGCGTAGGTAAAAGGTGTACTCCAACCCGTCAGGGCTGATCTCCCAACGTTCCGCGAGGGCGGGTTCTACGTCGGTGGTGCCGGGTTTGAAGTCTGCCAGACGATTGAGGATGGTTTCGGCCGAAGCATCGGCGGTCACGGCAGTGGTGTACTGAACGATGTCGAAACCTTCGGGGCTGGCTTCAGTGCAGACCACCAACGGTTTGGCTGAAACGCTGAGCGCGGTGCTGAACACTGCCACGGCAAGGGCCGAGCGTAGTGGAAGTCGTTTCATGGCAACCCTCTTCAATCGGTTGGGCCAGCGTAGCGGCTGTGCCTGACGTGTTGCGCCAGGCACAGCCGCCAGGTGGTTAAAGGATGTTGAACGGAATGGTGGTAACCAAACGGAACTCGTTGATGTTTCCATCGGCCTGGAACCGGCTGGCGCGGTGCGTGGTGTAGGTCGCACGAATCGCCGTGGCTTTCAGTGGTCCGCTTTGAATAGCATATGACGTGCCAATGCTGTATTCGGAGTGGTCTTCGCCGTTCATGTTCTTGACGTCGTAGGCGGTGCCTTTGTATTTGGTGCCGTCGATGTCAAAGCCGCGCGCGTGGTAGGCGTTGAACTTCAGGCCCGGGATGCCGTACTGCGCCATGTTGATGCTGTAGGCCAGTTGCACCGACTTCTCGTTCGGGCCGTTGAAGTCCGACAGCAGGGAGTTGGCCAGGTAGATACCGTTGGTTTCATGCAGGTAGTCGAAGTACTCGTCGCCGATCACTTGCTGGTAGGACAGGGTCACGGTATGCGCCTGATGGGTCAGGCCGAATGCCAGGCTGAAGGTGTCATTGTTGATGTCCCCCATGGCCTTGCTGCCCGTGTCCAGGGTCTTGTAGTAGTTGAAGTTGGTATTCAACCCCAGCACGGCGTTGTCGCCCAGGTCATGCACGGCACCGAAGTAATACTGGTTCCAGAAGTCTTCAACATGCGTGGCGTACAGCGAAGTCTTCAGGCTTTGCAGCGGTTGATAATTGAGGCCGGCGACGCTGGCACGATCAGTCTCGACCCCGGTTGCGCCGTATTCGCTGCGAAACTTCTTCAAGCCTTGTTCGGTACGCGGCGAGACGCGGTCAAAAGAGCCTGCGTCGAAAGACAGGTTGTTGAATTCTTCGCTGTGCAGGGCCACACCCTGGAAGCTGGACGGCAGGGCACGGTTGCCGATCACATCGATGGTCGGACTGCTGAAGTTCTGTCGGCCCACCACCAGCGTGGTGTTGGAAATACGGGCCTTGACGTTCGCCAGCCCGAGCTTGCTCCACTGGCCAACGGCATCGCCGTCACTGTGGGTCAGGGTGCGGTTGTTCTTGCCAGCAATGTCATTTACATCGCGATCAAGGGCGATCGCGTTGTAGGCCGCGACCTCGGTGCTGAAGCCAACGGTGCCTTGAGTGAACCCCGAGCTGTAATCAAGAATGGTGCCTTGCACCCAGTTGATACGGCGCGGTGTGGTTTTTTCGACGCCGTGATCGTTGTACGTGAAGCGGCCGTTATTGCGCTTGAGTTCGTTGGCGTACCAGTTGCGGGTTGTGCCGCTCAGGCTTTGCCCTTCGATGAAGCCGTTGGCTTCGCTTTGGCTGCTGGCACCGGTTTTCAATTGCGTGGGCACAAATGTCTGACTGACCTCTTCGGCATTCGCCATCGCCGCAAGGCTGCTGATGGATAACGCCAGTAACGCGCTGCTTGTGACTCTCATGGTTGAGGCTCCTCTGCTTCTTTTTTTATTGCCGCTCTTTATGAATTGAGCTGGCTGTTGTGGAACGAGTTAGCACATTGCAAACGTTTGCCAAGGGTCACTTGGCTACAGTGTTCTCCAGGCCGCCCCAAGCGGCCTGAAGACACTGACAAGAGTCGGGTAGGGGTTAGTCGGCGATGCTCACGCCGGAGAACGCGTTACGGCCAAACGGGCTCACGGCGAACCCTTGCACTTTGGCGCTCAGCGGCTGGTTAACCGTCGAGTGGGCAATGGGGGTGATCGGGACGTGCTGTTTGAGTAACTGCTGGGCCTGTTTGTACAAGACCGTGCGCTGATCGCGGTCGGTGACGATCTTGGCGCTCTTGACCAGTGCGTCGTACTCCTTGTTGCACCACATGGAGTAGTTGTTGCCGCCAATGGCGTCGCAGTTGTACAGGGTGCCCAGCCAGTTATCCGGGTCACCGTTATCGCCGGTCCAGCCAATCAGGCTGATGTCGTGCTCGCCATTTTTGGTGCGTTTGATGTACTCGCCCCATTCGTAGCTGACGATCTTGACCTTGAGCCCGACATTGCCCCAGTCCGATTGCAGCATTTCAGCCATCAGCTTGGCATTGGGGTTATACGGGCGTTGCACCGGCATGGCCCACAGCGTGATTTCAGTGCCTTCCTTGACCCCGGCGGCGCGGAGCATTTCGCGGGCTTTTTCAGGGTTATAAGGCGCGTCCTTGATGGTGTCGTCGTAGGACCACTGCGTCGGCGGCATGGCGTTCACGGCTTTCTGGCCAGCGCCTTGATACACGGCCTGCAGGATGCTGTCCTTGTTCACGGCCATGTCCAGCGCCTGACGTACTTCAAGTTGATCGAACGGTTTGTGCTGCACGTTGTAGGCGATGTAGCCAAGGTTAAACCCGGGCTTTTCGATGACCTGCAGTGTGGGGTCGCTTTTGAGGCTGGCCACGTCGGCGGGGCGGGGATTGAGCGAGACCTGGCATTCGTTTTTACGCAGCTTTTGCATGCGCGCCGAGGCGTCGGTGTTGATTGAGAAAATCAGGTTGTCGAGCTTGACCTGACTCGGGTCCCAATAGCCCTTGTTGGCGACGTAGCGAATGTTCGAGTCTTTCTGATAGCGCTGAAACGCATAAGGGCCGGTGCCGACCGGTTTTTGATTGATCTGGCTTGGCTTGCCCTTCTTGAGCAGTTGATCGGCGTATTCGGCAGACAGAATCGCGGCAAAGTTCATGGCGATGTTCTGGATGAATGCAGCGTCGACCGAGTTGAGTGTCATGACGACGGTCATCGGGTCGGTCTTTTTAACGCTGGCGATGTTCTTGTCCAGGCTCATGCTGCTGAAGTAAGGGAACTCCGTGGGATACGCCTTGCGAAACGGGTGTTCGGGATCAAGCATGCGGTTGAACGTGAACAGCACGTCGTCCGCGTTGAAGTCGCGCGTCGGAGTAAACCATTTGGTGGTGTGGAACTTTACGTTCGGGCGCAGATGGAAGGTGTACGTCAGGCCATCTTCGGAAATGTCCCAGCGGGTCGCCAGCGCGGGCTCGGCGGCGGTGCCGCCTTTTTCAAATTCGGCCAGGCGGTTGTAAATCGGGTTGGAGGCATCGTTGTCCGTGGCGGTGGTGTACTGCGCGGTGTCAAATCCGGCCGGGCTGCCTTCAGAGCAGAACACCAGGCTGTTTGCAGCGTGTGCCAGAGGGCTGCCTGCTATGACGCCTGCGCTGAGCAAAGCCGATAAAACCAAATGGTTACGCATTGCGATCCCAATCCTTTTTCTTGTTATTGAGTCCTGAGCAAACGCCTTGCACGGTCATTGTTCTCAGGGCGTCGACATCATCAGCTACGGCGTTCACCTCGGCGCAATACAACATGTGTTCAAAAACCATAAGCGGTCGATGGACATGCGTAAATGCGTCGGGCCTGACAGGAGCGTAGGAAATGTCTCGGCGTCCTATAGCCTCTGCTGTAGTACAGAGTGGCTTCAGGATGAAGGGGATTTCCGCCGTCCTGGCAGAGATAGCAGTGCGGTGCTGAACCGCACTGCCAGGTCCTTGCTTACTTGGTCACGCTGACCCCGTAGAACGAGTTCAAGCCAAATGGGCTGATTTTGAAGTCCTGCACGTTGCTGCGCATGGGTTGATACACCGTCGAGTGCGCGATAGGTGTCATCGGCACTTGTGCCTTGAGCAGTTGCTGCGCCTGTTTGTACAGTTTTGTGCGCTCTTCAACATCCGTCGTGCCTTTGGCCGCTTTGATCAGCTTTTCGTAATCAAGGTTGCACCACTTGGAAAAGTTGTTACCACTCAGTGCGTCGCAGCCAAACAATACGCCGAGCCAGTTGTCCGGGTCACCGTTGTCGCCGCTCCAGCCAATGATCATCGCGCCGTTTTCGCCGCCTTTGGAACGCTTGATGTACTCGCCCCATTCATAGCTGATGATCTTGGCCTTGATGCCAATTTTGTCCCAGTCGGACTGCAGCATTTCGGCCATCAGCTTGGCATTGGGGTTGTACGGGCGTTGTACCGGCATGGCCCACAGGACGATTTCGGTGCCTTCCTTGATGCCGGCTTCTTTGAGCAGTTCCTTGGCTTTTGCGGGGTTGTACGGGGCGTCCTTGATCGTTTCGTCATACGACCATTGGGTCGGTGGCATGCCGTTGACGGCTAACTGCCCCGCGCCTTGATAAACCGAGTCAATGATTTGCTGTTTGTTGACCGCCATGTCCAGCGCCTGGCGGACTTTGAGTTGAGCCATTGGGTTTGGCTCGTTACTGCCCTTGATTTTGTCCATCACGTTGTAGGCGATGTAGCCAACGTTGAAGCCCGCCTGGTCAGGCATTTTCAGGTTCGGGTCTTCTTTGAGTGCCTTGAGATCGGCTGGACGCGGGAAGAGGGTGACCTGGCATTCGTTCTTTTTGAGCTTCTGGATACGCACCGAAGGGTCAGTGGTAATGGCGAAAATCAGGTTGTCGATTTTGACGTCTTCTGGCTTCCAGTAGTCCTTGTTGCCGGTGTAGCGGATGTTCGAGTCTTTTTGGTAACTCTTGAATACAAACGGGCCTGTGCCCACCGGTTTCTGGTTGATGTCCGACGGTTTGCCTTCTTTCAACAGTTTTTCGGCGTACTCGGCAGATTGCACAGAGGCAAAGCTCATGGCCAGGTTTTGAATGAACGCGGCATCGACGCCGTTGAGCGTGAACTTGACGGTCTTATCGTCGATTTTCTCCACCTTGGCGATGTTTTTATCCATGCCCATGTCGGTGAAGTAAGGGAATTCGGTCGGGTAAGCCTTGCGGAACGGCATGTCCTTGTCGAGCATGCGGGTGAAGGTGAAGACCACGTCGTCTGCATTGAATTCGCGGGTGGGCTTGAAGTACGGGGTGGTGTGGAACTTGACCCCGTCACGCAGATGGAAGGTGTAGGTCAGGTTGTCGGGGGATATGTCCCAGCTCGTGGCGAGGCCGGGTTCAACCTTGGTGCCGCCGCGTTCGAATTGGCTCAGACGGTTGTAGATGGTCTCGGCCGAGGCATCGAAGTCGGTCCCGGTCGTGTATTGGCCCGGGTCAAAACCGGCTGGACTGCCTTCAGAGCAAAACACCAGATTGGTCGCTGCTTGAGCGAAAGGTGCACTTGCCAGCAGGCTGGCGCCCACTAAAAACGGAATGACCGCGTGTTTGAACATGGTGGCCTCATGATTTTTGTCATTTTTGGTTTGAGGGCGACCTTGTGAGTCGACCCGGCGATACTTATGCACGGCCCATACCCATTGCAAGATGCCTGCTGCCTTGAACCGGTAATTCGTGGAACGATCGTACAAGAATGTCGCTTTTATGTAATTTATGACGCATTTGATCGTTTGCGTCCGGCTTTTTGACGCATTTAGTAATGTTTGTAGGCAGCGGTGAAACAGTCGTTGCACGGTTTTGGGGCGTAGCTGTTACTTATCTAGACTCTGTCGTTAAAAAGCTGTCAGTCAGAGATGATTTGTTGCGTAAGTCTTCACTGGTTAACACGCATGAAGTATCTGTAGGGTTTTTCGCGCGCGCAAAAAAGCCCCTGAAGCGTGGCCGTCTCAGGGGCTTACAGGTTGCGAATCGAGCGGTTACGGCATCTGCACTTCAATCACACCGTCGGCACTCATGCTGACTTCACTGGTGCCTGCTTCGATGTCCGGGGTCGGTGCGGATTCCATGTCGGCGGCGGCCGCTTTCATCATCATCGGGCCGCGCATGAACGGCTGCGGATAGCCGTTGCTATTGAGGTTCAGGCTGACAATTTTGTAGCCCTTGCCGCCCAACGCGTCTGTGGCCAATTGGGCGCGAGCCTTGAATGCATTGACCGCCTCTTTGAGCAGCGCATCTTCGCTGGTTTTGCGCGCGGCATGACCGACGGCGAACTGCATGTTGCCCATTTTCAGGGTTTGCATCAGGTCGCCAGTGAGCTTGGACAGGGCTGCGAAATCAGAGCTTTCCAGACGCAGCTCCGCGCGTTCACGCCAGCCGGTGATCTTTTGCGATTTGTTGTCGTAGACCGGGTAACTGTTGCGACTGCCCTGGCGCAGCGTCACGTCCTTAACCTGCTTGGCCTGGCCAATCGCCTTGTTCATGGCCGTGGTGATTTCAGCGGCCAGTTTGGCGGCGTCGGCGTTTTGCGCCTCGGTATAGAGCGTGACGATCATCAAGTCGCGCGCTACTTCCTGACTGGCTTCGGCGCGTAAAGACACCTGGTTGTAATGCAAATCATCGGCAGCCAGTGCGGGCAGGCTGGCCAGTGCGCCGAGGCTCAGGGTCAGAAGGGCGGCAGTGCGAGGGAAGGTGGACATGAAGGCTCCTTGAATGAGATCGGCAGGCGCAGGCGTGCGGGCCTGCATCTGAAGCATGAGACTGTAGAACGCCGGATTCAGTTCGCCCGTTTACATTTTCAATACATATGCGGCTTGTCGGGTTGCAGACGGCATACCGCGTGCAAGCGCGGGGTGAGTAGCCCGTATTTGTGAAAAAACACTGTGGCCCATTGCCGCACTTTTGCCTGCGGGGCCATCAGCTTGGTTATACTCCCGGCGATCCGCCTGGAGCGCTCATCAGGAGAGCTCATGCTCGCCCCCGTACAGTTAATGTCTGCTGCCCGTCAGAACCTCTGGCGCCTTACGATTATCCGCACCTTGGTCCTCGCTGCCCAAGCGGGTTCGGTGGGGATCGCCTACCTGTTTGACTGGCTGCCCCTGCCCTGGTTTCAGCTGTGTATAACCCTCGGGTGCTCGATGCTGTTGTGCGCGTTTACCGCCATCCGCTTGCGCACCACCTGGCCTGTCACCGAGCTGGAATACGCGCTGCAACTGACGTGTGATCTGTTTATCCACAGCGCACTGTTGTATTTCTCGGGCGGCTCGACCAACCCGTTTGTTTCTTATTACTTGGTGCCGTTGACCATTGCTGCCGTGACGCTGCCGTGGCGGTTTTCCGTGGCATTGTCCGGGATCGCGCTGGCGCTCTACACGTTGCTGCTGGTGCAGTCTTATCCGCTGGATACGGGCGCTTTCTTCCGCGAAAAATTGCAGATCTACGGAATGTGGTTGAGTTTTGCCCTCTCGGCAGCCGTCATCACCTTCTTCGCTGCGCGTATGGCCGAAGAGCTGCGGCGTCAGGAGGAGCTGCGTGCGCTGCGCCGAGAGGAGGGGCTACGTGACAAGCAATTGTTGGCCGTGGCGACCCAGGCAGCAGGCGCGGCTCACGAGCTGGGTACGCCGCTGTCGACCATGAGCGTATTGCTCAAGGAAATGCGCCGCGAACACCCGGACCCAGAGTTACAGGACGACCTGAGCGTGTTGCAAGATCAGGTCAAATTGTGCAAGGAAACCCTGCAACAGCTGGTGCGCGCGGCAGAAGCAAATCGTCGCTTGGCGGTTGAAGTTCAGGACGTTACCCAGTGGCTGGACGAAGCCTTGAACCGCTGGCATTTGATGCGCCCTGAAGCGACCTATCGCTTCAAGTGCCTGGGGCATGCCCCGGTTCCGCGCCTGGCGCCACCGCCGGATTTGACTCAGGCCTTGCTTAACCTGCTCAACAATGCAGCAGACGCCTGTCCGGAAGGCCTTGAAGTCACGGTGGACTGGGATGCGGTGGACTTGACCATCAGTATCCGCGACCACGGTGCAGGTGTACCGTTGGCTATCGCCGAGCAAATTGGCAAACCCTTTTTTACCACCAAGGGCAAAGGTTTCGGCCTTGGCCTATTTTTGAGCAAAGCCAGCGTGACACGCGCCGGCGGCTCGGTAAAACTCTACAGTCATGAGGATGGCGGTACGCTCACCGAGCTGCGCCTGCCTCGTGTCGCCCGAGGAAACGAAAATGAGTGAAGAAATCCAGGTCGAAGGCGAAGAACTGCCGCATCTGTTGTTGGTGGATGATGACGCAACGTTCACCCGTGTGATGGCGCGCGCCATGAGCCGGCGCGGTTTCCGCGTCAGCACGGCGGGTTCTGCGGAGGAAGGGTTGGAGCTGGCGAAGCAGGATCTGCCTGATTTTGCTGCGCTGGATTTGAAAATGGACGGTGATTCGGGGCTGGTGTTGCTGCCCAAGTTGCTGGAGCTTGACCCGGAAATGCGGGTGGTGATCCTGACGGGGTATTCGAGCATTGCCACTGCCGTTGAAGCGATCAAGCGGGGCGCGTGCAACTACTTGTGCAAACCTGCGGATGCTGACGACGTACTGGCAGCCCTGTTGACCCAGCATGCTGATCTGGATGCTCTGGTGCCGGACAACCCCATGTCGGTTGACCGCCTGCAGTGGGAGCACATCCAGCGCGTATTGGGCGAGCATGAAGGCAATATTTCGGCCACCGCCCGTGCCCTGGGCATGCACCGCCGCACCTTGCAGCGCAAATTGCAGAAGCGACCAGTACGTCGCTGAGCCTTATGGTTATCAATGAAGCCGGCCGTATTGGCCGGTTAGTCCATACGGCCCTGCACTCGCCATTAAGGCTGATGTCAGCCGCGTTCGCGAGTCTCGCCCATGTGCGTGCTAGAGTGCTGGCTTCGACTTGCGGAGCACGTCATGAGCCGTTTATCGCGTTACGTTCTACCTCTTGTGTTGATGGCCAGCCTGCCTTTGGCTGCTGCGCCCGCGACAACTCAACTGTTGCACTCGCAGTTTTTGCCTGCTGATGACCTGCAGTTGCGCACCGAAAAACCTGAGCAGCAGCAGTTGATGCTGGTGACGTCCTATTCGGTGGTTGTGGGCAGTCAACGCCAGTCCAATCAACAGCCGATTCCCGTGACCTCGCCATTATTTGTCCGCTTGAAAGGCAAGCCGATGAGCCAGGGCGCGACGGTGCGCGAGGTGTTGATCTCGTTTGACGGAGAAAGCAAAAGCCTGAAAAAACCCGCGTTTGACAGCACAACCAGAACCCTGACGCTGTCGTACCCCATGTCGCAGTATCGCGTGGTGATGGATCTGCTGCGCAATGACACGGTGTATTGCCAGTTTTTGACCTATGCCAACGGCCATATCTGGGCGGACTTGCACACCGGCAGCGTGCGCGCTCGTTGAGGCTTGGGTAAACTGCGGGCCCCGTGAAGTATCAGCAAGCTGGAGTCGGACATGCGTAAAGACAAGAAACAGTTGATTGGCGATGAGATCGGCGATGAGCAGATCAAGTTGTTCCTGGACTTCGAGCCCGTGGACGCGACGTCCCCTTCGCTGCACAAATTGATCAAGGCCTATCGCGGATTGCGCATCGACGATTTCGAGCGTTTTCTCACGTTCTTTAAAGAAGCCGGTTTTGACCTCGATGGCAAGGACGAACACGGCCAGACCTTCGTGGATGTGATCAAGGATCAGCGCAACGCTGCCGAGTACATCGAACTGATCGCTAACGCCCGCGCCTGACGTATGCCGGTTGTCGCGGCCTGTAAGGCTGCGACGCCAAACTCTTCGCTTATTACCGATTTGTCTTACACCCCTGGCAGCCTTGATCGCCGGGTGTTTTTTCGTGGGCGATCAATACTCAAGTCAACAGGCAGTCTGTTCGCTGCTCATCAGCAGGATGGGCGGTGCAAAAAACAGTGAAAGGATTTCAACGTTGAAAGCGATAAAACGGTTTATTACTCGGCTGTTGATGGGGTTGAGCCTGGGGGTGATGGCCTCGCCGGCAATGGCCCTGGATGAGGTGCTTGAGGTCGAGATTCACAATGCGACCTTTGCGGCGATTGCCCCCGGGAAGGATTTTCCGTGGTTGGAAAGCCCGGCCAATGCCGGGCATGACTTTGTCATTGAGCCGGGTGGCAGTCAGGAGTTGACCTACTATTTGCCGCAATCGCGTGGCAATGAGTCGTTCAGTTATCGCCAGGGTGAGCGCGTGTGTGTGTTCAGTTTTAGCCATCTCCCCCCGGACAATCCGAGAGGCAATCGTCAGGTCAATGCCCGTTCGACGGGGCAGGTATTGAGCCTCTGTAGCGCGGAGTTGATCCCCGTCACTGACGACGATGACTTTGTGAGGAACGGCGGAACGCGCATCCTGTTCACCATGGGGCCGTGATCCGGCACCGGTGCGCGAACAATAAAAAACCCTCACCCCAAAAAGGGTGAGGGTTTAAGCGTGACGGTGAAACCCGAAGGTCGCGTTACGCGATGCTGGTGTTCGGCGCCACCAGTTCCAGCAACTCGGAGTTACGAGTGCTGACTTCACGGTACAGCTCGGCGTCTGTTTCCAGCACCTTTTCCCGTGCCGGGAAAATTTCCTTGAGCTTGGCAGCCCATTCGCCCGTGGCTTTTTGCGCGAAGCAACGTTCGATCAGGTCCAGCATGATCGATACCGTCACCGATGCGCCCGGTGACGCACCCAGCAGTGCCGCCAGGGAACCGTCTTTGGCTGCGACCAGTTCGGTACCGAATTGCAGCACACCGCCTTTTTTCGGGTCTTTCTTGATGATCTGAACCCGCTGGCCCGCAATCTCAAGGCGCCAGTCTTCGGCTTTGGCCTGTGGATAGAAACGGCGCAGGGATTCCAGGCGCTGTTCCATCGATTGACGCACTTCGCTGACCAGGTACTTGGTCAGGTCCATGTTGTCGCGCGCAACGGCGAGCATTGGCCCGATGTTGCCCAGGCGAATCGACATCGGCAGGTCGAGGAACGAGCCATGCTTGAGGAACTTGGTGGTGAAGCCGGCATAAGGCCCGAACAGCAGGGATTTTTTGCCGTCCACGACACGGGTGTCCAGGTGGGGGACCGACATCGGCGGCGAGCCCACTGCGGCCTGGCTATACACCTTGGCCTGGTGGTGCTTGACCACTTCCGGGTTGTCGCAACGCAGCCATTGGCCGCTCACCGGGAAGCCGCCGTACCCTTTGCTTTCTTCGATGCCCGAGGCTTGCAGCAATGGCAAGGCGGCACCGCCTGCGCCCAGGAACACGAACTTGGCATCGATATGGCGCGTGTTGCCGCTATTGATGTCCTTGACGCTCACCGTCCAGCCGCTGCCATTGCGTTTGAGGCCAGTGACTTTTTGGCTGTACTTGATTTGCGTGTCCGCAGCGCTGGCCAGATGCTTGAGCAACTGCTTGGTCAAGGCGCCGAAGTTGACGTCTGTACCGTGCATCACACGGGTCGCCGAAATGACTTCATCTGCCGGGCGGCCCGGCATCATCAGCGGCATCCACTCGGCCATTTTAGCTTTGTCTTCGGTGTATTCCATGTCTGCAAACGCATGGTGCTGGCTCAGCACGTCAAAACGTTTTTTCAGGAAGGACACGCCTTTTTCGCCTTGCACAAAGCTCAGGTGAGGCACCGGGCTAATGAAGGACTTGCAGGAACCGAAGGTCCCCTGTTGCGCCAGGTGGGCCCAAAACTGTTTCGAGACTTCGAACTGCGCATTGATGTGCACAGCTTTTTTGATGTCGATCGAACCGTCGGCCGCCTGGGGCGTGTAGTTCAACTCACACAGCCCGGCATGGCCGGTGCCTGCGTTGTTCCACGGGTTGGAACTCTCCGCAGCACCTGAGTCCATTTGCTCTACTACTTCCAGCGAAATGCCGGGGTCGAGCTCTTTGAGCAGTACGGCGAGGGTGGCACTCATGATGCCCGCTCCAACCAGTACTACGTCGACTGCTTCGTTATGCGCCATTAACGCGTCTCCAAAATCTACGGCACCAAATTGACGGCATAGCTGCCAGGTGGTCCGAGGCGTGGATCAGGTGGAGCCTCGGGTCACGCGTGGCCAGGATCGCCATGTCCGATTCATCGCAATTGCTTGCTGCTTCAGCGGACGCCACCAACCGGGCCTTGAAGGTTCATATGAACGCACTTCACAGGGCGGGAGGCAATTCGACTTAAGGTCAAGAGCGTCCGTTTGGGCAACCAAATCCGTAAGCGGACAGGCTTCAGTCGTGTGCGGTAAAGCTGACTTCAGACCTGCTGGATGGGGCTGTAACAGACGCTAATGGTGCATGTTCAGACGCAAAACTTTTCATTTGCTCGCCACACTCTTGTGAAGTTGTGAAAACCCGTTTTTTTTCACGCTCTTTTGAAGACGTGAACCTCAAAAAAGGGCTGCCGCATGCCTGGCACCAAACCCGTGTACGACCTGCAAGGCAGGTGTGGCATAGCGGGCGAACAACGCAGTGGCCGAGCAACATGGCAGCTCTGCAGACTGTTAACAGGTGGTGGTTTGCATGAAAAAAAGCAAGCGCCAGCTCTACACAGTCTGTGTGGGCGGCTCTCTGTGGGCGATTTTGGGGTGCTGATACCTGCGTATCAACGGTGTTGCGGGGCCCGATCAGGAGACGTCCTTATAATCGGGGGGAGATTGTAGCGAAGAAACGTCGGCAATTGATCCTGTTAAATGACTTTTATTGGTGATTGAGTCAAACACCCCACATCGGTTGCACCCTTGAACGCGTTGCAGGCGAGGTCACACGGGCGTCAGGCGGTAAAACCTGGTGCAACCAGTTCAGGCGAACTTCTGAGATTTCGACCCAGCCATCACCGACCGGCGGTTGCGTGCAGTGCTTGAACGCGCGGCAGCGACCGCTGCTGTCCAGGCGTGCAAAGTGGCGGTGGGGGCGGGTGGTGCTCAGCAACGACTTTAACCAGTTCATGGCAAACCCCTCTTTCAGTAGTGCCCCGAGATTGCCACGTTGACGTGACGCACTGATGTACTGCGCATGACAGCCGGGTGACAGCAAGCGGCTGGTTTGCAGGCCGGTGGCCCCGCTATACTGGCGACCAGTTTGACCTTGCCCTGGAGAGATGAGCATGTTGCAACGCCTGTTGTTCGGTTTGATCACTGTGACCAGTTTGACGCTGGTCGGCTGCGCCCACAGCCCGCAACAACTTAGCCCGCAACCCAAGCTGACCACTCAGCTCGCGCCAGTCGGCCGCGGCCAGCCAGTGGTTGTCCGCGTGGTCGATGGCCGTCCGTCGCCGACGCTGGGCACCCGCGGTGGCATGTACCCGGAAACCAGCGCGATCAGTGTCAGCAGTGCGGACCTGATCCCCAAACTGCAAGCCCAGGCCGAAGCCGCCGTCCGCTTGCTGGGTTACACCCCGACCACCAATGCGATGAATGCCCCGCAATTGACGGTGACCCTGGCGGAACTGAAGTACCAGTCCCCCAAAGACTCCATGTACGTGACTGAAGCGACCATTGGTGCCACGTTCCGTTCTGACGTGAAGAACGGTGGCCGTACTTACAGCGGTCGGTACGGCGCGTCGCTGGATCAGCGTTTCGGCATGGCGCCGAATCAGGAAACCAACACCAAGCTGGTCAGCGACGTATTGAGCGATGCCTTGACCCGCGTGTTCAAAGACCCTTCAGTGGGTCGTTTGCTGGGCGAGTAACGGTAGAAAGCAAAAAGCCCGAACTCGGTGAGTTCGGGCTTTTTTGTGCGCGAAGGGTTCAAGCTGCTTCGGCGTATAGCTCCAGACGGCTGACGCCCGTGAGCAAGTCCAGTTCGGGCAAGTCGACATGGGTGTGACCGCTGAGGGCGCAATAAACCAGCCAATGCTGATCCTGAACGTTAAAGGCTAACCCTTCGATCAACGCCTGCTGTTCGTCGCTGGGGGCGATCAGATAGAGGCGGTCCTGGTTTTCTGCGTGCAGCATGACAAGCTCCGTGTCGGTGTCGAGGGGCCACAGAGTGACCGCTTAACATGACGATACGGTGACAGCAGAATTTAGGCGTTGGGCCTGTAGTCGCCGCCGTACAACACGAGGCAGCGACCACAGACGCGGGCTTTACAAAGGCAGGCCTGCCTTGATGCGGTACTGGTTGCGCACCGGCATTGCATATTGCAGCACCAGGTAAGGGCGGTGCTCGGCCGGGCAAGCGTCCAGACGGCGCTGCCACTCTTGTCGGGCCTTGGCCAATTCATCTGCCGGGAACACCTGTGCGGCGTCAGGCACCTGCAGTTGCGGGTCTGCGTCATCCCACTGCGCATACGCCAGGTAGTGCGCCGGGAACAGGCGATAGCCGCCGAGGATCTGGTGATCCATTTCGGCGGCCAACAGCTTGCTGTCTTCGAAAAACTCAGTCACGGGGGCAGCAAAGTTCACGTGCACGCGGCCTTTGTAACCGGTGATGCCGTTGGCGATGCTGGTGTCGTCTTCGCCGGGCGCCTTGGTGTAAGCGCCGGTGGTGGCTCGGATATACAGCTCGCGTGCCTTGGCCTGATCGCACGGGTCGTATTCGTAGCTGATCGACACGGGGGTCATGTTCAGTGACTGAACCACCTCGCCAAACGGCTCGTTCTTGCGGCTCATGTGGAACATTTTCAGGATGGCCGAATCCGTGCGGTCGTCGCCGTCTTTGGCGCGGCCTTCAGCCTGCGCAATCCAGATCGAGACGCCATCGTTGCGGATCGAGTGATTGATGTACGCCGACAGCAATTGATAGGCCGCGAGCTTTTCCCGGCGTCCGGTGATCGAACGGTGCACGATGAAACTTTTGTTGAGGCGCATCAGGTCGCTGACAAACGGCTTTTGCAGCAAGTTGTCGCCGATGGCAATACGTGGCGTCGGCAGGCCTGCGTGGTAAACCGCGTAATTGACGAAGGCCGGGTCCATCACGATGTCGCGGTGGTTGGCCAGGAACAGGTAGGCAGTGCCGGACTTCAAATTCTCGACGCCGGAGTAGGTCACCCCATCGGTCGCGTGTTCAATGGTGCGGTCGACGTACACTTCGACTTTGTCTTGCAAGGTGGCGACAGAGGTCACGCCAGCGAACTCTTTACGCAGGCGATGCGCTATAAGAGGTTTTAACAGCCAGCCGAAAGCGCCAGCCAGGCGCGGGAAGCGAAAGTGGGTCAGGATATCTAGAAACGCCTTGTCGCTGAGCAGCCGGGCCAGCACGGCTGGGACTTCGGCGTCGTCGTAAGGTCGGATGGTATCGAATTCGCCCATCATGCTCTCTTGTTGGAAACGGCTAGGGTAAGTAAACAAGGCAGGCCAAAAATAATAGCCCTGCAAATAGACCGGCGATTATACGCACAAGTCACTCTGGAGACCGCGATGCTTGAAACCGAACAGTACGATTGCCCTTATTGTGGTGAGCCGGCAGAAGCGGTGCTGGATCTTTCGGGCGGTGACCAGACCTACATTGAAGACTGCCCGGTGTGCTGTCGGCCGATTGTCTTCACTCTCCAGACCGACGGTCATGAGTGGATGCTCGATGTCCGTAGCGAAAACGAGTAGCCGTCATGCAGCGCATCTACGAGCCTGAAAACCTGATGGAAGCCGAGCTGTTGCTGGGCATGCTCGCCAGCGAAGGGGTTACGGCGACCCTTCAGGGGCGTGACCTGATCGGCGGCACGGGCGAATTACCGGCACTGGGTTTGTTGGGACTGGCCGTGGCCGATGATCACGCCCGTTACGCGCGCGAGCTGATCGATGCGTACAATGCCGCCTCGCCCTTTGAGGGCGACGAGCCTGATAGCTACCCCGATGTGCTGGAGTGTTAACGGCCCTTTGTTCACTGCTATATAGAAAAGAGTTGTACAGCCCCATGTGTGGACGTTTTGCCCTGTTTCGCTGGAACCCTGCATTTGCAGCCTTGCCCGGTTTTCCGGCGGATCAGCAGGCGCAATGGAATATCTCGCCCAATGATGCGGTGTTGATCGTGCGCGCAGGCGAAGCGCCGGGCCAGCGAACCCTGGCCCGGGCGCGTTGGGGCCTGACCCCGGCCTGGCTGACGGACCTGTCTCGCACACCGGCCCATGCCCGAGCTGAAACCGTTGCGGAACAGCCGATGTTTCGTGACGCCTTTCGCTTGCGTCGCTGCCTGCTGCCGGCCAATGGGTTTTATGAGTGGCGCGGCACCACGCGCAAACGCCCGTACTGGCTGACGCCCGGTGAGGGCGCTTCACTGTTTTTTGCGGCGATTTGGGAGGCCTATCCGGTGCAAGGCCACGAATGGTTGAGCACGGCTGTCATCACTCAGGCGGCGGCCAGTCAGCGGCGCCCGTTGATTCTGGATGAGGCGGGTCAGCAAGCCTGGCTGGATCCTCAAACCCCTTTGCATGTGTTACAGGCGCTGCTGGCCAGCCAGCAATCCCCGTTGCGGGAGCGCCCGCTGGCTAATCTGGTCAATGATCCCAAGCTTAATGCCCCCGAGTGTCTGACGCCGGGTTGAGGCGCGTGTCTGCTACGATGCGCGCCATCTTTATGGAGAGTCGTGATGGGTAAATTAGCGGTAGTGTGCGTGGTGGGCGCAGGGCTGTTGCTCGGCGGTTGTCAGTCGGTCAATACCACCAATGCCGGTGCGGTCGGCATTGAGCGCAAGCAGTACATGTTCAGCATGCTGTCGAGTCAGCAAGTGGATCAAATGTACGCCCAGTCGTACCAACAAACCGTCAGCGAAGCCAATACCAAAGGTGTTCTGGACAAAACCAGTGCCAATGCCAAGCGCTTGCAAACGATCGCCAACCGGCTGATTGCCCAGGTCCCGGCCTTTCGCCCGGATGCGGCGCAATGGAATTGGGAAGTGAACCTGATCAAAAGTGATGAGCTCAATGCCAGCTGCGGGCCGGGCGGCAAGATCATTTTCTATAACGGGATCATTGATCAGCTCAAACTCAACGACGATGAAATCGCTGCGGTCATGGGCCACGAGATTGCCCATGCATTGCGCGAACATGGCCGCGAGTCGATGTCCAAAGCGTACGGCATCGAAATGGCGAAGCAGGGTGCGGGTGCATTGCTGGGGCTGGGGCAGGACAGCCTGCAACTGGCCGATACCGTGGTCAATTACAGCCTGACGCTGCCTAACAGCCGCAGTAACGAAAACGAAGCAGACCTGATTGGTCTGGAGCTGGCGGCGCGTGCGGGCTACAACCCGAATGCCGCCATCACCTTGTGGCAGAAAATGGCGCAAGCGTCGCAAAGTGCGCCGCCTGAATTCATGAGCACCCACCCGGCGTCGAGTAGCCGGATCGCCGCGTTAGAAGCGGCGATTCCCAAGGTGTTGCCGTTGTATCAGCAAGCGCCAAAAACCCAGTAACCCCTGGCGTTGCCCGGCCCTTTCCCGAAGAAGAGGGCCGGTGATGGGGGGGGCTACACCCAGCCGCTGATCGCCATTGCCTTGTACACCGCCACCGCGGCCAGTACGAAGAAGGCGGTCGCCGCCAACCGGCGAATCAGGGTCAGCGGCAACTTGTCGGCTGCAAAGTTACCTGCCAGCACCACCGGCACGTTGGCAATCAACATGCCCAGGGTTGTGCCGATAATCACCAGCCACAGATCCGGGTATTGAGCGGCCAGCATCACGGTCGCCACTTGGGTCTTATCGCCGATTTCAGCGATGAAAAACGCAATCAGTGTGGTCAGGAACGGGCCAAATTTGCGGGCCGTGCTCGCTTCGTCATCGTCCATTTTGTCCGGCACCAGCGTCCACAGTGCGGTGGCCGCAAAGCTGGCTGCGAGGATCCAGTGCAAGGTCACATCCGAGAAGAAACTTCCGAACCAGGCACCTACCGCACCTGCGGCGGCGTGGTTGGCCAGGGTCGCGGCCACGATGCCGGCAATGATTGGCCACGGCTTGCGAAAGCGGGCGGCGAGAATGAGGGCGAGCAGCTGCGTCTTGTCGCCGATTTCGGCCAAGGCAACGATTGCAGTCGGAACGAGTAAGGAGTCGAGCATCATCAGGTGGTTTCCAGGGGCGGGTCGACACGGCTATGACACGTACAGCCTTCCCGCCCCGGGTAAGGTGTTCGTGTCATAGGTCTTGTCAAACCCCGGTCCGTCTGTGCGGACTCCTGGGTCGCATACGCCATGGTCTGTTGACCAAGTATGTTGACGTATGCCGGACGAGCATGGCGCTCGTGGGAGACTACTCCCCTAGGACGGAGCGGATTCTGCCTATGCAAATCCGATCCGGCAAGCCTTGTTTATTAATTTGTTTTATCGACGTTTGGCGCTGTAAATCCGAAATCCCTGGCCTTCAGTCTTGACGGTGCAGGCCCCGAATTGCTCTTCAATGAGTGGCTGGTAGCGCAGGAAGCTATTGGCAACAATCCGAAGTTCGCCACCTTTTTTCAGATGTTTGACCGCTTTTTGCAGCAAGTTTTCCGTGGCGTGGTAATCGGTATGGACGCCTACATGGAACGGTGGGTTACTCAGAATAGTGTTGAGCTCCATCGGCGCGGCATCGATACCGTCTGCGCAAATCACCTCAGCGTCCAGGCCGTTGGCCGCCAGCGTCAGGCGGCTGCTGGCGGTAGCAAACGCATCCACATCGAGCAGGGTGACGCTGTTGTGCGGGTAGCGACGCTTGACCGCTGCGCCCAATACCCCTGCGCCGCAGCCAAAATCCAGTACGTGACCGCTGGGCAGTTTGTCGAGGTGCTCCAGCAGCAGGGCGCTGCCGCGATCCAGACGGCCGTGGCTGAACACGCCGGGCAGGCTGACCACGTTCAGCGGGCCTTCTTCCAGTGCCAGTTCGTAATGCTGCGCAAGGTCTGCCAGGACCGGTGCTTGCGGCGCATTGACCACAGTGACTTGCCACAACTGGCAATGCCGTGCGCTGTCGAGCTTGCGCGGCTTGCCGAACGGGATCAGTTGTTTGGAGGCGCCTTCAATGCCGCCTTTCTTCTCGCCCACCAGAAACACATCGGCATTGGGCAGGCGTGCGGCCACGGCCTTGAGTACGTAGTCGCTCAGCTCTTTGGACTTGGGCAAATACACGACGGCAGTGTCGAACGCGCGCGCCGGAACATCGACCCCAAAATGCACGCGCCCGGCAAAGCGAGCCTCCAGCGCGGCCTGGTCGCCAGCATGCCAGCACCAGCCGTGGGCGTTCGGTAAGCGGCCGAGTACGTCGTCAGGTGGCAGGCCCACCAAGAGCACCTCGCCCTGAAAGTAATCAGGCTGACGAAGCAGTACTTCACTGCGCGGATCCATAATCTGCTCCTCAAAAAAGGGGCGCAGTTTATCAACTGACGACCCGCAGCGCTGTACCGTTGAAGAACGCGTGAGCGTTTTCAGTCAATTGGCCCACAATTCGCTGCCGCGCCTCACGGCTGCCCCAAGCGCTGTGGGGCGTGATGATCAGGCGCGGGATGTCTGCCGCCAGCAGCGGGTTGCCGTCGCGGGGCGGTTCTACGCTCAGCACGTCGGTGGCGGCTCCACCCAAATGGCCGCTACGCAGGGCGTCTGCCAGGGCCTGTTCGTCGATCATGCCGCCGCGAGCGGTGTTGACCACGAACGCGCCGGGCTTGAGCAGTGCCAACTCTTGGGCGCCGATCAAATTCCGCGTGTGTTCGTTGAGCGGGCAGTGAAACGTCAACGCATCGACCTGCGGCAAGAGTTCATCCAGTGGCAGGCGATCAGCGCGTGCCGGTCGCCCGGGGATTTGCCCGACCAGCACGCGCATGCCAAAGGCTTCGGCCAGTTTTGCGACGGCGCTGCCCAGCTCGCCATGACCCAACAGGCCAAGGGTCTTGCCTTCCAGCTCCACAATCGGGAAGTCCAGCAGGCAGAATTGTTTGGCCGTTTGCCATTGCCCGGTAGACACCGCTTTTTGATAGTCGGGCAGGCGTGTGGCCAGTGCGAGCAGCAGCATCAAGGTGTGTTGCGCCACCGAGGGCGTGCCGTAACCCTGGCAATTTGCCACAACGATGCCGTGGGCGCGTGCGGCTTCCAGGTCAATGTTATTGGTGCCTGTGGCGGCGACCAGGATCAGTTTTAGCTGCGGGCACGCCGCGAGGGTGTCAGCGTCCAGCAGGATTTTATTGCTGATGGCCACGGTGGCGCCTTGCAGGCGTTCGATGACGTTTTCAGGGGTAGTGTCGGCGTACAGGTGCAGATCGCCCAGGCATTCACGCAACGGGCTGAGGTTCAGATCGCCCAGATCCAGTGAGGTGTGATCCAGGAACACGGCGCGGCGAGTGTTAGTCATCAACTGTACCTTTTGTGCGGTGAAATGAAGGCGTAATGTGGCGAGCCTATCAGAAGAAACAATTTGTAATGGAGCCGTGCATGTATTGGACAGAATTCTTGACCGTCGCCCTGATTCATCTGTTGGCGGTGGCCAGCCCGGGCCCGGATTTTGCCGTGGTGGTGCGTGAAAGCGTGACCCACGGTCGCCGCGCAGGCATGTTCACGGCGTTCGGGGTTGGCACGGCGATTTTTGTTCATGTCGGTTATTCGCTGCTTGGCATCGGCATCATCGTGTCGCAATCGATTGTGTTGTTTAACGCACTCAAATGGCTGGCGGCAGCTTACTTGCTGTACATCGGGATCAAGGCGCTGCGTGCCAAACCCGCTGATCCTGCCGCCGTGGCCTCTTCGCTGCCGGTGGGCGAACGTACGGCGCGCGGCGCGTTCACGTCGGGGTTTGTGACCAATGGCTTGAACCCGAAGGCCACGCTGTTTTTCCTGTCGCTGTTTACGGTAGTGATTAACCCGCATACGCCGCTGTCGATTCAGGCCGGGTATGGCGTGTACCTGGCTGTCGCGACCGGGCTGTGGTTCTGCATGGTGGCCATGCTGTTCAGTCATCAACGTGTACGCACAGGGTTTGCGCGCATGGGCCACTGGTTTGATCGCACCATGGGCGCAGTTCTGGTCGCGCTGGGCGTGAAACTGGCCTTTACCGAAATGCATTGAGGCTTTAAGCCCTGATCACCGCTGTGAATTAATGGGTTTTTGTCACTGCCGACTAGAGTTACCCCCAAGGCGACGTTGATCGTTTTCTCATTGGGGGTTTCTCATGTTGCAGACTCGCATTATTGCGCCCACCCAAGCGGCGCATGCAGCCCCGCTGCTGATCAAGCAATTGCTGTTGTCCGGGCGGCGCTATGAAGCGTCGCGGGAAATCGTCTATCGCGACCTGCGGCGTTATTCCTACGACACCCTCAACGAGCGGATTGCCCGGTTGGCCAATGTGCTGACAACTGCCGGTGTCAAAGCAGGTGACACCGTGGCGGTGATGGATTGGGACAGCCATCGTTATCTGGAATGCATGTTCGCCATTCCGATGCTCGGAGCGGTGGTGCACACCCTCAACGTGCGTTTATCTGCCGAACAAATCCTTTACACGATGAACCACGCGCAAGACCGGTTTGTATTGGTCAATAGTGATTTCGTGCCGCTGTATCAGAGCATCGCCGCGCAATTGACCACGGTCGAGAAAACCCTGTTGCTGACGGACACGTTTGAGCCCGCAGGGCAGTTGCCCAATTGCGTCGGGGAGTACGAGCAACTGCTGGCGGCCGCGAGCCCTGACTACAGGTTTGAAGAGTTCGATGAGAACTCGGTGGCCACCACGTTTTACACCACAGGCACGACCGGTAATCCCAAAGGGGTGTATTTCACCCACCGGCAACTGGTGCTGCACACCCTCGGGATCTCGACCATTCTCGGCAGCGTGCCGGCTGAGCGGTTGCTCGGCGGCAGCGACGTGTACATGCCGATCACACCGATGTTTCACGTGCATGCGTGGGGCATGCCGTATCTGGCCACCCTGCTGGGGCTTAAGCAGGTGTATCCGGGGCGATATGAGCCGGAACGGTTAGTTGCGCTCTGGGAACGCGAACAGGTGACGTTTTCTCATTGCGTGCCGACCATTTTGCAAATGCTGCTTAACGCACCAAACGCCCAGGGCACTGACTTCAAGGGGTGGAAAATCATTATCGGCGGCAGCGCATTGAGCCGTACGCTATTCGCCGCTGCCAAGGCCCGCGGCATTGAGTTGATGGGGGCTTACGGCATGTCCGAAACCGGTCCGCTGGTGGCTTGCGCGCACCTGGACGACCACGCATGCGCGGGGCCGGAGGATGAGCGCATCAGTCACAGAATTCGCGCAGGGGTGCCGGGGCCGCTGGTGGATGTGGCCCTTGTGGATGAACACGGGCAGTTCCTCGCCCATGACGGCGAAACCCAAGGGGAGCTGGTGTTGCGTGCGCCGTGGCTGACCGGCAGTTATTTACATGAGCCCGAAAAGGGCGCCGAGTTGTGGGCGGGCGGCTGGCTGCACACCGGCGACGTGGCAACCCTCGACCGTCGCGGGGCGATCGACATTCGTGACCGGATCAAGGACGTCATCAAGAGCGGTGGCGAGTGGGTGTCGTCGCTGGAACTGGAGGACTTGATCGGTCGTCACGCGCAGGTGCGCGAGGTGGCCGTGGTGGGTGTGCCCGATGCGCAGTGGGGTGAGAGGCCAGTGGCAATGCTGGTGCTGGCAGAAGATGCCCGTTTGGATGCTGAGGCGCTCAAAGACCACCTTCAGCCTTTTGTCGATGCGGGTTCTTTGCGCCCTTGGGCGGTGCCCGCTCAGGTCGTGCTGGTGACTGAAATCCCCAAGACCAGTGTCGGCAAGCTCGATAAAAAAAGGATTCGCCATCAGGTTTCACAAACCCTGTAGCCGCTGAAGCATGCAACGACCGTGGGTGAGGGGCATATGCGTCGAGGATCTTGTCAAAATCTGGTTTTCCTTCATCCTTGCGGGCCTATTGCGACGTGCCCTCGGAGAAGTATCAATGCCCTCAGTCAACCGGTTCTGGCGTCGCGCCCAACTGCCGCTGGCAGTCAGCTTTGCCGCGACGCTCGCCGGGCCCGCCTGGGGGCTGAGCTTTAACGTCGGGGACGTCGAAGCTCAGCTCGATTCCGAGTTATCGATTGGCGCCAGTTGGTCGACCGCCAAGGCCGATCAGTCATTGATCGGTGCCAATAATGGTGGCACTGGCCACTCGCAAATTTCCGACGATGGCCGATTGAACTTCAAGCGCGGCGAAACCTTTTCCAAATTATTCATGGGGGTTCACGGGCTGGAGCTGAAGTACGGCGACAGCGGCCTCTATGTGCGTGGCAAGTATTGGTACGACTTCGAACTGCAAGATGACAGCCGCCCGTTCAAGGACATCAGCGACAAAGGCCGTCGTGCCTCGGCGCAATCCGCTGGCGCGCAGTGGCTGGATGCGTTCGTGTACCACAACTATGTGATTGCCGATCAACCCGGCGCCGTACGTTTGGGCAAGCAAGTGGTCAGTTGGGGGGAAAGTGCTTTCATCGGCGGCGGGATCAATGCCATCAATCCGACGGATGCGTCGGCTTATCGCCGTCCGGGCACCGAGTACAAGGACGGCCTGGTGCCGGTCAACCTGTTCTACCTGTCGCAAAATCTCACCGACCGGTTATCGGTGGAAGGTTTTTATCAGTTGGACTGGGAGCAGTCCGAGGCCGACAACTGCGGGACATTTTTCTCGCAATCGGATGTGATTGCGGACGGCTGTAGCGGCAACTACCGGGTGATGAGCGCGCGTTCAGCCCTGGCGGTGGCCGACCTGGCGGCGCTGACCTCGGCCGGGGTCGACATCAACAACGAAGGTGTATTGGTGCGTCGGGATGCGGATCGTAACGCGCGCAACAGCGGGCAGTTCGGACTGGCCATGCACTATCGCTTCGACCCGCTGGACACTGAGTTCGGCGCGTTCTTCATGAACTACCACAGTCGTGATCCGATCATCAGCGGCCGTGCGGCTTCGCAGGCGGTGTACAACGCGGCGTCTGCCGCTGGCAGCCTGGGCTCGATGCAGGTCGCGGGCAATGCCAGTTACTACGTCGAATACCCCGAAGACATTCGGCTGTACGGCATGAGTTTCGCAACCACGTTATCCACAGGCACGGCGTGGAAAGGGGAGTTGAGCTATCGTCCAAATGCGCCGGTGCAACTCAATACCGATGATTTGCTGTACGCCAATGTCACCTTGCTGCCGGGGTTGGCGGATGCGTCCCCGTTGAGCGTGACGCCGGGGGCCGATGCCGCAGGCTATCGGCGTAAAGAGATCACCCAGTTTCAGACCTCGCTGACGCACATTCTGGACAACGCCATGGGCGCCAATCGGCTGATTCTGACCGGGGAAGTTGGCATTACTCACGTTGCCGGGTTGGAAAGCCGATCCGATAAGCGCTATGGCCGCGACCCGGTGTTCGGTCAGGAGGGTAACGATGGCTTTACCACGGCCAATTCGTGGGGCTATCGGGCGCGGGCCGTGTGGGAATACAACAGCGTGCTGCCGGGCATCAATCTCAAACCCGCTGTGGCGTGGTCCCACGACGTCAGCGGTTACGCACCCGGCCCCGCGGCCACGTTCGAAGAAGGCCGAAAAGCGGTCAGCATCGGCCTGGATGCCGAATACCAGAACACCTACACCAGCAGCGTGTCGTACACCAATTTTTTTGGCGGCCGCTACAACACCTTGAGTGATCGCGACTTCATGGCGTTAAGCGTCGGGGTCAAGTTTTAAACCGTTTTATCCGCTTTGGAACCCCGAACCATGAATAACCCGCCTGCGCTGATCCGTGAAACATTCCCCGTCGGCCCTTTGCAGTGCAACTGCACGATCATCGGCGATCCGGTGACGAAAAAGGCCATTGTGGTCGACCCGGGTGGCGATCATGAATTGATTCTGGCGCGCCTGGAGAAGCATGGTTTGAAGGTAGTGAGCATCATCCACACCCATGCGCACCTGGACCATTTCCTGGCATCGGGTCAGCTCAAGGAGAAAACCGGGGCGACGTTGCATCTGCACAAAGAGGATCAGTTCCTGTGGGACAACCTTGAAATGCAGTGCACGTTGTTTCGCGTCCCCTACACACCGGTGCCGTCACCGGATCGCTGGCTTGACGACGATGAAGAACTGGCGTGCGGGTGTGGCGTGGCGATTCACACGCCGGGGCATACGCCTGGCTCCATGAGCTTCTGGTTTGCTGATGCAAAACTGTTGATTGCCGGGGACACGCTGTTCCGTCGTGGTGTTGGCCGTACGGATTTGTGGGGTGGCGATCAGGCAACTATCGTACGTTCCATCAAGCAGCGTCTGTATACGCTGGATGAAGATGCCACCGTGATTACGGGTCACGGCCCTGACACCCGTCTGGGCGATGAGATGCGCGAAAACCCGTTTGTACGTGCTTGATCAGCCAATGGAATTTTTAACGTTGGCTGTGTTCCAACGCCCACAGAGGTCCATTGCCAACGACCTCTGCCCCCAGAAAGTATTGAGTAGGAGCTTCACCATGTTTATTTCGAGTCGTTTGATCGTGGCCGCCAGTGCCATTGCTTTGCTGGCCGGCTGTGCCTCGCCCAACCCGTATGACAATCAGGGTCAGGCATCGACGGGCATGAGCAAGACGGCCAAGTATGGCGGACTGGGCGCGTTGGCCGGTGCAGTGGCGGGGGCTGCCATTGACCACAACAACCGTGGCAAGGGCGCACTGATCGGCGCTGCCGTTGCGGGTCTGGGGGCCGCGGGTTATGGCTACTACGCTGACAAGCAAGAAGCTGCACTGCGCGCCAGTATGGCCAACACCGGTGTAGAAGTTCAGCGTCAGGGTGACAACATCACTTTGGTCATGCCGGGCAATATTACGTTCGCGACCAGCTCAGCGAACATTTCGCCCAGCTTCTACCAGCCGCTCAATAGCCTGGCCAACTCGCTGAAGCAACTCAATAACCAGCAACAGATTCAAATTGTCGGTTACACCGACAGCACCGGTAACTACAACTACAACATGCAGCTGTCTCAGCAGCGTGCGCAGAGCGTTGCCACTTATCTGACGTCTCAGGGTGTCAGTGGCCAGTATTTGTCTGTCACAGGTAAAGGTCCTGCGGACCCGATTGCCAGCAATGCGACCCCTGATGGCCGGGCTCAAAACCGACGTGTTCAGATCACCCTGGCGCCGATTCCAGGCATGAACTACCAGCAACAAGGTCAGGTTCAGCAATACCCGTAAGCCTCGTTTTTAGCCGTTTTTGACGGAGAGCGTGCAGGTTTTGTGAGACGGTTTGCCATGCAAACCTTCAACGGTCACAGCCCGATGCACAACAAAAAGCCCCGCGATCTTCATCGCGGGGCTTTTTGGTGAACGCTTTACCGGATGAATTACTTCTTCAGGCCGTAATGCTCGTCGAGCATGCCGGGGGCGTTCGGGGTTTTCGGCGCGTAGTCCAATGGCGGCTCTGAGCTGTGCGGCGGGGTAAGGCGCTCGCGGTGCGGCTGAGGCGCTTCGGAATGCAGTGCGGCCAGCAGGCGTTGGCGAGTCTGCTCGTCGAGGGCCAAACGGTTGGCGCCCTCGGCGAGATGGTCTTGCACATCCTGATAGCTCTGAGTGAGTTTCTTCACCAGATTGGCGGTGCTGTTGAAGTGGGTGACCACTTCATTCTGATAACTGTCAAAACGTTCCTGGATGTCATCTAGCTGGCGCTGCGTGCGGTTAGGCGCGGCATTGGGCAGAAGACGAGCGACCAGAAAACCAATGGCGACACCTGCAACCAAGGCTAGAGTCGGCAACAACCAAATCAAGAGCGAGTGTTCCACGAGTCCTTCCTCTATAAACGGCTTTGCTTTACGTTAACGGCTCGGACCTGCGCTGTATACCGCGATGCACTCGCAAATATGTCAGACAGAATCTATCAGCTAGACGAGTCGACCCAATTTGAGGTCACGGAGTTCCTTCTTGCTTACCCGCGAAACCCCCCTTTTGATTGATGGCCCGGTGGGCCATCTGGAAGCGTTATACCTCGATCAGCCCGAAGCAAAAGGCCTTGCGCTGCTGTGCCATCCCAACCCGGTACAGGGTGGGACGATGATGAATAAAGTGGTTTCAACCCTTCAGCGCACGGCCCGCGATGCTGGCCTGACTACCTTGCGGTTTAATTATCGTGGCACCGGCGCCAGTCAAGGCCGCCATGACATGGGCACCGGCGAAGTCGATGATGCGTTGGCGGCGGCTCATTGGCTGCGTGCCAAACACCCGGATCTGCCGATCACGTTGCTGGGTTTTTCGTTTGGCGGATTTGTGGCTGCAAGTTTGGGCGGCCGGCTTGAAGCCGAAGGCGAAGCCCTTAAACACGTGTTCATGATTGCACCGGCGGTGATGCGTCTGCGTGACGAAGATGCGTTGCCCCACGAATGCGCATTGACCGTGATCCAGCCACAAACCGATGAAGTGATCGATCCGCATCTGGTTTACGACTGGTCCGAAGACCTCTCGCGCCCCCATGAGCTGCTGAAAGTGGCAGAATGCGGACACTTTTTTCACGGCAAGCTGCCTGAACTCAAAGAGTTGGTGCTGCCACGCCTTTCGAATTGATTGCAGTCTGATAAGCGATTACCTATGACCACTCGTACTCGAATCCTCACCGGTATTACCACCACCGGTACGCCGCACCTGGGCAACTATGCCGGTGCAATTCGCCCGGCCATCGTGGCCAGCCGTGACAGCAACGCCGACTCGTTTTACTTCCTGGCGGACTATCACGCGCTGATCAAATGCGATGACCCGCAGCGCATCCAGCGCTCGCGTCAGGAAATCGCGGCGACCTGGCTGGCGTCGGGTCTGGATGTCGAGCGCGTGACGTTTTACCGTCAATCAGACATCCCCGAGATTCCTGAGCTGACCTGGCTGTTGACCTGCGTAGCGGCTAAAGGTCTGCTCAACCGTGCTCACGCTTACAAGGCGTCGGTGGATAAAAACCTGGAAAACGGCGAAGACCCGGACGCCGGTATCAGCATGGGCTTGTACAGCTATCCGGTGCTGATGGCTGCCGATATTTTGATGTTCAATGCCAACAAGGTGCCGGTCGGTCGCGACCAGATCCAGCACGTTGAAATGGCCCGTGATATCGGCCAGCGTTTCAATCACCTGTTTGGCAACGGCAACGATTTTTTCGCCATGCCTGAAGCGCTGATTGAAGAAAGCGTTGCCACCTTGCCCGGTCTTGATGGGCGCAAGATGTCAAAAAGCTACGACAACACGATCCCGTTGTTCACCAGCGCTAAAGACATGAAAAACGCCATCTCGCGCATCGTGACCGACTCCCGTGCGCCCGGCGAAGCCAAGGATCCGGACAACTCGCATTTGTTCACGCTGTATCAGGCGTTCTCCACCCCCGCGCAGACGGCAGAGTTCCGCAGCGAGCTGTTGCAGGGCTTGGGTTGGGGTGAAGCCAAAGAGCGCCTGTTCAAGCTGTTGGACGCCGAATTGGGCGAGGCTCGCGAGCGGTATCACGAATTGATGTCGCGCCCATCCGACATGGAAGACATTCTGCTGGCCGGAGCCCGCAAGGCTCGCTCCATTGCAACGCCTTTCCTGGCGCAGTTACGCGAAGCCGTCGGCCTGCGTTCGTTTGTCAGTGCGGCGCAGGCCACGACAGCGACCAAGAAGAAAGCCAGCAAAGGCCCGCGCTTTGTCAGCTTCCGTGACGAAGACGGCAGCTTCCGCTTCCGCTTGCTGGCCACCGACGGTGAGCAATTGTTGCTGTCGCGCCGCTTTGCCGATGGTAAGGCGGCAGGGCAGGTGACCAAGCAACTGCAATCCGGCGAGCCGCTGGACGTGCGCACCCAGGACTCGAGTTTCAGTGTGTGGCTGGCAGGAGAATGCGTGGCGGACAGCCCGGAATTCGCCGACAGCGTCGCCCGTGATGCAGCCATCGAGACCCTGCGTGCGGCGCTGGTGCCTGCACAGGATTAAGAAAGTGCGGCGATTCGCCTCAGGTCCGATTGCCATTCCCCAGGGCCGTCGCTACAGTGACGGCCCGTTTTTGTTGCCTTGCTAACGAATTATGACGCCTCTAGAACGATATCAAGCTGATCTGAAACGCCCGGACTTCTTCCACGATGCCGCGCAGGAAAACGCCGTACGCCATTTGCAGCGTCTGTACGACGATCTGGTTGCCTCTTCGCAGAGCAAGCCGGGCCTGTTCGGCAAGCTGTTCGGCAAAAAGGACCAGACGCCGGTCAAAGGCCTGTACTTCTGGGGTGGCGTAGGGCGGGGCAAGACTTATCTGGTTGATACGTTCTTCGATGCCCTGCCGTTTAAGCAGAAGGTTCGTACGCACTTCCACCGCTTCATGAAGCGTGTGCATGAAGAAATGCGCACCCTGAATGGCGAAAAAAACCCGCTGACCATCATTGCCAAGCGTTTTGCCGACGAGGCGCGGGTGATTTGTTTCGATGAGTTCTTTGTGTCGGACATTACCGACGCCATGATTCTCGGGACGCTGATGGAAGAGCTGTTCAAAAACGGTGTCACTCTGGTTGCGACTTCTAACATCGTGCCTGATGGTTTGTACAAAGACGGTTTGCAGCGCGCGCGCTTCTTGCCTGCCATTGCACTGATCAAGCAGAACACCGAGATCGTCAACGTTGACAGTGGTGTGGACTACCGCCTGCGCCATCTGGAACAAGCTGAGCTGTTTCACTTTCCGCTCAATGAAGCGTCGGAAAAATCTCTGCGCGAGAGCTTTAAAGCGCTCACACATAACTCGACCCGTGCTGTGGAAAACGATGACTTGATCATCGAGAACCGCACCATTCGCGCCTTGCGTACGTGCGATGACGTGGCCTGGTTTGAGTTCCGCGAGCTGTGTGATGGCCCTCGTAGCCAGAACGATTACATTGAACTGGGCAAGATCTTCAATGCGGTGATCCTCAGCGGCGTTGAGCAGATGGACGTGAAAACGGATGACATTGCGCGCCGTTTCATCAACATGGTCGACGAATTTTACGATCGCAACGTCAAGCTGATCATTTCGGCTGAAGTCGAGCTCAAGGACTTGTACAAGGGCGGGCGTCTGAATTTTGAATTCCAGCGCACCCTGAGTCGTCTGCTGGAGATGCAATCCCACGAATACCTGACGCGGGCGCACAAGCCTTAGTCGAGCACTTCATGAGAAAGGCCTGCTGATGCAGGCCTTTTTTGTTTGGCGATGTGCGTTGCGGCCGGCTACGCGGCTTGTTGAAATTGGTGGCGGTATTGGTTGGGGGACAGCTCGGTGTGTTGCCGGAACAAGCGCGCAAAGAAGCTGGCGTCGTCGTACCCCACGTCGTAACTGATGGTCTTGATGCTTTTGCGGGTGGCCGAAAGCAGCCCTTTGGCGGTCTCTATGCGCAGGCGTTGCAGGTAATGCAAGGGTTTGTCGCCTGTCGCCAGCTGGAAGCGCCGCATAAAATTACGAATGCTCATGCCGTGCTCGCGAGCCACGTCCTCGAAGCGGAACTTGTCGGCAAAGTGTTCTTCGAGCCAGTGCTGGATTTGCAGAATGATCACGTCCTGATGCAGCTTTTGCCCGCCAAACCCGATGCGGCCGGGGGCGTAGTTGCGTTGCACTTCATACAGGATGTCGCGTGCGACGGCCTGGGCAATATTGGCGCCACAGAAGCGTTCGATCAGGTAAATGTAAAGGTCGCAGGCTGAGGTCGGCCCCCCCGCGCAATACAAATTGTCAGCATCTGTCAGGTGTTTGTCTTGATTCAGATGAACGCCCGGGAAGCGCTCGGCGAAGCTGTTGAAAAATCGCCAGTAGGTTGTCGCTTCCTTGCCCTCCAGCAAACCGGCTTCTGCCAGCCAGAACACGCCAGTGGCTTCAGCGCAGAGCACGGCGCCGCGTGCGTGTTGTGCGCGTAACCAGGGCAAAATTTGCGGATAGCGCTCACACAGTGTGTCGAAATCGTCCCAAAAGGCGGGGAGGATGATGATGTCTGTGTCTTCGAGGCTGCCGTCCACTGGAAGCATCACATTACTGAAACTGCTGACAGGCAGGCCGTCAGGGCTGACGAGCCGTGTTTCGAAGGTAGCGTTGAGGCCTTGGCCAAGCTGTTTGCCGTGGCGCAGGCTGGCGAGGTGAAAGAAATCCTTGGCTTGCATCAGTGTCGAGGCAAAAACCCGATCGATGGCCAATATGCTGACGCGCCGCAAGGGCGCGGTGAGATGAGTAGACATGATTTGATTATTCTTATAGGTGAAATTGGTCAACTTACGGCTGGATCGTCTTATTTTTTATCCTGTGTGTCTAGGGGCTGTTCCCGTTTCATGGCAGCCGCCCTGCGCCACGTGGACTTTCGTCCGTTCAAGTCGCGTGTCACCTGGCCAGCGATACAGCGGCGGCCGGTAGCGGCGCAAGCCATCGCCAGCCGCTGCTACGGGGCGGGTGTCAAGGCGCGGGGTTTGGCTGCGCTTTGTGAATGGCCTCGATACCTGCCAGTACTTCGTCCGAGAGTTTTATTTTGATGCTGTCGATGTTGCTCTCAAGTTGCGCCATCGTGGTTGCGCCAATGATATTGCTGGTGACGAACGGCTGTTGCGTCACATAAGCCAGGGCCATTTGCGCCGGATCCAAGCCGTGTTGACGAGCCAGCGCCACATAGCGCTCGGGCAGCCACGGCCTGCGGGTTGGAATAGCGCGAGAAGCGGCTGTAGAGGCTCAGGCGGCCCTTTGGAGGGCGGGCGCCTGCGTTGTACTTGCCGGAGAGCATCCCGAACGCCAGCGGGGAGTAGGCGAGCAGGCCGCACTGTTCGCGAATGGCGATTTCAGCCAGGCCGACTTCAAAGCTGCGATTGAGCAAGTTGTAGGGGTTCTGGATTGAAACGGCTCGCGGCCAGCCCCGGCTCTCGGCCAGTTGCAGGAATTTCATCGTGGCCCACGGGGTTTCGTTGGACAGGCCGATGTGTCGGATTTTGCCCGCTTTTACTTGCTCGTCGAGGGCTTCGAGGGTGTCTTCAAGCGGAGTGAACTGCTCGTCAGCATGGTGCGTATAGCCCAGTTGGCCAAAGAAATTGGTGCTGCGCTCGGGCCAATGCAGCTGGTAGAGGTCGATCCAGTCGGTTTGCAAGCGTTTGAGGCTCGCATCCAGCGCCTGGACGATATGGGTGCGGTTGTGTTTGAGCTGGCCATCGCGGATGTAGTCGATACCATTGCCGGGGCCGGCGATTTTACTGGCCAGTATCCAGTCGGCACGATCGCCGCGGGCCTTGAACCAGTTGCCTATGTAACGCTCGGTGGTGGCGTAGGTCTCGGCCTTGGGTGGCACCGGGTACATTTCGGCGGTGTCGATGAAATTGATCCCTGCGTTTTTTGCGTACTCAATCTGCGCGAAGGCTTCATCCTGGGTGTTCTGCTCGCCCCAGGTCATGGTTCCGAGGGCAATTGCGCTGACATTCAGGTCGGTTCGGCCTAGCTGGCGGTAGTCCATAGGGTGCTCCTTGGGGGAAAGAATCATAAAAGCAGGTTGTAATTTTTTCCGCAATCTGGATAATTGCCGACCTCTTTCTGCAGTGGAAGTGATGCGCCGCCTGCCGAAGAATCTTGCCGTTGAACGGACGCGCTGACCCGAGCCCCCGATAGCGTCTGTACCCGGCTGCCTTTGACTTGTCAAAGTACGCACTATTCAGTAAGATCCGCCGTCTAATTTACAGGGCGGCCCCTGAGGCTATAAAGAATGAAAACTTTTACTGCTAAACCAGAAACAGTAAAGCGCGACTGGTTTGTCGTCGACGCTGCTGGTCAGACCCTGGGTCGTCTGGCCACCGAGATCGCGAGCCGTCTGCGTGGCAAGCACAAGCCGGAATACACTCCGCACGTTGACACCGGTGACTACATCGTTGTTATCAATGCTGAGCAGATCCGTGTCACTGGTGCCAAAACCTCTGACAAAATGTACTACTCTCACTCCGGTTTCCCGGGCGGGATTAAGTCGATCAACTTCGAAAAGCTGATCGCCAAAGCTCCTGAGCGCGTGATCGAGACCGCGGTTAAAGGCATGCTGCCTAAAAACCCGCTGGGTCGCGACATGTACCGTAAGCTGAAAGTCTATGCGGGCGCTGCTCACCCTCATACTGCTCAGCAGCCCCAAGAACTGAAGTTTTAACGGAATAGTTCATTATGTCGGCGACTCAAAACTACGGCACTGGCCGTCGTAAGACTGCAACCGCACGCGTTTTCCTGCGTCCGGGTACTGGTAACATCTCCATCAACAACCGCTCCCTGGATAATTTCTTCGGTCGCGAAACTGCCCGCATGGTAGTTCGTCAGCCGCTGGAATTGACTGAGACTGTTGAGAAATTCGACATCTTCGTTACCGTGATCGGCGGTGGTGTAAGTGGTCAAGCTGGCGCAATCCGCCACGGTATCACTCGCGCACTGATGCAATACGACGAAACTCTGCGTGGCGCTCTGCGCAAAGCAGGCTTCGTAACTCGCGATGCTCGTGAAGTTGAACGTAAGAAAGTCGGTCTGCGTAAAGCGCGTAAGCGTCCGCAGTACTCGAAGCGTTAATTCGCAGCTTCGTTCAAAAGCGCCCAGTCTCCTTCGGAGCTGGGCGTTTTTTATGGGTGATGATTTATGCGTGTGACAACTTGCCACATCCAGCAAATGCCTATACTACAAGGCTTGTAGCCGACCGAGATCGGTAATTACCTTGTCAGAGTAGGGGCTTTTCATTACCATTCTGCAAAATTTTTATAAGTTCAGATTTTTACTTAGTAGATGCCTGATTTAACAGGCCACAAAGCTGATGGGAGAGGACTGAATGAGCAATGACGGCGTAAATGTCGGCCGGCGTCGCTTCCTCGTAGCAGCCACATCCGTGGTGGGTGCTGCAGGAGCGGTGGGGGCGGCAGTCCCGTTTGTGGGGTCGTGGTTCCCCAGTGCCAAGGCGAAAGCCGCTGGCGCACCGGTGAAGGTCAATATTGCTAAGGTTGAGCCAGGTCAGCAGATGATTGCTGAGTGGCGTGGTCAGCCGGTATTCATTGTCCGCCGCACTGAAGAGATTCTGGCGAATCTCAAAAAGATTGACGGCCAGCTTGCTGACCCGGAATCCAAACAATCTGACCAACCCGAAAGCTCAACAAATGAATACCGTTCCATCAAGCCGGAAATTCTGGTGTTGATCGGTATTTGTACGCACTTGGGTTGCTCGCCGACGTTCCGCCCTGAAGTCGCACCTGCCGACCTGGGTAAGGATTGGGTGGGTGGTTATTTCTGTCCTTGTCATGGTTCGCACTATGACCTGGCCGGTCGCGTCTACAAGGCACAGCCTGCTCCACTGAACCTGCCGGTGCCGCCTTACTACTACGTAGAGGGCAGTGACAACATCATTGTCGTTGGTCTCGAAGGGGAGAGCGCGTAATGAGCAAGTTCATGGATTGGGTAGATGCACGCTTCCCGGCCACCAAGATGTGGGAAGACCATCTCAGCAAGTATTACGCACCGAAGAACTTCAACTTCTTCTACTTTTTCGGCTCGCTCGCGTTACTGGTTCTGGTTAACCAGATCGTAACCGGTGTGTGGTTGACCATGAGCTACACGCCGTCGGCAGAAGAAGCATTTGCTTCTGTCGAATACATCATGCGTGACGTTGAATACGGCTCGATCTTGCGCCTGTTGCACTCTACGGGTGCATCTGCGTTCTTTATCGTGGTGTATCTGCACATGTTCCGTGGCCTGCTCTACGGTTCGTACCAGAAGCCGCGTGAGCTGGTTTGGCTGTTCGGCATGATGATCTATCTGGCCCTGATGGCTGAAGCCTTCATGGGTTACCTGCTGCCTTGGGGGCAAATGTCCTACTGGGGTGCCCAGGTGATCATCTCGCTGTTTGGTGCAATTCCGGTTATCGGCAACGACCTGACTCAGTGGATTCGTGGTGATTACCTGATCTCCGGTATTACCCTGAACCGTTTCTTTGCCCTGCACGTAGTGGCTCTGCCTATTGTGATTTTGGGGCTGGTGGTGCTGCACATTCTTGCCTTGCACGAAGTCGGGTCAAACAACCCGGATGGCGTGGATATCAAGAAGCACAAAGATGAAAACGGCATCCCGCTGGACGGCATTCCTTTCCATCCGTACTACACGGTTAAGGATATTGTCGGCGTAGTCGTGTTCCTGTTTGTCTTCTGCTCGATCGTGTTCTTCTTCCCGGAAATGGGTGGTTATTTCCTCGAAAAGCCGAACTTCGAACAAGCGAACGCCTTTAAAACACCGGAACATATCGCGCCTGTCTGGTACTTCACTCCGTTCTACGCGATTTTGCGTGCTATCCCTGACAAGCTCATGGGCGTTATTGCCATGGGTGCAGCGATCGCGGTGCTGTTCGTGTTGCCATGGCTGGACCGTAGCCCTGTCAAATCCATGCGCTACAAAGGCTGGATGAGCAAAATTTGGCTGTGGGTATTCTGCATCTCCTTCGTGATTCTGGGTGTGTTGGGCGTATTGGCGCCGACCCCGGGCCGCACGTTGCTGTCGCAGGTGTGTACCTTCCTGTACTTCGCCTACTTCATTTTGATGCCGTTCTACACCAGGCTTGAGAAGACCAAACCGGTTCCGGAAAGGGTGACTGGCTGATGAAAAAGCTATTTGCTGTATTGATGCTTGCTGTTATGCCTGCACTGTCTTTCGCTGCGGAGCAGGGTGTTCAGCTCGACAAAGTCGACATTGATGTGTCTGACAAGGCTGCCATGCAGGACGGCGCACGTACGTTCGCCAACTACTGCATGGGCTGTCACAGTGCCAAGTTCCAGCGCTATGAGCGGGTTGCTGACGACCTGGGCATTCCTCACGACGTCATGCTCGAAAACCTGGTGATGACCGGTGCCAAGATCGGTGATCACATGGACATCGGCATGAAGCCTGAAGATGCCAAAGCGTGGTTCGGCGCGGCACCGCCCGATCTGACCCTGGTGGCGCGTGTACGTGGTACTGACTGGCTCTACAGCTACTTGCGCTCGTTCTATGAGGACCCGTCGCGCCCTTGGGGTGTGAACAACAAGGTCTTCCCGAACGTGGGCATGCCAAACGTTCTGGCGCCGCTTCAAGGGCGTCAGGTGATTGGCTGCAAGCAAGTTCAGATCGTCGAAGACGGCAAGAAGCAGTATGATCCGCTCACCGGCACGCCTTTGACACACGAAGCGTGCGACCAGCTGACAGTACTGCCAAAAACCGGCACGCTGACTGAAGAGCAGTTCGACGAGAAGATCAAGAACCTCGTGACCTTCCTGGCCTATTCGGCCAACCCGGTGAAGCTGGAGCATCAGCGCATCGGCACGTACGTTCTGCTCTATCTGGCGTTCTTCTTTGTATTCGCTTATTTGCTCAAGCGTGAGTACTGGAAAGACGTGCACTGATATCGTTACACGCATTGCTGTTTAACGTGTGCGCCCGAGGGTGTCTCTGAACAGGTAGCTAGGCTGGTTGTGGTACACAAGGTCGTTTGATCGTGTGTGCCATCATCATGCAGTTACTGGAGACGCACCTCGGGCGCTTTCGTTTTTCTGCTTCTGATCATTTCAACAAGCGAGGAGGACCGCCATGGGCGTGACCAATCGGTTGGCCTGTTACTCCGACCCCGCCGACCACTATTCCCATCGAGTGCGCATTGTGCTCGCCGAGAAAGGTGTCAGCGCCGAGATCATTAGTGTGGAGGCGGGTCGTCAACCGCCAAAACTGATCGAAGTGAACCCATACGGCAGTTTGCCAACGCTGGTCGATCGTGACCTTGCGTTGTGGGAATCGACTGTAGTGATGGAATACCTGGATGAGCGTTATCCGCATCCGCCTTTGCTGCCGGTCTATCCGGTCGCACGTGCCAACAGCCGTCTGCTGATCCATCGTATCCAGCGTGACTGGTGCGCCTTGGTGGACCTGATTCTGGATTCGCGCACCAAAGAGCCTGCGCGTGTACAGGCACGTAAAGAGCTGCGCGAGAGCTTGACGGGTGTGTCGGCGTTATTTGCTGACAAACCTTTTTTCCTCAGTGACGAGCAAAGTCTGGTCGACTGCTGTCTATTGCCGATACTCTGGCGTTTGCCTGTTTTGGGTATTGAACTGCCGCGGCCTGCCAAGCCGCTGCTTGATTATATGGAGCGCCAGTTTGCGCGTGAGGCTTTCCAGGCAAGCTTGTCTGGTGTCGAACGCGACATGCGCTAAGGCTTTAGGAGCCCTTGATGAATTCAAGTCGACCTTATCTGGTGCGTGCGCTCTACGAGTGGATTGTTGATAACGACTGCACGCCGCACATGTTGGTAAATTCCGAATACCCGAAGGTGCAAGTGCCTCAGGGTTTTGCCAGTGAAGGGCAAATCGTGTTGAACGTTGCGCCTGCCGCTGTGCGTAATCTGCACATGGATAACGAAGCGGTCAGTTTCGAAGCGCGGTTCGGGGGTGTGCCTCACACGCTGTACGTGCCAATTTCAGCCATTCTGGGGGTCTACGCCCGTGAGAATGGCCAAGGCATGGTGTTTGATCTGGAAGAAGCTCTTGAGGCTGATGATGAGATCGAACCGGATGATGATTTGCCGCCTCCGGGCAGCGAGCCTCCACGTCCTAGCGGTCGGCCAAGTCTGAAAGTGGTGAAGTAATAAAAAAGGCGACCTCACGAGGTCGCCTTTTTTGTGCGTGTTGTTTTTCAGGGTCTTGTCTGTCGAACGTGTGCCGATCCGTCATCTGCTTTGTGGCTCGGCACCAGCGTTCGGGTTGGTTCAGTCGATGTATTCAAACAGTTTGACGATTTTTTGCACGCCGGATACGCCTTGAACCAGGTTTGTCGCGCGGGTGGCTTCCTGTTTGGTTACCAGGCCCAGCAGGTAAACAATGCCATTTTCGGTGACGACTTTGATTCTGGAGCCCGGGATCGCGCCATCAGTCAGCATTTGCGATTTGATCTTGGTCGTTAGCCAGGCGTCGTTATTGCGGGCCAGGATCGAAGAGGGGGCCATGACCTGCAGTTCGTTGTTGACCTTTTTAACGCGCTGAACAGCGGCGGCTGCCTGTTCGGCTTGTGCCTTGAGATCGGCGCGCGGTGTTTGCCCGGCCAGCAGAACGATGCCGTTGTAGCTGGTGACAACGATGTGTGAGCCATTATCCAGGTCAGGATTGGCTTTCGCGATATTCACCGCCACTTTGGTTTCGATCAATGAATCGTCGATCTTGCTGCCGAAGGTGCGCGTGCCGCGATCATCTTCAATAGGTTTGTCGCGGGTCGCCGTCAGCACCGAGCTGCAGCCGGCAGTCAAACCCAGGCATAAGGTCAGGGCTACTAAGCCAAGGCGATTAAAAGTCATTCTTCACTCCCGAACAGTTGGCTGTCGATCAGATCGCACAAGCAGTGGATCGCCAGCAGGTGGACTTCTTGGATGCGTGCGGTGACCAGAGAGGGCACGCGGATCTCAACGTCTTCGGGCAGCAACAGCGAGGCCATGCCGCCGCCATCACGACCGGTCAGGGCCACGACCGTCATTTCACGGTCGTGCGCGGCCTGAATGGCCTGAATGATGTTGGCCGAGTTGCCGCTTGTGGAGATTGCCAGCAGTACGTCACCCGGTTGGCCCAAGGCGCGTATCTGCTTGGAGAAAATCTCGTTGAAGCTGTAGTCATTGGCGATTGAGGTGAGGGTCGAGCTGTCAGTCGTCAATGCGATGGCGGGCAGGCTCGGACGTTCGCGCTCGAAACGGTTAAGCAGTTCGGATGAGAAGTGCTGAGCATCGCCCGCCGAACCACCATTGCCGCATGACAGCATTTTGCCTTCGTTTAGCAGGGCATTAACCATCACCTGGCTGGCTTGTTCGATGTGCGGTGCAAGCACTTCCATTGCCTGCTGCTTGGTATCGATACTGGCCTGAAAAAGCAGGCGAATCCGGGATTGCATGTCCATCTATGTGACCTTAAGTAGGGCGGCAGTTCGGGCGTGATCCAGGTATTCCTGAGTGACTTCCCGGTACAAAAAATGTACAGCCTGCCAAGCAAAGCAAAATCGTTGAATAAAGGGTTTTTGAATCGGCCCGCCAGCCCTTCAGCTGTCGAAGGCGTTGCGTAGCCAGTTCATGTCGGGTGTCGAGCTGTCGATGGCAATAACGTCAAACCTGCAAGGGTTATTGGCCCACCGGGATTCTTGCTGCAAAAAGGTTTGAGCGGCCAGAATCAACTTTTGTCGCTTGCGCGCATCGATGCTGGCCAAGGCTCCGCCCCACTGCGCATGTTGCCGGTAACGAACTTCGACGAATACTACTGTATCGCCGTCGAGCATGACCAGATCCAGCTCCCCGCGCTTGCATAGCCAATTGTGTGCCAGCAAGCGTAATCCGTGCTGCTCAAGATGCCGTTGCGCCAGGCGCTCGGCATCTTTGCCTGTTTGTTGGCGTGAGCGCTGGGGCATCAGTGTTGAGTGTCTGGCAGATTTTGAACCTGGCCATTGACGAATTCAGCCCAAGGCAGCTGGCGTTCGATCCGTTGGCTCTGGCTCATGCTCAGACTGCCTGACAGGCCGTCAATGCGGCTGTCTGGTAGTGCTTTCAACTGACCCAGGCTGGGTGTCAGGCGATAGGCGTCAACGCCCATTGCATACAGACGTCCCAGGCTGCCGCCTGCTTGTGGCCATTGGGCAGCTACTTGCTGACGCAAAGGGTTGGACGGGTTTAGCAGCCAAGGTGTTTCGCAAAAGCGGATGCCATTCATGTCGTTGTATTGGTTCTGATCGCCACTGGCGCTGAAGACGTGAGACGTGGCGTACACAGGCAGGTCACCTGCATATTGGTAGTTGAGCGTAGGTTTGATCTGCTGTGCCTGTTGCGGGGTCGCGGCCAGGAAAATGAATTCCATGTCCTGACGGCGGGAAGGATCGCTTGAGTTGCCGCTTTTGCGCAGTTGCACCAGGTCAGCCACTTGCTGGGCCAGTGCGACAGGCTTGTCGATGTGCTCGACTCCAACGATGGTGCCGCCATTGGCTTCCCATTCTTGACGGAAAGCTTTGAGTACGCGGTTGCCCCACTCACCTTGCGGCACCATGGCGCCTGCGCGTGTCAGGCCGTCTGCTCGGGCGCGACGTGCAACCTCACGGGCCTCATCTTCAGCGGCCAGGCCGAATTGGAAGAGTTGCGGTGGTGTTTGCGACGCCTCGCTGTAATTGAGTGCGAGGGTGGTAATAGGAAGTTGTGAACGCGCACTCAGTTGTTTGACCAGTGGCTTCTCCAGCGGGCCGACGACCAGTTGAACGCCGTCAGCCTGGGCTTTGCTGTAGAAACTGTCGAGTGAGCCAATGCGCGAGCTGTCATAGAACAGAATCTCGGGCGGGTTCTGACCGGCTTGCTGGGCCTGGTAGTGGGCTGCCACGAAACCGTCGCGCAATGCCTTGCTTACCGAAGCCAGTTGCCCTTCCTGAGGCAACAGCAGGGCGATTTTGCTCAAGGGTTGGTTGGCCAGTTCTTTGAGCTTGACCAGCGGGGTCGGAAGTTGGATGGCTGCAGGGTGCGCCGGGTTTTGAGCGCGCCATTGATCGATTGCGTTTTGCTGGTCTGCCAGTGTGCCTGCGCTTTTAACGGCGAGGGCAAGTGACATCCAGCCGCCCAGCACGTCGTTGCTTTGGGGTTGCAACTGATCGGCGGGCAGTGCTGCCACCAGTGACCAAATTGCATCGTTGTTGCTGTTGGCGGCATCACCGGTCAGCAGTTGGCTCATTGCCGCGCGTTCGCGAGCTGCTGCCAGTGTCTGGCCGTCCTCTTCCAGTGCGCGAGCGTGGACGGTGTGGCTGCGTACCTGCAAATCGGCAGGCATTTCATTGAGTCGCGCGACGCTTGGATGGCTCAGGGCGACCAGCGCTTCTTTGGTTTGTTTGCGGCTCATGGCCAGCTCGGCAGACAGCGTGCTGGCAAATACTTGCTGGGCAGGTTTGAGTTGCTCCAGCGTAACCTGTGCCAGGATCTGCTGGGCTCGATCAAAGTTATGCTGTTTATAAGCCAGGTCGGCAGCAGACAGTCTCAGCAGCGCAGCCTGTTCCGGGTTCTGGCTCTGCGCTGCCTGCTGGAGCAACTGCTCAAGGCTGGCATCAGGCGTGCGTGGAAGTTCGCCAAGGCTAGAGGAGGGCGAGCTGGCACAAGCCGCCAACAGGGCAGCGAGGCAGAGGGCAGTGAACAGCCGCAGGCAAGCGATCATGTAGTGTTCCTGATACTCGATCAAATAAGGGGGCGAAGTGTACCCAAGCGCTGGCCGGGGTGCGATGTTACAGACCATAAAGCCTAAATTTAGATGACTTCAGGCGTCTGTGGCGGACAATCTTTTCCGTATATGTCTTTTCTGTCATGCCTCAAAGGTGCTGCGAGCAAGGCTCTACGCGCTACAATGGCGCCTTTAACTCTTTTGAGGTGTGCGTTTTGACTGCTCCAGGTGTTGTGAATTCCGTTGTTGGCTCACTTTATGTGGTGGCCACGCCCATCGGTAACCTGGACGATATCAGTGCGCGGGCGCTCAAAGTATTGCGTGATGTCTCGCTTATTGCAGCGGAAGACACGCGCCATTCGCTACGTCTGATGCAGCATTTCGGTATTTCGACGCCGCTGGGTGCGTGTCACGAACACAACGAGCGCGATGAAGGTAGTCGCTTCATTCAGCGGTTGCTGGCAGGCGAAGACGTCGCGCTGATCTCGGATGCCGGAACGCCGTTGATTTCTGATCCGGGCTATCACCTCGTTCGCCAGGCGCGTGCTGCAGGCATTCCTGTCGTCCCCGTGCCAGGAGCCTGCGCCCTGATTGCGGCTTTATCGGCTGCCGGGCTGCCTTCTGATCGCTTCATCTTCGAAGGCTTCCTGCCTGCCAAGGCGGTTGGCCGTCGGACGCGACTTGAACGGCTTAAAGAAGAACCGCGGACCTTGATTTTTTATGAAGCGCCACATCGCATTCTTGAGTGTCTGCAAGATATGGAACTGGTGTTTGGTCCGGATCGTCCGGCGTTATTGGCCCGTGAACTGACCAAGACCTTCGAGACGCTCAAGGGTTTGCCATTGGCTGAGCTGCGTGAGTTCGTCGAAAGTGACAGCAATCAGCAGCGCGGAGAGTGTGTCGTGTTGGTGGCTGGTTGGACCGCCCCTGAAAGCGAAGAGGCAATCAGCAGCGAAGCCATGCGTATTCTTGATCTCTTGCTCAAGGAAATGCCCCTCAAACGTGCGGCAGCGTTGGCCGCTGAAATTACCGGTGAGCGCAAGAACGTGCTCTATCAAGTGGCACTTGAGAAGCAAAAAGTGAATTGAAAGCCCGGTGTGTTCGGTCGGCCATAGCGTGTTTTTGATGTTCTGCCGGCGCGCGCGCCGTTTTCTGATCGGCGGCTGTGCGCCTTTTACGGCTTTTAAAGCTTGTCCTATACGCTTTGTGCCGTTAATCTTCGCGGCGGAGAGTCGATTGGACAGTCGCTGCCTTCTATGAAAATTAGGGGGGGGAGGAAAGTCCGGGCTCCATAGGGCGAAGTGCCAGGTAATGCCTGGGAGGCGTGAGCCTACGGAAAGTGCCACAGAAAATAACCGCCTAAGCGCTTCGGCGCCGGTAAGGGTGAAAAGGTGCGGTAAGAGCGCACCGCACGTCTGGCAACAGTTCGTGGCTAGGTAAACCCCACTTGGAGCAAGACCAAATAGGGTTCCAAGGCGTGGCCCGCGCTGGAACCGGGTAGGTTGCTAAAGATGTCCAGTGATGGCCATCGTAGACGAATGACTGTTCACGACAGAACCCGGCTTACAGATCGACTCTCCACCTTTTTTCCTGCTTGCACTGCGAGCAGTTGGCAATATTCAAGACCCGCTCTAACCCCCTCGCTTCAAACACACGATAATTTCACGAAGTAATGACAAAAAGTTCTTAGTCTTAACAAACTACTTTAAGTTTGAAGTCCAGAGCTTTGAGTTCATTGGCTATCACTCGTCAAATATTCCTTCGCCTTGCTGCTGTACGTCTATTTACCCACCTAAATCTCAGTTCTGTAAGGGTTTTCCTTCGGGTCGCGCCTTGACGGTGTGGTGGGCGCATTCCTATAGTGTGCGCAAGTGGCGAAAAGTGGCATAAAGTGGGTTTTCTAGACGTAAAACGCTAATATTTGGAGAAACGCAGCCGTGTTTCGTGGAGCCAATGCAATCAGTCTCGATGCAAAGGGCCGTCTCGCAATGCCGAGCCGGTACCGTGACGAGTTGATTTCGCGTAGCTCCGGGCAGCTGATTGTGACCATTGATGCGGTAGATCCCTGCTTATGTGTGTACCCGCTCGATGAGTGGGAATTGATAGAAACCAAGCTGCGGGCATTGCCTTCGTTGCGTGAAGAGAACCGCCGGCTGCAACGCTTGCTGATTGGTAATGCCGTCGACCTTGAGCTCGATGGCAGTGGTCGTTTTCTGGTGCCGCCGCGCTTGCGTGAATATGCCAAGTTGGAAAAACGCGCGATGTTGGTGGGCCAGCTGAACAAGTTTCAACTGTGGGACGAGGATGCCTGGGAAGCTGTTTCTGCCGCTGACCTTGCAGCTATTCAACAACCGGGCGCGATGCCTGACGAACTGCGTGATTTAATTCTGTGACTATAGATAGCGGCTTCAACCACATCACCGTACTGCTCGACGAAGCCGTAGAGGTTCTCGCCGTACGTCCTGATGGATGCTATCTGGATGGCACCTTCGGTCGCGGCGGACATAGCCGTTTGATACTCCAGAAGCTCGGTCCGCAGGGACGCCTGCTCGGGTTTGATAAAGATCCACAAGCGATTGCCACAGGGCAAGCGCTGGCGGCCGAAGACGGCCGCTTTGTCATTGTGCAGCGCAGCTTTGCCGAGATGGGCGCTGAGGTGGCTGAGCGTGGGCTGGCTGGCAAAGTCAGCGGCGTTTTGCTGGATTTGGGTGTGTCCTCGCCTCAACTCGATGACCCGCAGCGTGGTTTCAGCTTCATGAACGACGGTCCGCTGGATATGCGTATGGACCCTTCGCAAGGTGTAAGCGCTGCCGAATTCGTGAACACGGCGACCCGTGAAGAAATAGCCCGCGTTTTCAAAGAATATGGCGAAGAGCGTCACGCCTGGCGTATGGCGGGTGCAGTGGTCGATCGGCGTGAAAGCAAGCCGTTCGAGCGCACGGCTGATCTTGCTGAAGTCCTGAAAGTGGCTAACCCTGCGTGGGAAAAGGGCAAGAACCCGGCAACCCGCACGTTCCAGGGCTTGCGCATTCACGTCAATAACGAACTGGGTGATCTGGAAGCGGGCCTTGAGGCCGCTTTGGAATCGCTGGAAATCGGCGGCCGTCTGGTCGTCATCAGTTTCCACTCCCTGGAAGACCGCATCGTCAAGCAGTTCATGCGCAAGCTGGTTAAGGGCGAGTCAGACAACCTGCCTCGCGACCTGCCCATTCAGCACGTTGCTTTTGTTCCTAAAATCAAAATTCATGGCAAGGCCCTGACGGCCTCCGATGCAGAGCTAAAAGCCAACCCGCGCTCACGCAGTGCTGTCATGCGCGTTGCGGAGAAGCTTCGTTGAACAAGCTCTTTGCCAAGCCACTTCCCGGCGGAAGCTTCTTCATGCTGCTGTTGTTTATTGGCGTGCTGGTTTCGGCTGTCGGCGTTTCATACAGCGCGCACTGGAACCGGCAACTGCTCAACACCCTGTACGGCGAATTGAGTGTGCGTGATAAAGCGCAGGCCGAATGGGGCCGCCTGATCCTTGAGCAAAGTACGTGGACGGCCCACAGCCGTATTGAAACCCTGGCCAGCGAACAGCTGAAGATGCGCATTCCTGGCGCAGCAGAAGTTCGGATGGTGGCGCCATGATCAAACTCGAAGGCGCACTCTTCCCGTGGCGTTTTCGCTTGGTGCTGGCTTTGCTGGCACTGCTGGTAGGCGCGATCGCTTGCCAGATCATCTACCTGCAAGTGATCGACCATGACTTCCTTAAAGGTCAGGGCGACGCGCGCAGCGTTCGCCATATTCCGATTCCTGCTCACCGTGGCCTGATTACCGACCGCAATGGCGAGCCGTTGGCGGTCAGTACACCTGTAACCACCTTGTGGGCCAACGCCAAGGAAATGCAGGTTGCCAAAGATCGCTGGCCGGCTCTGGCCCAAGCGCTGGGCCAGGATCCAAAGGTCCTGACGGCGCGTCTTGAGCAGCAAGCCAACAAAGAATTTATCTACCTGGTGCGCGGCTTGACCCCGGAGCAGGGCCAGGCCGTTCTCGACCTGAAGGTGCCAGGTGTTTATGGCATTGAAGAGTTCCGTCGTTTCTACCCGGCGGGTGAAGTGACAGCCCACATGGTCGGCTTTACAGATATCGACGATAAAGGCCGGGAAGGCGTTGAACTGGCTTACGACGAGTGGCTGGCGGGCGTTGCGGGCAAGCGTCAGGTCATCAAGGACCGACGCGGGCGACTGATCAAAGACGTGCAAGTGACCAAAAACGCCAAGGCAGGGAAGACCTTGGCGTTGTCGATTGACCTGCGCCTCCAATACCTGGCTAACCGGGAGCTGCGCAACGCGCTGGTCGAAAACGGTGCCAAGGCAGGCAGCCTTGTGATCATGGACGTAAAAACCGGCGAGATTCTGGCCATGGTCAATCAGCCTACGTACAACCCGAACAATCGTCGCAACCTGCAACCGGCAATGATGCGTAACCGCGCCATGATCGACGTGTTCGAGCCGGGTTCGACGGTGAAGCCGATTTCCATGAGTGCTGCGTTGGAAACCGGTCGCTGGAAACCGACCGACAAGGTTGAGGTTTATCCCGGTACGTTGCAGCTCGGCAAATACACCATTCGTGACGTATCGCGTACCGAAGGGCCGATTCTCGACCTGACGGGCATCCTGATCAACTCCAGTAACGTGGGCATGAGTAAAGTCGCGTTCGATATCGGCGGTGAGGCGATTTTCCGTCAGATGGCGAAAATGGGCCTGGGGCAAGACACCGGGCTCGGCTTTCCCGGCGAGCGTGTAGGCAACCTGCCGAACTACCGCGAATGGCGCAAAGCCGAAACCGCCACGCTGTCTTATGGCTACGGTGTGTCGGTGACAGCGATTCAGCTGGTGCATGCGTTCTCGGCACTGGCCAACAACGGCAAACTGGCGCCCCTGACACTGCTTAAAACCGACAAACCGGTTCAGTCCACCCAAGTGATGCCCGAACAAGTTGCAAAAACAGTGCAGGGCATGCTGCAGGAAGTGATCGAAAACCCCCGTGGTGTGTGGCGTGCCAAAGTGCCGGCTTACCATGTGGGCGGCAAATCAGGGACGGCGCGCAAGACTTCGTCTGGCGGCGTCAAAGGCTACGCCGTGAACTCCTATCGCTCGTTGTTTGCAGGCTTCGGCCCAATGAACGACCCGCGTTACGCCATCGTGGTGGTGATCGACGAGCCGAGCAAAGCCGGTTACTTCGGTGGTCTGGTATCGGCGCCGGTATTCAGCAAGGTTATGTCCGGCACCCTGCGCCTGATGAACGTCACGCCCGATAACCTGCCGACTGCGGCAGAGCAACAAGCAGCGGCGGCCGCTGCGGCAGCCAAAGGAGGGCGCGGCTAATGTCCTTGAGCCTGAACAAAATTTTTCCGCACGCCGGTCACGATTTGTTGATCCGCGAGTTGACCCTTGATAGCCGTAACGTGCGTGCGGGCGACCTGTTCCTTGCCGTGCCGGGCGGCAAGCTCGATGGTCGCGAACACATCGCTGATGCCTTGAGCCGAGGCGCGGCCGCTGTTGCTTATGAAGTGGATGGCGCTTCCGTACTGCCCATCACCTCCGTGCCTTTAATTCCGGTCAAAGGCCTTGCTGCGCAGTTGTCGGACATCGCCGGGCGCTTTTATGGCGAGCCGAGCCATCACCTCAATCTGGTGGGTGTCACTGGCACCAATGGTAAAACCAGCGTTACTCAACTGGTGGCGCAAGCGCTTGATTTGTTAGGCCAGCACTGCGGCATCGTCGGCACGTTAGGCACCGGCTTTTATGGCGCGCTGCAGAGCGGACGCCACACCACGCCCGATCCGATTGCCGTGCAGGCCATGCTGGCGGACCTGAAAAAAGCCGGTGCGAAAGCGGTGGCAATGGAAGTCTCCTCCCATGGTCTGGATCAGGGGCGGGTCAGTGCATTGGCATTTGATGTGGCAGTCCTCACTAACCTGTCGCGCGATCATCTGGACTACCACGGCACGATGCAGGCATATGCGCAGGCCAAGGCCCGGCTGTTTGCATGGTCTACCCTGCGCTGCCGGGTACTGAATCTGGATGATGCGTTTGGTCGCGAGCTTGCCGCTGAACAGCACGACTCCCGCCTGATCAGCTATAGCCTCGAAGACAGCAGTGCCTCTTTGTATTGTTTCGACGCAACGTTTGACGATGACGGCGTGCGTGCCACGGTGAGAACGGCTCAAGGTGAGCACCTGCTGCGCAGTGCGTTGCTCGGTCGTTTTAACCTGAGCAACGTATTGGCCGCCATTGGTGCCTTGATGGGGCTGGATTACCCGCTGGATGAAATTTTAAACGTGCTGCCAAAGCTGGAAGGTCCGGTCGGTCGCATGCAGCGTTTGGGCGGCGGTTCCAAGCCGTTGGTCGTGGTTGATTACGCGCATACCCCTGACGCGCTGGAAAAAGTTCTGCTGGCCCTGCGTCCTCATGCCAAAGGCCAATTGCAGTGCCTGTTTGGCTGCGGCGGTGATCGCGATCGCGGTAAGCGCCCGCTGATGGCTGAGGTGGTGGAGCGTTTGGCTGACACCGTACTGGTCACCGACGACAACCCGCGCACTGAAGACCCTGCGCAGATTTTCGCTGATATCCGCACCGGTTTTGCCGACGACTCCAACGTCACCTTCGTTGCCGGGCGTGGCAAAGCCATTGCGCAGATCATTGCCCGCGCCAATGCAGATGACGTAATCGTCCTGGCGGGTAAAGGGCACGAGGACTATCAGGAAATCAACGGCGAACGCCATGCTTTCTCCGATCTGGTCGAAGCCGAAAGTGCCTTGCTCGCCTGGGAGGCCGACCATGCTTAAGCCTTTGTTGTTGAGCGAAGTCAGCACAGCCCTCGCGGGGCATCTGCTTAACGCGGATGCAACCTTTAAGGGTGTCAGCATCGACAGCCGTGCGATTACCAAGGGGCAATTGTTCATTGCCCTGACAGGCCCGCGTTTTGACGGGCATGACTACTTGAACGAAGTGGCGGCCAAGGGCGCTGTTGCCGCGCTGGTCGAGCGGGAAGTGCCTGAGTCGGTCTTGCCCCAATTGATCGTCAAAGACACCCGCGTTGCGTTGGGCCAACTGGGTGCGCTGAATCGCGCTGGCTATGACAAGCCGGTGGCTGCGATTACAGGTTCCAGCGGCAAAACCACGGTCAAGGAAATGCTCGCATGCATCCTGCGCACGCGCGGGCCCGTATGGGCAACCAAAGGTAATTTGAATAACGACCTCGGTGTGCCATTGACCCTCATGGAGCTGGCGCCCGAGCATACAGCCGCCGTGATTGAGCTGGGCGCGTCGCGTCTGGGTGAAATCGCGTACACCGTCGGTCTCACGCGCCCGCACGTGGCGGTGCTGAACAACGCAGGCACTGCGCATGTCGGTGAATTTGGCGGCCCGGAAAAAATCGTCGAAGCCAAAGGTGAAATCATCGAAGGGCTGGCGGCTGATGGCGTTGCTGTGCTCAATCTGGATGACAAGGCATTTGGTATCTGGAAGGCCCGGGCCGGTGAGCGCAAGGTCCTGACGTTCGCTCTGAGCAATGTTCAAGCGGATTTTCATGCCAGCCAATTGACCCGTGATGCCCGGGGTTGCCCGGGGTTCATGTTGCACAGCCCGGCGGGCGTGGAACACGTTCAGCTCAACCTGTTGGGCAGTCATAACGTGGCCAATGCCCTGGCCGCAGCGGCGGCGGCTCATGCGCTGGGCGTCTCGCTGTTTGGCATCGTTTCTGGCTTGAACGCGGTGCAACCGGTCAAGGGGCGGGCTGTGGCTCAACTGACCCCGTCCGGGCTACGAATTATTGATGACACTTACAACGCAAACCCCACCTCAATGTGCGCTGCCGTTGATATACTCGCCGCCTTTTCCGGCCGCACCGTCCTGGTGCTCGGAGATATTGGCGAGCTGGGTGAGTGGGCGGAGCAAGGACATCGTGAAGTAGGCGCTTATGCCGCCGACAAGGTTTCAGCGCTCTATGCGGTGGGGCCGATGATGGCTCATGCCGTCGCTGCATTTGGACACCAGGCTCGTCACTTCGCCAATCAGGCTGACCTGATCAAGGCGCTTCGCGCTGAGCACGAAACAAACACCACTATTTTGATCAAGGGCTCGCGTAGCGCTGCGATGGAAAACGTCGTTGCGGCGCTGTGCGGTTCCAGCGGGGAGAAACATTAATGCTGCTGCTGCTAGCGGAGTATCTGCAACAGTTCTACAAGGGCTTCGCGGTCTTCCAGTACTTGTCCCTGCGGGGAATTCTCGGGGTACTGACCGCGCTGTCTTTGTCACTGTGCCTCGGGCCGTGGATGATCCGCACCCTGCAAAACCGTCAAATCGGCCAATCTGTGCGTAACGACGGTCCGCAATCGCACTTGTCAAAATCCGGCACCCCCACCATGGGCGGCGCATTGATTCTGTCCGCCATCACCATCAGCACCCTGCTGTGGGCAGACCTGAGCAACCGTTATGTGTGGGTGGTGATGCTGGTCACCCTGCTGTTCGGTGCCATCGGCTGGGTCGATGACTACCGCAAAGTGATCGAGAAAAACTCCCGCGGCCTTCCGAGCCGCTGGAAGTATTTCTGGCAATCGGTGTTCGGCCTGGGCGCCGCGATCTTCCTGTACATGACAGCACCGAGCGCGGTCGAAACCACCCTGATCCTGCCGATCCTCAAAGATGCCAGCATTCCGTTGGGCATTGGCTTCGTGGTGCTGACCTACTTCGTGATTGTGGGCTCAAGCAACGCAGTCAACCTGACTGACGGCCTCGATGGCCTGGCAATCATGCCGACGGTGATGGTGGGTGGGGCGCTGGGCATCTTCTGCTACCTGTCGGGCAACGTGAAGTTTGCCGACTACCTGCTGATCCCTTACGTGCCGGGTGCCGGCGAATTGATCGTCTTCTGCGGTGCGTTGATCGGCGCCGGTCTTGGGTTTCTGTGGTTCAACACATACCCGGCCCAAGTCTTCATGGGCGACGTCGGCGCGCTGGCGCTGGGCGCCGCGTTGGGCACCATCGCGGTCATCGTGCGTCAGGAAATCGTGCTGTTCATCATGGGGGGCGTGTTCGTGATGGAAACACTTTCCGTGGTGATCCAGGTCGCGTCTTTCAAGCTGACCGGCAAGCGTGTGTTCCGTATGGCGCCCATTCATCACCACTTTGAACTCAAGGGCTGGCCCGAGCCGCGTGTGATCGTCCGTTTCTGGATCATCACCGTGATTCTTGTGTTGATCGGCCTTGCCACATTGAAGCTGAGGTAGAACCTGTGTCTCTGATCGCTTCTGACCACTTCCGCATCGTTGTCGGCCTCGGCAAGAGCGGCATGTCCCTGGTGCGCTTCCTGGCGCGTCAGGGCGTGTCGTTTGCCGTCGCCGACACGCGGGAAAACCCACCGGAGCTGGCCACGCTGCGCCGTGACTACCCGCAAGTGGAAGTGCGTTGTGGCGAGCTGGATGTCGAGTTTCTGTGCCGTGCCGACGAGCTGTATGTAAGCCCGGGCCTGGCGCTGGCTACCCCGGCTTTGCAAGCAGCGGCTGCCCGCGGCGTGAAGCTGTCGGGTGACATTGACCTGTTCGCGCGTAACGCGAAAGCGCCCATCGTTGCAATCAGCGGTTCCAACGCCAAGAGCACCGTAACGACACTGGTTGGCGAGATGGCAGTGGCGGCAGGCAAGCGTGTGGCGGTCGGGGGCAACCTCGGCATGCCCGCACTCGACCTGCTCAGCGACGACGTTGAGTTGTACGTGATGGAACTGTCGAGCTTCCAGCTTGAAACCACCCATCAGTTGGGCGCTGAAGTGGCCACCGTGCTCAACGTCAGCGAAGACCACATGGACCGTTACAGTGGCTTGCCCGCGTATCACTTGGCCAAGCACCGGATCTTCCGGGGGGCCCGCCAAGTGGTGGTCAATCGTCAGGACGCGCTGACCCGCCCACTGATGAGTGACGGCCTGCCGTGCTGGACATTCGGTCTTGGCGCACCGGATTTCAAAGCGTTCGGCTTGCGTGAAGAAAACGGCGAAAAATACCTCGCCTTTGAATTTCAAAACCTCATGCCCGTGCGTGAGCTGAAAGTGCGCGGTGCCCACAATCAGGCCAACGCCCTGGCTGCTCTGGCGCTGGGCCATGCGGTGGGGTTGCCGTTCGACGCGATGCTGTCGAGCTTGCGCACTTTCACCGGCCTTGAGCATCGCTGCCAGTGGGTTCGCGAGCTGGACGGCGTGAGTTACTACAACGATTCCAAAGCGACCAACGTAGGCGCGGCATTGGCCGCCATCGACGGTCTGGGCATGGACATGGACGGCAAGCTCGTCCTGATCGCCGGGGGGGACGGCAAAGGCGCCGATTTTAGCGGTCTGCGTGATTCCGTGACGCGTCACTGCCGTGCCGTGGTACTGATCGGCCGGGATGCCGACCTGATTGCCGACGCACTGGGCGATGCTGTGCCTCAAGTACGCGCCGCTTCGCTGGATGAGGCCATTGCCCAATGCCGCGCGCTGGCCCAGCCCGGTGATGCTGTCTTGCTATCGCCCGCCTGCGCCAGTTTCGACATGTTCAAAAACTACGAAGAGCGCGGCCAGTTGTTCGCCCGTGCAGTGGGGGCCCTGGCATGATCTTCGGCGTCCTCAAACCCTATCCTTCACCGCTGATCACGGGCCGTGGCATTGACCTCGACTTCCCGCTGCTCGCCGGTTGCCTGGCCTTGCTGGGCCTGGGTCTGGTGATGATCACCTCGGCATCGTCCGAAGTGGCCGCGTTGCAATCGGGCAACACGCTCTACCACATGATTCGCCACCTGTTTTACATTGTGATTGGTCTGGGCGCCTGCATCCTGACGATGATGGTCCCGATTGCGACTTGGCAGCGGTGGGGCTGGATGTTGTTGGTCGGAGCATTTGGCCTGTTGGTCATGGTGCTGTTGCCCGGCATTGGGCGTGAGGTCAACGGCTCGATGCGCTGGATCGGGTTCAGTTTTTTCAACGTTCAGCCGTCTGAAATTGCCAAGGTCTTCGTGGTGATTTACCTGGCCGGTTACCTGGTGCGCCGCCAGAAAGAAGTCCGCGAAAGCTGGATGGGCTTTTTCAAACCGTTCATCGTGTTGCTGCCCATGGCGGGCCTGTTGCTGATGGAGCCCGACTTCGGCGCCACTGTCGTGATGATGGGGGCGGCGGCTGCCATGTTGTTTCTGGGCGGGGTTGGGCTTTTCCGCTTTGCCCTGATGGTGGCACTCGCGGTAGGTGCGGTGTTTGTGCTGGTTCAGGCGCAACCCTACCGGATGGCACGTTTGATCACCTTTACCGACCCCTGGTCTGACCAGTTCGGTTCGGGCTATCAGTTAACTCAGGCGCTGATCGCGTTTGGTCGTGGGGAGTGGTTCGGCGTCGGTCTGGGCAACAGCGTTCAGAAACAGTTCTACCTGCCCGAAGCCCATACCGACTTCGTGTTCTCCGTGCTGGCCGAAGAGCTGGGCGTGGTGGGTTCGCTCCTCACCGTGGCCCTGTTCGTGTTTGTCTGTGTGCGCGGGATGTACATCGGAATGTGGGCCGAGCGCGCCAAGCAATATTTCGCGGCCTACATGGCGTACGGCTTGTCCTTCCTGTGGATCGGTCAATTCCTGATCAACATCGGGGTGAACGTGGGCTTGCTGCCTACCAAAGGGCTGACTCTACCGTTCCTCAGTTATGGCGGCAGTTCGTTGGTGATTTGCTGCGTGTGCATGGGGTTGTTGCTGCGCATTGAGTGGGAGAGTCGTACCCACTTGGGCAGTGAAGACACCGAGTTTAAAGAAAGCGATTTCGCAGAGGAGCCGAACCATGGGCGCTAATGTGCTGATCATGGCAGGCGGCACCGGCGGACACGTGTTCCCGGCTTTGGCCTGTGCGCGCGAATTTGAAGCCCGTGGTTACACCGTGCACTGGCTTGGTACACCGCGCGGTATCGAAAACGAACTGGTTGAACCCGCCGGTTTCACCTTGCACCGGATCAACGTCACCGGCCTGCGGGGCAAGAGCAAACTGTCGTTGCTCAAGGCGCCCTTCGTATTGCTCAAGGCGTTGATGCAGGCGCGCGCAATCATTCGTCAGCTCAAGCCCGTGTGCGTGCTGGGTTTTGGCGGGTACGTGACTGGCCCCGGCGGTTTAGCCGCCAAAACCTGTGGCGTTCCGGTGATCATCCATGAGCAAAACGCCGTGGCCGGCACCGCTAACCGCCTGCTATTGCCGATGACGCAGCGCGTGCTCGAAGCCTTCCCGGAGACCTTTGAGCCCTCAGACAAACGCCGCACCACCGGCAACCCGGTGCGCGCCGAACTGTTTTCTCTGGCGCCACGCACGCCTTTGCACGGTCGCAAGGCACGTTTGCTGGTGTTGGGCGGTAGCCTTGGGGCCGAGCCGCTGAACAAGTTGCTGCCTGAAGCGCTGGCCCAAGTGCCGGCCGAGGTGCGTCCTGAAGTGTTTCATCAGGCCGGCAAGCAACACGACCAGATTACCGCCGAGCGCTACACCGCGGTTGGCGTTGAGGCTCAAGTACAGCCTTTCATTAAAGACATGGCCCACGCTTATGGCTGGGCCGACCTGGTGGTTTGTCGCGCAGGCGCGCTGACCGTCAGTGAACTGGCTGCGGCCGGTCTGCCTTCGCTGTTGGTGCCTTTGCCCCACGCGATTGACGACCATCAGAGCCGTAATGCCGACTTTTTGGCCCGGGAAGGCGCGGCTTTCCTGATGCCACAAGCGACGACTGGCGCAGCCGATCTGGCTGCACGCCTGACAGAGGTTTTGATGCAACCGGAACGACTGAACAGCATGGCGACCAATGCTCGCCGCTTGGCCAAACCTGATGCGACCCGCAACGTTGTCGATATCTGCCTGGAGGTGGCCAATGGTTGAGAATCAAAAAGCCATGCCACAACCGGAAATGCGCCGTATCCGTCGCATCCACTTTGTCGGTATCGGCGGCGTGGGCATGTGCGGGATCGCTGAAGTGTTGCTGAACCTGGGTTATCAGGTGTCGGGCTCTGACCTGAATGCATCGCCTGTCACCGAACGCCTTGAGTCGTTCGGTGCGCACATTTATATCGGCCACCGCGCCGAAAACGCCGCCAACGCCGATGTGTTGGTGGTGTCGAGTGCCGTCAATACCTCGAACCCGGAAGTGGCCAGCGCGCTTGAGCGTCGCATTCCGGTCGTGCCGCGTGCCGAGATGCTGGCTGAACTGATGCGCTATCGTCACGGGATTGCCGTGGCCGGTACGCACGGCAAAACCACCACCACCAGCCTGTTGGCCTCTGTGTTTGCCGCCGGTGGATTGGACCCGACATTTGTGATTGGTGGTCGGCTGAATGCAGCAGGCACCAATGCACAACTGGGCACCAGCCGTTACCTGATTGCCGAAGCTGACGAGAGCGATGCCAGCTTCCTGCATCTGCAACCGCTGGTAGCTGTGGTCACTAACATCGACGCTGACCACATGGCGACCTATGAAGGCGACTTCAACAAACTGAAGAAAACCTTCGTCGAATTCCTGCACAACTTGCCGTTCTATGGCCTGGCCGTGCTGTGCCTGGACGATCCGGTGGTGCGTGAAATCCTGCCGCTGGTCAAGCGTCCGACCGTGACCTATGGCTTCAGCGAAAACGCTGACGTGCGTGCAATCAATGTACGCCAGCAAGGCATGCAAACATTCTTCACCGTGCTGCGCCCTGACCGTGAGCCGCTGGATGTGTCGGTCAACATGCCGGGCAACCACAACGTGCTCAATGCGTTGGCGACCATCTGCATTGCCAGCGATGAAGGCATCAGCGATGACGCCATCGTTCAAGGTCTGTCGGGCTTCCAGGGTGTGGGCCGTCGCTTCCAAGTGTATGGCGAGCTGCCAGTCGACGGCGGCAGCGTGATGCTGGTTGACGACTATGGCCACCACCCGACTGAAGTCGCCGCCGTGATCAAAGCCGTACGGGGTGGCTGGCCTGAGCGTCGTCTGGTGATGGTCTACCAGCCGCACCGTTTCAGTCGCACCCGCGATCTGTATGACGACTTTGTGCAGGTGCTGGCCGATGCCAACGTGCTGTTGCTGATGGAAGTCTACCCGGCGGGCGAAGAACCGATCCCGGGTGCTGACAGCCGCCAGTTGTGCCACAGCATCCGCCAACGCGGCCAGTTGGACCCGATCTACATTGAGCGCGGCGTTGAGCTGGCGCCGATCGTCAAGCCGCTGTTGCGTGCGGGCGACATCCTGCTGTGTCAGGGGGCTGGTGATATCGGTCGTCTGGCGCCGCAACTCATTAAAAGTCCGTTGTTTGCCGGTGCTACCGTGGCAGCCAGCGAAGGAAAGTTGAAATGACTGCAGCCTACGCCAACCTGTTTTCGACCATTGCCCCCGCAGACTTCGGCCGCGTAGCGGTGCTGTTCGGCGGCAAAAGCGCTGAGCGTGAAGTGTCGCTCAAGTCTGGCAATGCGGTCTTGAATGCACTGCAAAGCGCCGGCGTGGATGCGTTCGGCATTGATGTGGGCGATGACTTCATCACCCGTATCACCCGCGAAAAAATTGACCGTGCGTTCATCATTCTGCACGGCCGTGGCGGTGAAGACGGCAGCATGCAGGGCCTGCTGGAATGCCTTGGCATTCCTTACACCGGCAGCGGCATCCTGGCGTCAGCCTTGGCAATGGACAAGTTGCGCACCAAACAGGTGTGGCACAGCCTGGGTATTCCGACCCCGCGCCATGCCGTATTGAGCACTGAAGCCGATTGTATTTCTGCGGCGAAGGAACTGTGCTTCCCTTTGATCGTCAAACCGGCCCATGAAGGTTCAAGTATCGGTATGGCCAAAGTGAACAGCGTTGACGAGTTGATCAGCGCATGGGCCGACGCCAGCAAGTACGATTCGCAAGTGTTGGTTGAACAATGGATCTCGGGTCCTGAGTTCACCATCGCCACCCTGCGTGACCAGGTGTTGCCTCCGATTGCCCTGGGCACCCCGCATACGTTCTACGACTACGACGCCAAATACGTGGCCAACGATACCCAGTATCGCGTGCCATGCGGTCTCGATAGCGCCAAGGAGCAAGAGCTCATGGACCTCACGGCAAAAGCCTGTGAGGCGATCGGTATTGCCGGTTGGGGCCGTCTGGATGTCATGCAGGACGCCGATGGCCAGTTCTGGCTGCTGGAAGTCAACACCGCGCCGGGCATGACCGATCACAGCCTGGTGCCGATGGCGGCCAAGGCTGCCGGTCTCGATTTTCAACAGTTGGTGCTGTCGATTTTGGCAGCCAGTGTAGAGCGGCGAGGTTAAGTCCATGCAAGGCGCCCAGCATCGCCAGCCGCCCCTCGCTCCCGGCCGCAAGCCGGTGCCGCGTGGCGCGAGCCGAATGGTGGCGAAAGAGCCGATGTCGGCGCGCCTGCCAAAAGCCAATTTCGGCTTTTTGAAAGCGCTGTTCTGGCCGGTGTTGCTGGTGGCGTTGGGTTTCGGCACTTACGAGGGTGCGCAACGGCTCATGCCTTACGCAGACCGGCCGATTACTAATGTCAACGTGCAGGGCGACCTGACCTACATCAGCCAGCAAGCCGTGCAACAGCGCATCGCACCTTACATTGCCGCGAGCTTTTTCACGGTCGACCTGGAAGCCATGCGCACCGAACTGGAACAGATGCCATGGATTGCTCACGCCGAAGTACGGCGGGTCTGGCCGGATCAAGTGGTGATCCGTCTTGAAGAACAATTGCCGGTTGCACGGTGGGGCGATGAAGCACTGCTGAACAACCAGGGGCAAGCCTTCACCCCGCGTGAACTGGCCAATTACGAACATTTGCCGCAGCTGTTCGGCCCTCAACGGGCTCAGCAGCAAGTGATGCAGCAGTATCAGGTATTGAGCCAGATGCTGCGTCCGATGGGCTTCTCCATAGCCCGGCTGGAACTGCGTGAACGCGGTAGCTGGTTCCTGACCACAGGGGCGGGCAGTGCAGGGCCAGGTATCGAGCTGCTGTTGGGACGCGATCACCTGGTAGAGAAAATGCGTCGCTTCATAGCCATCTATGAAAAAACGCTGAAAGAACAGATTACGAACATAGCGCGCATTGATTTGCGTTATGCCAACGGATTGGCCGTCGGCTGGCGGGAACCTGTGGCACCCACGATAGCCCAACCCGCTGTCGCGAAGAATTAAGAAGAGGCAGGACCCATGGCAAATGTGCAAAGCGGCAAAATGATCGTCGGCCTGGATATCGGCACCTCCAAGGTGGTTGCGCTGGTAGGCGAAGTCGCGGCCGACGGCCAACTCGAAATCGTTGGTATCGGCACCCATCCATCCCGTGGCCTGAAGAAGGGCGTGGTGGTGAACATCGAATCCACTGTGCAATCGATCCAGCGCGCAGTGGAAGAAGCGCAGTTGATGGCCGGTTGCCGTATTCACTCGGCGTTTGTCGGCGTGGCAGGCAATCACATTCGCAGCCTGAACTCCCACGGCATCGTGGCGATCCGCGACCGTGAAGTCAGTTCGGCCGACCTTGAGCGCGTGCTCGATGCTGCCCAGGCAGTGGCCATTCCGGCAGACCAGCGGGTGCTGCACACCTTGCCGCAGGACTACGTAATCGATAACCAGGAAGGCGTGCGTGAGCCACTGGGCATGTCGGGCGTACGTCTGGAAGCCAAGGTGCACGTGGTGACATGTGCCGTGAATGCTGCGCAAAACATTGAGAAGTGCGTGCGCCGCTGTGGCCTTGAGGTGGATGACATCATCCTTGAGCAACTGGCGTCGGCCTACTCGGTACTCACCGATGATGAAAAAGAGCTGGGCGTTTGCCTGGTCGACATCGGCGGCGGCACCACTGACATCGCGATTTTCACCGAAGGTGCGATCCGTCATACCGCGGTGATCCCGATTGCCGGCGATCAAGTGACCAACGATATCGCAATGGCGTTGCGCACCCCGACCCAGTACGCCGAAGAAATCAAGATTCGCTACGCCTGCGCGCTGGCCAAGCTGGCAGGCGCCGGTGAAACCATCAAAGTGCCAAGCGTGGGTGATCGTCCACCGCGCGAGCTGTCGCGCCAGGCCCTGGCCGAAGTGGTCGAGCCTCGTTACGAAGAGCTGTTCAGCCTGATCCAGGCCGAGCTGCGCCGCAGCGGTTACGAAGATTTGATCCCTGCGGGCATCGTCCTGACAGGAGGCACCTCGAAGATGGAAGGCGCGGTCGAACTGGCCGAAGAAATCTTCCACATGCCTGTGCGTCTTGGTGTGCCACACAGTTTTAAAGGGTTGGCCGATGTTGTGCGTAACCCGATTTACTCCACGGCTGTGGGCTTGCTGCAATACGGGCTGCAAAAACAGTCCGATGGCATTTCTCTGTCGGGATTAGGCAACCGCGACAGTTACAGCAGTGAAGAACAGAAAGCCCCTGTCCTTGAGCGCCTTAAGCGCTGGGTACAGGGCAATTTCTAAGCAACAAACGATTTACCAGCAGTAGAAGTAGGCGAAAAAAACTAGAGAAGGTAAGGAGAGGGAAAATGTTCGAACTCGTAGACAACATCCCGCAAAGCCCGGTAATCAAGGTTATCGGTGTTGGTGGTGGCGGTGGCAATGCTGTTAACCACATGGTTAAGAGCAACATCGAAGGCGTGGAATTCATCTGCGCCAACACGGACGCCCAAGCGCTGAAGAGCATTGGTGCCCGTACCATCCTGCAATTGGGCACTGGCGTGACCAAGGGCCTGGGTGCCGGCGCGAACCCCGAGGTTGGCCGTCAGGCTGCTCTTGAGGACCGCGAGCGCATCGCTGAAGTGCTGCAGGGCACCAACATGGTGTTCATCACCACGGGCATGGGCGGCGGAACCGGTACCGGTGCTGCACCGATCATTGCCGAAGTGGCCAAGGAAATGGGGATCCTCACCGTTGCGGTAGTGACCCGTCCGTTCCCGTTCGAAGGTCGCAAGCGCATGCAGATCGCTGACGAAGGTATTCGTCTGCTGTCTGAAAGCGTCGATTCGTTGATCACGATTCCGAACGAAAAACTGCTCACCATTCTCGGTAAAGACGCCAGCCTGCTGTCGGCTTTCGCCAAGGCCGATGATGTACTGGCCGGTGCCGTTCGCGGTATCTCCGACATCATCAAGCGTCCGGGCATGATCAACGTCGACTTTGCCGACGTGCGCACCGTGATGAGCGAAATGGGCATGGCGATGATGGGCACTGGCTGCGCCAGCGGTCCTAACCGTGCGCGTGAAGCCACTGAAGCGGCGATCCGCAACCCGTTGCTCGAAGACGTGAACCTGGAAGGCGCGCGCGGCATCCTGGTGAACATCACTGCCGGTCCTGACCTGTCGTTGGGTGAATACTCCGACGTGGGCAGCATCATCGAAGCTTTCGCTTCCGAACACGCGATGGTCAAGGTCGGCACCGTAATCGATCCGGACATGCGCGACGAACTGCACGTGACCGTGGTTGCAACCGGTCTGGGCGCGAAAATCGAGAAGCCGGTCAAGGTGATCGACAACACGGTACAGGCGTCGTACGCCGCTTCTTCGGCTCAGGCCGCAGCCGCGCGTCAGGACGTTCGTCAGGAAACCCGTCAGGAGCTGCCATCGGTTAACTACCGTGACCTCGACCGTCCGACCGTGATGCGTAATCAGGCCCAGCAAGGCGCGACAACCGCTGCCAAGCTCAATCCTCAAGACGATCTGGATTACCTGGACATCCCGGCTTTCCTGCGTCGACAGGCTGATTAATGAAATCAATCAGGGGGATTAAGGTGATTGGTGTTCAGCAAAGGCTCGGTCTGCTATTATCGCCAGCCTTTGTTGATACCAGTTCGCAATTTGCGCTGAAGCGGCCAATGCCATGATTAAACAACGCACCCTGAAAAATATTATCCGTGCCACAGGTGTCGGCCTGCACTCCGGTGAGAAGGTCTACCTGACCCTCAAGCCTGCGCCTGTGGACACCGGCATCGTGTTTTGTCGTGCAGACCTTGACCCTGTGGTGCAGATTCCTGCTCGCGCGGAAAACGTCGGCGAGACAACCATGTCGACCACGTTGGTCAACGGCGATACCAAAGTAGACACGGTAGAGCACTTGCTCTCGGCCATGGCTGGCCTGGGGATCGATAACGCCTACGTCGAACTCTCCGCGTCTGAAGTCCCTATCATGGACGGTAGCGCTGGACCTTTCGTATTTTTGATTCAATCTGCCGGCCTGGAAGAACAGGACGCGCCGAAGAAATTCATCCGTATCCTGCGTGAAGTGACCGTTGAAGATGGCGACAAACGCGCCACTTTTGTCCCTTTCGAAGGCTTCAAGGTGACTTTCGAGATCGATTTCGATCACCCGGTTTTCCGTAATCGCACACAAAGTGCAAGCGTGGATTTCTCAAGCACTTCGTTTGTAAAAGAAGTCAGCCGCGCCCGTACCTTTGGCTTCATGAGTGACATCGAGTACCTGCGCAAGCACAACCTCGCACTCGGTGGCAGTGTGGAAAACGCGATCGTTGTCGACGCGGACGGTGTACTGAACGAAGACGGTCTTCGCTATGAAGATGAATTCGTGAAGCACAAGATCCTCGACGCCATTGGCGACCTCTACCTGTTGGGCAATAGCCTGATCGGCGAGTTCAAGGGCTTCAAGTCTGGCCATGCATTGAACAACCAGCTGCTTCGCAAGCTGATTGAGCAGAAAGATGCGTGGGAAGTCGTGACCTTTGAAGATGCCAGCACTGCACCGATTTCGTACATGCGTCCGGTTGCGGCAGTTTAAGTAAAACTTCTTTCTCTAGTTTTTGAAGGCCGCCCTCGGGTGGCCTTTTTTTATGGCCCCAAAGGGTGCGAGGGGCTAAGCGACGTTTTGCTCGTGTTGCTGCTCACTGACGCTGACAACCCTGTTTCTACCGCTGTGCTTGGCTTCATACAGCGCTGTATCCGCTTTGCGCACCAGCTCTTGCAGCGTGTCACCGGCTCTCACCTGACGGGTATAAGTGCCCAAACTGATGGTCACTGAGGCGCCTCCATCAGTAATCGGCGCCATCCCTTCCACCGCTTTGCGTATCCCTTCGGCAATTTGCCGGGCGCCGCGCGTGTCCGTGTCCACCAGCAACACCGCAAACTCCTCTCCGCCATAACGCGCTGCCAGATCGGAGGGGCGCCGTACCTGTGATTTGATCCGCTGGGCGACTTTGCGGATGACCTCGTCACCGGCCTGATGCCCGTAGGTGTCGTTGAACGCCTTGAAGTGATCAATGTCCATCATGATCAGCGAAATACAGCGACCTCCGCGTTGCGCCCGCCGCTATTCCTGGGCTAACCGCGCATCCAGCGTCCGACGATTGGCCAAGGTGGTGAGGGGATCAGTGGTGGCCAGCCCTTCGAGTTCGGTTTCAACATGCTGACGCAAGCGCATTTCACGGTTCAGCATCCAGGTCATCCAGATCAGAGACAGGCATAGCAGCGCAGCAAAGCTACCCACCACCCAGGTGGTCATGCGCCAGCCCTCAAAGATGCTGTCTGTAGACAAAGCCACGACGACAACCAAGGGTAAATTGCGAACCCGTGAAAAACTGTACAAGCGCTCTACGCCATAGATGTGCGAGGTTGCGATGAAACTGCCCTCGGTCTCGTCGAGAAATCGCTGGATGCCGGGCAGGCAACCGACGTAGGTGCCAAAAAGGGGGCGGATAGTCACGGGGTACTGGGTTATCAGCGTCCCGTCACTGCTCATCAGATTGATAGTGTCATCCGGGCTCAGCTCAAGACTCTGAAACAGCTCATAGAAGTATTCCAGCCTCATTTGTGCAACCCCGACCCCCAAAAAGGTGCCATCAGGCGCACTGATACGGCGACTGAACGCGATGTTCCAGTCATCCACATCGGGGCCAGTCTTGAAGGGAGGGCTGATAAAGAGCGCATCGCGTGAGCCATGACGGTGAGCGCTAAAGTACGCTTGATCGCTAAGGTCAGCAGGTGACGCAATGGCGGTGCGCGAGTCGGCGACTAAAATGCCGTTGGCATTGAGGATGAAAAAACCATCGTCCGAGGGAGCGTCCAGCGCTCTGCTAAACAGGAGCTGGTGCTGAATATCCGCAGGCAGCGTGTTCAGCTCGGCGCTTTGCCAGGTTTTAATCATCCCGTTCAGCACGTCGTCATAAAGGCGCATGACTTCGCTGATGTTGCGATCAACCAATTGCACGATGTTGGTGGCTGAGCGCGTCGCCTGTTTTTTGTCGTCGATGTAATCATGGTGAATAAAAAAACCGATGATGCTCAAAATCGCCATGATCGACAGGCTGGCGAAGGTCATGAGCAGGCGTTGGCTCACGATGTGTTGCTCAGAGGCAGGCCGGGTGTTCATGAGCGCACAATAAGTACGGCTCGCCAAATTTCAAGGTCTTTGAGTTGAAAAAAATGACCCCATAACCAGCGTGCGGGCTGATTGGCTCAAGCGTCGCCTGCGGCGTTGCGACTGACCACGCAATTACGCCCGTTTTTCTTGGCCTCATAGAGCGCCTGATCGGCACAGTGCAAAAAACGGGTTTGTGAATCGTCCGCGGTTACCTGTTGGGTGCACGTGCCAAGGCTCACGGTGATCGGTATACCCCCCGGTTTAATGGGGGGCAGTTGCTCAATGGTGTGACGAATACGCTCTGCGAGCTGCGCTGCACCCTCGGCGTGGGTGTCGGGCAGGACCATGGCGAACTCTTCGCCGCCATAACGGGCAACCAGATCAGTTGAGCGTCGCACGAAAGTCTTCAGGGTTTTGCCAACCAGGCGCAAGGCTTCGTCACCGTAGGGGTGACCGTAAGTGTCATTGAACGACTTGAAATGATCGACGTCGATCATGATCAGCGACAGCGGTTTGCGAGTGCGTTGAGCGCGAAGCCACTCAGTCGTGAGGGTTTCATCCAGTTTTCGGCGGTTGGCCAGTTCGGTAAGCGGGTCGGTGCGGATCATCGCTTCCAGCGTCTGCTCTGCCTTGCGTCGTAATTGCAGTTCGCGACCCAGCAGCCATGTCAGGCCGAGCAAGGTGATGCACAGCATCAGCGTCACACACCCGACCAACAACGCATTGCGCCGCCAACTGGCGAACACGTCTTCAGTGGCCAGTGAAACCACCACCACCAACGGCAGCTTGCCGACCTCAGAAAAACTGTACAGCTCCTCTTGGCCGTGTTTGCTGGAGACCGCAATAAAGCTGCCTTTGTGCTCCTTCAACAGGCGATTGAAGATCGGGTCGTGGCTCAGATCGTCCCGGGCATTGTCACGGCCGGGTTGCTGGATGAGCAGGGTGCCGTCGGTATTGATCAGGCTGATGGTGCTGTTGGCCCCGAGATCCAGCTTTTGAAACAACGAGCGAAAGTACTCGACCTTCATTTGGGCGATCGCCACACCCTGGAACGAACCGTCGGCACCGGAAATTCGACGGCTGAAGCTGATGCAGCACGCTCCCTGAGTGGCCTCGGTCGGGAAGGGATGGGAGATAAACAGGTCATTGCCGGATGAGTCACGCTGCTCGATAAAGCTTTGCCAATGACTGTAGTTTTTACCGGGCGTGTAATCGGCAAGGGAGCTGACCACCAGATCGCCTCGGGCGTTGAGCAGGAAAAAGCCACCGTTGTCGGGTGTTTCTTCAGCTTTATCGAACATCAACATTTGCTTCAGCGGCTGGGAAAGGTTGCCAAGGTCGCCACGTTTCGAGACCCGGATCAGCGCGCTGAGTGCGGAGTCGTATTGCTCAACGGTGTTTTGAACATCGCGATCGATCAGGCGAACAATATTGAGCGAGGTACGGATGGCCGCCAGTTCAACACTGCGATGCTCGCGCATCAGCAAAAACGCATTGATGCTGAGAATGGCCATGACGCACGCCGTCATGGCGATCAACAACCAGCCCTGCGTGATCGGTGGTTTAGATGAGTGGTGGGTTATTGCCATGCTGCGGTCGGCCTCTAGACAGCCCCTAAATAAGCACACCCCCACAAAAAAGCCAGCGTAAACGCTGGCTTTGTATCAGGGTTTAAAACACATCAAGAGGATAGTCGATGATGACGCGGTATTCATCGACATTGCTGTCGACCGCCTGATACGCCTCATTGCCCCGGTTGGCCGACCAGCGCAACGCGACGCCCAGGTCTTTCGCCGGGCCTTCCTGCAGCACATATTTGACGGTCAGGTCGCGTTCCCAGTGTTTGGCGTGCTTGCCGTCAGCGTTGTACCAATTGCCGTAACCCACGCTGTTGGGGTCAACCTTGGTCAGGTCAAGTTCACCGCGCGAGTACGAAATCATGGACGTCAGCCCGGCCAGGCCCACGCCGGCAAAGTCATATTCGTATTGAAGCTTCCACGAGCGTTCGTTCGGCCCGTTGAAGTCCGAATACTGCTGCGAGTTATCCAGATAAACGCTGTCGCCCTGATAGATGTAGTCAAACGGCGTGTTGCCATTGACCCGCTGGTACACCGCGGTCACCGTATGCCCGGCGACAGCCACGGCAAAATGCAGGCTGAAGGTGTTGTTGTCGATGTCACCCAGCAGGGCCTTGCCTGTGTCCTGAGTGTGATAGAAGTGCAGCCCCGGGTTCAGGCTGACGCTATCGGTCAGGGCGTAGGTGTAATCCAGATCGTAGTAGTACTGGTTCCAGATGTCTTGCAGCTCGGCCGCATACAGGTTGCTGGTGAGTTCAGGCACGCCGCTCCACGAGGCGCCAGCCCAGTTCATGTGCTTGCTGCTCTGACCATCGAGGTTGCCATACATGGTCGTCAGGCGGCGCATGCCGCTCTGGTTGTAAGGTTTTTCGAAGCTGACCTGGCCGCCTTCGAACATCCAGCCATCCAGGCTGTGATTAGTCAGTGTCACACCGCGGAAGGTCTGCGGCAGCATGCGCGTCTCGCCACCGGCGATCACCGGGTTGGTGAGGAACATGTCGCCCGCTTTCAACTCAGTGTCAAAGACGCGCATTTTTAGCGCAGCGCCAGCGGACGAAAACGCGGTAGGCGCTTTGCCACTACCGTCGCTGACCGGCAGGATGCTGCTGCCGTCCGTACCGCCACCACCGTCGAGTTTCAGACCGAGCATGCCGTAAGCGTCTAGCCCGAAGCCCACCACACCTTGGGTAAAGCCCGACTCGAACCGCCCGATGACCCCTTGGCCCCACTCTTTACTGTCATCCGCTTTGGGGCTGCGAATATCGTGGTTCATGTAGTAATTGCGAAAATGCAGCTTGAGGCTCGAACCTTCAAAAAAGCCGTCTTTGGCCGTTTCATCATCGGCGTAAGTAAGGGTCGGGATCGTTGCAGCCAGCGCTAGGAATAGCGGGCTGAAGTTGAGTGCGTTCTTCACCGGTCAGTAGCTCCTTTTAGGTGATGGCAGTTTTTATTTTCGTTAGAAACTCGGACTATTTTTGAAAGACGCCAAACGCCGTGACGGCTTTTTGAGAGCAAAAAAAAGCCGCTATAGTAGCGGCTTTTGAAACAATCAGTCACATATAAAGGCCGTGACTGACTGGGTCGGGAAGACTTCCTGGAAGGAATCAGCTGTCCTTGCTGTCATCGCTGGTGCTGGCTTTAACCTGTGTGTGCTGAGGCTGTGCCTCGTGTTGGTGGCTGGCGGCGAGTTCTTTTTGGTGCTGTTCAAAGGCGGCTGCGCGGGCTGCATTTTGTGCAACAAACGCTGGCGATTCTTCCGCCATGGCCAAAGGCGACAACAACAAAGACGACAAAGCGAAAACGCTGGCCATACCCATACTGCTGGACATTTCAAAGACCTTCTTGCTGAGCAAGTTCTGTGTGGTGCGATCAAAATATAGGCAACCCCCACCCCGAAAAAGCCCTGCTCTGGATAAGGACTTTTGCGTTTTGAGTAACAAACGTCAAGACGGGCGGACTAGAGGCAGTGCGCCGATCCAGCGTTTCATCAGCCCCGTTCAATCTTTTCCTTCACCGAGATGCGGGCGGCAATCAGGCTTGAATCACAGCCGTACTTAACCCTAAAGAAAACAAGGTTTTGGCCGATGCGCTGGTTATTAGAGAGGGGCGTCGATGCGTCTCTGGATCGGGGGGATGTGAATGAAAGTATGTGCGCTGGGGCTGGCGGCTTGTGTGTTGTTCGGGCTGTCCAATGAGGCGGTGTCTGAAACGGCTGCCATGAGTGGCACCGTCCATTTTCAAGGCAGGATTGTGGAAGCAGGGTGTGAGCATGGTCGTTCGGGAACCGTGGAATATGGCAATAAAACGCAGTTGATCGAAGTCGCGCCCAATGTGGTGTTGGCGGTGAACATGGCGAGCAATGCCTGCCGCACGGGACATTTACCGTTTGTCGCGTCCTATCAGAAGCTAAACACTCCCGCCTACAGTGAAGAGCAAGGTGTGCGCAACGGCGTGCTGACTATTTCCTACCTCTGAGTGCAACGCGGGGAGAGGATGGCAGGTATACTGCGCGGCTTTCTTCCTACCCCGCATCCTCCGGAGCTTTCATGACTTCCTCCAAACAACCGACGGCTCCTGAAACCCTCGCGGCTGAACAGGCCGAGCTGAAAGCCACTGCGAACGCCGCCGACAAATCGGCAGTTCCTGCATTCAGCTTTCCGTTCAACCCGTCGGCCTTCGCCCAGGCCAAAAAAGACAACCAGCCCTGGTATCAAAAGTCGGGCAAGGGCGGTCATGACAAAACCCCGGGCGCGCCACCCCATGGCACCCGTAAAACCATGGGCAAACGTTAATTTTTGACGTCGGAAAACCGGCGCATATCGCCGATTTTCAGTGGTTTACCGATTAACGTCGGCGAACCTGCGCCAGATCAGTATTTCGTTAATGGGTGCGCTTAGAGTCGACAGCCCTGCCGACTCCTCCCAATATTTCGAGCGCGCCTGTTATGAAAATCAATCTACCGATTACCGGCCGATCCGTTGATTTTGCACCCGACGCTAACATCCTCTCCACCACCGACCTCGACAGCCGTATCACCTACGCCAACCCCGACTTTATAAACGTCAGCGGGTATGAGTTGAGTGAGTTGCTGGGCAGCCCCCACAACGTGCTGCGTCACCCCGACATGCCCGCCGCTGCCTTCAGCCATATGTGGCAGACGCTCAAGGCTGGACGCTCATGGATGGGGATGGTGAAAAACCGCTGCAAGAATGGCGACCATTATTGGGTCAGCGCCTACGTCACGCCGGTCATGCAAAACGGCGAAACCGTCGAGTATCAATCGGTGCGTACTCACCCAACCCCGGAGCGGGTTGCGGTGGCTGAAGCGTGTTATGCCGGTCTGCGCGCAGGGCCGATGCCGCTGTGGAAGCGTCTGCCCACGTTGGGGTTGACCAGCAAAATAGCGTTATTGGTCAGTGCCGTGTTGGGTGCTGTCATGGCGATCGGCACGGTGATGTTGCCGCAGATTAATCCGCCAGCGGGTTTAGGGCTCTGGCTGGCGGGCAGCGTGCTCAGTTCGGCCGCCATCGCATGGGTGCTCAAACCTTTGAACGCTTTGGCCCGTCGCGCCAAGGACGTGGGGGATAACCCATTGAGCCAGCAGATCTATACCGGCCGCCAAGACGAACTCGGGCAGATCGAGTTCGCACTGCACATGTTGCAAGCCCAGGTCGGGGCTGTGGTCGGGCGTATCGGTGACGCTTCCCAGCGCTTGGCCGGGCACGCCGGTGAACTGGTGGAACACCTGCAAAGCAGCCACAACAGCACCCTGCATCAGCAACTGGAAACCGATCAGGTCGCCATCGCCATTAATGAAATGGCGGCCAGCGTGGCCCAAGTGGCAAACAATGCGCAGCAGGCTTCGCAGGCGGCTGATCGTGTCGAGCATGAAACCCGCGAAGGCTACGACCTGGTGATCAGAAGTCGCACCTCGGCGCAGCATTTGGCCACTGAACTGGTGCGAGCCACTGAAGTGGTTCATCACCTCGAAAACCACAGCAGTGATATTTCATCGGTGTTGGAGGTCATACGCAGCATTGCGGAGCAAACCAACCTGCTGGCGCTCAACGCCGCCATTGAAGCGGCCCGTGCGGGCGATCAGGGGCGCGGATTTGCGGTTGTGGCGGACGAAGTGCGCGGTCTGGCGCAGCGCACTCAGCAGTCCACCAGCGAAATTCAGCAGATGATCAGCACCCTGCAAAACGGTGCGCGGGCCGCGGTGCAGGTGATGCAGCAAAGCAGCGAGTACGCGCAAAGCAGCGCCAGCCAAGCGCAATTGGCCAGCAGTGCGCTGGACGGCATCAGCCTGCAAATCAAAAGAATCACCGAAATGAGCGTGCAGATAGCCTCGGCCGTCGAAGAGCAAAGCGTGGTCAGTGAAGACATCAACCGCAACATCGCGGGGATTCGCAGCGCCTGTGAGGTCACGGTCAACGCCGGGCAACAGAGCCAGCGCAACTCCGGGGATGTGTCCGCTCTGGCGGCAGCCTTGCGCAGTCTGGCTCAGGACTTCTGGCAGTCCCGGCGCTAGGCCGTCACAGCGTTTCGCGCTGGACCCAAACCATGCCGTGGCGGGCGTACAGGTTGCGGGCCTTGAGGTTGTGCTCCATGACCTTGAGGTCGACACAGGCTTCGCCACGCTGGCGGAACGCAAGAAACACATGTTCCAGCAGCGTGCTGCCCAGTCCGCGCCCGCGATACGCAGGGTGAACCACCAAATCCTTCAGGTACGCGCTGGTCCAGGCCTGCGCAACCCCCACCACGCGTGCGGCGTGTCGCAGCACAAAACACAGCGTGGGATCGTAGTCGGCATCGCGGCCCAGCGCCTGCTGCCATGCCTGCAAGGGGAGCACGCTGCCCTGTCCGTCGGCGTAGCCCGCAACAAGCAAGGCATGAACCGGCTCAATCAGGCTCGGGTTGAGGGTGCTCAGCGTGAAGCCTTCAGGCCAGGGCTGAGCGGGCGGCAAAGGGGCGCGCAAGTCCTTGCGCAGCAGCAGGCACGCCCCGCTCACGGGTTCAATACCCTTGAGCAGCGACGGTACGGGCAGCTTCAATCAGGCACTTGGTCAGGTCTGGCGACGAGAACTTGGTCAGCACCGCATTTGCCCCGGAGAGGCGCGCTTTCTCGCTGTTCATGGCGCTGTTGAGCGAGGTGTGCAACAACACATACAAGTGATTGAAGTCCGGGGTTTCGCGCAGCGTTCGGGTGAAGGCGTAGCCATCCATCTCGGACATTTCGATGTCCGACACCACCAGGTTGATCTGATCTTTCGTGCCCTGCAGTTCCAGCAAGCGGTCGATAGCTTCTTTGGCGCTGCGAGCGGTATGGCACTGCAAGCCCAGATTGCGCAGGGTAATCACAGATTGTTGCAGGGCGACCTGACTGTCATCGACCACCAGAATCCGTGCATTGGCCAGCAATTGCGCTTCTTCCATGGTCACGGCGTCCGGGTCCTCAACGATCTGTGAAGGCGCAATGCCGTGAATCACTTTTTCGAGGTCCAGCACCTGCACCAGCACGTCATCGACCCGTGTCACGCCGGTAATGAACGAGCGCGAACCGCCCGAACCATAGGGCGGCGGGCGGATGTCGGTACTCAGGCAATGAATGATCTTGCTCACCGCCTGCACATGCAGCCCCTGCTTGGAGCGGCTGACATCCGTGACGATCAGGCAGCCTCCGTTGGGGTCTTCCAGCGGCTGCTCACCGATGGCGCGACTCAAGTCAATCACCGCCAGCGACGCCCCGCGCAGCACGGCAATGCCTTTCACATGCGGGTGCGACTCCGGCATTTTCGTCAGTGGCGGGCAGGGGATGATTTCGCTGACCTTGAGCAAGTTAATCGCCATCAGCTTGCCGCTGCGCAAAGTGAACAGCAGAAGCGAAAGAGAATCTGCGCGGGCGTTGTGGGATGACATAAAAACCTTCTGTGTAAAGAGATGCGCGCGGGCCATAAGCCAACAGCGGCGAGCGATACAGGGTTATCGACCTGATTGGAAGGGTCTTTAGCAAAACCCCCGGATCAATCCCGGTTTAGGGTGGATGACGTTTAACAGCCTTGGCCATGGGCAAGAAAATCGTTCAGTTTTGACAGTTGGCCGCATCCGATCAGTAGCCAGAGTAATATCCGGGCTTTTCGTGGGCAGAGAAATCCGCTCAGATACACACCCTTGCGGATTAAATCGATTTCCCCGCCCGCGAATCCGTAAGTGTGGAAAGCCGTTGTCCCGGCCCCCGTGCGCGAACCCACGATGACAGGGAGGTTGATCGCAATCGCCTGTAGCGCGCATGACCACTGCTCACTGACATGACCAGCCCCCAAACCCGCAATCACCACGCCTTGATACCCCATCTGCTCCAACCGCTCAAGAATGAGGGTGTCAGCTGATAGTGAGGCTTCCAGTAACGCGATTTTGTGCGTTGTGCAGGAGGGTAAGGGCAGTGTCATTCGGGCATTACCGGGGCGCAGAAAGCGGGGCGTGCGCTCGATCATCAATCCCACAGGGCCGAGTGTCGCAGAGGTGAAAGCATTCAGGGCCAGGGTATGGGTTTTACGAACCGAGAGTGATGCGTGAATTTCGCCATTCATGACCACCAAGACACCCCTGCCTTTACTCGACCCACTTATCGCCACACGGCAGGCATCCAGCAGATTGGCAGGACCGTCAGCACCGGTCTCGCTGGCTGAGCGCATTGCGCCCGTTAAAACCAAGGGCGCATCGTGCGCCCACACGTACTCGAAAAACGTTGCGGATTCTTCAAGGGTGTCGGTTCCCTGGGTAATAACCACGCCTTCAGCGCCCAGGTTGATCTGCTCATTGGCCCATGCCAGCACCTCCAACAAAAGCTCAAAATCCACTGAGGCGCTGGGTAACAGGCTCAGCGTTTTGAGCCGTATGTGGGCTAATCTAGCCACTTCAGGCACAGAGGCCAGCAACTCATTACCGCCCAGCGACGGAGTAACGCCTTCGCCCGGCTCCACGCATTGCATGCTGAGGGTGCCGCCCAGTGTTGCGATGGCAATTGTCGGTCGAATCATGCGTTCCTCACTGATACGTAGAGGCAGGTTTCACAGATTTAAACCCGCCACGATGGCTGGCAAAAAGGTTAATTGGAGACCCAAAAGCAAAGGGCTGGAACAATCAGCAACGTACTGATTGCCATCGACAGGACGTTGCCGATGTAAGGGTGTACGTACGTTGGTAACCGTTGAGCAATGGCGCAGGCCAATGGCGGTGCCATTAAGGCCCCAAGAAAGGCACTGATGATCACCACCGTTGCACTGCCGCCGCAGGTCAGCACAGCGGCCGGTACCACGGAGACCAGTGGGACATACGTGGGATACCAGCCTCTTTTTTTCCATTGATGGCGCCACATCGTCACCCCCAGCAAAGAGGTCAAGGCTTGCCCTGCAACCAGATGCAGCACCAAGCCTGACCCATAGGCGGGACTCAAGGGGTTTAACCCGTAGGCCAGCAGCACGCCCACTAATAAACCCAGACTCGCCCACTCATTACCAAAGAAAGGCGCTTCGGAAAAGTCCGCCAGAACCCGGCGCATCGTCCATAACAACCCGTAATCCGGTGCCTTTCTCGCGGGAGGTTGAGCACGTTCAGGTGCAGATTCTGACGGCCGATTCACCAGAACAGGCATTGCACGACACAGCATAAAAGCTGCCGCGCTACCGACAGCCATCCCCAGTACATTGCCAATAACCACGGGTAATCCCAAAGGCGCGCACAGGTAATTGACGAATAACAGGCAAGCCGGGGTGACGAATAGCGCACCCAGGACGGCACCGTTAAGGGTTACTTTCCAGCCTCCACCAAAGAACAGAACCATGGCGGCAGGCAGCGATACAAACGCTGCGAATGTGGGTTGCCAGGTATCGGCGGACAGAGTCCAGCCCCACAACGCATTGCTCAGTAACAAACCCAGCAGGGAACTGGTCACCAGCCATGGCCACAGCCCCGAGCCGTAACTGATGCTGAAGCCTTGCCACGCAGGTGCGTATCGGCTGGTCCAGTAGCCCAAAGCGGCCCCGAGCAGCAAACCGAATGAAGCCAATTCATGCTTATAGAACGCGACCTCGGTGATGTCTCCGAGTACCCAGCGTAGCCAGGACATCGGGGACGGCAGCGCAGCCATCATCTCGCCATAGCTTGGCCAGTGTCCCGTATTTGAGTCCGTATAGCTCAGCGTCATCCAGATCGAAAAAAAAACGATGGCCAATGCGGCAGCCATGATGGCCCCTGCCAGACGGGCAGCCGCGCGTGATGTATCGCGTACTGGTGAGGAGTCCATGGTGGCACTCCCATCAGCGTGGAAAGCAAGGGTGATAGCAATAACCCAGCATCTCGTCATACACGTCAGTGCGACGATCCCGGTGCAGATCGTTCAGGTTGTTCCAGATCGGCGCGCTGCGTGCGCTGGCCAGATCGATATCGGCGTAAAGAATGGTCTGGGTATCTGCCGGCGCGATCTCGCCAATGGGCCAGCCATTGGTGCCAGCGATCAGCGAGCACCCCAAAAAGCGCTCGCCCTGTTCTTCGCCGATACGATTGGCTGCCGCGATAAACACGTTATTAACGTGGGCTGCGGTCATCGTGAGGTAGGAGGCCATGCATTTTCCCGCCTCATCGAACAGTGGCGGCGGGGTCCAGACCCAGTTGTTCAGGCTGCAAATGATATCGGCGCCTTGCTGGGTCAGCAGTCGCGGCACCTCCGGAAACCAGATATCCCAGCAGATCAGCAGGCCAATGCGCCCAATTGGCGTTTCAAACACAGGGAAACCCAGATTGCCCGGTGTGAACCACAGCTTTTCTCGATTCCATAAGTGGGCTTTGCGATATTTGCCGATATAACCGTCCGGCCCGATCAGCAGGGCGGTGTCAAACAACTGCATCCCCCCACGTTCCGCCAGCCCGGCCACCAGATAAATCTGATGTCGGGAAGCGAAATCACACCATGCCTGCGTACTGGGGCCGTCCGGGATGATCTCTGCATGCAGGAAGGCGTCCTGCCGATCTGCGAACGAATAGCCGGTATTGGTCAGTTCGGGAAGCACAATCAAATTCGCCCCGTTTGCGACGGCTTCCTTGGCAAGATCCAGACTGTTATCAAGGTTGGTTTGGCGATGCCGGGTGCCAACTTGCGGATCAAATTGCACCACGGCAACGCGCACACCGCTGACAGCTTTGCTCATGACTGACACCCTTTCTTGTTGGTATGAAGGTGTTCAGTAAGAGGATTTGTCAGCTCTGGCGTCTATCGGCGGCGTCTTCTCGGCTTGTAGTACGTTGCCCGCATCTTGGTAAGGTAGGTCAATATTTCCTACGCCATGAAGGTTTGAATTCTGTTTGCACTGCTGATGGTACAATTTTTAATGAATAGTAATAAATTTTATTGTGAACCTGATGCTGATTTTGTAAGTTTATTGGTTAATATTTTTTAGTTGTGTTTGGAGTCTTAGGTTGTGGGTGGGCGATGATTTATATCTTTGGTCTTGTTTGATATTCGGGGTAATTCTCTAGTCTGAATCCGCCGTTAAACATGGCATGAGTTGTGTTGCATAAGTTAATGACAGCATCAATTGCCCCTCTAAGGCAAGGTTCGGTCCAGCCGGCATCAACAGAAAAAGATTCGCCTGATAGATAGAGTCCTGATATATGAGCATGGTCTCGGTTGTATTTCATGAGGCTGACCGCATCGTAATAGGTCCCTGCGCGATATAGTTTTGCGCATCCTAATGCGTTTTTGTCAGTCATCCAGCGCTGCACAAATGATTTTTTTGAATCAATGAAGGGTGAGATAGGCGTTTTTATATTTCCTGAGCGCAATAGGATGCGATCAAGCTCGGCTAGGCATTTGGTAGTTAATTCTTGATCCTCGAAAGATGCTAATTTGGTTGCGTCATCTTCCCATGTGTAGCTAAGTAATATACAGTCGTATGGATAGTTTTCGTGATACCTGTAGGTGTACACATCGTGAATAAAGCTATCAGTTACGATTGTTTGTGGTATTTTTTTATTTTCAGATAAAAAATTCTTTTTTAGTGGGGCGTAGATCTTGCAACTGGTTTCCCAATGGGCGCTTTTATATGCATTGATAATTGAGTGCGGTAACATGGATTGGCTGAAATTTTCTAATTGAATATGTGTCTCGATTATCCATGATGGCAGGGTCATAATGACTGCATCGAAGTTATCGCTCCGTTCAGACTTTTCAGTAGGGTTGGAGATATTCCAATCATATGTTACTCGAATTTGTCCATTTTCGAGCTTGCTTAAGCGAGTCACTGAAGAGTCAGTTAAAAATCCACTTCCGCGCTTCAGGCAATGGTCGTAAAAAGAAACGCCGGATAGGCTTGTTTTCATGAACAACATACACTCGTCAAGGGCTGCCAGACCAAGATACCGGGGTGGTTGAAAACTTAAATTATTCGAGTCTTTCAGAGAATCATCTCCCAAATACGGAGAGGGCTTTGGATTGCCCTCGGTGTCAATTCGGCCATGTATCAGCTGCAAATTGCTACTAAAACCAAAAATTGCCGTGCGGAGAGGGTAGAGGCAGCAAATGTCATAAAAAGCTCCCCAGCTACCATCTCCAATCCCTATAGAGTAAAAAATGGCCGACTCTTCCGTACTCATTCCCAGTCCGCCGAAATCTCCCGGTGTATTCGATGACCACTTTGAAAGAGCCGGTAACGTCACTAATTCACGGAAGGGAAGGTTTTGATAGCGTGCAACGATAGCTGCCCATGTAGACTCCCAGTCTGAAGTTCCATATATTCGTGCCACGGTATCTGTCATTTGGTCTGCGAAACGGCGCCATTTTTTTATATATACCAGAGAGTTTCTCGCCAGGAGGTGGGGTATGACCCTCCGGATTTTTCCAAATCAGCATTTGAGGTTCGGGTTGATCTTCAAGTTTTCCTTCTTGCAAATAAATCCCGGTACTTCTAACGTGCGGTGTGCCAGGGTTAGGGAAGTCTGAAAGTGATAGTTCGAATAGTTTGCTGTAATAGGCCATTAATGATTGGCCCTCAGTGGGAGGTTCGCCGGCTTTGTTGAAGAGAGGTAAACGCATAGCACCCATCTCAAAGGGAGTACTGCCTAGTAATGGAGAATGGTCATGACTTACAATTGAGAAGTGACGCCCGCCAATGCGATTGGATTGTTCAATTAATGTGATGTTGGTAAAGCCGCAGCGAAGTAGTTCGTGTGCAGCATCAATCCCGTAATGCCAGCACCCACGATGCAGATTTTATAATCTGGTTGTGTTGAGTTGGCGATTCCAAATTGTTGCTCAACTAATTTTCGATAGTTGAAGCACAGATCCGGTGGCCCTGGGAAACGTCCCCTCCATCCACTTTCTAGGTGTTCAATTTGTTGCTTGGCAGCAAAGGCGGGATAGTCATAGGTAGATCCAATCGTCACGGTGATCATTCCATAATTAGTTGTTGTCTATGAGGCGAATTTTAGATGTGCATGGTGTGGCTGAGGTGGTACATGTTTAGAGTTTTTAATATTTCTAAATTGAATAATTTTTCGGTGGAGTGTTGTCAGTATTCTTCGTATGGCGGAGTTACATGATTTGCGATGGTATGCATGTTATGACCGAGTAACCTTTTGCTGTTCTAAGTCTCGCTGTTTGTGTCAGCCTCGGATTTTTTTAGGCTCTGTACGAAATCAGCCGAAACCAATTTGAATTCCGCAGGCGCCGAGTTTCAGTAAAGTCCGCGACCATCAAAGGCAGGAGCCCACGATGGCCAAACGATACAAACTCCCCGACGCCGCCTGGGATTTGGTTGCAGACATCTTCTATGAACTCCGCCGCAGTGGGCGCCCACGAGCAGATGATTGCATGATGCTCAACGGCGTCCTCTGGGTGCTCTGTTCTGGCGCTGCCTGGCGCGATATGCCTGAGCGCTTTGGCCCATGGTCGACGGTTTATCAGCGCATCCGTGATTGGCGCAATCGCGGAGCGTTTGACCAGATGCTCAAGCGGCTTCACATCAAACTCAACGAGCAAGGGTTAATTGATCTGGAGACCTGGATGATTGACTCCACCGCAGTACGAGCAACCCGGACCTCATCTGATGCTGGGAAAAAAGGGGGCCTGAAGAACCGCAAGATCATGCGCTCGGGCGCAGCCGGGGCGGCCTGACCACCAAAATCCATATGCTGTGCGATGCCAACGGTGTCCCGCTGAAGTTCCTATTATCCGGTGGACAGGCCAGTGACATTGCTTACGCTCAGCCGTTGCTCGACGAAGCGTACATACCCAGCTTGCGCGGTCGCCCTCGCAATCGCTGCCGATGGTTGCTGGCGGACAAAGGCTATGACGGTGAAGCGTTGCGTCGCTACTGCGACCGGTATCGGATGCAGCCGGTGATTCCTCTGCACAGTATGAAGCGCAAACCTAAGCCGGGGTTACCGAGATTGTTTGATCGTCCCAAGTACCGACAGCGCAATATCATCGAGCGTATGTTTGGCTGGCTGAAGGAGAACCGCCGCATCGTTACGCGCTTCGACAAACTCGCGAAAAGTTATGCGGCGATGGTCTCTCTGGCCTGCGCCATGCGATGTTTACGACATTACTTTTCGTACAGAGCCTAAGGACCTATTTCAACCCCAACCGCTTGGCCAGTCGCCCCAGATTGGCCCGGTCCAGTCCCAGTTCGCGTGCGGCGCTGGCCCAGTTGTGTTGATGGCGCTCCAGGCAGGCGCTGATGAGGTTTCTTTGGTAGTGCTCAGTCGCTTGGCGCAAGTCGCCGGTTGTCTCGGGCAGTGCGGTGGGTGTGGGTTGGGCCGCCTCGGTGACGCGGGTGGAGGGTAGGTCCAGGTCGTGGGCGGTGAGGGTCAGTATGCGCGGGCGTGTCGGGCAGTTGCCCAGGGCTTTGAGGGCGCTGCGGCCGATGAGGTGTTCCAGCTCGCGCACGTTGCCCGGCCAGTCGTAATGCACCAGCGCGGCTTGCGCGTCGGGGCTCAGGCGTAAGCTGCCCAGGCCCATGCGTGAGCGGTTTTGCTCAAGGAAGAAGCCGCTGAGCAGTAACACGTCGCGCCCGCGTTCGCGCAGGGCGGGTACTTTAAGTGGGTAGACGCTGAGGCGATGGTAGAAGTCGGCGCGGTAGCGGCCGCTGCGCACTTCTTCAGCAAGGTCGCGGTTGGTGGCGGCGATCAGGCGAACGTCAACGCGGTGCTCCTGATCCGATCCCAAACGTTGCAACTGGCCGCTCTGGAGCACGCGCAGCAGTTTGGCTTGTACGGTGAGTGACAGTTCGCCCACTTCGTCGAGGAACAGCGTGCCGCCGTTGGCCAGTTCGAATTTGCCCCGCCGATCGTTGGTGGCGCCGGTGAAGGCGCCGCGTACGTGGCCGAACAGTTCGCTTTCGACCAACGTGTCGGGCAGCGCCGCGCAATTGAGGCTGATCATCGGTTTGTCAGCGCGTGGTGAGGCGGCATGAATCGCTTGCGCCACCAGCTCTTTGCCCACACCCGTTTCGCCGGTGATCAGGACCGTCAGGTCACTGCTGCCCACCAGCGCGATTTCGTCGATCAGACGTTTGTGGGTTTTGCTCTGGCCTATCAATTCTTTGTGGGGGGAGCCGTTGGCCTGCCGGTACAGCTCGGCCTTGAGTTGTTCGTCTTCCACCCGCAACGCCAGCCGTTCAATACGCTGGGCCACGTTTACCGTAGCGGCCGCGAGGCTGGCGAAGGCTTGCAGGGCATCCAGCTCGATGGGTTCGAAGCGTTTAGGGTCCAGGGCATCCAGGGTCAGCAGTCCCCAGGGTTTCTCGTCAATGAACAGCGGGCAACCCATGCAATCGTGAATTTCCAGATGCTCGGCCAGCCCGTCCACTAGGCCGTCGTACGGGTCGGGGAGGTCGCAATTACTGGGGAATCGTGTCGGGCCGGGGCTGCTGAGCAACACGTCAAAGCGCGGGTGTTCGCTGACCTTGAAGCGTCGTCCGAGGGTGTCGAGGCTCAGGCCGTCAACCGCCAGCGGCACCAGCCACTCGCCATCAAGGCGCAGCAAGGCGGCGGCATCGCACGGCAGCAGAGCGCGCATGGCCTCAAGCAAGCGGCGGTAACGCTCGCTCTCTGGCAGTTCGCGGGACAGGTCAGCGACCAGGGGCAATAACGTGGTGAGCAGAAGTCTTGCAGTCATTTTGACCTCATGTAGTCGAACCGACTATAAATCAGCCTGAGTCATAATGACTAATATTGTTTTAACTGACTGTTTTTAAAGGGTTTAAAAGTTGGCACGGATTCTGATACCTCAATGGTCATCAAGTTTTAGTTACTGCCTACGTGCTCTGGAGTCACCTTTATGCTTACTGCTCAGGATCGTGCCATCGTCAAATCCACCGTACCGCTGCTGGAAAGCGGCGGTGAGGCCTTAATCACCCATTTCTACCGGATGATGCTGTCGGAGTACCCCGAGGTACGCCCGTTGTTCAATCAGGCCAATCAGGCCAGCGGTGATCAGCCCCGCGCCTTGGCCACCGGGGTGCTGATGTACGCCCGCCACATCGATCAGCTCGACCAGTTGGGTGATCTGGTCGCCAGGATCATCAACAAACACGTGGCACTGCAAATCCTGCCCGAGCATTACCCGATTGTCGGTAAGTGCCTGTTGCGTGCGATCGAAGAAGTGCTGGGCAGTGACATCGCGACCCCTGAAGTAGTGGCGGCGTGGGGCGCGGCATACGGGCAACTGGCCGATATCCTGATCGGCGCCGAAGCGGCCATTTACGATGCCAAGGCCGCTGCGCCGGGTGGCTGGCGGGGCGGTCGCGCGTTCAAGCTGGCTGCCAGGATCGATGAAAGCGCCGAGATCACGTCCTTTTACTTTCGGCCGGTTGACCAGCAGCCGATCCTTGAATTTGAGCCGGGTCAGTACATCGGTCTCAAACTGGACATCGACGGTGTCGAAGCCCGTCGCAACTATTCGTTGTCGGCGCTGGCGCAGGTGGGTCGTTATCGCATCAGCGTCAAGCGCGAGGTGGGCGGGGTGGTGTCCAACTACCTGCATGACCGTTTGCAAGTGGGCGACGTCGTGGAGTTGTTCCCGCCAGCGGGTGAGTTCACATTGACCGACAGCGAAAAACCGCTGGTGCTGATCAGCGGCGGCGTAGGCATTACGCCGACCTTGCCGATGCTGGAAAGGGCATTGACCACGCAGCGCCCCATCCATTTCATCCACTGCGCGCGTAACGCTCAGGTGCACGCATTCCGCGGCTGGGTGGATGAGCTGGCCGAGCAATACCCGCAATTGCAGCGTTTTTACTGCTATGCCGAGCATGACGGGCAGGGGCAGGGCGCCGATCACGTGGGCCTGTTGAGCGCTGAACTGCTGGAAAAATGGTTGCCGGCCGATCGTGATGTCGATGCTTACTTCCTCGGGCCCAAGGGCTTCATGAGCGCTATCAAGCGTCAGCTCAAGGCGTTGGGTGTGCCTGAAAAGCAAAGCCGCTACGAGTTTTTCGGCCCGGCTGCTGCGCTGGAATAAACCGTTACTGGCCGGGCCCATCAACGGCCAACGAGCCCCGTAGTGATCGTCTGTTGACTTCGCGCCTAGCGTGATGTGTGACTGGCGATGGCTGCGGGGTTTTTGTTAATCGCGCTTTAATCGCGCCCGTTGTTAATCCTCTTCCTGCAGTTGCCCTGCATCCATGCTGTAGGTCTGGGTGTAAACTGCGCGCTTTGTGACGGCCGGACGGCCCTTGGACAATCAGGCAAAAGGAAACACGATGACGGACGACATGATGCGGCTGGGGCGCGAAAAGCGCTTTCTGGTCTTGCTGGGGCTGATTTGCCTCGCCCTCATTGGTGGTGCGCTGTATATGCAGGTCGTGCTCGGTGAGGCGCCTTGCCCGCTGTGCATCCTGCAACGTTATGCGTTACTGCTGATCGCAATTTTTGCCTTCATTGGCGCGGCCATGCGCACCCGGCGCAGCATGACGGTGTTTGAGGGGTTGGTGGTATTAAGCGCCATTGGCGGGATCGTCGCGGCGGGGCGCCACGTGTACATCCTGGCTAACCCTGCGGTCAGTTGCGGTCTGGATGCCCTGCAACCGATTGTGGACGGCTTGCCTTTGGCTGCCGTCTTCCCGCTGGGTTTTCAGGTTGATGGCTTCTGTTCGACGCCGTATCCCCCTGTGCTGGGCCTGTCGCTGGCGCAGTGGGCGCTGGTGGCATTCGTTCTGACGGCCGTGCTGGTGCCGCTGGGCATTTACCGCAATCGCAGCAAACCTGCCTGAAACCCTAAATCAGGTTGCAGCCGCCTCGTTCTTGTGCGCAAGGACGAGGCTTTTTTTCGTCCATGAAAAAGGTGAAGAGGGTGTGATCCGCCGCAGTGAAGGGGTGCGCAGCACTGCGACATATTGTCACGGAGAAATTGTCACAGGGGATGTTTTCATTTCACAATACGCAGCTGAAACGTCTCACTGGTTTCACCACCCATGAGGCGTTTTGACGCTGTAGCAGGGCTTGAAAAGGTCCATGCAAGGCGCCATCAAAAACGCTGCAAGCCTTTTTGTTTGGGCGTTTTGGCGCGTTGGGGGATGAGTTTGCGTGCGCTAAAAAGGGGCGGATTCAGCTAAGGGGGAAGGGCGTGCTACTGGCGCGTCAGGGAGGGGCTTCAAACGCGGCGCGTAATAATAGTGGGGGATTGTTACCACAGCCGAGAATAATTATTTCGGGATGAGACATGGTTTATAGAGAGCTACCTAACTACAATCGCCCGCACTGAACGTCCAGCCTGCTCATCCCTGAGCCCAAGCGGGAAGTTGAAGGTCGCCTGGGTGGTTGTTACAGGCTTCCCATGCGACTCCCAAGGTACTGGCAACCCTTCTAAGTTCCGCACCAAATGGAATTGGTCTGACAAGGCCTTTGACCCAGTATCGAATAAGAAATCACTGCTAACCCAGGATTTGCCCAGTCGCTTCACCGCGATGAAGCAGGCCCTTATTCAATCCGGAAAATTGCCAACCCTTGGCAGGGTGAAGTGTTGGCGGAAAAAACCAACTGCATTGTGCAAGCTGTTTTAGAGGTCGTGAGATGACTAAAAAAAGGTACCCCAGACTCTTTGGCTTATTGCCACTTTTCGGCATGTTGTTGCTGGGAGGCTGCAATATGACGTTGCTCGATCCGGTGGGGCAGATCGGCGTCGATGAAAAGAATCTGATCATCACTGCTACATTGCTGATGCTCTTGGTCGTGGTGCCGGTCATCTTGATGACCCTTGTTTTCGCGTGGAAATACCGCGCGTCGAACAAGAACGCCACCTACGCACCAAAATGGTCTCACTCCACCAAGATCGAAGTTGTGATCTGGACTGTGCCAATCCTGATCATCATCGCGCTGGGTGTGATCACGTATAAGTCGACCCACGCGCTGGACCCGTATCGTCCGATTGAGTCTGACGTCAAGCCTGTGACCATCGAAGTGGTGGCCATGGACTGGAAGTGGCTGTTCATCTACCCGGAACAGGGTATCGCCACCGTCAACAAGATCGTGTTCCCGGCCAACACACCGGTTAATTTCCGTATCACGTCCGACACGGTCATGAACTCGTTCTTCATTCCAGGCCTGGGCGGTCAGATCTACGCCATGGCCGGTATGCAGACCAAGCTGCATTTGATTGCTAACAAGAACGCCGAGCTCGATGGCATCTCTGCCAACTACAGCGGTGCGGGCTTCACTGGCATGAAATTCAAAGCAATCGCGACTTCCCAGGCTGAGTTCGATGCGTGGGTAAGTGAAGTCAAAGCGTCACCTAAACAGCTTGATACAGCTGAATACGAAGCCTTGACCAAGCCAAGTCAGAACAATCCCGTTGAGCTCTACTCCTCGGTCAAACCGAACCTGTTCCAGACCATCATCGACAAGTATGAAGGCATGAAACCAGGCAAGCCGGTGCAGCACGAGAAGAAAGAAGTGGCCGGGACCGAAGGTTTGGACACCAGTTCGCATTCAGCTGCCGGGGCAGAGGAGTAAACGATGTTTGGTAAATTAAGTCTGGACGCCATACCGTTCCACGAGCCGATAGTGATGGTTACCGTCGCTATGATTCTGCTCGGTGGTCTGGCGTTGGTTGCAGCACTCACGTACTACAAAAAGTGGACCTACCTGTGGACCGAATGGCTAACGTCAGTCGACCACAAGAAAATTGGCGTGATGTACATCATCGTTGCCATGATCATGCTGCTGCGTGGCTTTGCCGACGCCGTCATGATGCGTACCCAACTGGCCATGGCCACTGAAGGTTCGCCTGGCTACTTGCCACCTGAACACTATGACCAGATCTTCACCGCTCACGGTGTGATCATGATCATCTTCATGGCGATGCCATTCTTCACCGGCCTGATGAACCTGGCAGTGCCGCTGCAGATCGGCGCACGTGACGTTGCCTATCCGTTCCTGAACTCCCTGAGCTTCTGGCTCCTGGTGTCGGGCGTGGTACTGGTCAACCTGTCGCTGGGCGTCGGCGAGTTCGCCAAGACCGGCTGGGTTGCGTATCCGCCGTTGTCAGGTCTGGCGTACAGTCCGGGCGTGGGTGTGGACTACTACATCTGGGCACTGCAGCTATCGGGGTTAGGTACGACGTTAACCGGGGTTAACTTCCTGGCCACCGTGCTGAAAATGCGTACCCCTGGCATGAAGATCATGGACATGCCGATCTTCACCTGGACCTGCACCTGGGCAAACGTTCTGATCGTGGCTTCGTTCCCGATCCTGACCGCTACCCTGGCACTGCTGACACTTGACCGTTACTTGGATTTCCACATTTTCACCAACGAACTTGGTGGCAATCCAATGATGTACGTCAACCTGTTCTGGGCGTGGGGTCACCCTGAGGTTTATATCCTCATTCTGCCGGCGTTCGGGATCTTCTCTGAAGTCATCTCGACCTTCACTGGCAAGCGTCTGTTCGGTCACCACTCGATGGTCTACGCCAGTGGCGCGATCTCGATCCTGGGCTTCATGGTTTGGCTGCACCACTTCTTCACCATGGGTTCGGGTGCCAGCGTCAACGCCTTCTTCGGTCTGGCGACGATGCTGATTTCCATCCCGACGGGTGTGAAGCTATTTAACTGGCTATTCACCATCTACCGCGGCCGTCTGCAGTTCACCAGCCAGGTGATGTGGACACTGGGCTTCATGGTGACCTTCGCCATCGGCGGTATGACAGGCGTATTGCTGGCCATCCCGGGTGCTGACTTCGTACTGCACAACAGCCTGTTCGTGATTGCTCACTTCCATAACGTGATCATCGGCGGTGCGGTATTCGGTTACATCGCAGGTTTCAGCTTCTACTTCCCTAAAGCGTTCGGCTTCAAACTGAACGAGAAGTGGGGCAAGGCAGCGTTCTGGTTCTGGATCACCGGCTTCTTCGTTGCGTTCATGCCGCTCTATGCACTGGGCTTCATGGGCATGACCCGTCGTCTGAACGCCACCACCAACCCTGAGTGGGTGCCTTACCTGTACGTGGCGTGCGTCGGTGCTGCACTGATCGCCGTGGGTATTGCGTGCCAGCTGATCCAGCTGTACGTCAGCATCCGTGACCGCAACAAGCCAGAGAACGCCTGCGAATTCGGCGATCCATGGAATGGCCACACCCTGGAATGGTCGACCTCGTCGCCACCTCCTTTCTACAACTTTGCTGTATTGCCAAAAGCCGACGGTATCGATCCGTTCACCGAAGCCAAGGAAAACGGTACGGCGTACCAGGCTCCGGCCAAGTACGAACCGATCCACATGCCAAACAACACCGCGACCGGTGTGGTGATGGGCGCACTGCTGACCGTATTCGGTTTCGCAATGATCTGGCACATCTGGTGGTTGGCGATCGTCAGCCTGGTTGGCACCGTGGCGTACTTCGCGATCCACGCTGCCCGTGATGACCAAGGCTACATGGTGCCGGTGGAAACCATCGAGCGCATCGAAGCCGAGCAGCACAAGCGTCTGGTAGCCGCTGGCAAGATTCCGGCTACCCGTGTTGAAACCAAGTTGGAACAGGCATAAACCATGTCGAACTTAGCGACTCATGCTGGACAGGCCCATGGTCACGACCATGGGCACGATGACCATCACCACGACTCGGGCGAGACAACCGTATTTGGTTTCTGGCTCTACCTGATGACCGACTGCATCTTGTTTGCGTCGATCTTCGCGGTATACGCGGTATTGGTTAACAACGTAGCGGGTGGCCCATCGGGCCACGACATCTTCGAACTGCCGTACGTGCTGGGTGAAACCGCACTGCTGCTGGTCAGCTCGATCACCTATGGCTTCGCCATGCTGGCGCTGTTCAAGGGCAAGAAAAGTCAGGTGCTGTTCTGGTTGGCTCTGACCTTCCTGTGCGGTGCAGGCTTCATCGCCATGGAAATCAACGAGTTCCACCTGTTGATCTCCGAAGGCTTTGGGCCTAGCCGTTCCGGCTTCCTGTCCGGGTTCTTCACCCTGGTCGGTACCCACGGTCTGCACGTGACCAGCGGTCTGATCTGGATGGCGATCATGATGTATCAGGTCCAGAAAAAGGGCCTGACGGCGACCAACAAGACGCGTCTGAGCTGCCTGAGCCTGTTCTGGCACTTCCTGGACGTGGTGTGGATCTGCGTATTCACCGTTGTTTACCTGATGGGGACTCTGTAAATGGCTAACGCACATTCTGAAGGCGCGAACCACGGCAGCGTGAAGTCCTACGTAATCGGCTTCATCTTGTCGGTGATCCTGACCGTCATTCCGTTCGGGCTGGTGATGTACCCAACCCTGCCGAAAATGACCACGCTGGCGATCGTGCTGTTGTTCGCCGTGATTCAAGTGATCGTTCACCTGGTGTATTTCCTGCACCTGGACCGTTCGCCTGCACAACGCAATAACGTCGCCGCGCTGGTGTTCTCGGCGCTGGTTATTGTGCTGTTGGTCGGCCTGTCCCTGTGGATCATGTTCAGCATCCACACTGTAATGATGGCGAAGTGAGGTAAGCCCGATGTCCTTTAAGCACTTTATCCAAATCACCAAACCGGGGATCATTTTCGGTAACGTGCTTTCTGTGGCAGGCGGGTTCTTCCTGGCCTCGAAGGGGCATTTCGATCTTGCCCTGTTCCTGGCCGCGGTGATCGGCACCTCCTTGGTGGTTGCGTCCGGTTGCGTGTTTAACAACTGCATCGACCGTGACATCGACATCAAGATGGACCGCACCAAGAACCGCGTACTGGTGCAAGGCCTGATCTCCCTCAAGGTGGCGTTGCTATACGCCACCTTGCTCGGGGTCGCCGGTCTTGTACTGCTGTACCGCGTGGCCAACCCGCTGGCAGCGTTGTTTGCCGCGATTGGTTTCGTGATTTACGTCGGTTTGTACAGCCTGTACTTCAAGCGCAAGTCGGTTCACGGCACCTTGATTGGCAGTCTGTCGGGTGCAATGCCGCCTGTTATCGGCTACGTGGCTGTGAGCAACAGCTTCGACCTGGCCGCGCTGACATTACTGGTGATGTTCAGCCTGTGGCAGATGCCGCATTCCTACGCCATCGCGATCTTCCGCTTCAATGACTACCTGGCTGCATCGATTCCGGTGTTGCCTGTGAAGCGCGGGATCAAGGTCGCCAAGAAGCACATCCTGCTCTACATCCTCGCGTTCCTGATCGCGACCCTGATGCTCACCCTCGGCGGTTACGCCGGCATGAGCTACCTGGCCGTGGCAGCCGCGATGGGCATGTACTGGCTGTACATGGCGTGGACGGGCTACAAAGCCGTCGACGACAAGGTCTGGGCACGCAAGCTGTTCGTGTTCTCGATCTTCACCATCACCGCGCTGAGCGTCATGATGTCCCTGGATTTCAAAGTGCCGACGGAGTTGTTACTGACTTACGCGCACTAAGCATCCCGGATAAAAAAATCCCCGCCCTTCGAAAGAAGCGCGGGGATTTTTTTTGCAGCCTGTCTTCACAGGCCGGGTTGCTCAACCCGCCTCAGAGGCTAAAGCGAGCCACCATGGTATTGAGGTCAATGGCCAGGCGTGACAGGTCGTTACTGGCCAGGTTGGTCTGAGTGGCGCCGCTGGCGGACTGTACGGACAGGTCGTTGATGTTGATCAGGTTGCGATCCACTTCCCGCGCGACTTGAGCCTGCTCTTCGGCGGCGCTGGCTATCACCAGGTTGCGCTCGTTGATTTCAATGACGGCCCCGTTGATGGTTTCCAGGGACAGTCCCGCACCCCGGGCGATGTTGAGCGTCGATTCGGCGCGCTCGGTGCATTGACGCATCGAGTTGACCGCGTGCTCAGTGCCCCCCTGAATGCTGTTAATCATGTGCTCGATTTCGCTGGTCGATTGCTGCGTGCGATGAGCCAGCGCCCGAACTTCATCCGCCACCACGGCAAAACCGCGACCCGCTTCGCCCGCGCGCGCCGCTTCAATCGCGGCGTTGAGGGCCAGCAGGTTGGTTTGGTCGGCCAGGCCACGAATCACGTCCAGCACCTTGCCGATGTCTTGCGACTCCTTGGCCAGCTCCCCGATCAGATTGGCTGTGCTTTGCACGTCATTGCCCATGCTTTCAATGGCGGTAACCGTTTCTTGCACCAGATCACGGCCATCGCCCGCCGAGTCGGCTGCACTTTTAGACGCTTCAGAAGTACTGACCGCATTGCGTGCCACTTCCTCCACTGCGCTGGTCATTTCGGTCACGGCGGTGGCGGCCTGCTGAATCTCATTGTTTTGTTGCGTGAGGCCGCGGGCGCTTTCGTCGGTCACGCTGTTGAGCTCTTCGGCAGCACAGGCCAGTTGCGTGGCAGACCCGGAAATGTGCAGCAGCGTGTCACGCAGGGTGCTTTGCATGCTCTGCATGGCGAGCAACAGGCGAGCCGCTTCATCGCGGCCTTCCACGGTGATCGGGCGTGTCAGGTCACCTTTGGCAATCTCTTGCGCCGCTTCCAACGCCTGCCCGATCGGGTGGGTGATGCTGTGGGTCAACCGCCAGGCGCAGAGGACGGTCAGCCCGGTGGCGAGCAACAACAGTGCGATGGTGAAGTTGAACGTGGTGTCGTAGTCGTCAGTGCTTTGGCGATAAGCACGGGCACTTTGCGCGGAGTTGATGTCCAGCATCGACTCGATCGCGGCGCTGATATTGCGCGAAACCACGCTCAAGGGACCGGCCTGCAGGCGCTTCAATTCGTCCTGTTGATCGTTGCGCGCCAACTGGATCAACTGTGCTTCGAGGGTTCGGTACTGCGCTTGCTCGCGGTTCAGTTGTTCATAACTGGCGCGCTCTTGCGGGCTGCTGATCAGCGGCAGATAGTCAGCCATTGCTTTACGGGTGCGGTCTTCCAGCGATTGCAGCTCACTGAATACACGGGTTTTAGCGTCGGGATCGGGCTCGTCGCGCAGCTGATAGCTCAGTACGCGCTGGCGCTGGTTGAAATAACTGAAGTCGCTGAGACCAACCAGGCTGGGCATATCGCTGGTGGCAATGTTCTGACCCACTTGATGGATTTTGTTCATTTGCGTGAGGGCGTAAATCCCCAAAATCAGCATCAGGGTGCCAATCAGGGAAAACCCCAGCAATGCGCGTGGGGCGATATTCATGTTACGTAAATTCATCAGTGATCCTAAACATCAAAGGCAGCCTGCAAGCGGGCTTGCAGGTAAGACAGCGGCGCGAAAATACTCGCACCAAAGAGTGATAGCGGAATGCTATCGCTCGCCTGTCCGGTAACTTGATCTCAGGGTCAAAGTAATTTGTGAAAAAGTGTGCACCAGCCCGTAGTAGTTATCGCCAGCGCGGCGCTCGCTGCTTGCTGGGTTTGGCTAGATAAGCCATGGGAAGGGTGGGCAAAACGCTGCTTGGCGCTCAAGACCGTCTTCACACCCCCGAACGCGGTCGCGGGTGCCTGAACATGACAATCGCTGACCTTGGAGTGACGGCCGTTTTTAACGGCGTGATGCGACCCCGTGGCCACAATCATCCCCTTTTGGCCTGCCTGCCCCTGTGAACCTGCAAGGTCCGCGGCAAGAATCAAAACAGCATCGCCACCAAGCGTACGGTCTCAACAGCTTTCGCGAGTGACTGCCGTGCACAGCACATAACAATGATCGCTCTCACGCCATTTGGGGAAACACGTCATGAATGCATTGAAATGCGTACTGAATGCTACTGTCTGCGGGCTGGCATTAATGGCTGGCTCGGCACAGGCAGATGAGCGTGAGCTGCGGGTGTACAACTGGGCGGACTACATCCTGCCTTCCGTGCCCAAGGACTTTGCCAAACAAACAGGCATCAAGGTGACGTGGGACACCTTCGACACCAACGAATCGCTGGAAGCCAAATTGCTGACAGGTCATTCGGGTTACGACCTCGTGGTGCCGTCGAACCAGTTCCTCGACACCCAGATCAAGGCCGGCGTGTTTCAAAAACTGGACCGCAGCAAATTGCCGAACTGGCAGCATCAAGACCCAGAATTACTCAAGTTGCTGGATCAAAACGACCCTGGTAATCAGTACGCCATTCCCTACATGTACGGGACGGTGCTGATTGGTTTCAACCCGGCCAAGGTCAAGGCGGCGCTGGGCGACGACGCACCTGTAGACAGCTGGGATTTAGTGTTCAAGCCGGAGAACATGGAAAAGCTCAAATCCTGTGGCGTCGCCATGCTCGACTCCGCATCGGAAATCCTGCCATTGGCCCTGCATTATCTCGGGCTGGACCCCAACAGTCAGAATCCGGCGGACTATGAAAAGGCCAAAGCGCTGATGATGAAAATCCGTCCTTACGTGACTTACTTCAACTCCGCCAAATACATGACAGACATCGCGAACGGCGATATTTGCGTGGCGATTGGCTACTCAGGCAGCTTCTATCAATTTGGTAACCGGGCCAAGGAGGCGGGCAATGGAGTGGTGGTCGATTGGCGCTTGCCGAAAGAGGGCGCGCCGATCTGGTTTGACACCTTCGCCATCCCCAAAAGTGCCAAGAATGTCGACGAAGCCCACGCGTTTCTGAATACCTTGCTGGACCCTAACGTCATCGCCCCGATCAGTGATTTCCTCGGTTATCCCAATGCCAACAAAGACGCCCTCGCGCTGATCAACCAAGACATCACCGGCAACCCCAACCTCACGCCCACCCCGCAAGCCCTGAAAACCCTCTACGTGGTGCAACCGTTGCCGCAAAAGCTGGAGCGGGTACGCACACGCGTCTGGACCAGTATTAAGTCGGACAAGTGACGCCTTGGCGCATCTCAAGCCAGAGTCCTGCGGCTTGCAGACGGTCTATGGTGTAGTCATGGTGTTTACACAGGCCGAGGAATGACACGTGATGACGCTCGACAGCAACGTTGAAACTGAAACTGCCCCGCAACGTGTGATTGAATTTTGGAAAAACGCAGGCCCAAAACAGTGGTTTGCCAAGGATGCAGGGTTTGATAAGCGGTTTCGTGATGCGTTTTACACTGCGCACTTTCACGCCGCGCGGCGGGAGTTGGAGCATTGGTCAGCGGCGCCTGACAGCGCGCTGGCGTTGTTGATTTTGCTCGATCAATACCCGCGCAACGCGTTCAGAGGGACGGCGCATATGTTTGCCACTGACCCGTTGGCGCGGTTTTACGCGCGGCAGATGATCGATGGCGGGATGGACAGGCAGGTGGCCGCTGATCTGCGTATTTTCTGTTACTTGCCGTTCGAGCACTCTGAAGACCCTGTCGATCAACAGCTGTCGTTGCAACTGCATCAAGGCCTGGAGCCCCAGGATTTCAAATGGGCCAAAGAGCACGCAGACATCATCGAAACATTCGGCCGTTTTCCTCATCGCAATGAGGTGTTGGGGCGGGTGACGACGCAGGCTGAGCGCGCTTATCTGGAGAGTGGAGGCTTTGCGGGGTAGGTCGTCCTGTTGTGTTACAGCGGCAACACACGGTCATGGATGACCCGTTTCATCACCAGTGTCGACACCAGGCGCTGTACGTTGGGCAATGCGCTGAGGTGTTCGTCGTAGAGCTGCTGGTAGGCTGGCAAGTCTTTGGCGATGACGTGCAGCAGGTAGTCCGGGTCGCCGAACAGCCGTTGGGCTTCGACGATTTGCGGGATGTCTGGCAGTGCAGCCTCGAAATCGGCTACGGCCTGACGCGTGACTTCGCGCAAGGTCACGAACACCATGGCCGAAAAGTTAAGCCCCAGCTCGCTGGGCGCCAGCACAGCCCGATACCCCAATATCACCCCGGCTTCTTCCAGTGCCCGCACCCGACGATGGCACGGCGACAGGCTCAGGCCCACGCGATCAGCCAATTCAGTGAGAGAAAGCCGGCCATCGGTGTGCAGTTCAGCAAGAATCTTTCGGTCAATTCGATCCACTGAGAAGAACCTTCTAATTGTGTGGCGCTGGTCGGGGATAAACGCAAAGTAATCCTAGCAGCATTTACTTAATCTTCTATCGGTCGGTTTTGCCACGAGCGGCCTCAGTCGTCTGGCTTGCCCTTTAACCCTGTTTGGCCCCTAGAAGGTGCTTATCTCGTGACTCTCAGTGTTCTGGCCGCGTTCTGGGCGGTGTCGTTCCTGTTCATCATCACCCCTGGCGCCGATTGGGCGTATGCCATCTCGGCGGGCATGCGCGGCCGTTGGGTAACGCCTGCGGTGGCAGGTTTGTTGTCGGGGCATTTACTGGCGACGATCATTGTCGCGGCGGGCGTCGGCGGGTTGATGGCCAGCAATCCGATGATTCTCAAGGTGCTGACCGTGGCTGGGTCGCTGTATTTGTTCTGGCTTGGCGTGGGGATGCTCAGAAACCCCGCCACCCCGGTGTCCGGAAGCGTCCAGGTGGCGGACTCCTGGTCACGTTGGGCGTGGAAGGGGTTGTGCGTCAGCGGTTTGAATCCGAAGGTGTTTTTGTTGTTTCTGGCGCTGTTGCCGCAGTTCACCGACCCCCTGTCGACATGGCCAGTGCCTGCGCAGATCGTGGCCCTGGGCGGGCTGCATGCGGTCAGTTGCGGCGTTGTGTATTTATTGGTTGGATTCGGCGCCCGAGCGGTGCTGCAAACTCGGCCCGGCGCGGCGCAACGGGTCAGTCAGACCTCGGGCGCCATCATGATCCTGATTGCCCTGATATTGCTGGCCGAGCAGATGCTGTAACCCGTCGCTGCCCGTGTGTCAGGGCAGCGAGGGTGCAGGGCTTAAAAGTCTGCCTTGAGCGACATGACGACGTTACGCGGTTCGCCATAGAAGTTGCCGAACCCTTCAGTGCCGATACTGGCGTAATAGCGTTTGTCGAACAGGTTGTTGCCATTGAGCGCGACCGACCAGGTGTCATCAATGCGATAGCCAATGCGCCCGTTCCATACCGCGTAACCCGCCTGGCTGACATCGTTGCCGCTGATGGGCGACACGCGGTAGTTGCTGCTCTGCGCGTTGACGCCCGCCCCTAACGTGACGCGCTCCAGGGCGCCCGTCAGTGCGTAATCGGCCCACACACGCAACAGGTGACGCGGCACGTAAGAGGTGTAGGCCAGGCCTTTCTGATCGGGCTGTGCGTCTTCCAGTACTTTGCTCTGGGTGTAGGTGTAGCCCGCCAGCAGTTGCAGGCGCTCGATAACTTCGCCGCTGATTTCTGCCTCGAAGCCCTGGGCGCGGACTTTGCCGGAGTTCAGTGAGCAACTGCTGTCCGGGCACAACGGATCATCTTGCGCGGCATCGTTTTGCACGGTGCGGAACAGGTTAAAAGCGCTGTTGAGGCGTCCTTCGAACCATTCGCCCTTGATCCCCAGCTCGTAACTTTTGCCGATTAACGGTTTGAGGCTGCTGCCGTCGATGGTTTTGTAGCCGCCTTGTGGGGTGAAAATGTCGGTGTAGCTGGCGTAAGTGGTGAGGTTATCGTTGATGTCGAACAACACGGCGGCAAAGGGGGTGACTTGCCCGCTTTCCCTGGCTTTTGAGCTGACCGGGGTGCCTTCACCGCGCCAGTAGGTGGTGGAGTCGCTGTCCGATGAGTACCAGCTGACCCGGCTGCCAACCACAACGGTCAGAGGATCGGCCAGTTTCAGTCGGGCGAGGCTGTAGGCGCCATATTGCTGGATGCGCATGTCCACCGGGCCGCCCCGCGAGGCATTGGCAAGGTAGTAGCCCTCGTCCGGCCGTGGCAGATGGTGATCCGGATTGAAGATGTCCTGGCGCTGGGGCAGGGCCGCCACGGCGTAGAAGTCATCTTTATGCGAGCGACTGGCGTTGGCGCCCACGATCAGTTCGTGCGCTTGGCCGAAGGCATCAAACGTGCCATCGACATAGGCATCGAAGCCGTAGTCGACCTGGTCGTAGTCGTAAATGCTCCCCAGCATGAGCGTGTTGGTGTGGGTAGCACCTACGGGAACAGGCCCGCTGGGGAAGGCGTATTCCATGTCCTGGGTATTTTTGGAATACACCCCGGCCACCTTGAGTGCCCAGTCGTCACTGAGGGTGTGGGTCAGGTCACCGAAGACGGTCGTGCGTTTGCTGCGCTGATTATTCCACGCGGTATTCAGGCAGGTGGAGCGTTTGAGCTTCAAGTCGCTGCCGTCGGCATAGCGCGGCAACCCACCCCAGCACGGGGTGGCATCTACGTCTTCATACGCCAGGCCCAAGCCGAGCGTGGTGTCCGGGGTGAGGTCCAGATCAAGGGCGCCGTAGTAAATCTGGTCGCGGCGTTCCGCGACGTCATAAAAATACTGGCGGGTTTGTTGGGCCATTACGGCGCGGCCTCGCAACGTGCCGGACTCATTCAAGGGCCCGCCGGTGTCCACCAGGCCGCGATAGTTGTCCCATGTGCCCGCCGAGAGCGAGAGTTGCGTGTGCGGCGTGTACCCGCCGCGTTTGCGCACAAAATTGACCCCGCCCGCCGTGCCGCCCGCGCCCTTCATCATGCCAGCGGCACCGCGCAACACCTCAACCCGGTCATAAATTGCCATGTCGCTGTTGAAGCTGTCGGCCTGTACGTAGCTGCTGCCGATGTCCAGCGGCACGCCGTCGTACTGATACTGGCCGCTCATGCGAAATCCGCGCGAGTAAAAGTACTTACCGCCCATGGGAGAGTCGTACACGGTGATCCCGGGGACTTTCTCCATGACTTGATCGATGGTGTTGAGGTTTTGGTCATCGAGCATTTTGCGGGTGATCACGGTGACGGACTGTGGTGTTTCTTTGAGGCTGTGTGAACCCTTGCCGATGGTGACCGCCTGGGCCGTGTAAGACCCGGAACCTTCAGTGGTGGCGTCGCGGCTTTGCTCGACGACGCGGGTGACCCCCAATTGCAGTGCATCGCCGTTTTGCGGAGCCGGTTCGACGCTGAAGTTGCCCTGGCCCGTGATGCGCAATTGCAGACGGCTGCCTGCCAGTGCCGCGTCGATCGCCTGCTCGGGTGACATGCGCCCGACCACAGCCGGTGCCTGCTTGCCCTGCACGAGGGCGGGTTCAAGGGAGATGATGTTCCCGCTCTGGCTGGCAATCGCATTGAGGGTAGTGGCCAAGGGGCCAGCCGGAAGGTTGAAATTCACGTCTTGCGCCTGAACCAGTGCAGGGCTCGCCACCGTTGCCAGAGCAACGGCAACGCAGAGGGCGTTGGGCCACGGGTTGATCACAGCATTCTCCTGATCGTGTGAAGGTGTCAGGAGATAGGTGGGATGAGAAATGAAAACCGGACACAAATACGATTAATTTTCAAAAAGAAAAACCCTTGTTCATCGGGCGCTGATCACGGTCAGCCATGGGCTGTAGTGATCCACGCGAATGGCATGGGTTTCTGCCAGTGCGGCGAATGCCCGCTGGGGATCGTTGAGCGGATACACGCCTTGTACGCGTAATTGCCGTACCTCGGGCGCCACGCGTACGAAGCCACGGGTATAAGGCCTCAACGCATCCACGACCTGCTCCAGCGGATCATCCAGCACGTTCAGCCTGCCGCTTTGCCAGTCGGCGCGCTGGCGTTGTTCACCAGGCACCGGGCTGATGCGGTCGGCATGCAGCAGCGCTGACTGGCCTTCTTGCAGGTTAAGCGTAGCGCCGTTGGGCAGGCGGGTTTCAACGGCATGCTGCAACACCACCACGCGGCTGACCCCGTGCTCTTGAGACACCAGAAAGCGCGTGCCCAAGGCGCGGACTTCACCCTGCGCCGTACGCACCCGCAAAGGCCGTTGCGGATCGGGCGCCACCTGAATCACCAGTTCGCCGCGGCGCAAGATGAGCAGGCGTTGAGCGGCATCGAAGTGCAGGTCCACGGCGCTGTTGGCATTGAGGCTCAAGTGGCTGCCATCTGCCAGATTGAAGTCTTGACGTTGAGCGCGGCCCGTTGACAGGTCGGCCAGCAAGGAAACACCAGACGGGCTTTTTGCGCCGAGCCATACACCGCCGCCCAGCACTCCCAGCCCTGCGATCATGCGCAAGGCGTCACGCCGCGTAGTGTGGGGTTGAAGCAGGACCTTGCGGGCTTCACTTGCCTGGCCGGGTACGCGGTTATCCAGTGCGCGCAATGGGTTGAACGAGGCGCCGATGCGGTTTTGCAGCGTGCACCACGCCTGCTGGTGAGCCGGGTCGTGATTGAGCCATCCAGTGAAGCGCTTGAGCAGATCAGGCGTGGGCGTGTCGGCGCGCAGCTTGACCATCCAGTCAATCGCCTGCTCGCTGATCGGGTCCAGTTGCGGCTTGCTCATTGGCTGGCCTCGCACAGGTAGCACATGCGCAAGGCTTGCTTCATGTAGCGGCTGACGGTGCGTTCTGAAAGCCCCAGCTTTTGAGCGATGGCCACGTAGCTCAAACCGTCGAGCTGGCTGTAAAGGAATGTGGCTTTGACCGCCATCGGCAAACCGTCGAGCGCGCGGTCAATGGCAATCAGTGCTTCGGTCAGTTGCAGTTGTTCTTCTGGCGAGGGGGCGACGGCTTCCGGCAACAGCGCCAATCGCTCCAGATAGGCCAGTTCCAGCTGGCGTCGCCGGTGTCGATCGAAGATCAGCCGCCGGGCAATGGTCGACAGGTAAGCACGGGGTTGCTCAATGCTGTCCGGGTCCACTTGGGCCGCCAGCAACTGGCAAAACGTGTCCGCCGCCGTGTCCTGTGCGTCGGCGTGATTACGTAAGCGGCGCTGAATGTGTTGCAGCAACCAGCGATGATGATCGCTGAAAAAGAAACCCAGCTTGCTGGTCGAAGGAGAATGCACCGGTTGGCGTCCAGATGTGAGTGCGAATAGTTCTCAATAGTAGCGGCGAGATGATGGCCACTGCAATCACTGCGTGCGCGGATGCATACACAGCGGTGTTGGGCCGTGATTGGAGAGACGTCGCGGGTGCGGGCATAATGGGTCACTGACATTGTTTGCAACATCTGACTGGAGTCGCCCATGAAATCCCCCGTCTTGCCAGGCCTGGCCCTGATTGTCGCTGCCGGAATGATGAGCTCAGCGGCCGTCGCAGCGGGGGATGCTGAAGCGGGTGGCAGGTTATTCACGAAAATGTGCGCGGGTTGCCACAGCATCGGCAAAGGCGCCCGGGGCGGTTTTGGCCCGCAACTCAATGGCGTGATCGGACGGCCTGCCGGGGCAACCCCCGACTATCAATACTCCGACGCCATGAAGCATTCAGGCGTGGTGTGGACCAAGGACAAGCTGGCGGCCTACATCGAAGCCCCGAAGAAGGTCGTCAGTGGTACGCGCATGATTTTCTGGGGGATCAGCGATCAGGAAAAAATCGACAACCTGCTGGCCTATCTGGAGACCTTTCAGGACGCCGATCACTGAATGTCTTTCAAGTAACTCGTGAGGTGAGTCAGCGGCGTGCCCATTTGCTCCAAGGTTTGAGCCTGAGCGAAGGCGGTGGCTAGCTTGTGCAGTTCGCGTCCCAAGGGCTTTTGTGTGCCGCCTAACGCGTTCAGCGCCTGGCTCAGACAATCCGCCACTTTTGCCTGAATGCCAGGGGCGTCGTGTTTGCGCACCAGCAACGCAAATACTTCGCGCTGATAGTCATCCATCACCGGGTCGTCACGCAGAATCGGGCTATGACCGTCGGTCTCATAGACCAATTTCAGAGAGAAAAGGGCGACAGTCTCCAGCGACGATTCCATGTTGGGATTTCCTGTTAGAAGGTGCCGTATGGCAGCGTTCACTTTTCTGCAGGCGAAAAAAAAGACCTTGAATTTCAAGGTCTTTTTTTAAGATGGTGCCCCGAGGGAGACTCGAACTCCCACTTCTTTCGAAAACGGATTTTGAATCCGCCGCGTCTACCAATTCCGCCATCAGGGCTCAATGGCGGCGAAGTATAGAGATGAGCTTTAGGTCGGTCAACAACTTATTGGTCTATTTTTGCTAAGTCCGTTAAACTCCCCGGCCCTGCTAGACGAAACCTATCATGCGCGTTGCTGACTTTACTTTCGAACTCCCTGATTCGCTCATCGCACGCCATCCTTTGGCGGAGCGCCGCAACAGCCGCCTGCTGACCCTGGATGGGGAGAGCGGGGCGCTGGCTCATCGTCAATTCACTGATTTGCTTGAACATTTGCGTTCGGGCGATTTGATGGTGTTTAACAATACCCGGGTGATTCCGGCCCGCCTGTTTGGCCAGAAGGCCTCCGGCGGCAAGCTCGAAATCCTCGTCGAGCGGGTGCTCGACAGCCATCGGGTGCTGGCGCATGTGCGCTCCAGCAAGTCGCCCAAACCGGGGTCGAAAATCCTCATCGATGGCGGTGGCGAGGCCCAAATGCTGGCGCGCCACGATGCGTTGTTCGAGCTGGGTTTTGCTGAAGAAGTGCTGCCGTTGCTGGACCGTGTCGGGCACATGCCCCTGCCGCCTTACATCGATCGTCCTGACGAAGGTGCCGACCGCGAGCGTTATCAAACGGTCTACGCTCAACGTCTTGGTGCTGTGGCAGCGCCCACCGCCGGGCTGCATTTCGATGAGCCGCTGATGCAGGCCATCGCCGCCAAAGGTGTCGAGACCGCATTCGTGACGTTGCACGTAGGGGCGGGCACGTTCCAGCCGGTGCGGGTTGAGCGTCTTGAAGACCATCACATGCACACCGAGTGGCTGGAAGTGGGTCAGGAGGTGGTCGACGCCGTGGCCGCCTGCCGCGCGCGCGGCGGTCGCGTAATTGCGGTGGGCACCACCAGTGTGCGTTCGCTCGAAAGTGCCGCGCGCGACGGTACGCTCAAGCCGTTCAGTGGTGACACGGACATTTTTATTTTCCCTGGCCGGCCGTTTCATGTGGTCGATGCGCTGGTGACCAACTTCCATTTGCCGGAGTCCACGCTGTTGATGCTGGTTTCGGCGTTCGCCGGCTACCCCGAAACCATGGCGGCCTATAAGGCTGCGGTTGAGCAGGGGTACCGCTTCTTTAGTTACGGTGATGCAATGTTCATCACCCGCAATCCTGCGCCGACGGCTCCCGCCCCGGCCCCAGAGGATCAAGCATGAGCAACTGTCGTATGTCCTTCGAGCTGCTGGCCACTGATGGCAAGGCGCGTCGCGGTCGTCTGACCTTCCCGCGTGGTGTGGTGGAAACCCCTGCGTTCATGCCGGTAGGAACTTACGGTACGGTCAAAGGCATGCTGCCGCGCGATATCGAAGCGATTGGCGCGCAGATGATTTTAGGCAACACCTTTCACCTCTGGCTGCGTCCGGGCACTGAAGTCATCAAGAAGCACGGCGACCTGCATGACTTCATGAAATGGCAAGGGCCTATCCTGACCGACTCGGGCGGCTTTCAGGTGTTCAGCCTTGGCGCGATGCGCAAGATTAAAGAAGAGGGCGTCACCTTCGCTTCCCCGGTCGATGGTGCCAAGGTGTTCATGGGGCCGGAGGAGTCGATGCAGGTCCAGCGTGACCTGGGTTCTGATGTGGTGATGATTTTCGACGAGTGCACCCCGTACCCGGCCGATGAAGACGTGGCCCGTGTTTCGATGGAGCTGTCGTTGCGCTGGGCTCAGCGTTCCAAAAACGCCCACGGCGATAACACGGCGGCACTGTTCGGTATCGTTCAGGGTGGCATGCACCAGAACCTGCGCGAGCGTTCGCTGGAAGGGTTGAACAAGATCGGCTTCGATGGTCTGGCCATTGGCGGACTGTCGGTGGGTGAACCCAAGCACGAGATGATCAAGGTGCTGGACTACCTGCCCGCCATGATGCCAGCTGACAAACCTCGTTACCTTATGGGGGTTGGCAAGCCTGAAGATCTCGTGGAGGGTGTGCGCCGCGGTGTGGACATGTTCGATTGCGTGATGCCAACCCGTAATGCCCGCAATGGGCATCTGTTTATCGACACCGGTGTGTTGAAGATCCGCAACGCGTTCCATCGCCATGATGATTCGCCGCTGGATCCGACCTGCGATTGCTATACCTGCCAGAACTTCTCCCGTGCTTATCTGCATCATCTGGACAAGTGCGGTGAAATGCTGGGTAGCATGCTCAATACCATCCACAATTTGCGGCACTATCAGGTGCTCATGGCTGGTTTGCGCGAGGCTATTCAACAGGGTACATTGGCCGCCTTTGTCGATGCCTTCTATGCCAAGCGCGGGTTGCCTGTACCGCCCCTGGACTGATTTTCGGACCCTAAGAAACACTTTTTGCAACTGGAGTGCTTAATGAGCTTTTTCATCTCTCCCGCTTTCGCGGACGCTGCTGCACCTGCTGCTGGCCCAGCCGGTACTGGTTTTGAGTGGATTTTCCTGGTCGGCTTCCTGGTCATCTTCTACCTGATGATCTGGCGCCCGCAGGCCAAGCGCGCCAAAGAGCAGAAAGCCCTGTTGGGTAACCTGCAAAAAGGCGACGAAGTCGTTACCACTGGCGGCATCGCCGGCAAAATCACCAAAGTGACTGACGCTTTTGTTGTGATCGAAGTGTCTGACACTGTCGAGCTGAAAATTCAGAAGGGCGCTGTAGCCGCCACGTTGCCTAAAGGCACGCTGAAAGCGATCTAAAGTTTCAACTTTTAACAATCGACGGGGCGCGCAAGGCGCCCCGCGTTCTAAGCGGGCGGCGTGATTGATGCTGAACAAATACCCTCTGTGGAAATACGTACTGATCCTGGCGGTGCTGGCGATCGGTTTTATTTATTCCGCTCCCAATCTCTACCCGGATGACCCTGCAATTCAGGTGTCGGGCGCGAGCACGGCGCTGCAAGTCACTGATGCTGACCTGGAGCGTGCGAGCAAGGCGCTCAAGGATGCTGGCATTGCGGTGAAAGGCGCGACACTGGCCCAGAACGGCAAGGGCGGCTTGTTGCGCCTGGCGAGCAAAGACGATCAGTTGCCGGCCAAAGACGTGGTGCGCAAGGCGTTGGGTGACGACTATGTCGTTGCACTGAACCTGGCTCAGACCACGCCGCAATGGCTGCGTAATCTGGGTGCTCACCCGATGAAGCTGGGTCTGGACTTGTCCGGCGGTGTGCATTTCCTGTTGGAAGTGGACATGGACAAGGCCGTTGACGCGCGCATGAAAGTGTACGAAAGCGACGTCAAAAGCCTGTTGCGTAAAGACAAGCTGCGCTATCGCAGTCTGCCGCAACTCAATGGCGCCATTCAGTTGGGCTTTGCCGACGAAGCGACCCGTGAGCAAGCGCGTAGCCTGATTCGCAAAAACTTCAACGACTTCGACATTACCGCTGCCGACCTCAATGGTCAGCCGGTGCTGCGTCTGGCGATGACCCCGGCCAAGCTGGCGGAAATCCGTGAATATTCCATCAAGCAAAACCTGACCACTGTCCGTAACCGGGTGAACGAGTTGGGTGTTGCCGAGCCTTTGGTTCAGCGTCAGGGTGCTAACCGCATCGTGGTCGAGCTGCCGGGCGTGCAAGACACCGCCGAAGCCAAGCGTATTTTGGGCAAGACGGCCAACCTTGAGTTCCGCCTGGCGGCAGAGCCGGGCGCTTCCAAAGCCACTTCCGAAACGTTCGAGTTCCGTGAAGGCAATCGTCCTTCCGCGCAAATCGAGCGTGGTTTGATCATCACCGGTGATCAGGTAACGGATGCGCAGGCAGGTTTTGACGAGCATGGTCGTCCACAGGTGAACATCAAGCTTGATGGTCATGGTGGCGAGTTGATGAGTCGTTCCACGCGCAGCAACGTCGGTCGCAGCATGGCGGTGATCTTCATCGAGCAGAAGCCGGTGACGACCTACACCAAGCAAGTGGTCGATGGTGTCGAGAAAGAAGTGCCGGTCCAGGCCTTCAAGGAAGAGAAAAAAATCATCAGTCTGGCGACCATTCAGTCGCCGCTGGGCAGTCAGTTCCGGATTACCGGTCTGAACGGTCAGGGTGAGGCTTCCGAGCTGGCGCTGTTGCTGCGTGCCGGTGGTCTGGCTGCACCGATGTACTTCGCTGAAGAGCGCACCATTGGTCCGAGCCTGGGTGCTGACAACATCACCAAGGGTATTGATGCGTCGCTGTGGGGCATGCTGTTTGTGTCCATCTTTATCATCGCGATCTATCGCTTCTTCGGTGTGATTGCGACGGTGGCACTGGCGGGCAACATGGTACTGCTGCTGGCCTTGATGTCTTTGCTGGGGGCTACGCTGACCCTGCCGGGTATCGCCGGTATCGTATTGACGATGGGTATGGCGGTCGACGCCAACGTGCTGATCTTCTCGCGTATCCGTGAGGAAATTGCCAATGGCATGACGCCACAGCGGGCGATCAATGAAGGCTTCAATCGCGCGTTCACGGCGATTGTCGACTCCAACCTGACAACCCTGTTGGTCGGCGGGATTCTGTTTGCCATGGGTACCGGGCCGGTCAAAGGCTTTGCGGTGACCATGTCCCTCGGGATCTTTACCTCGATGTTCACGGCCATCATGGTGACCCGCGCGTTGGTCAACCTGGTTTACGGCGGTCGGGACTTCAAGAAGTTGTGGATTTAAGGGGCTGCCATGTTACGTACAATCAACTTCATGGGCGTTCGCAACGTTGCGTTCGGCGTCACTTTGCTGCTTACCGTGCTGGCCTTGTTCAGCATGTTCCACAAAGGCATGAACTACGGCCTGGACTTCACTGGCGGTACGCTCATCGAGCTGACCTACGAGAAGCCGGCTGATCTGACCAAAGTGCGCAACGAGCTGGTGACGGCTGGTTTTCACGATGCGGTCGTGCAGAGCTTTGGTGCGACCACTGACTTGCTGGTACGCATGCCGGGCGATGATCCATTGCTGGGCAACAAGGTTGCGGCGGCGCTGGGTCAGGCGGATACCGACAACCCGGCCGTGATCAAGCGCGTCGAGTTCGTGGGTCCGCAAGTGGGTGAAGAGCTGCGCGACCAGGGTGGTCTGGGCATGCTCATGGCCTTGGGCGGCATCATGTTGTACCTCGCGTTCCGCTTTCAGTGGAAGTTCGCGGTCGGTGCCATTGTTTCGCTGGTGCATGACGTGATCGTGACCATGGGCGTGTTGTCGTGGTTCCAGATCACGTTTGACCTGACGGTGCTGGCGGCGGTGCTGGCGATCATTGGTTACTCGCTCAACGACACCATTGTTGTGTTTGACCGGGTGCGGGAGAACTTCCGTGTGCTGCGCAAGGCGAGCCTGATCGAGAACATCAACATCTCGACCACGCAGACCCTGCTGCGGACCATGGCGACGTCGATCTCCACGTTGCAGGCCATTGCGGCGCTGCTGATCTTTGGTGGCGATAATCTCTGGGGTTTCTCGATTGCCCTGTTTGTCGGTGTGTTGGCGGGTACTTACTCGTCGATCTACATCGCCAACGTAGTGCTGATCTGGCTGAATCTCAATGCTGAGGATCTGATTCCGCCCGCGGCGAGTGAAAAGGAAATCGACGACCGTCCATGACTGTTCGTTGATGGCCAATGGTCACTAAAAAGGCGCGAGTATTGAACTCGCGCCTTTTTTTATGCTCCAAGGCTGGGATTAGCGCGGGATTGTTCCTGCGTAGAAAGGCCTGGAGGTTCACGTGAATAAATCTTTGCTGGTAGGTGCTGTTTTGGGTGCTGTCGGTGTCACTGCCGGTGGTGCTGTTGCTACTTACAGCTTGGTTAAAGCCCCTGAGTCTGCGCAGGTGCTGGCTGTTCAGCCGGTCAAGCAACAGATTAAAACCCCTCGCGAGGTGTGTAAGGACGTAACCGTAACGCGTCGTGCGGCGGTTAAGGATGAGCATCAAATTGTTGGCAGCGTCATTGGTGCTGTGGCGGGTGGTTTGTTGGGTAATCAGGTGGGTGGCGGTAACGGCAAGAAGATTGCGACCGTTGCGGGTGCCGTAGGCGGTGGCTATGCCGGTAACAAGGTTCAGGAAGGCATGCAGAACCGCGATACGTACACCACGACTCAAACCCGCTGCAATACCGTCAACGACATCAGTGACAAGGTGGTGGGTTACGACGTGCGTTACGTGCTGGACGGTAAGGAAGGCAAGGTTCGGATGGATCACGAGCCGGGCAGCGAAATTGCCGTCGACAAGCAGGGCAAGCTCATACTCAATTGATATCGCTCTAGAGGCAGTAGAGTCAGTTCGGCCTCTCGCCGTTTATCGGCGCGCGCAGCGATCAAGGTGTATTGAAGTGACCAAAAAAAAGCACCCCGAGGGGGTGCTTTTTTGGTTTGCGCGGTTCGCTTAGCGTTTCAGTGAGGCCGGCAAGTGAGGCTGGATTGCAGTCAGTACGGCTTTGAAGCACTTGGTGTTGCCGGCAACGATGTGACCCTTTTCAAGGAAATCGTGGCTACCAGTGAAGTCGCTGACAAGGCCGCCTGCTTCTTGAATCAGCAGGGCGCCCGCAGCCATGTCCCATTCGGACAGGCCGGACTCCCAGAATGCATCGAAGCGGCCTGCTGCGACGTAAGCCAGGTCCAGGCTCGCAGCGCCGGCGCGACGAATGCCTGCAGTTTGGCCTACCAGGCTGCGGAACATGCCCAGGTAGTTATCCAGGTTATCCATTTGGTTGTCGCGGAACGGGAAGCCGGTACCCAGCAGGGCGCCTTCCAGGCTGGTGCGGCCGCTGACACGCAGGCGGCGACCATTCAGTTGAGCGCCGCGACCACGGCTGGCGGTGAATTCTTCCTGGCGAACCGGATCAAGAACGACGGCGTGCTCAAGGCGGCCGCGGTATTTGCAGGCGATGCTGACAGCGAAGTGCGGAACGCCGCGCAGGAAGTTGGTGGTGCCATCGAGCGGGTCGATGATCCACAGGTAGTCAGCACCTTCGCCGCTGCCCGCATGCAGGCCGGTTTCTTCACCGAGAATGCCGTGGGTCGGATAAGCCTTGCGCAAGGCGTCGATGATTTTCTGTTCGGCAGCACGATCGACTTCAGAGACGTAATCCTTGGCGTCTTTTTCGTCAACCTTGATGGTATCCAGGCGCTCGATGGAGCGGAAAATCAATTCACTGGCGCTGCGGGCGGCGCGCAGCGCGATATTCAGCATGGGCTGCATGGACGTTTCACCTAGGTCGTTAAAGAAAGCCGAACATTCTAGCAGAAAAGTTTGGCATATGAAGGTTTGCGTTAGCTTTCGTGGCATAAGGTGATGGGCTTAGGTAAGATTTGCACCCTCTTAACAGTCTGTGAGCGCTTCCATTGCTGTCAAATATTCGTGTCGTTCTGGTCAATACCAGTCATCCCGGCAATATCGGCGGTGCTGCGCGTGCCATGAAAAACATGGGCTTGTCGCGATTGGTTCTGGTAGAGCCAAGACTGTTTCCTCATCACGAGGCGGATGCGCGTGCTTCGGGCGCCGGTGACATCCTCGAACGTGCTCAAGTGGTTGCGACCCTTGAAGAGGCGCTGGTGGGTTGCAACCTGGTCCTGGGCACCAGTGCGCGCGATCGCCGGATTCCCTGGCCGCTGCTGGATCCGCGCGAATGCGGGCAAAAGGTCGTGGATGAGGCGGCTCAAGGCGCCGAGATAGCCTTGGTTTTCGGTCGCGAAGATTCCGGTCTGACCAATGAAGAGTTGCAGCGCTGTCATTATCATGTGCACATTCCGTCGGACCCTGAGTTCAGCTCGCTGAATCTGGGAGCCGCTGTGCAAGTGCTGAGCTACGAAATTCGCATGTCGTGGCTGGCTGCGCAGGGGCAGCCGAGCAAGGTCGAGAAGGATGAAGTTGCCTCCACCAAAAGTGGAGAGTTGGCGACGATGGATGAGCTCGAGCGTTTCTACGAGCACCTGGAGCAGACCTTGGTGGCGATCGAGTTTCTCGATCCTGAAAAACCGCGTCACCTGATGGCGCGCCTGCGTCGTTTGTATGGTCGTAGCTCGGTAAGTCGTGCCGAGATGAATATATTGCGTGGCATTCTGACCGAAACCCAAAAAGCAGCCCGTGGCGAGCTGCTCAAGCGCAAGGATTGAAGATGTTCGAGCGTCTGCGTGAAGATATCCAGAGTGTGTTTCATCGCGATCCTGCTGCGCGCAATGCGTTTGAAGTGTTGACCTGTTACCCGGGCATGCACGCCATCTGGCTTCATCGATTGTCGGGGTGGTTGTGGCATGCAGGCTGGAAGTGGATGGCGCGGCTGGTCTCTAACTTCGGACGCTGGATGACGGGCATTGAAATTCATCCGGGTGCCAAGGTGGGTCGTCGTTTCTTCATTGATCACGGGATGGGGATTGTGATCGGCGAGACCGCAGAGATCGGTGATGACGTCACCCTTTATCAGGGTGTAACCCTGGGTGGCACCAGTTGGAACAAAGGCAAGCGCCATCCTACGCTGGAGAACGGTGTCGTCGTCGGTGCGGGCGCCAAGGTGCTGGGCCCATTTACGGTGGGTGCAGGCGCCAAGGTGGGCTCGAATGCGGTCGTCACAAAGGCAGTGCCTGCGGGTGCAACGGTTGTTGGGATTCCGGGGCGAATTATCATCAAGGCCGAGGGGGACGTTGAAGCCAGGCGTAAGGCGATGGCAGAGAAAATCGGCTTCGATGCTTACGGTGTCAGCGAGGACATGCCCGATCCTGTGGCGCGGGCTATTGCGCAATTGCTGGATCATTTGCAAGCCGTCGATGGCAAGCTGGACGGTATGTGCGGGGCCCTGAAGGAGCTGGGCAGTACCTACTGCGCCAAGGACTTGCCCGCATTGCGCGAGGAAGATTTCGCCTGTGTTCAGGGCAAGGATGAAGTCAAGCCCGGTTAGGCCGAAAGTGGTTCTAGGCGGTTGTGAAGGGTTGCGGCGCCACCTGCTTGCATCATTGGCCTGACGCTTTCTTGAGGCTTGCGGCAACGAGCGCGCTGTAAAACGCAGCATCGCTCGTGTGCCATTACGTCGCATAGCCTGCTACAATGCGCGCGCTGTTTTGCGGGTAATCCCGACTAAAGTACTAGGTCTAATAGTTGACTTAAATACTCGGGAATAGCATACTCGCCCCCATTCCGAATTCCGTGGTACCTGTCCATGAGACTGACTACAAAAGGCCGTTACGCCGTAACTGCAATGCTCGATTTGGCGTTGCACGCACAGCACGGGCCGGTGTCCCTGGCCGATATTTCCGAACGCCAGGGCATTTCCCTTTCCTACCTTGAGCAACTCTTCGCCAAGTTGCGCCGCAGCAGTCTGGTTTCCAGTGTGCGTGGCCCAGGCGGTGGCTATCAGCTATCGCGCGATATGCAAGGTATTCAGGTTGCCCAGGTGATCGATGCAGTCAACGAGTCTGTCGATGCGACACGTTGCCAGGGTCTGGGCGATTGCCATGCTGGCGATACCTGCCTGACACACCACTTGTGGTGCGACCTGAGCCTGCAAATCCACGAGTTTCTCAGCGGTATCAGCTTGGCTGATCTTGTTACTCGCCGTGAGGTACAAGAAGTAGCCCAGCGTCAGGATCAGCGCCGCTGTAATGGCAAAGCGCCGCACCTGGATAAGATCGAAGCGTCCGCCGTCGAGTGATTGCATAAAAACGACGGTGCGCCAGCCAGCCTGATTTAGGAGATAGTCCATGAAATTGCCGATTTACCTTGATTACTCAGCCACCACCCCGGTTGATCCGCGTGTTGCTCAAAAAATGAGCGACTGCCTGCTGGTTGACGGGAACTTCGGTAACCCGGCTTCGCGCTCCCACGTTTTTGGCTGGAAGGCCGAAGAAGCGGTCGAGAACGCACGTCGCCAGGTCGCAGATCTGGTTAACGCCGATCCGCGTGAAATCGTCTGGACCTCCGGTGCGACCGAAGCCAACAACCTTGCCATCAAGGGCGCTGCGCACTTCTATGCGTCCAAAGGCAAGCACCTGATTACCGACAAAATTGAACACAAAGCCGTACTCGACACCATGCGTCAGCTGGAGCGTGAAGGTTTTGAAGTGACCTACATCGAGCCGGGTGAAGACGGTCTGGTCACGCCTGCCATGGTTGAAGCGGCCCTGCGTGAAGACACCATCCTGGTTTCGGTCATGCACGTGAACAACGAGATCGGCACCATCAACGACATCGCTGCCATTGGTGAGCTGACTCGCTCGCGCGGTGTGTTGTTCCACGTTGATGCCGCTCAGTCCACGGGCAAGGTAGAAATCGACCTGTCCAAGCTCAAAGTCGACCTGATGTCCTTCTCGGCTCATAAAACCTATGGCCCTAAAGGCATCGGCGCCCTGTACGTCAGCCGTAAGCCTCGCGTGCGTATCGAAGCCACCATGCACGGCGGCGGTCACGAGCGCGGTATGCGTTCCGGCACGCTGGCGACCCACCAGATCGTGGGCATGGGTGAAGCGTTCCAGATTGCTAAAGAAGAAATGGCTGCTGAAAACGTGCGTATCAAGGCGTTGAGCGATCGTTTCTTCAAGCAGGTTGAACACCTCGAAGAGTTGTACGTGAACGGCAGCATGACTGCGCGCGTGCCGCACAACCTGAACCTGAGCTTCAACTATGTTGAAGGCGAGTCGCTGATCATGGCGCTCAAGGATCTGGCCGTGTCTTCCGGTTCGGCCTGTACCTCGGCTTCCCTTGAGCCGTCTTACGTGTTGCGTGCGCTGGGTCGTAACGATGAATTGGCCCACAGCTCGATTCGCTTCACGTTCGGGCGTTTCACCACGGAAGAAGAAATCGATTACGCCGCGCAGAAAGTGTGCGAGGCGGTGACCAAGTTGCGCGCACTGTCGCCACTGTGGGACATGTACAAAGACGGTGTCGACATCTCGAAAATCGAGTGGGCGGCGCACTGATATTTCAAGTCGCCGCAGACAGCCGCTGTAAATGCAGCGAATAGCAGCGTTTACAGTGGCTCAAGAGCGACTCTCTGATGAGTGAGGATTAGTACCATGGCTTACAGCGAAAAGGTCATTGACCACTACGAGAACCCACGCAACGTCGGCAAGATGAACGCGGAAGACCCGGATGTCGGTACCGGCATGGTCGGCGCGCCTGCTTGCGGCGACGTGATGCGCTTGCAGATCAAGGTTAACGAGCAGGGCATCATCGAAGACGCCAAGTTCAAGACCTACGGTTGCGGATCGGCCATTGCTTCCAGTTCCCTGGCGACCGAGTGGATGAAAGGCAAGACTCTGGACGAAGCAGAGACCATCAAGAACACTCAGCTGGCTGAAGAGTTGGCGCTGCCGCCCGTCAAGATTCACTGCTCTGTACTCGCCGAAGACGCCATCAAGGCTGCCGTTCGCGACTACAAGCAGAAGAAAGGTTTGATCTGATCCATTGCGCCCCAATATGGCGCACATGTGGTGAAGAAACTGGCAACAGGTAAGGAGTCACGATGGCTATCAGCATGACAGAAGCGGCGGCCCGACATATTCGCCGTTCCCTTGACGGGCGCGGCAAGGGTGAGGGGATTCGTCTGGGTGTTCGCACTACCGGCTGCTCCGGCCTCGCCTATGTGCTGGAGTTTGTCGACGAAGTGGGCGAAGACGATCAGGTGTTTGAAACCCATGGCGAAAAAGTGATCATTGATCCCAAAAGCCTGACCTACCTTGACGGCACCGAGCTGGATTTCGTCAAGGAAGGCCTTAACGAAGGCTTCAAGTTCAATAACCCCAACGTGCGTGGCGAATGTGGCTGCGGCGAGAGCTTCAACATTTGAGGCCAGTCGTGGGTACTCCTTGTCATTTTGCTTTGTTTGAACTGCAACCGAGCTTCAGCCTGGACCTCGATCAGTTGGCTACGCGCTACCGTGAGTTGGCGCGCGGTGTTCACCCGGATCGCTATGCTGATGCTTCCGAGCGGGAGCAGCGCATGGCGCTGGAGCAGTCCGCCAGCCTTAACGAGGCCTATCAGACACTCAAAAGCCCATCCAGGCGCGCGCGTTATTTGCTCGAACTCAAGGGTAATGACGTGCCTCTGGAAGCAACGGTGCACGATCCTGAGTTTTTGATGCAGCAGATGCAGTGGCGCGAAGAACTTGAAGACTTGCACGACACCGCCGACATGGCAGGTATTGCAGCTTTCAAGCGTCGACTCAAAGACGCTCAGCAAGCCTTGAACGACAGCTTCGCTGCTTGTTGGGATGATGTTGCGCAGCGTGAACAGGCCGAACGCCTGATGCGGCGCATGCAGTTCCTCGACAAGCTCACTTACGAAGTGCGCCAGCTAGAAGAGCGCCTCGACGATTAACTCCGTGCTTTTCCGATTGCACGCCTGATTACAGATAAGTCCTGATAACGATGGCCCTACTGCAGATCGCCGAACCCGGCCAAAGTCCTCAACCGCACCAGCGACGTCTGGCTGTGGGGATCGACTTGGGCACCACCAATTCGCTGGTTGCTGCCTTGCGCAGTGGCCTTTCCGAGCCTCTGGCTGACGCAAGCGGCAATGTCATTTTGCCCTCAGCCGTGCGTTATCACCCTGACCGCGTAGAGGTGGGTGAATCAGCGCGCCTGGCGGCTTCAGCCGATCCGTTCAATACGGTGTTGTCGGTCAAGCGCCTGATGGGGCGTGGTCTGTCCGACGTCAAGCAACTGGGCGAGCAACTGCCTTACCGCTTTGTGGGCGGTGAGTCGCACATGCCGTTCATCGATACGGTTCAAGGGCCCAAAAGCCCGGTCGAAGTTTCGGCTGAAATCCTCAAGGTATTGCGCGAGCGTGCCGAGAAAACACTGGGTGGTGAATTGGTCGGTGCCGTGATTACGGTCCCCGCTTATTTTGACGACGCTCAGCGTCAGGCGACCAAAGATGCGGCCAAGCTGGCTGGTCTTAATGTGTTGCGTTTGCTCAATGAACCGACGGCTGCTGCGGTGGCTTACGGTCTTGACCAGTCTGCTGAAGGTGTTGTCGCTATCTACGATCTGGGCGGCGGCACGTTTGATATTTCAATCCTGCGCCTGACCGGCGGTGTATTCGAAGTATTGGCGACCGGCGGCGACAGCGCGCTGGGTGGTGACGATTTCGACCATGCCATTGCTAATTGGATAGTCGAGCAGGCAGGGTTGTCGGCTGATCTGGACCCTGGCACTCAGCGTCAACTGCTGCAAAGCGCCTGCGCGGCCAAGGAAGCGCTGACGGATGCGTCGAGCGTGACGGTTACGTTTGGCCAGTGGTCTGCCGAGCTGACCCGCGAAAGGCTCGATGCGCTGATCGAGCCAATGGTCGCCCGCAGCCTCAAAGCCTGTCGCCGAGCCGTGCGCGACGCCAATATCGAAGTCGAAGATGTGCAGGCCGTGGTCATGGTGGGTGGATCGACGCGCGTCCCTCGGGTGCGCGAGGCAGTCGCCGACATGTTTGGCCGTCAGCCGTTGACTGACATCGACCCGGATCAAGTGGTTGCCATTGGGGCAGCGATCCAGGCCGATACGCTCGCGGGCAACAAGCGTGAGGGGGGGGAGTTGCTCCTGCTTGACGTGATCCCGTTGTCGCTCGGTCTTGAGACCATGGGTGGCCTGATGGAGAAAGTCATTCCTCGCAACACCACGATTCCCGTCGCGCGAGCTCAGGATTTCACCACTTACAAAGATGGCCAGACGGCCATGATGATCCACGTACTGCAGGGTGAGCGCGAGCTGATCAGCGACTGCCGTTCGTTGGCGCGTTTCGAGTTGCGTGGCATACCGCCGATGGTCGCAGGTGCCGCGAAAATCCGCGTGACTTTCCAGGTGGATGCCGACGGTTTGCTCAGCGTGTCAGCCCGTGAAACGGGATCGGGCGTTGAAGCCAGTATTCAGGTCAAGCCGTCCTACGGCCTGACGGATGGTGAAATCGCCAAAATGCTCAAAGATTCGTTCCAGTACGCAGGTGACGACAAAGTGGCTCGCGTGTTGCGTGAGCAGCAAGTCGATGCGCAGCGCCTGATCGAAGCCGTGCAAGCCGCGCTGGAGGTGGACGGTGACCGTCTGCTTGATGCTGAAGAGCGCAAGGTGATCGAGCTGCACATGCAGCAATTGTCCGAATTGTTAAAAGGCACCGATGGTTACGCCATTGAGCAGCAGACCAAGCGTCTGTCGCACGTGACCGATGCCTTTGCTGCCCGCCGTATGGATCTGACTGTCAAGGCGGCTCTGGCCGGGCGCAACCTGAATGAAATCGAGGAATAACTGATGCCGCAGATCATTTTTCTGCCACACGCCGAGCATTGCCCGGACGGTATGGTTGTTGAGGCCGAGACCGGTAAGTCGATCCTCGAAGTGGCGCATGACAACCACATCGAAATCGAAAGCGCCTGCGGTGGCGTCTGCGCCTGCACCACTTGCCACTGCATCATTCGCGAAGGGTTTGATTCGCTGGAAGAAGCTGACGAGCTCGAAGAAGACTACCTTGATCGCGCGTGGGGCCTGGAGGCACACTCGCGTCTGAGCTGTCAGGCCAAGGTCGGGACCGAAGACCTGACGGTCGAAATCCCGAAGTATTCGCTTAATCATGCTGCCGAAGCGCCGCACTGATTCGATCGCTGCCGGGGTGCGCTGACTGATTCGGGTCATTCCCTCTTTTCAGCCGCGCCAAGGTTCTGAGCGGTATAAGACTCTGCTTTTAAAGGAAGTGTCATGAGCCTTAAATGGGTTGATGTACAGGAAATCGCGATTCAGCTGGCTGAGGCTCATCCGGATGTTGATCCGCTGACGGTGAATTTCGTCAAGCTGCGCAATCTGGTGATGGCGCTGCCAGAGTTCGATGACGTCCCTGATCGCGGAGGGGAAAAGGTCCTCGAAGCCATTCAGGGGTTGTGGATCGAAGAGGCTGACTAAGCCTGCAACGCACGTAATTATGCAATACCCCTGAACCCGCGTATAATTCGCGGGTTTAATTTTTCGCTTCAATCACTGTTTCTGGAGTTACACCATGGCTGTTCAACGTACTTTCTCCATCATCAAGCCTGACGCCGTTGCTAAAAACGTTATCGGCAAGATCGTTACTCGTTTCGAAGACGCTGGCCTGCGCGTTGTTGCTTCGAAAATGAAGCAACTGTCCAAAGCCGAAGCTGAAGGTTTCTACGCTGAGCACAGCGAACGTGGTTTCTTCGGTGACCTGGTTGCCTTCATGACTTCCGGTCCGGTTGTTGTTCAGGTTCTGGAAGGCGAAAACGCTATCGCTCGTAACCGTGAGCTGATGGGCGCTACCAACCCTAAAGAAGCAGCTGCTGGCACCATCCGTGCTGACTTCGCTGAATCCATCGACGCTAACGCTGTTCACGGTTCCGACTCCGAAGCAGCCGCTGCTCGCGAAATCGCTTACTTTTTCGCAGCTACTGAAGTAACCACTCGATAAGCATCGGCTTGTGAGTGAGGGTGAAGACATGATTGCAACGACTGGCAAAACTAACCTGTTGGGTCTGACTCAACCGGAAATGGAGAAATTCTTCGACTCAATCGGGGAGAAGCGTTTCCGTGCCGGTCAGGTCATGAAGTGGATTCACCACTTTGGCGTCGATGATTTCGACGCCATGACGAACGTCAGCAAGGCCTTGCGCGATAAGCTCAAGGCCATTGCCGAGGTTCGCGGTCCTGAAGTCGTCAGCGAGGACATATCCACCGACGGTACCCGTAAATGGGTCGTTCGCGTGGCGTCCGGCAGCTGCGTCGAGACCGTTTATATTCCCCAGGGCAAACGTGGCACCTTGTGCGTTTCGTCCCAGGCGGGCTGTGCCCTGGATTGCAGTTTCTGCTCCACCGGCAAGCAAGGTTTCAATAGCAACCTCACGGCCGCTGAAGTCATCGGCCAGGTGTGGATTGCCAACAAATCCTTTGGCAGCGTTCCGGCAACCATCGACCGCGCCATCACCAACGTGGTGATGATGGGCATGGGCGAGCCGCTGCTCAACTTCGACAACGTTATCGCTGCCATGCACCTGATGATGGACGACCTGGGCTATGGCATCTCCAAGCGCCGGGTAACCCTGTCCACGTCTGGCGTGGTGCCGATGATCGATGAGCTGGCCAAGCACATCGATGTATCGCTGGCGTTGTCGCTGCACGCACCCAATGACGCACTGCGCAGTCAATTGGTGCCAATCAACAAAAAGTACCCGCTCAAAATGTTGCTGGAATCCTGCCGTCGTTATATGGCGACCCTGGGTGAGAAGCGCGTTCTGACCGTTGAGTACACCTTGCTCAAAGACGTGAACGACCATGTCGATCACGCGCGTGAAATGATCGAACTGCTCAAAGACACGCCCTGCAAGATCAACCTGATCCCGTTCAACCCGTTTCCTCACTCCGGTTATGAGCGCCCTAGCAACAACGCTATTCGCCGTTTCCAGGAGCTGCTGCAAAACGCGGGCTACAACGTGACCGTGCGCACCACGCGTGGTGAAGACATCGACGCGGCGTGCGGGCAGTTGGTGGGGCAGGTCAATGACCGGACGCGCCGCAGCGAGCGCCACATTGCTTCGATTGAAGCCGATCTGGCGCAAAACGCCGCCGCCCGGCCTTAAGAGAGGAACGCTATGACCCTGCGCGCGGCGCTTTGTGTGGTGTTGGTCAGCGTAATGGCTGGCTGCGTTTCATCGGGTGGATCAAACCCGTTGAGCACCAACAAGGGCCGTGATGCAGCGCGTCAGGCGTATGTGCAACTGGGGCTCGGCTATTTGCAGCAAGGTTTGGCCGAGCAGGCGAAGATCCCGCTGGGTAAGGCACTCGAACTCGACAAGCGTGACCCGGACACCCTCGCCGCACTGGCTTTGCTGTATCAGTCCGAAATGGAGCACGAGCTTGCAGAGAACAGTTACCGTCAATCGCTGAGCGCTCGTGCCCAAGACGCGCGTACGCTCAATAACTACGGCAGTTTCCTGTTCGAGCAGCAACGCTATCAAGAGGCCTTTGCGCAGTTTCAGAAAGCCTCGACCGATAATCTTTACCCCGAACGCTCCCGTGTTTACGAAAATTTGGGTATAACGGCGCTCAAGCTTGGGCAACCCGTAGTGGCGCGCCAGCATCTGGTGAAAGCGCTGCGTCTGAATCCGAAGCAGCCGCGAGCCTTGCTGGAGATGGCCGAGCTGTCGTATCAGGACAGGCAATATGTGCCAGCCCGTGACTATTACGATCGTTTTAGCCTGCTTAGTGGGCAAAATGCACGTAGTCTATTGCTCGGCGCGCGGTTGGCGACTGTCTTCGATGACCGTGCCACACCTGCCACGTTTGGCCAGCAACTAAAACGACTTTATCCCGGCACGCCGGAATATCAGCAATACCTGTCGGAGCAATGATGAAAGCGGCGCAACCCGAAGTTCCAGCAGTGACACGAGTCAATCCCGGCGAGACCTTGCGTCAGGCCCGGGAGAACAATGGATGGACATTGGCCGAAGTTGCCTTGAAGCTCAATCTCACGGTCAGCTCCCTGAGTAATCTTGAGGCGGGCGCGTTCGACAAATTGCCGGGTCATACATTTGCCCGTGGCTACATCCGCGCTTATGCCAAATTGCTGGGCATGGACCAGGCTGCGCTGGTGCATGAGTTTGATGTCTACACAGGAACGGATTCGACCGGCAGCAGCGTTCACAGCCTTGGCCGAATCGAAGAGCCCGTGCGTGTGTCGCATACCATCTTGCGTATTGTCAGCCTGTTACTGCTGCTGGCAGTGATCGGCGGCGGCTTTCTCTGGTGGCAGGACCAGACGTCCATGCGCGCCAAAGACCTTGTTGGCCTCACGCCTGAGCACGTTGAAGTGGAAGGCGCGGACGGCACAACCCAGATCCATCCGCTGGACGAACCGGAAGATCAGGCCGTCGCTGAAGCCAAAACCGAAGGCGATGCGGCTGTCCCGGCCGAACCCGCAGACGACCAGACGGGCGCGACTGCGTTAGCACTGCCTGGCGTACCCGAAGCGCCCGTTGCTGTTGCGCCCGCGCCTGCAACCCCTGCGCCGGCGGCTCAAGCAGCGCCAATGCCAACACCGGTGACGCCGGTGGCGCCTGCCTCCGTGGCCGCTCCCGCTGCACCTGTCACTGAAGCGGCACCTGCGGTGGCAGGTGCTGGCAAGGTGGGCGTGCAGTACACCGCCGATTGCTGGACTCAGGTCACCGATGCGAATGGCAAAGTGCTGTTTGGCGGTCTGAAGCGCAAGGGCGACAATCTTGAAGTGAGCGGTAAGCCTCCACTCAGCTTGCGTCTGGGCTATGCCCGGGGTGCGCAAGTGACCTACAACGGTCAGGCAGTGGATGTGGCTCCTTTCACCAGTGGCGAGACTGCTCGCCTGAAGCTAGGTCAATAAGTCATGCACGGCGAATCACCCATCAAACGTCGCGAATCGCGCAAAATCTGGGTTGGCTCTGTACCGGTAGGTGGCGATGCCCCTATCGCGGTTCAGAGCATGACCAACAGTGACACCAATGATGTTGCAGCGACCGTTGCTCAGATCAATCGCCTTGAAGCCGCAGGCGTCGATATCGTGCGGGTTTCCGTCCCGGACATGGATGCTGCCGAAGCGTTTGGCCGCATCAAGCAACTGGTCAAGGTGCCATTGGTCGCCGATATTCACTTTGACTACCGCATTGCATTGCGTGTGGCCGAGTTGGGTGTCGATTGCCTGCGTATCAACCCCGGCAACATCGGTCGCGAAGACCGTGTACGTGCCGTTGTGGATGCAGCACGTGATCGGGGTATCCCGATTCGTATCGGCGTGAATGCCGGTTCCCTCGAAAAAGATTTGCAAAAGAAATACGGCGAGCCGACGCCTGCCGCGCTGGTCGAGTCGGCACTGCGTCACGTAGAGCACCTTGAACGCCTGAATTTTCAGGACTTCAAAGTCAGCGTCAAAGCGTCCGATGTGTTCATGGCCGTTGAGGCCTATCGCTTGCTGGCCAAGGAAATCGTTCAGCCTTTGCACTTGGGAATCACCGAGGCAGGCGGGTTGCGTTCCGGCACAGTGAAATCTGCCGTGGGGCTGGGTATGCTGCTCGCCGAGGGCATTGGCGATACCATTCGTATCTCGCTGGCCGCCGACCCGGTAGAAGAAGTGAAAGTCGGCTACGACATTCTCAAATCCCTGCGTTTGCGTTCCCGTGGCATTAACTTCATCGCGTGCCCAAGCTGTTCGCGCCAGAACTTCGACGTGGTAAAAACCATGAACGAGCTGGAAGGGCGCCTGGATGATCTGTTGGTCCCCTTGGATGTTGCTGTGATCGGCTGTGTGGTCAACGGCCCCGGCGAAGCCAAGGAGGCCCATGTGGGCCTGACCGGCGGTACGCCAAACCTGATTTACATCGACGGCAAGCCGTCGCAGAAATTAACGAATGAAAATCTGGTGGACCAGCTTGAAAAACTGATCCGCCAGAAAGCGGCCGAAAAGGTCGAAGCCGACGCAGCTGTTATTGCGCGCGGCTAATCAAACGAATTAAGGATTTTCTGTGAGCAAGTCACTGCAAGCCATTCGTGGCATGAACGACATCCTGCCCGAGCAGACGCCCCTGTGGCGTTTCTTTGAGGGCAAGGTCGCGCGTCTGCTGGATAACTACGGTTACAAGCAAATTCGCATGCCGATCGTCGAGTTCACCGAGCTGTTCAAGCGTTCGATCGGTGAAGTGACCGACATTGTCGAAAAAGAGATGTACACCTTCGAAGACCGCAACGGCGATTCGCTGACCCTGCGTCCCGAAGGCACTGCGGCCTGTGTGCGTGCTGTGCTTGAGCACGGCATCACCGGCGGCGGTCAGGTGCAAAAACTGTGGTACGTCGGCCCGATGTTTCGCCACGAGCGTCCTCAAAAAGGCCGTTATCGCCAGTTCCACCAGGTGGGCGTCGAGGTGTTCAACCTTGACGGTCCGGACATCGATGCCGAGTTGATCGTGCTGACCTGGCGCCTGTGGGGCGAGCTGGGGATTCGTGACGCGGTCAAACTGGAACTCAATAGCCTGGGCACCAGCGAGGCCCGTGCCCGCTACCGTGCCGCGCTGGTTGAATACCTGACTTCGCGCCTGAGCGAACTGGACGAAGACAGCCAGCGCCGTCTCAAGTCCAACCCGCTGCGTGTTCTCGACACCAAGAACGCTGACACACAGGCCGTTCTGGTTGACGCACCGAAGCTGGTGGACTACCTCGACGAAGAGTCCCGCGTGCACTTCGAGGGCCTCAAGGCGCGTCTCGACGCGGCCGGCATTCCTTACGTCATCAACCCGAAACTGGTTCGCGGGCTTGATTACTACAGCAAGACCGTATTCGAGTGGGTCACCGACAAACTCGGGGCCCAGGGCACTGTCTGTGCCGGCGGGCGTTATGACGGTCTGGTTGAGCAAATGGGCGGCAAACCGACCTCCGGCGTGGGCTTCGCCATGGGCATCGAGCGTCTGATCCTGATGCTGGAAACCCTTGAGCAAATCCCTGAAGAAATCTCGCGCCAGGTCGATGTGTACCTGTGCGCCTTCGGTGAAGCTGCTGAACTGGCCGCACTGGCCTTGAGCGAACGTGTTCGCGATCAGTTGCCGAACCTGCGCCTGCAAGTCAATGCCGGTGCGGGCAGCTTCAAAAGCCAGTTCAAGAAGGCCGACAAGAGCGGCGCGCTGTATGCGCTGATCCTGGGCGACGACGAATTGGCCCGGCAAGTGGTAGGCGTCAAACCCCTGCGTGGCCAGGGTGAACAACAAACTATTGCCTGGGATGCTCTTTCAGAGCACTTGGCCACCTGCGTCGTGCAGGGTTGAAGCTGTAAAAACAGCCGATTTATCGAATAAGGAGTGTTGGGGTGTCGAGTAACGATGATGATCAGCTGGGCGAGTTGAAAGACTGGTGGCAGCGCAACGGCAAACCCCTGGTCACTGGCGGCTTGCTGGCGCTGGTGGTGGTGTTCGGCTGGCAGGCTTGGCACAAATATCAGAGCAATCAGTCGCAGGGTGCGTCGATTCTCTACCAACAACTGCTTGAAACCACATTGACGCCGAGCGGCCAGCCTGATGCCGCGCAAGTCGCTGATCTGGCCAACAAGCTGAAGAACGAATACAGCGGTAGCGCCTACGCGCAATTTGGCGGTCTGTTTGTTGCCAAGGTGGCGGTTGACAGCGGCAAGCTGGATGACGCGGCCAATGAGCTGAAAATCATCGTCGACAAGCCTGCCAATGCCACGTTGGGCGAAGTCGCGCGTCAGCGTCTGGCTCAGGTTCTGGCTGCACAGAACAAGGTTGATGAAGCCTTGAAGCTGCTTGAAGGTGATTCGGACAAAGCATTCCTGGCCAGCCGTGAAGAGCTCAAGGGTGACCTGCTGGTTCAGCAGGGTCGCACTGATGACGCACGTGCAGCCTACGAAAAAGCCAAGGCGGCGCTCTCGGATGAGGCGGCAGTCGGCGGCTTACAAATCAAGCTCGACGACCTGGCCAAAGGGGATGCGTAACGTGATTCGTTGGAAACATGCAGCATTGCTGGCTCTGGCCATTTTGGCCGCGGGTTGCAGCAGCAACAGCAAAAAAGAACTGCCACCGGCCGCGCTGACGGACTTCAAAGAAGAAGTCGTTTTGCAAAAGCAGTGGAGCCGCTCGATTGGCGACGGCCAGGGCAAAACCTACAACATGCTGGTGCCAGCCGTTGAAGGTAATACCCTGTACGCGGCCGATGTGACCGGTGTCGTGATGGCGCTGGACCGCATGAACGGCGACGTCAAATGGAAAAAGGACCTTGAACTGCCTGTTTCCGGCGCTGTTGGCGCGGGTTATGGTCTGGTACTGCTGGGTACCTTGCAAGGTGAAGTGGTTGCGCTTGACGCCAGTTCTGGCGAAGAAAAGTGGCGCTCCCGAGTGACCAGCGAAGTCCTGGCTCCGCCTGCCACCAACGGTGACGTGGTGGTGGTTCAAACCCAGGACGACCGCCTGATCGGCCTGGATGCCTCGACCGGCGACCAGCGCTGGACCTACGACAGCACGCCGGGTGTTCTGACCCTGCGGGGTACGGGGGCTCCTGTAGTCACCAACCATTTGGCGGTGGCAGGTCTTTCCACCGGTAAAGTGGTGGCGCTGGACACTCGCAATGGCGTGCCCGTTTGGGAGCAGCGTGTTGCCATCCCACAAGGCCGTTCCGAACTGGAGCGCATTGTTGACATCGACGGTGGCCTGCTGCTGTCCGGTGGCACGCTGTACGTTGCCAGTTACCAGGGCCGCATGGCGGCACTGGAACTGGAAAGCGGCCGTGTGCTGTGGCAGCGTGATGCTTCCAGCTACGCCGGTGTCGCACAAGGTTTTGGCAGCGTCTACGTCAGCCTGGCGTCCGGCACTGTTGAAGGCGTCGACGAGCGTTCGACCACCGCCCTGTGGAGCAACGATTCCCTGGCCCGCCGTCAGCTGTCGGCACCGGAAGTCTTCTCCAGCTATGTAGCGGTCGGCGACATGGAAGGCTATCTGCACCTGTTGAGCCAGGTTGATGGTCGTTTCGTAGGCCGTACCCGCATTGACAGCGATGGCCTGCGGGCACGCCCGCTGGTGGTCGGTGACATGATTTACGTGTTTGGTAACAGCGGCAAACTGGAAGCCCTGACCATTCGCTAAGGCGTCTATGCTTGAGGCTCTAGGGCCTCGGGCAGCCTTGCTCTGGCAAGGTTTGCGGCACATTTTTGTGCTGTTCCGAACTCTGGCCGCTGCCTTGCAGCGGCTTTTGTATTTTCTGAAATAACGAAGTGGAGAGCCGCATGGTTCCCGTAATCGCCCTGGTGGGCCGACCAAACGTCGGCAAGTCCACCTTGTTCAACCGCCTGACCAGGACACGTGACGCCATCGTCGGCGACTTGTCCGGTCTGACCCGTGATCGCCAATACGGTGAGGCCAAGTGGCAAGGGCGTTCCTACATTCTGGTCGACACCGGCGGTATCTCCGGTGACGAGCACGGTATGGACGAAAAGATGGCCGAGCAGTCACTGCTGGCCATCGAAGAAGCTGATGTGGTGCTGTTCCTGGTAGATGCCAAGGCGGGTTTCACTGCCGCTGACCAGATGATCGGCGAACACCTGCGCAAACGAAACAAGCGTTCCTACGTGGTTGCCAACAAGGTCGACAACATCGACCCGGACATGGCTCGCGCAGAATTCGCACCGTTGGGCATGGGCGACGCGATTCCGATCGCCGGTGCCCACGGCCGCGGTATCTCGCAGTTGCTCGAAGTGGCGTTGTCCTCGTTCCCGCGTGACGAAGACGATGCCGAAGAAGGCGAACCGGAAATCGTTCTTGAAGGCGAGGAAGCCAAGCGCATTCCTGGGCCGGGCGAGAAAGACGGCATCAAGATCGCGATCATCGGTCGTCCGAACGTCGGCAAATCGACACTGGTCAACCGTATGCTCGGTGAAGACCGGGTTATCGTGTACGACCAGCCCGGCACGACCCGTGACAGCATTTACATCCCGTTTGAGCGTAACGACGAGAAGTACACGCTGATCGACACGGCCGGTGTGCGCAAGCGCGGCAAGATCCACGAAGAAGTCGAAAAATTCTCCGTGGTCAAAACCCTGCAAGCGATCAAAGACGCCAACGTGGTGATCTTTGTCATGGACGCGCGCGAAGGCGTTGTGGATCACGACCTGAACCTGTTGGGCTTTGCGCTGGAGGCCGGTCGGGCTCTGGTCATCGCGATCAACAAGTGGGACGGCATGACCCCGAGCGAGCGCGACTACGTCAAGACCGAGCTGCAACGCCGCTTGTTCTTCGTCGACTTTGCCGACATCCACTTCATCTCGGCGCTGCACGGCACGGGCGTGGGTAACCTGTACCAGTCGGTACAGAACTCCTTCAAGTCGGCGGTGACCCGCTGGCCAACGAATCGCCTGACCCAGATCCTTGAAGATGCCGTGGGCGAGCACGCACCGCCGATGGTCAACAACCGTCGCATCAAGCTGCGTTATGCCCACTTGGGTGGTGCCAACCCGCCGATTATCGTGATTCACGGTAACCAGGTTGAGAAGGTGCCGAAGTCTTATGTCCGTTACCTCGAAAACACCTACCGTCGTGTCTTGAAGCTGGTCGGTACGCCGATCCGCATCGAGTTCAAAGGGGGTGAGAACCCGTACGAGGCGAACAAAAACTCGTTGACCGACCGTCAGGTCAACAAGAAGCGCCGCATGATGTCGCACCACAAGAAAGCCGAGAAAAAACGCAAAGACAAGCGCTGATCGCGCAACCTCCATGCGTAATGAGAAAGGGTCCTGACGGGCCCTTTTTCGTGTCTGGTGTTTGGGCTATCCTCCGTGGGTCCTGTGCCGCAGTCAGTGCCGGGAACTCAACAGGGAACGGCCATGATCACCAGCAAGTTGCCGAACGTCGGCACCACCATCTTCACGCGCATGTCGCAGCTCGCGACTGAAACCGGCGCCCTCAACTTGTCTCAGGGGTTCCCTGACTTTGATGGCCCGCAAGCCTTGCGTGATGCTGTCGGTCAACACATTGCCAGTGGTCACAACCAATACGCCCCGATGACCGGCTTGCCCGCGCTACGTCAGCAAGTGGCCGCCAAAATAAGCCGCAGCTATGGCGTAACGGTCGATGCGGACGCTGAAGTGACCATCACGCCGGGTGCGACTCAGGCCATTTTCTGTGCCATTCAGGCTGTTATTCACCCTGGTGATGAAGTCATCGTGTTTGACCCCTGTTACGACAGTTACGAGCCTTCCGTAGAGCTGGCCGGTGGCCGTTGCGTTCACGTGCCGCTGGCACTGGATGATTTCTCCATCGACTGGCAAAAACTCAGTGAGGCCATTGGCCCACGTACGCGCATGATTATCCTCAATAGCCCCCACAACCCGAGCGGGGCGCTGATCAGCCGCGGGGAGCTGGACCAGTTGGCAAAACTGATCGAACACCGTGACATCTACCTCATCAGCGATGAGGTGTACGAACATTTGGTGTTCGACGGGGTGCCCCACGTCAGTGTTTTGTCACATCCCGAGTTGTACCATCGCGCATTCGTTGTCAGTTCTTTCGGCAAGACCTACCACGTAACCGGCTGGAAAACCGGGTATGTGGTCGCGCCGCCCGCCCTGACGTCAGAGCTGCGTAAAGTGCACCAATACGTCAGTTTTTGTGGGGTGACGCCGCTGCAATATGCGCTGGCCGATTTTATGGCCGCTTGCCCGCAGCACGTCGAAGAACTGCCTGCTTTTTATCAGGCCAAGCGCGACCTGTTTTGTGATTTGTTAAGCCCATCGCGCTTTACCTTCAAGCCGGTGGCGGGGACTTACTTTCAGTTGGTTGATTACTCCCTTATTCGTCCGGACCTTAATGATGTCGACATGGCCGTGTGGCTGACCCGCGAACATGGCGTGGCGACGATTCCGGTTTCGGTGTTCTACCAGACCCCGCCCGAAGGGCAGCGGCTGGTTCGCCTATGTTTTGCAAAACGCGAGGAGACGCTGCGTGAAGCAGCAGAAAAACTATGCGTGATCTAAGTGGTTTACCCGATTTAACTGTAGCGCTGGTTCAGACCACCCTGGCCTGGCATGACCGTCAGGCCAATTTCGATCATTTCGACGACCTGCTGCAGCAGGCCGCGGGCGCGGACCTGGTGGTACTGCCTGAAATGTTCACCACCGGTTTCAGCATGGACTCCAGAGCCCTGGCTGAAGCAGAAAATGGCCCGACCACCACGTGGTTGCGCGAGCAAGCCAAAAAACTCGATGCCGTTGTGACAGGCAGCATCATCATTGAAGCGGCGGATGGCAGCCATCGTAATCGGCTGCTATGGGCCCGCCCGGACGGTGTCGTGCTGCACTACGACAAACGTCACTTGTTCCGTATGGCAGGCGAGCACGAACACTTCACCCCCGGTGAACGTCAGGTTCAGTTCGAAGTGAAGGGCTGGCGCATCAGGCCATTGATCTGTTACGACCTGCGCTTCCCGGTCTGGAGTTGCGATCCCCATGACACCGATTTGTTGCTTTACACCGCCAACTGGCCGGGCGCGCGGCGTCTGCACTGGAATCGCCTGCTGCCTGCCCGGGCCATTGAAAACCTGTGTTATGTCGCCGCCGTAAACCGGGTCGGAGCCGATGGCAAGGGACTGGTGTACACGGGTGACAGCCATATTCTCGATTTTCAGGGCGAGTCACTGCTCAGCGCAGGTGAGGCGGATGGCGTGTTCCAGGTCAGCTTGAACGCCGGTGAACTGGCCGCTTACCGTGAGCGTTTTCCGGCGGATCTGGATGCGGATGCGTTCGAGCTGAAAGTCTAAGGCCATACCGTCCACACGGGCGGTGAGGGCGTTCAGGGTGTAGCGCGCAAAAAAAGCCCCCATGGCCTTCACCATGGGGGCTTTTGTGTCGCTGGCCTGCGTTAAGCGGCTTTTGCTTCGGCTTCGCTCAGGGCACGGTTCAGTGCGCTGAACAGGGCTTTGAAGCTGGCGGTGGTGATGTTTTCATCGATGCCGACGCCATGCACGGCGCGCTCGCCGTTGACCCGCAATTCAATGTAGGCCGCCGCTTTGGCGTGGGTGCCCGCACCGATGGCATGCTCGTTGTAATCCATGATCTCGGCCTTGACCGGCAAGCCTGCTACCAGTGCCTCCAAAGCGCCATTGCCTTTACCGCTCCAGCGCAGGTTGGTTTCGCCCGCGCCCTTGGCTGACACCTCGACGTCGACAGCACTGTGGCCGTTCTCTTCTTGCAAGCGATGGCTCACCAACGCGTAAGGCGTGTTGGCTTGCAGGTATTCGCTGTGCAACAGGCTGTGGATCTGCTGGGCCGTCATCTCAAGGCCCAGACGGTCAGTTTCACGTTGCACCACCTGACTGAATTCGATCTGCATGCGGCGCGGCAAGCTGATGCCGTATTCCTGCTCGAGCAGGTAGGCAATGCCGCCTTTGCCGGACTGGCTGTTCACGCGAATCACGGCTTCGTAGCTGCGACCGATGTCTGCCGGGTCGATTGGCAAGTACGGTACTTCCCACAACGCGTCTGGCTTCTGCTGAGCGAATCCTTTGCGGATGGCATCCTGGTGCGAGCCGGAGAAGGCGGTATGCACCAGGTCGCCCACATACGGGTGGCGCGGGTGAACCGGAATCTGGTTGCACTCTTCGACGACTTTGCGCACGCCGTCGATGTCCGAGAAGTCCAGTTGCGGGTCCAGGCCCTGGGTGTACATGTTCAATGCCACGGTCACCAGATCGACGTTACCGGTGCGCTCGCCGTTGCCGAACAGGCAGCCTTCGACACGGTCGGCGCCCGCCATCAGGCCGAGTTCGGTGGCCGCCACACCGGTGCCACGGTCATTGTGGGTGTGCAGGCTGATGATCACGCTGTCACGACGGTTGATATGGCGACCGAACCACTCGATCTGGTCGGCGTAAATGTTCGGCGTGGCGCACTCAACCGTGGCAGGCAGGTTGAGGATCATCTTGTGCTCAGGGGTCGGGTTCCAGACCTCAATCACGGCATCACACACTTCTTTGGCAAATTCCAGCTCAGTGGCGCTGAACGTCTCGGGCGAGTACTCGAATGTCCACTGGGTTTCAGGCTGTTGCGACGCGTATTTGACGAACAGCTTGGCTGCGCTGACGGCGATTTCCTTGATGCCGTCCTTGTCCTGGTTGAACACGATGCGGCGGAAGGCCGGGCAAGTCGCGTTGTACAAGTGAACGATGGCTTTTTTGGCACCGCGAAGCGACTCGAACGTGCGGGCGATCAAATCTTCGCGGCCCTGGGTCAAGACCTGAATGGTCGTGTCATCCGGGATATGGCCGTCTTCAATCAGGGTGCGCACAAAGTCGAAATCGGTTTGCGAAGCGGCCGGGAACGACGCCTCAATCTCCTTTACACCCACGCTCACCAGCGTCTTCCAGAAGCGCAGCTTCTTCGCCGCATCCATCGGTTCGATCAGCGACTGGTTGCCGTCGCGCAGATCGGAGCTGCACCAGATAGGTGCTTGAGTGATGGTTTTCGACGGCCAGGTCCGGTCAGGCAAATCAATGACGGGGAACGGGCGGTATTTGGAAGACGGGTTTTTGAGCATGGTCATCAGGCAATCCTTATTGTACGAGCCGAAAAAAGGCGGCTAACCGGAGATACAAAGCAGAGGGGCGAGGCACCGCAATCAGCTTTGCAGTCGTGCGCTGACGAGGCAAAGGCTGCGATGTTGACGTTGCAGAATGAGGGTGTGAGAGGTTTTCATGGCCTCAACCCTAACCATTGGCAGTAAGGATGGCAAGCGGCCAAAAAACTTTGAGAGGAATGCTCGTAAATGAATGGTTTTCGAAGGTAAATAGCGCAATCGTCTTTTATTGTTGCTTTTGATTGCGCTTCAAAGAGTGCTGCCAGCGTTTTGTGCTCTGCGCGCTCGGTGCAAATGTTACGGCTGGAAAGCGCCAATGAAAATCGCCGGGTCGACGCGCGCATCATTCAGGCTGACATTCCAATGCATGTGCGGTCCGGTAGCGCGGCCGGTTGATCCGACCCTGCCCACCACATCGCCCCGTGCCAGTTGCTGCCCGACCTGGGTGTCAATCTTCGACATGTGACAAAACATGCTGATGAACCCTTGGCCGTGGTCAACAAACACCGTATTGCCGTTGAAGAAATAATTGCCGATCAAAATCACCTTGCCTGCTGCGGGCGTTTTGATTGGCGTACCTGCGGGCACGGCAAAATCCAGACCGGCGTGCGGGTTACGCTCTTCGCCATTGAAGAAGCGCCGCACGCCAAACTTGCTCGACAGCGGTCCATTGACCGGTTTGTCGAGCAACAGGTTGCTCGGCGTCGTGGGGCTGAACGTGCGGTAGGCCTTGATCTGAATGGCCAGCTCGTTGTCGATGCGTTTGAGGTCAGCGGGGTTCGGATTGACCTGACGCTGGTTTTTCAGGGTGATGCGCTGTTCGGGGTATTTTTTGTGACCAACCGTGAAATTCAGGTCACGGCCGCCTGCGCTGATGGATTGAGTACCGGGTTTGACCGTTAACGGAATACCGACGATGGCACGCCAAGTGTCCTGTTCCTTGACCACCAGCACCGGTTTGCCCTGATAGGTGGCCTTGGGCGCTTGCGCGCCGCTGCCCAGTTCAATCACGGCCACACCGCCCTGCACCGGTTTGTTGAGCAGGCGGGTGATGTAACTGTCAGCCGCGTTCGCGTTGACGGTCAGGCATAGCAACAAAAGAGCAGAGACGAAACGCAGCATCGATCAATCCAGTAATGAAAGGGTGACAGGCGTGAGGTGGTTGTCCTCGACGCGCACATGGAGTTCGCCTTCACCCAGCTTGGCTTTCAGGCGTTGGCCGTTGTGAGTTTGTCCGGCGCTGCGAATGGCGTTGCCGCGTTCGTCGAGCAGGATGCTGTACCCGCGTCCCAGGGTGGCCAGCGGGCTGACCACGTGCAGCGTTTGCATCTGGCTTTGCAACTGCAGTCGACGGGCCTTGAGGCCTTCGCGCATCGCGCGCGGCAAGCGCTCGGCCAGACTGTCGAGGCGCTGGCGCAGCAGGGCCAGTTGGCGGCCGGGGTGTTGACCGGCCAAGCGCGTTTCCAGGCGAATCAGGCGCTCTCGACGGGTATTGAGGCTGCGTTCAAAGGCGCGGCGCATGCGCATGTCCAGGTCATCCAGGCGCTGTGCTTGCTGGCGCAGACGCTCGCCGGGGTGACGCAAGCGACGCGCGAGCCCGTCAAGGCGCAGGCGCTCACGCATCAAACGGTCACGTATACGCATCACCAGGCGTCTGTGCAGGCTTTCAATGCGGTGTTGCAAGTCGCTGGAATCCGGGGCCAGCAACTCGGCGGCGGCAGACGGCGTAGGCGCTCGCACATCGGCCACGAAGTCACTGATCGAGACATCGGTCTCGTGACCGACAGCGCTCACGATCGGGGTGACGCAGGCATCGATGGCGCGGGCGACGGCCTCTTCGTTGAAGCACCACAAGTCCTCCAGCGAACCCCCGCCACGGGCCAGAATCAGCGCATCAAAGCCACGTGCATCGGCAATTTTCAACGCTCGCACGATTTGCGCAGTGGCTTCGCGCCCCTGAACGGCGGTAGGAATCAGGGTCAACTCGACCTGAGGTGCGCGTCGGCGAAATACGCTGATGATGTCGCGTATCACGGCGCCGGTGGGCGAACTGATAATCGCGATGCGCTGCGGGTGGGCGGGCAGGGCGACCTTGCGTTCAGCGCTGAACAGGCCTTCGGCGCTGAGCTTTTCTTTCAGCGCATCAAAGGCCATCCGCAGCGCGCCGTCACCCGCAGGCTCAACGGTATCGAGGATCAGTTGGTAATCGCCCCGGCCTTCGAATAACGACACCTTGCCGCGCACCTTGACCGCCAGGCCATCTTTCAAGGTTTGGCGTACGCGGGCAGCGTTGTTGCGAAACAGCGCGCACCGCACCTGGGCGCCGCTGTCCTTGAGGGTGAAATACACGTGGCCGGACGCCGGGCGAGCGAGGTTGGAGATTTCGCCTTCGACCCAGATGTTGCTGAACACGTCTTCGAGCAACACCCGGGCACGGCCGTTTAGCTGGCTGACGGTCAGGACTTCGCGGTCCAGATTGAGTCTTGCAAAGGGGTCTTTAATCATGTCGGCCATCATAAGGGCGGATTGTTATCACTGCACGTATCTGGTTACAGTCCGAGCACTAAAAACAAGGAAGTTGCCCCATGGATCTGCCTTACACCGGGAGCGAGTGGTTGTTGCTGGAGCTGGCCATCGCTCTGGCGTACATCGTATTTGGCGTGGCCGGGTTCGGCACCGCGCTGGTGGCGGGCCCGCTGTTGATCCTGTGCCTGCCGTTATCGAAAATCATCCCGTTGCTGGTGCTGCTCGATTTTGTGGCGGCATTCGGGAATTGGTTGCCCGCGCGTCGCGACGTGGCACGCGCCGAGCTCTTACGCTTGCTGCCCTGCATGGCGCTGGGGTGCCTGGTCGGTGTGGTGTTTCTGCTGAACCTCAAATCAGATGTGTTGCTGCTGATGATGGGGATTTTCATCAGCGCCTATGCGATCTACAGCCTGGCCGTGAAGGCACGGCCAAGGCAGGTGGCGGCCGGTTGGGCGATTCCGGCCGGCACGGTGGGCGGGTTGTTTGGTGCACTGTTTGGCAGTGGCGGCTTTTTGTATGCGCTGTACCTCAATGCACGCTTGCCCAAAGAGGCGGCGCGGGCCACGCAAAGTGCGTTGATCAGTTGCAGCACGGTGGTGCGCTTGACCTTGTTTGTGATGGCCGGGGTGTACGCCGATGGCGCGCTGCTGCTATTGGCCGTCTGTCTGTTACCGGCAATGGCACTCGGGTTATGGACGGGACGCCGACTGACGCGCAAATTGTCCCGCGAGGCCTTTGTGCGACTGGTGACATGGCTGGTGCTGGCCAGCGGCATTGCCCTGATCGTGCGCTACTTGAGCGCTTGACCTCGGGGGATCAGGCTTTAAGCTGCGCCCCCTGAAACCCTTGCAGTCTGCGCCAGTGTTTACACCTTTGGCTTTGTTCTCTTTTTATACGTGTCGTTTTTCATGAATTCGCAAAGCATCATCGTCCCCAAAATCTCCACCTTGCCGGTTCATGAGCCGCGCGCCCGCGCCATCGTGCGCTGGTTAGTGCGCAAAAATATCATTGAAGAAGCCCTGACCACCTGCGGTCGCACCGGCAACGGCATGGCCCATGCCATCGCGCCAGGCGCTGCCGAGGTCGTGCTGCACCCTGAGGCGCTGCCGTTCGGTGAACCGGTCAATGGTCTGGAAATCATTACCAAGCGCTGCATCTACACCCCGGCCAAGGGGTTTCTTGAAGAAGCCGGATGCGCCGAGTGTCGCAAGGAAGTCGGTGAGGCCCTGTTCGAAAGCCTTGAAGACTGGATGCCGGGGCGCACCGACAACTTCACTTGCCCGTTGTGCGGCCATGAAGATGACATCAATGGTTTCCTGTTCCTGCAGCCCTGTGCGTTCTCCAATCTGGGGTTCATCTTCAATAATTGGGCCGAGGCGGGTTTCAAACAGAGCTTCCTGGACGAGTTTGCCGACTGGCTGGATCAACCCGTGGCGTGGGTGAGGGTGGAGCTTTAACGCGTGCGCCAGCGCCGGGGCATTTTTTCTGCCTTGAGAGTCAGCAAATCATTGACCCTTAGCGCAAAACTCTCTAAAGGTTTCCGTTGAGCCGCACAGGTGTTTTAAGTACAATGGCGCGCTTCCATTTTCCCGCTCGGGAGCCCCAGCGATGCTGCGTATCAGCCAAGAAGCACTCACTTTCGATGACATCCTTCTCGTCCCCGGTTATTCCGAGGTTCTCCCGAACGAAGTCAGCCTCAAGACTCGTTTGACCCGTGGCATTGAACTGAATATTCCGCTGGTTTCCGCCGCAATGGACACCGTAACTGAAGCCCGTCTGGCAATCGCCATGGCTCAGGAAGGCGGTATCGGTATCATCCACAAGAACATGACCATCGAGCAGCAAGCTCACGAAGTCCGCAAGGTCAAGCGTTTCGAAGCCGGTGTGGTCAAAGAGCCCATCACGATCGAAGCGGATGCCACCGTCCGTGAACTGCTCGAACTGACCCGCCAGCACAACATCTCCGGCGTTCCGGTCCTGCAAAATGGCGACCTGGTCGGCATCGTGACTTCCCGTGACGTGCGCTTTGAAAACCGTCTGGAAGCCTCCGTACGCGATGTGATGACGCCCAAAGAGCGTCTGGTCACCGTCAAGGAGGGCGCCGACAAAGAAGAAGCCCGCGAGCTGTTGCACAAACACCGCATCGAGCGCGTTCTGATCGTTGACGACAAATTTGCCCTCAAAGGCATGATGACCGTCAACGACATCGAAAAAGCCAAGGCCTACCCGTTGGCCAGCAAGGACGACCAAGGTCGTCTGCGCGTGGGCGCTGCGGTCGGCACCGGCAAAGACACCGCTGATCGCGTTGCAGCCCTGGTTGCTGCCGGCGTTGACGTTGTCGTAGTCGACACCGCGCATGGTCACTCCAAAGGCGTGATCGACCGCGTGCGTTGGGTCAAGCAGAACTTCCCTGACGTGCAAGTCATTGGCGGCAACATTGCCACCGGCGCAGCGGCACTGGCGCTGGCTGAAGCGGGCGCGGACGCCGTCAAGGTCGGTATCGGCCCGGGCTCGATCTGCACCACCCGTATCGTGGCCGGTGTGGGCGTTCCGCAAATCAGCGCGATTGCCAATGTGGCCGCTGCCCTTGAAGGCACTGGCGTTCCCCTGATCGCTGACGGCGGCATCCGTTTCTCCGGTGACCTGTCCAAGGCCATCGTGGCCGGTGCGTCCTGCGTGATGATGGGGTCGATGTTTGCCGGTACTGAAGAAGCACCGGGCGAAATCGAGCTGTTCCAGGGGCGTTCCTACAAGGCCTATCGCGGCATGGGTTCGCTGGGTGCGATGTCGCAGTCCCAGGGTTCCTCCGACCGTTACTTCCAGGACTCCTCCGCAGGTGCCGAGAAGCTGGTGCCCGAAGGCATCGAAGGTCGCGTGCCGTACAAAGGCTCGCTGACAGCGATCATTCACCAACTGATGGGCGGTCTGCGTTCTTCGATGGGTTACACCGGCAGCGCCGACATCGAACAAATGCGTACCCAGCCAGAGTTCGTGCGTATCACCGGTGCCGGCATGGCTGAATCTCACGTCCACGACGTGCAGATCACCAAGGAAGCGCCAAACTATCGCGTAGGTTGATAGTAATCGCACCCAGGCCAATGCCGGGTGCGATGCGAATTAAGTAACCGGGGCTGTTTGATTCAGCCCCGTGTCGTTTCTGAAATTAATCGAGATTTTGTCATGGCCCTCGACATTCACGCTCACCGCATCCTGATCCTGGACTTCGGTTCCCAGTACACCCAGCTGATCGCCCGCCGCGTGCGCGAGATCGGTGTCTACTGCGAACTGCACCCGTTCGACATGGACGACGCCGCGATCCGCGAATTCGCCCCTAAAGGCATCATCCTGGCAGGCGGCCCGGAGTCGGTTCACGAAGCCAACAGCCCGCGCGCGCCACAGGCCGTTTTCGATCTGGGCGTACCGGTCTTCGGCATTTGCTACGGCATGCAGACCATGGCCGAGCAACTGGGCGGCAAGGTTGAAGGTTCCGAGCTGCGTGAGTTCGGTTATGCCCGCGTAGACGTGGTCGGCAAAAGCCGCCTGCTCGACGGCATCGAAGACCATATCGACTCCGACGGCCTGTTCGGCCTGGACGTCTGGATGAGCCACGGTGACAAAGTCACCAAAATGCCGTCTGACTTCCACATTCTGGCCAGCACCCCGAGCTGTCCGATTGCCGGTATGTTCAACGACGAACGCGGCTACTACGGCGTTCAGTTCCACCCGGAAGTGACCCACACCAAACAGGGCGGCCGCATCCTGTCGCGCTTCATCCTCGACATCTGCGGCTGTGAAGCCCTGTGGACGCCGTCGAAGATCGCTGAAGACGCAATCGCCAACATCCGCGCCCAGGTCGGCACCGACAACGTGTTGCTCGGTCTGTCGGGCGGCGTGGACTCCTCGGTCGTGGCGGCCCTGCTGCACAAGGCCATTGGCGACCAGCTGACTTGCGTGTTCGTCGACAACGGCCTGCTGCGCCTGCACGAAGGCGAGCAAGTGATGGCCATGTTCGCCGAGAACATGGGCGTCAAAGTGATTCGCGCCAACGCTGAGGACCAGTTCCTCAACAACCTGGCGGGCGAATCCGACCCTGAGAAAAAGCGCAAGATCATCGGCCGTACCTTCATCGACGTGTTCGATGCCCAATCCTGCAAGCTGGACAACATCAAGTACCTGGCCCAAGGCACCATCTACCCGGACGTGATCGAATCGGCTGGCGCCAAAAGCGGCAAGGCGCACGTCATCAAGTCGCACCACAACGTGGGCGGCCTGCCGGAAGAAATGAACCTCAAGCTGGTTGAACCGCTGCGCGAGCTGTTCAAGGACGAAGTTCGTCGTCTGGGGCTGGAACTGGGCCTGCCGTACGACATGGTCTACCGTCACCCGTTCCCGGGCCCGGGCCTGGGCGTGCGCATCCTGGGTGAAGTGAAAAAGGAATACGCCGACATCCTGCGTCGTGCTGACCACATCTTCATCGAAGAGCTGCGCAAGGCCGACTGGTATCACAAAGTCAGCCAAGCGTTCGTGGTGTTCCAGCCGGTGAAATCGGTGGGTGTGGTCGGTGACGGCCGTCGTTACGCCTGGGTTGTTGCCCTGCGTGCCGTAGAAACCATCGACTTCATGACTGCGCGTTGGGCACACCTGCCTTACGAACTGCTGGAAACCGTGAGCGGTCGCATCATCAACGAAATCGAAGGCATCTCCCGCGTTACCTACGACGTGTCGAGCAAGCCGCCGGCAACGATTGAGTGGGAGTAAGCATTTCTCGTAACTAATTGATTTTTGTGTAAAAAATTATGATGGTTACGATATTCTCTATGTTATCAATGGCGTTGGCCATGGTGCTCAGTGCAAGCATCACTAGAAAAGGACATCGATACCACGTTCAGTTGGACAATGCTGGCATGGTATCGAGTGTGCTTATCCGCGCAGAGGAAGTAATGGCTGGCGGGGGGGCTGATTTCAGCATCGAATGTGGTGCGCCTCATTGCTCACACGATGTTTACCGACTATGCGAAACGAAATAATCGCTTGATGCTGTGCGATTATTCTTTGGCTGGAATGGATAACGTAGCCCTCAAACCTCCCTCGGCCCTGTTTACCAGTTCGATACTACCGTTCAAGCGCATGGCGATTGTATTGACGATGGTTAGCCCTAAACCGGCTCCTTGCGCCGTTCCACGGCTATAGAAACGCTCAAACAATCGCTCTCTAGATGACTCATCAATTCCCGGCCCTTGGTCGTCGACGGTCAAATTACAGAAGCCATCAGCCTGGCTCAGTTGCACAGTGATTGCCCCGTGTTCGGGAGAGAAACTGGCTGCGTTGGTGATCAGGTTGTTCAGCGCGATGTCAATGGCGGCGGGGTTGGCGAATACGTAAAATGGCTGGTCGCTGACATTGAATATCAGTTCAAGGTTTTTGCTCAACAGCCACGGTGTCAGTTGCACGAGACTGTTACGTACGGTTTCGCTGAGGTCGATGCGCTGTAGCGGTGTCGGATTAGGTTGGGGTTCCAGTCGCGCCATGGTCAGTAACTGGTTGACCAGTCGGCTGGTGCGATCAACGCCTGATATAAGGAATTCCAGCGATTCGCGACGTTCCTGTTCCGTGCCTGCCTCCAGCAGGTTTTGCGCATGTACACGCAGCACGGCGAGTGGCGTACGCATTTCGTGGGCTGCGTCGGCAATGAAGCGTCGTTCGCGGCCAAGCACTTCTTGAATCTGCGCGAGCATGCGGTTGAGCGCCGCCTGCATGGGCTCAAGTTCGCTGGACAACGGTGCCAGTTGCAAGGGCTCAAGTGAACCGCTGTGGCGGGCACGCAGGGTCTCGGCCATGTTTGCCAAGGGCTTTAGGCCCCAGCCTATAGCGAGCCAAACCATCGCCGCGAGCAGCAAACTGCCGACGATGTTCGGCCATAGCGTATGACGCACGATGCGGTCGACCAGATCCGCGCGCACATCATCGCGCTCGCCAACCCAGATGCGCATGCCGTTTTGTGGGTCTTCAAGGAGGAATGCGCGCCAATGACGATGGTTCAAATCCGCCACATCACTGAAACCCGGTTGCGTCGGCGGTGAACTGAAGGAGGGTGCGCTGGCGGTGTGCACCAACACCTCCCCGCCAGGGCTCCATACCTGAAAAGCAATTTTCCGTTCGTAAGGATGGCCATCGCCGCGCGGAACCGCTTCGCCCAGTGCGGTATTGAAGGCCTGGTACAGTTCGGCATGCTGCTTGCTCGCCAGCGGCATGCGCATCACGCCTTGCAATAAGCGCGCGTTTTGCGCCAATTGAGCATCGTAAACCTCGGCGATTTCATGGTTGCTATCGTGCAGGTTAAAGGTGCTCAGCACCGCGAGACCGACAAGCAACAGGCCAATGATCAGCGTCAATGTACGGCGGCGGATCGAAGTCATCAGCGGTCCTCCACTAGATAGCCCACACCCCGAATGGTACGGATCAGCTCAGTGGAGAACTTTTTACGTAGGTGATGGATGTGCACTTCTAGCGTGTTACTTTCCGCTTCTTCACTCCAGCCATAGAGCAGTCGAATCAGTTGGTCGCGAGTCATCACCCGGCCTGGAGGTGAGAGCAGTTCATGCAGCAACTGATACTCCTTGGGCGTCAGTGCTACGGGAAGGCCCTTGTAGCTGACCTGCTGGGTGCTGGGGTTGAGGCTGATGCCGGCATGTTCGATCAGCGCTTGCGCGCGGCCGGCACTGCGCCGCAACAACGCTCGCAATCGCGCCTTGAGTTCGGCCAGGTCGAACGGTTTGATCAGGTAGTCGTCGGCACCGGCATCCAGCCCCGCGATGCGATCTTCGGTTGCATCGCGGGCGGTGAGAATCAATACCGGCAGGTTCGAGCCGCTGTCGCGCAGGCGCCGCAGTACTTCGAGACCGTCCATGCGTGGCAAGCCGAGATCCAGCACAGCGACATCGAACGTTTCGCTGAGCAGGGCATGCAGCGCGCTGCTGCCGTCCTTGAGCCAATCGACGGTGTATCCCTCGCGCCCAAGCGCTTGATGAATGCCTTCACCTAGCGCCACATCATCCTCAATCAGTAATACACGCACGGGGACTCCTGTCAGTCGGTTTTCTTATTGACGTCCACCAGCAGCGTGGTGATCTCTTTGCGACGTCCGGCATCTGCCGTCTCACGGCCGGGACGCGGCGCCGCTTGCAGGGCTTTTTGCAGCGCTGCTTTTGCTTCAGCGTAGCGTTTCTGACGGTAGAGGTGATCGCCCCAGAAGTACAGGGTGTCGATGCCGTCGGAGTTGAGTTGCAGCGCCTGCTTGATCAGTTGCTCAGCTTTGTCGCTGTCGCCGAAACCGATGGGCCAGCCGGGCACCCGATCATACAGCGCCGCCAGGCTAGTATAGGCAGAGCCTTGCAGGGCCTTAGGGTCGAGCGTCAGGGACTTCTCCAGGTCGGCCTTGGCTTCCTTGGCTTTCCCCAGCGCTCCGAGTCCGCCTTCGGCACCGGCCCAGCTGCTGGTGACAATGCCTTTCCAGATCCAGGCTTCGGCTACCGCCGGGCGCTGCGCAGTGAACGCCTGGGTTTCACTGGACAACTGCTCGAACGCGGCAGCGCGCTGTTTTTCCGCCACTTCATATTGGATGTGCGCCCAGCTTTGTTGAATGCTGCTCAGGCGCTGCTGGTCGGCGGCCTCCAGCGCCCAAACGCTTTGGCTGAGGGTTGCTATCAATAGGCACGCGAAGATTTTTTTCATGGTTTGAGGGTCTCGTTCTCGGGTTTTTCGCTGAAGCGACGGATCAGGGGCAACTGCTTGCGCAGACCTCGATCGACCAGTTGCGGCAGTAGATTGTTTAGGCGCACGAAGAAGCGCTCGGGCCATCCCAGATACAGGTCGCGGCGGTCCCCGGCAATCGCGTGGATCACCGCCGAGGCCACGGTTTGCGGATCATCGACGTTGGCCTTAAGCGCATCGTTCAGGGCTTGCGCCGTCACGCTGTTCATCGACGTGCGGGTGGCCCGCGGTGCGACGTAGAGCACGCTGACCCGGGTGTCGGCCAGCTCTCGGCGCAACGCTTCGGAGAACCCGCGCAGGGCAAACTTCGTCGCGCAATAGCTGGCGTAACCGGCATAGCCGATCGAGCCATAGGTCGAGCCGACGTTGACTACCATGGCGCTATCGGCCTGCTTGAGTAGCGGCAGCAAAAGCTTGGTCAGGCAAATCGGCGCGTTGATATTCAACGCGAGCATCGCACTGATATCACTGTCGTCGAGCTGTTCGAGCATGGCGAAGTGATTCACCCCTGCAGCGTTGATCAACAGATTGACTCCGCCAATTTCTTCGGCGGCGGCGAGTACTTTGCGTTGGTCGCTTGGCAGTGTCAGGTCAGCTGCGACCCAGCACAGGGCCTCAGGGTAGCGTTTGAGCAGCGGGGCCAAGGCTTCCTGATGCCGCGCCACGGCCAATACTCGAGCACCGGCGGCGCACAAGGCTTCGGCGATAGCCATGCCGATGCCGCCACTGGCACCGGTCAAGACCACGCGCGCGTTACGCAGCTGCATGTTCAATCTCCGCGTCACGAGGCAGGCCGCGAAACATGTCGGTGTACAGTCGGTACACAACTTTTGAAGCATGAATCACTGCCGCTTGATCCTCAGGATCTTCCAACTGATTCATCAGGCGGCGATAGGTTTGCATGTGTTCGATGTCGAGCGAACCATGAGAACTCAGGTAACTGAAGGCGGTTTCCGGCAACGCCAGGCGGTCCCGAATGCTCCCTGCCGCGTGTGTGGCCAGGGCGATGCTGGTGCCTTCGAGGACATTGACCATGCCGAACAGACCCACCGGGTTGCCTCTGGCGATCAGGTCATAAAGGAAGCTCACCATCAGCTCAATCGGCAGCGAAGGCTGACCATCATGCACGGCCTTGCGATCACCTCCGCAGGCTGCGATGTCGTTGAGCACCCACTGTTCGTGGCCGTATTCGTCTTCGATGTACTCGCACACCGCTTTGCGTAGCCATTCCAGACGTGTGGGCAAACGTGCGCCGCACGCCATCATCAACGGCACGGTGTGGCGCACGTGATAGTAGGCCTGTGCGAGAAAAGCCCGATAGCTATCGAGGCTGACCTTACCGTGCAACGCATCGAGGATGATGGGCAGATTGAACAGCTCGTGGCGTTCATGCTGTGTGGCTTCTTGCAGGGTGTCGAAAAAACTCATGATGCGGCTTCCTCTCGGACAACGGATTCGGTCAATTGGGCGTGGTATTGCGCGACAATGGCATCGCGGCGTGGGCGGCCATTGGCGGTTAGAAAGCCATTGGCGGCGGTGAAGGGGTGCTGCAGGCGCGTCCACTGATGCACCTGGGCGTAATCGGGCAGCGCCTCGTTGGCTTCGGCGACGGCAGCGGCTAGTTCGGCATCGGTGCAGTCCGGGCGATGCGGCCAGAGCAGGGCGTGATTGCGCGGCAAGGACTCGCCGTAAACGAACGCCTGAGCGATGTGGCGGCGCTGGATCAGCTCCGACTCGACCCATTCCGGGTTGACGTTGCGCCCGTAACTGGTGACGAACTGATGCTTCTTGCGGCCCTTGAGATATAGAAAACCTTCCGGGTCGAACTCGCCCAGGTCGCCGCTCGGCCACCACTCATCGGCGTACGGTGCGTCTCCTAGATAGCCGAGCAACGTCGAGCCCTTGATTAGCACTTCACCGTCTTCGGCCAACCGCACTTCGACATGGGGCAGCGGTCGACCGACACTGCCGGGTCGGAGTGCGCCGGGGCGGTTGAGGCACACCACTGACGCGCATTCGGACAAACCGTAACCTTCAAAAACTGGTAAGCCGACCCGTTGCGCACGATCCAGCAAATCTTTGGAAACTCGTGCACCACCGACCGCAGCAAAGCGCAGAGTTTGCGGGGCGAAGGCTTTCTGTTCGGCGGCGCTGACTAGCATCAGTAACAGCTGTGGCACCAGAATAAGGCTATGCGGCGCACGCCCGGCGAGATAACCCAGCAGGTGCGGGACATCGACGCCACTGGCGCCCTGAATGCCGAGGGTTTTCTGGCTCGGCAAACTGAGCATCGCACCGGCATACAGCGCGGCATAACAGCCTAGGTTCTCCAGCAGTATCGCCAACGGTAGTAGCGCCAAGTGATGCTGCGGCCGGGTGGTTTCGCTCGCCTGATCCAGCTCTCGTGCGACCCGCAGCAAGCTGTCGGCACTCAGGCAAACACCTTTCGGCGTGCCGGTGGTGCCGGACGTGAAGGTCAGTTTGGCGGTGCCAATCGGCATGTGTCTTTTGCTGGTAAAGGCGCGGCACCAGAACTCGCCGCGTTGCTCATAGCCCGCAGCGCGCAGTTCGGGGTCCAGCTCCGGTTCGGCAATCACGCGTTCGGCCTGACTCTGCTCCAGGCAATGGGCGCGTTGTGCCGCGCTGAAAAACGGCGGCAGCGTCACGCAGGTCAACCCTTCGAACAACACCGCAAGATCCCAGAGCATTGCGTCGACGCCGTTGTCCAGCGCCAGGGCGACGACTTGCACCTGCTCATCGCGTAGGCGCTCCTGGCGATACAGCACTTCTGCATACAGGGTGGCGTAATCGAGTTTCAGCGTATCGCCCCAAATCGCGGTCGTGTTGTCATTGCGCCGGGCATGCTCGCGCAAGGTTTCCTGAAAGCGTTGCAGTTCAAGCGACATGACAGGCTCCTTCAATCGGGGTCGGCAAACCCAGGCGGCTGAACAGGCCGATATTGCGTAGGTGGGCGAACCCGGCGCGGATATCGCCGACGTGCACCCAAGGTTTGCTCTCGTAATAACTGCCCCAGTGTTGGCGCTCGTCACCCAGTCGATCCGGATCAGCGGCGCACAATGTCACGGGTTTCAGGCCGAGACGACGGAAGCTGTTGACCAGTCCGATATTGCCGGTGAACGTCACCCATTCCAGGCCACCCATGGCCAACAGATAGGTGATGGCGATGATGCTCAGGCGCGCGCTGCCGGTGTCGCTGGCCGCCAGATTGCCAACCTCGACAATGGCATTTCGATCTACCGAGTGATCAGCCGCCGCGCTGATCAAAGGCTCGATTGGTTCATCCAGATACCGCTCCAGAAACAGCGGCTCAAGGTGAGCGCGACGCACGCCGGCCACTGCGCACAACTGGCCCTCACCGTCGTGCATGCCGAACAGCTCAGGCATGAAGTGGCGGATGTCGGCGCCGTGGGCCTTGTGGAAACGCTGCTGGATAAAATCTTCGAACGTCGCTCGCAAAGCGTCGTTCGGCAAAGCACCAGCCAAGGTTAACGGTGACATTTCAGCTTGGCCAAAATGCAAGGGCAGGGGGATGTTCCAGTCGAAATCGAGCATGGGCCGAACGCCTTCCTCAATGAGATTGAGCGAAGTATCCAAGCCATTTCTTAATGAAGTCTGAAGGTGAAAGAGGAATAACCTTTGGGTCGATCTTCAGACTCTCTTAAGGCAGGACGAGCAGGGTTACGCAGCCGGTTCAAGGCAACCGGATCAACGGTCCCTCACAACAATCAACAGGCGTTTCTTATGACCAGCGACACCTCCGTAACCCGATATGGAAAACTTTCAATAACCCTGCACTGGCTGATGCTGGCCCTGTTCGTCGGGGTATATGCCTGTGTTGAAATCAAGGGTTATCTGCCCAAAGGCAGCGAAGCGCGGGGTTTGCTCATGGGCTTTCACGGCTTGTTTGGTACAAGCATCTTCGCCCTGGTGTGGGTTCGCCTGGTCGGGCGCCTGAACCCACGACCACCGATTACCCCGCAACCACCGGCTTGGCAGATTGCTATCGCGCATCTGACACACCTTGCGCTGTACGGGCTGATGATCGCAACGCCCATCCTCGCCTGGCTGATGCTCGCAGCTGGCGATAAGCCGTTCCCGTACTTTGGCTTTCACGTGCCGGCACCGGTAGCCATTGCCCCGGACTTCGCCAAACAGCTCAAGTACTGGCATGAGCTGGTTGGCACTACAGGATATTGGTTGATTGGTTTGCACGCTGTGGCGGGGCTGTTTCATCACTATTGGGTGAAGGACAATACGCTGGAAAGGATGTTGTTTGAACGAAATTCATGAAGGACAGCTGTTGGCCGATTTCTGTCAGTCTTCACAAGCAGTACCGGCCAGAAGCTGATGGATTTGTAGTGGCCTGAGCAGGCTATTCTTGAGGCTGAGGGCATTTGCGAACTAGGGGCGATTGATGAAAGACCGTAGTCACGATGAGGCAATGGCAGAGCTTTTCCAGGCCGATCCGTCTTTTGCGGCGGATCTGCTGGCCGAGGTTGTTCGTGATGGGAATGCGGATGAGTTGGCCATTCTAGAGAGGCAGCTATCGGCAGCCTTTGCCAAGAGAGAGGCTAATCCGACTTCTTGAACGCTTTACTGTGCATGGCATTTTTCATGGTTGTTCAAATATCCAGCGTCTTAAGGCTATGTTTTATAAGAATCTTTTTGGTCAATTGATAATAGAGTGGGAATAAGCCTGGCCGGTTAACCGGTTCGATGTGAAAAAGGCGGTCAACACTCAGTGTTGACCGCCTTTTTTGTTTCTGCGCTTTGTCACCGTGCGGCTAACCGGGGTGGCGGTCACTGACGAGCGCAAGGCTGCGCGTAACCAGTGAGCCTAGCGCCGTGCCACATCGGAAAAGTAAAACTTGTCCAGCGTGTGCCGCGACTCGGTGTACTCAAACTGCCGTCCGTCCTGCAAAAACGTTTGGTTGCTGACCACGATCACATGGCTTTGGCCGTCCATGTCCAGGTGTTGCTGATCGTCCTGGCTGCGCGGCACGGCTTCGATGGTGCGCTGGGCGTAGCTGATTTGCAGCTTCAGGTGCTGTTCGATGTAGGCATAAATCGAGTGCTGGGCGATGCCTTCGTCCAACCCCGGGATCAGGTCGGTCACGAAGTGGTTGATGTCCAGAATCACGCGTTTGCCATCGATGCGCCTGACCCGTTTGATGCGGGTGATCGAACTGCCAGCCTCGGCATCAATGTGCGCGTGCAGCGCGCCTTCAAGGGCAATCTGGCTGAATTCGACCACGTCGGTGCTGACGTTTTCACCCAGCCGCGGCCAGGTTTCTTGAAAACTGACGATGCCGCCCAGTTGAAACTCAATCGGGCGGGTGGACAGCACAAACGTCCCTTTGCCATGCACCTTGTGCGCAAAACCGCGTTCCTGCAGTTGCTCAATTGCTTTGCGCACCGTGCCGCGGCTGGCCTCGTAGGTGGCCATCAATTCAGCTTCCGAGGGCAGGCGGGCGCCGTGTTGCAGGCGCTCGCTGGTGATGCTGGCAAGCAGATCGCTGTAGATCTGGTTGTATTTGGTCATGGCGAGGGCTCGATGCCGATGGGTGCTCTGGGCCCGAACCTTAAGTGCAGGGTTCAGGTAGCGCAAGTCCCATAAAAGATTGGGAGCCATCACACGCAGTCTTCAGATTTGTCTTTCAGTCCCGGTCCTGTGCTGGCGAGCGAAACATACAATACTTTAACTCGTCTGTACCAGTTGTTGATTTAACTGGTACAGACGAGTATTTTTCGTTTCAGCGTGCTGCCTCAACGACGCCCCATAACAATAATTCCAGGCAGGAGATCCGGCATGAGCCACGATTACTCTTCCATCGCCAGCGAGCTGATCACCAGCCTCGGTGGTGCCGACAACATCGAACAGGCTGCGCATTGCGTCACGCGTCTGCGCCTGGCCCTCAACGATGTAAACCGGGTCGACAGCGCGACCCTCAATCAGATCGATCTGGTCAAAGGTTCCTTTTTCAACGGCGGGCTGTTTCAGGTGGTGATCGGCCCCGGCGATGTCGAGAAGGTCTACGCCGCCTTGCGTGAGCAAACCGGGTTGGCGGCCTCGACGCTCGCAGACGTCAAACAGAAGGGCGCCGACAAGGGCAATGGCTTGCAGCGCCTGGTGCGGGTGTTTTCGGATGTGTTCATGCCGATTCTGCCAGCGCTCATCATTGCGGGCCTGTTGATGGGCATTAACAACCTGATCGGCGCCAAAGGCATGTTCATTGCCGACAAAACCCTGCTCGACGCTTATCCCTCGCTGGACGGGCTGTGGAGCCTGATCAACCTGATGGCCAATACCTCGTTTGTGTTCCTGCCCGCGCTGGTCGGCTGGTCAGCGGCCAAGCGCTTTGGCGGCAGTGAAATCCTCGGCATCGTGCTGGGCCTGATGCTGGTGCACCCCGACCTGCTCAATGCCTGGAACTACGGCAAGGCGGTGGCGGGGCTGGAGGGCCAGAGCCTGCCGTACTTCGACATCTTTGGCGTGTTCCAGATTGAAAAGGTCGGCTATCAGGGGCAAATCCTGCCGATTCTGCTGGCTGCCTACGTGATGAGCATGATCGAGAAATGGCTGCGCGCGCGGGTGCCCAATGCCATTCAACTGCTGGTGGTGCCCATTACCACGATTGTCATCACCGGGGTGCTGGCGCTGGCCGTGATTGGCCCGGTCACCCGGCATCTGGGGATTCTGATTACCCAGGGCCTGGTGATGCTGTTTGACCTGGCGCCCGTGATCGGCGGCCTGATCTTTGGTGTGCTGTATGCGCCGATGGTGATTACCGGCATGCACCACATGTTCCTCGCGGTCGATTTGCAGTTGATCTCCACGCAGGGCGGCACCTTTATCTGGCCGATGATTGTGATGTCCAACCTGGCCCAAGGCAGTGCCGCGCTCGGGGTGTTCTACATGAGCCGCAACCTGCGCGAGCGCAGCATGGCGTCAACCTCAGCAATTTCCGCCTATTTCGGCATCACCGAACCGGCGATGTTCGGCATCAACCTGCGCTACAAATTCCCGTTTTATGCGGCGCTCACCGGGTCGGCACTGGGCAGTATTTTCCTGTCGCTCAATCAGGTGCAGGCCTCGGCGATCGGTGTCGGCGGGTTGCCCGGTTTTATCTCGATCACCCCCGGGCACATCCCGATGTTTGTCATCGGGATGCTGGTGGCCATCGTCGTGCCGTTTGCCCTGACGTGTGTGCTGAGCATGAAAATCATCCGCCCCGGTTACCGCGTGGCCTGAACCCTCACTTGAGGGGCGGCGGCAGGCTGCCCCTCCTGAAAAGCGCAACCGCGATAACCCAAGGCAACACAAGGAACTTCCCCCCATGCACGATTGGCAGCGTTCGGTGATCTATCAGGTCTACCCCAAGAGTTTTCATAGCCATGCCGGCAACGCGACCGGCGATTTGCTGGGGGTGGTCGACAAGCTCGACTACCTGCAATGGCTGGGGGTGGATTACCTGTGGCTGACGCCGTTTCTGCGCTCGCCCCAGCGCGACAACGGCTATGACATCAGCGACTACTACGCCATTGACCCGAGCTACGGCAGCATGGCCGATTGCGAGCTGCTGATCCTCGAAGCCCGTGCCAGGGGCATCAAGCTGATGCTCGACATTGTGGTCAACCACACCTCCATCGAGCACCCCTGGTTCCAGCAGGCCCGCAGCAGCCTCGACAACCCGTACCGAGACTTTTACATCTGGCGCGACCAGCCAAACAACTGGCATTCCAAGTTTGGCGGGTTGGCGTGGGAGTACGAGGCGCAAACCGGCCAGTACTACCTGCACCTGTTTGACCACACCCAGGCCGACCTCAATTGGGACAACCCCAAGGTCCGCGCCGAGGTTTACACGTTGATGCGCTTCTGGCGCGACAAAGGCGTGGGCGGTTTCCGTCTGGATGTCATCAACCTGATCTCCAAGCCCGCGGACTTTGCCCAGGATGACAGTGACGGACGGCGTTTTTACACCGATGGCCCGCGGGTGCATGAGTACCTGCAAGAGATGCACCGCGAAGTCTTCGCCGGGCACGACCTGCTCAATGTCGGCGAGATGTCCTCGACCTCCCTTGAACACTGCATCCGTTATTCCGACCCGCAGCGCCGCGAGCTGTCGATGACCTTCAACTTTCATCACTTGAAGGTGGACTACCCGAACCAGCAAAAGTGGGTGCGCGCCGACGTCGACTTCCTCGCGCTCAAACGCATCCTCAGCGAGTGGCAGCAGGGCATGCAGGCCGGTGGCGGCTGGAATGCGCTGTTCTGGTGTAACCACGATCAGCCGCGCGCCGTTTCGCGCTTTGGCGATGACGGCGAACACCGCGTGCTGTCGGCCAAAATGCTGGCCACCGCCCTGCATGGCCTGCAAGGCACACCCTTTGTCTATCAGGGGGAAGAGCTCGGCATGACCAACCCCGGCTTCGAGCACATCGAGCAGTACCGCGACGTCGAAACCCTGAACATTTACCGCCTCAAGCGCGACGCAGGCGAACCCCATGCCGGGTGCATGGCCGCGATCATGCAAAAGTCGCGGGACAACGGCCGTACGCCGATGCAATGGAACCACCAGCCGAATGCAGGTTTCAGCACCGCGAAACCCTGGATAGACCTGCCGGACAACGCCACTCGCATCACCGTCGAAGACCAGCGCCACGACCCGTCGTCGGTGCTGCACCACTACCGCCGCCTGATCGCCTTGCGCCGTGCCGAGCCGTTACTGCAACACGGCGAATATCGCCCGTTGCTGCTGGACCACCCACGTGTCTGGGCCTACCTGCGTCAGGGCGATAACGAGCGATTGCTGGTGCTCAACAACTTTTACGGCACGCCCTGCGATGTCGAATTGCCCGCTGAGGTCATCGACCAGCACCGGCAACAGCGTGTGCTCATCAGTAACTACGACGACTGCCCGCAGCGAACGCGGCGCATCACGTTACGGCCCTACGAATCGTTCGCCTTGCACGTGCAGGACTGACGCGGGCTAACCCCTGCCAGCGGTTTAGCCGTTGTGATTTACCCATAACAATAAGAAAGGTCATCTTTTATGAACACACCACTCAACCGCTGCGTGCTTACCGCATCGTTATGCCTGCTGGCACCGCTCCCGGCGCAGGCGCTGGAATTCTCGGGTTACCTGCGCAGCGGCGTCGGCAACTCGCTCAACGGGGGCAAACAATCGTGTTTCAAACTGCCCGGCGCTGAAACCAAATACCGGCTGGGCAACGAGTGCGAGCAGTACGCGGAGCTGGAACTTCGCCAGGACATCCTGACCCTGGATGACGGCTCGGTGCTCAGCGTCGACGGCATGGCCTCGTTTTACAACCAGTACAACCACCAGCTCACCTTTGAAGGGGAGAACGGTTCGGTGCGCATGCCTCAGCTGTACGCGCAATGGTCGAACCTGCCGCGTCTTAATGGCGGCTCGCTGTGGGCCGGGCGGCGCTACTACAAACGCAATGACATCCACATCTCCGACTTTTACTACTGGAACCAGAGCGCCACGGGCGGCGGCATCGAAGATGTGCTGATCGGCGGTTTGAAATACAGCTATGCGTTTTCGCGCAAAGACAGCCTTTATCAGGAGCAGGCTGTCACCCGTCACGACGTCAACGTTGCCGGGTTCAAGACCAACCCCGGAGGCGAGCTGGAGTTCGGTGTGAGCTACCTCGAAAAACCCCGGCGCACCGATGCCCACAGCGGCTGGGCGATCACGGCGCAGCACGTGCAAAACGCCTTTTTGGGGGGCCGCAACACCGTTGCCCTGCAATACGGCGAGGGTTCAGGGACAGGGCTTGGCTACACCGGCAACACCCGGCTGGACAACAGCAGTAAACGGTATCGGCTGGTGGAGTTTTTTGACTGGCAAGTGACGCCGCGCTTCGGCGGACAGGTCGAGGCGGTCTATCAAAAAGACGTTCGCCCTCAGGGTGGCAATCAAGAGTGGCTGTCGCTGGGTGTGCGCCCGGCGTACGCGATCAGTCAACAGTTCAAACTGGTCACCGAACTTGGCCACGATCAGGTCAAGGCCGCCGACGGCACCCGCACCTTGAGCAAATTTACCTTTGCGCCCACTTGGTCGCCCAAGGGGCCCGGCTTTTGGGAGCGCCCCGAAATTCGCCTGTATTACACCTATGCCCGCTGGAACAAAGCCGCACAACTGGCCGCCAATCGATTGGGCGCCGGGTCGGCGTTATCTGACAGCGGCGCGTTTGGCAGGGCCCGGCACGGTTCAAATATGGGATTGCAGGTCGAGTACTGGTGGAAATAAGCGACGCTGGCGAGGCGCGCACGCCCTCGGCATTCAAACTCTCTATTGCAGGTGAAGTCATGGTCACACCCTCACAACTGGAACTGCTGGCGCCCCTGTCAGGCGTGGTGCTGGCGCTCGACGATGTCCCTGATCCGGTGTTCTCCAGTCGCCTGATGGGCGATGGTGTGTGCATCGACCCGACGTCACAGATGTTATGCGCCCCGCTGGCCGGGGTGGTCAGCAACCTGCAACACACGGGGCATGCCCTGAGCATCACCCTCGACAGCGGTGTGCAGGTGCTGCTGCACATTGGGCTGGACACGGTGAACCTTCAGGGCAAAGGTTTTATCGCGCAGGTTGAGGAAGGCCAGCGGGTTGAGGCCGGGCAGCCGCTGATTGAGTTCGATGCCGACTACCTGGCGCTGCATGCCCGCAGTTTGCTGACGCTGATGCTGGTGATCAGCGGGGAGGGTTTTCAGGCGCTGGCGCACGGCAAGGCGCACATCCAGACCGGGCAGCCTCTTTTGCACGTGCAGGTGCACGCGGGTAAAGACGAGGGGGCAACCGGTCATGAAGACAGTCCGGTGTTGCATTCGCAGGCCGTGTTGCTGCCCAACCCCAATGGCCTGCATGCGCGACCGGCCGGGGTGTTGGCCCAGGCGGCGAAAGGCTTTGCGGCACGTGTTCAACTGCATCGCCAGCACGACAGCGCCAACGCCAAGTCGCTGGTGGCGATCATGGCGTTGCAAACCGCGTATGCAGACAGCGTTTACCTCAGTGCGGCGGGACCGGATGCCGAGGCGGCCCTGCGTGAGTTGTCCGAGCTGCTGAGCCAAGGCTGTGGCGAAGAGGTTGAGCACGTGGTGTTGGCCCCAGACCCCGACCCCGTCGCCCATGACGGGGTGTCGGATGTGCTGCGCGGCGTGTGCGCCTCCACCGGTTCGGCGTTCGGTTACGTGGTGCAGGTGGCGCACAGCGCGCTGGAGGTGGACGAACATGCCAGCGAGGCGCAACGCGAACACGCCGCGCTGCAACACGCGTTGGCCCGGGCGGCCGATGAGTTGCAGGGGCTGCGCGATGACGCATCCAACCCGGCGCAGCGCGACATCTTTCGGGCGCATCAGCAGTTGTTGCAAGACCCGAGCTTGCTGGAGCATGCCGCCGAGCTGATCAACGCAGGCAAAAGTGCAGCCTTTGCCTGGCGCAATGCGACCGAAGCCACCTCGGCGCTGTTCAAGGGCCTGGGCAGTCCGTTACTGGCTGAGCGGGCGCTGGATCTGGAAGACGTGGGGCTGCGCGTGCTCAAACGGATTCTCGGCGTGGATGACCGTGCGCTGGCGTTGCCCGATCAGGCGATATTGGTGGCAGAACAACTGACGCCCTCGCAAACGGCCGGGCTCGACACCCGCAAAGTCGTGGGGGTTGTCACCGTGGGCGGCGGTGCTACCAGCCATGTCGCCATTCTGGCCCGTGCCTTGGGCATCCCGGCGTTGTGCGGGGTGTCACCTCAGGTGCTGGCGCTGGCCAGTGGCCTGCCGGTATTGCTGGATGCCGATGCAGGTCAGTTGCACGTGCAGCCTGATGTAGGGCAGATGGAGCAATTGGGTGCGCAGCGCGCGTTGCGTGAGGACCGTCTACAACGGGATTTGCAGCACGCGTCGTTGGCGGCCTGCACCCTGGACGGGCACCCGGTGAATATCACCGCCAATATTGCCTCGCGGGCAGAGGCTGAACACGCGATGACCCTGGGCGCCCACGGCGTCGGGCTACTGCGCTCGGAGTTTTTGTATCTGGATCGCAGCCGCGCGCCTTCCCATGACGAGCAAGTGGCCACCTACTGCGAGATAGCCCGCGCCGTGGGCACTGAACACCCGCTGGTGGTGCGTACGCTGGATGTGGGCGGTGACAAACCGCTGGCCTACGTGCCAATGGCCAGTGAACTCAACCCGTTCCTGGGCATGCGCGGTATTCGCCTGTGCCTTGAACGTCCGCAGTTGCTGCGCGACCAGTTGCGCGCCGTTTTGGCCAGTGCCGGGCTGACGCAACTGCACATCCTGTTGCCGATGGTCACGCACTTGTCCGAGTTGCGGGTCGCGCGGCAGATGTTGCAGGAAGAGGCGCAGCGGCTGGGGCTCAGCGCGTTGCCCAAGCTGGGCATCATGATCGAAGTGCCTGCGGCGGCCTTGATGGCCGACCTGTTTGCGCCCGAGGTGGATTTCTTCTCGATTGGCACCAACGACTTGACCCAATACACCTTGGCCATGGACCGCGATCATCCGCGCCTGGCCCGTCAGGCCGACAGCTTGCACCCGGCCGTGTTGCGCCTGATCGCTCACACGGTCCGGGCCGCCCACGCCCATGGCAAGTGGGTGGGCGTGTGTGGCGCGCTGGCCTCCGAGCCGTTGGCGGTGCCGGTGCTGCTGGGCCTGGGGGTGGATGAACTGTCGGTCAGCGTGCCGCTGATCCCGGCCATCAAGGCACGGGTGCGCGAAGTGCAATTGACCGCCTGCAAGGCATTGGCCGACAAGGTGCTGGCGCTGGAAAGCGCCGAGCATGTGCTGGCCACCTTACAGCCTCAATCGTTAGTGCTGGAGCATTGAACATGTTTGAAAAACTTCATCAGGCGTTCTGGAAAGCGCTGACCCCGGATCTGATGCCCGACGTGACCCGCCCGGCCTCGTCGTTGCTGGACAGTGCTGTATTGGCGGCGTTGGGCGGGGCCGAGAACATTACATCCGAACAGAAAGTCGCACTTACCCGCGTGCGCGTCCAAGTGTGCGATGCCTCGAAACTGACCCTGCACGCGCAGCAATTACCGAACGTCATGCCCTTGGCCAATGGCGTGGTGCATGTGCTCGTAGGGCTGTAAACGCCTCGTCGAGGTTCAGGCTTGCGGGCGTGGGTGCGGCCCTTCGCCACCCCGGCCTTACTGTTTCTCAACTGCAGGTGTATCGTATTCGCCTTTTGCGGGGCGTAAGCCCGTTTACGATACGAGAGGTAGTTGAGCCCATGTCCTTTACCCGTCGACAAATACTCGGTGGTTTGGCCGGCCTGGTCGTGGTGGGTGTCGGAGCGGGTGGCGCTTCGCGTTACTGGCTGGGGAAAATGGCAGACGCCGAGGCCGGCCACGATTACGAGCTGATTGCCGCGCCGCTGGACGTCGAGCTGGTGCCCGGGCATCAGACCGAAGCCTGGGCCTTTGGCCCATCGGCACCGGGTACCGAGCTGCGGGTGCGTCAGGGCGATTGGCTGCGGGTGCGCTTTATCAATCATCTGCCGGTGCCCACCACCATTCACTGGCACGGGATCCGTCTGCCGCTGGAGATGGACGGCGTGCCTTATGTGTCCCAGTTGCCGGTTCTGCCGGGCGAGTATTTCGACTACACATTCCGCGTGCCGGACGCTGGCAGCTACTGGTATCACCCGCACGTCAACAGCAGTGAAGAGCTGGGGCGCGGGCTGGTGGGGCCGCTGATTGTCGAGGAGCGCGAGCCGACCGGTTTTGTCCACGAACGCACTTTGAGCATCAAAAACTGGCACGTGGATGAAGAGGGCGGGTTCATGCCGTTCAGCATCACCCGCGAAGCCGCACGCGGCGGTACGGCAGGGCGCCTGTCCACGATCAACGGCAGCCATGTGCCGACCATCGAACTGCCCGCCGGGCAAATCACCCGTGTGCGTCTGCTCAACCTCGACAACACCTTGACCTACCGCATCAACATCCCGGGGGTGGAGGCCAGGATCTACGCGCTGGACGGCAACCCCATCGAGCCACGGCCGCTGGGCAAGGAATACTGGCTGGGCCCCGGTATGCGCATTTGCCTGGCCATCAAGGCACCCGCCGAAGGCGAAGAATTGTCCCTGCGTGACGGGCCTGTGCGCCTGGGTACGTTGCGGGCGGTGGCCAGCCCCGGTGCCGCGACCCAGTGGCCTGCCGCCTTGCCGGCCAACCCGATTGCCGAGCCGGATGTGGCCAATGCCGAGAAGCTCAACTTCAATTTTGAATGGGTCGGTTCGGTGTCCGAGAATCAAGACGGCGATCAACCCCCCAGCCTGTGGCAAATCAACGGCATTGCCTGGGACATCAAAGACAAGACCTGCGCCGATCGGCCGATTGCCAAACTCAAGCTGGGGCAGAGCTACATCTTCGAATTGAAGAACATGACCCAGTACCAGCACCCGATCCATTTGCACGGCATGAGCTTCAAGGTGCTGGCGTCCAATCGCAAAAAAATCACCCCGTATTTCACCGACACCTATTTGTTGGGTAAAAACGAACGTGCCCGCGTGGCGTTGGTGGCGGATAATCCCGGCGTGTGGATGTTCCACTGCCATGTGATTGACCACATGGAAACCGGCCTGATGGCCGCCATTGAGGTTTCCTGATGCGACAAGGGCGTCAACCCCAGATCATCGACCGCAGCCGCGATCAAGACTACATGCGTGAAGCGCTGGCACTGGCTGCTCAGGGGGCGGCCCTGGGGGAAGTGCCGGTGGGTGCGGTGCTGGTGCAAAACGGCGAGATTATCGGGCGCGGTTTCAACTGCCCGATCAGCGGTCACGACCCCAGCGCCCATGCCGAAATGGTCGCCATACGTGCCGCAGCCGCCTCGGCCTGTAACTACCGCCTGCCGGGCAGCACGCTGTACGTCACGCTGGAGCCGTGCAGCATGTGCGCGGGCCTGATCGTGCATTCGCGGGTGTCACGCGTGGTGTATGGCGCGCTGGAGCCCAAGGCCGGGATTGTGCAAAGTCAGGGGCAGTTCTTCACCCAGGGCTTTCTCAACCACCGGGTGCTGTTTGAAGGCGGGGTGCTGGCCGACGAATGCGGCGCGATCCTGAGCGACTTTTTCAAGGCCCGCCGCGCCAAACAGCCGTTGTAGCCGGGTTAGCGTGTGGTCACTTGCGGGCCACAATCACTGCGCGCATCGGCGCAGGCAACCCTTCAATGGTTTTGCTGTGGTCGTTCGGGTCGAGGTAGTCGCTCAACGACTGGAATTTCATCCACGGCGTTGCCCGCTGTTCTTGCACGGTGGTGATGCTCACGTCGACACAGCGCACCTCGCTGAAACCGGCGCGCCGCAACCAGCGCTCCAGCGCCGCAATTGACGGCAGGAACCACACGTTGCGCATTTGTGCGTAGCGGTCTTCCGGCACCAGCACCTGATTCTCGTCGCCTTCAATCACCAGGGTTTCGAGCACCAGTTCGCCGCCCTTGACCAAGCAGTCCTTGAGCGCCAGCAAATGCTCGATGGGGGAGCGGCGGTGGTAGAACACGCCCATGGAAAACACGGTATCGAAGCCTTCGAGGTTCGCTGGCAGGTCTTCGAACGGGAAGGGCAAATGCCACGCGGCTTCTTGCTGCAAGAAGCGCTGCACGGCCTGGAACTGGCAGAAAAACAGCCAGTTCGGGTCTACGCCGATGACGCTGTGGGCGCCGGCGCCCAACATGCGCCACATGTAATAGCCGTTGCCGCAGCCCACATCGAGGATGCGTTTGCCTGTGAGGTCGATGTGCGGCGCGACCCGCGACCATTTCCAGTCCGAGTGCCATTCGGTGTCCACATGCACGCCGAACAGGTCAAATGGCCCTTTGCGCCACGGCGACAGCCCCATCAGCGCCTGATGCATCTGCGCGCGGGTGTCGTCGTCGCAGTCGGTGTCCAGGGTCAGCCCGTTGAGCAGGTCGATCTCGGTAGGCTTGACGTCGGGCAACGCATCCAGCGCGCTTTGCCAGCGCTCAAGGTCGCCGTGGCCTTTCTCCATTTTGAGGTCGAGCTGAGCCTGCAGCGTGGTGGCCCATTCGGCCAGGGGCGTGCCGGCCAGACGCCGGGCAAGAGGGGAAAGATCAATCATGGCAAGGCAATCAACGAGGCAAAGTTAAGACACTGGAACCACGGCACGACGGTCGAGAACCCGGCGGCCAGCAGGCGTTCGCGGTGTTCTTCGAGGCTGTCGGGCTTCATGACGTTTTCGATGGCGCTGCGTTTTTGCGCGATCTCCAGATCGCTGTAGCCATTGGCGCGCTTGAACGCAATGTGCAAGTCAGTGAGCAAAGCGTGCTCCTGAGCGTCATTGAAGCGCAGCTTCTCTGACAGGATCAGCGCACCGCCCGGCAACAGCGACTGGCGGATGCGCCCGAGCAGGGCCAGCCGTTGCTCGGGGGCAATGAATTGCAGCGTGAAGTTCAGCGCAACCACTGAGGCCGGTTCAAATTGCAGCGCAAGAATGTCGCCTTCGATCACCTCAACCGGCAACAGCTCCTGAAACATCGAGTTCTGCCCGTTGAGGTATTCGCGGCAGCGCTCGACCATCGCCGCCGAGTTGTCCACCGCAATCACCTTGCACCCTTCGCTGCGCACATGACGGCGCAACGCCTGCGTCACCGCCCCCAGCGAACTGCCCAGGTCATAAAGCACGCTGTGGGGTTGGGCGAATTGCGCCGCCAGCACACCGAGGTTTTCCACAATGGTCGGGTAACCGGGCACCGAGCGTTTGATCATGTCCGGGAACACCCGTACCACGTCTTCGTTAAAGGCGAAGTCCGGCACCTGGGCCAGGGGCTGGGCGAAAATACGGTCGGGTTCTTTGCTCACGAGGGTTCCGGCGATGGAAATTCAAAAGGGGCGGCATTTTAGCCAAGTTGGCGCCGGAGTGCGCGGTCTGTCTGATAAACCGCGCAGCATTCTGAATGTGCTGACAGGGTGTCAGGGGCATTCACACAACGAGGACGAGACGCTCACATGCCCGGTCAGAGTGATGTTTTTCTGTTCGCTGTCCTGTGCGGTAAACGTGAACTCACGGATGTAGTACGCGTGGTCGATGATGTCCAGCGTCAAAGAGCCGTTGATTCCTTCGCAGTTGTAATAGATTTCATTGCCGCCCACGACCGCGAACTCCACATACGACAAGCCCTGGATCGGCCCGAATACACCCTGCTCAAAAGTGTGTGTACCGCTTTTAATACCCAGATCAAAAATGATATTAATCACCCGGTATTCGTAAGAGCCAAAGGTTGCAGCCGAGGCCGCAATGGACAGGGTCTTGAGGCCGCTGCCCAACATGATGTCATCGGCCTTGAAATCGGCGCGGTCCGTAATGGTGGCCGAGGCGTCGCTGATCAGTGCCTGTTTAGGGCGTGACGGGTGCTTGGGGTTTGGTTTGAGCGTGCCTTTGACTTTGTCTTTGCCACGCGTAGAAAAGTGATTGGCCATCATTGAACCCTCGCTGACTGATTGGGTGTGCAGAGACGGTATTAATGATGGCAACGGGCATGGCGTCTACTGTCATAAGTGACAGTGGAGGGTCAGCGTTTGCGCTGGCTAAATACCGATGCGGCAATGCCCCATTGACCGAGCCAGTAGCTGAGGATGATCAGGTAGGGCGCGGCACCGAACTTGATCACGAAGCGGTCAATGCCGATCAGGCTGTCAGACACCACAAACGCCAGTGCGCCGGCCGCTGCCAGGCAGGCCGAGCGCGCAGGCACGTCAGTCCCCAATCGGGCGAGGGCGCGCCACAGCATGGCGCTGATCGTGAGGGCGTAGACGATGACCGGGATCAGCAAATCCCCCAGGCCATGGCTGGCCATAACGCTCAATAACCCGCCGCCGGCGGCCAGCGCCAGTAGCAGAGGCAGCGCTGCGATGCGTCGGCAATCGGCCAGGTAGGCCTTGAGGTACGCCAAATGGGCCAGCAGAAAAGCCCCGAGGCCAAACACGAACAGGTCTACGGGCCAGGCCAGGAGCACGTCACCGAGCAACGAAAACAGTAAACCGATACTGATCCAGCGCCGATAAAGGCTGGGCGGCGCGTCTTGTAGCCAACCGAGCAAGGCCAGCACGGGCAAGGGTTTGCTCAGCAGGCACAACAGCGTGGACTGCATGTGCACGCCATACAGGTAGGCGGCGGCGCCCATGACCGCGAGGATCAGCCACGGCATGTCAGTTCACCGTGACAGGGCAGTCAAACACGTGGGCGGGCTCTGCTTCAGGCTCCCAGGGCTGCTGATAGGTCAGGCGCAGGCGACCGGTGCCCGGTGCAAAGGCCTGAAAGCGCCAGGTGGATTGCCCGCCACTGCCCAGCAACTGGCCACTGTCGGCGCTTTTGTAAACTTCAGGGCCGAGGCTGCGCAACACGCCGCCTGCCGAATCCTGAATGGCCCAGCGGTAACCGGTCGTGGGGTTGCTGGGCAGCGTCAGCGTCAGATTTTGCCCGGTGTGCAATTGCATCGGGCAGTCACTCTGTTCTTCCACAATCACGTTGTGCGCCGGTTGCTGGGCGCAAGCCGCCAGCAAGGTCAAGCTGAGCAAGGGGATAAGACGCGCGGGGGACATTGAAGGCTCCATCGGGACAAGAACAAGCGCGCAGCATAACCCAAGACGGCAATCGGGCTATGCCACGCGGCTAAAGTTGCCCGTGGTGCTCAATAACTCATTGCGGCGTGAGGCGGGGTCACGGTGAATTCGCCGCAGACCTCGAACGGGTCGCTGAGGTGATCAGTGCCTTCAAAGGTGAACAGGCGTGCGCTGTAGCAACTTTCGATGACGGACAGGTGCAGGGTGCCAATATCAGCCTGGGTCAGGTGATACACCAGATCGCCATCCTTCTCGACGCATTCTGTGTAAGACATGTCGCGTACCGGGCCGGGTTGCCCGCGCTTGTACAGGTAAATGCCGGACTGGATATTGACGTCCAGGGTCAGCGACATGCAGCGATACTGCGGCGACCCGAAGTCTTCGATCTCAGCGGTGATGACAATCTTTTTTTGGCTGCTGGCAAAAGTGATTTCCTGCGCTTCGAACAGATGCCGACAGGACACCTCCGCTCTCAGTTCACCCGTAGTTCTAGGGTTGAACGCAGGCTTACCCAAAATTTTTTGCCATATAACGGCAGGGTTTCCATATGCAGGGTGCTGTAGTGCCATGATCCAAGCCCATCCAACGCTAACGGTTCTGGGGCCTATTAGTGTCGGGAACGGGTGTTGTGTCTACTGACAGAAATGACAGGGGTCGCCCCGCACGGGCAGTACTACAGCGCCGTCATGTTTGCATGGAGGCGCTGTAGCCCGTGGCTTTCAGCGGTTTAGAACAGCACTTTGGCCACGTCATTGAAGCGTTTGGCAAAGTGCACGGTGATGCCTTCTTTCAAATAGTCCGGCAGTTCTTCAAAGTGGCCGCGGTTGGCTTCAGGGAGGATCAGCTCGTGAATCTTCTGCCTGCGCGCCGCGATGACTTTCTCACGGACGCCGCCAATGGGCAGCACATGCCCGGTCAAGGTCAGCTCGCCGGTCATGGCGATGCCCTTTTTCGGTGGCTGGTTGCGCGCCAGTGACAGCAGTGCGCTGGCCATGGTCACACCGGCGCTCGGGCCGTCTTTGGGCGTGGCGCCTTCGGGCACGTGCAAATGCACAAACGCCTCATCGAAGAACTTGGGATCACCGCCAAACTGCTTGAGGTTGGAGCTGACGTAGCTGTATGCAATCTCGGCAGACTCCTTCATCACATCACCCAATTGCCCGGTCAGCTTGAACCCGCGGTTGAGGGTGTGGATACGGGTTGCCTCAATCGGCAGGGTCGCGCCGCCCATGCTGGTCCACGCCAACCCGGTGATCACGCCCGTCCCGCTGATGACCTGTTCATTGCGGAACACCGGCATGCCCAATGACGCTTCGAGGTCTTTGGGGCCGATCTTGATCACCGCCTTGGGGTCTTCCAGCAACTTGACCACGGCTTTGCGCACCAGTTTGCCGAGTTGTTTCTCCAACTGACGCACACCGGCTTCGCGGGCGTAGCCATCGATCACGGCCCGCAATGCACTGTCGCTGATGCTCAGGCTGTTTTTGGACACCCCGGCTTTCTCCAACTGCTTAGGCCACAGGTGACGCTTGGCAATCGCGATCTTTTCTTCGGTGATGTAACCCGAGAGGCGAATCACCTCCATACGGTCGAGCAACGGCCCCGGAATCGAGTCCAGCGTGTTGGCCGTGCAGACGAACAGCACTTTGGACAGGTCCAGGCGCAAATCCAGGTAATGGTCGAGGAAATCGACGTTCTGTTCCGGATCAAGGGTTTCGAGCAGGGCAGAGGCAGGGTCGCCCTGGAAGCTCTGACCCATCTTGTCGATCTCGTCGAGCATGATGACCGGGTTCATCACTTCGACGTCTTTGAGGGCCTGCACCAGCTTGCCCGGCTGGGCGCCGATGTACGTGCGACGATGGCCTTTGATCTCGGCTTCGTCACGCATGCCGCCGACACTGAAGCGGTAGAACGGTCGTCCCAGGGACTCGGCGATCGACTTGCCGACGCTGGTTTTACCCACGCCCGGCGGGCCGACCAGCAACACGATCGAACCGCTTACCGACCCCTTGTAGGCGCCGACTGCCAGAAATTCGAGGATGCGGTTTTTGATGTCGTCGAGCCCCGAATGGTGGGCGTCCAGCACCTTGCGGGCATGCTTGAGGTCGAGTTTGTCTTGCCCGAATACACCCCAGGGCAGCGACGTTGCCCAGTCCAGGTAGTTGCGGGTGACCGCGTATTCGGGCGACCCGGTTTCCAGGATCGACAGTTTGTTCATTTCCTCATCGATGCGTTTCTGCGCCTGAGCCGTGAGGGTTTTGCCTTCAAGGCGCTGCTTGAACTGCTCGATGTCCGCGCTGCGGTCGTCTTTGGTCAGGCCCAGTTCCTGCTGGATCACCTTGAGCTGTTCTTTGAGGAAGAACTCGCGTTGATGCTCGCCGATTTTCAGGTTCACTTCGGCGGAAATTTCTTTTTGCAGGCGCGCGACTTCGACTTCCTTGCGCAGCATCGGCAGGACTTTCTCCATGCGTTTGAGCATGGGCACGCAATCGAGCACTTCTTGCAGCTCGTTGCCGGTTGCCGAGGTCAGCGCGGCCGCGAAATCGGTCAGCGGCGACGGGTCGTTGGGGCTGAAGCGATTGAGGTAGTTTTTCAGCTCTTCACTGTACAGCGGGTTGAGCGGCAGCAGCTCCTTGATGGCATTGATCAGCGCCATGCCGTAAGCCTTCACCTCATCGGTGGGCTCTTTGGGCTGCTGCGGGTATTGGACTTCCACCAGATAAGGCGGGCGGTGGTGTTTGAGCCACATGCTGATGCGCACACGGGTCAGGCCCTGGGCCACGAATTGCAATTTGCCGTTTTCGCGGCTGGCGTGATGCACTTTCACCAGCGTGCCGTATTCCGGGAGGCTGGAGGTGTCGAAATGGCGAGGGTCATCAGGTGGCGTATCGACAAAAAACAGGGCCAGCGAGTGATGAGGTGATTTGCTGACCAGTTCCAGTGTTTCGGCCCACGGTTCTTCATTGACGATGACCGGCAGTACTTGCGCCGGGAAGAACGGGCGATTGTGAATCGGGATGATGTACACCTTGTCCGGCAGGCTCTGCTCCGGCAATGCCAGTTCAGTCCCGACCGAGTGGGGTTTGTGTACGGATTCGGTGTGTTCTATGTCTGCGTATTCAGTGCTGTTATCCGGGAAATCTTGCTGGTCGCTCATGGGGCACCTGCGCAATGGGGTATGGGGGTTAGATGGGGCGCGGTGTCAGTGGTTTCAATGGTGAAACGTTTTTCATCCTCTAGCCGCTGCCGAAGACTGCGCCGGTAGCGTAGCCGATGGCGCCCGGACGGCTTTTTGCAAGGGCCCGGCAGCCAGCGCAAAACCTCTGCCAGTGATTGATAAAACCTGGGTACACCCTCGTATTCGCTAGGCCTTTGTCGCCAACAACTTGACGGTAGACGGCCCGAAATTATTAGGCGATCTTCTGTTGGGCGACAGTTACGATTCATAACAATAAAGATGGAGTGGGCAGCCGCTTGCGTGGCTGCCTTCAGGGCGCACAAGGAGCGCGTATGCCTCAGGGAATCATCGCAAGGTGGGTGCAGGCATTGACTCAGTGGATCGAGGCCGCGCCATGAAGCTGCGCAACAGTTTTCAGGCCCGTATCAGCCTGTTTCTGGCGTTGCTCCTGCTGTTGCTCATGGGGGTGGTGTATTTCGCGGTTAAAACCGTGACCATCACCGTTGCCAGAGACCAGGCCGAAGAGCAGCTGCACACAGGCACGCGAGTGTTCGAGCGCTTCATGGATTTACGCTGGCGGCGGATTCAGTACGGTCTCAACTGGCTGACCAATGACTCGGGCTTTCGCCAGGCGGCACTCAACGGCAGCCCCGCACAAATCGAAGCCGCCCTGCAAGAATTCGAACCGAGCATTCGCGGCAGTGAGTTATTCGTACTGGACCTCAACGGTCGCATCATCACCAGCACCCTCAAAGGCCTGCCGCCCGGACAGCGCTTTCCTTACGCCAAAGACTTGAGGCTCGCACGCCGCCACGCGCAATCCATGTTGATCGGCGTTTTGGACAATCGACCCTACATGATGGTCCAGGGCGTGGTGCTCACCCCCTTGCCCGTCGTGCGTGTGGTGTCGGGGATGCCGATGGACGACGTGTTTGCCCACGAACTGCGCTCGTTGAGCAACCTGGAAGTGTCATTCATGGCCCTCAAACAGGGCGAAAGTGGCGTACTCAGCAGTACCCTGCCTGACGCCATGAACACCAGCATCGCCGCGTTCATGAGGGACCGCCCGGTCGGCACCCAGGTCTATTTCAACGAGTTTCAGGACAAACGCTTTCTCGGTCAGTTGCTGCAACTGACCACCTCAAACGATCCGCAAAACGGGCACGTGATGGCTTTCTTGCAAAGCCCGCTGGACCAGACGATGCAGGCGTTCAACTCACTAGATCGCAAGTTTTTGTGGATATCCCTCGGCGCGTTGTTGCTGTCGTTGCTCGGCGCCCTGTGGCTGGCGCGTGCGGTGTCGCGCCCGGTCAGCTTGCTGGCCGAGGCCGCCCAGCGAATCGGACGCGGCAATTATCAGGTGCCGGTCGAACTCAAGCGCAAGGATGAACTGGGCTTTTTGGCCAAGGCGATCAACGCGATGCAAAGCGGTATCGCCCTGCGCGAACAGCAACTGGCGCATAACGCGCTGCACGACGCGCTGACCGGCTTGCCCAACCGCGCGCTGGCCATGGAGCGACTGGGCAGCGCCATCAGCGCGAGCAGGGAGGTGGTGCTGATTTATCTGGGCGTCGAAAACTACCGGGTGATCAACGAAAGCTTCGGCCAGGACGGCCTGGAATTGATCATGCGCGAAATCAGCCGCGTCATGCTCGACACCTTGCACGAACGGGACACCGCCGCGCGCATCACCGGCAATGAGTTTTTATTGCTTCTGGAAAGCACCCAGCTCGATGCCGCCGTGGCCATGGCCGACAGGCTCCACCGGCTGTTGAAACGACCGCTGAGCATCGATGGGCATGAGGTGTCGCTGGAAATCTGCATGGGCATTGCGGCCTACCCGATCAACGGGCAAAGCGTCGAGGAACTGATCAGCCGCGCCGCCCTTGCCCGACGCGATGCCGCTGCGCTGCCGGGTTACTTGCAGGTGTACCAGCAAGACCGCGACCTGGCCCATCAACGGCACATCCAGCTGATACGCGACGTGCGCAGCGCGGCGAGCGAGGGCGAACTGTTTTTGCTGTACCAGCCCAAACTCGACATCAGAAGCGGCCACGTGCATCAGGCTGAAGCCCTGCTGCGTTGGCGTCACCCCGAATTGGGCGTGGTGTCGCCAGCCGAATTCATCCCGCTGGCCGAACGCACCGGCAGCATGCCGTTGCTCACGCACTGGGTCATCGAAGAGGGCGTGCGCCAACTGGCCGAGTGGAATCGCAAAGGGCTGCACCTGCAACTGTCCCTCAACATCTCGGCGGCGGATTTACAGGGCGAAGACCTGCTGTTGAGCGTCGACGCCTTGCTCTCGCGCTATCAGGTATCGGCCGGGCAATTGATTTTCGAAATCACCGAAAGTGCGGTCATGCGCGACCCGGAGCATTCCCTCAGCGTGCTGGAAAAACTGCGCGAGGGTGGCATAGGGCTGTCGGTGGACGATTTCGGCACGGGCTACTCGTCACTGGCGCACCTCAAGCGGCTACCGGTGCAAGAGCTGAAAATCGACCAGTCGTTTATCCGCAACCTGGACGAGACCAGCGAAGACGCAGTCATCGTGCGCTCGACCCTGGAGATGAGCCATAACCTGGGGTTGAAGGTCGTGGCCGAAGGCGTGGAGTACCAGCACACCCTTGACCTGCTGGCGCGTTGGCAATGCGACACGGCTCAGGGCTACCTCATCAGCCGCCCGCTGGAGGCGTCGGCGTTAGAAGCATGGCTGTCACGGTTGGAAGAAACGGCCTGAAATGGGGGGGATCACCCACAAAAAAAGCGGCTATCTCTCGATAGCCGCTTCTCTTTTAACGAGCCGTGTTACTTAGTCGGCCAGTTTGAACGCCATGATGTAGTCACCTTTTTTGGTGCCCAGACCGCCGTGACCGCCCGCCATGACGACGACGTATTGCGTGCCGTCCTTGCCGGTGTAGGTCATCGGGGTGGTCTGACCGCCTGCTGGCAGGCGACCTTCCCACAGCTGCTTGCCGTTACGGACGTCGTAGGCACGCAGGTACTGGTCGAGGGTGCCGCTCAGGAAGGCTACGCCACCTGCGGTGGTGAAGGTCCCGCCCAGGCTTGGAACGCCCATCGACAATGGGATCGGTACCGGCGAGCTGTCACGCACGGTGCCGTTTTTGTGTTTCCAGATCACGTTGTTGTTGGTCAGGTCGACCGCTGCAACGTAACCCCATGCCGGTGCCTGGCAAGGCAGGCCCAACGGGGACAACAGAGGCTCAAGGATGACGCCGTAGGGCGCGCCTTTGTTCGGTTGTACGCCGGAGGTCTCGCCTTTACGCGGGCCCATTGCCGCCACTTCCGCCTGGGGAACCAGTTTGGAGGTGAAGGCCATGTAGCTCGGGTTCAGGAAGGCAATTTGACGGATCGGGTCAACCGAGATGCCGCCCCAGTCGAACACGCCAAAGTTGCCCGGATAAACGATCGAACCTTGCAGCGATGGCGGGGTGTACATGCCGTCGTAACGCAGGGATTTGAAGTTGATCCGGCACAGCATTTGGTCAAACGGTGTCACGCCCCACATGTCACGCTCGGTCAGTTCCGGCGGAATCATGTTCAAATCCGAACGTGGCTGGGTCGGTGCGGTGTGGTCGCCTTCTACAGCGCCGCCCGGAGCCGGCAGTTCACGGATCGGTACGATGTCTTCGCCGGTACGACGGTCAACAACGTAGATGCTGCCTTGTTTGGTGGACGCCAGCAGAGCCGGTTTCACGCCATCAGCTGTTTTCAGGTCCATCAGGGTCGGTTGACCGCCCACGTCCATGTCCCACAGGTCATGGTGCGTGAACTGACGATACCAACGGACTTTACCGGTGTTGATGTCCAGCGCGGTCACGCCGGCGCTGTAACGCTCGGAGTCTTCGGTACGGTCGCCGCCATATTGGTCAGGCATCTGGTTGCCCATCGGCAGGTACAGCATGCCGAGGTTTTCATCGACCGCGAACATCGACCACATGTTAGGCGAGTTGCGGGTATAGGTCTGGCCTTCAGCAATCGGCGTGGTGTCTTGCGGATTGCCGCTGTCCCAGTTCCATACCAGCTTGCCGGTACGTACGTCGTACGCACGGATCACGCCCGACGGCTCGTCAGTGGAGATGTTGTCGGTCACGTGGCCGCCGATCACGACCAGATCTTTGGTCACGGCAGGTGGCGACGTGGAGTAGTAACCGCCCGGTGCAAAGCTACCGATGTTGTGGCGCAGATCGACGGCACCGTGGTCACCGAACGCTTCGCACACTTTACCGGTGTCGGCGTTCAGCGCGATCAGACGGGTGTCGGCAGTCGGCAGGAACAGGCGACGCGGGCACGAGTTGCTGGCGGTCGCCGTGGCTGCTTCAGCCGCTGGCTCGGCAGCGCTCTGCTCGGTGGCGGTGTTGGCATAGGCCGCTTCGTCGTGATAGCTCACGCCACGGCAGGTCATGTGGGCCCAACCTTTGAAGTTTTCAGCGTTCTGCGTGCTGATCTTCGGGTCGTAACGCCAGATTTCCTTGCCGGTGTCCGGATCAAGGGCAATCACCTGACTGTGCGGGGTGCACACGTACAGCATGCCGTTGACTTTCAGCGGGGTGTTCTCGGCCGTGGTTTCGCCCGGATCGCCTTCGCCCGGGATGTCACCGGTACGGAATGTCCACGCTGGTACCAGCTTGTGGGCGTTTTCCGGGGTGATTTCTTTCAGCGGCGAGTAGCGGTCGCCATGGGCAGTACGCCCGTAGGACTGCCAGTCACCGTCCGGCATGGCCGGTGCGGTGTTGGTCATGCCTGGAACGGCATCGCGGTCCAGTTCGCCTTTGATTTCGCCGGGGCTGGTGAATTGGCTGGCCAGTGCAGCCAGACCTGCCAGTACCACGGCGACGCTCAGTGCGCCCGTCGTGACCGGCGCCGATTGGCTGCCCGTCAGCGGACGACGCAACCAAGGCAGTAGCAGTACGATACCGATCGCAAACCAAAGGGCCAGGCGCGGTACCAATTGCCACCAGTCCAGGCCCACTTCCATCAGTGCCCAAACCGTGCTGGCGAACAGCACGATTGCGTACAAGCCAAGCGCCGCGCGGCGTCCCGCCATCAGCAATGCGCCCGACAGACCGAAGCCGATACCTGCCAGCAGGTAGTACAGCGACCCGCCCAGCGTGACCAGCTTGATACCCCCGACCAGCATGGCCAGGCCCATTAGCAGCAGCAGGATACCGAGCAACGTCGGTAACAGGCGGCTACGACTTGAAGCACCTTCAGTGCTCATAGTGTGGTTCTCCGTTACGTTGATAGTGTCCCCGCGCAGGCCCTGCAGAACACAGCGCCAGGCGGGTGCGAATCAGTGAAGTAAGTCCTTGTGAGTCAGCTTCAAGCTTCGTGCTCGTCGCGAGAGTCCGTCCCAGAATCAGAACGAGCTTTGAATCTTCAGACCGCCGATCAGCGCGTCGTCCAGATGGCTCACGCCGCCGGGGTGCCGGATGTATTGCAGGTTCGGTCGAACGGTCAGCCAGTTGGTCACGTGCACCCCGTAGTAGAGTTCGGCGCTGTATTCAGTGTCTTGGGGTGGCAGGTAATCGGCGTTGTCGAAATCGTAGACAGCACGGGCCTGATTGGTCGCCTGGGCGTTTTTGCGGTACGCCGGGTTGACGTGAACCCGTGCCACGGCAAAGCCGATATCGTCTTTGGCGCGTGAATCGAATACGCCTTTGTAAACGATGCCCGCCTGAACATAGTTATCGATAGGATTGGTTTTTTTATCGTGAACGGTGGCATTGGCGAACACACTCAAGCCCCTCGACAGATCGCTGGCGCGGCTGGTGAGTTGCTGCTGCACACCCAACCACATGCCATGCTTGCTCGAACTGCTGCGATAGGCTTCGCCGCTCAAGGCTGCCGGCTGGCCATTGGCATCTTTGTAAACATCGGTTGCCTTGGCACTACTGTAGTAGTAACCGGCACGGTATTCCCCTGGCAGGCCGTTGATTTTTGGCGTCCACACCAACTCAACCGGCAATACCGCGCCTTGGGTGCCGCTGCCGCTGAGCTTGAAACCATTGCCGCGGTCGAGGTTGGACGGGTTCTGCTCGTAAGCACCGACCTGCGCATACAACTCAGGGGTCAAGTGGTATTTGACGCGCAACGCCCACTGGCTGACGGGCCAGTTGTACCAGATGCTGCCAGCCCAGTTGCCGACTTGCGAGCCGCAGAACGCAAGGTTCTGAAAGTCGCAAGGGAAGCTGTTGAAATCCTCGCCCTGACCAAAGCGGCCGACTTTGATGTCGAGCTTCTGGTCAAAGAATTTCTGCTGATACCACATCTGCGTCAGGCGAGTGGTCTGGCCGCGGCCCCAGACTTCCTGAGCGGAGGTGAACCCGCCCACGCGCGGGTCATTGATGCGGTCGTTGCTGATGTTGTTGCCGCTGCGATGGGTGATCGTCAGCTGAAACTCGGCATCGCTCCACCCCAGAATCTTTTGCAGGTCCAGGTGCGTGCCCAGGCCGAACTGGTCGCTGTAGCGCGCGGTGCGGTCGTGGTCATAACCGCCATGCAGGTTGGCGCCTACCTCGCCCACGTAATCGAGGGAGAAGGCGTAGCCTTTTTGCTCCAGCTCGCTACGGGTGCCATTCCAGTCACCGAGCATCCATTTGGAATCGCTGTCGAAAGCAGGGGCCGCGTTGACGCAGGTGGCCAGCCCCAGAGCGGTGAGTCCGCCCATCAGGTTCACGGCTTTTTGCCCGGCAATAGGAAACAACGCACTGTGTTTGCGCAAAATCTGAAATTTGGACATAGGTTGAGGTTGCGAGTCTTTGTAGGTATGGCTGTGGCTGTGGTAGCGCTGTCTTGAGAAAAACGGTGCTAGCCCTTCTGGATTTGGAGGCGGAATGAATCGGTTCAGCCTCTAAAAATGGAATGATAAAGTGCTGTAACGTTTTGAAACAGCACTTTAAATGACATGGATCATTTCGTAATTGGTAACAGTGTGCTGCGACTGATCGTCTCAGGGCTTTACGGCCCTGTATTTGCTGGCTTTGCCAGGTCAGGGCGGCGAACGCATGCGGGGTGAAAAAAACTTCGTCGATCTCCCTCGCACGGAGACGAAATGGGGCGCAGGAAGTGTTTTTTACACGTCTTGGGTTAATGACTGCGTCGCCAGGTAGCGCGCCAGCCCCCGACCTCGCTCATCGCCAAACGTGACGATGCGCGAGGTTGCGGCTTAGCCCTGTGGTTGCAGGGCGCTGTTATGGCAAACGGGATTGGCGTGAATATGCACGCGTTGCAGATGCCGCGCTGAGCGCGCGGTGAACGCTTCGCGCCCGTGCAACAGGGAAAAATTGTCGGCGATCACCACGTCGTTTTGTTGCCACGCATGCCGGTAGTAAACGCGCGGGTCATGCAGCCGGGCCTGCAAGTCCTCCTCGAACCCTTGCACCTGTTCAGGGCTGAGGCCGTGGTAGTGCAATGCATGGCGGTTGAGGAACCGTACGTCATCCTGAGCCGGTTCGTTGTAACGCAAGACGGTTTGGCCGGTACGCGGATGCTCCACCAGCAAGGGCGAGCACACCTGTCCGCCGTAATGCACCACTTGGCGAATACGGTAGGTCACGCTGATGCGGCGCCAACGTTCGATCACGGCTTTGGGCGTGCGCGCCAGCAATCCTTGGGTATCCAGAAACGTCGTACGGCCTCCTTCATCTTCGCCGGGTGCAAAGAGGCAATTGAACAACTGAAACTCAGGAATTGTCGGCTTGTACATGCCATCCCAATGCAGCGGAACCAGGCTGTGATCAAAAATATGGTCGGTGGCGTCCGGGTGTTCCTTGACGTCAAGCACGGCGCCAAAGGGCCACATCTTGATCTCACCCCATTGCTCGGAAAAGCGGGTGAAGCTGGCTGAATCGACGAAGGTCGGAGCAAATCCGCGCAGGATCAGTAAGTGGTGCTCGCGCGCCAGCTGTTTGAGTACTTCAACGTCCAGTTGTTCAGCCGTTTGCCCCGCAAAGCCGGGGGTGATCAGTAAACCAAAGGGTGCGTGAAGGCTGGCCTTGAAAGCGCGTGTGTTTTCCATAACGGGTTACCAAAGTCAGAGGGTGAACGTTCAGACGCAGGGGGCGGCTCACGCGTGTGCGACGGACTTTCGCGAGTCCAGCGTATAGTGGCTGTGCTTGCCATCCACCCAGACCGGTTCGGCGTTCAACTCCACGGCTTCGGTCTTTTTCATCAGCAAGAATGTCCCGTCCACTTCGACAGCCGTGCCGTGCCACGGGGTTAGCCAGTCATCTTTGGTGGGCAGCATGTGAATGCCCATTTTCAGGCTCGATGCCGGTTGCGGATGAATGGACAGGCGGATGGCATCCGGGAAGCACTGCGCCAGTAAATTGCCCCAGGCCCAACTGCTTTGAATCACCCCATAGGCGCGCTGTCGAGCGTCCCGCTGCAGTGCCGTTTTGGAGCCCTGGTAGTCGGGCATCAAGCCGTCTTCAAACATGAAACGCGTAATGGCCCGGTACAGGCGGGTGCCGTCTTCATCGTTGATCAGGAACGTGCGGATGTCTTCCAGCGGGTCTGCATAGCCTTGCAACAAGGTGCTGCGCAGCACGTCATAGTCATCGGTCAAGGCGGCGAACTCGTCGATATCCCCCAGGTTCAAGACGTCCAGGCAATTCAACTGCTCATCGTGAATCAACGCTTTGATCTTGCCTTGATAGGTGTTGATCGTGTCGTCATTGACGTTGATCAGGTCAGAAAAGACGTGCCCATCCGAGCAGATGGTCAGCCTCGCGCCTGGCGCATAGTGGGCTTTGATGTTCTCGCAAAGCGAGTTGAGAAACGTCAGCGCCAGTTTTTCCGCCATGTCCGGCACGGTGCCGAGCACTTTGTTGGGGTTAGGGGATTTGGCGGGGAATGCCGGGAGGATAAAGTGAATCGGCAGATTGGCGCTGACAAATGTCTGAATGCGCGGCAATTGGGTGAGGATGACGAGTTCGTTTTCCAGGGAAATATCTTGATCGCTACCGGAAAAACGACGTCTGTAGTGCAGGATTTCATGCAGAATTTTTGAGGCAGTGGTGTGACGATAGCTTCCGTTCATAGGGACTCCTGACGCTCCATGGATGTAACAGTGACACAGTGAGAACGGAGTGGGAGCGTAGCGATTGAGCGGGTGTTTGCTTTTATTTTTTTGCTCAGGTCATGACCTCATGCCCAATCCAGAGCTGTTGCCGAGCGCCTGCGGGCGTGGGCCGCAGGCGTTTTTGCTAGCCGCTTGCGTTAAAACGTCGTACGCAAGCCCACTTCAATGCTGCGGCCGGGGGCTGGTGCGATGTCTCGCAGAATCGAGCTCGCATAACGCACGGTCTGGTTGGTCAGGTTCTCGCCCTTGACGAATGCCAGCCATTGGCTGCCGCCCAGATCAAAGTGATAACCGGCGCTGGCGCCCAACGTGGTGTAGCCGTCGGTGCCGGACTCGTTGTCCGGGACGCGCCCCTGATTGCTGGCGTGTTCGACGTCCACCCGCGCCTGCCAGCGGTCCAGCTCCCAGAGCAAACCGCTGCTCAGGCGCAAGGGGGCAATCCGCGGCAGGGCTTGGCCGGTGTCGAGGTTGGTGGCGCGGGTGTAATCGCCCGCCAGTTCCAGTGCAAATTTACCGTAGGCGCTTTCGCCCAGCTTCCAGTGATCTTTCGCTTCAAACCCGGTGAAACGTGCGCGAACCCCGGAGTAGGTGTATTCGGGCATGCCATCAGCGTCAGGTTCGCCTTCGTCATTGAGCGTGCGACCTGTACCCAGAAGGCCGATGTAATGGGAGAAATGGCTGTAGAACACGCCAACGCTGCCTGCGTGGGTGCCGTTGTCAAAACGCAGTGCCAAGTCGCTGGAGACGGCTTTTTCTTTCGACAGGTTGGCGTTGCCCACTTCATAGGTGCCGGTGGCCACGTGTGCCCCGTTGGCGTACAGCTCGTAGAACGTCGGGGCGCGCTCGGTGTAGCCCAGCGTGGCTGCCAGCGACCAGACCGGTGTCAGGCTAAAGACCGCGCCTGAAGAGACGCTGCCAGCGGTGAAGTTTTTTGAGCTGTCCGCTGCGCTGAAGCGCTCATTGCCTTTGGCGTCCGGGTCAACCACCGTGCGCTCCAGTCGCCCGCCCAGGCTGAGTGTGAGGCGGTCGGTGGCCTGAAGCTCTTCGAGAATGAATAGCGCGCCGCTGTGGGTGTCGGTGTGCGGGACGAACGCTTCCTCGCCCAAGGCCGAAAACTCATTGCGATTGACCTGTGCACCCACCACTCCATTAAGAGGGCCCAGGGGTACGTGCCTGGCCTCTATCCGGGCTTCATACCCCTTGTTTTTAAAGGTGGTGCCGACTTCGCCGTCTTCGATTTCACGGTGCTCATAGTCGGTGTAGCCCGCGTTGAATTTCAGTGAGCTGAAGGGACCTTGCAGGTTGCGCAGCTCTGAGGCGAACGCGTAGTGGTCCTGTTTCATGCGGATGCGCACATCCTGCTCCGCTGGCGAACCGTAGTTGGCGTCGTAGTTGCTGTAGGACAGGCCCGCGTATCCGTCGTCCCACGTGTAGGAACCGCCGACAGCACCGCCATCCTGTCGGCCATTGCTGTTGCCCAGACGGCCTTTCTTCTCGTCGCCGTCTTCGCTTTGCGGTGCATGACGGCTGCGTGCGTAGCCGGGGATTTTCAGGTCATTGAAGGTCCGTGCATTCGCGTCCAGGTGCAAGGCGAAGCTGCCATCGCCGGCTTCGAGTTTGCCTGCGCTGCTGCGCGTTGTGGCTGCGCCGCCATAACGCAGTTCCCCGGCACCCTGAATGCCCTCAATGGCCTCGGTGGGGATGCGATTGTCAAAGGTGTTGACCACCCCGCCAATCGCATTGCCGCCGTACAGCAGGGCAGCGGGGCCGCGCACTATTTCAATCCGTTCGACGTTAACCGGGTCCAGCGGCACGGCGTGGTCATAGGACAGTGACGAGGCATCCAGCGCGCCCACCCCATTGCGCAGTAGGCGGATACGGTCGCCATCGAGGCCGCGAATGATCGGGCGGCTGGCGCCCGGCCCAAAGTAGGACGACGACACGCCGGGTTGCTTGTTCAGGGTTTCGCCCAGGCTGCCTTGCTGTTGCAGGGTCAGGTCGTCACCTTCGAGCACGGTGGTCGGGGACGCCAGTTGACTGCTGCCCAGCGGGTTGCCGGTAATCACTTGGGGTTGCAGTTCCAGGGCGTAGGCGGGAGAGGCGATGAGCAGAGCGGCGGCCAACGGGGTGAGGGGTAAACGGCGAAGAGGGCGGGGCAAAGCAGGGGACGACATTGCAAGTTCCTTGGCAAGGTGGGCAGGGAAAAACGGACGCGGCGTACGCGCTATCGGGATAACAACGGTTACAATATAACATCACTTTAATGGTCGCCAAGGGGAACTTTCATCCCGTATGCCCACTCAGGGCTAAACTGCGGCAGGGCACGCGCACTTCCCCCTGAGGCAGCGCTCGGCTAAGGTGCGCGGCTTTCCTTCTTTTGCTTACTTAAGGCTCGGCATGACTGAACCCAACAACGATCCCCTGCACGGCGTGACGCTCGAATACATCCTGACCGCGCTGGTGGCGCACTACGGGTGGGAAGGGCTGGCGCAACGCATTGATATTCGGTGCTTCAAGAGTGACCCGAGCATCAAGTCGAGCCTGACCTTCTTGCGTAAAACCCCTTGGGCGCGGGAAAAGGTCGAGAAGCTGTATGTGAAATACGCCCGCACCAAGCGCGATATTTGACGGCCCGATGACTTCTCGCCCGACGACATTCAGCGCAGCCACTGTACGCACGCTGTGCTCCTGGCTGGCGATCCTCGGCTGGAGCGGCTTGGCGATTCAGCTCGACCTGATCCTGATGGCGCGCTGGACGTCAGGCGCCAGCCTGTTGGGCGGGCTGGTGAATTACTTCGGTTTCTTCACCATCCTCACCAACACCCTGGCCGCAGCGGTGTTGACCTGCCAAGCCACACGGCGTGACTCGGCGGGCAGGCGGTTTTTCCTGCAACCCAAGGTCAGCAGCGGAATTTGCGTGAGCATGATCGTGGTGGGCGTTGCCTACAGCCTGTTGTTGCGCAACCTTTGGCAACCCGAGGGGCTGCAATGGCTCGCCAATGAGCTGCTGCACGATGTGATGCCGGTGCTGTACGCGCTGTATTGGTGGTGGTGCGTGCCTAAAGGGGCGCTGCGTATCCGTCACATCGGGCTGTGGGTGCTGTACCCCCTCGTGTACTTCGGCTACATCCTGCTACGCGGGCATCTGTTAGGCGTCTACCCGTATCCGTTTGTGGATGTAGACAAGCTGGGCTACGCGCTGACGATCATGAATGCCAGCGGCATATTGGCGGGGTTTATCGTCGTGGCCGTCATCGTGGTGGGGCTGGATCGCTGGAAGTAGGAGATGAGCGCCGGTGAATCATGGCGCTGCGCCAGCGATCCGCCAGGCGGCTTATTCTTCGGCGCTGGCGTCCAGCCGCCAGTAGCCAGCGGCTTTCACCCACTCGTCATTCAAACCATGGGTGTCGAGCAACACTCTGCGCACTTTGCGCGACAGTGCGCTTTCGGTCGCCACCCATGCGTACAGCTGGCCTTCGGGCATCTTCAATTGCTCGACCGTTTTGAGCAGGTCTTCAGTGGCCTGATCGCGGTGGACCCAGATCACCTCAACGCTTGCAGCGCTTTGGAGCGGTTGTTCTTCTGCCGCATTTTCGACCTCAACCACCACCGTGGCCCGGCGGTTGGCCGGCAACTCTTCCAAACGGCGGGCGATGGCGGGCAGGGCCGTTTCGTCGCCGATCAGCAGATAACTGTCGAACATATCCGGCACCACCATTGAGCCCCGCGGGCCGCCGATGTGCAGGGTTTGGCCGGGTTGCGCCTGCGCCGCCCAAGTGGACGCAGGGCCGTCGCCGTGCAGCACGAAATCGATGTCCAGTTCGCCTGTCTTCAGATCAAAACGACGCGGCGTGTAGTCGCGCATCGGTGGCAGGCTGGTGCTTTTCAGGCCGGCGCTCAGCTCCAGCCCTTCAAGTGACGCCTGTTCTTCAGCGGTTTGCGGGAAGAACAGCTTCACGTGGTCATCGCTGCCCAGGCTGATAAAACCGGCCAGCTCAGGCCCGCCGACAGTGATGCGGCGCATGCGCGGGGTCAGGTCGACGACACGCAGTACCGTCAGTTTTCGGCGTTTTATTTCATGCATGACGCGGTGAATGGTCTGCGGCGTTGCGGCATTCATTGGGCATTCTCCTGCGTGGGCCGGTCAGTCACGGGGCCGTCGACGATGGCTTTGGCGGTGGTGTTGAGCAGGTCGCGAACGCGCAGGATTTCTTCCGGGTTCCAGCGGCCGTGGTGCATTTGCAGGGCGTGGCGCAGGTTGTGCACGGCCTCGTGGATTTCTTCCGGCCGATCATGGCCGCGCAGCGAGCGCTTGCTCACGTCAATGCGCATCCGCACGCCGTCCAGCGCAATCGCCTGTTCAGTCAACGACTGGCGACCCGCCTCGGTGATGGCATAACGCTTTTTACCGCCTTCGGTTTCGCCCTGAATCATCTCGCTTTCTTCAAGGAACGTCAGGGTCGGGTAAATCACGCCGGGGCTTGGGCTGTACGCGCCCTCGAACAGGGTTTCGATCTGGCGGATCAGGTCATAGCCGTGGCAAGGCTGTTCGGCGATCAGGGCCAGCAGCAGCAATTTCAGATCGCCCGGGGCAAATACACGAGGGCCTCGTCCACCGCGTTCACGGCCGGGGCGCTTCTCGAAACCATCCGCGTGCACGCCATGCTCGCGGTGGTGGGGGTGGTGGGGGTGGTGGGGGTGGTGGGGGTGATGATGTTCGCTCATGTTCTCTTCGCACTCTGTATAAGTTAGATACAACTTAAGATATATCTTAAGAGTGTTCAAGCCGAAAGGATGAACGGTAACGATTCTCAAGTGAGCGCCGGCGTTTTTTCAGGTGCGGGTGTTTGGGCAGGTGTTACAGCTGCGCAGTGGGCGGATGACACAACGTGTGGGTGGCGGGTTGCAGATAGGGCGTGAGGATGGGCGCCATGCCTTTGAGCACTTGCACCGGCAACGCGGAGGTGAATTTGAAGGCTTCGGCCGAGCGGCCCGGCACAAACGCTGTCAGGGTGCCAAAGTGCTGTTCGCCGATGTAGAACACAAAGGTCGCGGTGCGGTTGATCGACTTGGAGCTGATAAGGCGCCCGCCAGCGCCCATGCTTTCGATGCGGTTATCGCCGGTGCCGGTTTTGCCGCCCATGGCCAAGACATTGCCGTCGGGTTGTTTGAAGCTGCCGGACACGCGACGTGCCGTACCGGCGTCTACCACCTGTGACAGGGCCTCGCGCAATGCGGTGGCCACTTCACTGGGCATGACCCGCTCGCCTTTGTCGGGGTCATTGATCAGGCGGGTTTCGTAGGGGGTGTCGGCGGCAAAATGCAGGGTATCGATGCGCAACACCGGCAAACGCACGCCATCGTTCAAGATAATCCCCATCAGCTCAGAGAGCGCTGCCGGGCGATCCCCCGAGCTGCCCAGCGCGGTGGCCAGCGAAGGCACCAACTGATCAAACGGGTAGCCGACTTTCTGCCAGCGCTGGTGGATATCGAGGAACGCTTCAATCTCCAGCATCGTGCGAATCCGGCTGTCACGGGCACTCTTGTGTCGGCTTTTGAACAGCCAGCTGTAAACCTCCTGACGCTCAAACTGGCTGGCGGCGACGGCTTGCTGGAAGGTGGCTTGCGGGTTGTTCAGCAAATACCCCATCAACCACAGGTCCAGCGGGTGGACCTTGGCAATGTAGCCTTGATCCGGCAGGTCATACGCGCCAGGACTGTAGCTTTGATAGAGTTTGGCCAGGCGCTCGTCAGGCACCTTGTCACTGCGTAAATGCGAACGCACAAAACTGTTGAAAGTCGCCTGATCGGCGCGCGGAAACAGATACCGGTGGACCGCCGCCATGCGAATAGGGGTGGGGTGCATGCTGTCCAGAAAGGTATCGAGGCGTGCCTGCGTGTCCTTGCCTTTGTATTTTTTCCAGAATTTAAGCATGTAGGTGGTGCCTTCACGGTCCGCAAAGCGCGCCAGGTATTCCTGCCGACGGGGGTTGAGGTCGTCCTTGAGCAGTTCTGCACTGTTGCTCGGCGCCTGATACGTCGTGTAACGCACCACGTCGCGCATCAGGCGCACAAACGGCAGGTTGATGGATTCACGGATCGCGTCGCGCAGGGTTGGGTTGCGGCCATTGTCCTGAACGCGGAAGTTATTGAAGTGGTGCATGCCGCCGCCGGTGAAAAAACGCTCCCCCGGATTTGCCGAATAGGTGCGGTTGAGCGCTGCATCGAGCATGCCGGCAAGGCTCGCGTTCGGGTCGCGGATCAAGTAGTCCACGGCCCAACGGCTCAAGCGGTCTTGCTCATTGATCTGGACTTTCTTCAGGTTGGCGCTGGACTGGCCCGCGTACCGCTCATGCAACTCAGCGATGATTTGCAGGTAAGTGGTCATCACCCGCAGCTTGGCGGTCGAGCCCAGCTCCAGTTTGCTCCCTTCATTGATGTCGAACGGTTGGTCCGTGCTGTCGGTTTGCACCCGTGCGCGGGCACCATCGGGCGTCAGCTCAAACAAGGTGAAGCTGTAGCGCACCTGCGCCGTGCTGCTGGGGGTCAGCAACCGCTCGCCCAGCAGTCCGAGTTTGCCGGCAACAGCGGGGTCGGCCAGGTTGCGCAGGTATTCGCTGACCTGGCGCTGCAAGTCGTACTGCAAGGTGCTGGTGGCTGACAGGTCGAGGCGGTCAAGGTCATACAGCGGGCGTTGGAGCAGGGCCGACAAACGACCGCGGGCCACGCTGATGCCTTTGTTGGTTTCAATCGGCTGGATCGTCGGGGCGGTGTTCCAGTCCCGGTAAGTCACACGGCTGGCCAATGCTGCAGTGGTCAGTGCAGGGTTGATCACCTGATTCTGGGCCAGCAGGCGGATATGGCTGTCAGTCAGCACCGCCAGCTCGTCGCGGCCTTTGGCCAAATAATGCGAAGGTCGGCGTTGGGCAATCATCAGTGACAGCACTTCGCGCAGCGCCAACCCGCGTTGCGCCAGGCTTTGCGGGTCGCTGGCGGTGCTGGCCAGGTGCTGATTGACCTGATTGAAATCGGCGCCGTACCAGACGCGCAAGCCCTCGGCCATACCGTGCACCTCGCCATGCCCGGGCACCGCCGACAACGGCACACTGTTGAGGTAGTCGCGCACAATCGTCTGGCGTGCTTTTAAGGTGTCGGGGCCATCCTGATACGCGCGCACGCTGGCAGACACCATCTGCCGCAGTTTTTCACTGCCCGACACGGTCAGCCCATCGGGGGAGTGCCGGTATTTTTCAAGCTGGGTGGCTAGCGTGCTGCCACCCGCTGACTGGCCGGGCAAGTGGAGTAATTTGGCCACCTGTGACCAAGCGGCCATAGCGAAACGCGGCCAGTCCACCGCCGGGTTGGCCAACGGCTGGGCGGGGTCGAGCAAGTCGCGGTTTTCAATGAACAGCAAACTCTGCACCACCACGGGCGGGATGCTGGCGAAGTCGGAATACAGCTGCTGCGGGTAGTTGTAGTGGTACAGCGGTGCTCCCGAGCAGTCCGTGATGGAGAGTCCGGCCTGAATCTTTTCCGAGTAGGGGACGAAAAACCCTTTCTTGCTGTAGCTCAACAGTTCTGGTGAGAAGCGAGTTTGCTCGGCAATCACGTAATCGCGTTTTAACAGGCGCGGCAAAAAGTCGCCCAGCGAGCTGTAACCCAAGCGCTTGTCGAACGGCCCTGCGCCGGGATACAGCATGGAGTCGCTGGCGCCCGCGTGCATCGAATAGTTCAGGGCTGCGGCAAAGCGACTGAACTCCAGGGCCTGTAGCCTGGAGGTGCGCACTTCCTTCTCGATGGCAAACCCCAGAACCACCAGCGCGATCAACAGCAACACGCCCAACGCCATCCAGCCATAACGCCACCCGCGGTGCCGTGGGGCAGGGGACGGGGCGTCCTCCACTGCCGTATCAGGCACTGCGAGTTTGCTGGAGTTTGAATGCCACAGTGCGCCCATAGTTGACCGATCCACGTGCGCATTTTGGCTGCGCTTGAGTCAAGCGTAGACGGTGGGCCACGGGCACGAGAACTTTGTGTGCCGTTCTTCGCGCGGGATTCCCATCCGTTGCCTCACTTGCGGCGGTGAGGCGATTCGCCCAAGAACGTAGGGATAGAGCCTTCAAGTAAGGTAAATACGTCCTAGGTAGGGGCATGACTGTGCACCAACGCTGTGCAATACTCGCCGCCGATCTCAGTAGGGCATTTCCCTTTTGACCTGCCGACCCACGAGGTCCGGGCCGATCAAGAGGGGAGCCGGACCACACGCCCGGCTTGATAGAGCGCCCGATTGATGCCACATCCAATAACAATATGAGGTTGTACTTTTATGCCAGTCGGCAACCACCAGCCCCACAGCGACACCGCTCAGGGCGGTCCGCTCAAGCGTGAACTGGGCGAGCGTCACATTCGCTTGATGGCGCTTGGCGCCTGTATCGGCGTCGGCCTGTTCCTGGGCTCGGCCAAGGCAATTGAAATGGCAGGCCCTGCCATCATGCTGTCGTACATCATCGGTGGCCTGGCCATTCTGGTGATCATGCGCGCGCTCGGCGAAATGGCCGTGCACAACCCGGTAGCCGGCTCGTTCAGCCGCTACGCACAAGATTATCTGGGCCCGCTGGCAGGCTTTTTGACCGGCTGGAACTACTGGTTCCTGTGGCTGGTGACCTGCGTCGCGGAAATCACGGCGGTGGCGGTGTACATGGGGATCTGGTTCCCGGATGTCCCGCGCTGGATCTGGGCGCTCGCGGCGCTGATCAGCATGGGCTCGATCAACCTGATCGCGGTCAAGGCGTTCGGTGAGTTCGAGTTCTGGTTTGCCCTGATCAAGATCGTGACCATCATTGCGATGGTGCTCGGTGGCATCGGTATCATCGCCTTCGGTTTTGGCAACGATGGCGTCGCGCTGGGTATTTCCAACCTGTGGACCCACGGCGGCTTCATGCCCAATGGGGTGCAGGGCGTGCTGATGTCCCTGCAAATGGTGATGTTTGCGTACCTGGGCGTTGAGATGATCGGCCTCACCGCCGGTGAAGCGAAAAACCCCCAGAAGACCATTCCGAGTGCGATTGGCTCGGTGTTCTGGCGCATTCTGTTGTTCTATGTGGGCGCGCTGTTCGTGATCCTGTCGATTTATCCATGGAACGAAATCGGCACCCAGGGCAGCCCGTTCGTGATGACCTTTGAGCGTCTGGGTATCAAGACCGCTGCCGGTATCATCAACTTCGTGGTCATTACGGCGGCATTGTCGTCGTGCAACGGCGGCATTTTCAGCACCGGGCGCATGCTCTACAGCCTGGCGCAGAATGGTCAGGCGCCTGCCAATTTCGGTACAACCTCCAAGAACGGCGTGCCGCGTCAGGCGTTGCTGCTGTCGATTGCGATGTTGCTGTTGGGCGTGGTGCTGAACTACCTGGCTCCGGAAAAAGTGTTTGTGTGGGTGACGGCCATCGCCACCTTCGGCGCGATCTGGACCTGGTTGATGATTCTGCTGGCGCAACTGCGCTTTCGCAAAAACCTGAGCCCGGAAGAAGCCGCCGCCCTCAAATACCGCATGTGGCTCTACCCGTACAGCTCCTATGCCGCTTTGGCGTTCTTGCTGTTGGTGGTCGGGCTGATGGCGTACTTTGTGGAGACACGCGTGGCGCTGTTTGTAGGGCCTGCGTTCCTGATCCTGCTGACCGTGCTGTTTTACGTGTTCAAGTTGCAGCCGACTCAGGTGAGCGAGCCGAACCCGGGCGCGCAGCTGAAAAAAAGCTGATGCACTGACCCAGTGACACACCGTGCCGGAGCGAGTGAACTCGTTGCGGCACGGTTATTTTGCAGTGGCATTCAACTGTTTGTTCCAGTCCAGCCACGCTGCCAGTACCGCCATCATCCCCACGCCCAACACGGCGCTGATCAGTTTGATCGCCAGTGTGTCACCGCCCAGTGCATTGAGCATGTCGGCCAGTGGCGCCAAAATCACCCCCAAACAAAACACTTCCAGCGAATAACGCCCCATGCGACAGGCTTGCCGTACCAGCCAAAGGTTGAGCCAGTGACTGTGGGGGACCACTTTTGCAGCTACGTAAGCCAGTGCCAGAAAGTGCAATAAACGCACAGAGGACAGGTTGGTCTTGCTGATCGGGTACAAGTGCTCGCCCAGCCACAGCGGCATGAGGGCATCGTGCACTTGAGGCCACTTCCAGGACAGTGCCAGCAGCCCTGCGAGCACCAGGTATGTTACTGAACCCAAGAACAGCGGTTGACGCATCAGCGGGCGGGTTTCAGGCGCTTTATCGCGTTGCGCCCAAAGGGCCGCAGCGCCGCCGAGTACAAACAGGAACTGCCACGCCAGCGGGTTGAAAAACCACACCCCACCTTCTTGTGCCGCCAGGTTCCAGTAGGGGGCCGTGAGGTACACCAGAAAAGAAACACCCACCACCATCGCAGGCTTGCGCAGCAGCAAGGGCAATACCAGCGCTAAGCCCAGTAATAGCAGGATGTAAAGCGGTAACGGGTCCATCAAGTTGGGCTTGAAACGCAATAAAAGTTCGTCGGTCAGCGCCTGTTGCGGGTTGCTCAAAAAGTACTGCAACCCCATTTCTTGCACCAGATCTCGGGTTTCGACGTGATTGTTGGCAAAGAACACAATGCCCATCAGTACCGCCAGCAAGAAAATATGCACCACGTACAACACCCAGGCGCGGCGCAGAATTTTAATGCCTGCCCGAAGAAAGCCGTCCCGCTGTGCGATTTTTCCGTAAGCCAGTACCGCGGCATACCCGGCCAGAAAAACGAAAATTTCGGCGGCATCACTGAAACCGAAGTTGCGCACGGTCAGTTCAGCCAGCGGGTTGTGCGGGATGTGATCCCAGAAAATAAAAATAAGCGCCAGTGCGCGAAAGAAATCGATGCGGTGGTCGCGTCCGGTCGTCATCACGGAAGTACTCAGATATCAAGATTAGATAAAGTCCGGCCTGCGCAGCAGAGGTTGCGCGCCGCACAGCGGCGGCGCGCAGGGTGAAGGCAATTGTCAGTAATTGCAAAGTCTTGATATTACGCCGTGTCTCTGATCATCGACGTTGAGACGTTTAAATCCCTTTTTATTCCTCCTCAATGACCTCAAGCAGCTTTTTATCGAGAATGCCTTGCGTGATCTGTTCGAGGGTTTTGGCCTTATTGGTGGCCACTGCGGTCAGTTCGGCATGGTAGAGGTCTTCAAACGCCGATGATTGAGTGAAAACCTTGCGTTCATCAATCACCAGTTTTTCTGCCAGCTGTTTGAGTTCGCTTTGCAGACTCGTCAGCAGTGCCTGATCGCCGGCTTGCGTCGCATCCACCCACAATTGGTGTGTTTCACGCAGGTTTTCAAGTTCCAGATAGCGTTGATCGAACAAGGCATTGCTGGTTTTGATGCTGGCTTTATACGTTGATTCGATATGGTTTTTCCACGGTTCTTGCTCAAGGAGTTGCTTGGCCATAAAACCGGGCCTGGCTTCTTTATTGACAACGATCTGGTAGGCATCTTCAATTTGAGCCGGCGTTACCTTGGCGACATTCCTGAACTTCATATGGGCTGGCTGCCAGAGCAATTCCAACCGCTTCGCCAGGTCAACCTGGTAAATCAGTTTCACCTCTAGCGGGTCGGGTTTAAGGCGGTCAATCTCCGACACGGACAATTGGGCGTTGCGTCGAGCGGTTTCATAGGCGGCCTGCTGCAGTTCAATCTGGGTTTGAGCGATGTCATTGAGTTCGATCAGTCGAACTTCGCTTTTCATTAACTTAAGCAAGGCGAGTTCTTTTTCAGCCCCTTCAGCCAATAAGGCTTCGCGCAGCAGCACCCTGTAACCGAAGCGACTGAAAAGGGTGGAGACGCGGTCGACACAGGTTTCATTTTCAATCGAGTGTGCAAACACGGTCGCACGGAATTCGCTGTCTAGTGCCGCGGTTTCAAGTACCTGCCAGACCCGATCCGTCAACAGGATGCGGTCACGCTCATAATCTGCACTGGCAACCAGATCGCGTATGACCTTGAAGAAATTTTCAGAGTCGGGCTCGGCGTGTAAAGCGTCCCACAGCTCATTTTTTAAACGGATATCGGCAGGTGGCGTATCGGCGCTCAGCCACAAATTGGCCGGGTGCGGCGTATCGGCTACATGGACACGTGTCTCAAGGGGAAGCCCTAAACGGGTTCTGAGTTCATTGACTAAATCATGGGTCCGGGCGTTCAGCGGATTGTCATGTAGAAAAGTCGATCTCAATCGGATTGCAGGCAATTGAAAATACCCAGCCGGCAGCGAAGTGATGCTGTTTGCGCGCAAGTCGAAGTGCGTTAAATGCTGCAATTGGTTGACCCCCGCTGGCCATTGCGTGAGTCGGTTTTGGCTTAAGTTCAGACGGCGTAGTTCAGTCATCTGGCTGAAATCAGGCAGGAGATCTAACTTATTATGGCTGAGGTCAAGCACCGTGATTTTTTTCAGGTTGGCGAGTTTGCCGGCAGTCTCTTCAGTGAATACCAGCTTGTTCTTGTGCAACTTGAGCACGTTCAACTCCTGCAAAGTGAACAGTGACTCAGGGAGTTTGCGTAGATGGGCTGATTCCAGAGAAAGCTCGCGCAGTGAGGGGAAGTGCTTTAAAAACGAATCCATACTGGGGTGCAGGTATTGATTATTCATTTTCAGTGAAGTGACATGACTGAAATCGGCCTCCAGGGTGGGCAAGGTTCCTAGCTGAGTATTGCTGAAATCCAGTCGCGAGCCATGTACCAAGTTTCCTGAGTCGGGGGTGCGCTGCCAGCATTTGATCAGCTTGTCGGCGAAACGGGCTTTGTCACGCAGGTGCACCTGGCGAATATGCGCGTCGCTGATTTGCACAAACTCCAAAGGTTCTTGTTGCCAGTCTTCCAGGGTCTTTTTCAACCCTTTGAGCTCTTTGTTCAGTGCTTCAAGTCGATTCAAACCTTCGCGGCTGAACAAGCTGTCAACGCCAATAAAGTTCTGAACGTCTTCAGTACTGTGGGCGGGGTACAACTTGGACTTCAAATGCCGGATTCTTCGAGGATGAGTGGAAATACAGGCAAACGGTGCCCGGGTACAACGTGCCCCCTCGATTTCCAGTCGCGGGTAACCGGTGCGTCCTTTTGCCAGGCGAAGCGGTGAGCGGGGTGCGAGTATCTCCGGGGGCATGCCCAATACGGTACGCAGCCTGGAGCGTGTCAGCGGTTGGTGCTGTTTCAGCGCCTCTTTGAGCTGTTGACCCTGACTGGTGTGAGGGAAGCCTAACTCGGCTCTTTGTAGGTCGGGCAAGGCATGCAGTACGCTGGTATACATGTCATCCAGAGGATGCAGCATTTGATCCTCGCCGTTGTACGTGATGTAGCGATCACCTTGTTTGACCAGTACTTTACGAATCGATGCATCCGGTGCGCCCACCTGATCGAGTAGCGTTCCAGAGAGTTTAAGGTCGTGAACTTCCAGCCTGAAATCCGTGGGCCAACCTGGCATGTCGGCCAAGCTGTGGAGTATCAGTTTGTGGGCATCTGGCGAAGTGCGGTAATCGAAGTAAAACCCTTCATAGGCACGCATTAGCCGGTTTTCTTCCTCAAGCAGTCGGGCCTCCTCTTGTAAACGCAACGCAATGCGGCCAGCTTCCAACTGCACGATTTCAGAGGTGTTGGCTGTGCTGATGATTTCGTTGGCGGCGGACAGCGGCAGTGTCGGATGCGCCTCTTTCAGTTTCTTCACCCACAGATCCTCAGACTCCTGAGACTGCGCGTACACCGCGTCCAGCACGTTTTCTTGCAGGTGTTGCGCGTGGTCAGCAATTCTGGAACTCAATAACGTTGCCTGTTCGTTCAGGTCAAGCACGACAGTACCCGTCACGGGGTCTGTTCCGATCAAGGATTCGATTTCCGCATTGCTTAGCGACATCAGTACTGTCTTAAGCAATTGGCCCTCACGTACCTGGCTGTCGAGTACCTGGATAACAGGTGTTTTACCTTCAGTGACAGGTCCATATTCCATGATGACCTTTCCAGAACTGTCGATGCAGCGCAGGTTTTTTTTAGGGGTCCACATTTCGTGGTGGGTCATCACTGTAAGTTGCAATAAAGGATCGGCTGTTGTGTCGCCCGCCCGCATCTGTGCAATGAACCGCTTGAGTTCAAGACGCGCTTTGAGTCGCTGAACACAATCATCCAGCAGGGCGGGAGGCGCTTTCTGATCGATAAAACTCTGTCGTACGGCTGATTCCTCTGTGCCCGAAGCTTTTAATAAAGACAGTGCCTGCTCATCGCTGAGCCCCTGGAGGGATGTATCAAGGCGACGAACAAAGGTAGTGGTCGCCCATGTGTCGATTTCTTCAATTTCATGTATCCAGGCACCTTGACCATTGGAGGTGATTAACGGCGAATAGGCGTCAGGCCGGCTGGGGTGTTTCAGGCGGTAGGTATTTTCAGACTGGTGCTGCACTTGATACTGCTTGCCTTCCAGTGCCACATAACTTTTGTTCTGGTGAGTATAGAGTCCGCGTTTGTCTGCTTTAGTCGAGGCCGTGTGGGGAACGTCATGTTCAAACTGAGTGAGGTCCGGTTTCCAGAGCTGTTGGCTGCCGTCCGGCAGCTCAAACATGTCCAGCTCTTCAACCAGCGGCGACTTTTCGATGACAGGCGGCGCCGTAAATTCCTTGGCCAGTTTTCCTGCTGCCGCAATAAAGGCCACATTGATCAATACGCTTCGGGTATAGGACCAGGCGAGTGCCTGATCGTTTTGCTCCCACGCTTCAATGCCGTGGTAGAGGTCGGTCAGGATCTGTGCGGCGAAGACCACCGTCATCACTTCCCCCAGTCCGGGGATAAATAGCGCGGCGACATTGAGTACATTCAGGCTGACGTCGAAATAATGCTCAAGTCGGTTGATCAGCGAGACGCGATTTATTTCCGACGTGGGCACGGCTAGAAAACGTGCGTCGTTCAGGAGCTGAAACTTCTTATATTCAACGAGATGACTAAACAGATTGCCCCGCACGGGTGTGCGCGTCATTTCAAGCGGGTCGTTATTGTGCTTGATAAACCGTAAGTTCAAACGTTTGAGAAGCCTAAGTTTTTGAGACTGCGGCGCCAGGTGGATAAAAAACTGACGGTACTGCGCATCTTGCATTTTTCTCATCCAGTCGGCCGAGGCCATGCGGATGGAGGGGTACTCTTTGATGCAACTGATTGGGTCGCCGGGTATATAAAGTATGCAACGACGATCCAGTTCAAGCGGGTCGCCATGTGACAGAATCATGGAGTTGAACGGGATGTCGTCCATGTGCAGGGCATTACACGTCAAGGGCAATGTATTGAATAAAGGTTTTTCTTCACCCTGGGCATAACGTATCAACAGGCTATGGGTACTGGTGCTGATGTCACCTTTCATAAGTGCAATCTGAGCCTGTAGCATCAACACATCGCGATCATGGCGTTCGAAGGTGTGGATCAGTTGATGATTAGCGGCGCTGTCAGCGGGATTGAAAATGCGCGTGAGGTGAGCCTGGTACTTGCCACCGATATCCAGGTCTCGACACAGGCGAGCAAAATCAACCGGCGGGATATCAATCAAGCGTGGCGCCGGTTTGTCAGAGCCCTCTGATTGATGTGTCCATAAGTAAGAACCTTTCGGAAAACCGTCGGGTTGCGCCTGGCTTTCGTCGAAGTTATGCAGGGCTGCTTGCAGCAACGTTTGCGTCGTGGAACTTTCGACTTCTTGGGTGAATAGATTGAGTTTGGTGTGAGTGATGATGTTTTTTTCGACGTCGCATTCAATGCCGAATCGTTTGAGTAACGCCGCTTTTAATAATGGGCTTGCAAACGTATTAACGGTCTGCACCTGATCCAGGTACGTGTTGACGGCTGTCATTGACAGGCTATTAAGGGCCTGTATTTCTTTAAGGGCTTCGCGTTGGGCCTGCGTGGCGCCGGTGTACCATGCCGGAAGAGAAAGTGCATGTTCAGGCAATTTTGACATGACTTGGTGCGGCGCCTGCCTGACGGCCTCACGGACAGTGTTTTTTATAAAGTCGTGGTGAATACCCACTTCTTGCAAGTTGGGCAGGGTTTCAGATGCTGTATTTAAAACCGGTGTGGGTGTGGGCATCGAGTTGTCTCCAGACAGTTAAAAATACGAGTCTAGAAAGTTTATCGTGCGCTAAAAAGTCTAAATAGTTGATGGTGTCAGTCAGTGGGTGAGCATATATTGAAGTGCAAGAAGTAACTAATTAATACCGGTGTTTTTTTAAGTGTGCCCGTTTCTTTCAAGCGACCGGGGGATAGGCATGTTCATTCCCCCGGTGCCGCACGACTGAACCTTATGCCGTCGCAATCACGTTGGGTTCAAAGCTGTCTGCTCGTGCCATTTGCCACATGCGCGAATAAAACTCGCCATTGACTTCACCGATCAATAACTCACCGGGCTTGAGGAAGACGTGTAATTGGGAGAACAGTTTGACTTCGGTTGCCGAGACTCGACGTACCAAGTGCTTGGCCTGGAGCTGTGACGGGTGCTCAAGGCCCGCCGCTGCCAGCATCTCTGCCAGCCCTTTGAGCGTGTTGCGATGGAAGTGGAACACCCGCTGCGCTTTGTCGGGCACCACCAGTGCACGTTGACGCAAGGGGTCTTGGGTGGCAACGCCGGTGGGGCATCGGTTGGTGTGGCACGACTGCGACTGAATGCAGCCGATGGCGAACATGAAGCCGCGCGCGGAGTTGGCCCAGTCCGCGCCGATGGCCAGCACGCTGGCGATGTCGAAGGCGCTGACGATTTTGCCGCTGGCGCCCAGTTTGATCTTGCTGCGCAGGTTCAATCCCACCAGCGTGTTGTGCACGAACAGCAGCCCTTCGCGCATGGGCGCACCCATGTGGTCAGTGAATTCCACCGGGGCGGCGCCTGTGCCGCCTTCCTTGCCGTCGATCACGATAAAGTCAGGGAGGATGCCAGTTTCGAGCATTGCCTTGGCGATGCCCATGAACTCCCACGGGTGACCCAGACAGAATTTGAAGCCCACGGGTTTTCCCCCGGACAATTCGCGCAATTGGGCAATCCAGCGCATCAGCTCGATAGGGGTCGAAAACGCGCTGTGCCGCGACGGCGAAATGCAGTCTTCACCCATCATGATGCCGCGTGTTTCTGCGATCTCTTGCGTCACTTTGTCTTTAGGCAAGATCCCGCCATGGCCGGGTTTGGCGCCTTGGCTCATCTTGATTTCGATCATGCGCACTTGCGGGTTTTGCGCCTGGACGGCGAAGCGCTCCGGGTCGAAGCGCCCGTCGGCGGTGCGGCACCCAAAATAACCGCTGCCCAGTTCCCAGGTCAGGTCGCCGCCGTTTTCCCGGTGGTAAGGGCTGATACTGCCTTCGCCCGTGTCATGGGCAAAATTACCCAGCTTGGCGCCCTGGTTCAGTGCGCGGATCGCGTTGGCGCTGAGGGAGCCAAAGCTCATGGCCGAGATGTTGAACACCGACGCGGAGTACGGCTGGGTGCACTGTGGGCCGCCTACCATCACCCGAAAACTGGCCGGGTCGCTCAGTGGCGCAGGGCGCATGGAGTGGCCGATGAACTCGAAGCCCGACTGGTACACGTCAATCAGCGTGCCGAACGGTTTATCAGCGCTTTCATTTTTGGCGCGGGAATAGACCAGCGAGCGTTGGGCGCGAGAGAAGGGCAGCGCATCGCTGTCGGACTCCAACAAATACTGGCGAATTTCCGGGCGGATGGTTTCAACCATGTAGCGGATGTTGCCTAGAATCGGGTAGTTGCGGCGCACCGCGTGGGGTGTTTGCAGCAGGTCGAAAATACCGATCAGGCTCAACACCAGGGTGACCGCAGTAAATGGCCACAACCACTCGTGGTGCATGAACGGCAGGCTGGCAAGCGTGAAAATCACGCAAAAGGCAAAAAACGCATAACGGCTCAACAGTGACAGGCTCATACGGTTTCCTGTTTCAGGCTTATTTGTTCAGTCAGGCCATTGCGCCTGAAGGGCTCGCATGTAACACGAGCGGGGACTCACGGTGTGATCAGGTTCTGTCCGAAATGTCTCTGCGCTCGATGAGGCGGCGTTTAAGACATTTCATACAGATCCTAGAGGCCCTCTCTTTTTAGCCTGGAGGTTTCCCCGGGGAGGCGCTTGCGCTGTATCAAGCAAGCGCCAGTACAGAAAGCAGACTCGCCATTGAACGAGATTTCGCAGGGCGCAGCATCCCGACGAAAGTCGTGGCGTAAACACACACCGCATCAATGACGGGGCTTTCAAGGGGCTCACCATACAGACTGAAGCGGGCAGCGCGCTATCTGTGTCTTTTCGTCAGGGGGCTGTCATGTGATCCTTCGCGCTCTTTCTGGTTAGTTGGCTGATTCTTGTGAGTTCTTCAGATATTTCCTGCGCTATCCTTCCCAACACCATTCGCATCGCGGCGGCCGTACTGATCGGCCCTGACGGTCAGACCTTGCTGGTGCGCAAGCGCGGTACCCAAGCGTTCATGCAGCCGGGTGGCAAAATCGATGCCCATGAGCAACCCATCGACGCGTTGGCCCGAGAGCTGGAAGAAGAGCTGGCGCTCACGATCGACCCGGCCCGTGCCACCTATTTGGGGCATTTTTGCGCGCCTGCGGTGAATGAACCGGGGTTTGAAGTGCAGGCCGAACTGTTTTTGCTGCACATCGATGCGGTCGTGGCCCCGGCTGCGGAGATCGAGGAAGTGCAGTGGATTGATCCGTGCGGGGACGGTGGCCTAACTCTGGCCCCTTTGACCCGTGATGTGATTTTGCCGTTCTACCGTCAGATTATTCCTGCCTGATCCCGACTGACTGCTGACAAGGACTGTCCCTGATGCCTGCCCATGATTTGCTGATGTTTGCCGCCGCGTGTCTGGTGATGGTGCTGACGCCCGGGCCGAACATGATCTACCTGATCTCTCGTTCGATCTGTCAGGGTCGTAAGGCGGGCGTGACGTCGCTGCTGGGCGTGGTGGCCGGCTTTTTCGTGCACATGCTGGCGGCTGCGATCGGGCTTACGGCCGTGTTCCTCGCGGTTCCACTGGCCTATGAAGCCTTGAAGTGGGCAGGCGCGCTGTACCTCTTATGGATGGCCTGGCAAGCGGTGCGACCCGGCGCGCGCTCGCCGTTCGACGCCCGGGAGTTGCTGCCGGATGCCCCGTCAAGGCTGGTTCTGATGGGGTTCTTGACCAGTGTGCTGAACCCCAAGGTGGCGATGTTCTACCTGTCGATTTTTCCGCAGTTCATCAGCCCGGAGCACGGTTCGCTGTTTATCCAAAGTATCCTGTTGGGCCTGACGCAAATCAGCGTCAGTTTCACCGTGAATCTGTTGATCGCATTGTTCGCTTCCGGCATTGCCGTCTGGTTCGTGCGCAACCCGCTGTGGTTGGCCGTGCAGCGTTATGTGATGGGCGGGGTGCTGGCTGCGCTGGCCGTGAGACTGATGCTGGAGCAACGAAAAACCGTATGACGTGGACCTGTAATGGCTATAGAACTGCTTAATCCTTCACACGCCAGGGCGTATCGCCAGCTTATGCTTGAGGCGTACGCACTACACCCCGAGGCCTTTGTCTCTAGCATTACCCGCCGTGAAGCGATGCCGCTGAGCTGGTGGCAATCGCAGCTGGATGACGAACTGAGCACGCTGTATGGCGCGTTTGTGGAGGGGCAGCTGGTGGGGGTTGTCGGTCTGGCGTTCGAACCCTGGGAAGACATGCAGCACAAGGCCACCTTATTTGGCTTGTACGTGGGTGAACACTGCCGGGGGCAGGGGCTGGGCGAGCAACTGGTGCACGTTGTGCTGTCACTGGCTGAAGAAGAACCCGATCTCAACGTGATTGAGCTGACGGTGAGTGCGAACAGTCTCCCGGCATTGGCGCTGTACACCCGTTGCGGGTTTCAGCAGTCGGGCCTGGAAGACTGCGCCATCAGGGTGGGCGAGGACTATTACGACCGTGTGCACATGCGCCGACAGGTCAATCGACCGGATGACCCGGCAGGCGCAGCTGCATAGCTGCGCCCGGCGTCGACAGGTGCAGAGCGCGTTTCAACGCACCGCGCTGACACCGTCCAGCGTCGAGAACGAGGTGTCCTTGGCGGTCAGCAGGAAGTCGCGCATGTAGGGCGCATCCAGCATGTCTGCCCGAATGGCTGCGTAGAGTGTGGCGAACAAGCCTTTTTCCCCCAGGCGCTTGGCCTTTACATAGCCCCGCGAGCTGTATTCATGCAGCGCCCAGTGCGGCATGCCGCAGACCCCGCGCCCGCTGGCGACCAGTTGCATCATCATGACGGTCAGCTCCGAGGTGCGCACTTGCGCGGGCTCCACGTCGGCGGGTTCCAGAAAGCGGGTGAAGATATCGAGGCGATCACGTTCCACCGGATAGGTAATCAACGTTTCGCTTTTCAGGTCGTCGGGCACGATAAACGGCTTGCTGGCCAACGGGTGCTGATTGGCCACTGCCAACATGGCTTCGTAGGTGAACAACGGCACATACGTCAGGCCCGCAATCTCCTGCGGGTCGGAAGTCACCACCAGGTCCAGGTCGCCTCGGGCCAGCGCCGGGAGCGGGGCGAAGGCAAACCCCGAGGCCAGATCGAGCTCCACCTCGGGCCATGCATCGCGGAACTGGTCGATGGTCGGCATCAGCCACTGAAAGCAGCTGTGGCATTCGATGGCCATGTGCAGGCGTCCGGCCGTGCCGCCCACCAGACGCGCGATATCACGCTCCGCGCTGCGCATCAGTGGCAGCATGGCGTCGGCCAGTTGCAACAGGCGTAAACCGGCACTGGTGAAGCGCACGGGTTTGGTTTTGCGCACGAACAACGGCATGCCCATGCGTTCTTCCAACTCTTTGAATTGATGAGACAACGCCGACTGGGTCAGGTGCAGGCGTTCTGCCGCTTCCACCAGGCTGTCGGATTCGCGCAAGGCGTGCAGGGTTTTGAGGTGACGAATTTCCAGCACGGGTGCTCCATGAGTAATTTTGATGATGAACACGAAAACGTTGAGTTTGTCTCATGTTGCACCGTCTGTCGATAATTGGGCCATTACTGACATGGAGGAATGCCGTCATGGCCCTGGCCCACAATCTTGGTTTCCCACGCATCGGCGCGGATCGCGAACTTAAAAAAGCCCTTGAAGCCTATTGGAAAGGCGACATCGACCACGCCGCGCTGCAAGCCGTGGGCCGTGAATTGCGCGCCAAACACTGGCAACTGCAAAAAGACGCGGGTATTGATCTGCTGCCCGTGGGCGATTTCGCCTGGTACGACCAGGTGCTGACTCATTCACTGACCTTCGGGGCGATCCCGGCGCGTTTCGCCAACACGCTGGACCACAACGGCCGCCCGACCCTGGACACCCTGTTCGCCATGGCTCGTGGCGCCAGCCACAGCTGCTGCGGCGGCGAACACAGCCAAGGCCAGTACGCTCAGGAACTGACCAAGTGGTTCGACACCAACTATCACTACCTGGTCCCGGAATTTACGCCGGATCAGCGCTTCGAGCTGAGCTGGAACGAACTGTTTGAGGAAGTCGATGAAGCGCTGGCGTTGGGCCACAAGGTCAAGCCCGTCATCATCGGTCCGCTGACGTATCTGTGGCTGGGCAAGGCCAAAGGCAACGCGTTCGACAAACTCGACCTGCTGGAAAACCTGCTGCCGGTGTACGCACAGATCCTTTCGCGCCTGGCTGAGCAAGGGGTGGAGTGGGTGCAGATCGACGAGCCGATCCTGTCGCTGGACTTGCCGCAAGCCTGGAAAAACGCCTTCGAACGCGCGTATCACATTCTTCAGTACTCGCCCCTGAAAAAACTGGTGGCGACTTACTTCAGCGGGCTGGAAGACAACCTTGGTCTGGCGGTCAGCCTGCCGGTGGAGGGGCTGCACGTTGATCTGGTGCGCGCTCAGGACCAGTTGCACGGGATTCTGGATCGCCTGCCGACCTATAAAGTGCTGTCGCTGGGACTGGTCAATGGTCGCAACGTGTGGCGCTGTGACCTGGAAAACGCCTTGGCGCAATTGCAACTGGCCGAAGAACGTTTTGGGGACAATGTGTGGGTCGCTGGTTCGTGCTCGCTGTTGCACAGCCCGGTGGACCTGGACCGCGAAACCCAACTGGACGCGGAGCTCAAAGGCTGGCTCGCCTTCGCCAAACAAAAATGCAGCGAAATCGCCGTGCTGCGTGATGCCCTGAACATCCCGCAAGACCCAAAGGTGCAACAGGCGCTGGCCGAAAGCCGCGCGCTACAGCACAGCCGTGCCCACTCGCCGCGCATCCATAAACCAGTGGTGCAAGCGCGCCTGGAGGCCATCACGGCCGCTGACAGCCAGCGTCAATCGCCCTTTGCCGAACGTATCGAAGTGCAGCGTGCGCGCTTGAACCTGCCAGCGTTTCCGACCACAACCATCGGCTCCTTCCCGCAGACAGCTTCGATTCGTCTGGCGCGTCAGTCGTACAAACAGGGCAAGTTGTCGACCAGCGAATACACCGACGCCATGCACAGTGAAATCCGCAATGCCGTAGAGACTCAGGAGCGCCTCGGTCTGGACGTGCTGGTTCACGGCGAAGCCGAACGCAATGACATGGTCGAATACTTCGCCGAGCAACTGGACGGCTACGTGTTCACTCACTATGGCTGGGTGCAGAGCTACGGTTCGCGCTGCGTGAAACCGGCGATCATTTTTGGTGACCTGAGCCGCCCCAACGCCATGACCGTGGAGTGGATCACGTACGCCCAAGGCCTGACCGACAAAGTCATGAAGGGCATGCTGACCGGCCCTGTGACCATGTTGATGTGGTCATTCCCGCGCGAAGACGTGCCGCGCAACGTGCAAGCGCGACAATTGGCGCTGGCCATCCGTGACGAAGTGCTCGACCTGGAAAAAGCCGGTATCAAGATTGTGCAAATTGACGAAGCGGCGTTCCGCGAAGGTTTGCCGTTACGCCGCGCGCAGTGGCAGGAGTACCTGGACTGGGCGGTGGAAGCCTTCCGCCTGTGCGCCTCGGGCGTGGGTGACGAAACCCAGATCCACACCCACATGTGCTACAGCGAATTCAACGACGTGATCCAGTCGATTGCCGCGATGGATGCTGACGTGATAACCATCGAAACCTCGCGCTCGGACATGGAGTTGCTGGAGGCCTTTGAAGCGTTCGATTACCCGAACGACATTGGACCGGGGGTCTATGACATCCACTCGCCACGGGTGCCGGACACGGCGCAAATGGTCAAATTGCTGAGCAAGGCCGCGCAGCGCATCCCGGCAGAACGGTTGTGGGTCAACCCCGATTGCGGCCTCAAAACCCGCGCCTGGGCCGAGACTGAAGCCGCGTTGATCAACATGGTGGCCGCCGCCCGCAAGCTACGGGCTGAAGTGGCCTGACTTTAGCGGGCTATTTTTTCGACATGGATGTTCAGCTTTTTCAGTCGATACCAAAAGCTTCTTTCTGAAATACCGATCAATTGCGCCGCAGCCGCCTGCACGCCGTTGGCCTGTTGCAAGGCCGCCAGGATGTACGCTTTCTCGACCTCGGCCAAGGCGGCCTCAAGGTCCGGCGGCACGCTGGGGCCCAATTGCGGTACGGCGCCGTGTTGATTCGGTTGCGGGGTAAACAGGTACGGCGGCAAGTCGCTGTCTTCAATGGTCTGGCTGGTGGCCACGATGGTGGCGCGCTCAACGCAGTTTTGCAGTTCGCGGATGTTGCCCGGCCAGTTGTATTCGGCCATGGCCTGCAAGGCGTCGGGGCTGAAGCCGGTGATGCGTTTACCGGCCGTCGCGCCCAGGCTGTGGGCGAAGTGGCGGGCCAGCGGGGCAATGTCTTCCACACGCTCGCGCAAGGCGGGCAGCGGGATCGGGAACACATTCAGGCGGTAGTACAAGTCTTCGCGAAACTCTTTATTGGCCACGGCCTCCAGCAGATTTTTGTTGGTGGCCGCAATGACCCGCACGTCGACCTTGCGCTCGCGGGGATCTCCCACCGGCTCGATGACCCGCTCCTGCAGCGCGCGCAGAATCTTGGCTTGCAGCGCCAACGGCATGTCACCGACTTCATCGAGAAACAACGTGCCTTTGTCGGCCTGTAGAAAACGCCCGACACGGTCGGCTACGGCGCCGGTAAACGCGCCTTTGCGGTGGCCGAACATCTCGCTTTCAAGCAAACCTTCAGGAATCGCCGCACAGTTGACCGCGACAAACGGCTTGTCGGCGCGGCTGCCATGTTTGTGAATGGCGCGGGCGACCATCTCTTTGCCGGTGCCACTTTCGCCGGTCAGCAGAATGGTGGCGCTGCTGTCACGCACGGAGTCGATGGCCTGCAACACGCGGCGAAAGCTCGGGCTGTCACCGATCAGGCTATCAACGTGCTGATGTTCGTCCAGTTCTGCGCGCATGCGGGCGTTGTCGCGCAAGATGTCGCGAAATTGCAGGGCCTTGTTGACGGTGATGTCCAGCTCGTCAATGTCAAAGGGTTTGGCGATGTAGTCGTAGGCGCCATTGCGCATCGACTGGACGGCGTTTTTTACGGTGCTGTAGGCGGTCATCACAATCACGGGCAACTGCGGGTAGCGCTGTTTGACCTCGGCCAGCAATTGCGGGCCGTCCATGCCCGGCATGCGCCAGTCGCTGATCACCAGATCAATGTCTTGCTGTTCCAGGATCGCCAGCGCCTGCAAGCCATTGCCTGCCGTGAACACCTGTACATCGTTCTGGCTGAGTGCCGAACTGAGCAGGTCGCACAGCTTCGGTTCGTCGTCGACCACCAGCACGTTATGACTCATGACTCATCCCCTCCGTGGACCGGAATATACAGATTGAAGGTGGCACCGGCGCCTTTGTCGCTGACGCATTCGATGCGGCCGTCGTGGCTGTCCATGATTGAGAACACCTTGGCCAGCCCCAGGCCTGTGCCCGAGGCTTTTGTCGTCACAAAGGGCGTGAAAATCCGCTCCATCATGTCGGGCGCAATGCCTTCGCCCGTGTCGGTAATGCTGATGACGGTGTAATCGTCTTCCTGCGCAATGCCGACGGTGAGGTGGCCGCCGTCGGGCATGGCGTCGATGGCGTTGATGATCAGGTTCAGGCACGCCTGCTTCAACTGCCGCGCATCGGCATACAAGGTGGCGCCGGGTGCCTGATCATCGATGCGGGCTTCAACGCGATGAGACTCAAGTTCGGGTTTGCAGAACCCCAGAATGTCCTCCACCAGAGGCCGTGCGGGCTGAACGCAGCGCACGGGCGCACGGGGTTTGGCGAAGTCGAGAAATTCGGTAATCAGGTCGTTGATGCGCGTGACTTCGCTGACCACGTACTCAAGGTGGCGCTTGTCGTTGTCGCCCAGGTCGGCGCGCCGGTGCAGCAATTGGGTGGCGGTTTTGATGATGCCCAGCGGGTTGCGGATTTCGTGGGCCAGGCCCATGGCCACTTCCCCCAGCGCGTGCAGGCGATCGCGGCGCCGCAGTTGCGCTTCGAGGTGATGCAGCTGACCCAAACGCACCGTCATGTGGTTGAAGGTGCTACTGAGCTCAGCCAGTTCATCGTTACCGGACACCGCCACGCGCTGGTTGTAATCCCCCGCCGTGACGGCGCGCACCCCTTCGGAAAGCGCCCGCAACGGGCGTGTCAGGCGTTCGGAAACCAGCCAGCCAACCGTCAGCGAGAGTACCGAACCGAGCAGGAAAATAAGCACAAACAGGTTGGTCTGGTTGACCAGCCCTACGACGCTGGTGTGGCGCAGCAGGCCGCTGTAAATCACGCCTTGCAGTTCGCCAGTGTCGTTCAGGATCGGCCAGTACAAACCGCTGTAGCGGCTGGTGAACTGTTCGCTGGGCAGTTTGGTGTCGCGCAGGGTTTGCTCAATGGCCTGAGGCACCGTAGGTTGGCGGTCTTCAAAGCGCTGGCTGGAGAAAATCTCGGCAAAGCCGCTGGGGTTGTGCAGATAGAGCCGTAAATCGAGCGAGTGGACTTCGGCCACGCTGGTCAGGAAGCTGCTGTCCATGTAGGTCGCGACCAATAATTGGTAATCCACACCGTCCTGAGTCGTAGGGAACGTCGAGACGACGGTGCCAGTTGGCACTTCGCCTACCTTGATGGTCTGCAACACCGCGTTCTGCGCCAGACTGATCTGATCGACAATGTTGTCGCTGGCGGTGCTGAACACCACTTTGTGGTCACTGTCGCGAATCAGGGCGACCACATCGATACCCAAGGCATCGGCAATGTCGGCGGTCAGCCGTTCGTGGCGAATGACTGTTCGGTCGGTCTGCGGGTGCGTGTACTGCAAGAACAGCTTGGCCACTCGGGCGTTGTCCGCGAGGATTTCGCTGATCTCATCCTTGACGATCTTGGTCGACTCTTGCAGCCAGACCCGCACGTTGCTGTCGAAAATCTGTGACAGCGTGGTGGCGGCCAGTTCGGCGGCGATCATGGTCGGGATCACGCTCACCAGCCAGAAGGCCAGCACCAGTTTGCGTTGCACGGTCCAGCGCGAGACCTTGAACGGTTGCGGGGGGCGCGATGCGTCGGACGTGGTCGGCATTAGGACTCGCTTATAGCGGCGGCCATGGCAGGGTCATGGCGGTCAGGGCGGATGAACAGTTTGACCAGTTTGAGCGCGTTATTGATCAGCTGGTTGCGATGACGAAAAAACAGTGTGTTGCCTTCAAACGTGCAGCCCAGGCGAATCTTGCTGGCGTAACCGGCTTGCCCGCATTCGTACAGCCCGATGCCATTACGGATGCAGTAGTCGACGTTCACCAGCCAGCTCCTGAAATACAGGTTGTATTCGCGGGTCAGCGCCAGGTCGTGGCCGAAAAACTTGTCGATCAACCGGTGCTCATCGAGCAGCACCAGATTAAAGGCCACCAGCGTGTCATCGATCCAGTACAGCGCGCACAGGGCCCGGTCACCCAGTTGCTGGAGGATACCCGTGAAATACGCGGGGGGTAAGCGCTCCCATTGCAGGTCGCTGCGCGCCAGCGAGGCTTCGTACAAACGCATGACGTCGGGCAGCACGTCGTCGATGTGGCTGCGCCACTCGACCTGCGGCCCCGGCGCGCGCCATTTGCGGCGCATGTCTTTGCGGGTGGATTTGCCCAGCGACTCCAAGTAACCGTCGACCGAGTCAAACGGCACAGGCAGCAGCGCGCTCGGCAAGCTGGGCATGGACTGAAACCCGGCGCCTTTGCAGCTATTTGCCCAATCGTCGTCATGGCTCGGCACGTCCTTGACTGCCATCAGGCCGATGCCCAGCGCGCGGGCATCCTGTTGCGCGAGGCTCAGCAAGCGGCCTAACAGCGCGGGGCGCTGTGACGGGGTGATGTGGCGGGCGGTGCCGGCGCGGCATTGTTCGGTGACCGGCGAGCCGATGGCATACAGCGGTAATTGCATCAGCCCCGGCAGCACTCGATTGAGTGCTTCGGTAAAACGCTTGCCAACCCCTTGCACAGTGGTGTCAAGGCGATAGCAGGTGGTGAAGGCGGTGGCCACGGCAATCAGGGTCGGGCCTTCAAACAGCGTCAGGTAACGCCAGTTGAATCCCTCAATGCCGGCCTTTTCTACCGCCACGATGTAATCCCAATCCTCCAGCGCGTCTGGAAAACACTCATTCCAGGCGTCGCGTTCGATGGCCTGAATCGATGAAAAGGCGTGGGCTTCAATCATGTGGCGTCCTTGTTGTCAGGCCTGCTGCGCGTACGGCGCGGCGGCCTCTGAAACGGCGCTGTGGTTTCTCACGAAATCAACGCTTAACTCGATCACGCGCCGGTATTGCAAGTCGACGGTAATCATGTGGTAACAGTTGTCGAGCAGCACCTTGGTCACCGGGCCGCCCAGGCGACGTTCGACATAATCGGCATTCCAGCGGCTGGTGATGTCGTCTTCACGGGAATGAATCACCAGCGCGGGCGTCATCACCTTGGGCATGGCGCGTTTGACTGCCGCGATCAGGCGATGCAACTCGCGCACGCTGACGCCCGACATGGTCAACAGCCCGGCATGACTGCTTTCGCCTGCTTTCATCTGGCGTTCAACGATGGCGCGCAAACGCGGGTCTTTGATCCCGTAGGGCGGTGTTTCGTTGAAGCGACACAGGTGCACGCCGAACGGAATCGCCATCAGCAGCGGTGTCAACACCGCCGCTTTTGGCATGTTCCAGCCGTCGTAGCGCAGGGTCGTGGAATACAGCAGCAAGCCCGCGACCTGCCCAGGGTGTTCGGCGGCCAGGTGCATCGACATCACCGCGCCCATGGACAGCCCGCCGACAAACACCTGAGCGTGTTTTTGGCGAATGCCGACAAAGGTGTTGCGGGCGCTGGCGTACCAGTCTTGCCAGCCCGTGGCTTGCAAATCGGCGTTGTCGCCGCAATGCCCGGCCAGCGTCGGGACGTACACCGTACAGCCCTCTTTGGCCAGGCCCATGGCCACCCGACGCAACTCTGTCGGGGTGCCGGTCAGGCCGTGGATCAACAACACCGCGACCTCACCGGTGCCGATCACGAAACCGGCGTCGCCTTCACCCAGGTCGATGGCGCCTGTCAGTGAAACGGCCGCGTTCACCGCTGCATGGCCCGGTGCAGCAGGCGGTCGAGCAGGGCGATGCCGAGGTCGATTTCTGCGTAGCTGATTTCCAGCGACGGGGCCAGGGTGATGACGTTTTTGTAGTAGCCGCCCACGTCCAGAATCAGGCCCAGACGCTTGCCATCGATGTCGATGTCGCCCTTCATGCCTTCTTCCACCATGTAGTCCAGGGTCGCCTTGTCCGGGGTAAAGCCGTCCGGGCCGCAGATTTCGCAGCGCAGCGCTAGCCCCAGGCCGTCCACGTCCCCGATGATCGGGTAACGCTTTTGCAGGTCCTGCAACCCGGCCAGGAAGTACTTGCCCTTGGCCATGACCATCGCGCCGTAATCGACTTCGTGGGTCATCTTGAACATCTCCAGGCCCACGGCTGTGCCCAGCGGGTTGGAGGCGAAGGTGGAGTGGGTGGAGCCTGGCGGGAATACCGTCGGGTTGATCAGTTCTTCGCGGGCCCAAATGCCGCCCAGCGGGTTGAGGCCGTTGGTCAACGCTTTGCCGAATACGATCACGTCGGGTTTGACGTCGAAGTGCTCAATCGACCACAGCTTGCCGGTGCGCCAAAAGCCCATCTGGATTTCATCGACCACCATCAAGATGCCGTGCTGATCCAGCACGTGCTTGAGCTCGCTGTAGAAGTTCATCGGGGGGATGACGTAGCCGCCAGTGCCCTGAATCGGTTCGACGTAAAACGCGGCGTATTCGCTCTGGCCGACTTTCGGGTCCCACACGCCGTTGTATTCCGTCTCAAACAAACGGGCGAATTGCTGCACGCAATGGCTGCCGTATTCTTCCTTGGTCATGCCCTTCGGCCCACGGAAGTGGTACGGGAACGGAATAAAGTTGGCGCGCTCGCCAAAGTGGCCATAGCGGCGACGGTAGCGGTAGCTGGACGTGATCGAGGACGCGCCGAGGGTACGCCCGTGGTAGCCGCCTTCGAACGCGAACATCAGGCTTTTGCCGTTGCTGGCGTTGCGCACCACTTTCAACGAGTCTTCGATGGACTGCGAACCGCCCACGTTGAAGTGCACACGGCCGTCCAGACCGAACTTGTTTTTGGCATCGACGGCGATGCACTCCGACAACTCGATTTTGCCCTTGTGCAGGTACTGGCTGGCGATTTGCGGCAGGGTGTCGATTTGCTGTTTCAGCGCGTTGTTCAGGCGCGGGTTGGCGTACCCGAAGTTGACCGCCGAGTACCACATTTGCAGGTCGAGGTAGGCTTGATCTTCGGTGTCCCAAACGTAGGAACCTTCGCAGCGGCTGAAAATACGCGGGGGCTCAATGTAGTGAACGGTGTCGCCGTAAGAGCAGTATTTGGCTTCTTTTTCCAGAAGGATCTGGTCTTCAGGGGTGGCGATTCGGATGTCAGACATGGTTGAAGAGTTCCTGCTGTTCACGAGAAAAGTGGGGGGCGTTGGCGGCATGGTTCGGCAATTGGGCGAGCAAGGCGGGCAGTTCAGCGAACGAATCGAAGCGCGCGTAAGGAATGCCATTGCGCTCGCAATGGTCGGCCAGGCTGTCCTTGGCAAACACAAAGTCGGCTTTGGCGGCCACGCACATGTCTGAGCGACCGTCACCGATCACCAGCACGCGTTTGCCTGCGGGGGTGGAGGCGCATTTGCAATTACCCGAGGCCGCGCGGCATGCGTCGCTGGCGTAGGGGAAATCGATGCGCCAGCTGTGCTGGTCGACCTGACGCAGCCGATTGGCAAGGATCGGCAGCAAGGTCACGTAGTGACGGGCCAGAATCCGTGCGATGCCTTGTTCGATGCCGTCACTGACGACTTCGAGGGAGGCGCCCCGTGCAATGACGTGATCGACGAAATCCGGGAAGTCCGGGTCGATCTCAACGCTGTCGAAATAGGCCAGCAATTGCGCGGGTGACGCGTTGACCAGTGACAGTTGGCGGCTCAGGCATTCCCGCGAGCCAATCTCGCCCTGCACCCATTGCGCTTCAATGGCTTGCCAGCTCGGGTCGGCGAAGCGCTGAAGAATGTTGTCGATGACGTCAGTCCGGGTGATGGTCCCGTCGAAGTCACACACGATATGCCATTGCATCATCTGCGTTGTCCTGTGGAGGAGGTGCGCACAGTGCGCTTGCAACAGGGGATTGCATTGACTGTGCCAACCTGCGCACGCCCGGCGGGCCGGGGCTTTGAGCGAGACGGGGGTTCAACGGGGGGGTGGAAGCTACAATTTTTGTAGGTTGCTACAAACAACATCAGTGCTTGCGCATGGTGGGCAAAACAGGGATTGATGCGCGCCTGAACCTCCACGGAACCCCTGAGATGAAAACGCCCTTGCCTGCTGTTTTGCTGTTTGTCCTGTTCGGTTCGGTGGGGGTGTTCGCCGCCGATGGCCCAACTGGCGAGATCGGTGCAGGCGTGGGTTATCAGCCCTATGATCCGAGCGCCAGCCGTTATGAAACCGTGCCGTTGCCGTATGTCGATGTGGAGTGGGGCGATGTCAGCCTGGACACTGAGGATGGCCTGAGCTGGCGTGCGCTCCAGGCGGGCGACTGGACGGTGGGGCCGTTCGTTAACTACCTGCCGGGGCGTGATGCCAACGGCTCGTTGCGTGGTTTGCGCGATGTCTCGGACATGGCCCAACTGGGCGGTTTTGTGCAGTACAGCCCGGCCGAATTCTGGCGGGTGTACGCCAAGCTGGGGCAAGCGGTGGGCGGCGCAGGCGGTCAGGGCGGGGTGCTGGGGCAAGTCGGTGGCGAGTTGGGCTACCCGCTGGGGAAAGGGATTATTGGCAGCAGCCAGTTAGCCGCTCATTTCGCAGACGGGCGTCAGACCTCAACGTTTTTTGGTGTCAGCAGCCGTGAAGCGCAAGCGTCAGGCATCGGCGCGTACAAGGCCAGCGGCGGGTTCCAGCAGATCAGCCTGACCCAGAACCTTGAGTTCCCGCTGGCCGCGCACTGGTCGCTGGTGGCCAGTGCCAGCTGGATGCACCTGCTGGGATCGGCCGCGGACAGCAGCATCGTCAAAGAACGGGGCGAGGTGAACCAGGGCAGCGTGCAGACGGCCATCAGTTATACATTCTGACCCTGCTGCCGCCCTGTGCGCAGGCGGATCAATGCTCAGGTTCACCGTCGGCCAGCAGGGCGATGCCGATTATGATCACGGCCACACCCACCCAGTGCAGCACACTGATGTGTTCCCCCAGTCCGAGCCACGAGCCGAGCAAGACGCCGACGAACACCAGCGAACTCAACGGGAATGCCAGCGACAAACTGCTGCGGCGCAGAATCAGCATCCACACGAAAAACGCCCCGATGTAGCAGGCAATGGCGACCCACACGCCGGGGTTCATCATCACCGCGTGGAGCCATTGCAGGCTGAAGTCCATCTGTCCCAGTTGGTCGCCGCCCACTTTGGTGGCGATCTGCCCACTGCTTTCCAGCGCAATCAGCAGCGCCCACAGCACAACGGTGCCCAACCGCCCGTGAAGCCAACCGTCTGCGGCAGTGCTCAGGGTGTTTTCAGATTGCATGTTCAACTCCTCAGGTCCCGGCGATGCAGACCAGCATCACGCCAACGGTAATCACCAGTGTGCCCAGCCAGCGGCGCCGACTGACGTGTTCGCCGAGCAGCACGCTGCCAGCGAACACCACGCCGCAATACGCCAGGGCTGCGGCTGGAAACAACAGACTCAAGGGCGCGCGCGACAGCGCTTCCAGCCAGACGAAAAACTCGATCACGTAGGCGGCGATCCCGGCCCACAGCATCGGTGCGTTAAATACTTGTGCCCAGAAGGCATTGAGGCGGAACCCGCCTTCCAGCTCAGGCAAGCGGTCGAGGCCGACCTTGAAACACAGCTGCCCGATCACATCGAGCACGATGGAAAACGCCACCAGCGCAATCACGATAAGGGTCACGGAAAAAGCTCCTCAAACAGTGTGATCAATGCCTCGTTGGTGTGGGCATTGCGCAGCAGGTCCTGCTCGCTCCAACGCTGCGGCGGGGGCTGGTCGGATTTCGCCTCCCAGCGTTTGAGCCAGTTGCGGTGCGGGGCCTTAGCAAACTCGCCGCACACGTCGATCCCCAGTACACGTGTGCGTGCGGCCAAGGCGCGGATGGCGTGCAGCAAGTGGTTCAGGCGCATGCCGCCTTGATCCCAGTTGGTGGCGGCGTCTTCACTGGCTAGCACGTCTTTGTCGATCGTGATCCACACCGCCCCGGTGGGCAGGTCGTCGATCAGGGCGTCGATAAACGCGGGCCAGTCCTCGTCCACAAGGTTGCGCCAGTGCAGCCGGTTTTCATGTTGCTCATGGCCCGGCCCATCGCCGATGCGGCCCCAGACTTGAGTGGGTGCGTGCTGCCACGGGAACAGTTGCAAGTGCCCGCGTTGCAGGGCGCCCAGATTGCCGCCCTTGATTTGCGGGTTTTCCAGGTCGTCGCTGCACGGTCCCAGGGTGATGATGCGCGCAATGTCGGGCATTTCGAGCGCACGATTGACCCAGGAACCGCAATGGCGCTTGGGCGCCAGGCGCACCCAGTCGGGGTGATTGTCAAAGTGGATCAGGCTGACGGGCTCCGGCAAATCGCTGAGCAATGCCGGGGTCAGGTGGTGATAGTCGCCGGAACCGACAAAGAACAGTTCAGGCCGGTGCGCCGGGCGCGGCGGTCGTTTTTTCAACTGCTGCACGAAGCGCCGGTAGGTGCGCTCGGTGGACCATAACCGCAGTTGCGGGCCTAGCGCCAGCAGGTCAAGGCGCGTGGCGCGGCCATCCAACAGCCGCTCAGCGATGGCGGGTTGCGCCGTCAGGCTGGAATCGAGATCGAGAATGTTCAACGTCAGCTTTACCCCATTCAATCCCCGCCGGATCAAGCTCGGCGGGCGTTAAGGGGTAAATGCAAGGGACGGGCCAAGGTGTCAGCGAGGTGAGCGGCGCCGCCGGTTTGGGGTCAGTGGAGCCTGACCCAGACGCTGACCAATACGGTTGCGGCCATGAGCCAGGCCACCGCTGCCAGCGCCAGCGAGGCTTCAAGGCGCATGCGGTCGACTAGCACGTACAAGGCCGCCAGGTACACAAAGTAGGGAATGATCGACCACATGCCGAACACGATGGTGGTTTTCAGGTCCTCGATGGACCGGCCTTTGCCCACGATGTAATGCGCGATCAGGGCGAAGGTCGGAAACAGCGGCACCAGCCCGGCAATGTAGTAGTTTCTGGTTTTTGCCAGCATGGCCAGAATGATGACCACGCCTGCCCCGAGTGCCGCTTTTAAAATCAGATCCATCAGTGCGCCAAACCGTATTTTTTAACTTTGTCGAACAGGGTGGTCTTGGCCATGCCCAGCTCCTGGCTGGCTTGGGTCAAGTTGCCACCACTGCGTTGCAGGGCGTCGTTGAGCAGGTTGCGCTCGAAGGCTTCCACCGCTTCTGAAAACCCCAGCCCTTGCGCAACACTGCCGCCGGTTTTCTTAAACGCGGGCAGCCCCAGGGCAAAGCGCTCAGCCACGTTACGCAGCTCGCGCACGTTCCCGGGCCAGTCGTGGCTCATGAGGCTGGAGAGGGTCTGGTTGTCCAGCTCGGGCGCGGCGCGGTCGAAGCGCAAGGAGGATTGCTGCAAGAAATATTCGAACAATTGCAGGATGTCTTCGCGGCGCTCGCGCAAAGGCGGCAGTTCGAGGGTGACCACGTTCAGCCGGTAGTACAGGTCGCTGCGAAACTGGTTGGCTTTGCCCAGTTGGTCGAGGTCGGATTTGGTGGCCGCAATCACGCGGCAATCGACATCAATGCTCTGGTTCGAGCCCAGACGTTCGAGTGTGCGTTCTTGCAGCACCCGCAGCAGTTTGATTTGCAAGTTCAGGGGCATGCTTTCGACTTCATCGAGAAACAGCGTGCCGCCGTCGGCGTGTTCGATTTTGCCGATCCGCCGTTTGCCCGCCCCCGTGAAGGCATTGGCTTCGTGACCAAAGATTTCACTTTCGAACAAGTTCTCGGGCAAGCCGCCGCAGTTCAGGGCGACGAACTGTTGGGGCTGGCGTCGACTGAAGTCGTGCAGGCAGCGGGCGACCAGTTCCTTGCCGGTGCCGGTTTCGCCTTCGATCAGCACGTTGGCAGACGTATCAGCAACGTTGGCAATCAGTTCGCGCAAGTGTTGCATGGCGGGGGAGCGCCCAATGATGCGGCCTTCCAGGGAATCGCGCTCCGCCAGTTGCCGACGCAGCGACCACACTTCACGGGCCAGGCTGCGTTGTTCCAACGCGCGACGCACGACGTCCACCAGGCGCTCGGGGGAAAACGGTTTTTCCATGAAGTCATAGGCCCCATCGCGCATTGCGCCCACGGCCATGGAAATGTCGCCGTGCCCGGTAATCAACACCACGGGCAGGCTGTGGTCGCGGGCCTTGAGGCGTTTGAGCAGTTCGAGGCCATCAATGCCGGGCAGTCGAATATCGCTGATGACGATGCCGGGGAAATTATCACCCACCAGTGCCAGGGCTTGTTCGGCGCTGCTTACGCCTTCGCTGCGGATGTCTTCCAGGGCCAGCGCCTGCTGGCAACCCAGCAGGACATGGGGGTCGTCTTCGACAATCAGGACGCTTAATTCAGGGTTCATAGCGGCTCGGCCTTAACGGGTTGCAGCAACGGTAATAAAAGGACAAACGCAACACCACCGCTGGCCGGGAATTCAACGCTCAGGCTGCCACCGGCGGCGGCCGCTAGGCTGGCCGACAGGGTCAGGCCGAGCCCGAGCCCTTGTTCGCCGGGTTTGGTGGTGAAGAACGGTTCAAACAGGTGCTTGCGGGTTTCGGGGTCAATGCCCGGGCCGTTGTCGCGCACGTGCAGGCGATATTTGCCTTCGCTGACATCGCCTTCGAGCCACACGTGCGGCGGCGTGCTTTGGCCCTGCATGGCATCAAGCGCGTTGCCGATCAGGTTGATCAGAATTTGCTCGAGCCGCGTCTGGTCAATTTTCAAATGGGCGTCGCTGAAATCACGCTGCACGCTTGCGCCCGACGCTTGCAGCCGGGCATCGAGCAGTTGCAAGGCGGCGTCTACGGCGTGGCTCAGGCTGGCATGACCATCGTCGTCGCCGCGTCGCGCAAATGAGCGCAGGTTGGCGGTGATACGGCCCATGCGGTCCACCAGGTTGTTGATGGTGCCGAGGTTTTCAGCCGCCACTTTCAAGTCGCCACGCTCCAGGAACCGGACCGTGTTGCCCGAGAGCGTGCGCAAGGCGGCCAAGGGCTGGTTAAGTTCGTGGGCAATGCTGGTGGACATTTGCCCGATCGCAGCAAGTTTGCCAGCCTGCACCAGTTCGTCCTGGGCGCGGCGCAGGGTGTCTTCGGCCTGACGCCGTTCGCGTATCTGCCCTTTGAGGCGTTCGTTACTGGCGCGCAGATGGGTGGTGCGTTCGGTGATTTTCCGTTCCAACTGATTGTTGGCTTCTTGCAGGGCTTCGCGTGCGGCCAGCCGGGTGGCAATCACCTTGCGCCGCTCGTTCCACGCGATGAGCAGGAAGGCCAGCAGGGCAAAGCCGACAGCCACCAGCATGCCCTGATTCGCCGCCTCGCGACGTAGGTCTTGCAGGGGCGTGAGCAGGGTGATGTCCCACGGTGTGTCGTTGAGGTTGCGCGTTTGCGCCAGGTAGCTGACTTGCTGATGATCGGTGATGACTTCGCTGTTGGTGGCGAAGGTGATTTTCTCGACGCCTTCAGCCAACTGTTCGCGCTGCAACGGTTGCAGCTCGTTGAGCGGCCACCAGTAGTACTGAAGGCTGCGCGCGAGTTTTTCTTTGGTGTCGGCCGAAAGCGGTCTGACTGATTTCAGGCGCCGGGTAGGGTCGCTGGACAAGATGATGATGCCGTTCTCATCGCTGACGTAGGCTTCAAGCCGTGCCCGCTGCCAGCGTTCTTCCAGGGCTTCCAGGCGCACTTTAATGACCGCGACGCCGATGATTTTGCCTTGCTCTTCCAGCCCGTGGGCCAAGTAGTAACCGGGCTCGCCGCTGGTGCTGCCGATGCCGTAGAAGCGCCCCGGTTGGCCGCGTACGGCGTCTTGAAAGTACGCCCGAAAGGACAGGTCTTCACCCAGGTAGCTGTCGGCATCTCGCCAGTTGCTGGTGGCCAGCACCCGCCCCGTGGTGTCGAGGACATAGATGGCGCGACTGCGGCTGCGGCGGTTGAGGCCTTCGAGGTATTGATTGACGGTGGTGCGATTCTGCAAATCCGGGTCGGCCAACAGCTTCGATACGCTGGACTCAAGCTCCAGCAAGCTGGGCAGGTAAGTGTATTTGCCGAGTTCACTTTCGACGGTGCGGGCGTGCAGCTCCAGCTGGCGTTCACCGTTTTCGCTGAGGGCGCGGATGCCGAAATGCTCGCTGACGCGATAGCCCGCGTACCCCAGGCCGATAGTCAGCAGGATAATCAGGGGCGGCAACAGCCAGTGGCGCAGCAGACGAGGTTTCACGGCAAGTGAGGGCGGGGCACCGCGATAAAGTGTGGGGTCGCATTTCATCACAGATGCCTTGGGTCAACCACTGCGCAATAAAGAGGTGGCCAATGCTGTAACCGGACGCAGGCTGCGCCCGGTTACAGGCGTGTGGCGAACACCCTGACGGGTGGTTGAGTTATCAGTGCTGCAGGATCTTGCCCAAGAAGTCCTGAGCGCGTTGCGAGCGGGCGCTCACATCGCCAAAGAACTCATCTTTCTGACAGTCTTCGACGATTTTGCCCTGATCCATGAAGATGACCCGGTCGGCCACTTTGCGGGCAAAGCCCATTTCATGGGTTACGCACATCATGGTCATGCCTTCGTGGGCCAGTTGCACCATTACGTCGAGCACTTCGTTGACCATTTCTGGGTCGAGGGCTGAGGTGGGTTCGTCAAACAGCATGACAATCGGGTCCATCGCCAGCGCACGGGCAATCGCCACACGCTGTTGCTGGCCGCCCGACAGTTGGCCAGGGTGTTTGTGGGCGTGGGCCGACAAGCCCACGCGCTCCAGCAACTCAAGGCCTTTTTTGGTGGCTTCGGCTTTGCTGCGCCCCAGTACCTTGACCTGAGCAATGGTCAGGTTTTCGGTGATGGTCATGTGCGGGAACAGTTCGAAATGCTGGAACACCATGCCCACGCGCGAACGCAATTTCGACAGGTTGGTTTTAGGGTCGGCTATCGAGATGCCGTCCACTACGATGTCGCCTTTCTGGAACGGTTCAAGGGCGTTGACGCACTTGATCAGGGTCGACTTGCCGGAGCCCGATGGCCCGCAGACCACCACCACTTCACCTTTTTTGACTTCAGTACTGCAATCGGTCAGTACCTGAAAGTCCCCGTACCACTTGTTGATGTTCTTGATCGAGATCATACGGCAAACCTTTTTTGCAGACGCTTGACCAGCAGCGAGGCGGAAAAGCTGATGATGAAATACACCAGACCGGCGAAGATCAGGAACTCATTGGAGCGGCCGATGATATCGCCGCTTGAGCGCGAGGCATTGAGGAAGTCCACAAGGCCTACGGTGTAAACCAGCGAGGTGTCCTGGAACAGGATGATGCTTTGTTGCAGCAGCAGCGGGGTCATTTTGCGGAATGCCTGAGGCAGGATGATCAGGCGCATGGCCTGGCCGTAACTCATGCCCAGCGCTTTGGCGGCGCCCATCTGGCCTTTAGGAATGGCTTGTACGCCCGCTCGCACGATCTCGCAGAAGTACGCCGCTTCGAACATGACGAATGCCACCAGGCACGACTCGAAGGCGCCGATCGGGGTGTCTTCACCCGTGATCCAGCGCAGCACGAAGGGAACGGCCAGGTAGAACCAGGTGATCACCAGCAGCAACGGAATCGAGCGGAAATAGTTAACGTAGGCGCCCGCCAGATTGGACAGCCACTTGCTTGAAGACAGGCGCATGAGGGCCAAAACGGTCCCCAGCGCCACGCCGCCGATCACACCCATCACCATCAGCTTGAGGGTCATGATCATGCCGTTCCACAGGCCCGGCAGGGCAGGGACGATCCCGCTGAAATCAAAGAAGTCCATTATTTGCCCCCCAGAGACATGAGGCCGGGTACGGCGACTTTTTTCTCGATCAGGCGCATGAGCAACATCAGGCTCATGTTCAAGGTGAAGTAAATCAACGTGGCCAATGTGAAGGCTTCAAACAGGTTGGCTGAGAATTCGGCTGTCTGTTTGGTTTGCGCCAGCAGTTCCATCAAGCCGATCAACGAGGCCACCGACGAGTTCTTGAACACGTTGAGGAATTCGGAGGTGAGGGGCGGAATGATGATCCGGTACGCCTGAGGCAGCAGCACGTGCCAGTAAATCTGCGTCATGCTGAAACCCATGGCGCGAGCGGCTGACTCCTGACCGCGGGGCAGCGCTTCGATACCGGTACGCACTTGTTCGCACACCCGGGCGGCGGTGAACAGGCCCAGGCACACCACGACGCTCAGATAAGCCGAGGTGGTCGGGTTGAGGTCTTGCTTGTACCACTCCTGCAAGTCCGGCGGCAGCAGATCGGGCACCAGGAAGTACCAGATGAACAACTGCACCAGCAGCGGTACGTTACGGAAGATTTCAACGTAAAGGGTGGCGATGCCGGCGATGAAGCGGTTCGGCAGGGTGCGCATCACGCCCAGCAGCGAACCCAGCATCAAGGCAACGATCCAGGCGACGACAGCGATCGCGATGGTCCAGCCCAAGCCCGAAATAAACCAGTCGAGATACGTCTCGCTGCCTACGCCGGTGGACTTGAAAAACACGGTCCAGTCCCAGTTGTAATTCATGCAGGGTCTCCCCTCAGATGGTTCTAGTCACAAGCACTTGCTTCAGGGAATCCGTTCTCACCTGACACGATCGTCAGGCACACGCTCCCCGCTCGACAACCGGCGGGTCGAGTGCTCTCTAATGCAGTCAGTAGCGAGTACAGCGGGTGATCAAGGCTACCGGGCGCGATTATTCACGCCCGGTAGTAACCGGCATCAGGCTTTTGGCTTGTCGTCAGCAGGCTTATCGGTAGGGTTTGCGATCAGCGCTTTCAGCTCGTCGCTCATCGGGAACTGCAGGTTCAGCCCCTTAGGCGGGATTGGCTGCTGGAACCACTTGTCGTAGATCTTGTTGATTTCGCCAGACTTGTAAGTCGCAACGATGGCGTCATCCACGGCCTTTTTGAAGTCAGGATCGCCTTTGCGCATCATGCAACCGTAGATTTCGTACGATTGTGGCGTACCGGTTACAGCCCAGTCAGTGGGCTTCTTGGCCTTGGCCATTTCACCGGCGAGCAGGGCGTCGTCCATCATGAATGCGACGGCGCGGCCCGATTCGAGCATGTTGAACGCTTCACCGTGGTCTTTTGCCGAGATCACGTTCATGCCCATCTGCTTGTCGGCGTTCATGGCCTTGAGAATGCGCTCGGAAGTGGTCCCGGCGGTGGTCACGACGTTTTTGCCTTTCAGGTCAGCGAAATCTTTGTATGGCGAGTCTTTTTTGGACAGCAGACGCGTACCGATTTCGAAGATGCCGACCGAGAAGTCGACTTGCTGGGCGCGTTCGGCGTTGTTGGTGGTAGAGCCACATTCAACGTCGACTGTGCCGTTCTGTACGAGCGGGATGCGGGTCTGGGAGGTGACCAGGTTGTACTTGACCTTGAGGTCCGGCATGTCGAGCTGCTTTTTCAAGCCTTCGACAATTGCCAGTTGCACATCGTGGGAGTAACCCACCGGTTTACCGGAAGCGTCCGCGATGTAGGAGAACGGGATGGAGGAGTCACGATGCCCAAGGGTGATGGTGCCGGATTCTTTGATTTTCTTCAGTGTGCCGGTCAATTCGGCTGCAAAAACTGGAGTGCTAATCAGGGCTGCAGTAATGGCTGCGGCCAAAAGTTGCGGGACGATGCGCATCGGTGGTTCCTCGACATTGTTTTTTTTATTGAGCCAGTTCACTGGACCCTTTATGTACTTCGAACAACTCAACAGGCTAAGGCTGTTTAAGCAGTCGGCCCAGAGTGTAGAGCATGAGTCGTGCCAGATCCTGTTATTAAAGCTAACACTATGATTTATATGGGGTTATAGGTTTGTTGCAGGCAGGCGTGAACATGCGGTTGCCCGGAAAGCCGAACTTGCATGAAGGACCGCGTTCGGAAATCCGAATGATTCGGGCGCGTCGCGATAAAAAAACGCCCACATCGAGGTGGGCGTTAAAGGGAGAGTTAAGCGGCTTCTACCTTGCGGTGTTTGAGGTTCAGGCTGGCCATGTAGTGGGCCAGGTGTTGCTGTTCTTCGGCGGTGGTGAACAACCCCAGCTTGGTGCGGCGCCACAGGATGTCCTGAGCGTCCAGGGCCCATTCCTGACTGCACAGGTAGTCAACTTCGCGGCTGTATAAGCCGCTGCCAATGTGCTCACCCATATCTTCCAGGCCTTGCGCGCCTTCCAGCAGCGTCCAGGCGCGGTTGCCATACGTAATGGCCCAGCGCTTGGCGATAGCGGCATCCAGCCAGCTGTGTTTACTGACCAAGGCTGCGCTCAGTGCCGCCGGGGTGGTCATGTCTTCGCCACCGGGCAAGGTAGCGGCTGCCGTCCAGCTGGGCTTGATCTGGGTGAAGAACGGAGTCAGTTGAGCCATCGCCGACTCTGCCAGTTTGCGGTAGGTGGTCAGCTTGCCGCCAAATACCGACAACAAAGGTGCTTCGCCCGGCGCGCCAGATAAAGCCAGCGTGTAGTCACGGGTTACGGCGGACGGATTGTCGGACTCGTCATTGCACAGCGGACGCACCCCGGAGTAAGTGCGCAGGATATCGTCGCGGCTCAACTGCTTTTTGAAGTGAGCGTTGACCACATTCAGCAGGTAATCCGTTTCTTGCTCAGTGATGCTGACCTTGGCCGGGTCGCCTGTGTATTCGCGATCAGTGGTGCCGATGATGGTGAACTGATCCATGTACGGAATGGTGAACACGATGCGTTGGTCTTCGTTCTGCAGAATGAACGCGTTCGGCGCGTCATACAGCTTCGGCACGATCAAGTGACTGCCCTGGATCAGGCGGATGCCGTAAGGCGAGTCCAGTTTCAGGTCGTCCTTGATGAACTTGGCCACCCACGGGCCTGCGGCATTGACCAGTGCTTTGCTGCGAATTGAGAACAGGCTGCCGTCAGCGCGTTCCAGGTTCAGTTCCCACAGGCCTTTGCTACGACGCGCACCGACGCAACGGGTCTGGGTGTGGACATGAGCGCCTTTTTCACGCGCAGCCATGGCATTGAGTACGACAAGGCGTGCGTCATCAACCCAGCAGTCCGAGTATTCGAAACCTTTGGTGATTTCCGCTTTTAGCGGGCTGTCGGCGCCAAATTTGAGGCTGGTTGAGCCGGCCAATTTTTCACGTTTGCCCAAATGGTCATACAGGAACAGGCCAGCACGAATCATCCAGCCCGGACGCAGGTGCGGGCGGTGTGGCAATACAAAGCGCATCGGTTTGACGATGTGCGGGGCTTTGGCCAACAGCACTTCACGCTCGGCCAAGGCTTCGCGCACCAGACGAAACTCGTAATGTTCCAGATAGCGCAGGCCGCCGTGGATCAGCTTGCTGCTGGCTGAGGACGTGTGGCTGGCGAGGTCATCCTTTTCGCAGAGGAACACTGACAGGCCGCGGCCAGCAGCGTCTGCGGCGATGCCGACACCGTTAATTCCGCCGCCAATCACGGCAACGTCGTAAACCTCGGCAAGAGGCGTGGCAGGCAAGGTGGTGTGCGACATGAAGGAGCCTCGCGTTGAATACGCATATTTGAATTCGAACATTAATGTTCATTTTCGAAAATGGTAGCGGATAAACACGCGCACAGCCAGCCTGCTTCGATTGAAAAAACTCATCGAAGACCGGATAAAGGAAGAATTTCGAACATTTACGCTGGGTGGGCAGGTCAGGACTGACCCGCGAAGCGCCCGAGGGGCTCGGCCGGCGCGAGCCCCGATCCTGCGCAGGAGAGGTTAAACCACTTCGAGGCGGATTTTGTTCTGTGCCAACAACTGCGCCAGCTCCGGGACAGGTGGTTGGTCGGTGACCAGGCAATCAATCAGGGAGATGGGCCCCAAGCGCACCATGGCATTGCGACCAAATTTGCTCGAGTCCGCCGCCAGAATGGTCTGTCGGGCATTGGCAATAATGGCTTGGGATACGCGCACTTCTTGATAGTCGAAATCCAACAAACTGCCGTCAGAATCAATACCGCTGATGCCCACCAAGGCGTAGTCAAACTTGAACTGATTAATGAAGTCGACGCTGGCCTGGCCGACGATACCGCCGTCACGGCGCACGTTGCCCCCTGCAATCAGCACTTCGAAGTCGTCTTTTGCGCTCAGGATCGAGGCAACGTGCAAGTTGTTGGTGATGATTTTCAGGTGGTTGTGATTGAGCAGTGCCCGGGCGATGGACTCGGTGGTCGTCCCGATATTGATAAAAATAGAGGCGTGGTCAGGTATCTGGGCGGCAATGGCTTCACCAATGCGGCGTTTTTCATCGCGCATCTGATCGGCGCGCATGGCGTAGGCGGTGTTTTCTACGCTGGAGTCATACGCCGCACCACCGTGATAGCGGCGCAACAAATCGGCTTCTGCCAACTGGTTGATATCGCGACGAATGGTCTGGGGCGTGACAACGAATAACTGCGCCATTTCCTCGATGCTGACATAGCCGCGCTCGCGAACGAGTTCGAGGATCTGCTGCTGGCGTGGAGGCAGATTCATGGAGTTTCCTTTGGGCGGCGAAGCAAATTCGTCCATGATGCCGCAGGAAAGCGCCGTCTGCTACTCGCAGGTGAGAGCAAGCCAGCATGCAGCAGCCAGCGCGTGAAGCGCCAACTGCTGTATTTGGCGTGGGACTTAGTTGTTTTCTTCGTGGGGTTCCCAGTCGCGGGTACGGCTCACGGCCTTTTTCCAGCCAGCGTAAAGTTTCTCTTTGCTGGCTTCTTCAAGGGTGGGTTCGAACTCGCGTTCAATCACGGCCTTGCCGCGCAACTCGTCCAGGCTGCTCCAGAACCCGCACGCCAGACCCGCCAGATAGGCCGCACCCAGCGCAGTGGTTTCGCGCATTTGTGGACGTTCGACCATGGTCCCCAGAATGTCAGCCTGAAATTGCATCAGGAAGTTGTTGGCCACAGCACCACCGTCCACGCGCAGGGCTTTGAGGCGTTCGCCGGAGTCCTGCTGCATCGCGTCCAGCACATCGCGGGTTTGGTAGGCAATCGACTCAAGTGCTGCACGAATGATGTGATCAACGCGGACGCCACGGGTCAGGCCGAACAGGGCGCCCCGTGCATACGGGTCCCAATACGGTGCGCCAAGACCGGTAAAGGCGGGTACCAGGTACACGCCATTGCTGTCTTTGACCTTGCTGGCAAAGTACTCGGTGTCGTGGGCGTCGTTGATGATCTTTAATTCGTCGCGCAACCACTGCACGGTTGAACCACCGTTGAATACGGCGCCTTCCAGCGCATACGCCACTTCGCCACGGGGGCCGCAGGCGATGGTGGTCAGCATACCGTGGGTGGACTTGACCGCGTTGGTGCCGGTGTTCATCAGCAGGAAGCAACCGGTGCCGTAGGTGTTTTTGGCCTGGCCCGGCTCAACGCACATTTGGCCAAACAGCGCGGCTTGTTGGTCGCCCGCGATGCCGCCAATGGCGATGCCGCTTTTGGTGCGGCCATAGATCTCGGAGGACGATTTCACCTCCGGCAGCATTTCACGCGGGATGTCCAGGATGTCCAGCATCTTCGCATCCCACTCCAGCGTGTGGATGTTGAAGAGCATGGTGCGCGAGGCATTGGTGTAGTCGGTGACGTGGGTTTTGCCGCCGGTAAATTTCCAGATCAGCCAGCTGTCGACAGTGCCGAACAGCAGTTCGCCTTTGCGGGCGCGTTCGCGACTACCTTCAACGTTGTCGAGGATCCACTTCAGCTTGGTGCCGGAGAAGTACGGGTCAGTCACCAGGCCGGTGGTGTCGCTGATGTAGTGTTCGTGGCCGTCGCGCTTGAGCTGTTCGCAGATTTCAGTGCTGCGTCGGCACTGCCAGACGATGGCGTTATAGATCGGACGGCCGCTGACCTTGTCCCATACCACGGTTGTTTCACGCTGGTTGGTGATACCGATGGCCGCGACTTGATCGTGATGCAAGCCGGCCTGCGCCAGGGCTTCTACCATCACCGCGCTTTGGGTCGCGAAAATCTCCATCGGGTCGTGCTCGACCCAGCCTGCTTGCGGGTAATGCTGCTGGAACTCGCGTTGGGCGGTGCAGACCACGTTTGCGTCACGGTCAAAGATGATCGCTCGCGAACTGGTGGTGCCTTGGTCCAACGCAATGATGTAGTTCTTATTCTGAATGTCGGTCATGGGATTGCCTTGCAGAATGAAGTAATGGGTTCAGGGCGCGAGAAGATAACGGGCAGAGTCTCGTGCGCCCCGTTTCATAAGTCGATATCAGGACGCTTGGGTTTTCACTTCAGCGCTTGCTTGGGCATCCGTTGCCACAGGTTCGACGGCAGGCAGGTGGCGGGCAATCATCCCGCGGTAAATGGCTGCGCCGAGGCAAGCACCCACGATGGGTGCAAAGATTGGAACCAGGAAATAAGGAATATCGCGTGCGCCGGTGAACGAAACTTCACCCCAGCCCGCAAAGAAAGTCATCAGCTTAGGCCCGAAATCACGTGCAGGGTTCATTGCAAAACCGGTCAACGGGCCCATCGAACTGCCAATGACGGCAATCAGCAGGCCGATCAGTAAAGGCGCCATTGCCCCGCGTGGCAGACCATTTTTGTCGTCTGTCAGGGCCATGATGACGCCCATGAGGATGGCGGTAATCACCACTTCCACGAGAAAGGCTTGCAGCGTCGACAAGGATGGATGCGGGTACGTCGAGAAAACAGACGCCAGTTCCAGGCTCTCTTTACTGCCGCGCACCATTTGATGGGCTTGTTCGTAATCGAAGAACAGGTTGCTGTACAGCGTGTACACCAGTGCAGCGGCGCAAAACGCCCCCGCGACCTGCGCGAGGATATAGAACGGCAGTTTGCGTTTTTCAAAGTCGGTGAACAGGCACAGCGCAATACTGACGGCCGGGTTCAGGTGAGCACCTGACACGCCCGCCGTGAGGTAAATCGCCATGCTCACGCCAATGCCCCAGATGATGCTGATCTCCCACAAGCCGAAGCTTGCGCCCGCGACCTTGAGCGCCGCGACACAACCGGTTCCAAAGAAAATGAGAAGTGCGGTACCGAGAAACTCGGCCATACACTGGCCTGAAAGCGTGGGGTGCTGCGATGCAGTCGTCATGTGTAAAACCTCGTTTTTGTTGTTTTTTGACGTCGTCAGTCAGGTGGCAGTGGAGCTGCACACATACCGGGAATGGCTTATCCCGGTTTTTCGTGTGCGGGTAAATAGGAACATAATTTTGGCTGATATATTCAGAATCGAAAAAATATAGACAAGAAACACTGCTGTCAAAGGTCGAAAGTGAACGACCATTCACATTCTGACTTTTACCGGATGTTTTGGTATTGGTTTTTCTGTAAGCAAAGACTACAAATTGGTAGGGGAGGATGTAACGATTCAGCGCCCAGTTCATAGGGTATCCATATGGAACGCCCGTTCCAGCGCGTCTTGAGGGCCGAATTGCCCTAGAATCCACTCACTCAAGTGTGCCATCACCGAACGACAGGAATGCTCATGACCCCTGCACTGGACCTGCTGAAAAAAGTTCGCGCCGAACATCGGATACACAGCTATGAACATGACCCCAAAGCGGCTTCGTACGGTCATGAAGCGGCGGAAAAGCTTGGCTTGGCGCCCGCTCAGGTGTTCAAGACGTTGTTGGCCAGCAGTGAAAAGGGTGAATTATTGGTGGCTGTCGTACCGGTCGTCGGAAGTCTTGACCTAAAAGCGCTGGCACATGCCGCCGGAGTGAAAAAAGCCGAAATGGCAGACCCGGCAGCGGCGCAGCGCTCGACCGGCTATTTGTTGGGCGGGATCAGCCCGCTGGGGCAGAAGAAGCGCTTGCGTACCTTTATAGACAGCAGCGCTGAGGGTTTTGAGACGATTTATGTGAGCGCCGGTCGACGCGGGCTGGAGGTCGAATTGGCGCCCTCAGTGCTGGCAGAGCAGACGCGGGCGACCTTTGCGAATATTGGGCGGGTTTGAAGCACAGGCGACGCGGGCGTTACGTCGCTTGTGCTTCACCTAGTTCAGTGAGCGCTGCTCAAACGTCTTACACCTGAGTCGGTGTGGGGGATTTGCGCAGCGGTGCTGCCGCTGGTTTGAAACATCACCAGGTGCTCAGCCGCCACACGGATGCCAACTTCTGCGCCTGGAAGATGATCGACGTGGCTTGGGAAGATGGATTCCAGCTGACTGCCGGTCGGTAGTTGCAAGCGATACAGCGTCGATGCGCCGAGGAAGGTCTTGCCGATGATTCTGGCTTTCAGGTCGCTGTCCGGCGCATAGACAATATCGTCGGGGCGCAGCAGCACGTCGACGGCGCCGCCCGTTGGCCATGTGTAGGCGCGGTTGCCCTGCAGGACGCCAAGCTCTGTTTGCACCGACTCCGGGCTCAGTAACTGGCCGCGAATAAAGTAACCCTGACCAATGAAGCTCGCCACGTAAGGGGTCAGCGGTTCGTGGTAGAGGTTGTAAGGCGTATCCCACTGTTCCAACCGGCCCTCTTTGAACACGCCAACGTGGTCACTAACAGCGAAGGCTTCTTCCTGATCGTGTGTCACCAGAATCGCGCTGGTGCCGCGGGCTTTCAAAATATCCCGCACTTCGTGGCTCAGCTTGCGACGTAACTCGCCATCCAGATTGGAGAACGGCTCGTCCAGCAGAAGCAGCTGTGGCTCAGGCGCCAAGGCGCGCGCTAGCGCCACACGTTGCTGCTGGCCACCCGAAAGCTCATGGGGGAAACGCTTGCCGAGGTTTTTCAGGTTGACCAGTTCGAGCAGTTCTTCGGTGATACGGTCTTTGTTCGGCAGTTTGCGAATACCAAATGCAATGTTGTCGGCCACGCTGAGATGAGGGAAAAGCGCGTAGTCCTGAAACACCATGCCTATGCGACGTTTCTCCGGCGCGAGGGTGAAGCCTGCGCTGGAGATGATTTCGCCGCCCAGCTGGATTTCACCTTGATGCACAGGTTCAAAGCCTGCGATTGCACGAAGGGTGGTGGTCTTGCCGCAGCCTGAAGAGCCCAGCAGGCAACCGATGTCGCCGGCGTTGAGGTGCAGGTTGAGGTTTTGCACAACGCTCTGGCCCTGATAGCCACAGGCCAGATCACGAAGGTTCAGCAGAAGAGGTTGACTCATGCGTGGTGGTACGCCGGTTGTACAAGGAATTCGAGCAGCGCTTTTTGCGCGTGCAAACGGTTTTCAGCCTGGTCCCACGCAACGGAGCGGGGATCGTCCAGCAGGTCTTCGCTGATTTCTTCCCCGCGGTGCGCGGGTAAGCAGTGCATGAACAGCACATCGTCGGCCGCCAGATCGAGCAGTGCCTTGTTGACCTGATAAGGCGCGAACGTCTTCAGACGCTTGGCGGTTTCTTCTTCCTGACCCATGGAGGTCCAGACGTCGGTACTGACCAGGTGGGCGCCGGTTACTGCGTCTTGCGGGGCACGTACGATGGTGACGCGTTCGCCTGCCTGGGCCACGAACTCGGGGTTCGGTTCATAGCCTTCCGGGCAGGCGATGCGCAGTTGGAAGTCGAACTGGATGGCTGCTTCTATATAGCTGTTGCACATGTTGTTGCCGTCCCCGATCCAAGCCACGGTCTTGCCTTTGATCGAGCCGCGGTGTTCCAGAAACGTTTGCATGTCGGCCAGCAGTTGGCACGGGTGCAGATCGTCTGACAGACCATTGATCACTGGGACGCGAGAATTGGCTGCGAATTCAGTCAGGGTGCTGTGGGCGAAGGTACGGATCATCACGGCATCCAGCATGCGTGACATGACGATTGCGCAATCGCCGATGGGTTCGCCACGCCCCAGCTGGGTGTCACGCGGCGACAGGAAGATCGCCTGACCGCCGAGCTGGATCATGCCCGCTTCAAAGGACAAACGGGTGCGGGTGGACGATTTTTCGAAAATCATGCCCAGTACACGGTTTTTCAGCGGTTCGAAAAGCACGCCGCGATTGCGCAGGTCCTTGAGCTCGATGCCTCGACGAATCACGCTGCTAAGCTCTTCGGGCGTGCAATCCATCAGGGAGAGAAAGTGCCTTGCGCTCATCATTAACTACCTTCTTTTGCAACGACTGCAGATGCTCAAAGCCAGGTTTTTCAGAAAAACGGGCGAGACCTGCGGCGTTAGCCGCACGTGGCGACGAAATAGGGGAAGGCGCGATCTTATAAGGAAATGTCGCGTCTTGCCAATAAGGGTGTTGTTTGGGAGGTTTCAGGCGCTGTGTACGCGGCATGAGCGCGTGCACTGTAAGCACTAATGGGTGGATTACCTGCCCTCAGCGCCCCATTTGTACACTGCCCTGCCATGGGTTGGCAATTGATGGGCAGCAGATGCAGACTATTGTCGGTGGGGGAGACCGAGCGTGGTGCCTGGGTTTCCGTTACAATGCGCCACCGTGCCGACAACTGAGTCGGAAAGTTCAGCCGAGGTGCTCCATGGATATCATCGAAACGATCAAAGAACAGATTGCCAACAACACCATTCTGCTCTACATGAAAGGCTCACCGAATGCCCCGCAGTGCGGCTTTTCGGCCAAAGCTGCTCAGGCCGTAATGGGCTGTGGTGAAAAGTTCGCTTACGTGGACATCCTGCAGAACCCAGAGATTCGTGCCAATTTGCCCAAGTACGCTAACTGGCCGACCTTCCCGCAACTGTGGGTAGGTGGTGAGCTGGTGGGCGGCAGCGACATCATGGCGGAGATGTTTGCCAATGGTGAGCTGCAAACCCTGATCAAGGATGCCGCCGCTAAAGCCGCAGCCGCCAAGACCGAAGCCTAAGGGGCTTTGCGCGCGAGTTTGAATAAATTAGCACGCATTAAAAACCCCGCCACTGTTTAGACAGGGCGGGGTTTTTTATTGGCTGAGGTTTGGATTATTCACCCATCTGCGATTGCAGATAGTTCTCAAGACCCACTTTATCAATCAGGCCAAGCTGAGTTTCCAGCCAGTCAATATGTTCTTCTTCAGACTCCAGAATGTCTTCTAGAAGTTCTCGGCTACCAAAGTCGCCCACAACTTCGCAGTGTGCGATGGCTGCTTTCAGATCGGCATGGCCTGTGCGCTCAATGCGCAGGTCGCACTCAAGCATCTCCTTGGTGTGCTCGCCGATGTGCAGCTTGCCCAGGTCCTGCACGTTAGGCAGGCCTTCCAGGAAGAGAATGCGTTTGATCAGCTTGTCCGCGTGTTTCATCTCATCGATGGACTCGTGGTATTCGTGAGCACCCAACTTTTCCAGGCCCCAATCTTGATACATGCGCGCATGCAAGAAGTACTGATTGATTGCGACCAGCTCGTTGCCGAGAATTTTGTTGAGGTGCTGAATGACTGAAATGTCGCCTTTCATCGCGAGGGCCTGCCTTAATGAACTGTATATGCGCAAGAGTTTGATCTGCACACTTACACCTGTCAAACCTAAGTATTTGAATAATAAATGAAAATTAATCGGAATAAGAATGTTTGTATTCCGCGTCTAGGCCCTAAGCACTTGAATTAATGGCATAAAAAAACCGGACATCATGTCCGGTTCTCTTTAAATGGCTACATCAGGCGACTGAAAATTCTGCCGGGTAACTCATGGCTGCCTGGCTGGCTTGCAGGGAAGACAGGGTTTCGCGCACCACTTGCTTGGCCAGGCACGCACATTTGCCACATTGACTGGCAACACCGGTCGCTTCGCGAACTTCACGGTAGCTGCAGCAACCTTCATAGATTGCGTCTCGGATTTTTCCATCAGTGACGCCAGTGCAGAGGCAAACGTACATAAATAAGAACCATCGCTGGTTGGGATTCAATGCGAAGGATCTTAATGTTAACGAGAATGATTGTCAAAGCAACTTAGGTCTCGATTGCGGGTTTAATTCCTGATGCTGACGAACGGTGTCACGCCTAACCCGGGTGGCTTTAAAAAAGGGGGGAGGCCGGACCCGACGAGCGGTGTATGATGGCCGATCTTTTTTCATGCGCGAGCTGATTGTTAACCGTGTCATTACCCATGACTGGCCAGCTCCCGTTTACCACGCTGCACATCAGGAGATATCCATGAGCGTACTCGTAGGCAAACAAGCCCCTGACTTCACCGTCGCCGCCGTTCTGGGCAATGGCGAAATCGTTGATAGCTTTACGCTGTCCACCGCGATCAAAGGCAAATACGGCCTGGTGTTCTTCTACCCGCTGGACTTCACATTCGTTTGCCCGTCCGAGCTGATTGCTCTGGACCACCGCATTCCTGAGTTCAAAGCCCGTAACGTAGAAGTGGTGGCAGTCTCCATCGACTCTCACTTCACCCATAACGCATGGCGCAACACGCCGGTAAACAACGGCGGTATCGGTCAGGTGCAATACACCATGGCAGCCGATATGAAGCACGAAATCTGCAAAGCCTACGATGTTGAATCTGAGGGCGGTGTCGCTTTCCGTGGCGCATTCCTGATCGATGACAAGGGCATCGTTCGTTCGCAGATCGTGAATGACCTGCCTCTGGGCCGCAACATGGACGAACTGCTGCGTCTGGTTGACGCCCTGCAATTCCACGAAGAGCACGGCGAAGTGTGCCCTGCGAACTGGAAAAAAGGCGACAAAGGCATGACGGCTTCCACCGCGGGCGTAGCGGCTTACCTGTCCGAGAATGCTGACAAGCTGTAAGCGTCGGTTGAGGGTATAAAAAAACCGGACGTTATGTCCGGTTTTTTATGCAGAATAGAAAGTCCCGGACTCAGTCGTCGAAATCTTTCCAACCGCCCATTTGCTTCCAGCTGTTGACGATGCCACAGAACAGCTCTGCCGTTTTTTCGGTGTCGTAACGCGCCGAATGCGCTTCCCGCCCATCGAAGTCGATATCAGCAGCCTGACAGGCTTTGGCGAGTACAGTCTGGCCGTACGCCAGGCCAGCCAGTGTGGCGGTGTCGAAGCTTGAGAACGGATGGAACGGGTTGCGTTTCATGTCCAGTCGAGCAACCGCAGCGTTCAGGAAGCCGAGGTCGAAACTGCTGTTATGGCCAACCAGGATGGCGCGTTTGCAGCCATTGGCTTTCAAGGCTTTGCGAACACCGCGGAAGATGTCAGTCAGGGCTGTTTCTTCGCTGACAGCCATGCGCAATGGATGATCCAGCTTGATACCGGTGAACTCCAGCGCAGCCGGTTCAATGTTGGCGCCTTCGAACGGTTCCACGCGGTGGAAATAGGTGTGTTCAGGGAACACGAAGCCTTTCTCGTCCATGCCGATCGTGACCGCTGCGATTTCCAGCAATGCATCGGTTGAGCTGTTGAAACCGCCGGTTTCAACATCGATCACCACTGGCAGGTAACCGCGAAAGCGCTCAGCCATGGGGTGACGTGGGCCGCCATGCCCGCCTTCATGTTCATCGTCGAAATGGTCGTCACTCACAGCTGTTCCTCCAGCAGGCGCCAGCGCAGTTTTTCACCGGCGCGCAGCGGGATTACGGTCAGCTCACCGAACGGCAGGCTGGTTGGGGCAGTCCACTCCTGGCGAACCAGTGTGATGTGTTCGGTGCTGGGTGCCAGTCCGTAGAAGCGAGGTCCGTTGAGGCTGGCAAAAGCCTCCAGCTTGTCCAGCGCATTACGCTGTTCGAAGGCTTCGGCGTACAACTCGATGGCTGCGTAGGAGGTGTAGCAACCAGCGCAGCCACAGGCCGCTTCTTTGGCGTGCTGGGCATGCGGTGCGGAGTCGGTCCCCAGGAAGAACTTCTCGCTACCGCTGGTTGCTGCATCGAGCAGGGCATGCTGATGAGTATTACGCTTCAGGATCGGCAAGCAATAGAAGTGCGGGCGTATCCCCCCCACCAGCATATGGTTGCGGTTGTAAAGCAGGTGATGAGCAGTAATCGTTGCGGCGACTTGACTGGACGCTTCGTTGACGAACTGCACGGCGTCCGCAGTGGTGATGTGTTCGAACACCACTTTGAGCGTCGGAAAACGCTCTACAACACGGCGCATGTGCTCGTCGATGAAGATTTTCTCGCGATCAAATACGTCCACATCGGTGCGTGTCACTTCGCCGTGAATCAGCAAGGGCATTCCGACTTCAGCCATGGTTTCCAGCACCGGGAAAATAGCGTCAATACTGGTGACGCCAGAGTCGGAGTTGGTCGTTGCGCCTGCAGGATATAGCTTTGCAGCGTGTACGAAACCACTGGCTTTGGCTGTGCGAATGTCTTCAGGCTGTGTGCGATCGGTCAGATAGAGCACCATCAGCGGCTCGAAGCGGCTACCCGCAGGGCGAGCGGCCAAAATACGCTGGCGATAGGCATCAGCTTCGGCGGCATTACGCACCGGAGGCACCAGGTTGGGCATGATGATGGCGCGGCCAAAAGTGCGCGCTACATCCGCGACAGTGTGAGGCAACACAGCACCATCTCGAAGATGTATGTGCCAGTCATCGGGACGCAGAAGGGTCAGGCGGTCGGACATTGGGGATTCCAGGCGGGTCAAACTGAGGCGAATCCTACCGGAAAACACTCTGTCAGGCACTCGCTATCAAGTTTTGCGGCGCTTAACCGATATCTTTTGAGAATGTCGTCTATCTGTTTGCTGTTTTTTTGCAGTACAAGCCTGTGGAGCCGCCCGTGCGCCAGCGTTATCTAGCCCTACTCAGTATGTTTGCCAGCCTGCCTGCCATGGCCCTGACTTTCCAGACCCGTCTGGAGAATATCGAGTGGAAGGTGGAAGGTGACAAATTCGAGTGCCGTCTGATTCAGCCCATCACGGACTTCGGTTCCGGGGTTTTCGTGCGCCGTGCGGGTGAACAGGCCATTTTTCGCCTGAATGCCTTCAACGCCATGCTCGGTGAGGGTTCTGCCACGTTGCTGGCTGCCGCAGCTCCCTGGCAGCCGGGGCGCGGAGATATCAACCTTGGCTCGGTACGTATTGGTCGGGGTCAAGTCTTGTTCAACAGTTCCCAGGCACAGGCCGCAAGCCTGGTGCGCGGTTTGCTGGAGGGGCGTACTCCGTTAGTCAGGCATTATTCCTCGACCAGCGGAACGTCCGAGGTTCGTTTGCTACCCGTCAAGTTTCGTCAGGCGTATAGCGATTACGAAGCCTGTACGACCAAACTGTTACCCAAAAACTTTGAACAGGTACGTCAAAGCCAGATCGGTTTTCCCGGGGGAGGGATCGATCTGGACAATCAGGCGCGGGCAAACTTACAGGTCATGGTGGAATACATGAAGGCAGATCCTTCGGTAAACCACATCACGCTGGATGGGCACTCGGACAACTCCGGTAATCGTCTGACCAATCGTGATTTGTCCCGGCGCCGAGCCTTGGCCGTGATGGATTTCTTCAAAGAAAACGGGATTCAAGAGTCGCAAATCACCCTGCGGTTTCACGGAGAACAGTACCCGTTGGTGCGCAATTCCAGCGCTGCGAATCGTGCAAGAAATCGCCGTGTCAGCGTGCGGCTTGAACGGGTCGCCGCGCCGGAAAAAACCACTTCCCCTGTAGGTACCACAAACCCTGCAAGCGTCTCTTAAAGCAGTCACCGTCGTCGCGCTATTGAAACTAACTGTCGCTTTGTCGTCTTAAGCTGTCGCGCCTCTGTAATTTTTGCAACTTGAGCGGTAGACTGTTCGGCTTTTCGAACAACCCGTGGAGTGATGGCATGGCGGACGTAAACAAGGTCGTTCTGGCTTATTCGGGCGGCCTGGACACTTCGGTGATCCTGAAGTGGCTGCAGGATACTTATAACTGTGAAGTCGTAACCTTTACCGCTGACCTGGGTCAGGGTGAAGAGGTCGAACCTGCACGTGCCAAGGCGCAAGCCATGGGCGTCAAGGAAATCTATATTGACGACCTGCGCGAAGAGTTTGTTCGAGACTTCGTGTTCCCGATGTTCCGCGCCAATACTGTTTACGAAGGTGAGTACCTGCTGGGTACCTCCATCGCTCGTCCGCTGATTGCCAAACGCCTGATTGAAATCGCCAACGAAACGGGCGCTGATGCCATTTCCCACGGTGCTACCGGTAAAGGCAACGACCAGGTACGTTTCGAGCTTGGGGCCTACGCACTGAAACCCGGCGTAAAAGTCATTGCGCCGTGGCGTGAATGGGATCTGCTCTCGCGTGAAAAATTGATGGATTACGCTGAAAAGCATGCAATCCCTATCGAACGTCACGGTAACAAAAAATCCCCTTACTCCATGGACGCCAACCTGCTTCATATCTCGTACGAAGGCGGTGTGCTGGAAGACACCTGGACCGAGCACGAAGAAGACATGTGGCGCTGGACCAAGTCCCCGGAAGATGCGCCGAACACCCCGACGTATCTGGAACTGACCTATCGCAATGGCGACATCGTGGCGTTGGACGGCGTTGAAATGACGCCTGCGACGGTTTTGGCCACTCTGAATCGTATTGGTGGGGAAAACGGCATTGGCCGTCTGGATATTGTTGAAAACCGCTACGTTGGCATGAAATCCCGTGGTTGCTACGAAACCCCGGGCGGCACCATCATGCTGCGTGCTCACAGGGCGATAGAGTCGATTACGCTGGACCGCGAAGTGGCGCACTTGAAAGATGAGTTGATGCCTAAATACGCCAGCCTGATTTACACCGGCTACTGGTGGAGCCCGGAGCGCGTTATGTTGCAACAGATGATTGACGCCTCTCAAGCCCACGTGAATGGTGTAGTTCGTCTAAAACTCTACAAAGGTAATGTCATCGTTACCGGCCGTAAGTCCGATCAATCGTTGTTTGATGCAAATATTGCAACTTTTGAGGAGGATGGTGGTGCTTACAATCAGGCTGATGCAGCTGGTTTTATCAAGCTAAACGCACTGCGCATGCGCATTGCGGCGAACAAGGGCCGTAGCTTTTTCTGATTAAGAGCGGCTTTCGAAAAAAACCCCGGCCACTGGTCGGGGTTTTTTTTAGGTGAGTGTTTAGGCATGACTATATGTTCAATAGGTTGTGCTCAATGCGTCTGTTTCAGTGTTGTAAGTGAAAATAGTGGTTGTCTCCCATAGCTGAAATTTTTTATAAATCAGGGGGGGTAAAGGGTGTTTGTTTATCAGTGCGTTGACGTGGCTATTGATTAATAGGATAAGCACCTTGTTTTTGTCGGCCGAGTGTCTTGCTGAGGTCATGGTTTCGTAAATTAATGACAGCACTTCTTCAAGTTCATGTTTGTTCATCAAGTGTTTGTCCGAACGTGTCAGGTTGGCAACGTGCAACCCCTCTGTAATGGCCCTTCTAAAGGTTTTGTGTTTGGCTGAATCCATTTCTTTATGCCGTTTGCCAGCCTCTGTGAGCGTCTTTTTGGTGCTTTGTTTAAGGTGGGCTTGTTGGGCATATGTTTGGCTTTGAGGCAGCAGTATGAGGTTGTGCGGGGTGCAAAAGCTAAACCTGATGTCTGGGTGATCGGTTATTTTTTTTGGCGCTGATTTCGAGCGTGCAGGCAGACTGTCATGACATTCTTTGCCTGGTTGTATTGCGTGAATGTTGGATTCTAAAAAGTTTTTTTCATTTGAGAAATCCGAGGGCGAGTAGAGTCTTTTGTTATTGAAATTTAAAGTTATAAAGAAAAGTATAACCAGCGCAATCGGGAAAGCGACTAAAAACCAAACGTAGATCTCCTGATTCTCCTTGTTAATGTAAGGCAGGGACACGGAGGCTGAGGCTTGCGTCAGTATTGAGAAAATGGCAATCACCGTCAGCGGATTTTTGGTGGTGGGTTTGCTCTTAAGCATAAGGGAACCTATTTGTCTGAAAAGACCTCGATTAATGAAGGAAAGTAAGAGTAGTCGGATGGAAATTATTTTTCGATGTTATTAAGAGGTCTTAGGCGTTTTTAATAGTGTGTCTATTTATAAACTTAGACGTGGGGTTTTGAATGTGCAAGTTTAACGTTGTTTGAAGTGGGCGATAGGTGATGAATGTTTTGCCCCTGAAATTTTTTTGGATGTAGTCCTGATCGCAAGTCGAAGAAGGAGTTTTTACGGGGATTAATCCTTTCTCGCGCTGATGTTTTATGCGTCATTGATGTCTCTGTTTTCAGCGTTATGGCGAGTCCTGTAAAAATATGAGTTAAATGATCCTTGCATATTTTTCCGAATGATCTGTAGTACCTTTCCTTAAGTGATAATTTGAAATACTTTCTTGAGAAATAAGAGTAGATTTTGCCGGGTGAGATTAAACGTGTGTGGCGGCACATAAGAGCGTGCTAGTGTGGTTCGCCTGCATAGTTTAAGAATATTTTGTAGTGATATTTATGTGTATCCACTGTCTTCAGACGAATTTTCATGTCTGTACGTGTTGTCACAACGAATATCATTGATATAAGGTTTGTCACAAGTAAATGAGTCTAAGGCTGTTTTTGAAACGCAGCAGGTGCATGTGTCAATCCACATAAGGGAGGGATCTCAGGAAGTAAATGACATGTATGGTGTTACGTCAAAGTGTCGCTTGCGTAGGTGCGATGGAATTGCAATAAAACACTCGTTTGATTAATCGTGTGTCCGTACATGCTGTGGGATACGGTTTTTATTTCGTGAGGATGTCCACGCTTTGACAAGCGGGAAGCTTTTCTTTAGAGCAGTTTTTTGTAGGGAAAATCGTTATTTTATGTAGGTGATGTCTTTGGCTGTTAGTGCTCGGGGGGGGGCGCTATGCCCAGGGTGTTACGACTAGGCTATTGTGCTGACTCTAAAAATTCGAACAGCGAAAATTGGAATTACCCATGAATAAAGTGCTGATCGTGGATGATCATCCCGTGATCCGTCTTGCTGTACGTATGCTCATGGAACGACATGGCTATGAAGTCGTTGCTGAGACGGATAACGGTGTGGATGCATTACAACTTGCGCGTGAACATGCGCCGGATATTGTGATACTCGACATAGGGATACCTAAGCTGGACGGGCTGGAAGTGATTGCTCGTCTTTCAACTCCGGCGCTGCCTGTGAAAGTACTGGTTTTAACTTCACAAGCGCCGGGACATTTTTCCATGCGTTGCATGCAAGCCGGGGCGGCGGGATATGTATGCAAGCAGCAGGATCTGACAGAGTTACTCAGTGCAATAAAAGCGGTGTTGTCGGGTTACAGTTACTTTCCTAATCAGGCATTGCACTCAGTGCGTACCAGTCTCGGCAATGCCAGTGAGGCCGATATGGTTAATCGGTTATCGGGCAGGGAGATGATGGTGCTGCAGCAATTAGCGCGCGGGAAAAGTAACAAGGACATTGCCGACGGGATGTTCTTGAGTAACAAGACAGTCAGTACATACAAAACGCGCTTGTTACTGAAACTCAATGCCCGATCCCTGGTTGATCTGATCGAGCTTGCTCAGCGAAACGGCTTGGTGTGAACGGCGGCGCCATTACGTTTCACCTTTAGACGGCTATCTCGCGTGTGTAGCGAGATAGCCGTACGCTCTGGCTCCCAGAAAAAAAGCCTCTTTGTGCAGGAGGCTTTCCAGCTGATCAGAGATCGAAGTCATAGTCCGAAAGCTGCTTCTGGAGTCTTCTTTCTTCCAGAAGATTATCAATGGTTCTGCGTTTGGCGAGATTGGTCTTCGCCACCTCCGGAGCCGGGACGACCTCTTCCTCCTGCTCGTCTGACACAAGCTCTTCGTCTACATCCAGTTCTTCTTTGCCAGTGCTCATTCTGCTCACTCCAGACCAAGACAGCTATTGGCGCCCCTTATAGCGACAAACATCGCCAGGGTAAAAAAGATTTTCTCAATCGATCAGTGAATAAAATCGCTATCGCTCAATCATCAGACGTCTTTTCCTTAAAGTCGCACAGGTCTTCAATTCGGCAGCTCCCGCATCTGGGCTTACGTGCTTGGCACACATAGCGCCCATGGAGGATGAGCCAATGGTGCGCATCCAGCAGGTAGGGCTTGGGCACGAACTTCATCAGTTGCTTTTCGACCTCCACCACATTTTTGCCCGGCGCCAAGCCGGTACGGTTGCTTACACGAAAAATATGAGTATCGACGGCCATGGCAACCTGCCTGAACGCGGTGTTTAGCACCACATTCGCCGTTTTGCGGCCGACACCCGGAAGTGCTTCGAGCGCTTCCCGTGTCTGCGGCACTTGGCTGTCATGTCGCTCAATCAGTAACCGGCATGCCTCAATCACGTTTTTGGCCTTGCTGTTATACAAGCCGATGGTCTTGATGTACTCCGATAAGCCGTCCACTCCCAGAGCGTAGATGGCTTCTGGCGTATTCGCGACCGGAAACAATTTGGCCATAGCCTTGTTGACGCTCACGTCGGTTGCCTGTGCGGACAAAATAACCGCGATCAACAGTTCGAAGGGCGATGAGTAAGCCAGCTCCGTTTTGGGCTCAGGATTGTCTTCGTGGAATCGACGAAATATTTCAAGGCGCTTTGCGGCGTTCATGAGTAGTGGCGTTTCCTGATGGGCTGTCGGTTTATGCGCGGTAGAAAATGTGTATCAATCTGAAAAATATCAAGCGCTAGCGTCGTGCAACGAAATAATCAGCCGTTCTGCGCGATCCGCGGCCTCTTTTAATGGCGCCAACTCTTCGGTTGAGCGATTCAGGCTGATGGCTTTGTTCAGCTCTGCCCGGCGCAGTGCCAATTGAATTTTTGCGCGCTTGAGATCGGCGCCCTGGGTGCTGGCTGTGGGCGCCAAGGGCTGAGGTGTTTTTTCAAGTGTCGCCAATACCTGTTCGGCAGATTCAAATTGTTGCCCGAGCACGTTGAGTTGGGCTTGTTGTTGCGCTGTAGGAGGGTGGCCAAAGGCTTTGAGTGACTTGTGCAGTTGAGCGCGGGCCATGGCCAGCGTAATTTTGGCCTTTTTAAGCGTCGCTTCATCGCTGCCGGGTGTGCTGGAGATGGATTGCACGTCGGATTCGCGCGTTGTCGGGTGGCCCACCGCAACAGGTTGGGAGCGTGCAGCGCGTGCGGCTTGCCTGATCTCATCTTCACGCTTGAGGCGGGCTTCACGTTGTTCATAACGAAAACGTGCATGTTGCCGTTTTTGTGCGCGGGCTTGGTACTCGTCCGTACGCTGTGCAAGCCCACCAATCACCGCAATGACGTTCTCGGGGAGTGGGCGCATTTCAATGCAGTCTACCGGGCAGGGCGCAACACACAGGTCGCAGCCTGTGCATTCATCCACGATTACGCTGTGCATCAGCTTGGCAGCGCCGAGAATGGCATCAACCGGGCAAGCCTGAATGCATTTGGTGCAGCCGATGCATTCAGCTTCGCGGATGTAGGCAACTTGAGCTGCAGCAGATCCGCGCTCTGCGTCGAGGGCAATGACAGGCACCTGGAGCAACTGTGCGAGGGCATGAAGGGTTTCTTCGCCACCAGGAGGGCATTTGTTAATCGCTTCGCCCTGCGCAATCCCTTGTGCATAAGGTTTGCAGCCCGGGTGGCCGCATTTTCCGCACTGGGTTTGCGGCAATAAGGCGTCGATCTGTTGTATCAGGCTCATTGTGTGATGTTTCCAACGACAGCAAGCCGTCCGCTGCGCTCATGATCAGGGAATCATCGAAACGGGCTTGGTAGTAACGCGTGAATGTCAGGTCAGTCATGGTCGCCGTCAAGCGAGGGTGCTGATTATCCGATAAGGCAGGAAGGGAGGCTACTGTAGAACGTTCGCTGACGACCCGCAGGTCGTCAGCGAATGTGAGGCGCGGTGTCTTACTTGATGCGTTGACCCGGCTTGGCGCCACTGTCAGGGCTCAGCAGGTAAATTTCTTCACCGCCCGGGCCTGCCGCCATGACCATGCCTTCCGAAATGCCGAAACGCATTTTGCGCGGCTTGAGGTTGGCAATCATCATCGTCAGGCGACCTTCGAGTGCGGCCGGGTCCGGGTAGGCACTTTTGATCCCGGAGAACACGTTGCGCTGTTCGTCGCCGATGTCGAGGGTCAGGCGCAACAATTTGTCGGCACCTTCAACGGCCTCTGCCTTGAGAATCAAGGCCACGCGCAGGTCAACGGCGGCGAAAGCGTCAAAGTCGATCTCGGCTGCCAGAGGTTCTTTTACCAGTTCGCCGTTACCTTTGGGGGCGGCGGAGCCAGTGTCGGTCTGGCTCGCAGCCAGGTCTTCTTTCGATGCGTCAGTCATGGCCTGTACTTTTACCGGGTCAATGCGGGTCATCAGTGGTTTGAATGCATTCAACTGATGATTGCTCAGCAGTGTGGTGTGATCGTCCCACGTCAACGGCGACACATTGAGGAATGCCTCTGCATCGGCGGCCAGTACCGGCAGCACAGGCTTGAGGAAAATGATCAACTGACGGAACAGGTTGATACCCAGTGCGCACACCGCCTGGACTTCGTCCTGTTTACCTTCCTGCTTGGCCATGGCCCATGGGGCTTTTTCGGCAATCCAGGCGTTGGCGCGGTCGGCCAATGCCATGATTTCGCGCATGGCGCGTGCGAAGTCGCGTGCTTCATAGGCTTCGGCAATGCTCGGAGCGGCCGCCAGAAATGCATCGGTCAGCTCAGGTGCTGCGTTGCCTTCAACCAACACGCCCGCATTGCCCTTGTGGACAAAGCCTGCGCAGCGGCTGGCAATGTTCACCACTTTGCCGACCAGGTCAGAGTTGACCTTTTGCACGAAATCTTCGAGGTTGAGGTCCAGGTCGTCGACCCCGCGACCCAGTTTCGAGGCGTAGTAGTAACGCAGGTATTCAGGCGACAGGTGGTCCAGGTACGTGCGGGCCTTGATAAAGGTGCCGCGGGATTTGGACATTTTCTGGCCGTTGACCGTCAGATAGCCGTGCACGTTGATGGCCGTTGGCTTGCGATAACCTGCGCCTTCGAGCATGGCGGGCCAGAACAGGGCGTGGAAGTTCACGATGTCCTTGCCGATGAAGTGATACAGCTCGGCGGTGGAGTCTTTGGCCCAGTAGGCGTCGAAATCCAGATCAGGACGGCGTGCGCAGAGGTTCTTGAAACTGGCCATGTAGCCGATGGGTGCATCCAGCCATACATAGAAATATTTGCCGGGCTCATCGGGGATTTCAAAACCGAAGTAGGGTGCATCGCGTGAGATGTCCCACTGTTGCAGACCCGCATCGAGCCATTCGGCAATTTTGTTTGCGACGGCATCTTGCAAGGCACCGCTTCGCGTCCAGCTTTTGAGCATGGCGTCGAAGTCTGGCAGCTTGAAGAAGAAGTGTTGCGACTCTTTGAGAACCGGTGTGGCACCGGAAATCGCTGATTTCGGGTTCTTGAGATCCGTGGGTGCGTAGGTGGCACCACATTTTTCGCAGTTGTCGCCGTATTGATCTTCAGTGCCGCATTTCGGGCAGGTGCCCTTGATGAAGCGGTCGGCCAGGAACATTTTCTTTTCCGGGTCGAAGTACTGAGTAATTGAGCGAGTTGCGATATGGCCCGCTTCGCGCAGCTTGATGTAGATCGCACTCGACAGCTCACGGTTTTCTTCGGCGTGGGTCGAGTGGAAATTATCGAAGTCAACGAGGAAGTCGGCAAAGTCGGCGCTGTGTTCAGCCTGGACGTTGGCGATCAGTTGCTCTGGCGTGATGCCTTCTTTTTCAGCGCGCAACATGATTGCCGAGCCGTGGGCGTCGTCTGCGCAAACATACGTGCATTGGTTGCCGCGTTGCTTCTGGAAGCGCACCCACATATCGGTCTGGATGTACTCAAGCATATGGCCAAGGTGGATTGAACCATTGGCATAGGGCAGGGCGCTGGTGACGAGGATCTTGCGTGGCTCGGACATGGGGCTCGGCTACTTGATGAGACGGTGGTCGGCCACTATAAAGCGCCGGGCGATATATTTCACCCCGTGGACACGTATCTGAGGGTTTATGGTGGTTTCAAGGCTTTTAAAAGCCTGCTTTGGTTGCTTCAGAAGGTTAGGATAGCGGCCTGTTTTAATCAGATCTTTTCGGGAGTTGCCCATGAGCGCCGTCAATCGCGCAGCGGTGGAGGCTGTCCTTCGCCAGTACACCGACCCTTACTTGAATCAGGACCCTGTGTCTGCCGGCTGCGTCCGTCATGTCGATGTCCAGGGCGATCGCGTCAGCGTGCAACTGGAATTGGGCTACGCCGCCGGTCTGTTCAAAAATGGCTGGGCGCAGATGCTGCAAATGGCCATTGAAAACATGGATGGCGTGTCAGTTGCCAAGGTTGAGGTCAACTGCGTGATTGCAGCGCACAAGGCCCAGGCGCAAATCCCGGGGCTGGCCAATGTTAAAAACATCGTGGCGGTGGCCTCGGGCAAGGGGGGCGTGGGCAAATCCACCACGGCCGCAAACCTTGCGTTGGCACTGGCGCGCGAAGGTGCGCGGGTCGGTATTCTGGATGCCGACATTTATGGGCCGAGCCAGGGGGTAATGTTTGGTATCCCGGAAGGTACACGGCCGAAGATCCGTGACCAGAAATGGTTTGTGCCGATTGAGGCCCACGGCGTTGAAGTGATGTCCATGGCCTTTTTGACCGATGACAACACGCCGATGGTGTGGCGTGGGCCGATGGTGTCTGGCGCGCTGTTGCAACTGGTGACGCAGACGGCCTGGAATGATCTCGACTACTTGGTGATTGATATGCCGCCGGGCACTGGGGACATCCAGCTGACCCTGGCGCAGAAAGTTCCGGTCACCGGGTCTGTCGTGGTGACCACGCCTCAAGACCTGGCATTGCTGGATGCGCGTAAAGGTGTCGAAATGTTCCGCAAGGTCAATATCCCGGTATTGGGGGTTGTCGAGAACATGGCGGTCCACATCTGCTCCAATTGCGGTCACGCAGAGCATCTGTTCGGCGAGGGCGGGGGTGAGAAGCTCGCGACGCAATATGGTGTTGAGGTGTTGGCCTCACTGCCACTGTCGATGGCCATTCGCGAGCAGGCGGACAGCGGCAAGCCGACGGCGATTGCCGAACCGGACAGCCAGATCGCAATGATTTATCAGGAATTGGCCCGGCATGTGGGCGCACGCATCGTCTTGCACGAAGCCGCATCACAAGCCATGCCGACCATCACCACCAGCGACGATTGAAATTCGGCAGCGGGGGCGGGCTGGCTCGCCCCTGTTGAAGTACGGGGCACGTGTTGCTTTTACGGCAGGCATAAAAAAACCCCGCTTTTGAGGGCGGGGTTTTTTACTGGATCAGTACAAGTTAGATAACTTGAACTTCCTCAGCTTGCATGCCTTTCTGACCGCGAGTAGCGATGAAAGAAACCTGTTGGCCTTCTTTCAGGCTTTTGAAGCCGTCGGATTGGATTGCTTTGAAGTGAACAAACAGGTCGTCACCGGATTGTGGAGTGATGAAGCCGAAGCCTTTTTCATCGTTGAACCACTTAACGGTACCAGTTTGGCGATTAGACATGGTGTAACTCCTTGGACAAAGATAACTGCGACTCAGGAAAAGCCCTGGCCGAGACTGAGTGCAAAGAGCAGGAAAAATTCTTGGAGATGGTTGGATCGAAATTCAACATCGTGTAGAGATTCTCAGTGACACAAGCAACACAGTGACGCCACCTTAACCCTTTTTCAGGAACGTGCAAAGGGTCTTTGCGAAGGTTTCTCTAAAAACGTGACTGGCGGTTGGCCTCACAGCCTGTATTCCCGGTCGCTACAGCTATTTTCAATAAATCTCTCTCAGGCTTTTGAACCTGACACCTCGCCCCGGTAAGATGCCGAACAGAATTTTTCCACCTCGCTATTCAGGACACCCCGCCATGAGCATCAAATCAGACAAGTGGATCCGCCGCATGGCGCAAGAGCACGGCATGATCGAACCCTTCGTTGAGCGCCAGGTGCGTGGCGAAGGCGCCGACCGTCTGATCTCCTATGGTGTGTCGAGCTACGGCTATGACGTGCGCTGCGCGAACGAATTCAAGGTGTTCACCAATATCAACTCCGCCACCGTCGATCCGAAAAACTTCGATGAGGGCAGCTTTGTCGATGTCACCAGTGACGTGTGCATCATCCCGCCCAACTCATTCGCGCTGGCGCGCACCGTCGAGTACTTCCGTATTCCGCGCAACGTGCTGACGATCTGCCTGGGTAAAAGCACGTACGCCCGCTGCGGCATCATCGTCAACGTGACGCCCCTTGAGCCGGAGTGGGAAGGCCACGTGACGCTGGAGTTCTCCAACACCACGACCTTGCCGGCGAAAATCTACGCCAATGAAGGCGTCGCACAGATGCTGTTCTTCGAATCCGATGAGGAATGCGAAGTCTCCTACAAGGACCGTGGCGGTAAATATCAGGGCCAACGTGGCGTGACCTTGCCGCGTACCTGACGAACCGAGGGAATTCCTGAGCGAAAATACACTCTACTGGGTGTATTTCCGGTGATGCACCCAGCGCGCCGGATCCACGCTCAGGAGTGCCCCTATGAAGATTGATCCGAGTATCCGCGCCCAACTGGCCAGCCTTGAACCGAATCAGGTCGGTATGTTGGCCTGGTCGCTGCTCGCACACCCTCCGATGCAAGCAGGCGGCATCCCCGGCCAGCCTGACCCCGATACCCCGCAACCCACTGAACCGGGCGTCCCGACAATTCCGGACGAGCCACCGCCTGCGCCAGTGGCGTGAATATTCAGTCAGTCATGCGTCAGTGGCCACACGCCTTCATCTGCTACCAGATACAGGCGCGTACCCGGCGCAGGGCTGACGTTCATCCCCCCTGTGAATGCACCGAACGCCGGTAGCAAACTGATCCTTGGGCCGAGACAGAAACAGGGCGCACGTACGCTTTGCCGACCTTTACCGCGCAAGCGGAAAGTGGGATGCACATGGCCGGCCAGTACATGGTGAGTGGCATGGGGCTGCGGCTCATGCTGCAGGGCAAAGGGCCCCATCAACCACGGTTCGGCTACCACCTCAATCTTCAATGCCTCAGGCGGATCCCCGGCACGCCGGTCGTGGTTGCCCCTGATTAACCTCATCGACACATCAGAGTGCGCCTCGCGCCACGCGCCAATGGCCGCCAATGTGTTCAGCGCGTGGGATTCGGGTGCGTGCAGGAAGTCCCCCAGAAAAATCACCTCTGTGCAGGGATAACGCCGCATTAATCGATTCAGTACATCGATATTGGTTTGAGTGGTGCCGGTCGGCACCGGCTGGCCCAGTTTTCGATAGGCTGCCGCTTTGCCGAAGTGCGCGTCAGCTATCAACAGGGTGTGTCGGCGCGGCCAATAGATGGCCTTTTCTGCCAACAGCCATAGCTCTTCACCTGCCAGTTCAACCACCACTTTCATGCTATTTCGTTCCTTTCACGACAGCGGCTTCCAGGTCCTTGACCATGCTGCGATACGATCCGCCAGTTTTTCAGAGCTGAGGCTTTCACGAAAACGCTCCACCAACAGCGGGAAGGCGAACGGGGTGGCTCGTTGGATGGCATGCACATCGAGCGTCAGTGCGCGCATGTCACTCAAGGTCTGTTCCAGGCGCTGAATATCCAACTCCTGACGCAATACTTCCTCCTGGGCTTGGGTCAACAGCAGATTGTTGGCGTCGTATTGCTTGAAGACTTCAAAAAATAGCCCACTGGAGGCTTGAACCTGGCGCGTGCTTTTCTGCGCGCCGGGGTAACCGCCAAACACCAGTCCCGAAATACGCGCAATTTCCCTAAAGCGCCGCAAGGCCAGTTCACCGGCATTGAGGCTGGCAAGAATGTCTTCCAGCAAGTGGTCTTCATCAAACAGGCCTGCCTTGAGCAGGGACGCCCAGTCCACCGCGGTCGCGCTGAGCAGTTCAAAACCATAGTCATTCACCGCGATCGAGAACGTCAGCGGTTGCTGTTGACTGATCCGCCAGGCCAACAGGCTGGCCAACCCCAGGTGCACCTGCCTCCCGGCAAAGGGATACAGGAACAGGTGCCACCCTTCACGGGATTTAAGGGTTTCGGCCAGCAGCGTATGGGTGCCGGGCAGGGCCGACCATGCCTGTTGCACCTCCAGCAAGGGCTTGATCGCCTGCATTTCCGGGCCTGTGAACTGCCCCTGGCGAGCGGCATCCAGTTGCGCGACAACCGCATGCGCCAACTCGCTGGAGAGCGGCATGCGCCCACCGTTCCAGCGCGGCACGGCGGCTTTTTTGCCCGAGGTACGTTTGACGTACGCCACCATGTTTTCGACGCGCACCAATTCCAGCAAGCGCCCGCCGAACAGAAAGCCGTCACCCGGTTTGAGCCGTGCAATAAACCCTTCTTCGACACTGCCCAGCGATTGCCCGCCGCCGCCTTTGCGCCAGTACTTCAATTGGATACTGGCGTCACTGACGATGGTGCCGATGCTCATGCGGTGGCGTCGGGCCAGGCGTGCGCTGGGGACTTTCCACACGCCGTCGGCATCGGGTTCGACACGCTGGTAGTCCGGGTACGCGGTCAGCGAGTCGCCGCCATGATGGACAAACGCCAGCGCCCAGCGCCATTGAGCCTCGCTCAGGTCGCGATAAGCCCAGGTGCTGCGCACTTCGTCCAGCAACTCATCAGGCGTGAAGCCACCGGCCAACGCCATACTGACCAGATGTTGCACCAATACATCCAGCGGGCAGTGGGGCGATTCGCGGGGTTCAATCAAGCGGGCGGCCACGGCGGCTTTGGCGGCAGCGGCTTCAACCAGCTCCAGGCTGTGGGTCGGCACCAGCGTCACACGCGAAGGCCGCCCCGGCGCATGACCCGAGCGGCCCGCACGTTGCATCAAGCGGGCGATGCCTTTGACCGAGCCGATTTGCAGCACCCGCTCAACCGGTAAAAAATCCACCCCAAGATCCAGACTCGACGTACAAACCACCGCTTTGAGCGTGCCTTCCTTGAGGCTGCGCTCAACCCAGTCCCGCACGCCTCGGGCCAAGGAGCCGTGATGCAGAGCAATCAATCCGGCCCAGTCGGGACGGGCTTCCAGCAACGCTTGATACCAAATCTCGGATTGCGCGCGGGTATTGGTAAAAATCAGGCAACTGGCGCTGCTGTCCACTTCGGCCACTACCGCGGGCAGCATGCGCAGTCCGATATGCCCGGCCCAGGGAAAGCGTTCGATGGAGGGCGGCAGCAGGGTGTCGACCTGTAAATCCTTGATGACGTTGCCTTGGACACTGACGCCCCCGCCTTGCGGCAATAGCACATCCTGGGCGTGGGCCTGATTGCCGAGGGTTGCAGAAATACCCCACACGATCAGTTGTGGATTCCATTTGCGCAATCGTGCCAACGCCAATTGCAGTTGCACCCCGCGCTTGTTGCCAATCAACTCGTGCCACTCATCCACCACCAGCATGCGCAGGTTGGACATCTGTGCCTTTGCGTCGGCACGGGTCAGCAGCAAGGTCAGGCTCTCGGGGGTGGTCACCAGCGCACTGGGCAGGCATCGACCCTGTCGGGCGCGTTCGCTGCTGCTGGTGTCGCCCGTGCGCAGGCCAATGCTCCACGGGATGTCCAGCTCTGCCAGCGGTGCATCCAGCGCCCGCGCAGTGTCCGCTGCCAGCGCGCGCATGGGGGTGATCCACAGGACCGTCAGCGGTGCACTGGCCGGTTTGCGCGATTTGGGCGGGGTCAGCGGTTTGGCTGGCGCGGCACGGGCAAAGCGGTTGAGGGCTGCAAACCACACTGCATAGGTTTTGCCGGCGCCGGTACTGGCATGCAGCAGACCGGACTCACCGCGCTTGACCGCCGCCCAGACCTTTTTCTGAAAGGCGAACGGCACCCACTGTCGAGCACTGAACCACTGTTTCGCGAAGTTATTGGAGTCAGCCATACGCGCGGGTAATGCTCTGAGGGGGCTTGATTCAGAGACCGCGAGTGCTGCCGGTTAGTGCCCAAAATTGTTGCTCGCCTCAAGGCGACAGCAGGTACTCGCTGCGGTGCTCCCCGGCCCCCGCTACATGCGCGATGACCATGCCGGCCGTGGCCATGCGCCGTAACGAACGGGCGTACAACACGCCTTGCGTGGCGCTGTAAATGGGCGTGACGCGGTCGCTGAGCGGGTCAATGACCTGCGCGATCAGTTGGCCGTCGCGCAGTCTCTCGCCCGGGCGGGCGCAAAACACCAGCAGCCCCCCGACGGGCGTCGTCACCGGTTCAACCCCGGCCAGCGGCGTAGCGGGGCACAACAACGCGGGGGCAGGTGGCGGGTCGCCAGCAATGGCACCCAGGTCGATCAAATAATCAAGCAACGCCTCACAGTCGGCCTTGGCCATGGGGTGGTTGACGTCATGCTGACCGCGCAACTCCACGGTGACTGACACACAACCCTGGGGGATGGCGGCGACGTGCCCGAAGCGTTGCTTGAGCTCCCACCACAAAAGCGTCAGGCATTCGTCGAAGGACAGTCCGCCTGAATCGGTGGCCAGCAGGCTTGCCTGTGCACCGATGCGACGCGCCAACGGTTCGACACGGGGCCAGGCATCGGGGGTGGTGTAAAGGTGAGGGACGGCTTCGAAATCGCAATGCAGGTCCAGCACGATATCGGCATCGCAGGCCAACGTTTGCAAGGTCAGGCGCTGAGATTGCAGCGTGGTCACGGGCACGTGCTGAGCGAGGGTTTCACGCAAATGATGGCGAATCAGATGCAGGTTATGAGTGGGGTCATCGGTTAAAAGCCCTTCAACGGCATCCCCTATTTCAAGGCTTAAATCGAGAAACAGGCGATTGAAATTCTGCCCGCTTTCCAATTCAAAGCGGCCCAGGGGGACGTCCATCAGCACTTGTTCCAGGCCAGCGGGGTTTGCCATCGGCACGATCACGATTTCACTGCGCAACCGGCCCTCGCTTTCCAGCTCGGCCAGCCGCTGCTTGAGGTGCCACGCGACCAGCATGCCCGGCAGTTCATCCGCGTGCAGCGCGGCCTGAATGTAGACCTTGCCCTGCGGCTGCTCAGGGCCATAGTGAAAGCTATGAAGCTGGCGTTCACTGCCGGGTACGGGGGCCAGCAAGGCGTGAGTTCGATGTCGTTCTGTTCGCATGCAAAAGTCCCGATGAGCCAGGTCAGGGAGCGCCAGCCTGCAGCGTTCCGGCCAATGAGGTCACACAGGTCCGAATAATGGCAGCGATGCTGGCTCGCGAAAAGCTCCCCTACCGCGTTTTCCGCACAGGCGATGGCCTTTAGCCCAGCAGGGCTTGCAGGGTTTCAAGGCTGTCGGCCTCAGCCACGGGTTTGTCCTGTCGCCAACGCAACATGCGCGGAAAGCGCACGGCGATCCCGCTTTTATGGCGTCTTGACAGAGCAATGCCTTCAAACCCCAGCTCGAACACCAGGCTGGGGGTCACACTGCTGACCGGGCCGAACTTCTCGACAGTGGTCTTGCGCACGATCGCGTCGACTTTGCGCATTTCTTCGTCGGTTAACCCTGAATAAGCCTTGGCGAAGGGCACCAATTGACGATCCGATTTTTCCGGCGGTCCGTCCCATACGGCAAAGGTGTAATCGCTGTAGAGGCTGGCACGCCGACCATGCCCGCGTTGGGCGTAGATGAGCACGGCGTCGACACTGAACGGGTCGACTTTCCATTTCCACCACACGCCCACGTCCTTGGTGCGCCCGACGCCGTAGTGCGCCGTGCGCGCTTTGAGCATCATCCCTTCCACGCCCAATGCCCGAGACGCCGTGCGTTGTTGCGCCAAGTCCGACCAGTCGCGCCCTTGCAATAGGGGGGATAGCTGCAACGCGGACTGGTTGGCCTGATCCACGGCGGCTTCCAGTTGCGCCCGCCGGTAGTGCTGCGGGTGCTGGCGCCAATCCTGGCCTTGCCACTCCAACAGGTCGTAGGCAAGCAGCACCACCGGAATTTCTTGAAGGATCTTTTTACTCAGCGTCTTGCGGCCAATACGTTGCTGCAACAGGGCGAATGGCTGCACGCGGGGGCCGATTTGCGGCGCGTGATTCCAGACCACGATTTCACCATCGATGACGCTCCCGTCCGGCAGGGCAGCGCCCATTTCCAGCAGCTCCGGGAAGCGCTCGCTGATTAACTCTTCGCCCCGCGACCACAGCCATACTTGCCCGTCGCGTTTGACCAGTTGGGCACGGATACCGTCCCACTTCCATTCCACTTGCCAGTCGGTAGGCGGCCCCAGCTGGGCCTCGAATTGCTCGACCGGCAGTTGCAGCGGATGCGCGAGGAAGAACGGATAAGGTTGCCCGCCCCGTTGCGCGTGTTCATCGGCTGACGGTTCGGCGATCAGTTTCAGGTAGTCGGCCGCAGAAGGCTTGCGCGACAACTCGGTATAACCCACCAGCCGCTGGGCCACGCGCTTGCTGTCGACCCCGGCCAGGGCCGCGAGGGCGCGGGTCACCAGCAGTTTGGAGACACCCACGCGGAAACTGCCAGTGATTAACTTGATGCAGACCATCAGGCTTTGTTGAACGAGTTGCGCCCACAGGGCCGGGAGGCGCTGCGCCAAGTCTTCTGGCGACGCTCCGCGCAGCGGTAACAGATGATGCTCAATCCAGTCAGCGAGCCCGGCCTCGCTGCGGTGCAGGGATTCAGGCAACAGCAGCGACAGGGTTTCGGCCAGATCGCCGACGGCTTGGTAGCTTTCTTCAAACAACCATTCAGGCAGGTCGGCCTGTTGCATGCCAATCTCGCGCAATACGCGGCTGGGCACCAGTTGGCGCGGGCGTCCGCCTGCCAAAAAGTACACCGCCCAGGCGGCATCGGCGGGCTGGGCCTGGCTGAAATAGTCTTTCAGCGCGGCCAGTTTGGCGTTGCTGGAGGTGGTGGCGTCGAGTCGACCATAGAGCTGCGCGAAGGCCTTCATGATGCGAGCTCCGGCGGGGGCGTTGCTTCTTCGTCATCGCCGTATTCGGTGACAAACCCTTGGGCATCGAGGCCCTTTTCCCGCAGAAACCGCACCAGCGTGCCGATCGAACCATGGGTCACCATGACCCGTTCGGCGCCGGTTTGCTCGATGGCCCACAACAATCCGGGCCAGTCGGCGTGGTCGGACAGAATAAATCCGCGGTCCACCCCCCGGCGTCGCCTCGGGCCGCGCAGGCGCATCCAGCCGCTGGCGAAGGCATCGCTGTAATCGCCAAAGCGGCGCATCCAGGTGCTGCCGCCCGAAGAGGGAGGCGCGAGGATCAAGGCCTGTCGTAGCAAGGGGGCGGTCTTTTTGAGGTCCCCGGCGTACAGGGTTTCAGGGATGTAAATGCCCGCGTCGCGGTACACCCGGTTCAGCGGCTCCACCGACCCGTGGGTCACGATCGGGCCGATACTGGCGTCGATCCCGTGCAAAATGCGCTGCGCTTTGCCGAAGGCATAACAGAACAGCACGCTGGCTTTGCCCACGCGCTGATTGGCACGCCACCACTGATTGATTTCGGCAAAAATCTGCGCTTGCGGCTGCCAGCGGTAAATGGGCACGCCGAAGGTCGATTCAGTGATGAACGTGTGACAGCGCACGGGCTCGAACGGCGCGCAGGTGCCGTCGGGTTCCACTTTGTAATCCCCTGAGGCCACCCACACTTCACCTTTGTAGGCCAGCCGAACCTGCGCCGAGCCCAGCACATGGCCCGCCGGGTGAAAGCTGAGGGTGACGCCGTGGTGTTTCAGGGGCTGACCGTAGGCCAGGGTTTGCAGGCTGATGTCTTGGCCAAGCCGTGCACGCAAGATGCCCGCGCCAGGTTCGGCGGCCAGGTAATGGGTGTTGCCCGTGCGCGCATGGTCGCCATGGCCGTGGGTAATCACCGAGCGTTCGACAGGGCGCCACGGGTCGATATAAAAATCCCCGGGCGGGCAGTACAAACCTTCAGGTCGCGCGATAACAAGGTCCATGGGCATGCCGTGGCAATGGGCTTGCTATGTAGGAGGCGAGGGCAGGGCGGGAAGTTCGAAAAAGGTGCGGGGCTGGCACGGCCGCGCAAGGTGAGTTCTATGAACGCGCCCTGCGCGGCAGTCTGAGGGGTTTTACCTGCCCGGTGTCAGCGTCAGGCGGGTGTTGCCGTACACCTTGTCGAAATGTTGCGGTTGCATCGGGAAGCTCACGTACTGCCCTTTGAGCCACGGATCGATGCCGTCGGCGTAATGCGGGCTGGCCGGGTTGCTGGATTGCCCGCTGCTGTTCTGCGCCATCATCGGCTCGGGTTGCCCGAAATCAACGATCATGCGCATGGCCGGGATCAGCGTGGTGTCGAAGTTCGAATCCCCCAGGCGATACGCGGCCATGTTCAGCGTGGTGTGATCCCCGCCCGCCGCAATCGGCCCACGCACGGTCTGGCCCTGGGCATTGCGCCACACGTAATGGTGCAACGTGCCCCATTGCCAGGCCTTGTGATTGCTGCCCATCAGGCGTTCACCCGCATCGACGGCCGCCACCAGGCTGCGGGCCAAGACGGCCGGTTTGTCGCGCTGTTGCCCATTGCGGGCGTCACTCCAGAACGGGCTGTCTTCGCGGCTCAGCAAGTGATCGGCCTGAGCCGAGTACGACAGGTTGCCGTTGCTGATAAACGCCTTCCAGCTGGCGCTGTTTTCGGGGCCAAGGGCGTCGAGGAACGTCACTTGCGTACTGGCCTGCAGGAACAATTCATACAGCGCCGCGTCGGCGGAGGTCGCATTGAGCTTGCCGTCAAAGGCCAGCAACCGGCTCAGGGCCTCGCGGGCTTTGGACTGGTCGGCAGCGGGCAGCGCAGCAATGGCTTGTTTCAGGGGCTGCGCCATACCGGGTGCGGTGAGCATGGCCTTGAGTTTGGGGGCGAACAGGGTGACCTGGTCGTACTGCATGGCGATCAGGCTGCGCGCGTCCTGTTTGCCGCTGCCAGCCAATTGCGCGAGGCGCTCGCTGCGCTCAGGTGACAGCCACGAGTTTGACAGTTGCATGCCGTAGCCAAAGGCTGCCGTGCGCTGGTTGGCCGTGCCGAGCCAGCCCTGAGCCGGGTCTTGATCGTAAGGGTGCAGCATGGCGTCGGCATAACCGTCCCAGTCGTAGCGACTGTCCCAGCCCGGCGACGGGATCAGGCCCAGCCCTTCGCGGCGGTTGGGGTACAGACCGGTCACTTGCCAGCCAATGTGCCGGGCGTCGGCATATAGCAAATTGAGCGCGACCGAACGGATTTCACGGCTGGCGTCGGAGGCGGCTTCGCTGGTTTGCGCCCGGGACAGGTTGAAAAACGCATCCAGCGTGCTGTCACCCTTGAAGTCCGGCAGTTGCAGGGCCAGGCCCAAGTGACTGTTGAGCGGGTTGTTGAGCAGCGGCCCGTGGCGGGTTTCATACACCGCTTCACGCACTGGGCGCTGCCCCTTAATGAAGAACGTTTCGTTGCGCACGCTGGTGGGCAACCATTTGCCGTTGGAGAGGTAATACAGACGATTACCCTCGCGCTTGAGCTTCTCGACAAACACGTCCTGATTGTCGCCCATGGCCATGCTCATGCCCCACGCCACGTTGCCGTTGAAACCGGCAAACAGGGTCGGCAGCCCGGCAATCGTGGCCCCGGCAGCCTGGTACTTGGGCGCGCGGATTTGCACGTAGCTCCAGGCCGAAGGGATGCCGATGGGCTGATGAATGTCGTTGGCCAACAGGCTTTTGCCCGACCGGCTACGGGCCGGGCCAATCGCCCAGTCACTGGACGCCGTCACCCCCGGCAGACTCATGTGCGTGACCTGTTCAAGGGCTTGCGTCAGGCTGTCCAGCCCTTGTAACTGAGTGCCAAGGTTCAAGCCCTTGAGCTTGTCGGCCTCGCTGGTGGGCAACGCTTCACCGGGGTAGGTCGGCATCAGCCAGGCCAGTTTGTCGCTGCCCACTTTCTGCGCCAGCACCAGCGCATTCAACTCTTCTTGCAGGTTGGTCGACATGCCGAAGCTCAGCAGGCTGTACACCAGGGCCGAATCTTCGGGTTTCCAGTACTCGGCCTTGTAGCCTGCCCGGGCCAAATCTTCGGGCAACTTGTCGCGGTAGCGGAACAGGTAAGCGTTGACGCCCCGCGCATACACTTCAAAGAACTTTTTCAGGCGCGGCGATGCACTTTTGTACAGCTCACTGGCGTTTTTCTTCAGGTTGATGCTGCGCATCAGGCGGTCGGTGGGCAGGGCATCGGCGCCGTCCAGCTCGGCCAGACGGCCCTGAGCGAGCAAGCGCAGGCGCACCATTTGGCTGATGCGGTCGCTGGCGTGAACATAGCCAAGGGTGAACAGCGCGTCATGGAAACTGCTGCTTTCAATCAGCGGCATGCCTTGCGCGTTACGGCGCACCGACACGTTCTGCGCCAGCCCTTTGAGCGGTTGCACACCCGACGTCGGCACAAGGCTTTGTGAGGCGTGGTTGTTCATCTGGCAACCGGTCAGGCTCAACACGCCGACCACTGCCGCGGCAACGCCGAACCGGGGTAAAAAATGAATGAAGGCTGGCGAGGCCATGGCAAAGCTCCTGCGAAGGGGGGATGTCAACGAAAGGCGCTACGTTAGTGACGCGCACGGGGGCACGCAAGGGCTATCTGGCGAAAAGCCAAGGCGCTGCAGGCCGCCGATTCACGCAGACGGAGCATTGAGGATTTGCAGTGCATAGCAGGGTGGAGCTGCGTGAATGGGCGAGTGCCATCTGATCGAGACCGAACGGCGCGAGGCGCGACTCGCCGCCTCGCGTGATCGGCCTGCAGCGCCAGCGTTATGACGCTTGCAGCGGTAAGGCGTGTTTACTGCGGCGGGTTGATCTTGGCCACCAGTGCGTAAGCCCGTTCGGTGGCCGGGCGGGCCTTGACCCGGGCAAACCAGCTTTTCAGCGCCGGGAAGTCATCCAGATTCTGGCCTTGCCAGGCGTGCGGCACGATCCACGGGTAAATCGCCATGTCCGCGATGCTGTACTCGTCACCTGCTACGAACTGCCGGCCTTCCAGCTGCTTGTTCAATACGCCGTAGAGGCGGGCCGTTTCGTCGGTATAGCGCTTGATCGCGTAGGGGATTTTCTCGGGCGCAAAACGATTGAAGTGATGGTTTTGCCCCGCCATCGGCCCCAGCCCGCCCATTTGCCAGAACAGCCACTGCAGGGCCATTTGCCGACCTCGTAAATCCTTGGGCAGGAACTGACCGGTTTTTTCGGCCAGGTACAGCAGGATGGCGCCCGATTCGAACAGCGACAGCGGCTCACCGCCGTCCGCCGGGGTGTTATCGACGATGGCCGGAATGCGATTGTTCGGTGAGATTTTCAGGAAGGCGGGCGCGAACTGTTCATTTTTACTGATGTTGATCGGGTGGACCTTGTACGGCAGGCCAGCTTCTTCGAGAAACAGTGAAACCTTGTGGCCGTTTGGGGTGGTCCAGTAGTAAAGATCGATCATGAAGGGCTCCAGAAGGGAATGTTCACGTTGAAACTGATGCCCGGCAAAGGTAGCAGTTCACTCGCAGTTGTCAGTTTTACGCCTTCTGTTGTGAAGGGGAAACGTGCCATCGCAGGATCTGGTCGCAACTTTCAGGCGATAAAAACACAAACGCCGCACCGGCCCGAAGGCAGATGCGGCGCTGGTCGGGCGCTTTTGACAGGATCAGGCGCCGTGACACTTTTTGAATTTCTTGCTGCTGCCACACGGGCAAGGATCGTTGCGGCCAACGTCTTTCAACGCATTGCGCACAGGCTCCTGATGGGCGTGACCGCAGTTCGGGCCATGCACGTGGCCGTTGCCGTGGTCATGGGCGTGATCATGCTGGTCATGCTGGTCATGATCGTGGTTGCAGTCCGGGCCGTGAACGTGGGGTTGTTGGGTCATTGCTCAATCACTCTGGAATAAAATCGCCGGGGATTATCTCGCCTTTGCGCATCACGTGCACGTCGTTACCGTAGAACAGACCGGTCTCCAGCGTACCTTCAAGCCGATAAGGGATGGGCTGGTCGGGCGACTCCAGCAATTTGACCAGGGGTTTGATGTGTTGCCACATATTGGTGCGCACGGGAACGATGTACTCGGCAGTGCCGTTGGGGTCGACGCTGAACCATTGGCTGTGTTCGCCTTCGGTCAACAGAACCGGCCCCAAATACACTTTGTAGCTGATGCCGCGCACGGTAAGGGTCGAATCATTGCGGTTATCGACCCTGAAATGCAGCTTGAAGCGCTGCTCCAGCAGTTTGGCCTGAACCAGTTCGACGCGTTCCAGGCGCACCTCGGGGTCTTTGTCCGAGGACTCAAACCAGGAGGCACACCCCGACAGGCCCGCTATCAGTAACAGGACGGCGGTGTGTTTAATAAGTGCCCGAACATCCATTCCTTGCTCCTTATCAGCCACGTCAGTTCAGCTTATTGGGCGAAATAGCCGGCGCAGCATTTTTTGAATTTGAAACCGCTGGCGCAAGGGCAGGGGTCATTGCGCCCTACTTTGAGCGGCACGGTTGGATCAATGAAGTACCAGCGACCGGCACTTTGTACGAATGAAGACTTTTCCCGATGACTGTGTTCGCCATTGGCGTCATGCCAACGCGCGGTAAAGGTGACGAACGCATGTTCAGGTTGACCACCAAACACTTCACTGTGTTCAACCTCTAACCCGAGCCAGGTACTTTGCGCGCTCCAGCTCTTCATCGACTCACAGTCCAGACCCGCTTGCTGCACCGGGAGTGTAGTGGCCACCAGATAATCCACCTGCCCCAGCACATAGGCGCTGTAGCGTGAACGCATGAGGGTTTCGGCGCTCGGGGCCTCGGTCCCTGCGTGATAATGCCCGCAACAGGCGTCGAGCAGGTTGCCGCTGCCACACGGGCAAATAGATGTACTCATCGTGTTACCACCAATACTTGCCAAAGTTTTCCGGATTCGCCCAGAACCGGGCATTCAGCCAGTCTGGCACGTGTTTGTACTCGCGTAAGTCGTAAGTAAAGAGAGTCAATATCTGTTGGTCACGCTGAAAGCTCTCGCTGTTTTGTAGGGCTAAAGCGAAAAAGTCCGTTTCTTTCCAGTCGCATGCTGCCAGATCCGCGAGTACCGCGAGACGGCTGGCGTTCAGGTTGCGAATCCCGCCCAGCAATTCAAGGCCCGCTTTTTTGGGCATGTGCTCAAGGCAATCGACCACCAGGGCTAGATCAAAACGCTGGCCAGCCAACGCTTCGGGAAGCGCGCCGGGGGCGGCGAGGGAGATCCGGGCCTCTGGGTGGGCCTTGTGAAAGGCTTGCAGTGCCGGGACATCACTGGCGGTTACCACCAGCAGGTGTTCGGGGGCATAAAGCTCAAGCAAGGCCGCCAAGGCTTGCTGAGGTGTACGGCTGTCAATGCCAGGTTTCATTTCAAAGTTCTCTCTGCCTAAGCGCTCAAGACTAGCGTGCCGGGAACGTGGGGCCTAGTCGATGTGCGCAAAGGCGCACAGGTGAAGTGAGTCCGCTACTCCTGATGCGGTAGCCGGATAACACCTTGCCTGCCCAGACACGTGTGCAAATAAGGTACAGCGGTCTTAGGACCGTCTCCATTTGATAAGGGAATTTATGACCACACCGTCTACTGCCGACCCAGTCTTACAACCGTCCAATCCACCTGTTTATCACGCCGTTAATGCACAATTTTTCACGCGTCCAGGGATCGATACCGTGATTCGGGACATGTTCAAGCATGCACTGGAAGAGCGCTACCCCACACTGACGATTGATCTGGCCACTGCCCGCCTGGCCACCCCGCTACCCACTGGTGGCTGGGAATTGCCGCTGCTCATGGACAAGATCAATGACTTTCTTGTCAACGGTGCTGCGATGGAGATCAGTCATGTCAGCCCGCGTAACTACTACTTCTTGTCTGACCGGGAGGGCAACCGCCTCAAGCTTGCCGACGATTATGAAGTCGATATGCAGGTCATTGAAGCATTGATCAAAGAGTTGCCCTGGAGTGTACCGATAGGTCTGAAAACCGCACTGGCGGACTATTGGTCACAGCAAACGGAGGGCGGGGTCACGCGATGGCGATGGCTCAGTAATGTACTCAAGGACACATTGGCAATGAAGGCGCTTGAACAGAGCAGCCTCAGTGAAACTGAGCTTGAAACCTTGCAACAGGTCCTGAATTTTCCGGACAGTGAGGAGCGGATCAGTTTTTACGGCGATCAAGCGACTCGCGTCTTTTATGTGCAATCGACGCTGATGTTTTCAGGGAATACGGGCAGGGTATTGAATCCACATTTACTGTTGGTTCGTTACGCCAGCGAGTACACCGCGACGCCCTGTGTATTGATGTGCCAACCCAATGGCGAGATCGAAGCCTTCAACTCAGTGGACGCCGTTACACAATCCAGGGCGGTCATTGTGCAAGCCTTGTATGCCGTGGATACGGTTGTTTCCAAGCGCTATGAGGTCGATGGCGATGCCTTTGATGCCGAGGCGGCCCTGATTCTCAATAAACAGATGAACAACATCACTGCGTTGCGCCTGCCCAATCGTTCAGGCCTGCAAGCAGTGAAGTCGACCTACCAGGCGATGACAAACCCTGCCCAGTTTTTCAGGGGGGCCCCGGCGGGCAAGCCTGAGAAGGTAGGCAAACTGTGGGCTGTATTGCCCGACTGGATGGTAACGGCTTCCCGCGAACATCAAGAAGACTACCGCTCATGGAGCCTGGCGCTGGCTCAGGCCAAAAAAAATGCCAAAGGCCTCGACTACCTCAGTGGTGTTCCCGATCTGCACAGCTATACCGTTGAAGCGCTCAAACGTCATCTCAGGCGCGATCAACTACGGTTAACACCGCAGGCGCCTCACAGTGTGACGATGCCTGATTATGACCCCGACCACATTGAACTGACCTTTCTCGTGGTTTCCGGCACCGTTATTCCTGGATCAACCGATGTGAGCGGCGTTGTAGAACGCATAAAAATGACCCTGACAGACTTGGCCATCAAAAATCTGGCAGGCAAGCCTGAAGGTGAACTGATTAGCGTGCAGCATCGCCAGGGGGTGGCACTGCCTGCCTGGCTTACGGCCGACTACATTACCCAGCGCAATGGGTTAATTCAAAGCGTCGATATCGGTCGGTTTTACCCTCAAACCCTGAAAAGCTATCTACTGGATAACAGCCAGGCAGCGCGAAAGCGTGAAGCGCAGTTTAGCGATCAACTCAGGTGGTATTTGCCGTTACACGCCCTGGAACTGAGTCTCAGGAAGGAAAACGGCATGACGACGGCGGGCGCGAACCTTGTAGCGGCGCTCATGCACAGGTCTTCACAACCGCGCCAGGTCAATGGCCAACGGGCAGTGATTCGCAACCTAGCCCTGCTCAGTCACGCTGAGGCGAAACCTGATGTTGTGTGCAATATGTTCATCATCGAGCCGGCGAACCTTGAGACCGGGCCACACGTGCTTTACCGGCCGATGTATGTCAAATCTCTGCAGGAGTTTGCATCCCGGGCAGCCTTGATGAATGCCATCGCGCACCCCGGGGAGTTGCAAACCAGCGTATTGACCTGGATGACCGACTCGGCCAGAACGGTGTACGACAACGGAGGCTTCCTTGAGCCGCATTACGTTCGATTCTCAGGCGAAGACGACTTCCCTGTGTTATTTGGAAAGCCAGAACCTGCGTCGCTCGCCACTGAGGGGGTGAGCGACGAGCTGACACAGCAAGTTCAAAACAATCAGTTAATGGCTTATCTCTACCGAGTGAACGCGCTGGCGCTCATTCATCAGGCCGATAGCGATACCGTTTCCAATCGTGAAAGCAGGTGGGCGCTGTTTATTGAAGGCGCCAGCCTGATTTTCAACACGTTCATGCTGCCTTATCTGCGTGGACCGTTAATGCTGACGGCCTGGTGGGTGTTATTGGTGCAAGCCCTGAATAAAGATATTCCCGGATTAAGCAGCAATGACCCTGTTACCCGGGAGTTGGCCATTGTCGATATGCTGCAAAACCTCGCAATGGTGCTGTTTCAGAGGGTGCCTGCGCCGACCGGTTCGCAGAGTAAACCCCAAGCCGTGGCGACCCGGAAATTGTTATCTGCAGGGGGTCCACGGCGGGTGCTTAGCGAGTGGCCGCCCCGTCCCGAAGCCAAAATAATGGACGGTCCTGTACGAATGGCGGGCGAATGGCAGCAACGGTTGAGTCGTGATCTGGACTTCAGTTTTGCCAGTGCCAGTAACCGTCTTTCCCCGAACCTGCGTTTAAAGCTGGAGCAACTGGCAGTGCCCACGCCAGTCCCTTTGCCGCTACCCGCCAAAACAGGTGTGCGGGCGGGTCTTTACCCGGTTGGGGAGGCCTGGTTTGCCTTGATTGAGGGTGGTTTTTACCCAGTCCGGATTGAGTCCGATGGCGTCAGCATTGAGGGCGGGCCCCCTCTGCAAACGGATGGGCACGGTCACTGGTCGCCTGATCTGAGACTGCGACTACGGGGTGGCGCGCCTGGCAAACAGATCAAAGCCCTGCGTGAGCGCAAGGCGCAGCGCATTGCCGAGCTGGCAAGTGAATATGAGGTGTTCGTTCGGGAGCGACAGGCCGGTCAAGTAAAAATAAATCTTGAAAACACAGTGTTAGAACGCTTTATAAGTGACCGACGCAGAACGCCAGATGAAGTACTCGCACAACGTGAGCGCTTATTGCAGAGCCTTGATACGCAACTGGAAAAATTCGAGCGTCAAATAGCCCTTAATCAGGAGCGCAAGACTCTCGGTGTGGCGATGCCCAATGAGGATCTGGTCCAGGCCATGGATTATGTGGTCGTTAATACGTTTGCTTGTATTAAACACAATAAAAAAGTGCGTGCCGAATTGATTAATAAGTGGGCCGGGCTGGAGCAATCCTTGGTAGCGGTCTCCAAGGATGATAAAGACCTTCCCTTGGCACGGCGAGCGTTACGCACAGAGGGCTGGAAAGCGCTGATCCAGATCAATGAACACGATCTGCGATGGTTTGAGCGTATTGAAACGTATATGGGTGAGCTTCCTTCGCTGGGCGAGCGCGGTAAGCGAGCTCATGAAAGCTTGAGTGTTCTCCGTGAGCAGGAGCCCTTGACCTCGACTCAAGTCAAAGGCGCTCAGATCGGGTTATTGGGGTTTACCTGTACCACCCATGAGAACCCTGAATTGCAAGAGCGCCTCAGTGAGGTCATCAACAGTGTGCTTGAACAAGTACACACCCACGACCAATTGAACCAACTTGAGCTTCCACTTGAAGAGCGTCTGGCCGTTCTTGGCAGTGTCGTTGAGCAATATGGAAAGGCGTTGGATGCCTTGTTCAATGTCAGGAAAGTTAACGTTGAGGACATTGATGTTCACACCTTTGACGCCATCGTTGCGCTAATGGAAGGGCTTTATAAAGGCGCTGAATTGCTGCTGGCCGATGACATCAAACCGCTTGAGCTGAATCGTAAAAAAATCAAAAAAGACAAAGTACCGTTAACGTCCCGTCCTTTGAAACGCATTATTAAAACCCGGCATAAGGGCCGCCTGATCGGTGACCTTAAGTCGTCGCAGGACGGCGCAGCCCCCGAGACGGTCGAAGTGCGCTCCGACACAGACAATAAAGTGCTCTCCACGTATGTCAGAGAGGGTGACAACTGGAACGTTGTGGCTATTGAACGCACCGCTGAGCCTGCCCCTTTGAAGCGCGGCCTTGCTGACCTCAAGCGTGAGGCGCTCAAGCTCTATGGCATGGCAGAGGTTCACCTCAAGCGCGCTGAAGGCCTGATCAATAGTGCCCGATACCCTCAGGAGGCAGAAGAAATCTTGTTGCATGTGGCTGATCGGCTGGGCAAGAGCGCCTCAGATCTTGAAGCCGGCAGCGCCGCCGATACCGAGCGCTGGCGGCAAAAAGAAGATCAGGAACTGGTCGCCGGAATGCGTGCCAGAGCCCTCGATATCAGGTCAAAAGCTCAAAATTTACGCGTGCGTTTGAGCCTGAAATTGCCCCCCACCCATGGCAGTCTGCAATACCTGCTTGAACACCAGCGTGTCAGCATTGAGCTGTATCGCAAGCGCCAGCGACTCAAAAGAGACTTCATTGATGAGTATGCGATCAAGGACAGGGACGGTAACTTTGTGTGGTGCGCTCACTTTCATTACAAAGAAGCCGGTAAAGCCAAACACGACTATGAAGTCGCACACCTTAAACGCTGGTCGCAGCGTACCGATGACTACTGGTCATTGAAAGACAGCGCGAAAAACCAGCATGAAATAGTCGAGGTTTACCGCAGTCAAATCGGCAAGAACCTTGCAGATCAGTGGTTTTTACCCTTGACCACGTAATGGGCGCAGGGGTGGGCAACGACCTCACACGCGTGATTAACGCGTTGAGGTATTTTTGCCCGGGCCTCTGGCGCTGTTGTCCTGCCACCCGTTAAGGTGCACCCAAAGAAAAAACATAACGATCAGGGGGAGCTATGAAGGTGCTTTGGGGGCTGGGGAAGGTCTTGACCCTTATGTTTTGGGTGGTCGTGGTGATCAACGTGTTCAATCCGTTGATCAACCCGTTTGATGTGTTGGTCAACCTGGCCGGCAGCTTGTTGCTGCTGACTCACGTGCTTGAGCTGCTACTGTTCAACGGCAGCGTCAAAGACCGCCCTCATCCTTGGCGTGATCGCCTGCACATCCTTCTGGTTGGCATTTTTCACCTGCAAACCCTTCGCTCTACTTCTGAACAAGGCGCTCACCATGCGTAAGTTAGGTTTATTGGTCGCCCTGTGCAGCCCGTTTGTCCATGCCGAATCGGTCAAGGTTGATCCCAACACGCTGATGCGTTTACCCGCCAATACCAGCGTTTTGCAACTCGAACAGCTGGACGTGGCGGACTACGGCACGTTGCTGATCCCGCCCGGTGTGACTCAGGTCAAGATTGACCAACTGCATTTGGGGCGTGAGGCGCGCATCACCATCGTCCCGGCTGAACGTGCCATTGAGTTGCACGCCGCTTACGCCAACTTCGAAGAAGGCAGCCAGATCAACGCCCGCGGCGCGGCGGGCACCTACGAAAAACCGGCGCGACCGGCGCGTGACCTGACCCTGCGTTTTGATGCCCTGCAAGCCAATGAGCTGTCGGTCGATGCCCGTGGCGGAACCGGTGCGCCGGGTTTTGTCGGGTTGGATGGCGGCAACGGTGACGCGCCGGGTTGCACGTGGGGTTCCGCGAGCGCAGGCCACAATGGGCAAAACGGTGGCAACGGTCAGCAAGGCGCTGCTGGCGCGCAGGTTCGGGTTGAGCTGCCGCGAGACTTTCCCGATGACCTGATTAAGGTGCGTGTGGACGGCGGCGCGGGTGGCAAGCCCGGCGCAGCAGGGCGTGCGGGGTCTGGCGGCAAATCCAAAGGATGCTTGGTATACCGCACCGACGGCGCAAAGCCAGGCAAGCCAGGGCTGGCCGGGGAACCCGGTGAAACCGGTTCTGCTGGCGCCGTCACCATCCAGCGTTTGTAACCCTTCCTGTAAAAACGCCTGTTGCGAAGGCTGCGAGCGGTGACAGGACGACCAATGCGTCGTCCTGTCACCGCTCAAGGCTTTACAACATGGGGCGTGCCGCCGCAATGGCCACCACTGCCAGCCCGACGATCAAGTTACAGCCCACCAGACGACGAATCCGCCCCAAGGCCGCCGCTCCGGCCGCCCACTGTTCAGCCTCGACCGCCTTGCGCAACTCCGGTAGTTGTAACGACTGGATACGAATGAACAGCGCCACCATCACGATGTACAACCCCATCATGACCTGCACATAACGCGGCGCGGTCTCAAACCCGTTAAAGCGCATGTGCAATAGGCCAATGCCGCTTATCGGCAAAATCAGCACGGCAAGCCATACCCAGATAAAAAACCGTGGGAATACCTGAACCCATAATTTCAACCTGGGCGGGCCTTCAAGGGCGGCCACGCTGGCCGGGCGCAGGATCATCCAGGCAAAAAACATCCCGCCCACCCAGATCAGGGCGGCCAAAACATGCAGGGTATAGGCAAGGGCAAAGGCGGTCATGAGGTACTCCGTTCGGCGCGGGATGAATTAGCGGGGTATGATAGCGGCCATTCGAACCACTGAAAATTTATCCAGCGTTTCTCGCGCCCGAAGAACCATGATTAGTAACGAACTCAAATCCCAGATCCAGGGCGCCTACTCGCGTTTTCTCGAAGCCAAAAGCCTCAAGCCCCGCTATGGCCAGCGATTGATGATCGCTGAAGTGGCCAAGGTGCTCGGCGACATCGACACCGACGAAGAAGGCCATCGCAGCGGCGAACCGGCCGTGGTGGCGGTCGAAGCAGGCACCGGCACCGGTAAGACCGTGGCCTATAGCCTGGCGGCCATTCCAACGGCCAAGGCCGCAGGCAAGCGGCTGGTGATTGCCACCGCCACCGTCGCGCTGCAGGAGCAAATTGTTTACAAAGACCTCCCCGACCTGATGCGCAACAGCGGGCTGAATTTCAGCTTCGCGCTGGCCAAAGGCCGTGGGCGCTACATGTGCCTGTCCAAACTCGACATGCTGCTGCAAGAAGGCCACGCGCAAACCGCGACAGCGCAGTTGTTCGAAGAAGAAGGGTTCAAGATCGAGGTCGATGAAGCCAGCCAGAAGCTGTTTACCAGCATGATCGAGAAACTGGCAGGCAATAAGTGGGATGGCGACCGTGACAGCTGGCCCCAGGCGCTGGAAGACCAGGACTGGGCGCGCCTGACCACCGACCACAGCCAATGCACCAACCGCCATTGCCCGAATTTCGGCCAATGCGCCTTCTATAAAGCCCGCGAAGGCATGGGCAAGGTAGACGTGATCGTCACCAACCACGACATGGTGCTGGCCGACCTGGCGCTGGGCGGCGGCGCCGTATTGCCCGATCCGCGTGACACCTTGTATGTGTTCGACGAAGGTCATCACCTGCCGGACAAGGCCATCGGCCACTTTGCTCATTACACGCGCCTGCGTTCCACCGCCGACTGGCTGGAGCAAACCGCCAAGAACCTGACCAAACTGCTGGCGCAACACCCGCTGCCGGGTGATCTGGGCCGTTTGCTGGAGCAAGTGCCGGAGCTTGCGAAGGAGATCAAGGCGCAGCAGCAGTTCATGTTCACCACGTGCGAGCAGATCGCTGACTTCAAGGTCGGTGAAGAACCGGAAGGGCGCGAGCGCCCGCGGCACCGTTTTGTCGGTGGGCTTATTCCCGACCACATGCGGGAAATGGGCATCGAACTGAAAAAAGGGTTCTCGCGCCTGACAGACTTGTTTACCCGGCTGACTGAAATTCTCAAAGACGGCATGGACGGTGAGGTCAATATCGGCATCACCAGCAATCAGGCCGAAGAGTGGTATCCGCTGTTTGGCAGCTTGCTGTCCCGTGCCCAGGGCAACTGGGAATTGTGGACCGCCTTTACCACCGAAGACCCGGAAGACAACCCGCCCATGGCCCGTTGGCTGACCTTGGCTGAAAGCGGTTCGCTGTTTGATATCGAGGTCAATGCCAGCCCGATTCTGGCGGCGGAAATGCTGCGCCGTAACCTGTGGAACGTTGCCTATGGCGCGTTGGTCACGTCGGCCACGCTGACGGCTTTGGGTACCTTCGATCGTTTTCGCATGCGTGCCGGGTTGCCGAAAAAGGCGGTGACGGCCGTCGTCCCCAGCCCGTTCCACCACGCCGACGCGGGCGTGCTGCGGGTGCCCGACCTTAAAGCCGACCCACGGGACGCAATGGCGCACACGGCGGCGATCATTCGTGACCTGCCGGGTCTGGTTGAGGGGTCCAAGGGCACGCTGGTGCTGTTCTCGTCGCGCAAACAGATGCAGGACGTGTTCGACGGTCTGGAGCGTGACTGGCGCAAGCAGGTGTTCATCCAGGGCAACTTGTCCAAGCAGGAAACCCTTAACAAACACAAGGCGCGGGTGGATGGTGGCGACTCCAGCGTGTTGTTCGGGCTGGCCAGCTTTGCCGAAGGTGTGGACTTGCCCGGCGCGTACTGCGAGCACGTGGTGATCGCTAAAATACCGTTCTCGGTGCCTGACGACCCCGTCGAGGCCGCGCTGGCGGAGTGGATCGAAGCCCGTGGCGGCAACCCGTTCATGGAAATATCCGTTCCCGACGCGTCGCTCAAACTGGTGCAGGCCTGCGGTCGTCTGCTGCGCACCGAGCAGGATCGCGGCACCATCACCTTGCTGGACCGGCGCCTGGTCACTCAGCGCTATGGCAAGGCGATCCTGAATGCCTTGCCCCCTTTCCGGCGCGAAATTTCTTGAGTGCAAGTCGGCGATCTCGCCGACTTTGCTGTCTATGCTTTGACTTTTACCACCTCACAGACCGTTTTTCGGTCGTTAGGGAGAACCACATTCCTATGATTCGCCGTTCCCTGTCTGCTGTTTTTGCGTTGTTGGTTTCGACCCCGCTACTGGCGGCGCCTGCCGGACAACAAACGTTGTTTAACTTCGTTCGCCCCGCCGATGTGGTGCAGGTGGCGACCGTGGATGCGTATTTGCCGCAGTACAACGCGGAACAAACGGCCGAAGGTGAGGTGTTGCGTCGTGTGACCTTCAACCCGGCGACAGCCCCGAGCCTGATGCTCAAGCCCCAGACCGGTGTTTGGGACTGGTCGCAGTCGGGCATGATGACGTTACGTATTCAAAACGCCATGAACTGGGCGCTGACCCTCGACGTCACCCTGCAAAGCAGCAACGGCAAAACCTTGACCAGCCGCGTCGCCCTGCCGGCAGGCCCGGCGCAGACGCTATTACTGCCCTTGAAGGCCAACACGCCGCACAGTCAGGGAATGCGCGCCGGGCCGCCGATGCCGATGACCCTCGACGGTCAGCGCATCTTGCTGGCTGCCAGTCAGGGTGAAATTGACCTGACCCAGGTGGTGTCGGTGACGCTGTCGGTCCCGCAGCCCAACGCAGCGCAAAGCATCTTGCTGGAGCGCTTTGGTGTGCAAGACGGCGACGGGGTGATCAAAGCGGTCTACAGCTCGATTGTGGACGAATATGGGCAGTCGACTCGCGCCCGATGGCCCGAGCGTGTGGTCAATGACGAGCAGCTCAAGGCCGCAGCCGCCCGGGAACACCAGCAACTCAAGGGCTGGCTGGCCAAGCGCGGCGATCAGGATAAATACGGAGGCTGGATCCAGGGCGCACCCTTTGAAGCCTCGGGCTTTTTCCGCACCGAAAAACGTGACGGGCGCTGGAACCTGATCACCCCGCAAGGGCATCCGTTTTATTCCTTGGGCCTGAATGCCGTGACCGCCCGTGACAGCCAAACCTACGTGGCGGGCCGCGAATGGATGTTCAGCGCACTCCCTAAAAAGGGCGAGCCATTGCATGCCTATTACGGCACCTCGGACCATAACAGCGACAACGGCGCGAGCCGCGGGCGAGCCTTTGACGCGGGGCGCTGGTACAACTTTTATGGCGCCAACCTGCAACGTCTTTATGGTCAGCCCTGCACCACCGGCAACGCGGCACAAAGCGCTGAAGCGGTGACCCCGTGTGCCCCCGAAGCCTTCGATGCACAGCGCTGGCAAGCCCATACGCTGGATCGCCTGCAAGCCTGGGGCTTTAACACCATCGGCAACTGGAGCGACCCGGCGCTGGCCGAGAGCAAGCGGGTGCCCTATACCTTGCCGCTGTCGATCGTGGGCGATTACGCCAGCATCAGCACCGGCTCCGACTGGTGGGGCGGCATGCCTGACCCGTTCGACCCGCGCTTTGCCATGGCCACCGAACGCGCAGTTGCCATCGCCGCCCGAGATCACCGCGATGATCCGTGGCTGATCGGGTATTTTGCCGACAACGAGTTGGCGTGGGCGGGCCCGGGCACCGATGCAAAAAGCCGTTATGCACTGGCTTTCGGCACGCTGCGCCTGACCACCGATGTGCCTGCCAAGCGCGCGTTCCTCAAGCAACTGCGGGACAAGTACCGTAACCAGCAAGGCCTTTCCAAAGCCTGGGGTGTCGACATCCCGGCCTGGGAGCTGCTTGAAGACCCGGGATTCGAAGCGCCGATGCCCAACCCTGAGCACCCGGAAATCGAAGCCGACTATCAATACTTCCAGAAAGTATTTGCCGACAACTACTTCAAGACCATCTCTGACTCGCTCAAGTGGCACGCCCCCAACCATTTGCTGTTGGGTGGCCGGTTTGCCGTCAGCACCCCTGAAGCGGTAGCGTCCTGCGCGCAGTATTGCGATGTGCTGAGCTTCAACTTCTACACCCTGCAACCGCAAGACGGCTATGACTTCGCCAAACTGCGAGAACTCGACAAGCCGGTGATGATCACCGAGTTCAACTTTGGCTCCCGTGATCGCGGCCCGTTCTGGGGCGGCGTGACCGAAGTGGCCAACGAAGAAGCGCGTGGCCCGGCGTACAGCAAATTCCTCAAGCAGGCGGTGTCGGAGCCGTCGATTGTCGGTGTGCACTGGTTCCAGTACCTGGACCAACCCGTGACCGGTCGGTTGCTGGATGGCGAAAATGGTCATTTCGGGATGGTCGGCATCACCGATTTGCCGTTTACCGGGTTTGTTGAAAACGTGCGCAAAGCCAATTTACAAGCGTTGGATCAACTCGGCCAAGAAGCCGCCAAGGCACAAGCTGACGCTAAAAATGACGTCAAAGCACCGCGTCACGCCCCTCAGGAGGGCAGCGAGGGCCGCTCTGGCGCGGGCCATGCGGGCGGGCATTCGGGGCAAGGGCACTGAGACTGCCCTGGGTTGCCGACGGAGAACGTGACGTATCTGTTGCCTTTGTGACCCATACCCTGGGCGGTCATGTTCTCTCGGATCAGCGGGTGCAAGCATTGGCCAGGGCGGTAGCCGCAGCGCTGTAACGCTGACGCAAGCGAGCTTGCCTGTTAAGGGCAGGTTCGCTCTAGCCTTGCCCGGGCGTGTGGTGTTTTCACAAAAAATCCACCTTGATGCGTTTACCTTCAGCCCCGATTTTTGAATGCTCAAAAATTGTGCGTTTAGATCCGTTTAGTCTGTTTCAAAATTTGATCGGGACTGGAACAATGCACGCCTTGTAGAGCCATGCGTGATCCAGGAGGGGCGGGTGCAGATTCAGGGTTTTCACGACCTTAAGTTCGAGGCGGTGCGTGAAGTATTCGCCGAGCTTTTCAACGATCCCCAAGAGCGTGGCGCCGCACTGTGTATTCAGGTCGGCGGTGAAACGGTCATAGACCTGTGGGGCGGTACGGCGGATAAAGACGGTGAACAGGCATGGCACACCGATACCATCGCCAATCTGTTTTCCTGTACCAAAACCTTCACTGCCGTGACGGCCTTGCAACTGGTGGAAGAGGGCAAGCTGGCGCTGGATGCCCCGGTGGTGCGTTATTGGCCGGAATTTGCCGCCGCCGGTAAAGAGTCCATCACCTTGCGTCACCTGCTGAGTCACCGGGCAGGCTTGCCTGCGTTGCGTGAGCCTATGCCGCCTCAGGCGCTGTACGAGTGGCAAACCATGGTGGATGCGCTGGCGGCTGAAGCGCCGTGGTGGACGCCGGGTGAAGGTCATGGCTATGCCGCCATCACGTATGGCTGGCTGCTGGGCGAATTGATACGCCGCGCCGATGGGCGCAGCCCGGGTCAATCGATCATGGCCCGTACGGCACTGCCGCTGGGGCTGGATTTCCACGTCGGGTTGGCGGATGACGAGTTTTACCGGGTCGCGCACATCGCTCGCAGCAAAGGCACGGTAGGTGATGCCTCTGCCCAGCGCTTGCTAAAGGCGATGATGAACGAGCCCACGTCCATGAGCACCCGGGCATTTACCAATCCACCGTCTATTATGACCAGCACCAATAAGCCGCAATGGCGTCGTATGGAGCAACCTGCGGCCAATGGCCATGGCAATGCCCGCAGCCTCGCCGGCTTTTACAACGGATTACTGGACGGCCAGTTGCTGGAGTCCGAAATGCTCGCCGAGTTGACCCGCGAGCACAGCGTTGGGGAAGACAAAACCCTGCGCACCCAAACACGCTTTGGACTGGGTTGCATGCTGGATCAGCCGCAAGTGGCGAACGCTACGTTTGGTCTGGGCGCCAAGGCCTTTGGCCACCCAGGAGCGGGCGGTTCCATCGGGTTTGCTGACCCGGAACGGGATGTGGCGTTTGGGTTTGTCACCAACACGCTGGGGCCCTATGTCTTGATGGATCCCCGTGCGCAAAAGCTGGTGCGGGTATTAGCAACCTGTTTGTAAGACTGTTTTGTAGGCCGTAGGTCGGATGCCTGTGGCTTTAATGCGCTTAATACGCTTTTTTATACGTATATCGCGTCCAATTATTTCTAATTCATTGTGTGGATATTCAATGTCATCTAATAAGACCCTTGCTCTGGCCCTCTGTCTGGCAATCACAGGTTGCGCACAAACTCCACAAAATGACGCTGAAGGCGGCCACAAATGGTGGCAGCTGGGCTCATCCGATCAAGCCGCAGCGCCGACCCCGGCTGACAAAGCCGATGCCCCGGCAGCCAAGCCGGCAGACAAAAAGAAGGCTGAGCCTGTCGTCGCCAAAACGGCTCCGGCCGCGACCGAGGCCAAAAAAGACAGCGATTCTAGCTGGTGGCCTTTTGGTTCGGACCGCGCGAAGAAAGACGAACCCGTCGCTAAAGAAAAAACGGTCGCCGCTGCTCCAGCGTCAAGAACCGAGAAAAACTGGTGGTGGCCGTTTGGTGGCACTGCTAAAGACGCCAAGCCGGTTGCAGCTCATGTCGTGCCGATGCCTGACCCTAAAGTGACCCAGGCCTGGCTGGACGAATATGAGCCACGCCTGCGTGCAGCGATTAAAGACACCAACCTGCAACTTGAACGTCGTGAAAGCCTGCTGGTGATCGTGGCGTCTGCGGACAGTGCGTTCAAACCGACGCGCCCGGATTTGTTGAAGCCGTCCATGCTCGGTCCGTTCACCCGCGTCGCCAAAGTGGTTGAAGGTGATCCGAAAACCGCTGTCCTGGTGCTCGGCCACGCTGACACCACGGGCGCAATGGCTGCCAACACCAAATTGAGCCTCGACCGTGCGCGTTCGGTTGCGGCGATTTTCCGCATGAGCGGCTTGCAGGCTAACCGCCTGACCTTGCGTGGCATGGGTTCGGTGATGCCGCGTGCGGCCAACGACAGCAACGAAGGTCGTGCATTGAACCGCCGTGTCGAAATCCTGATGACACCACAAAACACCATGCTGGCGCTGGTCAGCAAATACAGCCAGCCCGCCCTGTCGCCTGCTGAACTGGTCGCGGTACAGCCCGCCGTTGCCCCTTCCAAAGCCGTCACCGCTAAAAAAGCGGCGGCCCCGGCGAAAAAAGCCGTTGTAGCCAAGAAGTCCGCCCCGGCCAAAAAAGCGGTGAAGGCTGCTCCGACCAAGAAAGCCGTGGTTGCCAAAACCGCCGCAGCCAAAAAGGACGTGAGCAACACTCAAGCCAAAAACTGATTGGTTTGATGAACGGGAGGGCGGCATGACTCAAGCGCTGGCAGATATGCGACGTGACTACACCCGTGACGGACTCGCCGAGGCTCAGGCCCCGGCGGAGCCTTTCGCGCTGTTTCATCAATGGTTTGCAGACGCGGTTAAAACCGAGCAACCGCCGGTTGAAGCCAATGCCATGACCCTGGCAACGGTGGATGAAGACGGGCGTCCGCATTGCCGGGTGCTGCTGCTCAAAGGGCTGGATGCACAAGGTTTTACGTTCTTCACTAATTACACCAGCGCCAAGGGCCAGCAACTGGCGGCACGCCCTTTTGCGGCGATGACGTTTTTCTGGCCCACCCTGGAGCGTCAGGTGCGCATTGAAGGGCGTGTGGTCAAAGTGACGCCTGAAGAGTCGGACGCTTACTACCAGGTTCGCCCGCTGGGCAGCCGCATTGGGGCGTGGGCTTCGCCGCAAAGCCAGGTCATTTCAGGGCGTGAAGAACTGGCCGAACTGCTTCGTGTGACCCAGGAGCGTTTCACGGATACGCAGCCCCATTGCCCTGAGCATTGGGGCGGTTTCAGGTTGTTACCCGAGCGCATCGAGTTTTGGCAAGGCCGTCCCAGCCGCTTGCATGACCGCCTCAACTATCGGCTGTGTGGGACTGACTGGGCGCGCGAGCGTCTGGCGCCCTGACGGCATATTCGGACGCCGCGGCCTGCAACCACTGGGGCAAGTCGCGGCGTTTGATCTTCTGCTGGCGAGCCTCTTCCAGGCGTTGCAGCATAAACGTCCTGCGGGCCGGATCGTCACCTGCCAGCGACAACGCCAGATCCCTGTCCATCCAGCGTTTGATGCGCACATACAGCCACCAGTGGAAATACAGGCCGGCGGCTGTGGTGATGAAAATGATGAAATAGTCCATATCTGTCCTGTGTGAACGCAGCGTGACGAAGGATTACCCGCTACCCTTGCTTGACGTTTCGACCTGATTAAAGGCATTTATCTGGCTGTACAGCCGCTGAATAAAGGCCAGTTTTTCCGCACTCCGCCGTGACAGGGTGGTTGCAGCGGAGTTTAATGAATCCCTGATCTTTTGGAGTTGATCTAATGCGTAAGTCCGTACTGTTAATTGCTGCTTTTTCAACCATGACAGTCCTGTTGGGCGGCTGCACCTCCAACTTGACTGGCGACTCTTACTCGCGTGAAGAAGCGCGTCGCGTGCAGACAGTCCGCATGGGCACCATTGTTGCCCTGCGTCCGGTACAAATTGAAGGCACCAAAACCCCGATCGGCGCCGCAACCGGTGCTGTTGTGGGCGGGGTGGGCGGTAGCGCCATTGGTGGCGGTCGCGGCAGTATCGTGACAGCTGTGATTGGCGCAGTTGCAGGTGGTCTGCTGGGGTCGGCTGCTGAATCGGGCCTGACCAAAACCCAGGGTGTTGAAATCACTGTTCGTGAAGACGACGGCAGCACTCGTGCTTATGTGCAACAGGTTCAGCCGAACGAGATATTCCGTACCGGTGAGCGCGTTCGCATCATGACTGTTGATGGCACCAGCCGCGTAGCACACTAAGACCCGGCGCCAAAACAAAACCCCGGCCAGTGCGAACTGGCCGGGGTTTTTTTGTGTCTGCCCGGAGGCTACCTGAGGCGTTGGGCCTCAGGCAGCAACGGCTGATGCAGATCAGATGGCTGTCGGTTTGCGGCTCGCCATGGCAGTCACGGCATAACCGATCAACGCTGCCAGAATCGAACCGGTGAGGATCCCCATGCGGTCCATGCCGACGTACTCACTGCTGCCGGCCACAAACGCCAGAGAGCCAACAAACAGGCTCATGGTGAAGCCGATGCCGCACAGGATGGCCACGCCAAACACTTGCCCCCAGTTTGCGCCTGCTGGCAGCGCTGCCATACCGGTTTTGATGGCGATCCAGGTCAGGCCGAATACACCCACGGTTTTACCGATCAGCAAGCCTGCGGCAATCCCCATTGGCACGTGGCTGACGAAGTTGTGCAGAGTAATGCCCGCCAACGACACGCCCGCATTGGCGAAGGCAAACAACGGCAAGATCCCGTATGCCACCCACGGGTGCAATGCATGCTCAATGGTCATGAGCGGCGAGGGCTCGGAGTTCTTGGTGCGCAACGGGATGCAGAACGCCAGTGTGACGCCCGCCAGCGTGGCGTGAACGCCGCTTTTAAGCACACACACCCACAGAATCAGGCCGACAATCATGTACGGCGCGACCTTCACCACGCCCATGCGGTTCATGAGGATGAGCACCAGCAGGCACGCAGCGGCCAGAATCAGGGACAGGCCCGACAGTTCGCTGGAATAGAACAGGGCAATCACCACAATCGCGCCCAAGTCATCGATGATCGCCAGCGTCATCAAGAATAGCTTGAGCGACACCGGAACCCGCTTGCCCAGCAGCGCCAGGACACCCAGCGCGAACGCGATGTCGGTGGCCATGGGAATTGCCCATCCGCCCAGCGCATCCGGGTAGTCCTTGTTGATGAACCAGTAGATCAGCGCGGGCACCACCATGCCACCAATCGCTGCGGCACCGGGCAGCACCACCTGCGATGGCTTGGACAACTGGCCTTCCAGCAGCTCGCGTTTGACTTCCAGGCCGATCAGCAGGAAAAACAACGCCATGAGGCCGTCGTTGATCCACAGCAGCGAAGGTTTGGCAATTTGCAGGGCGCCGATTTGCACGGCCACGGGCGCGTCCAGAAAGGCGGTGTAGAAGTGTGAAAGCGGTGAGTTGTTAATGATCAAAGCCAGAGCGGCTGCGGCAATCAACAGCAGACCGCTGGCAGCTTCCAACTGAAAGAAACGAGTGAAAGTGCTACGCAGAGGCAAGGTCGCTCTCCATCGGTGAGTGAAAGGGTGCAACACCCTAACCTGAGAGGTTAGTTGTTAAAACAAAAACTATATTCTTTTTTGTTATAAGCGGGCGCGCGAAATCACACCGCTCAAAAGCCTAGCAGTTGTGTATCAAAGTGAGTCGCGAATTAGCCGTAAAAGCCCGAGGAAAAGGGCTCAAACAGTTGAAGGAAAATGCTATCGCCAAGTGGCGATAGGGCCTGAGGCCCCTTGTTTTTGATGGCTCGCGCAGAACTGTTGTGCAGTCTGTGCGAGCCATGCCTGGTTTAAGCGTCGATGCCCAGCAAATCGCGGGCGACCGCTTCAGCGATGCGGATACCGTCCACCCCTGCCGACAGAATGCCGCCTGCATAACCGGCGCCTTCACCTGCCGGGTACAGGCCTTTGACGTTGAGGCTTTGCATCGAGGCGTCGCGGGTCATGCGCAAGGGCGATGAGGTGCGAGTCTCGATCCCGGTCAGGATCGCGTCATGCATCGAGAAGCCTTTGATTTGCTTCTCGAACGCTGGCAAGGCTTCGCGGATGGCTTCGATGGCGTAATCCGGCAAGGCCAGCGCCAGGTCACCCAGCGAAACGCCCGGCTTGTACGACGGTTCGACGCTGCCCAGCGCGGTGGAGGGTTTGCCGGCAATAAAATCGCCAACCAGCTGTGCCGGTGCTTCGTACGTGCTGCCGCCCAGCACGTACGCGTGGGCTTCGAGGCGCTCCTGCAGCTCGATACCGGCCAATGGTCCGCCCGGGTAGTCTTCGGGGGTGATGCCGACGACGATGCCAGAGTTGGCATTGCGTTCGTTACGCGAGTACTGGCTCATGCCGTTGGTCACTACACGGCCGGGTTCGCTAGTGGCTGCCACGACCGTACCGCCAGGGCACATGCAGAAGCTGTAGACCGAACGCCCGTTTTTGGCGTGGTGCACCAGTTTATAGTCGGCTGCGCCCAGCTTCGGGTGCCCGGCATATTTGCCCAGGCGTGCGCTGTCGATCAGCGATTGCGGGTGTTCGATGCGGAAACCGACCGAGAACGGCTTGGCTTCCATGTACACACCGCGCCCGTGCAGCATACGGAAGGTGTCACGGGCACTGTGGCCCAGCGCCATGATGACGTGGCGTGCGTTCAATTGCTCGCCATCGGCCAGTATCACGCCGGTCAATTGGCCGTTGTCGATCAACACGTCGGTTACGCGCTGCTGGAAGCGAACTTCGCCGCCCAAGGCCTCGATCTGCTGACGCATGTTTTCCACGACGCCCGTCAGACGGAACGTCCCGATATGCGGCTTGCTGACGTAGAGAATTTCTTCAGGCGCACCGGCTTTCACGAACTCGTGCAGCACTTTACGGCCGTGGTGCTGCGGGTCTTTGATCTGGCTGTACAGTTTGCCATCAGAGAACGTACCGGCACCGCCCTCACCAAACTGCACGTTGGATTCGGGGTTCAGCACGTTTTTACGCCACAGTCCCCATGTGTCTTTAGTGCGCTGACGCACTTCCGGGCCACGCTCAAGAATGATGGGCTTGAACCCCATCTGAGCCAGCAACAGGCCAGCAAAAATGCCGCACGGACCGAAGCCGACCACAATCGGGCGTTCGCTCAGATCCTGTGGGGCCTGACCGACTACCTTGTAGCTGACGTCCGGTGCAGGGTTGACGTTGCGGTCATCGGCAAATTTGAGCAGCAACGGCGCTTCATCACGCACCGACAGGTCGATGGTGTAGATAAAGCACAGTTCGGAGGTTTTTTTGCGCGCGTCGTAGCTGCGCTTGAACAAGGTGAAATCGAGCAGGTCATCATCGGCGATGCCCAGGCGCTGCACGATGGCAGGGCGCAGGTCTTCTTCGGGATGGTCGATTGGCAACTTGAGTTCGGTAATTCGTAACATGACGGTGGTCCAGTATTGGGGCCAGGTTTACCCCGGCAGCCATAGACCGGCGATTATAGGCTGCTTCGGGGTAAATCCGTCAGGCTTAAACGGCAATGTTCAGTAACAGTCGTCGATTAGTCGTTGCGCGCGCCACCGAAATAGCCGCAACCGCGCTGCACCTGCCCGTTGACCCGCAGCTCGGCGCCTAAATGTTGCACGCTGCCATTAGTACTGTCGGTGCAACGTTGCGGGGCCACCCACAGTTCAATGCGTTGGTGGTTGGCTTCGGTGGACAGGTAAAAGCGCCCGTCACCGACTTGCTCTTCCACATACGGCAGCGCCAGGGGCGGTTGGCCTTCACGGGTCAACTCCAGGCCCTTACTGCCCGCACGGACGTCCCACGCCGGGCCGTTGCCGTTGGCATGCACGGTCAGTTGCTTGAAATTCGGGTCTTGGCAGGCCGTACTGCTGCGCTCAAGACGATAGAGCTGTTTGACGTTGACCTCGCCATTCGAACCGGCGGTTTTACTGGCGATAAATTGGCCGCGAATGTCCGCGAACAGGGCCTCGGGCTTGATGGGCATGTCGGCGGCATCTTGTACGAGCGTGGTGTTTTCGCTGTCACGCACCACGTAACGCTGTTGTCCGACACAGGGCTGGAAGACCAGCTCACCGTCGGTCGAAACCAACTGGCCTTGCAGACGCGACAAACCCGCATGGCTGTCCACGGGTTTGCTGTTGAACAATTGGCAGCCCGCGAATACGGGGAGCAGGGCGACTAAAACTAAGGAACGGGCAGCACGCATCTTCGGGTCTCCTGACAAGTGCCGCCACGTTACTCAGGCTCGCCTGCCATCACAAGTGTTTAGCCGACCTGATACGTCTGGCCGGTGTGCAAACCTTCAACACTTTTTGCGTAGGCCAGTGCCACCTCCGCGGCCGGAACCGGTTTGAACCCGCGCAAGAAAGGAGCGTAATGATCCATGGCTTCTTCCAGTACGGTGGGGCTGACCGAGTTCACACGTTGATAGCGGCGGCTTTTGCGAAACCGCCTTGACACGGTACAGGGGGGGGGCTTTGCAGATCACCCCTTCTGAACAGGGATTTATTGGGTGGCACTGCTCTTGAATACACCACTTTTTATATTTCGGAGAAGTCCTACACGTCGCCTTAAGCCCTTGAATTAGCCTGTTCAGCTTATTTAAAGGAGTGGCGTGAATGGCTAACCAAGGTTACATGACCATTATCGGCAAGGCGCAAGGCCTTATTTCGGCGGGGTGTTCAACTCAATAATCGATTGGCAATAAATGCCAGTCTGCACACGCCGATGAAATTATGGTGCTTTCTTACAATCACAATATGGCCAATTTTGGGAATATTGACAGGCCAACACATAAACCCATTCTGATTACAAAGAACGTTGATAAATCGTCGCCTTTACTCGCTCAAGCGCTCTCCAGTAGAGAGGAAATAAACGGCGTTATTCACTTTTATCGCATTTCTTCATTTGGATTGCAGGAAAAATTTTACACCGTTGAAATCAAAGGCGGTGTTGTTGTCGATCTCACACTCGATATGCCCCATGCCGTTTTACAAAATGACTTCGAGCCCCAAGAGCATCTTGCAATTCGATACCGCTACATTACTTGGACTCACCATTTGGCAGGGACCAGTGGGTACAGTTCATGGGGAGATGAGTAAATGAGCCCTTCAAAGGATGGCTGTTTTCCTGACAGTTGCGATTATTGGGTCGTCAGTCAGGCCGCGGCGAATTTGGCAAAACAAGCCTGCACACTTGGCGCTCGTCACATTCAAGATGGCACACTGCGTATTCAATTCAATCGGGAGGTACGAGGTATTGTTAATGATGTTGCTTTGGGAAATAAGAGCCCTGAGGAGGGTCTGCAGGACATAAAAAATGAACAGAGCAGCCTCCTTAGTCAATCATTGGAAGTCGCTCAAAAAGGTGTTGCCGCAATCGCAGGTGCACTTCAGATCGCTGCGGGTGCCGGGATGTGCTATGCCTCAGCTGGTACGCTCTGTGTCTTTGCTGGAGGACCGTTGATGGCTCATGGGGCCAACAATGTGTATGAAAACGGGCGAAATTTATGGGAAGGACGCTCTGATACACAGGGGCCACTTAGAAAGGGGTATCAGAAGCTGGCTAGCCTAATGGGGGGCAGCGCTTTCGAGGGTGATATAGCTTACGGGACTTTGGAGTTGGGACTTTCCGCCTACGGCGTCGGTCGGTTGGTATTAAAGCCTGATGCATGGCGCTTGTTCAGGTATGTGCGCACCGATTATGTGCGAGGGTATGAAAATGCGAGTAAAACGGCTTTGTCATTTGAAATGTTATCGAATGGCGTGACAATAGAATCTATGTACTCGGGTGCCAGAGATAATGATGAATAACGCGCTCCTGGTGTCGATGCTCTATTTGTTTGCTTCGGTTGTTGTTTTTTTGGTTTTTTTTGCGACGTCCAGAGCGATATCGGGGCGAAGGTTTAAAGTGGCCCGGTTCTGGTTGTTTTTTGTACTGGCCATGTTTTGGGGGATGGTTCAATTAAATGTAGCGCGCCATGGTTATATTTATTTCTTTCCTTCTTCCAAGGTCATTATTGAAGGTGACTATATCGTCCGATGGGTCGCATTTATAAGTGCTGTGCTTCAAGCCGTTTGCATCCCAAGTCGAGAATAACCTCGGCGTTTTTTGTCTCAAAAATAGACGTGTACCTAAAGCGTTGTGCGTGAATGTCGACGTCTTGCTGACATCATGGGCTCTTGGTTATGCCCTGTGGACGGTGTTTGTCGCCGCCAACATTAATTCGGTGGCCGCTTGTAATTTATTCTCCCCCCCCTATGCCAGCATGCTCAATACCGACCGGTCTGATGCGCTTGTGCAGTGCGTTTGCGTCATGACCTCAAGCGCACGCACTTATGGGGGGATTACCTCATGAGTTGGTTTCAACGCACTGCGTCGACCTGCGATCAGCCTTGACGATAACGGCGCGCCAGCCAGTGGTCGATGGAAAGGGTGCCCGGTCCCCGCGCCATCAGGTACAGCAAAATCGTGGCCCACGTCCCGTGCGTGGCGTAGGCATCGGGGTAAACGAACAGTTGAATGGTCAGGGTCATGCCCAGCAGCGCCAACGCTGAAAAGCGGGTCGCCAGGCCCACCAAAATCAGCACGGGGAACAGGTGTTCGCAAACGGTCGCCGCGTAAGCGGCGAACTCCGCAGGCAGCAGTGGCACCTTGTACTCGTGGCTGAACAAGTACAGGGCTGAGTCGGCCAGGTGCGGGGTGCCCCACTCGAACGTGCCGGACACGAAGTCCAGTGCAAAGCCCTCGACCTTGGTTTGCCCGGACTGCCAGAACACGGCGGCGATGGAGAAGCGCGCGATGAACGCTATCAGGGAGTGGGGAATGCGTTGCAGAGCCTGCGTTGTACTGGCCACAAAATGACCTAACGTGCAGGCATAACCTGTCAATGTGCTCATGGCCTTACCTCGTGGACGGACTGCACGTCAGTGATTGCGCCTTTGCTGATGAGCAGCGCCAGGCACTGGCTCAAGTCAAACTCTGGGTCGGCTTGCAGGGCGTAGTCAGTAGCTTGCCCAAGAGGGCAGCGGGTTTTCAAAAGTCGAATAAACGCCACGCAGCCTGAGCTGACGGCGAACACTTCCACGTTCAGACCATGGCGCAGCACCAACGCGCTTTGCGGGTGACGCGGGTCCAGGCCCTGAAGTTGCCCGTCTTGTGTGTGGGCGATCCACAAGGCGGCCACGGCATACGCAGAGTGCAAGGTGGCGACGCTTGGGTGCAGGGTCATGCGCAGGTGTTCAAGCGTCTCGGGTGTGGCCACTGCGCGCGCGAGTATGTGCGGGTTCAGGGGCAGGGCATCGGCGGCGTGATACGCCTGCACGCAGAGCCATTCCAGACGTGCGACATCTGCCAGGTACGGCAGGCTGTTGGCCGGAGCAAAGCCTTGAATGAAGTCCGGGAAGCCACGACCGTAGCGGCTCATGACCGGATGGTCTGGCGGGTTTTTCTGCACAAACACGTGGGCCATGCCATGGAAAAACGTTTCGCCCACCCATTGGGCGACCACCGGAAAACTGCTGCCCAACGCGTTGATCAAACCGCTCTGTACGTTGTTTCGGTACACGGAAAACCGGCTCGCCGCATCACTGCCCTCCGGGCAGATCACGCCCTGCGGGCAACTCGGCTGCGGATCGAACAGGGCGGCGCTGAAGGCTTGTTGCAGGGTCATAAGCGCACCTTTGAGGTCTGTAGACAGTGATCAGCGCGCTGCGCGTCGATGAGCAGCTCGCTCAAGGCGGGGACGTGATTGTCCCGTTCAATCAGCGTCGCCATGGGACCGATCCGCATGAGTACCTGCTGATAAAGGGCCCAGACGGCGTCATCCACGGCTGAACCATGGTTGTCGATCAGCAGGCGCTGACCCTGGCTGTCGGTATCTTCAGCAAAACCTGCCAGATGAAGTTCGCCGACGGCTTGTAATGGCAGGGCCTCGATGTAGGTCATGGGATCGCGGCGATGATTGATGCAGGACACGTACACATTGTTCACATCCAGCAACAGGCCACAGCCGGTGCGCTGGATCACGTGTTGAATAAACGCGGCCTCGTCGTAATCGGCCTGATCGAACTCGACGTAGGTCGCCGGATTTTCCAGCAGCATGGGCCGTCGCAGGGTGTTTTGTACCTGATCGATATGCTCACAGACGCGCGTCAACGTCGCGTCGTCATAACGCAGAGGCAACAGGTCATTGAGAAACCACGGACCGTGTGTGGACCAGGCCAGATGTTCAGAGAATTGTTCAGGCTGATAGCGGTCGAGCAGGGTGCGCAAGCGCAACACATGTGCTTGATCCAGCGGTCCGTCGCTGCCAATGGACAGGCCAACACCGTGGATCGATAGCGGGTAGTGTTCTCGAATCAAGCTCAAGTAGTGGTGAAAAGGGCCTCCGTCGACCATGTAGTTTTCGGCATGGACTTCGAAGAACCCGACATCGGGTCGGGTCTCCAGAACGTCCTGGAAGTGCTCGGCCTTGAGCCCCAGCCCCGCACGTGGCGAAAGCTGGGGCGCACGAGGCGCGATGAGCGAAGCAGTCGGGCTGTGCATCATCATGGCTCGATGACGATTGTCAGGATTTGGCGGTATAAGCAGTCAACTGACCGAAGCCGGTCGGTGATGTGCTGCTGACAGTGCTCTCGCATGTGCCTTTAGGGACGAGTTTCCAGGCGTTGGCCTGATGGTCGGTTTTGGCTGTGCCCGCGCAGGTGGTGCCAGCGCCAGCGGCGCAATCGTTCTTGCCAGCCATGGCAACACCGAAGCATTTTTCCATGTCGCCCGACGCGAATGCGGTGGAGGGCAGGGCGGCCATGCTCAAGGCTGAACCCAGGGCCAGCGCCAAGGCGGTGGCGGACACAGTGCGAGTGGTTAGGTTAGACATGGTGATTCTCCGAGGTTGAGTTTTTAGTGTGGCCAGCGCGTTATGGCGACCGGCTTACCCCACTAGAGAGGCGACCTCGGGTTTTGTTACAGATGAGTCGAAAAAAATAAATGGCGTGGCTGGGGCGGGTGGAGTCGATGCTGAAACGCCGCGCTGCGCCTGTGCAACCGTGTTAAACCGCTGCGCAAAAAAAAACGGCCCCGAAGGGCCGCTCTCGTGTCACAGGCAGGCTTAGCCGCCGAGGTAGGCGTCGCGCACTTTTGGATCGCAGAGCAACTGCTCGCCCGTGCCTTGCATGACCACCCGGCCGTTCTCCAGCACGTAGGCGCGGTCGGCAATTTTCAGGGCCTGGTTGGCGTTTTGTTCCACCAGAAACACCGTCACACCTTCTTTGCGCAGTTGTTCGATGATGTCGAAAATCTGCTGAATGATGATCGGTGCCAGCCCCAGTGACGGCTCATCCAGCAACAACAGCTTGGGTTTGCTCATCAGCGCCCGGCCAATGGCAAGCATTTGCTGTTCGCCACCGGACATGGTGCCGCCACGTTGGGTGAAACGCTCTTTGAGCCGCGGGAAAAGGTGCAGCACCTTGTCCATTTGCTCCTGGTACTCGTGCTTGTCGGTAAAAAAACCGCCCATGGCGAGGTTTTCTTCGACGGTCAGCCGAGCAAAGACACGACGTCCTTCAGGGACCACGGCGATGCTCTTGCGCATGATCTGCGCCGAACTTAACCCCACCAGTTCTTCGTCCAAGTAACGAATACTGCCGCTGTGAGCCTGTGGCGAACCGCACAGGGTCATCATCAACGTGGATTTCCCCGCACCGTTGGCGCCGATCAGGGTCACGATTTCTCCCTGACGGACCTCGACGTTGACGCTGTGCAATGCCTGAATCTTGCCGTAGAAGGTTGAAACGTTTTCGAATTGCAGCATTTACGCTTCCCCCAAATAGGCTTTGATCACGTCAGGGTTGTCGCGGATCTGTTCCGGTGTGCCGTCGGCCAACGGCGCACCCTGATTGATGACCACGATGTGGTCAGAGATGCTCATCACCAGTTTCATGTCGTGCTCAATCAGCAACACCGTGGCGTTGTGCTCTTCACGCAGTACGCCGATGAGCGCCTTGAGGTCGTCGGTTTCCTTGGGGTTCAAGCCGGCGGCGGGTTCGTCGAGCATGAGGATGCGCGGGCGCGTCATCATGCAGCGGGCGATTTCCAGACGCCGTTGCTGGCCATAAGCCAAAGTGCCCGCCGGGCGGTTGGCGAACTCGGTCAGGTTGACCTTGTCCAGCCAGTACGCAGCGTACTCCATGGCGTCATGTTCGCTTTTACGAAAGGCTGGCGTTTTGAACAAGCCCGCCAGGAAATTGGTGTTGAGGTGGCGATGTTGAGCGATCAGCAAGTTCTCGACAGCCGTCATGTCCTTGAACAGGCGCACGTTCTGGAAGGTGCGCACCACGCCTTTGCGGGCAATTTCGTGACCGGGCAGGCCTTCAATCGCCTGGCCATCGAGCAAAATGCTTCCGGCCGAAGGCTTGTAGAACCCGGTCAGGCAGTTAAAGACGGTGGTTTTACCCGCCCCGTTGGGGCCGATCATGGAAACCACCTGTTTTTCCTTCACGGTCAGGCCCACGCCGTTGACCGCCAACAAGCCGCCAAAGCGCATGCTCAGGCCGCTGACTTTCAGTATCTCGCGGCTCATTTTCGCAGCTCCAGGTGAGGACGTTGCATCGGTAGCAGACCTTGCGGACGCCAGATCATCATCAGCACCATCAGGGCGCCGAACAGCAACATCCGGTATTCACTGAAGTCTCGCATCATTTCCGGGAGCAGAATCATCACCACGGCAGCCAGAATCACGCCCAACTGCGAACCCATACCGCCGAGCACAACGATGGCCAGAATGATCGCCGACTCCAGGAAGGTGAACGATTCGGGGGTCACCAGCCCTTGGCGGGCCGCAAAAAAGCTACCGGCAAACCCGGCGAATGTTGCGCCCAGGGTGAAGGCCGAAAGTTTGATGACGGTAGGGTTCAAGCCCAGTGCCCGGCAGGCGATTTCGTCCTCACGCAGGGCTTCCCAGGCCCGGCCGATCGGCATGCGCAGCAAACGGTTGATCACGAACAGCACCAGCAGCACCAGCAGTAACGCGATCAGGTACAGGAAAATAACCTTGTTGATCGAGTTATAGGGGATGCCGAAGTATTCGTGGAATGTCTGCATCCCCTCGGCAGCGGTGCGGTCGAAACTCAATCCGAACAGCGTGGGCTTAGGGATGTTGCTGATGCCGTTGGGGCCGCCGGTGATGTCGGTCAGGTTACGCAGGAACAGGCGAATGATCTCGCCAAAGCCCAGGGTCACAATGGCCAGATAGTCACCCCGCAAACGCAAGACCGGGAACCCCAGCAAAAAGCCGAAGGTGGCAGCCATCAGGCCCGCCAGTGGCAGGCACACCCAGAAGCTGAAGCCAAAAAAGTGCGACAGCAACGCGTAGGTGTAAGCGCCGACGGCATAAAAGCCGACATAACCCAAGTCCAGCAAGCCCGCGAGCCCCACCACGATGTTCAGGCCAAGGCCCAGCATCACGTAGATCAGGATCAGGGTCGCAATGTCCACCGCGCCACGCGAGCCATAGAACGGCCACACCAGTGCCACTACCACCAGACCGAGGATGATCCAGCGCTGAGTGCTGGGCAATGTCAGAAAGTTAGTGGCTTTGGCAGGGACTTTCGGCAGGTTGGGCGACGCTTTCCAGGCTGCGCTCAATTGCTGGTTGAACAACACGCGCACAAACATCAGCAACGAACAGAGGGCGATCACGCTGAGCGTGAAGGTGCTGGTGTTGTGAACTTCGATGTTGATGCCGACGATGGTCAGTTTCAGACCCAGTACCGGGTAGGCCACAGCCCAGACCAACAGGGCGCTGAAGAACGCCGATTTAAGATTCCTAGTCATACTTTTTCGATCTCCGGACGCCCCAGAATGCCGGTCGGACGGAACAACAGCACCAATACCAGCAGGCCAAACGCCACAACGTCTTTGTATTGGTCGCCGAAAATATCAGCGCCAAAGGCTTCAGCTACCCCCAGTACCAGCCCGCCCAGCATGGCGCCAGGAATGCTGCCGATACCCCCCAGCACGGCGGCGGTAAAGGCTTTTAGCCCCACCAGAAAACCGGCGTTGGGGTTGATCACACCGTATTGCACGCTGATCAGAACCGCCGCGACGGCGGCCAGAGCAGCACCAATCACAAAGGTCAGCGCAATCACGTTGTTGGTATTGATGCCCAGCAGGTTGGCCATCTTCATGTCTTCGGCACAGGCGCGGCAGGCGCGGCCCAAGCGTGAACGGGAGATGAACAGCGTCAGGCCCAGCATGGCCAGGAAGGTGACGATGAAGACCACAATCTGCATGTAGGAAATAACCACTTCGCTCGCGCCACCCGGCCCGAAGGTGAAGCCTCCCGGAATCAGGTTCGGGATGGATTTGTCTTTTGAGTCCTGTGACAAGAGCACCATGTTTTGCAGGAAGATCGACATACCAATGGCAGAGATCAAAGGGATCAGGCGATTGCTGCCGCGCAACGGACGGTAGGCAACCCGTTCGATGCTGTAGCCGTAGGCACTGGTCACCACAATGCTGGCGAGGAACGCTGCCGTCATCAGCAACGGCACGCTGTCCAGCCCCATCATGGTCAGTCCGGCAATGGCGATAAACGCGATGTAGGAACCAATCATGTACACCTCGCCGTGGGCGAAGTTGATCATTCCAATAATGCCGTACACCATCGTGTAGCCGATGGCGATGAGGGCATAGGTGCTGCCAACGTTGAGGCCGTTAACCAGCATTTGGAAAAAGTGATAGATGTCAGGCATTACCAAGCTCCTAAAAACCTGAGACGCATTTCACTGGTGGAGTCATTTTCCGGACTTGGCGGTGCGGATTTGCATCCACTTGGCGCACAAGCCTTCTCCCAGCGAACCGCTGGTGACGGTTTTAAAGATTTTCAGGTGGACAGGCTTTCGGATCACGAAAACGCAGCCCCAATTCAGTCCAACGAACGTCCGTAAAACAAAGCCCACCGCTGTGCAGTGGGCTTCGTTGTCAGATCAACACGCGGCCCTTATTGAGGGCTGACTTCGGTTTTAGGTTTGCCGAAATGCCATTCGTAGACGACGAATTTGAAGTTCTTCACGTCGCCTTTCTCGTCGAAGGTCAACTCGCCGGTAGGGGTTTTGAAAGAACCTTTGTGGATGGCTTCTGCCACTTTGGCCGGGTCTTCGCTCTTGGCTTGCGCGATACCTTGCGCAATTACTTCTACAGCCGCGTAGGCCGGAAATACGAACGGGCCGCTGGGGTCTTGTTTCTTGGCAGCGAAAGCTTCAACCAATGGCTGGTTTGCCGGGTCCTTGTCGAATGCTTGCGGCAGGGTTACCAGCAGCCCTTCGGAAGCGCTCTGAGCGATTTGCGAGATAGAGTCATTACCCACGCCTTCAGGGCCCATGAACTTGGCGTTCAGGCCTTTTTCTTTAGTCTGACGCAGGATCAACCCCAGTTCCGGGTGGTAACCACCGTAGTAAACGAAATCGACATTGGCTTGCTTGAGCTTGGCAATAACCGAGGAGTAGTCTTTTTCGCCAGCGTTGACGCCTTCAAAGACAGCGACCTTGACGCCTTTGTCTTCCAGGGTCTTTTTAACGGCGGTGGCGATGCCTTCACCGTATTGCTGTTTGTCGTGCAATACCGCGACGACTTTCGGCTTAACGTGATCCGCGATGTAGTTACCGGCAGCAGGGCCTTGGGCGCTGTCCAGACCGATGGTGCGGAAGATCATTTTGTAACCGCGAGCGGTGATTTCCGGGCCGGTGGCGGCCGGGGTAATCATGATGATGCCTTCGTCTTCGTAAATGTCCGAAGCTGGCTGAGTTGAGCTGGAGCACAGGTGACCGACTACAAATTTGATGCCGTCATTGACGACTTTGTTGGCAACGGCAACCGCTTGTTTCGGGTCGCAGGCGTCATCGTAATCAACCGCTTCAAGCTTTTTGCCATCAACACCGCCCTTGGCGTTGATTTGTTCGATGGCCATCTTGGCGCCCGAGAACTGCATGTCGCCATACTGGGTCAGAGGGCCGGTCTTGGCGCCGGCAATACCGATCTTGATGGTGTCTGCGGCAAACGAATGGCTGGCAACGCCGGCCAACACCATAGCGGCAAACAGTTTAGTCATATGCTTAATAGCCATCTTTATTGTTGCTCCACTCTTCTGTTGTAATTTTTATAGTCCTGGAAGCCAAGGCAGCCGGACCGGGTCTGTTTCTGAGCGAAAATCCCGGCCAATCCCCCCCTGCAACTGTACCGGTACAGTGTAGAGCGGCCCTTCAGCGATTGAATAGCGGGCTGAAGAGGGAAAAACCGAGAAATGTCGCCTAAACGAAAGACAGAGACAGAATGGCGGCGAAATGGCAGGGGCTTTATTAACAGGATGTTGCTGTCGTGCCCCCGCATGCCTCGTCCCCGTCGCTTTCTTCGTGCTCCCACCTGAATCCGGGTTTTTCTACCAGGTCAGCAGCGCTATCATTGCGCCGATTTTTTACCTGGTGGACCCCATGATCGAAGAACCTAGCACCCTCTATGCCAAGCTGCTCGGCGAGACCTCAACAATCGAATGGAAAGCGCTGGAAAAGTTTTTCGCCAAAGGTGAATTGCTGTGGGTCAGCGACGATGTGGACTTGATCGAAGCGGCGCAGGCTGTGAGCCAGGATGAGGCAGGGAAAGTGGCGCAGTGGATGGCCGAGGGAGGCCTCGACAAAGTGTCTGATACGCAGGCGTTAGACTTTGCCGAGCGTGATCCGGTGCTGTGGGCAGTGGTGGTTTCGCCCTGGATCTTGATCCAGGAAAGGGCAGCAAATTAATGCTGCGCACCAAAATCGGGCGATGCTGAGGCGCAAAACGCTCACGCTCAAGTGTGTAGGCCAGTAACCGCTTGCCCGATAGTGGCCAGTTGCCGTAGAGAAACGCCACAGTGAGTGCTGTGGCGTTTTTTTATCTGCTGTGCGGCCTCAGTACGCGGTTTTACCAGTGTGACTGTTGAGCGAGATGATCCGGGTTTTGCCGATACGGTGGCGATAGATCTCGCGCAGGTATTTGATGGCTTTTTTCACGCAGTCGCGTGACAGGCGGATGTCGTTGATAGAGACAAATTTGTCTTTATCGTTGATCAGCTCGCGGTACTTCTTTTCGTACATCGGTTTGATGGCGTACCAGTTGGTGTCGAGGATTTTCGCCGGGTTTTCAAACGCGTTGAGCAGTTCATCGATCCGGCTTTCATCGAAGTGCTCACCCGTGATGAACTCCAGCACCGAATCGTCGAGCGTGTCGTCAAACCGGTAAGGGTTACGGGCAAAGCAGCGTTTGATAAAGGCCACGATCAAGGTCAGAAAATCATCCGACAAACATGGGCTTTTCGCGATCAGGGTCGTCAGCGACAAGTTGGCCGAGGCGCCAATCACCAGCGCATAGCGCTTGAGGGTGGTGTTGGGGAACAGGCTGTTGAGGTGGGTCTTGAGGCGGTTCAAGTCCATGTACGACAGCTTGTAGTCCTTGGGCAGCGACACGATGGACACCACCGATGAGCAGTTCTTGAAGAAGTGCAGGTCATGCAGAGCGGCGGCGTCATACCCCGAGTGCTTGTATTGTTCCAGCGCTGCACGGTAGCGCTGAGACTCGATGGGCAGCAGGCTGATGCCTTCGATGGCCTGGGTGTCCTTGTTGAAATGCGGCAAATCGATGGAACGGAAGAACAAGTCATCGATGTCCAGTCGCGGCGGCTCTTTTTCGAACACTTTAAATTTGTCTGTGCCCGGTACGGGCTGTTCAGGCACCACCGATTCTGCATAAGCAATGGCCACAGGCCCGGCCAGACTCATGAACAAGTCGTTGGCGTCGAGGCGGATGGTTTCGCCAATGTCGATCCCGGCGCGTCGGAAGTAATTCTGATCGTAGTCTGTGGTGACTGCCTGGGCCGTCAGAATGTTGAAGATCTGTTGCGAGATATATTGGTTGGCGTGCTTTTCCATCGCGTTGACGTCGATGTTCTGAATCGTGCCGTCATCGCTTTGTTCGGCATAGCGCATGATGTCGTTGGATATCAGCATCATCGCGTTCCAGGGGCGAATACGCCCCATGACACTGGCTTCGCTGCAGTCTTCATTATCGAAGTTGTATGAGAAGTCCCACTCTTCGGACAGGTACTTACACAGCAAACGACCGGCGTTGATGTGCAGCGCCTCGGACATTTCGCTGCGGTGATCCGAGATGTTCGGCAACACGCAAATGCCGCTGGTGAAAATGGGCTCGAAGACAAAGGCGTGGCCGCTTTTACTGTCGTGTTCATCCGCGGGCTTCGTGTCGAACGTTTTGTTCATGTACGAGAACTGTTGAGCCAGGCCGAACTCCGAGGCCATGCCCGAGCCCGTACCGCCCCCAGCGCTGAAAATCGAGAAATACAGACGCGACTGGTTGGCCTTGATGCCGCAGGAGTCGATCAGGTAGGAGTGGATCAGCTTCCAGTCGGGGCTGGAGAAGCGCTGCGCATCTTTATTGAGAATAATCTTGGCCAGGTACTGACCCAAAATAGGCGCATTACCCGCACCACCTGCGTGAACTTCCGACAAGTCCATGATTTTCATTTTGCTGTAGTCGCGGATGAAGTTACTTTTTTCGCTCTTGCGCGAAAACCGGATGCGCCCGGCGATGTCCTTGTCCAGATCCCCCAGCAGCACCAGCGGCTCGACCAGAAATACGGGTTTGGTCGGCTTGCTGTGTACCAGGCGCAGGTTATTGCGAATCCACTGTCCGGGGCTGTAGCGCTTGTCTTCGTGGCGCGGATCGACCGTACTGAATTCGTTGAGGTAGAAGGTGCGGGCGTTGTACACCAGTTCGGCGACATCCAGCGCAATGTTGGAACCGCAACGGCCCAGCCCGATCAGGCACACCGAAGGAAATTGCTGTTCGGCGCGGTGCTCGTTGTCGCCCTCGATCAGTTCTGGCTGCGGGAACACGATGTCACGCAAGCCGTCGAGGTTATCGAGAATCCGGTCGGTGTTGGTCTCGGTGAAGTACAGGTACTGCTGAGTCGCCAGTGGCTGCTGGCTTGAATAACTGTTCGATGAACGTTGGGGCTCGTTTATTGTTTTTAGAGACACGTCAGAGACCAAGGGTGTCGCATTATTGTTCGACGTCATTGTTTGCCATCTGTCTGGGCTGGACGACTGCTGAGGGACATTCAACAGGCCAATACGAGGGTGGTAATCGCGTATTTACGGGGCGATCAGGCGTTCGCGGCGCTTAATCCCTATTTTGTATAAGGCTTTTAAACGGCGCGGATAGAAAAGAATCGGCCTGAACCGTGGGTTCTTTAATGACTGTTTTCGGTCCGTTGCGAGGATGCTGGCAATTTACTGGCTTGAGAGCTGTAAGGGACTGAAATCAAAGCTCGCCAAGGGGCTTGTGTTGAGCGCCTGCAGCAAGCTGTGCAGCGCCTCAAAAGGAACGGGGTGGCTGAGCAGGTGGCCCTGAATAAAGTCGCAGTTGTACTGATTGAGGAATGCGAATTGCTGATTGGTTTCTACGCCTTCGGTGACCACTTGCAGGTGCAGGGTGTGAGCCATGACGATGATGGCCTGAACGATCTCCATGTCCTGGCTGGAATTGGGGATGTCTTGAATGAAGGATCGATCAATCTTCAACGTGTTCAGTGGCAGGCGTTTCAAATAGGCAAGGGAAGAGTAGCCGGTGCCAAAGTCGTCGATTGACAGGGAAACGCCCAGCGAGCGGATTTGGCGCAACAGGTGAGATGTATTGCTGATATTGCCCATCAAGGCGTTTTCAGTGACTTCCAGTTCCAGACGATTGGCACTCAGGCCGCTTGAGCGCAGAGCGCTTTCGACTTCGTCGCCCAGCGCTTCGCGCACCAGATTCAACGCCGAGCAGTTCACGGTAACGCTGATGTCCGTCCAGCCCAGCGCCGTCAGCGCGGCCATGTCATGGCAAGCCTTGCGCAACACCCAGTTATCGAGTTCTGCGATCAGGTCATTGGCTTCTGCAACATGAATAAAACGGTCCGGGCCCAGCAGCCCGTGCTCCGGATGTTGCCAGCGGACCAAGGCTTCAAGTTTGGCAACCTGCCCGGTTTTCAGGTCGAAGATCGGTTGATAGTGCAGGAACAGCCCGTGATCGCCGCGCATGGCCGTGCGCAGTTCCTCCTCAATCTGCAATTCAAGCGAGGCGCGGGCTTTCAGGCTTGAACTGAAAAAGTGCAGGCTGTTGCGCCCGGCGTCTTTGGATTGATACAGCGCCAGGTCGGCATGCTTGAGGAGTTCGTCAATCGTGGTGCCATCATCGGGGAACACGCTGATCCCGATGCTGGTGGTCATGACCATGTGGCGGCCCGCCAGCTCAATCGGCTCTTTCATTTTGAGCATGATTCGCTGGGCCATGTTTCGGGCTTCTTCGCGGCTGTTCAGGCTGAACAGGATGCAAAACTCATCGCCGCCAAAACGCGCCACGACGTCTTCATGATGACGGGTTGCGCTTTTGATTTGCGCGGCAATCACCTTGAGAAGCTCATCACCGGCATCATGACCCAAGCTGTCGTTAATGCGTTTGAAGTGGTCAATATCCAGAAACATGACCGCCAGCATGCTGTTATTGCTGGCGCGTTCAATCAACTTTTCGGCAAACAATTGATTGAAGCCACGACGGTTGATCAAGTTGGTCAGCGGATCGTAATGCGCAACTTGTTGCAATGAGGCGCGCGCCTGATCCAGTTGGCTAAGCAGCGCGTTGACGCGCCTGAGGTCATGTTCTTTGAGTTGCAGTTTTTTATCGACCAACGCTGCGCTGATGGTGCTGCCGATTAATAGAAGGGTGATCAGCGCTACCGTCAATGCCAGTTGCCAGTGATTGTTTTCGATGGGTGCGTTTAACGTGCCATCTGACGGGGCATAAGTGTGCAATGCCCACATCCCCACGAAATGGACACTGAGAATGGCCAGACCGGCGACCAAGCTGATGAAGTACTTGAAAAACTGATGCACCAGACCGCTGGCGCTACGCAGCGCACGGGCCAGCAGCAATGATGCATAACAGGCTGAAACGGCGATCAGCAACGACAGCACGAACAGCATGGGGTCGTAGTGCTGCAAATGGCTGGAGTGCATGGCGGACATGCCCACGTAATGCATGGCGCAAATGCCTGAACCGAACACCAGCGCGGCAACTAGAAGGCGGGCGCGTGTTACGTGGGGTTTTACTAAAACCTGCATGGCGATGACGGCTGACAGCAGTGCGATAAACAGCGACCCGATGGTAATGCTCAAGTCGTAATGCACGTTGAGCGGGGATTGGAAAGCCAGCATGCAGATGAAATGCATGGCCCAGATGCCGCCCGCCAACGAACTTGCACCCACCCAGCGCCAGACAGTTTTGGCAGCCGGTTTCTCTGCGTTGCACGCCCGTTCATACATATGCAACGTCGCCAGGCACGCGGCGCAGACAACCAAAAAGGCAAGAAACACCAGGTACGGGTTATGGCTGCTGGCTATAAGCAGTTTTCCGTTGGCGGTGTTGTCTTCAATAAACTGCAGGCCCAGCCATTCCATTGCATGCCTCAACACTGAGTGCAGGGTGCTAGTCGTCAGGCGCTAGCTTGTCTGAAGTGTAGAAGGGGGAATGTAGGAAGGCGGAATGATGGCAAGATGATGCTTACCATTTTGCTATTAGCAGCAGGTTTTTATAGCCAAACTTGCTGGCAATCAGCGATTAGACGCCGGTCGGGTAAGAGCGCTGAGTCTCTTACCCGATCCTTAAGTGACTGACGGGCAGACCGTTGCAGTCTGGCGCAGTGACGAGCGTTTTAGGGTTAGCCTGCGACCAGAACGCGAATGGCCTCAAGACGCAGCGCTGCTTTTTCAAGCATGGCCAGGCCCTGTTCACGCTGTTTACGCAATGCCACGAGTTCGCTGTCACGCACGCTCGGGTTGACGGCCTGCAACGCGGTCAGGCGTGCCAGTTCTTCTTCGGTATCAGCGGCCAGACGACGCTGGGCCTCAGCGACACGTTCAGCATGACGCGGCGCAATTTTGGCTTCACCGGCGTTGATCTTTGGCGTGAGCTGGTCGCGCTGAGCCTGCACGAACTTGTTGGCGCTGGCACGTGGCACGCTTTCAAGTTGTTCATTCAGGGTTTCGAACGACACGCGCGAAGACAGGTCGTTGCCGTTGGCGTCCAGCAGGCAGCGCAGGGCAGCAGGGGGCAGGTAGCGGCCCAATTGCAGGGCGCGCGGGGCAACCACTTCGCTGACGTAAATCAGCTCAAGCAATACCGTGCCCGGCTTGAGTGCCTTGTTTTTGATCAGCGCCACGGCGGTGTTGCCCATCGAACCGGACAACACCAGGTCCATGCCACCTTGCACCATCGGGTGTTCCCAGGTGATGAACTGCATGTCTTCGCGCGACAGTGCCTGATTGCGATCGTAGGTGATGGTCACGCCTTCGTCGTCACCCAGCGGGAAGCTCGCATCCAGCATTTTTTCGCTGGGCTTGAGGATCAGGGCGTTTTCGGAGTGATCCTCGCTGTCGATGCCGAACGCGTTGAACAGGGTTTCCATGTAGATCGGCAAGGCGAATTGATCGTCTTGCTCAAGGATCGCCTCCACCAGCGCTTCGCCTTCACCTGCGCCGCCTGAGTTCAACTCCAGCAAGCGGTCGCGGCCGGTGTGCAGTTCTTCTTCAAGACGTTCGCGTTCGGTACGGGCTTCGTCGATCAGGGCTTGCCACTGGTCATCGTCGGCGGCTTCGAGCAACGGCAGCAGGCGCGGGCCGAACTGGTGCTGCAACGCGTTGCCGGTCGGGCACGTGTTGAGGAACGCGTTAAGCGCTTCGTTGTACCACTGGAACAGACGCTGTTGCGGGCTGGTTTCAAGGTACGGCACGTGCAGTTCGATCACGTGCTTTTGGCCGATACGGTCGAGACGGCCAATACGCTGTTCCAGCAAATCGGGGTGCGACGGCAGATCGAACAACACCAGGTGATGGGCAAACTGGAAGTTACGGCCTTCACTGCCGATTTCCGAACAGATCAGCACTTGAGCACCGAATTCTTCGTCAGCGAAGTACGCCGCGGCACGGTCGCGCTCCAGGATGTTCATGCCCTCGTGGAACACCGTGGCCGGGATGCCGGAACGTACGCGCAGGGCGTCTTCAAGGTCCATTGCGGTTTCGGCGTGGGCGCAGATGACCAGCACTTTGGTGCGCTTGAGCATTTTCAGGGTGTCGATCAGCCACTCGACGCGAGGGTCGAAATTCCACCAGCGTTGTTCTTCGCTGATGTCCGGCTGCGACTGGAAGCTGACTTCGGGGTACAGCTCGGGGTGATCGCCCAGCGGCAATTCCAGGTATTCGTCCGGGCAGGGCAGGGGGTAGGCGTGCAGTTTGCGCTCCGGGAAGCCCTGAACAGCGGCGCGGGTGTTGCGAAACAGCACGCGGCCCGTGCCGTGACGGTCCAGCAGTTCACGCACCAGACGTGCGCTGGCCTCGGCATCACCGGCGTTGACTTCAGCCAGCAAGGCATCGCCTTCAGCGCCGAGGAAGCCGTGAATGGTGGCATGTGCTTGCGGCGACAGGCTGCCTTTGTCCAGCAGCTCCTGCACCGCCTGAGCCACGGGGCGGTAGTTTTCACTTTCGGCCCTGAAGGCCGCCAGGTCGTGGAAGCGGTTGGGGTCGAGCAGGCGCAAACGGGCAAAGTGGCTGTCCTGACCCAACTGCTCCGGGGTCGCGGTCAGCAACAGGACGCCAGGGATGGTTTCGGCCAACTGTTCAACCAGCGCGTACTCGGGGCTGACGTTGTCTTCGTGCCAGACCAGGTGGTGGGCTTCGTCGACCACCAACAGGTCCCAGCCGGCGGCGAACAGCGCGTCTTGCGCCTTTTCATCGTCCACCAGCCATTCCAGCGCTACCAGCGCCAGTTGGGTGTCTTCAAACGGGTTGCTGGCATCGCTTTCGATAAAGCGTTCTTCATCAAACAGCGCGACTTCAAGGTTGAAGCGACGACGCATCTCAACCAGCCACTGGTGCTGCAGGTTCTCGGGAACCACGATCAGCACGCGGCTTGCACGACCGCTCAGCAACTGGCGATGAATCACCAGGCCGGCTTCGATGGTTTTGCCCAGGCCCACTTCGTCAGCCAGCAGGACACGTGGCGCAATGCGATCCGCGACTTCACGGGCAATGTGCAATTGGTGGGCGATTGGTTGCGCCCGTACGCCACCCAGGCCCCACAGCGGCGATTGCAGCTGGCGGCTGGTGTGCTCAAGGGTGTGATAACGCAGCGAAAACCAGGACAGCGGGTCAATTTGCCCGGCGAACAGACGGTCGCTGGCCAGACGGAACTGAATGAAGTTGGACAGTTGGGTTTCGGGCAGGGTAACGACTTCGTTTTGCTCGTTAAGGCCGTGGTACACCATCAGACCGTCGACATCTTCGACTTCGCGCACGGTCATCTTCCAGCCTTCGAAGTGGATGATGGAATCACCCGGCGAGAAACGTACGCGCGTAAGCGGTGCGTTGCGCAGCGAATATTGACGGGTTTCGCCAGTGGCCGGATAGAGCACGGTCAACAAGCGACCGTCCTGTGCCAGAACGGTGCCTAAACCTAGCTCAGCTTCGCTGTCACTAATCCAGCGTTGCCCCGGTTGATACTGCTGCGCCATGCTGCCTGACTCCCGCTTTGAAAAAGCCGAGTATATTAACGGAACGAGGGCCTGAGACCAAAGGTCTCTGATAAAAACCTGATCGACGTCCTTCAGGCTGCTGCCGGATTTAACGGGCGCCTCAAGTCAATCGGCGTCGGGCCGACAGCCTGAAAACAGGAGAACAATAATTATGCTGCCGCCGATCCTTCCCATCAGTGTGGTGCCCGTCACATCCCAGCAGGACCCGGTGCGCCCGCGTCCGGATATTCCGCCCGTGGTGCCAGCGCAAGCCAGCTCGGGTGACAGCACGATCAACTTGAAGAATCAGGACCCCGATCAGGCCTCGCTGTTGTTGCGCGAAGAGCAACGACGCCAGCAGGACAAGCGTCGGCGTGAGTCGCGCGATCAGACTCAAGAGGTGGTCATCGTGCCGGGCGATGAATTGAATGAAGACAATACCGTGCCCGTCTCGCCGCTGATCGACGGTGCGCCGCGTCAGGGCCAGTGGGTGGATATCGAGGTCTGAATTTTTTCTGGTCAGCTCGGCTGGCGCGCCGCATTATGGGCCCTTGCCGACACATTGACAGTGATCCGATCCCGTTATGAACCAAGACAGCAAGCTGGTAGACCTGGGTGCCGAACGTGCCAAACGCGTGCATGACCTCAACGAAAAGCGCCTTAATGAAGTACGCCAGGCGTTTGAGCAGGCCTGGCCCCTGACCAGTCCCAAGAAAAAGCCAAAGAAAAAGCCTAAAAAACGCTGAACTGCGGCGTTTTTCCTGATCTGCGTCAACTATTCCCCCTAACGTCCTCGAAGCGGTGGTCACTATTGATCCCGGTCAAGTTCCTCGCCTGCGCGTCTGGTTATTCTGGCTTCACACAAACAAACACGCGCAGGAGGCCGTCATGTTTCTCGATAATGTGGTTATCGCTGGAGTACTTACCGTCGGCCTCATGGTCCTGTTTTTCGCGGGTTTGGGCATTTTTATCTGGAAAGACTCCCAGAAGCGCAATAAGTAGCGCCGGGTCTTTTCGGTACGCGAGCACGCAAGGCATTTTGGGCGACTTCGGTCGCCTATTTTTTTGCGTGTGTGTTTTGTGCAGGGGCGTGTCGTTATTGCCAGGCCATGCCGCAAGTGTCCGTTGAGTGCCTGCGTCAGGCAAAAAAAAGGTACGCCCCGGGGCGTACCTTTTTTAGTGCGTTTGCCGCTTAGGCGAGCGCTTTGGACGCCAGCCAGAACAACGCAGCTGAGAGTGCAATCGTTGCGGGTAACGTCAGCACCCATGCCATCAGAATCGTCTTGATGGTGTTGCCTTGCAGGCCACTTTTGTTCGCAACCATAGTGCCCGCGACACCCGACGACAGAATGTGAGTCGTGGATACCGGCAAGGCGAAGATGTTGGCCAGGCCAATGGCAAAGGTGGTGGTGATCTGTGCCGCCATGCCCTGTGCGTAGGTCATGCCTTGTTTGCCGATCTTCTCGCCGATGGTCTTGACCACGCGTTTCCAGCCAACCATGGTGCCCAGGCCCAAGGCCAGGGCTACCGCCAGAATCACCCAGAACGGCGCGTATTCAGTGGTGGCCGTCAGGTCTTTGCGCAGTTTTTCGAGGTCCGCTTTCTCGCGTGGCTCAAGCACTGGCAATTTGCTGACTTTCTTCGCGGTGTCATCCAGGCAAAGCAGGTAACGACGGATCTCGATACGCTTCTCGGCCGACAGCGACTGATAGTTCTCGACACCTTTCAACGAACTGAGCAAGGCCGCGATGGTCGGCTCGGTTTGTTGCGGGTTGCAGCGGAACTCGCCCGGCAAGTCGTCTTTCACGCTTTTACCCAGCGCCAGGAACTCGCTGAGGCTCGCGTGATTGCGTTGATAGAACTGACTCAAGTGCAGGGTCGCGTCGCGTGTGCGTTCGATCTGATACGTCGTGCTGTTGAGGTCCAGTACGAAGGCGCTTGGCACGATACCGATCAACACCAGCATGATCAGGCCGATACCTTTCTGGCCATCGTTGGAGCCGTGCACGAAGCTCACGGTCATGGCCGAGATCACCAGTACCAGACGGTTCCAGAACGGCGGATGCTTCTTGTCATCCAGCTTGCGGCGTTGCTCGGGCGTCTTGTGCATCTTGGAGTTCGGACGCCACCACTTAAGGCCTACCAGCAGTAAACCGGCGACAACAAAGCCTGCCAGCGGCGAGAACACCAGCGAAGCACCAATGTCGATTGCCTTCTGCCAGTTCACGCCATCGCTCACCGGGATGCCGGTGATCAATGCGTTGGCCAGGCCTACACCCAGGATCGAACCGATCAAGGTGTGGGAGCTGGAGGCCGGGATGCCGAAGTACCAAGTACCCAAGTTCCAGGTGATGGCCGCTGCAAGCAGTGAGAACACCATGGCCAGGCCATGTCCGGTATTCACATTGACCAGCAGTTCGACCGGTAGCAAATGGACAATGGCGTATGCCACACCCACACCACCCAGCAAAACGCCAAGAAAATTGAACACACCGGAAAAGAACACCGCCAGGTGAGGCGGCATGGCTTTGGTGTAGATGACAGTCGCTACCGCATTCGCGGTGTCATGAAAGCCGTTGATGAACTCAAACGCGAGAACAAAGGCTAGGGCGAAGAAGAGGCTGACAAGAACCCAGGCATCCAATCCGCTTAATAGATCGATCATGAAGGTTTTCTGACACGGTCATAAAGGGGGCCGGATTATGCCAGAAAACCTTGGTAATCGATGCACTAGCTGCCCGTTGGTAACATCTGTAAATGAAAAAACTTGTCAGACCGGTCAGCGTCAATGGGTCGGAAAACGCTTCCAAGCCACTGATAACAAAGGCTCTACGCTGTTTGGCAGACAAGCGCTGGCCTTTGGAACAGGTCTGAGTGGGGCGTATGAAATTTCTTTTTTGCGGTGTTTAGCCGCAGCCTGTTCTTGTCAGAGGCCTGAAAATCCCAAGCGAGCGCTACTGAGTGGCTTCAGTTGCACGATCCGGCTTGCATTGCGCACCTTGAACACAGCCGTTCGTACAGGTTGATGGGTGCACACGCCTTTGGCGGGTTTACCCTACAGGCCGGTTTCGGCAGGGCGCAGACGAAGCCCCTGTCAGGGGGCCTCGGGTTTTAACTCTTTTTCAATTTTCTGGATTTCTTGTGTGAAGGCCTGGTCAAGCAGGCTGGCGCGCTTGCGCCATGGCTTACGCTCGGGCTCGGGTTGAGCTGCGTAAGTCGTCACTTCACCACCGTAAACGTCCTTGTAACGTTGCTCCTGACGCTCAAGTTCAGCGCGCAGTTCGTCTTTCGTCACAGTGTTACCTAATTAAGTAGAGTTTGAATCGGTTGATGCGTATTGGCCGTGTACGTCGCTCATCAATAAGCCGGCTATTAAACCGCCATGTCCCACGCACCGGGACGCTTTAACTGTCCTGTTAAAGTTTGCGACTTCACCCTTTTTAAAAAGCCACGCAACACTCAATCGCTCGGTGACCGTCCTGGCGCTGAATGGGCCAAGAAGAGGCGGTTGAGAGAGTGGCAATTTAGCCCGCGTGTAGACTGTTCTGTGCTGCGTCTGAACAGTGGCTGCTACTATCGCCGAAGCTGTTCGGGCACGTCAACTTCCATGAGTGACAAAACAGCAGGTTATCGGACGAAAGAAACAAACGTATTGAATGATTAATCAATGAGCGTCTTTCAGGAGCCAATAACTTCTGAGGAGGGGGTGTTCTTGGATAAGTGAAGTGTGGATATAGAACGCGCGTTCTATATCCACACGGTACGGGTTGCACGTGCGCAAAGAGCGATGGGTGAAATCACCCTGCGCGTTCAGTCAGGTAGTTAAATGGCCAGGCAACTGAGGCGGATCAATCTTTCAGGGCCGCTTATACAGTGCTGAACCGCAGCGGCGACTATCAAGTTTGCATATCCTACGGTTGCCATAAGGGCTAAGCATCGTTGCGCAAAGCAGCATGTTGGGTCGGGATCTGATATCCATTAATAAGGCAGTCAGGACTTTAAGCCATGTATTTCATTTTCACGCCCACTGGAGTGATCTACGGGCAAGGCACGTCAGGGGAGAAAATGCTCAGCGCGTTTAGGTAAATTCACCGCCCTTGAACACACAAACCCGCCAAAAGGCGGGTTTGTGTGTTTAGCAGTTTCTCTATCAGGCCTTCGGCGGCTCGGACGAGATCGGGCGGTTTTGCCCGGTCTGTTCGTACCAGCCGCCACCCAGCGCCTTGTACAAATTGACTTCACTGGTCAGCTGCGAAAGGCGGTCACTGATCAACGATTGTTGCGCGCTGAACAGGGAGCGTTGTGCATCAAGGAACGTCAGGTTGCTGTCGACACCAATCCGATAACGACGCTCGGCTAACCGGTAGTAATCCTGGTTGGCGTTAACGAAGTCCGTCTGGGCTTGCAACTGTTGATTGTAGGTCTGGCGCGCTGCCAGGCCGTCAGATACTTCCTGGAATGCTGTCTGGATCGCCTTCTCATACTGCGAGACGGTGATGTCCTTCTGGATTTTCGAGTAGTCCAGGCTGGCGCGCAAAGCCCCTGCGTTAAAGATGGGCAGGTTGATTTGCGGCGAGAAGAGCCAAGTGCCCGAGCCTCCCTTGAACAGCCCCGACAGGTCCGGGCTCAAGGTCCCGGCATTGGCGGTGAGGCTGATGCTCGGGAAGAACGCGGCACGTGCGGCGCCGATATTGGCATTGGCGGCCAGCAACTTGTGCTCGGCTTCCAGAATGTCAGGACGGCGTTGCAACAAATCTGAAGGCAGGCCTGCCGGTACTTCGGTCAGCAGATCAGCAGCGAGCGGTTTGCTTGCGGGCAGGTTCTGCGGAATGCTCGTGCCGAGTAGCAAGGCCAGGCTGTTCTGATCCTGAGCCACTTGGCGCGTGTAGCGGGCCAGTTGAACCTTGGCGTTTTCCACCGAGGTCCGCGACTGGCTGACTTCCAGCGCCGAAGCAACGCCCACCTCATTGCTGCGCAAGGTGAGCTTGTAGCTCTCATCGAACGCCTTGAGCGTGTCTTCAGTCAGCTTGAGCAGCTCTTTGTCGGCTTGCCAGGTCAAGTAAGCATTGGCGACGCTGGCAACCAGACTGATCTGAGTGGTGCGTCGGGCTTCTTCGGTCGCAAAGTAGTTCTGCAAGGCCTGATCGCTCAGGCTGCGAACGCGGCCAAACAGATCCAGCTCGTACGCGCTGACCCCGAGGGTCGCCGAATATTGGCTGGTGATGCCTGACTCGCCCGTTTGCGACAGGCGTGCTGGCATCCGTTGACGGCTGCCGCTGGCATTGGCCGTCACTGCCGGGAACAGATCGGCACGTTGAATACGGTACTGCGCGGCATACGCATCAATGTTCAGGGCCGCGACCCTAAGGTCGCGGTTGTTCACCAGAGCTGTCTGAATCAACTGTTGCAGGGCCGGGTCGCGGAAAAACTCACGCCAGCCTTGTTCTGCCGCCGCTTGAGCCGGCGCTTCGTTAGGCTTGTAGGCCGGGCCTTGCGGGTACTGCGCTGCTACCGGGGCTTCAGGGCGCTGGTAGTCAGGGATCAGCGAGCAGCCGCCCAGCGTAAACGCTGCTACGGCGACTGCGAGAAGCGACTTGCTCATTGGCCAGCCTCTTGATTTGGAGTTTTAGTCAGGTCCACTTTCTTTTCCGGGTCGTTGTCCTTGCCGCTGCCGAAGGACGACACCGCGACGAAGAACAGCGGCACCCAGAACACGGCCAGAACAGTTGCAGTGATCATACCGCCGATCACACCTGTACCAATGGCGTGCTGGCTACCCGAACCTGCGCCCGAAGAAATGGCCAGCGGGATAACGCCCAGTACGAACGCCAGCGAGGTCATGATGATCGGGCGCAGACGCATGCGGCAGGCTTCAATGGCGGCTTCGGTCAAGGTTCGCCCTTGTTCGTGCAGCTCTTTGGCGAACTCGACGATCAGGATGGCGTTTTTCGAGGCCAGACCGATGGTCGTCAGCAAGCCCACCTGGAAGTACACGTCGTTGGACAGCCCCCGCAGGCTAGTGGCCAGCAGTGCACCGATAATCCCCAGAGGCACCACCAGCATGACCGCAATCGGAATCGACCAGCTTTCATACAGTGCCGCGAGACACAGGAACACCATCAACAAGGAAATCGCATACAGCGCAGGTGCTTGCGAACCTGACAGACGCTCCTCGTAGGACAGGCCGGTCCAGGAAATACCGACGCCTGCCGGCAGCTTCTTGGCCAGTGCTTCGACTTCAGCCATGGCTTCACCACTGCTGTAGCCGGGTGCCGGGGCGCCCAGGATTTCCATGGCTTCTACGCCGTTGTAACGCGACAGCTTCGGCGCACCGTAAATCCACTTGCCCTTGGCAAACGCAGAGAACGGCACCATGGTTCCTTCAGCGTTGCGCACATACCATTTTTTCAGGTCTTCGGGGTTCATCCGCGAGTCAGCTTCGCCTTGCAGATAGACCTTTTTCACACGACCACGGTCGATGAAGTCGTTGACATAGCTGGCACCCAGACCGATGGACAGGGTGTTGTTGATGTCGCTCAGACCTACGCCAAGGGCGCGGGCTGCTTCGTCATCGATTTCCAGCTGGTACTGAGGTTCATCGTTCAGGCCGTTAGGACGCACGCCTGCCAGGATTTTGCTCTGCGATGCCATGCCCAGGAACTGGTTACGGGCTTGCATCAACTTTTCGTGGCCAATACCGGCACGGTCTTGCAGGTACACGTCAAAGCCAGTGGCGTTACCCAGTTCCATAACAGCCGGCGGAGCAAAGGCAAACACCATGGCGTCGCGGAAGGTGGAGAAGTGCGCCTGAGCGCGTGCCGCCAGCGCAAATACGCTGTTATCGGCATCACGGTCGGCCCACGGTTTGAGCATGATGAACGCCAGGCCTGAGCTTTGGCCGCGACCGGCGAAGTTAAAGCCGTTAACGGTAAAGACCGAGGACACCGCCGCCGACTCGTCAGTCAGCAAGTATTCACGCATACGGTCAATTACGACCTGGGTGCGTTCAGCGGTTGTACCGGCCGGGGTTTGTACCTGAGCGAAGAGAACGCCCTGGTCTTCTTCCGGCAGGAACGAGGTCGGGATGCGGGTGAACAGGAACACCATGCCGACAACGATCAAGACATAGGCCAGCAAGTACGGCGCTTTGTGGCGCAGGATGTTGCCGACACCTTTCTCGTAGCGTTTTACACCGCTGTCGAATGTGCGGTTGAACCAGCCGAAGAAGCCGCGCTTGTTCTCACCATGGTCGCCTTTCTTGACCGGCTTAAGCATGGTGGCGCACAGGGCCGGGGTGAAGATCAGGGCAACCAGTACCGAAAGCGCCATCGCCGAAACAATGGTGATCGAGAACTGCTTGTAGATCACACCGGTCGAGCCGCTGAAGAACGCCATGGGCAGCAGTACGGCTGACAGCACCAAGGCAATACCGACCAGCGCTCCCTGGATTTGCTCCATGGATTTCTTGGTGGCTTCTTTGGGGGGCAGGCCTTCTTCACTCATGACCCGTTCGACGTTTTCCACCACCACGATGGCGTCGTCCACCAGCAAGCCGATGGCCAGTACCATGCCGAACATGGTCAAGGTGTTGATACTGAAACCGGCCGCCGCCAGGATCCCGAAAGTACCGAGCAATACCACTGGCACGGTCATCGTCGTGATGATGGTGGCGCGGAAGTTCTGCAGGAACAGGAACATCACCAGGAACACCAGCGCAACCGCTTCGACCAGGGTTTCAACCACCCCTTTGATCGAGGCCGATACCACGGGCGTGGTGTCGTACGGGTAAACCACTTTCATGCCGGGCGGGAAAAACGGGGCCAGGTCGTCGATGGTTTTATGCAGCGCCTTGGCGGTGTCCAGTGCGTTGGCACCGGTCGCCAGCTTGATTGCAAGGCCCGAGGACGGCTTGCCGTTGTACTGCGCGCTGATGCTGTAGTTTTCACCGCCCAGGGCGACTTCCGCGACATCATGCAAGCGTACTTGCGAGCCGTCGGTGTTGACCTTGAGCAGGATCTTTTTGAACTCTTCGGCAGTTTGCAGGCGCGTCTTGCCGATGATGGTGGCGTTCAGTTCCTGGCCTTTGACCGCTGGCAGGCCGCCCAGTTGCCCGGAAGACACCTGTACGTTCTGCGAGGAAATGGCGGATTTAACGTCAATCGGGGTCAGGTTGTACTTGTTCAGCTTGGCCGGGTCGAGCCAGATGCGCATGGCGTACTGGGCACCAAACACCTGGAAGTCACCCACACCTTCGGTACGGGAGATCGGGTCTTGCATGTTGGAGACGATGTAGTTGGACAAGTCATCCTTGTTCATGCTGCCGTCTTCAGACACCACGCCGATAACCATCAGGAAGTTTTTCACTGCCTTGGTCACACGGATACCTTGCTGCTGAACCTCTTGGGGCAGCAGTGGGGTGGCCAGGTTGAGCTTGTTCTGCACCTGCACCTGGGCGGTGTCCGGGTCAGTCCCTTGCTCAAAGGTCGCGGTGATGGTCATGCTGCCGTCGGAGTTACTTTCAGACGACACATAACGCAAGTGGTCAATACCGTTGAGCTGTTGCTCGATCACCTGAACCACGGTGTCCTGTACGGTTTGTGCCGAAGCACCCGGATAGGTCACGGAGATCGAGATGGCCGGTGGCGCGATGCTCGGGTACTGGTTGATTGGCAGTTTCAAGATCGAAAGTGCCCCGACCAGCATGATCACAAGGGCGATTACCCAAGCGAAAATCGGACGGTCGATAAAAAATTTCGACATGGTTTATTCCCCTTTACTGCCTGCAGCTTTTTCTGTTGCCGGGGCAGATGCCGGGGTTGCGCCTTGTGGTTTTTCCATGATTTTGACTTCAACGCCAGGCTTGATGAATTGCAGGCCGTCAGTAATCAGGCGATCGCCCGGGTTCAGGCCTTTCTCGACCAGCCAGTCGCTGCCCACGGTGCGCGATGCTTCAAGCACACGCAGCTCAACCTTGTTGTCCGGGCCGACAATCAATGCTGTCGGTTGACCTTTGAGGTTGTGGGTCACGCCCACTTGAGGGGCGAGGATTGCATTGCTGTCGATGCCGGCTTCCAGTTGCGCGTGCACAAACATGCCGGGCAAGAGGATTTCATCAGGGTTGGGGAATACGGCGCGCAAGGTCACCGAACCGGTGGTTTCGTCGACCGAGACTTCGCTGAATTCAAGGCGGCCTTCCTGACCATACTCACTGCCATCGGGCAGTGTCAGCTTGACCTTGGCGGCATTTTCGCCAGCTTTCTTCAGGCGGCCATCGGCGAGGTCTTTGCGCAGCTCCAGCATTTCAACCGACGACTGGGTCACGTCCACGTAGATCGGGTCCAGTTGCGTGATCACTGCCAGAGCATTGGCCTGGCCGCTGGTGACCAGCGCGCCTTCGGTGTAGAGCGAACGACCGATGCGGCCGGTCAGAGGTGCCAATACCTTGGTGTAACGCAAGTTGACCTGAGCCGTGTTCAGCGTGGCTTCAGCTTCAAGGCGCGCGGCTTCGGCGTTGTCGTATTCCTGGCGGCTTACGGCTTGCTCTGCGACCAATTGCTTGTAGCGGTCAGCCAGTGATTTGGCCGACTGTAAGGTCGCGCGTGCGCTCAAGACGGCACTTTCATAGATGGCCGGATCAATTTGATACAGCTGCTGACCGACTTTGACGTCAGAGCCTTCTTTGAACAGGCGCTTAAGAATAATCCCGTTCACTTGTGGGCGAACCTCGGCAGAACGGTAGGATGTTGTTCTGCCTGGAAGGTCGGTCGTCAAGGTAAAGGGCTGGGCTTTCAGCGTGACAACACCGACCTGAGGGATTTGGGGGGCAGGTGCCGCTTCTTCCTTTTTGCATCCGCTGAGCAGCGATGCCAGGGCGACGGCGGCAACCAGAGCGGTAACAGCTGGCTTGAATTGCATGAAGATCCTCGGGTCAGGCACGCGAAAGCGCACAAGAATAGTGGAAGGGTAAAGAAAGCTGTTCCGGGTGGATAAGTAGCTTGCTAAGGAATATACTTACATTCGTGTCTGTTTGTAAATAGCAGGGTTGTGTCGTTAAAGACATGTTTCAGCCCTTTTCATTGCGTGAGCTGTAGGCCGGGATAAGGCACAACAAACGCCACCCGATATAGGTCTTGGGGGCTTTTCAGAGCCGTTAGGACCACCCTGATTGAGGTTTTTATTGCCATGGTGCGTCGTACCAAAGAAGAAGCGCAGGAAACCCGCAGTGCGATTCTCGAAGCAGCCGAAAGGGCTTTCTATGAGCGAGGTGTTGCGCGCACGACGCTGGCTGATATCGCCACGCTGGCCGGGGTGACGCGAGGCGCGATCTACTGGCATTTCAGCAACAAGGCCGACGTTGTGCAGGCGATGCTGGACAGTTTGCATGAGCCTTTGGATGCGCTCGCTGAAGCCTGTAAGAGTCAAGACGAAATCGACCCGCTTGGCTGCATGCGCAAGCTGCTGATCCATTTGCTTCACCAAGTGGCAATTGATCCAAAAACTCGGCGAATTAATGAGATTTTGTTTCATAAGTGTGAATTCACTGACGAAATGTGCGATTTGCGACGTCAGCGCCAAGTGGCAATGATCGACTGCAACACTCGGATTGAGCTCACCCTGATCAATGCGATTCATCGGCACCAACTCCCCGAAACCCTCGACGTACGCCGCGCAGCCATCTGTTTTCACGCCTATATCGACGGTCTTATCGGGCAATGGCTGCTGGTTCCCGACAGTTTTGAACTTCATAAAGAAGCGGAGTCCTGGGTCGACGTGGGACTGGATATGCTTCGATTGAATCCGGGCCTGCGAACATCATACAAAACTGAATCAGAGTCTAGTTCCCTGCAGCCATAAGGCGAGAGAAGATTTTTGTCTGTGCAACGTTAAAATCACGTCGGTCTTTATATACGTCTAGGCGGCGGGTTTAAAATTAGCGAGCTAAGTATTTTGTAGGGCAATTGTTACGAGTTTGTTAAAGATCGTATCCGTGGCCCGACTTACCCGTCAAAGCGTTGCGCAAACGCGACACACCCTGCATTTATTTCTACGCCATCCACACTCATGGCTAGAGTTCCTTCGCCGCCTTCCCCTACACTCGGGCAACGCTCTGGCCTAAGGCTGGGGCAGCCAAGATCGGGGGGTGGGCGACAGCCGTTTTCTTAGGTGTCCGTCCTCGACTAAAGCAAGCAGGCCACAGGTGCCAGGCGCACCGTGGCCAATTCGAGGAATAACAAGTGAATAAGATTTACTCGAGTGCTGAATCCGCCTTGCAGGGGCTCGTCGAAGACGGGATGACCCTGGCCGTGGGCGGTTTTGGATTGTGCGGGATTCCAGAAGCCCTGATCGCTGCCTTGCGCGACAGTGGCAAGCGCGAGTTGACCGTGATCAGCAATAACGCCGGTGTAGACGGGTTTGGCCTGGGTCAACTGCTGACCACGCGGCAAATTCGTAAAATGATTTCTTCCTACGTGGGGGAGAACAAAGAATTCGAACGTCAGTACCTGGCCGGTGAGTTGGAGCTTGAGTTCACCCCACAAGGGACGCTGGCTGAGAAGCTGCGCGCGGGTGGCGCTGGTATTCCGGCGTTCTACACCAAGACCGGTTACGGAACCCTGGTTGCCGAAGGCAAAGAAACCCGCGAATTCGATGGCGAGTGGTACGTCATGGAGCGCTCACTGCGTGCCGACGTCGCACTGGTTAAAGCCTGGAAAGCCGATAAATCAGGCAACCTGCTGTTCAATAAAACAGCGCGCAACTTCAACCCGTTGGCCGCGATGGCCGCGAAAGTGTGTGTGGTCGAGGTGGAAGAAATCGTTGAAATTGGCGAGATCGAACCTGATCAGGTTCATTTGCCCGGGATCTACGTACAGCGGCTGATCCTCAATGCCACCCCGGAAAAACGCATCGAACAACGCACTGTGCGGAGCGCCTAAGTATGGCCTGGACTCGTGAAGAAATGGCGCACCGCGCCGCCCAAGAACTGCAGGATGGTTTTTACGTCAACCTGGGCATTGGTTTGCCGACGCTGGTGGCCAACTACATCCCGCAAGGTATGGACGTCTGGCTGCAAAGTGAGAATGGTCTGTTGGGGATTGGTCCGTTTCCCACTGAAGAAGAAGTCGATGCTGACTTGATCAATGCGGGTAAGCAGACCATCACCACCTTGCCCGGGAGCAGCTTCTTTAATAGCGCGGACTCTTTCGCGATGATTCGCGGCGGGCACATCAACCTGTCGATCCTGGGCGCGATGCAAGTCTCCGAGAAGGGTGACCTGGCGAACTGGATGATTCCCGGCAAGATGGTTAAAGGCATGGGCGGGGCCATGGATTTGGTGGCCGGAGTCAAACGCGTGGTGGTATTGATGGAGCACACCGCCAAAGGTGGCGCCCACAAACTGCTTAAGCAATGCGATCTGCCGCTCACTGGCGTGGGTGTGGTGGATCGCATCATCACCGATTTAGGGGTGCTGGATGTCACCGAGCAAGGGCTCAAGCTGGTAGAGCTGGCGTCGGGTGTTACCCGTGAACAATTGCAAGAAGCCACGGGGTGCGACATCGCAGGCTAATCAGCGCTAAGCCCGGCCTGCTTTGCAGTGGCAGGAGAGGCGTGCGGCCCGGATGAGGATTAAAGCGCAACGTCAAAACGTAAAAAGCCCCGGCTCGCAAGAGACGGGGCTTTTTAGTGCAGCGTGAATCAGCGCTCCAGGTGTTCGATCTTGCCTGGTTTGCCATCCCACTCTTCCGCGTCCGGCAGAGGGTCTTTGCGTTCAGTGATGTTCGGCCAGATTTCAGCCAGCTCCACATTCAACTGAATGAAATTCTCCATACCCGCTGGCACTTCATCCTCGGAGAAGATGGCTTGCGCCGGGCATTCAGGCTCACAAAGCGCGCAATCAATGCACTCGTCCGGGTGAATCACCAGGAAGTTCGGGCCTTCGTAAAAGCAGTCCACCGGACAGACTTCTACGCAGTCGGTGTACTTGCACTTGATGCAGTTGTCGGTGACGACGAAGGTCATTTCTAATTTTCTCCTCAGGCGGCGGCAGCGAAGCCCTTCCAGGTCGGGCTCGCCAGGCTCGGGAGTGGTATCTATTGGCCAGGCTAAAAGGCCAGTAGCATCCCGAACCGCGCGCGATTCTATCGCATGGTTAGATGCGTGTCTTTAATGTGTAGAGCAAATCAAGGGCTTTGCGTGGCGTCAGGTCGTCAAGATCCAGCTTGGCCAGGTCGTCCAGCACCGGATGCGCAAGGCTAGCAAACATATCGCTTTGCTGGGGCGCTGATTGTTTGCCTGGGGCCGGTGCAGGCACTTCATGGGGCAGGCTGGTGGTTTCGAGTCGGCTTAAATGTTCGCGAGCGCGAGTGATGACATTCGCCGGAACCCCCGCCAGTTGGGCCACCGCAAGCCCGTAGCTTTGACTCGCAGGGCCAGGCAATACGTGGTGTAGGAAGACAATGCGCTCGTTGTGTTCGGTCGCGCTCAAATGCACGTTGGCCACCAGTGGTTCGCTCTCTGGCAGCACGGTCAATTCGAAATAGTGGGTAGCGAACAGCGTATAGGCGCGCAATTGAGCGAGACGTTCTGCCGCAGCCCATGCCAACGACAAACCGTCAAACGTGCTGGTGCCACGGCCCACTTCGTCCATCAACACCAGGCTGCGCTCTGTCGCGTTGTGCAGAATGTTGGCGGTTTCGCTCATTTCCACCATAAAGGTAGAGCGTCCGCCAGCCAGGTCATCGCTGGAGCCGATACGCGTGAAAATCCTGTCGACCAACGACAGTTCGCAGCTGGCGGCCGGGACAAAACTGCCGATGTGCGCCAAGAGCACAATCAGGGCGGTTTGCCGCATGTAAGTGGATTTACCACCCATGTTCGGGCCGGTAATCACCAGCATGCGGGTGTTGTCATCCAGCGCCAGATCGTTAGCCACAAAAGGGGTGGTCAGCACTTGCTCCACCACCGGATGACGACCTTGTTGAATGCGCATGCACGGTTCTTCAACGAACCGCGGGCAATTGAGGTCGAGGTTTAAAGCGCGTTCGGCCAGATTACTCAGTACGTCCAGTTCGGCCAGTGCGGCGGCCGTGTCTTGCAGCGGCGGCAATTCACCGATCAGGGTTTCAAGCAGCGCTTCGTAAAGCATTTTCTCGCGGGCCAGGGCACGGCTTTTGGCGGACAGGGCCTTGTCTTCAAAGGCTTTGAGCTCGGGGGTGATAAACCGTTCGGCACCTTTGAGGGTCTGGCGGCGGATGTAGTCCGCAGGCGCCTGTTCTGCTTGTTTGCTTGGCAGCTCGATGAAATAGCCATGCACCCGGTTGTACCCGACCTTGAGATTGGCCAGCCCGGTACGGGCTTTTTCACGGGCTTCCAGGTCAATCAGGAACTGACCCGCGTTCTCGCTCAAGGCTTGCAGTTCATCCAGCTCGGCGTCATAGCCGGTTTTCAGCACGCCGCCGTCACGAATCACCGCAGGCGGGTTATCAATAATCGCTCTGTCCAGCAACGCAGCCAGTTCGGGATAGGTGCTGGTGGTGGCCGCCAACTGCTGCAAGTGCGGCGCATGCAAATCGAGCATGGCGTCTTGCAGTTCAGGCAGTGCGGCCAGTGCGTCACGAAGACGCGCCAAATCGCGGGGCCTTGCGTTGCGCAGGCCGATACGCGCCAGAATGCGCTCCAGATCGCCGATTTCTTTGAGCTGGGGCTGCAAGCGCTCGAAGCGATAGCCGTCCAGCAGGCAGGTAATCGAGGTCTGGCGTGACAGCAGTACCGGTAAATCGCGCAATGGACGATTCAGCCAGCGGGTCAGCAAGCGGCTGCCCATAGACGTTTGGCAGCGATCCACTACCGACTGCAGCGTGTTGTCGCGCCCGCCCGCCAGGTTGGTATCCAGCTCAAGATTGCGGCGGCTGGCGCCATCGAGCACCACCGTGTCGTCCAGGCGTTCGTGGCGCAGACTGCGCAAGTGGGGCAGGGCGGTGCGTTGGGTTTCCTTGGCGTAACTGAGCAAACAACCGGCTGCCCCAATGGCCAATGTCAGGTTTTCACAGCCAAAACCTTTGAGGTCTTGGGTGGAAAACTGCTGGCACAGGCTTTTCAAGGCCGAATCGCGCTCGAAGTCCCACGGTGCACGACGACGCACGCCACGGCGTTTCTCGGCGGGCAGGCCTTGAGGCCAATCGTCGGGGATCATCAGCTCAACCGGGTTGATGCGCTCCAGTTCAGCCAGCAGGTTTTCCCAGCCCTTGATTTCCAATACCGAGAAATTGCCGCTGGTGATGTCCAGAACGGCCAGACCAAACAAACGTTCATCGCCAAGAACGGCGGCAATCAGGTTGTCGCGGCGCTCATCCAGCAGCGCTTCATCACTGACGGTGCCTGGCGTGATAATCCGCACCACTTGACGCTCAACCGGTCCTTTACTGGTGGCCGGGTCGCCAACCTGCTCGCAGATCACCACCGACTCGCCCAGCTTCACCAGCTTGGCCAGATAACCTTCGGCCGCATGATAAGGAATGCCGCACATGGGAATCGCCTGTCCTGCCGACTGTCCACGTGCCGTGAGGGTGATGTCCAGCAACTTGGCAGCCTTCTTCGCGTCTTCGTAGAAGATCTCGTAAAAGTCGCCCATGCGATAGAACATCAACTGATCAGGGTGCTGGTTTTTCAGGCGCCAGTACTGCTGCATCATCGGTGTGTGGGAAGACAGGTCGGAAGTATTTTTACTCATCAGGGCTTAGGCGGATTCATTTATAAAAGAGGAGTGAAAAGCGGGTGCCGGGCACAGCTTTATGGCAATGGGCGCAAGGTTAACATGCCAGCGCCTTGCATCTACAGGCATGCTCGGCTCAGTCCGGCGTGTTGCTATATAGAGAAGAATTAGGATTTGCCAACGGGGCGCTTGCCCAGCAATATTCGGCCCATGCCTGAACGTACTGTTTCAATCGTCCTTAAAGCGCTGCTCGAACGGCACCACATCAGTGCCATGGCGTTGCATCGTCTGACCGGTGTCCCGCAATCCACGCTGTCCAGAATTTTGAGTGGCAAGATTGCCGAGCCGTCAGACCGCCATCTTTCAAAAATAGCCGCGTATTTCAATATCAGCACTGACCGCCTGCGTGGGCGTGAGGACCCAGTGCCTCACCCCGAGCCGCGGCATCCGGAGCTGCGTGATATTTGCCTGTGGGATGACGATACGCCCGTGGCCGATGACGAGGTGTCGATCCCGTTCTTGCGTCAGGTTGAGCTGGCGGCAGGTTCCGGGCGTTTTGCCATTGAGGAAAGTGAGCGAGCCAAGCTGCGTTTTGGCAAGCGCAGCCTGCGGCACAACGGTGTGCAATTCGATCAGGCGAAATGTGTAACGGTACGCGGTGACAGCATGCTGCCGGTCCTGCGTGACGGCGCAACAGTCGGGGTCAATGCCGGTAAACGTTCACTGGATGATGTTGTGGACGGCGATCTGTATGCAATCAACCACAACGGCGAGCTTCGGGTAAAACAGCTGTATCGCCTGGCGACTGGGCTGCGTTTGCGCAGTTTTAACCGCGACGAGTATCCAGATGAGGATTACCTCTATGCCGACCTTGAGGATGAGCAACTGGTGATTCTCGGCCATGTGTTCTGGTGGGGCATGTACGCCCGCTAAGACGCTTCTCCCCCCTAAAGCCTGCTCTCAGCAGGCTTTTTTTCGCACCTGAAAAGAAATGTCCTGCCCGGCTTGCGATTGCAGCTGACACTCATAAGCGAAGGAAAGAATATGCATCAGTGCATTGACTGTATATTCATACAGACATAATCTTGGTTTTATGGCTGCAGAGGTCGACCTTACGCAAGGATGTGGTGCGAGAGGAGCGTCAAGTGTTCAGCCTATAAGTCAGACATTGACGCTTTTCGATAAGGACTCAGGAGTGATGAAGCGATGAATGATCCGCAAGTTTTGTTGGATATGCCGGTGTTGCTGGTCGTCCTTCTGGCATTGGTGGGCGGTATTTTTGGCGAAATGTGGCGGGCCGACAAAGAGGGCGCGAGCGGATGGCCGCTGGTGCGCCGGCTGGCGCTGCGTTCTGGCGCTTGTATGGTGTGCGGGGTCTCGACGTTCATGCTGCTTTACGCGGCCGGCATGTCGGTCTGGGCCGCGGGCGCCTTGGGGTGTTTGACGGCACTGGCGGGCGCAGATGCTGCCATCAGCCTGTATCAACGTTGGGCTGCAAAGCGTTTGGGGGTTGACGGTTAGCCCTTTTGGGCTGACGAGCGCTCACCGCCTGAGGTGATGCCCGGCCCGTGGCGACCCGAATGGGGGTCGTGTAGCTTAGTGGCCCGAGTGAGCGCTTTAAAGGAGTCGATCGTGGATGAATTAACTCAGCTTGCGGCTGAACTTGGGCGGCAATTGCAGGTTCTTAATGCGCAGGTCACGACCGCCGAGTCATGCACCGGTGGCGCAATATCAGAAGCCATCACCCGTATCGCAGGCAGTTCGGCCTGGTTTGAAGCGGGGTTTGTTACCTATTCCAATCATCAGAAAACCAGGCAGTTGCAAGTGCCGGAGCCCTTGTTCGCCCAGGTCGGCGCTGTCAGCCGTGAAGTGGTAGAGGCCATGGCCCGCGGCGCACAAGCGCAGAGCGGGGCACGTTTTTCAGTTGCGGTCAGCGGTGTGGCAGGGCCCGGCGGAGGTTCTGCGGCCAAGCCGGTGGGCACGGTCTGGCTGGCCTGGGGGGGTGGCAGCGAGGTTTCTGCCGAGTGCAGGCATTTCCCGGGGGACCGCGACGAGGTCCGTCGGCAAACAGTCAAAGCGGCTCTGGAAGGCTTAATACGCCGAACGGTAAGAGAAATAAAAAATCAGGGGTAGGCGATCCTGAAACCCTGTGGAATAATACTGGCTACTTATACAGTTATCGGCCGCCAGGCCTTATTGATTACGAGAGGACTTTAATGGACGACAACAAGAAGAAAGCCTTGGCTGCGGCCTTGGGTCAGATCGAACGTCAATTCGGCAAAGGCGCCGTCATGCTGATGGGCGATCAGGACCGCCAGGCCATCCCGGCTATCTCTACCGGTTCGCTGGGTCTGGACATCGCGCTGGGCATTGGCGGTCTGCCAAAGGGCCGCATTGTTGAAATCTACGGTCCAGAGTCTTCCGGTAAAACCACCTTGACCCTGTCCGTTATCGCGCAAGCCCAAAAAGCGGGCGCCACCTGCGCATTCGTCGACGCTGAACATGCGCTGGACCCTGAATACGCCGCCAAGCTTGGCGTGAATGTCGATGACCTGCTGGTTTCCCAGCCTGACACCGGCGAACAGGCACTGGAAATCACCGACATGCTGGTGCGCTCCAATGCGGTTGACGTGATCATCATTGACTCCGTGGCGGCCCTGACGCCTAAAGCGGAAATTGAAGGCGACATGGGTGATACCCACGTGGGTCTGCAAGCCCGCTTGATGTCGCAAGCCTTGCGCAAAATTACCGGCAACATCAAAAACGCCAACTGCCTGGTGATCTTCATCAACCAGATCCGTATGAAAATCGGCGTCATGTTCGGTAGCCCGGAAACCACTACCGGTGGTAACGCCCTGAAGTTCTACGCTTCGGTTCGACTGGACATCCGTCGTACCGGTGCAGTGAAAGAAGGCGACGTCGTAGTCGGCAGCGAAACCCGGGTCAAAGTCGTCAAAAACAAAGTGGCACCTCCCTTCCGCCAGGCAGAATTCCAGATTCTGTACGGCAAGGGCATCTACCTCAATGGCGAGATGATCGAGCTGGGCGTATTGCACGGTTTCGTTGAAAAAGCCGGTGCCTGGTACAGCTATCAGGGCAGCAAAATCGGTCAGGGCAAGGCCAACTCGGCCAAGTTCCTCGATGAGAACCCGGACATCAAGGCCACCCTTGAAAAGCAGCTGCGTGACAAGCTGTTGGGCCCTATGACTGAAAGCGAACTGGCTGAAATGAAAGTCATGCCAAAAATGAGCAAGGCGGCCAAGCAAGCGGCAGCTGAGCAGGAAGCTGCCGAAATGGAGCTTGAAAACACCGGTTCGGACGACGACAGCAACTGATTGAGCCATGACAGCTGTTCTGGAAGACCTCACCGCCATCCGGCGATCCGCAATGGACCTGCTCGCGCGCCGCGAGCATGGTCGAGTCGAGCTGACGCGCAAATTGCGTCAGCGCGGCGCTTGCCCTGAGATGATCGACATCGCCCTCGACCGTTTAACGCAAGAGGGGCTGTTGTCAGAGTCGCGTTACCTCGAAAGCTATATCCGCTATCGCGCCCGTTCCGGTTACGGCCCTTTGCGTATTCGTGAAGAGCTCAACCAGCGTGGCTTGGCGCGGGGGGATATTGAGCAAGCATTGCGTGAGTCTGAAATCAACTGGCAAGAGCAGTTGAAAGAGGCGTGGCAGCGAAAGTTTTCCGGGTGCATGCCAGAAAATCCCAAAGAGCGCGCCCGTCAGGGGCGTTTCTTGAGCTATCGCGGCTACTCGCTTGAAATGATCGGTCGACTGCTGAGTGGCCGAGAGTTTGATGATTAATACGCCTATCACAGCGTTTGGCAGCAACAGCAGATAACAGCTGGTGTCGCTGCCAAGCGTTGTGAGGTACGCCAAGCCCTTCGTGTTCCAATGCATCCCATTAAGTGAAGGTTGTGCCCATCTCTTGGCTACAGCTCGCTCCTGATTGTTCAGCCCAGTTGCGTGGCAGGTTTATAAAATTTACCAGTTCACGCAGGCGGCCTTGATTGCGACCACTGAAAGCAAAACTTAAACGAGTCAAATGACTGAAGCCGGGCTCATCGTCGACGTGCTGATGGAAGCCATCGCTCAGGCAAATGTCTGCAAACGTTTGTCGAACCTGATGTAACGCCTCCTCATTGAGTGGGCGTTTCATGCGCACGGCAAAGAGTTTGTTCAGCCAGCGGGTCGAGTGGAAGTTGTTATAGAACTGGTTAATCTCGGCCACGGCTTCTTCGGGGCTGTGAACCAGCCGCATCAGCTTGAGGTCGTTGGGCAAGATGTAATGATTGGCTTCAAGGTGGTTGTGAACAAAGTCCAGCGCGCTTTGCCAGAATGTTCCGCCCGGCATGTCCAGCAACACCACCGGTACCAACGGCGTCTTACCCGTCTGAATCAGGGTCAGCACCTCCAGCACTTCATCCAGCGTGCCAAACCCTCCAGGGCACATGACCAGCCCGTCGGCCTCTTTGATGAAGAACAGTTTGCGCGTGAAGAAGAAGTGAAACGCCAGCAGGTTGGGGGTGCCAAGAATAGTGGGGTTGGCGCGCTGTTCGAAAGGCAAGGTGATGTTGAAACCCAGGCTGTGATCAGCGCCAGCGCCTTCGTGCGCGGCTGCCATGATGCCAGCACCGCCGCCCGTGATGACCATGAAATCTGATTGCGCAAGCGTGGCGCCCACTTCTCGGGCTAATGCATAGAGAGGATCTTCGATGGGGGTTCGCGCAGAACCAAATACTGTCACTTTGCGACGGCCCCGGAACTGCTCCAGTACCCGGAACGTCTTTTCCAGTTCGCGTATGGCTTGCAGTGTGATTTTGGCATTCCAGCGATCAAGGTCGTCGTGGGCCATGCGCAACACGGTCATCAGCATTTCGCGATAGAGCGCGCGGTTGGGGCTGTCGGGTGCTATCAACTGCAGTTGAGCGTCTACTTGCGCCGCAATATCAAGGCTCAAGTGCTCAGGTTCAAAAGGGAGGGATTCATGGGGTTGGTCAGGCATGTACGTCTCCTTCAGCACAACATCCTTTGGGCGCTGCGAATGAGACAGCGCAGACACACCGTGTCAAAAGTGATGGCCTGATGATGGTCTTGCACCGCCAAGGCTGGCAACCGCTAATTACTTGAAGCGCATGAAGAATCGTAAAACGTGCAGAGACTGTTCACGCCGCATCGGTGTACGGCGTGCAGGTATAGAGGGCTAAACCGTTATTTCTTGCGCTGGCAGTTGTCGGCGCCGATGTCCTGAACCAGCACAGGCTTGTTGGTTTTATATTCCCGGATGTTAAAGCGCATGGTTGCGCCTTTGGCCATCAGCTTACGGAAGTTTGGATTGCTGCAAACGCTGCGACCCAGCTGGGGGATGGCCGCTTCTGGAGCGGAGCGCATCTGGGCGGCGAGGTTCGGACTCGCTTCCAGGTTATTGACCAGTACCGTGCCTTCAACAGTAAAGCCTTTGTCCAGCAAGTCGGCGTTGATTGCCCGTGGTTTGCCTTCGTTGCTTTTGTCAGCAACTTTGAGCAGGGTTTTGTTCAGGTTGAATTCTGCAAGAGAGGCCGCTTGTGCGCCCAAAGGCAGTGCGAGCAATAGAGCAACGGTCGGAATGATATAGCGCAGCATGAAACTCTCCTGATTCAGTGACGCAGGCTTTGACCCGCCACAGGTCTATGCGTTCAGTGGCGCGGGAGTATAGGTCAGCCTGCGCTGTCAGGAAATGCCTCACGTCACGGGCGCCGCCGTCAGGGCGTGGCCTCTGTTAGACTGCGCGCCTTTATTCAGTGAATCGACTCCTGCGCCCATCCGAGGCGAGCGGGCGATCTGCCCCTTAAGTAAAAAACATGACCCTGATGACTTTTTCCCCGAATGCAGTCGCCCGTTTACGAGACGAGCGAGAAGAGGAAAGCACTAAACCCTACCTGTCCCGCGGCTCACGCGCGCCCCGTTGCCACACCTGCCGGGTGATCGCGAGTCATTGCTTGTGTCGCTGGCGACCGCAGGTCAGCACGCGGGCGGGCGTGTGCCTGATCATGACCAAAAAGGAAGTGTTCAAGCCAAGTAATACCGGGTGGTTGATTGCGGATGTGGTGAGTGACAACTACGCCTTCATTTGGTCGCGTACCGAAACCGATCCGGGCTTGCTGGCGTTACTGTCCGACCCGCAATGGCAACCGTATCTGGTGTTTCCGGGTGAATATGTCGAGCCTGAGCGTGTGACCCATAGCGTTGAACTCGACAGTGCCAAGCGTCCGCTGTTTATCCTGCTGGACGCGACCTGGACGGAGGCGCGCAAGATCTTTCGCAAAAGCCCCTACTTTGATCGGTTGCCAATTCTGAGCCTGTTGCCCGAGCGTTTGTCGCGCTATCGACTTCGCCGCTCTACCCGCAGCGAGCATTTATGCACCGCAGAAGTCGCGAGCCTGTGCCTGGATCTGGCCGGCGATACCCAGGCGTCCACTGCGCTGGACGCCTACTTCGATGTGTTCAGCCAGCACTACCTCGATGCCCGCAATCAGTTGCCGATCAACGAAAGCAGCGCAGCGCACCGTGAGCTGGACGTTTTCTGTAAAAGACCTTCGCCAGAATCGCTCTCAATAGACTAAAGAAGTAGCGCTACAATTTTCAGCAATGACAGGGTGTGTCAAAGAGTCGCGGCCTTGCAGGTGTGCTGGATGTCAGACAGGGCTCAAAGGCGACGTCTGTTTTATCCTTGACCCTCTTGCATTCGCTGGGCATGCTTGGCGCCGATTCGGGCGCTGCTGCTGTTCAAACCCCTATTTTTCGCGACGTTTAGCGTAAAACGCGCCCTTTGACGCACGGTGTCGACACTGTTGCTCAAGTTGCCTTAGCGGGTACTGCAATGCGTCAGTACTCGCCTGAAACGGGATCATTTAAAAAATGGCCACATACGAAATCCTGATTGCCGACGACCATCCTCTGTTCCGCAGCGCCTTGCATCAGGCGGTGACATTGGGGCTGGGACCAGATGTTCGTCTGGTAGAGGTCGCCAGTATTGCCGAGCTGGAAAAACAGCTGGCCTTCAAGGCGGATTGGGATCTGGTGCTGCTCGATTTGAACATGCCGGGCGCCTACGGGTTTTCCGGGTTGGTACTGTTACGCGGGCAATATCCGCAAATTCCGGTGGTCATGGTCTCTGCCCAGGAAGAGGCTTCGGTGATGGTGCGGTCCCGAGAGTTCGGCGCCAGCGGGTTTATTCCAAAATCCAGCTCTTTGGAGCAGATTCAAGCGGCCGTGCGCGCCGTGCTCGATGGCGATGTGTCGTGGCCGCCACAGGCGTTCGAACAGGTTCAAGTGTCTGCTGAAGCCAAAGCGGCCAGCGAAGGTCTGGCCAGTTTGACGCCGCAGCAGTTTCGGGTGCTGACAATGGTCTGTGAAGGGCTGTTGAACAAGCAGATCGCCTATGAGCTGAGCGTGTCGGAAGCGACCATCAAGGCCCACGTGACGGCGATTTTCCGCAAGTTGGGCGTGCGTACGCGCACACAGGCTGCGCTGCTTTTGCAACAACTGGAGTCAATTTCGAGCCATTAATCGGTCGATCTTCACGCTTTTTTGACGAAGCGTGATCTAGCGTCCATTTCTCATTTCTTACGCAGTTACTTATATGTCGCCTTTTAAAGGGAAAACCGGTTTTAAAAGGATTTTGAACGCTGGCGGCTATTCGCTGGATGGCCTGCGTGCGGCCTTCACCGGCGAAGCGGCGTTTCGTCAGTTGGTGTTACTCAACGTGGTGCTGATCCCGTTGACGTTTTTCCTGAGTGTCAGTCGGGTAGAGCGTGCGTTACTCATCGCGGTGTGCCTGTTGGCCCTGATTGTCGAGTTGATTAACTCGGCCATCGAAGCCGCGATCGACCGTATCTCCCTGGACCTGCACCCGTTGTCGAAAAACGCCAAAGACATGGGCAGCGCCGCGCAGTTTGTGGTGCTGACCCTGATTGCAGTGGTGTGGGCGGTGATCCTGCTTTAAGCGATATTGGGCAGTACGATGTCGTCGCTGCGGTGTACCCCGGCGGTGAAGGCGCGGCACAGGTCCAAAAACTCGCGCATGGCGGAGGTCTGGTACTTCTTTTTATGCCAGATGAAATAAAACTGCCGCGCAAGGTCCAGCTCGGGGGTTTCAACCGCAACCAGACTGCCGCGTCGAAAGGCGTCGCGCAGCGCCAGGCGTGAGATGCAGCCAATGCCCAGCCCTGATTCGACGGCGCGCTTGATCGCTTCGGTGTGCTCCAGTTCAAGGCGGATGTTGAGCGCGCTTTGATGATGGCGCATGGCCTGATCGAAGGTGAGGCGTGTGCCGGATCCTTGCTCGCGCAGGATCCAGGCTTCGCGGGTCAGCTCTTGCAGAGTGGCGTGACCTCGCGCAGCCAGCGGGTGCTGCGGTGCGCAAAACACCACCAGCTCATCCTCCACCCAGCTCTGCACTTCGATGTCCGGATGGCTACAGTCGCCCTCAATTAGACCCAGATCAATTTCATAGTGGGTCACTTGCTGCACGATATGCGCTGTGTTTTGAACGATCAGTTTCACTTGGCTCTCGGGGTGAGCTTGCATGAAGCTGCCAATCAGCAGCGTGGCCAGGTAGTTACCGATGGTCAGGGTTGCACCCACGGTGAGTGAGCCAAAACCGGATTTGCCATTGAGCAAGTCTTCAATTTCTTTGGCCTGGTCCAAAAGCGCGACCGCCTGTGGCAGCAATTGGCGTCCCAAGGCATTGAGGCTAAGGCGCTTGCCGGCACGGTCAAACAGTTGGCAACTGGTCTGGCGTTCCAGTTCGGTAATCGAAGTACTGGCGGCGGACTGGGAAAGGGCCAACAAGCCAGCAGCGCGTGACACGCTCTCTTGTTGGGCGACGGTGACGAACACTTGGAGTTGTCTGAGAGTAAATCGCATATCGATATAACCGATAACCCTTATCTTGATAATTCAGTTAACAGATATTGTCCTCGCCATTAGAATGCTATGCAATCGCGCCCATAGTCAGCGCAGGCGAAATTAGGAGCCCCGTAGATGAGCAACATGAACCACGAACGTGTCCTCAGTGTTCACCACTGGAACGACACCCTGTTCAGCTTCAAGTGCACCCGCGACCCGGGCCTGCGCTTTGAGAACGGTCAGTTCGTGATGATCGGCCTGATGCAACCCAACGGCCGTCCGCTTATGCGCGCCTATTCGATCGCCAGCCCCAACTGGGAAGAGCATCTGGAGTTCTTCAGCATCAAGGTGCCGGATGGCCCGCTGACGTCCCAGTTGCAGCACTTGAAGGAAGGCGATGAGATCATCATCAGCAAAAAACCTACGGGTACGCTGGTGCTGGACGACTTGAAGCCGGGCAAGCACCTGTACCTGCTGAGCACCGGCACAGGCCTCGCGCCGTTCATGAGCGTGATTCAAGACCCGGAAACCTACGAGCGTTTCGACAAGGTCATTCTGTGCCACGGCGTGCGCTATGTGAACGAAGTCGCTTACCGCGAATTCATCACCGAGCACCTGCCACAGAACGAGTTTTTCGGTGATGCGGTACGCGAGAAGTTGATCTACTACCCGACGGTTACCCGCGAGCCGTTTGAAAATCAGGGGCGTCTGACCGACCTGATGCGCAGTGGCAAGTTGTTCAGCGATATCGGCCTGCCGCCGATCAACCCACAGGACGACCGCGCCATGCTGTGCGGCAGCCCAAGCATGCTGGACGAAACCAGTGAAGTGCTCAACAGCTTCGGCCTGACCGTTTCGCCGCGCATGCGCGAGCCGGGTGACTACCTGATCGAGCGCGCCTTCGTCGAGAAGTAACCGCGTCGTTCAACAAAAAGCCCGCGGGGTCCAAGGACTGCGCGGGCTTTTTGCTGTCGGGTACTTAACGCGCGGCAATGACCTCAAGTACGCGGATCATGTCCGGTTCCGGATAGTGCCAGCGCACATCCAGGTCCCAAAACTGTGCGCCGTACTCACGTTGCGCTGTTGGCGTCTGGTAGGCCGGACGCGGGTCTTGGGCCAGGCACTGTTCAATCAGTTCCACCAGCGGTTCCTGAAGACGCAGCCCGTGGCTCTGTGCCTGCTGCAACGCCGTGTCCGTCCAGCTCACAGGAATCAGCATCGGCGCTGCACTGGCCATGCTGTTACTCGCGCCGGCGATGATGTCGGCGTAAGGGACGTAGGGTTTGATATCGAGAATCGGTGTGCCGTCGAGCAGGTCGATGCCCGAGACATGCAGCCGATCAGCCTCGACCTTGTCCAGCTTGACCACGGACTGGCCTATGCCGTTCGGGCGATGGGTGGCGCGGGTCGCGAATACCCCCATGGAGGTGTTGCCTCCCAGGCGTGGCGGGCGCACCTTGAGCCGCGGCTTGTCCTCCAGGGCCTGATGGAACACAAACAGTAACCAGACGTGGCTGACCTGTTCCAGGCCTTGCACGGCATCGCCCTGATTGAACGGGGCGATCAGCTCCACGACGCCACGGGCCGCGGGCGCCAGTTGGGGCTGGCGCGGGATGGCGAACTTCTCCTTGAAGCAGGAGCGCACAAAACCTATCGCAGACACGTTGTAGGTCATGAAGTTGAAGCCTTGGGCAACGAGGACATGGGCTGTTTCAGTGCCTCAGGGTTTAGCCGCGAACACGCAGGGTCAGACCCTTGAGGAAGTTGCGCAACAACTGATCGCCGCAGGTGCGGTAATTGGTGTGGCCAAACTTGCGGAACAGTGCGCTCAGTTCTGGCTTGGACACCGGGAACCCTGCCGACTTCAAAATGGCATGCATGTCGTCTTCTTTGAGTTCGAAGGCCACGCGCAGCTTTTTCAGAATGGTGTTGTTGGTCACGGGCAGTTCCACCGGTACGGGTGGGCGGCTTTCATCCTTACCGCGCTTGAAGAACACCAGCCCGTCGAGGAAGTGCGCCATCACGTTGTCCGGGCAACGCACAAACCCTTCTTCTTCGTCTTTTTTCAGGTAAGTCAGCACGTCTTCTTTGGTGACGTCCAGCCCACCCAGCTTGATGATGTCGACCACTTTGTTGTCGCTGATGTCGAGCATGTAGCGCACGCTGCGCAGTACGTCGTTATGAATCATGTGAGCAATCCTGATAGTCAGCAGTGAGCACCGCAGGCGTGCTGCGGTGTCGAAATGTGCGGGGTTGAGCTGTCGTTAAAACTTTTCTTTGGCTGTCATGTAGCGCCATTGCCCGACGGGCAGCTTGCCCATCGACACGCCGCCAATACGGATGCGGCGCATTGAAATCACGGTCAGGCCCACGGCCTGGCAAAACAGGGCGATGACACCCGGCTGCGGGTTTTTCATCGCAAAGCGCAGGCGGTTTTCACTTTGCCAGCTGGCTTTGACCGCAGGCAGTTCGCGACCCTTGTAGGTCATGCCATGGTTGAGGCGATTCAAGCCATGAGGCGCCATCTCACCGGAGACTTCGACCACGTATTCCTGCTCGATCTTGCTCGCGTCGGCCGTCAGCTTGCGGACGATTTTCCAGTCCTGGGTAAACACCAAAAGACCGCTGGCGTTGGCTTGCAGCTCATTGCCCACGCTCAGGCGCAGGAAGTGGCCCTTAAGCGGGCGCTTGCCATAGCGGTGCTCTTCGCTCAAGGAGTCCGGGCCGATCAGTGCCATGGCACTGTCGGTGTCCAGCCCGGCGGGGGCATTCAGCAGAATGGTCACGGGTTCAGGCGCGGTGGCCTTGGCTTGCGGGTCCAGCTCGACTTTTTGGTTGTCGACCTTGAACTGCGGTTCGTCGATGACTTCGCCATCTACCGTGACCCAGCCACCTTCAATGAACAGTTCGGCCTCACGGCGGGAGCAGCCGACGAGTTCGATGAGGCGTTTGGAGAGACGTATCGGTTCAGACATGACAAGGGCCGTAATGTAATTGGGCGGCTATTGTACCCGCCTCGGGCCGGTTAAGCCCGGCAACATTTGTCCTGGCTTCGGGTTGCGCGCTTATATCGCAGGTGCAGCAGCGGATAGGGTTCGCCCAGACCGTCTGTTTCGCTGCGGCCGATCACTTCAAAGCCTTGTTTGAGGTAAAAGCCGATGGCCTGCGGGTTCTGCTCATTCACATCGAGTTCAGTCGCGTTCAGCTCATTGATGGCAAACATCAGCAAGCTCTTGCCCACGCCGTGTCCCCGGTAATCGGGGTGAATAAACAGCATTTCGACCTTGCGCGCCGCCACCCCGGCAAACCCCGCAATGCGCTTGTTCACAGGGTCGCGGCAGCACACCAGCATCACGGCATCCAGGTAGCGATGCTCCACCAGCTCTCTAAGCGCCTGAATGTAGCTGCGGGGCAAAAAATCGTGGGTGGCGCGAACCGATGCTTCCCACACATTGGCGAGTTCATTGAAATCTTTGAGGCTCGGTGTTTGAACGACCCAAGTCGGCTTCATTCTGAGCAGGTCTCCTCATCCGTGATTAAGGGCATGGCTTAACAATAGTCGTAAAAAAAGCCCTGACGCGAGCGCGGCAGGGCTTTTTGAGAGCTGATTGCGTGTTACAGCGCTTCAGCCCACAAGTCATATTCGTCCGCATCGGTGACACGGCACATGATCTTGTCACCCGGCTTGATGTCTTTTTCGGTGGCAATAAACACATTGCCGTCGATTTCCGGTGCGTCGAAGAAGCAGCGGCCCACTGCGCCTTGCTCGTCCACCTCGTCGATCAGGACTTCGATCTCCTTGCCGATTTTCATCTGCAAGCGTGCGGCGCTGATGGCTTGCTGATGCGCCATGAAGCGTTCCCAACGATCCTGCTTGATCTCGTCTGGCACGACGTCCAGGTCCAGATCATTGGCCGGTGCGCCTTCTACCGGCGAGTACTGGAAGCAGCCTACGCGGTCCAGTTGCGCTTCAGTCAGCCAGTTCAGCAGGTACTGGAAGTCTTCTTCGGTTTCGCCGGGGAAGCCGACAATGAAGGTTGAGCGGATGATCAGGTCCGGGCAGATTTCGCGCCAGTTCTTAATGCGGGCCAGGGTCTTGTCTTCGAACGCCGGGCGCTTCATTGACTTGAGCACTTTAGGGCTGGCGTGCTGGAACGGAATGTCCAGATACGGCAGGATTTTGCCTGCTGCCATTAAAGGAATCAGCTCGTCCACGTGTGGGTACGGGTAAACGTAGTGCAAGCGCACCCAGACACCCAGCGTGCTCAAGGCTTCACACAGCTCGGTCATGCGGGTTTTGACGGGGGCGCCATTCCAGAATCCGGTGCGGTATTTCACGTCCACGCCGTATGCGCTGGTGTCCTGGGAGATGACCAGCAACTCTTTAACCCCGGACTTGACCAGGCGTTGAGCTTCGTCCAGCACATCGCCTACCGGACGGCTGACCAGTTTGCCGCGCATCGACGGAATGATGCAGAAGCTGCAGCTGTGGTTGCAGCCTTCGGAAATCTTCAGGTACGCATAATGACGCGGGGTCAGCTTGATGCCTTGGGGTGGCACCAGATCGATCAGCGGGTTGTGATCCTGACGTGGCGGTACGACTTGGTGCACGGCGTTGACCACTTGCTCGTACTGCTGAGGGCCAGTCACCGCCAGCACGCTTGGGTGCACGTTGCGGATGTTGCCTTCTTCGACGCCCATGCAGCCGGTCACGATGACCTTGCCGTTTTCCTTGATGGCTTCGCCGATGACTTCCAGCGACTCCGCCTTGGCGCTGTCGATGAAGCCACAGGTGTTGACCACCACGACGTCGGCGTCCTGGTAGGTGGAAACGACATCGTAGCCTTCCATACGCAGCTGCGTCAGGATGCGCTCGGAGTCGACCAGCGCTTTCGGGCAACCCAGAGAGACGAAGCCAACCTTGGGGTTGGCTGGCGTGGTAACGGTGGACATGGCGAACCTCGGTATGTAGTGACGTTACATGCCCGTAAAGGCTGCACGACGAACGGACGCTTGATGCGCCTCTAGTGAAAAAAAGTGCGCAATTTTAGCTATGGTCAACGCACTTGACCAGCGTTATACGGGGATTTACGACGAGTGCTGCGCTATGCTGCGCGCCGTTGCGAAAGTAGGGTTTTTAACCTGCGATTTTTCGTAGATAACAGTCAGACAATCAGCGCATGCTGCCGATCAAGCGTAGCGCTCGCCATTAAGTAACGTAGACCAGAGTTGTAGGAGTGGTTGATGGGGCAGGCAAGTAGTCAGGCGGCAGAAAGCGGGCATTCCACAGCCAGGCCGATTGGGATGCTGGTTGCAGCAGTCGGGGTGGTCTACGGCGACATCGGGACCAGCCCGTTATATACCCTCAAAGAGGTGTTTTCCGGTGCTTACGGGGTTCAAGTCAACCACGACGGCGTATTCGGCATTTTGGCGCTGATCCTCTGGTCACTGATCTGGGTGGTGTCAATCAAGTACGTGCTGTTTATCTTGCGTGCCGACAACCAGGGCGAGGGCGGCATCATGGCCCTGACCGCACTGGCACGTCGTGCCGCGTCTCCCTATCCCAAACTGCGCACGATGCTGGTCATCCTTGGGCTGATCGGCGCGTCGTTGTTTTACGGCGACAGCATGATCACCCCGGCCATTTCTGTGTTATCGGCAGTCGAGGGGCTTGAACTGGCCTTCGACGGGCTGGAGCACTGGGTGGTGCCGCTGGCCTTGATTGTGCTGGTGTTGCTGTTTTTGATTCAGCGTCATGGCACCGCCAGTATTGGCAAGCTGTTTGGCCCGGTGATGGTGGTGTGGTTTGTGGTGCTGGGCGGCTTGGGTATCCACGGGATCGCGCAACACCCTGAAGTGCTCCATGCGCTGAACCCAATATGGGGCGTGCGTTTCTTTGTGTCCCACCCGGGCATGGGGGTGGCCATTCTGGGTGCGGTGGTGCTGGCCTTGACCGGTGCCGAAGCGCTGTATGCCGACATGGGGCACTTCGGCCGCAAACCGATTGCCCGTGCCTGGTTCATTCTGGTGCTGCCAGCGCTGGCGCTGAACTACTTCGGTCAGGGTGCGCTGTTGCTGGAAAACCCCGAAGCTGCGCGCAACCCGTTTTATCTGCTGGCCCCGAGTTGGGCGTTGATTCCTTTGGTGGTGCTGTCGACGCTGGCCACGGTGATCGCGTCGCAGGCGGTGATTTCAGGGGCGTTCTCCCTGACCCGTCAAGCCATTCAGTTGGGGTACATCCCGCGCATGCATATCCAGCACACCTCGAGTGACGAGCAGGGCCAGATTTACATCGGTGCCGTGAACTGGTCGCTGATGGTCGGTGTGATTCTGCTGGTGCTGGGCTTTGAGTCCTCGGGCGCACTGGCTTCGGCCTATGGCGTGGCGGTGACCGGCACCATGCTGATCACCAGCATTCTGGTGTCGGCTGTGATGCTGTTGCTGTGGAAATGGCGGCCGATCCTCACGGTGCCGATTTTGGTGGGTTTTTTGCTAGTGGACGGGCTGTTCTTTGCTGCCAACGTGCCGAAAATCGTGCAGGGCGGGGCCTTCCCGGTGCTGGCCGGCATTGTTCTGTTCGTGCTGATGACCACCTGGCGACGGGGCAAGCAATTGCTGGTGGACCGTCTGGACGAAAACGCATTGCCGCTGCCGCTGTTCATCAGCAGCATCCGCGTGCAGCCCCCGCATCGCGTGCAAGGCACGGCCGTGTTCCTGACCGCAAGGCCGGATGCCGTGCCCCACGCGTTGCTGCATAACCTGCTGCATAACCAGGTATTGCATGAGCAAGTGGTGCTGTTGACGGTGGTCAACGAAGACTCGCCGCGGGTGCCAGCCGAACGGCGTTTTGAAGTGGACGCGTATGGCGACGGGTTTTTCCGGGTGATCCTGCACTTTGGCTTCATGGACGAGCCCGATGTGCCGCAAGCATTGAAGCTGTGTCATCTGGACGAACTGGATTTCAGTCCGATGCGCACCACGTACTTCCTCAGTCGCGAGACCGTGATTCCCTCCAAACTGGTGGGCATGGCGCGCTGGCGCGAGGGGTTGTTTGCGTTCATGTTGAAAAACGCCAACGGCAATCTGCGGTTCTTCAAATTGCCGGTCAATCGGGTGATCGAGCTGGGCACACAGGTCGAAATCTAGCCTGAAAAAAAGCCCGGCCTCGCAAGAGGTCGGGCTTTATTGTGTGCGGCTGTCAGCGTTATGAGCGTTACTGAGCGGCGGCCTGATGCGTCTTGATCAGGTCGACCAGGCGCTGGGCCAGGGCCGGGTAGTTTTCATCGAAGTGATGACCGCCGGGCAGCTTCAAGCCTTTGCCTACAGCGGTCTTGGCCGTACAGCCGCTTTCGTCGACTTCCTCTTCGCCATAAATGCACACCACCTTGGCGGCGGGCAGTTTGGCCATTTCCGGGCCGGTGTCGGCTTCGGCGCCCGCTTTGCCGAGCCAGCCATCGACGTGGATCTCGAAACTGCCGCTGCGCGCAAAAGCCAGTAGGAGGATGGAGTCAACCCGGTTCTGTTCGGCTTCCGGTAAACGGTTATACGTGGCGGGCAGTACGTCAGCGCCGAACGAATAGCCCACCAGGACAAAGCGCTGGGTGCCCCATTTCTGGCGATAGTGCTGCATCAGTTCAGTCAGGTCGGTGGCGCTCTGTTCCGGGGTTTTGTGCTGCCAGTAGTAGCGCAGCATGTCGATGCCTACCACCGGAAAGCCGATCTTGGCCATTTCGCCCGCCACGTCGCGGTCCAGGTCACGCCAGCCACCGTCACCGGACAGGAACAGGGTCACGGTGTCGTTTTGCTGGCCCGCGGGCACTTCAACCACGGGCATGTTCAACCCGCCGTTTTCCGTGCCCACCAGTAGCTTGCGCAGCTCGTTGCTCAGCACTTGCGCAAAGTGGATGTCGTAATCGCTGATGCTGGTCTGTGCGTTCGGTTGATCGCGCACGAAAGCAGCGCTTGGATCGTCGGGGTTGTCGTTCCAGGCCACCAGCCAGTTGCCGTGGGCTGCGGACGCGGGCAGCGGCAGGGCGCACCCCGGCTGTTCCAGTGCGAAACCCACCGACACTGCCCGGGCGTTGTCGCTGGTTTGCCCGGCGAGCCAGCGCCATGCCAGGCTGGCACCGGGGCCAATGCCGCTGACCAGCGTGGCAGGCCCTTTGAGCTGGCTCAGGGCGCTTTGCAGGGCTTGCTGTTGCAGCGTGCAGTCAGCCTTGGGCACGATCACTTGAACCAGCTGCGCGGCCCCGCCACGGCTCAATGCCAGCAGTTGCTTGTCATTCAGCGCTTGGTCAGCGGGCGTGGCGATGACGACCTGTGCGCGGGCCTTTTCGCCCGGCATGACGTTTGTCAGTGTGGAGCCGTCGGCTTGAGTGACATGTTCGATTGTGGGTTCAGGCGCGGGGCGGTTCCACCCTGTATACCCGCCTGCGGCCAGCGCTACAACGACCACCAGAGTTACCAGCAACAACCGCCAGGAACGATGTTTCATTAACGTTTCACCAATCCAGTCAAGCCGCCCGCGATCAGGGCGGCGGTATCAGCCAGTGCGACCAGCGGATCAAGCCCGGCAGGCACGGCCATGTATCGAGGTTCCCAGTCGGGCTGGAATTTGTCTTTAAAGCGGCGCAATCCCTGAAAGTTGTACAGGTGCTCGCCGCGCTGGAACAGCATTGAGCCCAGGCGCTGGGTCAACGGCGCGCCGCGCCGGGGTTGCAGGCCCGACAACGGCACCATGCCCAGGCTGAAGCGGGCATAGCCGTGCTTTTTATAGTGTTGAATCAGGCCGACCATCATGAATTCCATGGTCAGTTTCGGCGCGTCCGGGTGTGCGCGCATCAGGTCCAGGCTCGACAGCTCATGGCTGTGGGTCTCCAGCAGGTTGGCAAAGGCCACCGGCTTGCCTTCGAAACGAATGATCGCCACCCGAAAATGCCGAATGTACGCTTCGCTGAATCGCCCGAGGGAGAAGCCTTTTTCACGCACGTTTTTGCCAGTCAGCCACGCATCGGAAATCACCTTCAGTTCATCCATCGGTGCCTCGCCCGGCTCGTGGATCTCCAGTGACAGCCCGTCACGGGTGCCGCGGTTCCAGGTGTAGCGCAGGTCTTTCATCTCTTTGCCTTTGGCGTCGAGATCAAAGCGGTGCAGGTCGACGCGGGCTTCTTCGCCAAGTTTGATCGCGGTCAGACCGATGTCCATGTAGAACGGCAGGTTTTCAGCGCGCACCTGATAAAACACCGGGCGGGCGTGGAAGGTGTCGCACAGGTCGCGAAATTGCCAGATCAGTTCGGCGCGTTGCTGATTGGGGCCGATGGGGTCATACAGCGCAACAAGGCTGCGACCGCGACGGTCATACATCAGAAAGGCGTTGGCGTCCGGGTGGAACAGCAACGCTTTATCGCCGGTCAGGGCCAGACCGCCGTCAGGTTGATCGGAAGCGAGGAGGATTTTCTCTGCGCGTTCCAGCTCGCTGGCATCGGGCAGATGGATCACCGGGCGGGCCGTGCGCAACAACCAGGTCAGCGACACCACCACCAGCACCACTGCAGCGCCCAGCAGCGAGCGCAAACCGCGAGGTGCGTCTGCGTCCAGGGTGAACTGCCACCACAACTGATGGCTATAAGGCACATCTTGGTAGGCGAACAGCAGCAGCCAGATCGAGGCCGCCAATACACACAGGCTGGCAACCAGATAAAGCGGCGAGAACGGCAGTTCGGTCAAACGGCTCGGGCGGTAGAACGAGCGGCGAAACAGGGCCAGCAAACTGGCTGTGAGGGTCAGGATGCAGGCTTCTTCCCAGTCGAAGCCTTTGAGCAGCGACAGCACGGCGCCGACCAGCAGCAAAACGGTGGTGAGCATCCAGGCGGCCGATAAACGTCGGCGCAAGCCTTGAGCCAGCAACAGACACAGCACGCCAATCAGGCTGGCGCCAAAGTGCGACGCGTCGATCAGGCGATGAGGGATGAGAAAGCCGATGTGCTCCAGGCGCGTGTCGATTTCAGGCGTGGCGCCGGAGAACAACAACACGACGCCGGACATGAACACCAGAATCGCCAGAATCGGTGCCGCAAGCCCAGAGGCTACGCGCAGGCTTTGGCGGGTCTGGATCAAGCGTTGCGCTTCATTGATTAGCAGCATCAGGCAGGCAATGAGCAGCGGCAATATCACGTAGATCATGCGATACAGCAGCAACGCCGCGGCCAGTGGGGCGGCGCCGAGCGTGTCGGCAAACGCGGCCAGCAAAATCGCTTCGAACACCCCGACCCCGCCGGGGACATGGCTGAGCACGCCTGCGGCCAAGGCCAGCAGATAGACCAGCAGGAAGGCACCGAAAGGCGGTGCTTCTGGCAGTAACAGATAGAGCACGGTGGCAGCGGCAGCCACGTCCAGCGCGGTAATCAGCAGTTGCAGCCATGTCAGACGCAGGCTAGGCAGGCGTAGGGTGCGTCGGCCGGCTTTAACCAGCAGGTTGTCGGGGATCGGTTGTTCGGGCAGGCGTCGGCGGTAAATGCCCAGCGCCAGCAGGCCGAACAATGCCAGTACTGCGATGGCAATCGCCCCCAGTGCATAAGTTGGAAGGTGCAGGGCGGCAGAGGCGGCGGGCAGGTTGCTTAGTGTCGCGAGGGCTGCCAGCGGCGGTAGAGCGCATCCCAGTGACAAGCTGGCGAACAGCGTCATGTGTGCGACTTCCGAGGCGCCTACGCCTTCACGCGCATACAAACGGTAGCGAACCGATCCGCCGGAGAGCAGCGACAGCCCAATGGCATTGCCAATCGCAAAGGCAGTAAACCCGCCAAGCGCCAGGGTCTGGGGCGGCAGTTTGACACCTGCGTAACGGCTGGCTGACCACTCGTACCCCAGCAAAATGACAAAGCCGACTGCTGTGGCAGCCACGGCGCCAAAAAGTGCGGGTTTGGGCACTTCCAGAATCGAGTCGTGCAATGCGCTCAGGTCCAGCTCACTGAGCAAGTGTCGACACGCGATCAGGGCGATTGCGAACAACAGCAGGGTGAGGGCAAGTCCAATGGGCTGACGGTATTTGCTCAGCAAATCCAGCCAGTGCAAACGCGCCGCGGCAATGGGCTGGGCTGCAGTAACGGAGTCTTTTGGGAGTGGCGAATTATCGGGCATCAATCACCTCGTGGATCGTGCGCGATAGGATGGATGCATCGACTCAAGTTACCAATCCTTTTGGTTAAAATATTTTGAAATACTTTCAGCCGTTTGCCTGAGGTTCAGGTTGCGAGGTTGAAAAGAGGGGCGTCGTGGGGATTGAGCATAGGCGGGCGAACTTTCAGAAATATGTCGTTTATTGTCAATAAACGCCTGGCGCTCACTTTTTGAGCGCACACAAAAAAGGCCACTCTTTCAAGTGGCCTTCTTCGATGTTTGGTTGCGGGAGCCGGATTTGAACCGACGACCTTCGGGTTATGAGCCCGACGAGCTACCAGACTGCTCCATCCCGCGTCTGTGTGGGCGCATTCTACAGAGGAACTCAAATGTGTCAACGTCTAATTGACTCTGCGGTCGAATTAGACGGGTTTGCGTGACGGTAAGGGTAAAAGTAGACGCGCACAAAAAAGGCCACTCTTTCAAGTGGCCTTCTTCGATGTTTGGTTGCGGGAGCCGGATTTGAACCGACGACCTTCGGGTTATGAGCCCGACGAGCTACCAGACTGCTCCATCCCGCGTCTGTGGGGCGCACTCTACAGTGATGAGCTGAGGAGTCAACCTTTAATGCATAAATGCAGGCAATTAGATGAAATGCTGCCGGTTGTCTGCGTGAATCAAACGCGGGAACGAAATGAGTGATGCCGGGCGCCGCAGGGTACGCAGAAACTGACGCGCACAAAAAAAGGCCACTTTTTCAAGTGGCCTTCTTCGATGTTTGGTTGCGGGAGCCGGATTTGAACCGACGACCTTCGGGTTATGAGCCCGACGAGCTACCAGACTGCTCCATCCCGCGTCTGTGGGGCGGATTCTACAGCGATACGCACATGTGTCAAACGTTAATTTAGAAAAAAGTGTTCTGGTTCAATTGGTTAGGCCGTGATTGAAGTTATATGAGGGCCTGCAGGCCACGTGATATGGGGATTTGCTCTATTAAAGTGGCGAGTTCGATAGGGGAAATAAATATGTGCCGCTGTAGAACCACGCTGGTCGGGGAGGCTGAAGACTACTGGTGCTATATACAGTTGCGGATGACATACTGGCGACCCGCTTTGAACCTTAGAAAGAACGCCGCCCCACATGACGCAGCGAAAAATCATTCATGTCGACTGTGACTGTTTCTACGCCGCCATTGAGATGCGTGATGATCCGAGCCTGGCAAACAAGCCTATGGCGGTCGGAGGCTCAGCAGATCGGCGGGGCGTGATCTCAACGTGCAACTATGAAGCGCGGGCTTATGGGGTGCGATCGGCCATGTCCTCGCGGCATGCGCTGAAGCTGTGTCCTGATCTGGTGATCGTGCATGGGCGGATGGACGCTTATAAAGAAGCATCCCGCGAGATTCACGGCATCCTGCGCGATTACACCGAGTTGATTGAGCCGTTATCGCTGGATGAGGCTTATCTGGATGTGTCGGACAGTCCGCACTTCGCCGGCAGTGCCACGCGCATTGCTCAGGATATCCGGCGCAGGGTTTCCAATCAGTTGCACATCACGGTCTCGGCCGGGGTGGCGCCTAACAAGTTTCTGGCAAAAATCGCCAGTGACTGGCGCAAGCCCAACGGGTTATTTGTGATTACCCCAGATCAAGTGGACGATTTTGTCTCTGCGCTACCGGTCAACAAGCTGCATGGCGTTGGCAAGGTGACCGCCGACAAGTTGGCGCGGCTGGGGATCGAGACCTGCCTGCAATTGCGTGACTGGAGCAAGCTGGCGCTGGTGCGTGAATTCGGCAGCTTTGGTGAGCGGTTGTGGGGGCTGGCGCGAGGCATTGATGAGCGCCTGGTGCACAGCGACAGTCGCCGTCAGTCAGTCAGTGTTGAAAACACCTACGACGTCGACTTGCCGGATCTGGCGACCTGCCTGGAAAAACTCCCGGAACTGCTCGACACCTTGAATGGGCGTATCGGGCGGCTGGACGCGAGTTACCGTCCGGGCAAGCCGTTCGTCAAAGTGAAATTTCACGATTTCACCCAGACCACGCTTGAGCAGTCGGGGGCCGGAAGGGATCTGGAGAGTTATCAGGGCCTGTTGAGCCAGGCCTTTGCGCGCGGCGCCAAACCCGTTCGATTGCTCGGGCTTGGCGTGCGCTTGCAGGATTTGAGTACCGGGTTTGAGCAGTTGGAGTTATTTGACGGGCGCTCGTAGCGCGCCCCTCAACTTACGCCGGGGTCTGCGACCAGCCGACCGGCATTTTTGGTCAGAGACTGAAGGAATTCACGCTGCAACTCAGGATCGTTGCGTGTGAGTTCGATCAGGCTCTGTTCCAGTTCGCTGGCTTCTTCTTCAAGGCCTAACTCAGACAAGCGTTTGACCCGATGCACCCATTGGTTGACATCGTCACCCTCAAGGTCGTCGAAGATCAGGTTGTGCGCTTCCAGCAGTTTGCCGCGCAAGTGGCTGCTGATTGAGAGGGTTGAGTCGGAGTGCGTCTCGTCCTGTGCGTCCTCTACCGTGATCGTCAATTTGCCGACGTGGTTGAGATCCTGTTCGGCAAAAGGGCCGTCCAGCAGGTTGAGGCGTAACACGCCATTGCGGTCAGTGGTCAGTTCGTGGGTCTGTTTCCCCGCTGTCACCGCTACGGGACGTTCAGCCCACGGCAGGCTGGAATACTCCAGACGAGAATCGCGCTGGACGTCTTCGATCCCGGCCAAGCTCTGTTGGGCCCGTCCATTGGATTGCACGTTCATGGCCGGATTCAGCCCGTCAACGCCATAGCTGAGCCAGTCTCTGGTGACGCTGTCCGGCAATTGCCCGAACATGAAGATGTTCAGCACATTGGCACCGACCCCCGCAACCACTGCCACGGCCCCCAACGGCACCTCGTAGATTTCTCTCCAGGGCTGGTAAGGGGTGTAGCGGTCGTAACGGCGGGTGACATCGAACTCGGTGACTTCGAAGGTCTTTTGCTCGTTGATGCGCACACGACGTTGCGGCAACTCCAGAACAGCCGGCGAACCCACATCGATGAGCAGGCTGTGGGACAGCAGTTTGCGCTCGATGCGCTCCTCGTGCTCGCTGCGTTGCGACATGTGGTTGGCACAGCCGTTCAACAGCAGGGCGCCGCACATGGCGGCGCCCCCGAGGGTTAAGGTACTTCGATTGAACATGGCGTCTCTATATTCGGGTTCAGCGACGGATGCGTGCCTGAAGGAAGGCCAGGACGTCAGCCACGGGCAGGGCTTGCGGCTCTGCTTCGGTGCGACTCTTGTACTCCAGGTTGCCTTCGGCCAGGCCACGGTCGCTGACTACGATGCGGTGCGGGATGCCGATCAGTTCCATGTCGGCAAACTTGATGCCGGGGCTGGTTTTCTTGTCGCGATCATCCAGCAGCACTTCAAAACCTGCCGCTGTCAGTTGGGCATACAGGGTGTCAGTGGCTTCGCGCACCGCTTCGGTTTCGTAACGCAGCGGCACCAGCGCCACCTGGAACGGCGCCAACGCATCGCTCCAGATAATGCCGCGCTCGTCGTTATTCTGCTCGATGGCAGCGGCAACCACGCGCGACACGCCAATGCCGTAGCAGCCCATGCTCAGCGTGACCGGCTTGCCGTTCTCGCCCAGCACCTGACACTTCATGGCTTCGCTGTACTTGGTGCCCAGCTGGAAAATGTGCCCCACTTCGATGCCGCGCTTGATTTCCAGCGTGCCTTTGCCGTCCGGGCTAGGGTCGCCCGCCACGACGTTACGCAGGTCGGCAACCGTCGGTACTGGCAGATCACGCTCCCAGTTCAGGCCGAAGTAATGCTTGTCGTCGATGTTCGCGCCTACGGCGAAGTCGCTCATCATTTCGACCGAGCGATCGATGATGCAAGGCAATGGCAGGTTCAACGGGCCCAGCGAGCCTGCACCGGCACCGATGGCCTCGCGCAGTTCGGCATCGCCCGCCATGACCAGCGGGCTGGCCACCAGCGGGTGGTTGGACGCTTTGATTTCGTTGAGTTCGTGGTCGCCACGGATGACCAGCGCAATCAGCTTGCCTTCTTCGGCAGCGTGGACGATCAGGGTCTTGACGGTTTTCTCAATCGCCAGGCCATGGCCTTCGACCAATTGCTGAATGGTTTTGGCGTCCGGGGTGTCCACCAGGCGCAGCGTTTCAGTGGCAGCCGGGCGCACGGTTTCAGTTGGTATGGCTTCGGCTTTTTCAATGTTGGCCGCGTAGTCAGAGCCGTTGCTGAACACGATGTCGTCTTCGCCCGATTCAGCCAGTACGTGGAACTCGTGGGAGCCGGCGCCGCCAATGGAGCCGTTATCGGCTTCAACCGGACGGAATTTGAGGCCCAGACGAGTAAACACGTTGCAGTACGCCTGATGCATGCGGTCGTAAGTAACCTGCAGCGAGGCGTCGTCTGCGTGGAAGGAGTACGCGTCCTTCATGATGAATTCACGGCCGCGCATCAAGCCGAAACGGGGACGGATTTCGTCACGAAACTTGGTCTGGATCTGATACAGGTTGATAGGCAGCTGCTTGTAGCTGTTCAACTCGTTGCGGCACAGGTCGGTGATCACTTCTTCATGGGTCGGGCCCACGCAGAACTCACGGCCATGACGGTCTTTAAGGCGCAGCAGCTCGGGGCCGTATTCTTCCCAGCGCCCGGATTCTTGCCACAGTTCGGCCGGCTGGATGCTCGGCATCAGCACTTCCAGAGCGCCTGCAGCGTTCATTTCTTCACGAACAATGGCTTCGGCCTTGCGCATGATGCGCAGGCCCATCGGCAGCCAGGTGTACAGGCCGGAAGCAAGTTTGCGAATCATGCCTGCGCGCAGCATCAGCTGATGGCTGATAACGACCGCGTCCGATGGCGTTTCTTTTTGTGTGGCGAGCAAATATTGACTGGTGCGCATGGTTAGCCGGTGCCGTTGCTGATGACTAGAAATGACTGGGCATTGTACGGGCGAGATGTGCTTGCGTACAGGCCGGGCGGGGGAGGCTGGCTCCCCCGAGTGTTTACGGGGCTTTTTGGAGGTCGACAGGCGGTTTTTGCCGTGCGCGGCGGCTCTCTTGATACCAGTGCAGGCTGATCAGCAGCAGCGTGGGGATGCCCATCACCGCCGTAATGATGAAGAAGTTGTGGTAGCCGAACTTCTCGACCAGAACCCCGGAGTAACCCCCCATCAGACGCGGCAGCAGCAGCATGATGGAACTGAGCAGCGCGTATTGAGTGGCGGAAAACTTGAGGTTGGTCAGGCTCGACAGGTAGGCCACGAACGCCGACGTGGCGAGGCCGGAGCTGAAGTTGTCGAGTGAAATCGTGACAATCAGCATCTGCAAGTTCGGGCCCATGTCGGCCAGCAGCATGAACAGCAGGTTCGTCCCGGCCGACGCCGCGCCGCCAATGAGCAGGATCGGCAAGATGCCGAAGCGCACGATCAGCAGGCCGCCCATGCCTGCGCCCACGAGGGTCATGATCAGGCCAAAAATCTTGCTGACCCCGGCAATCTGATCCTTGGTAAAGCCCTGGTCGATATAGAACACGTTGGCCATGACGCCCATGACCGTGTCAGACATGCGGTAGGTGGCGATCAGGCCGAGCAGCAACAATGCTTGCCACCGATAACGCACGATAAAGTCGTTTACAGGGGTAAGCACGGGCGCCAACCCGCGTCGTCCGATTGAAGACAGGCACATCGCGGTCAGCAGGGTGTAAAGAATCGCACGCAGAAAAGCTCGGTCTTCCAGCAGTAAATCAAGAGGTGTCTGGTCACCAAAGAGCACACTTGCGAAATCGGTGTTGTAGAGCTGGGTAAACATCGCGGGGAACGAGACCAGCAGCACAATCAGTACGAATACCGATGCCAGTTGATGGCCGAAGCCGTATCGCCCGGCGGACAACTGCGTGCGCAGGGGCACGGGCGGTTCGCGCATGAAAAAGGTGGTCAGCAGGGCCGGGACCATCAGCACCCCGAACAGCACGTAGGTGCCGGTCCAGGCGGAGTGTTTGTAGTTAAACCCGGTGGAGCCGAATCCTTCCGCGAAAAACAGGGCGCCGGCCGTGGCCAGCAAGGCGGCTACCCGATAGCCCGACATGTAGCTGGCGGCGAGTGCGGCCTGACGGCTGTCTTCTGCAATCTCCAGGCGGTACGCGTCGACGGCAATGTCTTGGGTAGCCGAAGCAAAAGACACGACTACGGCAATGGCAATCAGCCAGGACAGATGTTTTTGCGGGTCACAGAAGCCCATGCCGACCAGGCCCAGAATGACCAGCGACTGCGACAGAACCAGCCACGAACGGCGGCGGCCGAGCCTGCCCAGCAAGGGCAGGCGCCATTGGTCGAGCAGGGGTGACCACACCCACTTAAAAGCGTATGCCAGGCCGATCAGGCTGGCATAACCAATGGTTTCGCGGGCCACACCGGCTTCGCGCAACCAGACGGAAAGCGTTGAGAACACCAGCATGTACGGCAAGCCGGCGGCAAAACCGAGCAACAACAGCACAAGAGTCGAGGGGCTGGCATAGGCAGCGAGCGCGGCGCGCCAGGTTTTACGGGGCATGGGCTGGAGTCTGCCTCAGGTTACGGAAACAAAGGGCGCACTCTAACCGCAGTGCTCTATCGGGCGCCAGCCATGGCGTTGTATATCCACGCGATTATTCACAATGCTCAGCCCTTCATCGCGAAGCCGCGCGCGCTGCTCATCCCCTGACGGCGAACCTGCTGGCAAACTGATACGCCCGCCCGCGGCCACGACACGGTGCCACGGCAAGCGCGAGCCTTCCGGTAGCTGGCTGAGTGTGCGCCCGACCCACCGCGCTGCCCGGCCCAGGCCCGCCAGCCCGGCGAGCTGACCGTACGTCACCACAGAGCCAGCGGGCACCTGCATCAGCGTTGAGTAGAGGGCTTCGCGCCGAATATCGGCCGGCGTTTGAGTGGGAGATGGGTCGCAATTCACGTCAGGTTTCTTTGTCGACTTGGCTGGGGTGTATAGCTGAAGGCATTTCTGTCAATTGGACTAATGAAGGAACTACATCCTTTTCAGCCGGTCTTTCTTTGCCTGGGGCGTGTCCATCTGGATAATGCCGGCATTCTTTCGCAAACCTGAGTTTCGCATCTGCTTATGTTGTCCAGAACCCTGTTATGCCTCGCTGTGTTGAATGTGTCCACGCCTTTGCTTGCTGATACGGTCTGGTTGAAAAACGGCGACCGCCTGAGCGGCAAAATCAAAGTGTTTGATGGCGGCAAGTTACTCATTCAAACCAAATATGCGGGGGCCATTCCCATTGATTGGAAAGAGGTTAAAACCCTTGAGAGCGATCAGGAGTTATTGGTCAAACAGGATGCGTACACGGGCGAAAAAGCCAAATCGCTAAAAGCAGCCGAGGACGGCAAGGTCACGCTGACCAATGGTGATGCACCCAGAACGGTCGACCTGGCAAGCATTCAGCAGATCATCAAGCCCAAACCGGTGATCGAAGATCTGGTCTGGAAGGGCAATATAGATGTGGCCCTCGACTACAAACGTGCCGACAAAGACACCGACGACTACGACATCGACTTTAAAACCACTGCCCGTCACGGTGCCTGGCGTCATCACGCTGAAGGCGAATATAACCGCGAGTTCCAGAACGATGTGGTCACCACGGATAACTGGAGCGCTGAATACGCCCTTGACCATTTCATTGATGAAAAGTGGTATTGGCAAGGTCGCCTGACGTACAAGCGTGACAAGGTCGAAGATATCTCCCGTCAGCGCACCGTGGGTACGGGTCCTGGCTATCAGTTCTGGGATGACGAGCTCGGCGCGTTCTCACTGGGCTCACTGGTGAACCGCACGGATTACGAATATTCAGACGGCAAGAAAGACAACTTCTATTCCTTGGCCATGCGTTGGGACTACAACCGTTATTTGCTGGGCAAGACGGTGTCGCTGTTCACCAATGGCGAAGTGGGCAAGCCGTTGTCCAGCGCCTCGGATTATAGCCTTGAGGCTGAAATCGGCCTGCGTTACAAAGTCACCGAATGGGCCTCCCTCAACCTTAAGGCTGAGAAAGACCTGGTGGGCAGTGGCAGCGGGACGGACAACACGCTCAACAAAACCCGATACACCGCAGGTTTTGGTGTGACCTGGTAATCAGTCAGGTGAGGCGCATCGGCTGCCAAAACTGCCTGTACGGGCAGCTTCGGCGCCTAATGCTTGCTGCGTGAATGGCATTGCCTGAAACAACTGCCCGGACGGGCGGGGTGCAATCGCGGGTTAAATTCGCAGCCCGCCATCCAGCTCCAGGATTCGGCCGCTGTAGTAGTCGTTTTCAAAGATATAAGCCGCTGAATGAGCGATTTCTTCGACTTTGCCCATGCGTTTGAGCGGGATGAACGACGTCATTTTCTCCAGGGCTTCCGGTTTCATGCCCAGGGTCATTTCAGTTTCGATGAAGCCCGGTGCAATGCCCGCGACCCGAATGCCATAGCGCGCCAGCTCTTTGGCCCAGGTCACGGTCGCAGCGGCTACGCCAGCTTTGGCCGCCGAGTAGTTGGTCTGGCCCACGTTGCCGGCCCGCGAGATGGACGAGATATTAATAATCGCCCCCTGATTGTTCAGCTCAACCATTTTGGCGGCGACTTCGCGGGTGCACAGGAACACACCGGTCAGGTTCACATCAATCACCGCCTGCCACTGCGCCAGGCTCATCTTGGTGATCTCGCCGTCTTTAACCTTGAGCAACATGCCATCGCGCAGGATGCCGGCGTTATTGATCAGGCCGTGGATTGCACCAAAGTCATCGGCAATCTGTGCCACCGTTTGTGTGACTTGCTCTTCATTCGCCACGTTGCACAGATAGGCCCGGGCTTCGACGCCCTGGGCCTGGCAGGCCGCTACGGCGACTTCGAGCTTTTCGAGGTTCAGGTCAACCAGCGCCAGCTTTGCGCCTTTGGCCGCCAGATACTCGGCCATGGCACGACCTAGCCCTTGGCAACCGCCAGTGATAATGATTACTTTGTCTTTAAGTTGCATGACAGCCCTCGGCAGCAATTCATCGGAGTGATTCCTTACACCGCCTTTGATCGACGCCGGGGGAGTGGTCGTCTATCAAATACAGCCCTGAGTGCGGGTGTACTGCATGCCCTGAACTCGTCCGTTTTCGACGGATTTTTTATAAGGAGTCACAGATTGAGCGTTGAAGCTGCCAAGCATGCCCGAGAATTACTGCTCAAGGAATACCGTGGAGCACTGGCGACGCAGTCCAAGGCGATGCCGGGCTTCCCGTTCGGCTCGGTGGTGCCGTATTGCCTGGACGATCAAGGCCGTCCCTTGATTCTCATCAGCCGCATTGCCCAACACACCCATAACCTGCGTCAAGACCCCAAGTGCTCGTTGATGGTTGGCGAGCGTGGGGCAGAGGACGTACAGGCTGTAGGGCGTTTGACCGTGATGGCCGAAGCCGAGCAGTTGACTGATGCAGCGGCCATTGAAGCGGCTGCCGAGCGTTATTACCGCTACTTCCCCGAGTCCCGCAGCTATCACACGGCCCACGATTTTGATTTCTGGGTGCTAAAACCGGTGCGCCATCGTTATATCGGCGGGTTTGGTGCCATCCACTGGCTGGATCAGGTGACGTTGGCCAACCCGTTTGCCGGGCAGGTCGAGCTGCGCATGGTTGAGCACATGAACGACGACCATGCCAATGCCATTCAGCATTACGTGCAGTTAGCCGGGTTGCCGCAAACCACACCTGCCGTACTGGTCGGAATAGACAGCGAGGGCATGCATTTGCGCATCGGTGAGGGGCTTTATTGGCTAGGCTTTCCTGAGAGCTGCAACACCCCGATACAAGCGCGCGAAGCCCTGGTTCTTCTGGCCCGCGCCAGCGAATGGCCGAAAAAACAGCCAGCCTGACCTTGAATTCAGCGCCAAGCGCCGTCATCTAGGTTGAGTTGGAAGATATTCTTCCGGAGAGGAATCATTTGATGCGCGCTTTTCTATTGCTCTTTCTGTTGTTTCCCGTGCTAGAGCTGTACGTCTTTTTCAAGGTCAGCACCGCGATTGGTTTTTTCCCCGCGTTGTTGCTGATCATTGCTGGCTCCATGCTGGGGATTCTTGTGGTGCGGGTCGCCGGATTGGCGACGGCACTCAGCGCGCGCGAAAGTTTGAATCGCGGCGAGTTACCTGCCGAACAAATGCTCCACGGTTTGATGATGGCGTTGGGCGGTGGCTTGCTGGTGCTGCCCGGCTTTATCAGCGACATCGCCGGTTTGCTGTTGCTGCTGCCACCGGTTCGCAGTCTGCTGGTCAATCGCTTGCGCAAACGCGCTGAAGAGCAAGCCATGCGCCAGCGTGCCTTTGCGGATGAATTCGATGCCACGGCGCGTCCCGGTACACACCAGCCCTTGGGGCGTGAACCCAATGTGATCGAAGGTGAGTTTGAGCACCGCGACAAGTAAAACGCTTCAGCTTTTACAGCACGGCACTTCGGTGCCGTGTTCGTTTTTAGCCGCGAGAGCGCGCAAAAAAAATCATGGGTCGACCCTTGTAATCACCACGGTCGCCCTCATGTAACGGACACCGCAGGGTTTTGCTGGCAACAGCAAGCACTTATCCGCGAAACACCCCCGGCAATTCCGGACTTGTAAACCCAGCCGGTATGACACCGGCCGATGAACACCACAATTAGGAGAGATCGACAATGAAGCTTCGTCCTCTGCATGACCGCGTCGTAATCCGTCGCAGCGAAGAAGAAAAGAAAACCGCTGGCGGTATCGTTCTGCCTGGTTCGGCTGCCGAAAAAGCCAACAGCGGTGAAGTGATCGCCGTGGGCACGGGTCGCGTTCTGGACAACGGTGAAGTGCGTGCGCTGGCCGTGAAAGTGGGTGACAAAGTCGTGTTCGGCCCTTACTCCGGCAGCAACACCGTGAAGGTAGACGGCGAAGACCTGTTGGTAATGGCTGAGAACGAGATTCTCGCTGTTATCGAAGGCTGATTTCCCGCTCATTTTCCCGTTACTACACAGTATTTAAGGAAGAACGATCATGGCTGCTAAAGAAGTTAAATTTGGCGATTCCGCCCGTAAGAAAATGCTCGCCGGTGTCAACGTCCTGGCTGACGCAGTAAAAGCGACCTTGGGCCCTAAAGGCCGTAACGTGATCATCGAGAAGAGCTTCGGCGCTCCGACCATCACCAAGGACGGCGTGTCCGTTGCTAAAGAAATCGAGCTCAAAGACCGCTTCGAAAACATGGGCGCGCAACTGGTTAAAGACGTTGCTTCCCGTGCCAACGACGACGCTGGTGACGGTACTACCACTGCAACCGTTCTGGCTCAATCGATCGTCAACGAAGGCCTGAAAGCCGTCGCTGCCGGCATGAACCCGATGGACCTCAAGCGCGGTATCGACAAAGCGACCATCGCTATTGTCAAAGAACTGCGTGAACTGGCCAAGCCTTGCGCTGACAGCAAAGCGATTGCTCAGGTAGGTACTATCTCTGCCAACTCCGACAACTCCATCGGCGACATCATTGCCGAAGCCATGGAAAAAGTCGGCAAAGAAGGCGTGATCACCGTTGAAGAAGGCTCGGGCCTGGAAAACGAACTGTCTGTGGTTGAAGGCATGCAGTTTGACCGCGGTTACCTGTCTCCTTACTTCGTGAACAAGCCAGACACCATGGTGGCTGAGCTTGACGGTCCGCTGATCCTGTTGGTTGACAAAAAGATCTCCAACATCCGCGAAATGCTGCCAGTTCTGGAAGCCGTTGCAAAAGCCGGCCGTCCACTGCTGATCGTGGCCGAAGACGTTGAAGGCGAAGCCCTGGCGACGCTGGTTGTGAACAACATGCGCGGTATCGTGAAAGTCGCTGCCGTAAAAGCACCTGGCTTCGGCGACCGTCGCAAAGCCATGCTGCAGGACATCGCCGTTCTGACGGGCGGTACCGTTATCTCCGAAGAGATCGGCCTGAGCCTGGAAAGCACCACCCTGGAGCACCTGGGTAACGCCAAGCGCGTGATCCTGTCCAAAGAAAACACCACCATCATCGATGGTGCTGGCAACGATGCGGACATCCAGGCACGTGTGACCCAGATCCGTGCACAAGTGGCTGATACCACTTCTGACTACGACCGTGAAAAACTGCAAGAGCGTCTGGCCAAGCTGTCCGGCGGTGTTGCTGTGATCAAGGTAGGTGCCGGTTCTGAAGTTGAAATGAAAGAGAAGAAAGCCCGCGTTGAAGACGCCCTGCACGCTACCCGTGCAGCCGTTGAAGAAGGCGTGGTACCTGGCGGTGGCGTGGCACTGGTTCGCGCTCTGCAGGCCATCTCTGAGCTGAAAGGCGACAACGCTGATCAAAACGTCGGTATCGCGCTGCTGCGTCGTGCAGTAGAAGCGCCTCTGCGTCAGATCGTTGCCAACTCCGGTGACGAGCCAAGCGTAGTGGTCGACAAAGTGAAGCAGGGTTCGGGTAACTACGGTTACAACGCGGCCACTGGCGAATACGGCGACATGATCGAAATGGGTATCCTTGACCCGGCTAAAGTGACCCGTTCGGCTCTGCAAGCGGCTTCGTCGATTGCCAGCCTGATGATCACCACTGAAGCGATGATCGCCGAGATCCAGGAAGACAAACCAGCTGGCGGCGGCATGCCAGACATGGGCGGCATGGGTGGTATGGGCGGCATGATGTAGTGCGACGAGAGTCGCTATAGGTAGAAGCACCTAGCGGGCTACATCTTAGGTGATCACCGGTTGAACCGGTGATCACTTTCCCGCAGAAACAGCTTAAAAAACCCGAAGTCCGGGCGTCAAAACCCGGATTTCCGGCACTCACAAGGTGCTTAGAATTCGGCGTAATGTCGCCTATATATCGTGATTTTCTCTCTGGAAATCATCAGAACGATATGCGTACTGAGCTTGCAGATTTTGAATCACTGCGAGGGAGGTATGGGAAATCGTGTCCAAAGAGCTGGCCTGCTCCTATCTATAGGGCGCAAGCCATAGCTGTCATTGTCTCACCCGGAAACCGCAAGGTAGAGGGGCGCGAGACCTTTTGTTCAGCCAAAAGTAGCCTAGGGATAGTGCGTCGCTGGTAACGGCGGGGTGCGAAGCTTCCTGACAATGTAGTCCCATGATTCTGTGGTGTGTGGTCGCCGCGAGGCACCATGCAGACCCTGCGAGCAACACGCGGGTGAGACGCTAGGCTGGTTGGTATGGCCAACGTAAGTGAACTGCTGATAAACACCGTCAACCGCATGGAGCCAAAGTTGCTGATAGGCTTTGACCAAAATGGTGCATGACTGGTTGTCCCTTTTACATCTGGGGGCACGCTGACATTGAGTCATCGGTGAATAGGCAGGGCCTAACCCATCCTTGTGACGGTTATGGAACTCGGTAAGCCCGTATTTTCGCCATTGGCCTGTATGGCAAGGCAGGTCGACCGTGAGGAAGACTGTTGAAAATGCGGGTAGAGGATGTCGGATAAAGCGAATGCCTCCCTGTAATGGGGTTGGATAAGGGCTCTGCCCTGACTGGAAACGGTGCTGACTTCCGACTGGTCTTTGATCGCGAGAAGGCCTGTAAAGCCATCAAGAACAGACGTTTGTCGGTTTGACCGGCTGCGTCTAACTCATAGAAATCCCTTGCGGGGCAGTGTACTCACTCCCCCACAAAGGCGACGTGCGTCTACTGCCCTCTGGGGAAATCTTCTCTGGAGGAAAAGCAAGATGAGTGCGTCTGAAATAGAAGTACCTGCGTCCTCCCATCTGGCCATCAGTTGGCATTCGATAGACTGGGAAACAGGTCATCGACAGGTGCGAGGGCTACAGGTACGGATCGCGAAGGCAGCCAAGAATCAGCAATGGCGGCAGGTGAAAACCTTGCAGCGTATGCTGGTTCGCTCGTTTGCCGCCAAGGTATTGGCGGTTAAACGGGTCACTGAAAACCGGGGTCGCAGGACTCCCGGCGTCGATGGGGAAACCTGGAGCACGCCTGAAAGCAAATGGAAGGCAGTTTTTCGGTTAGAGCGCAGGGGCTACAAGCCCCGGCCACTGCGGCGGATTTACATTCCCAAAGCAAATGGCCAGCGTAGACCGCTGGGGATTCCGACGATGCTGGATCGAGCGATGCAGGCGTTATACCTGCTGGCACTTGAACCGGTGTCTGAGACCACAGCCGACCGAAATTCCTATGGCTTTCGCCCTCACCGTTCCACGGCAGATGCAATCGAGCAATTGTTCGTCAATCTCGGTCGCAAGCATTCTGCGCAGTGGGTCATGGAGGGCGATATAAAGGGATGTTTCGACAACATCAGTCACGACTGGCTGATCACTAACGTCCCGATGGACAAAGTGGTTCTAAGGAAATGGCTGAAAGCGGGATATTTGGAATCCGGTCGATTGAATCCGACAGGGGCGGGAACTCCGCAAGGAGGGATCATCTCGCCCGTATTGGCCAACCTGGCCCTTGATGGACTGGAAAAGGAGTTCGAATCTCGGTTCGGGCAGCGTAATACCAAAGCCAGCTACAAGACCAAGGTCAACTATGTGCGATACGCAGATGATTTCGTCATCACCGGCATCTCGAAAGAGCTGCTGGAAAACGAGGTGAAGCCACTCGTCGAAGCCTTCATGGCCGAGCGGGGGTTGAGCCTTGCGGTGGAGAAAACGTTGTTCACGCATGTATCGGATGGGTTCGATTTCCTCGGTCAGAATATTCGCAAGTACGGTGACAAGCTGCTGATAAAGCCAGCCCACAAGAACGTGAAAGCATTTCTGGCCAAGGTTAAGGCGTTGGTTGAAGCGAACAAAGCGGCACCGGCCAGCCTGTTGATCAAGCAGCTCAATCCAGTTATTCGGGGTTGGGCCAATTATCATCGGCCGATTGTCGCCAAGCAGACCTTCAACTACGTGGATTACAGGATCTGGAAATTGCTATGGCGATGGTGCAGGCGGCGACATCTGAATCGCTGCAAACGTTGGATCAAGGAAAAATACTTCAAGCGCGTGGGAACACGTAGTTGGGTATTCTCCGGGCTACACCCCAGCGGCAAACTGCTCCACTTGTTGTACGCCAGCGATACGCCGATCAAGCGGCACACCAAGATCAAGGCGGAGGCTAACCCATACGCCCCAGAGGACGAGATGTACTTCGAGCAACGGCTGGAATATGCGTGGCGAAGCTCGGACGAGGGGAAGCGGAAGACGCTGACGCTGTGGCTTGGCCAGAGCAAGCGCTGCCCGATGTGCAAGCAGTTGATTACGTTCGAAAGCGGGTGGAACATTCACCATGTTATCGAGCGGCACAAGGGCGGATGCGACGAGCTGGGCAATCTGGTGTTGTTGCATCCCAACTGTCATCGACAGTTACACAGTGCGGCACCGGCTCTTTCAACTGAGAAAGGGCTTACAAAGGCTTGAGCTGTATGCGGGGAAACTCGCACGTACAGTTCTTAGGGGAGGGACGGTCAGTAATGGCCGTTTCTTACCCGACAGCCAGCCTTACCCCGATACGCAAAAGCCCCGCCTGAGTAATCAGGCGGGGCTTTTTATTGTCTGCGGTTTTAGGGAGGCTCCGTGTTCAGGTCGTTAGCGGCGCAACATGCTCTTGAAGTGGGGAACACCTGCCGCCGTGGCCTGGCGATCTCACGGCTGCGTGCCGTATAAGGCACGCAGCTGCGCTTTCGCTTTAGCGTTTTGTGACCTGTTCGGGCACAGCCTGCTCGGGTTTCCAACTCAATAACTGCTGTTTGTAGCCATAACTGGCGGTCTGGTAATAGGTGATTGCCCGCTCAATCAGCGCATCGGTGGCCGGTACGCGGGATTCAACACTGGCGGTCAGTGCCTGGTCGTGGCGACGCAAGCCTTGGCGCGGGCTCAAAATCGCCAGGTCGTTGCCGTCGAAAAGCCCCAGGTGCTGGTAGTTGCCCACCACCACCCGTGGCGGCAGCGGGTTATCTTGCAGCAGGTTGCGGCCGAAAAACGTGGACTGATAATCCATGTTCAACAGGCCGAGCAGGGTCGGCGCCAAGTCGATCTGGCTGGCCAGTTGTGCGCTTTCCCGGGCCTGGATCAGCTTGGGTGCATAGATGAACAACGGGATCTGGTAATTGGCGATCGGCAGGTCTTCTTTGCCGGCGCTTCCCGCCGTGTGGTCGGCCACGAAGATGAAGATCGTGTTGTCGAACCACGGTTTCTTGCGGGCATCGTTCAGGAACTGGCCGATGGCGTAGTCAGTGTATTTCACTGCGCCGTCACGGCCATTCCCCGACTTGATATCGATCCGGTTGTCCGGGTACGTATAAGGACGGTGGTTTGAGGTGGTCATCAATTGCAACAGAAACGGCCTGTTCTGCGCATAGTCAGCATCGGCCAGTTTCAGGGTTTCGCGGTACAGGTCTTCATCGGCCATGCCCCACGCGTTTTTGAAGTGAATGTCAGCTTCGTTCACGCTGCTTTGGTCCACCACGCGGTAGCCGTTACCGCTGAAAAACGCATTCATGTTGTCGAAGTAACCACGCCCGCCGTACACAAACACACTGTCGTAGCCGACGGCGTTGAGTTGCTGGCCCAGGCTGGCAAAACCGCTTTCCCGGCCAATACGTTTGACGATGGAGCGTCCCGGTGTCGGTGGAATGGCCAGCGTAATGGCTTCCAGGCCGCGATCGGTGCGGGTGCCAGTGGCATAAAAGTTATTGAAATACAGACTTTCTTGGCGCAACCGGTCAAGGTTTGGCGTGAGCTGGCGGTCATCGCCGTTGCTGCCCAGGTACTTGGCGCTCAAGCTTTCGATGGTCACCAGCACAATATTGGGCTGGATGGGCGACCCGGGGTTGTCGATCGTGCGGCGGATATCCAGCGGGTCTTTGCCCACAAACGTCGCGTTGGGCTCTGTCAGCTCGGCGCGCAATTGTTTGGCCACCACCTCAGCGGGGAGGCTGGCGTAGAACTGCGGGTAATCCAGCTCGTTGTTGCGAAAGGCCGCGAAAAATTGATAAGGCCCGTTGCTTGCCAGTTCGTGCTGGTAGGCATTGCCGCCTTGGCCACGGGGGTTATCTTGATCGAGCAGTTGCGCGCTCAGGCCAGCAAGCAGCGCCAGACCGGCGAAGCTGGCCACGCGGGTGCGCACCGTGGGCAGTGGCGCATTCATGGCGGCATTGAAGGGTTTGCGCAGAGCAAAGCACAAGGCAATGGCCGTCGCTGCAATGGCGCTGAGCAAAGCACCTATTGGATAGGACTCCAGCACGTTATTGAGCACTTCATCTGAATACACCAGGTAGTCGACAGCGATGAAATTGAAGCGCACGCCGAACTCGTCCCAGAACAACCACTCCGCCACGGCCGTGAAGAGCATGGCAAATAAGCTGACACCCAGTAACCCTTGCAGAAACCAGCCATGCCCCCGTCGACGCCACAGCGCAGGCGGGCACAACAACAGATAAAGGCCCAGAGGCAACGCGGCGTAAGTCAAAAACCCAAGGTCGTAGACCAGGCCAACGCCCACTACCGGCAGCCATTGGTGTCCCGCTTCCCCCCAATGGGTGACCAGCAACAGGCCTCGGGTCATGAGAAAGGTTGCCAGCCAACAGCCTGTCAACAGAAGGAGATAGCGCATTGGCGCGGTGTGCAGCAGACGCATGGTTGTTTTTCCGTAAACCCGTGGGGTGCGCAAGTCTGCTGAGGGAGCTGTCGGCCACTTGTGAATCGCAGGTGAAAAAAATGTTAAGCCTTGATGACACTCAACTAAATAGCCGGAACGCCTTGTGGCGCTGGCCCTGCGGCGTGGTTCGCACTAAGCTGCGCGGGCCAAGACGGCCGTAACTGCGTACGGAGAAAGTGCCCATGCGAATTCTATTGGTTGAAGACAACCGCGATATCCTCGCCAATCTGGCTGATTACCTGGGGCTTAAAGGCTATACCGTGGATTGCGCGCAAGACGGTTTGTCAGGCTTGCATCTGGCAGCCACCGAGCATTACGACCTGATCGTGCTCGACATCATGTTGCCCGGCATTGATGGCTACACCTTGTGCAAACGCCTGCGTGAAGATGCGCGTCGCGATACGCCGGTCATCATGCTCACCGCGCGGGATCAATTGGACGACCGTTTGCAGGGGTTCAAATCAGGGGCCGATGACTACCTGCTCAAGCCGTTCGCCTTGTCGGAACTCGCGGCCCGCATCGAAGCCGTGCTGCGCCGTGCCCAGGGCGGCGGGCGTCGCGAGTTGCAAGTGGCGGATCTGAAATACGACCTCGACACCCTTGAGGTCACGCGCCAGGGCCGCCTGCTCAAGCTCAACCCGGTGGGCCTCAAGCTGCTGGCGGTGCTGATGCAAAAAAGCCCTCACGTGTTGCGCCGTGAAGTGCTGGAAGAAGCCTTGTGGGGCGATGACTGCCCCGACAGCGACAGCCTGCGCAGCCACGTTCATCAATTGCGTCAAGTGATCGACAAACCGTTCGACAAGCCGCTGCTGCAAACCGTGCATGGCGTGGGCTATCGCCTCGCCGAGGCACGCGATGGAGTTTAAGCAAAGCCTCGCCCAGCGGATCATCATTGCGTTTGCGCTGATGAGCGCGCTGGTCGCGGGGACGTTCGCCATGGGCATCGTGGCCACCGTGCACCTGGTGGAAGAGAAGCTCATTTCGGCGGGCCTGGGCGGCGACTTGCAGCGTCTGCTGCTGATGGACAATGTGGCGGACTGGAACCACCGTCCCGAGCCGGATCAGCTGTTTTATTACAGTGGCGGGCGCGGCGATTTCGCCTTGCCCAAGGATTTGCGACATCTGGAGCCGGGCTTCCACGAAGTATTTCGCGATCAGCTGTCGTATCACGCCATGGTGGAAGTGGTGGACGGGCGTCGCTACGTATTGCTGCAAGACCAGAGTGATTTCGAAGAGCGCGAACGGGTGCTGTTTGCCGTAGTGCTGGTGGGCTTTGTACTGGCGCTGGCGCTGGCTGTGTTTCTGGGGTGGGTGCTGGCACGCCGGGTGATGGCTCCCGTGGTCAGGCTGGCGCGGCAAGTTCGTCACCGCGACCAGCTCCTTGGGCTGGCGCCGCCGCTGGCGCCCGATTATGCCGCTGACGAAGTGGGTGAACTGGCCGTGGCTTTTGACGCCACCCTGGGCCGGTTGCGGGCTACCCTCACGCGTGAACGCCTGTTTACCAGTGACGTCAGCCATGAATTGCGTACGCCCTTGATGGTACTGGCCAGTTCCTGCGAGCTGTTGCTCGAAAGCCCGGCCCTGGATCAGCGCAGTCGTTCGCAGGTTGAGCGGATTTCCCGCGCGTGTGAAGAAATGCGTGAACTGGTGCAGACCTTCCTGATGCTGGCGCGTGCGCAGCATGAGGACGCCAGCATGTCGCCCAAGGTCAACCTCTCGACAGTGGCTGAAGGCCTCATCAGCTTATGGCGCGGGCCTATCGAAGCCAAAGGGCTGGAACTGATCTATCAGCCGGGCGACCCTCTGGATACGCTCTACAACGCGACTTTTCTGCATGCAGTGATGGGCAACTTGCTGCGTAATGCCTTGCATTACACCGACACCGGTTTCATCCGACTGACCCTCGAACCGACCGGTTTTGTGGTGGAAGACAGCGGCGTAGGGATCCCGGAAGAGAAACGTCAGGCGATGTTCCAGCCCTTCGTGCGCGGCAGCGAAAAACGCGGAGAAGGGCTTGGGCTGGGGTTGTCGCTGGTGCAGCGAATCTGTGACAGCCAGGGCTGGCGCGTGACGCTCACCACCATGGAGCCCAATGGCTGCCGATTCCGCGTTGAACTCAACCCTTCGGATTGAGTTTTTTTTGCGACGGCTTGCGCCCTGCAGGCTGTCGCAAAACTAGAGCTTTTAGTCGATAAGTGGCCCTGCGCCACTATTTCTAGCCTGTAAAACCTTGCAACTCTTGCGGGGTTTACAACACGTTTTTTTCACTCGTTGATGACCTGAAGCTCACAGCCGCCTGATTAAGGTGATGGCTACACGCTTCAGGAGAGCCATCATGAGCCCCGCCATCAAACTCAAATTTTCTGAAAAGTACGATCAGCAACACGCCTCGAATTATCTGCTGAAGCACCAGAACGGTTTGGCACGGCGCTTGTCCCATGCCCGGGACGAACAATTGGCCCGCCATGCCCTGGCGTTGGCCGGTGATCCTGGAGTGGTGCTGGATTTGCCCTGCGGCGCGGGGCGTTTTTGGCCGTTGCTGGCGCAAAGACATAATCGTGAAATCATTGGCGCGGACAATTCAGCGTCTATGCTGGATGTGGCTTCAAAGGCGCAACCCGACGAAGTGGTCAAACGGGTACGCCGTTTGCAGACATCTGCTTTCGATATCGACCTGCCCGATAACGCGGTTGACAGTATTTTTTGCATGCGCCTGCTCCACCATATCGGTGATGCCCGTCATCGGATGGCTCTATTGCGTGAGTTTCATCGTGTCAGCCGCGACAGTGTGATTATTTCTCTGTGGGTCGATGGCAATTTCAAGGCGTGGAAACGCAAGCGCCTTGAACGTCGACGCGGTGCCTCACCTGTGCAGGAGGGTTACCAAAATAGATTTGTGTTACCTGTTGTTACAGTTGAGGACGAGTTCAGGAAGGCTGGTTTCACCATTCAGAAGCATCTGGATTTTATTCCGCTGTACGCGATGTGGCGGGTTTACGTATTACGCAAGAGATAGCTCATGACCGTTTTTTTTGTACAGCAACCCCCGATGTCCACTGAAGATTGCTTTGAACATTACTGGCGCCAGGAAGGTGAATGGGTTGAAGAACCCAACCGGCGGCGGGGCGGGGAGAGTGGCGTACAAAGGATTCATGAAGATGGCAAGTTGCTCTATGCCAAGCGTCAAGTGGGTCATATTTACCGCAGCTGGCGCTACCCACAGGGGCGCCCGACGGTGCTGCGCGAACGAGATGCCCTGCTCGGGTTGAGCGAACTGAAGGTGAACGTGCCGGAGTTGGTGTTTTGCGGCGCCAAACAGGCGCAAGACAAACAATGGCGTGCCTTGTTGGTCACATCGGCGCTGAACGGTTATATCGAAATTCAAGACTGGTACGCCGCCGGCGGTCGCGAGCAGTACGGCGAAGCGGTGCACGACCGGGTGCTTCAAGCCGTGGCACAGAACCTGGCGCGCATGCACTTGGGGCGCTGGCAGCACGGATGCCTTTATATCAAACACGTTTTTGTGCGGGTCACGGGCACAGAACAGGCCGTACAGGTCGATGCCGCGCTGCTGGATCTGGAGAAATGCAGGCAACGTCTGACGCCGTATAAAGCGGCTTCGCACGATCTGAAACAGTTACGACGCCATTCGTCGTGGAGCGATACCGACTGGCGCAAACTCATCTACTTTTACGAAACGGTGTTTGGCAGCGCCATCAAAGGTTTACGGTGATGAAGCGAGAAATTGCACGAGGTTTGTTTTTGCTGGCTGCACTGGCCATTGCGTCAGTGGCGCTGGCCGCCTGGGAGCAACCCAAGCCACAGGTATTGAGCGCCACCCTCAGTGGCAATCACTGCCCGTTGCCGAGGGTGGCCAAGGTTGAGAGCGTGGCCAAGCCCGATCACGACTTGCTGCTGTTCATGTTCGGTATGTCCCAGGGGTTACGTCCACAGAGTTGAAAACATGTCAGAGGCGTTCTATAGCAGTCGCCGGACCGACCCCCGGCGACGCGCTCCCACGGCAATTGCTAATCCGGCGTCTGCTTTACATCACGTGTAAATGGTTGTCCCAAAGCCCGGCTGGCAGATCCAGAGGTTGGGCAGTCAATTGCGGTTGTCGGCAATCATAGAACCGGCACCGGCCTTGCCCCGAGGTCACCACAAAACCGTCCTTCACCGCCGCTACACCCGCGCAATCCGCTAATGGCGCATCCAGGCGCACCGCGCCGCTGTCCAGATCCCAGACAAAAAACCGATTGCCCCTCGGCGCCGTCAATGCCACCAGCCGCAGATCACTGTGCACCGCGACGCTGGCCGTGTAATGGCCCATGGCGCGCAGCTGTTGTTCAGCCACAGGGAAAGGCTCGAAAGGCTGGCCCGGCCGTTTGATCGCCAATAACTCCGACAACTCGTGGGCATCGCCCATGAACTGCTGGCAGGCCACCACGGTGCCATCGCTGGCAATGCCCAAGTGCCGCACACTGTTCATCTGCTGGCTCAAGGTCTCTTTGCTCAGCAGGGTGCCGTCGCGTTGCATCAGTACCAGGCTGGGCTCCATGGCGTTGAGGTTCATCTCGACGCGGCTTTCGGCTTCGGTGCGAATGCCGCCGTTGGCCACCACCAGGGTTTCACCGTCCGGCATCCACGACACTTGGTGCGGGCCGACGCCATGGGTCGGGATCTCTCCACTGTGAATCAGGCGATCGCCTTCAAAGCGGTAAACCCCTAACAATCCGCGGCCCGGATCGGTCGTGTCGTTTTCAGTGGCGTAGAGCCATTCGCCGTCCTTGTGAATCACGGCATGGCCATAAAAGTGACGATTGGGCAGCGACGTGAGGGTTTGCAGCAACGCCCCGTCCGTGAGGCTGATGAGGTAGCTTTCGGTGCCTGGACGTCGGGCCACGAACAGCGCAATGGGCTGCGTCGGGTGGTTGATGATGTCGTGGCAGCGTTGCTTGACCTGGGTACTGAACACCTGGGTGCCGTCGAGCGTGTAGCCGACGGCGAAGTGATTGCCGTCGACGTCGTCACGGGCACTGAGCAACAGCGGGCTTTGGCCCTTCTGTTTGAACAGCGACCAGCCGCCCAGCGTGACGGCGCTGAGCAGTAAACCGCCAAGTTTCAAAGCTTGCCTGCGGATCATCGAACCTTCCTTCATTAATCGCCGTCGTTGGCGTTAAAGCCCAACTGGATGCCCAACGCTTTGGCCAGCTCGCCTTCGTGCAGGCGGTGAACCACGTTCAGGCTGTCGTAGATCGCATCCAGTTGAGCGCGGCCGGCGTCGTCAGCCAGCAGCTCATTGAGCGACCGGGTGTTGTCATTGAACAGTTTGAGCGAAGCGTCGTATGCCGCATCGATCTTGTCAGCCAGCGGTTTTTGATCGGCAGGCAGCAGGCCGCGCAGGCCCTTGTTGTCGACACCGACCCACACCGTCCGGGCAGCGGCGAGGCTGGCGGCCAGGCTTTTGAGCGACGACTCGCTGCGCCATGCGTCAGCCTGGAAGGGCTGCGGGATGCCTTTGCTCTGGCGGCCCATCGGCGTGCCGAGTTTTTTCTTCAGGGTGTCCAGTGCAGTGACCTGAACCCGCAGCAAGTCAGCGATGGCTTCGTGGGAGTCGGCATAGCGCTGGTTCGGGAACTTGGTCATTTGCGCCAGCATGCCGTCGGTGCTGTTCCAGCTCGCCAGAATGTCTTCGGCCAGTTGCTTCTGACGTTCGCCAATGGCGCTCAGCAGCGGGCAGTAACGGGCTTTGGTGGCCTCGTCAGCGAGGTCGATTTTGCTGTCGAACAGGATGTACTCATAAGCAGACAACCCCTGGACCACGACGCTCGATTTGGCCAGTGCGGCGGCATCAATTTGCGGTTGGGCGATGACCAGTTGCTCGACCTGACGGCCGACCAGATTTTTTTTGTCCGGCCAGAACTGGACTTGCCACGAACGGTTGCCTTCAGCCAGTGGCCCGATCAGCAAGGGTTGCAGTTCGGCCCAGGCTTTCTGTGCGTGCAGGTAATCGGCCCGCGCGGTGTCGAGCGTTTCCTTGCCCTGGCAATAGGCCAATGCACTGACGGCCAGTTGACGGTCGGCGTCTACCCAGCGGCTGTAGGTGGGCAGGATTACCTGTTTGGCGATCGCAGCCGAGGTAACCGCTTGCGGGTCCTGGGGGGCGCACGCGCCCAGGGCTAGCGCGGCAAGGCTGGTGAACAACAACTTGGGTCGAAACATGTCGGGGTCCCCGATCGTGTAGGCGTTTAAAGAGAATTCAGGAACGCCAGCAACGCAGCGCGCTGCTCGGCATTGAACTGTAAAACGTGCTGGCGCGCCGGCTCGGCTTCGCCGCCATGCCACAGCACGGCTTCGAGCAGATTGCGGGCGCGACCGTCATGCAAAAACTGGGTATGGCCGCTAACGTTTTGGGTCAAGCCGATCCCCCACAGCGGCGGCGTACGCCACTCGCGACCACTGGCGGCAAACTCGGTCCGGTGGTCGGCCAGGCCCTCGCCCATGTCGTGGAGCAGCAAGTCGCTGTAGGGGTGAATCACCTGATTGGCCAGTTCGGGCTCGGCGGCGTCGGGTGCGGTGGTGAAGGTGGGCGTATGGCACGCCACGCACTCGGCCTTGTAGAACAGGTTTTTCCCGGCCAGTACCTCGGGCGCCCCGACATCACGGCGTGCCGGCACGGCGAGGTTGCGGGTATAGAACTCCACGAGGCGCAAAATGTTGTCGCTGACTTCGGGTTCGCCGTCCGCGCCGTTGCCATTGGGCGCTTCAAGGCATGCCGTTTGGGCTTGGGTGCAATCATCGAAGGGTCTCAAAGACGTGGTGAGCCCCATATCACCAGAAAAGGCGTGAACATTTTGTTGATTGAGGTTCGGTTGACCGGCTTTCCAGCCAAATCGGCCCAACACCGTTTTTTGTTTCGCGTCATCCCAGACCCAATTGGGGCGCCCGGACACCCCGCCTGCGTTGTCGTCTTTGGCGTTGGCCAGGATCGCGGCTTCGGGGATGGCTTCGAGCAGCCCGAGGCCGATCATGGGCGGGGCAATGCGTGCCGAAAAACGGGTGTCCGGGTGCATCGGGCCATAGCCCAACTGGGTGATCTGCAAGGCTGGTTTGCGCAGCTCGACTTCGGTGCCGTCCTTGAACCGGACGGAAACCGGCTTGTAGTCGACGCGCACTTTGCCTTCCGGGACGACGCCGGGCACCGACATGTCCTGCAACTGGCCGCCATAGGTAGGCTCGGGAACAATACCGGCTTGCTCGATCAGGGTGGCAAACGTCGGGTCATCCGGGATCGACAGGCGTACCAGCATCGACACCGAGTTTTTCGCAGTGGGAGCGGGCGGATGGCCGCGACCGTCCTTGATATGGCAGTTCTGGCAGGCATTGGTATTGAACAGCGGGCCCAGGCCGTCGCGCGCGGTGGTGGTCGAGGGCGCGATCACCCATGGGCTGCGGAAGAAGCTGTTACCGACACTGAAATCCAGACGCCGGCTGGGTGCCAGATTGGCAGACGGTAAAGAAAAGGCGTTCTGGTCGGTTTTGCGCACCGTGGTGGCTCCCCCGGAGCGGGCTTCGCCAGGCTCGGGTTTGGTAAAGCGCGGGGCATCGTCACAACCGCCCAGGCCCAAGGCCACGAGCAGCAGCGACAGGCGAAGAAGCAACGAAGGCATCAGCGTCCAGTTCTACGAGCAAAATCGAGGGCACAAAGTCTAGCAGGGAAGGAGAATTGAAATAAGAGGAATTAGCGTTTGGTTTGACTTACGGCAGTCAAGGCGTCTCATCACGTGAAAAGGCGACCCGCAGGTCGCCTTTTGTCATGCGCACAGACGCAACGAATCAGAAATCGTGATCGGCGTTGTCCGGGTTCAGGTCGCTGATGCCCAGCTTGCCGGCGGCCTGTTCGATGGCGCCGGTCTGCTTGACCAGTGCGGCGATGGCATCACGCACCACCTGATTGCCCGATTCGTTACCTGCGGCGATCAGTTGGTCGTAGTGCTCGCCCTTGGCAGCGCGATCCACCATGACCTGAATCTTGGCTTCGGTGTCGGCCAGGTCGGATTTCAGCGTCGCGTCAGCCGCCGGGTCAACCACCACCACCAGCGAGGACAGGCTAGGGCCGGTCATCTTGGTGCCGTCGGCACGCAGGTACTCACCCAGGTAGACGTTACGGATGCCTTTGGCGTCGTAGAAGTGCGAGTAGTGGGTGTTGTCGCTGAAGCAGTCTTGCTCGTCTTCAGGGGAGTTGGCTTCCAGCGACACTTTCATGCGCTCGCCCGCCAGTTCGCCCAACGACAGGCTGCCCATGCCGAACAGCATTTTGCGCAGACCGTTTTGTACCGGCTCGGCTTCCAGCGAGGCGCGGTAGTTGTCCGGCACGTTGGGCGCCCAGTTGCCGACCATTTCGTCCAGGTCGTTGACCAGCAGTTGGGTCACGGCTTTGAGGTACGCGCGACGACGGTCGTTGTGGCCGCCGGTGGCGCCTTGGCCTTCCAGGTAGTCAGAGGCCGGACGGTTGCCCGCGCCAGGGCCGGTGCCGTTCAGGTCCTGACCCCACAGCAGGAATTCAATGGCGTGGTAGCCGGTGGCCACGTTGGCTTCCGAGCCGCCCAGTTCATTCAGGCTGGCCAGGACTTCAGGGGTGATTTCGGTGACGTCGACTTTGTCTTCGCCCACCTGGATCTGGGTATTGGCGATGATGTTGGCGTTGGCGCCCGGGTTGCCCAGTGCGTGAGCGTAGCTGGCGTCAACGTAGTCGATCAAGCCTTCGTCCAGTGGCCAGGCGTTCACCTGACCTTCCCAGTCGTCAATGATGGTGTTACCGAAGCGGAATACTTCGCTCTGCAGGTACGGCACACGCGCTTCAACCCACGCGGCCTTGGCGGCTTTCAGGGTGTCGTCATTGGGGTTGGCGAGGAAGGCATCGATGGCGGTTTGCAGTTTTTTCGCGGTGCTTTGCGCGTCGCTGTACACGGCGTGAACCATGTCGGCGTAATGGGCTACCACGGCTTTGGCGGCGGCTTCGTCGATTTTCACCGCGCTGATGTCAGCCGCCGGCGTTGCCTGAGTCGTTGCGGCGGCAGGGGCTGGAGCTGCTGTGTTTTTTTCTTGGTCTTTGTCGCCACAACCGGCGAGTGAAATAGCAATGGCCAGCAAACTGGCGGAGGCCAGAGGCAAACGAATCATGGCGAACATCCTGCTTCGAGAGGTGGGACACGTGTGCGAGTGCACAAAACGATGGCGACATGATGCGAAAGATTTGCATTTTGTGTAAAGGGTTAGCGTTGTAAATATTTCCTATTTACGTCTCTTTCACCCGGATACACCGCAAACCTTGAAACACGGATTTACATAATGGCGACATTGTTGCGCTGGCCCTGCTTCAGAAAAACGCTCAACTCGCGCGCTGGCAACGGTTTGCTGTACAGGTAACCCTGGCCTTCGTGGCAGCCTTCGTTGATGACATACGTTTCCTGCTCAAGGGTTTCGACACCTTCGGCAATCACCTGCATGCCCAGGCTTCTGCCGAGCTGAATGATGGCCCGCACGATGGTGGCATCGTCGTCGTCGTCGATCAGGTCTTGCACAAAGCTCTTGTCGATCTTGATCTTGTCCAGCGGCAGGCTCTTGAGGTAGCTGAGCGATGAATACCCGGTACCGAAGTCATCAATGGCGATCAGGGCACCGGAGCGGCGCAGGCTGAGCAGGTGTTGCGCGGCCGTGCTGATGTCTTCCATCAGGCCGGTTTCAGTGACTTCCAGTTCAAGGCTGCGGGGTGGCAAACGGTAGATTTGCAACAGGTTGTTGACCATTCGCGGCAAGTCCGCGTGGTGCAATTGCACGGTCGACAGATTGACCGCCATGCGCAGTTCGGTGAAACCCTGATCGTGCCATTCGCGCAATTGGCGGCAGGACTGATCCAGTACCCATTCCCCGATAGCAATAATGCTGCCGTTTTGCTCGGCCAGCGGGATAAACAAATCAGGCGGCACCATGCCGTGAACGGGGTGCTGCCAACGCAAGAGCGCCTCGACACCCACCACCTCATGGTCGCTGTAGCGGATCTGCGGCTGGTACACCATGTACAACTGATTGCTCAGCAGGGCGTCGCGCAAGTCTTTTTCCAGCTCACGCCGACGGCGCATCTCGGTGTCGACACTGGCGATGTAGAACTGATAACGGCTGCGCGAGCGTGACTTGGCCAAGGTCATGGTCTGTTCGGCTTTTTGCAGCAGTTTTTCGCTGGTGTCACCGTCTTCCGGGAACAGGGTAATGCCGACGGTGGCCCTCAGCCGGATGGATTGTTCGGCCAGCAGGAACGGGGTTTCCAGGTCGTCGAGAATGCACTGCGCCAACTCCGCGACCTGATAAGGCTGATCGATATCGGCCTGCACCAGCGCAAACTGATCACCCCCCAGGCGGGCAAGTGCCCCCAGCCGACCGCTGTGCGAGCGCAGGCGGTCAGCCAGGGCCATCAGCAGTTGGTCGCCGGTTTGATAACCGTGCTGTTCGTTGATGCTTTTGAAATCGTCCAGCCCCACGCACAACACCCCCACCCGGCGCTGCAAGCGACCGGCATCGAACAGGATCTTGGCGAGCTGGGTTTGCAATTGCTGGCGATTGGGCAGCCCGGTCAGAAAGTCGTACTGGGCCATGCGCAGCAAGGTGTTTTCAGCCTCATGGCGCAGGTGGGTATTGCGCTCGATGGAGGTCAGTAACTGGTTGGCCGTGTTGATCCAGATGCCCAGCTCGTTTTTCTCGTGGCCCTTGAGTAAAGGCAGCAAATGCTGGCTGGGGCGGTCCGGGTTGATGGTGCTCAGGTGCTCGATCATGCGTGACAGGGGCTTGGTCAGCAGCCAGTGGTAGATCAGGTACAGCACCAGCCCCATCAACAAGGCGCGCAAGACGCCTGAGATGAAAATAATCCCCGAATTGATCAAAAAACCGTCGCCATAGTTGGCGGTATCAAGGGTGATGGTCAGGTCGCCGTAGTACTCGCTATAAGGCCCGCGGCCCACCAGCGGGGTGACGAATGTCCGTTCCTTGTCCAGAAATACATCCGTCAGCCAGCGATTGGTGGCTTCTCGCAATGGCCTGGATTTTTCAGCCAGCGTGGTTTCTTTGGGATGGCCGATGGAGGCCTGACGCACCGCATCGTCCTGAAACAGGCCCTCGATGACCTGCATCGCCATCTCTCGGTCCAGGCTGTAGACGGCCTGAGTGGAGGGGTCGCGGAACATGTCGAGAATACGCTCGGCGTCGCTGTTGATCGACTGCCGGGTCTTGTAGGCGTCGAACACAATCTGCGCGCAGCTCAACACCACCCCGACGATCAGTGCCGACAGCAGCACGATCCGGAGCAACTTGACTGACAAGCTGTTTTTGAGTTCCAGCTTCAAAGAGCGCTTCCTTGTTTCTGGCGGATGATATCAAGTAGCCATGACTGTGGGTAATCCCTCGCGGACACTCTTCGCCTTTAAAACTTTAATACGGTAACGCTGTGCACACTGTGTCGGTCTGGCCTGTGCTGAACTTGAGCACCAAGCGAAGAAAATTTCTGTGGTGTGAGTCTAGCTCGCGTGAGCTTCGGGGCCAGCGACGTCGCAACTTTCGCGTGGCCAAAAAAAACCCGGCAATGCCGGGTTTTTTGTCTGGCGCCGTACTTAAGCGGTGAAGGTTTTGCCTTCGAACTGCTCAGCCACGAATGTCCAGTTAACGAGGTTCCAGAACGCTTCAACATACTTTGGACGTACGTTGCGGTAGTCGATGTAGTAAGCGTGTTCCCAAACGTCGCAGGTCAGCAGCGGGGTGTCGCCGCTGGTCAGCGGGTTGCCGGCGCCGATGGTGCTGGCCAGGGCCAGGGAACCGTCTGCTTTTTTCACCAGCCAGCCCCAGCCGGAACCGAAGGTGCCGATGGAGGTTTTGCTGAATTCTTCTTTGAACTTGTCGAACGAGCCGAACGAAGCGTTGATCGCGTCAGCCAGTGCGCCGGTTGGCTGGCCGCCACCGTTTGGCGTCATGCAGTTCCAGTAGAACGTGTGGTTCCACACTTGAGCTGCGTTGTTGAAGATGCCGCCCGAAGAGGTCTTGACGATCTCTTCCAGGGTTTTACCTTCGAATTCTGTACCTGGTACCAGGTTGTTCAGGTTCACGACGTAGGTGTTGTGGTGCTTGTCGTGGTGATATTCCAGGGTTTCTTTGGAGATGTGCGGCTGCAGGGCATCGTGTGCGTACGGCAGTGGCGGCAATTCGAAAGCCATGGTGATTCTCCTAATCAGGTCAGTTGCGATGAGCGCAAGGCCGATCACGGGCGGCCAAACACGCGCCGATGAGTTTTTTACTCTTTGCGGCGCAGGGGCAAGATCATAGCACCGGGGTGGCGGCTTAACCACGCAACAACTGTGTGGAATAGAGGTTCCAGCGCGATTGATGGAAAAAGTCGATGCGTTTCGTCTGGCAAGTATTTCCCGGTATTTAATCACCCGGCGACGATCAATTGCACCGCCACGGTGTACATCATCACCGCCACCAGCAAATCGAGCAGGCGCCAGGTGCCGGGACGTGCGAGCCACGGCGCCAGCCATGCAGCGCCGAGGGCCAGGGTGAAGAACCACAGCAGCGAAGCACTGGCGGCCCCGATCACATAAGCGCCCGGCACACTTTGTTGCGCGCCCAGCGAACCGATCAGCAGCACGGTATCGAGGTAGACGTGGGGGTTGAGCAGCGTAACCGCCAGTGCGCTGAGCATCACGGCTTTTAGCGAACGGGCGGTCTGGCCTGCCGATTGTTCAAGGCTTGAGTTGGCGAACGCACGGCGCAAGGCCTGCGTGCCGTACCACAGCAAAAACACCGCGCCCCCCCAGCGGGCAACGCTGAGCAGCACCGGGTTCTGCGCCAGGATCGTGGCCAGCCCAAACACCCCGGCCGCTACCAGCAGGGCATCACAGACCACACAAAAGGCGGCCACCGGTAAGTGATGTTCACGGCGCAGGCTTTGCGCCAGCACGAATGCATTTTGGGTGCCGATGGCCATAATCAGGCCGAACGCGACCAACAGACCGTTCAGGTAGCTTTGCCACATAAGAAGTACTCGTTGAACTACAGCGGGAGGAGAGGTGTGCTGCTGGCTATTCTCGGGGTATTAGCGGTATAAGAAAAACCAATATTGCTGATCGCTCATTAGGAAAACTGATGTTCGACTATAAATTACTCTCCGCCCTGGCGGCCGTGGTGGAACAAGCGGGATTTGAGCGTGCGGCGCAGGTGCTCGGGCTGTCACAATCGGCGATTTCGCAACGCATCAAATTGCTGGAGGCGCGCATCGGCCAGCCTGTGCTGGTGCGTGCCACGCCGCCCAGCCCGACCGAGATCGGTCGCCGCCTGCTGAACCATGTTCAACAGGTGCGTTTGCTGGAGCGCGATCTGCAAAGCGCAGTGCCTGCACTGGACGACGAGGGGCTGCCGGAACGTCTGCGCATCGCCTTGAATGCCGACAGCCTGGCGACCTGGTGGGCACCGGCCGTGGGGGATTTTTGCGCGGAGCACCATCTGCTGCTGGACTTGGTGGTAGAGGATCAGACCGTGGGCCTCAAACGCATGCGCGCCGGTGAAGTGGCCGCCTGTTTATGTGCCAGCGAACGGCCGGTGGCGGGGGCGCGCAGCGTGTTGCTGGGCGCCATGCGCTACCGGGCGCTGGCCAGCCCGGCATTCATTGCCCGGCACTTTGCCAGCGGTGTGAGCGCGGCGTTATTGCCCAAGGCCCCGGCGCTGGTGTTTGGCCCGGACGATTTCCTGCAGCATCGCTACCTGGCTTCGCTGGGAGTAGACGGTGTTTTTGAACACCACTTGTGCCCGTCTTCCGAAGGTTTTATCCGCCTGACCGAAGCAGGGCTGGGTTGGGGACTGGTGCCTGAATTGCAGGTACGCGAGCAACTTGAAAACGCAACACTGGTGGAGCTTGTGCCAGATAAACCCATCGACGTGCCACTGTACTGGCATCATTGGCGTAACGGTGGACAACTGCTGGGGCAACTGACCGAGCATTTATCGCGGTCAGCGTCACGCTGGTTAGTGCCTTTGGCCTGACATCAGACGTTTAAACAGCAGGCAGCACGCATAGAGTATTTGGAGCGATTGATGAAGATTCTGGTCACCGGCGCAAGCGGTTTCATTGGCGGACGCTTTGCGCGTTTTGCCCTGGAGCAGGGCTTTGACGTACGGGTCAGCGGGCGTCGTGCCGACGGTGTTGAACACCTTGTACGACGCGGGGCTGAGTTTATCCCGGGTGATTTGACCGATGGCTTGCTGGTGCGTGACCTGTGCGTCGATATCGACGCCGTGGTGCATTGCGCGGGCGCTGTCAGTGCCTGGGCGCGCGCGCAAGAGTTACAGCGCGACAATGTGCTGGTCACGGAAAACGTGGTCGAAGCCTGTTTGAAACAGCGGGTGCGCCGCTTGGTGCTCCTGTCCTCGGGGTCGCTGTATTTTGACGGCCGTTCACACGTGGGCCTGACAGAAGAACAGGTGCCCAAGCGCTTTAGCCACACGTATGCCGCGACCAAACACCTGGCCGAGCAAAAAGTCTTTGGTGCGCAGGAGTTCGGACTGGAAGTGATTGCCCTGCGCGCGCGCATGGTCACCGGCGCTGGCGACATGAGCCTGTTCCCGCGTCTGCTGCAACAACAGCGTAAAGGGCGTCTGGCGATCATAGGCAACGGCCTGAACAAAGTTGACTTCACCAGCGTGCAAAACCTCAACGAAGCGTTGCTCAGTGGTTTGTTGGCCACCGGCTCGGCCTTGGGCAAGGCCTACAACATCAGTAACGGCACGCCGATACCCTTCTGGGACGTGGTCAATTACGTGATGCGGCAAATGAACGTGGCTCAGGTCACGCGTTATCGGGGCTACGCCTCGGCCTACAGCATGAGTGCGCTCAGTGAAGTGGCCTGTACACTGTGGCCCGGTCAGCCCGAGCCAACTCGCACGCGCCTGCGCACCCAGGAAATGAGCAAAGACTTCACCCTCGACATCAGCCGCGCCCGGCATTATCTGGACTACGACCCCAAAGTCTCGCTATGGGCGGCGCTCGATGAATTCTGCGGCTGGTGGAAAGCCCAGGAGTCGCCTTACCGTTAACCCCCGTAATACCGATGAGCCTGACGAAGGTTCAAGGACGATCAGGGTGCGAGTCCGAGGTTTATACTCGCGCCATACAGCTTTCACTCAGGTTTTAAATAAGGTTTGCCATGCGTAACGATGCCCGCGACGACTTCGATGATGTCCCGACCCTACGAGCCACGGTCGATGACCATGATGAACAGCCCCTGGGCGCAGCAGCCCGCGAGCGCACCACGGTGTATTCGCGCGCCACGCCTGTGATCAAGGTCAAAGCACCCACCACCGGCCCGTTATGGGCCTTGCTCGGCGCCGTGCTGTTGGCGTTTGCCGGGTTGGCGTGGTGGAGCTTCCAGCAGCTGTCGATGATGGAACAGCAACTGGTGGCGACCCAGGAAAGTTTTGCCCGCATCAGCGAAGAAGCGGCAGGCCGGTTGCAGGCTATTTCCGGCAAGGTGGTGGCCAGCGAGTCCACGATCAACAGCGGCAGCGAAGCCTTGAAGTTGCAGATCAAGCAACTGGAAGAAAAACTCCTTGAACAACACCAGCAACAGCAAGGCGCGGTGGCCGGTCAGCAAGGTGAGCTGGACAAGCGCTTCGAGCAGATAAACGCGGCCCTGGTGGCCCAGGTCTCGGCGCAGCAGGCGAGCAACACCCAGTTAAGTACTGAGGTGAAAGCGTTGGGTACGGAACTGGCGACCCTCAAAGCCAGCGTGGCCGAGCAGGGCAAACTGGACGCGCAGCTCAAAAGCGTGAGCGCCGACGTGGCCACGCTGAAAAAGCAGGGCAATCCGGCCGCCGCCCTCCAGCGTCTGGAGCAGGATTTACTGGTGCTTAAAAGTGAACTGGAAACCCGCCCCGCAGCCGCCCCGGCCCAAGGCAGCACCGTGGAGTTTGACCTGTTCCGCGGGCAGGTGACGCGCAACATCAACACGTTGCAAAGTCAGATCCAGAACCTGCAAAAGCAGATCAGCGCCAAATAACCCAAAGTCTGGCGGTGCTACGTGGCCTTGTCTTCACGCCCGCGCAGCACCTGATTGGGCATTGCCAGCGCCGCGCCGAGCCCCAGCAACGAAAACGCGGCGCTGATGCTCAGCAGGTGGCGGAAGGTGATTTGCAGCTCGGCCCGCAGGTTATCCAGTGCCGGGCCTTGCACCGCGTTCAGGCCATCGAGCAGCACATTCCCCGTACTGCCTTCACCCAGCAACGGGCGGCCCATGACCGGGGTGCTCAGCGAGTCGTGCAGTAACGCCAACAGCAGCGCCGACATCAAGGCCACGCCCACGGCGCCCCCCAGCGAACGAAACAGGTTGGTGGTGCTGGTGGCCACGCCGATATCGCGTTGCGCCACCGAATTTTGCGCGCCCACCAATGACGTGGGAAATTGCATGCCCGAAGCGATTCCGCTCAACAGCATGAACACCCCGCTCAAGAGTTCCGCGCCCGGCGGGCTGTAGGCCATGCCCAAAATGGCGAACGGCATCAGCGCGGCGCCGCCCAGAATCATCGGCTTGTAATACCCGGTCACCGACGTCATGCGCCCGGCCACATACGCGCCGATGGGCAAGCCCATTGCCAGCGGCAACAAGTGCAGGGCCGCGCTGTCTGCCCCGGCACCGGTGATGCTTTGGTAACGCAATGGCATCAACACCACCAGCGAGATGGCCTGAAAGCTGGTGAAAAATACCGTGCACCAGCACAACACGGCATTGCGATTGGCAAACAAGTGCATCGGCAGCAGTGGCTCGCGCGCCCGATGCTCGTGCCACACAAACAGCAGCAGGGCGAACACTGCCGCGCCCAGCAGCATCAGCACCTGATCGCTGCGCCAGCTGTGGCCCTGACCGATAAAGGTGATGCCCAGCAGCAGCGAGGTCAGGCCGACGATCATCAAGACCGTGCCCAGGTAATCAATGATCGGCGTGCACTGCGCAATCGGCAGGCCCACCAGCGTGCGACTGGCAATCCACCATGACACCAGCCCCAGCGGCAGGTTGATCCAAAACACCCAGCGCCACGACAGGTATTGCGTCATGAAACCGCCCAACACGGGCCCGGCGACACTGGCCAACGCGTACATGCCGCTGAAGTAGCCCTGATAACGGCCGCGTTCGCGTGGTGGCACGATGTCGCCGATGATCGCCTGACTCACCGAGATCATGCCGCCAGCGCCAATGCCCTGAATGATCCGCGCCAGCACCAGTTGCTCCATGTTTTGCGCCACCCCGCAAAACAACGACGCCAGGGTGAACAGGCCCATGCCAAACAGCATCAAGCGGCGCCTGCCGTACAAATCACCGAGCTTGCCGTAAATCGGCACGGCCACGGTCATGGCCACCATGTAGCCGGAAATCACCCACGCCAGTTGGCTGACATCCTTGAACTGTGCCGAAATGGCAGGCATGGACACGGCAACGATGGTTTGATCCAGCGCACCCAGGAAAATGGCCAGCATCAAGGCCACGAGGATACTGCGAATGGCGGGTTTGGACGGGGCGGATTGATTCAGGCTGGTCATCAGTACACCTGTAGGCGCAAAGGCACAGGCGCGGTGGCCTGTGGCGGAATGCCGCCCAGTGTACTGGATAGCTCGCTAACGAACAGGCGCAAAAAAAGGCGCAGTCGTCACTCCATCAACGGCTGCACCAATTGTTTATCTCAACGCGCTGAATGCGGCATTCAACGAATTGCAATGCTCGCCCTGGCAACTGGCGGTAAATCGAGGGGAGAGGCGCGTTTGCTCGGCGCGGTAACACGCGCTGGCAAACAGTACAGCGGCAGCAAACACAACAAACGCGGTCATGCATCTGGTTTTTGTTTTCGTGGTCATGGCAGTCATCTCCTGATACCTAGACGTCACACTTTTGAGGCTAGTTCAGACCCTCGGACTTGCCACGCCAGTTGTACGACTGCTCCTGTAAGCCTTCATCCCTCAAATGGACTAGGCCTTACAAACCTTTGTCCCACGCAGGCTCCGGGGTGAAGCGTTGCGCCAGAAAGTCCAGCATGCTGCGCAACGCGGCGGGCATGTGTTTGCGCGAGGCGTAGACCGCATAAATATTCATGACCCGGGGTTCGGCGTCGGGCAACAAACGCACCAGGTCCCCGCGCTGCACATGCACCCCGGCCTGGTAGCTGGGCAGGAGAGAAACCCCCGCGCCAGACAGCGTGGCGCTGAGCAGCGTGCTGGCTTCGTTGGCGCTGATATTGCCCTGCACCGGCACCGACAGTTCTTCGCCCTCACAGGTGAAATGCCACAGGCTTTTGCCGAAATAGGAGTGGGTCAGGCAGTTGTGCTGGCTCAAGTCATCCACTTGTTGAGGGGCCGGGTGCTCGCGCAGATACGCGGGCGAGGCACACAGCACCGAGCGACAAACGGTCAGTTGGCGTGCAATCAGGCTGGGGTCAAGCTCCCGGCTGGTGCGAATAGCAAGGTCAATGCGTTCATCCACCAAATTCACCGTGCGGTCGAGCATTTGCAGGTCAATGGTCACGCCGGGGTTGAGGCGCACATAGTCGGTCACGGCTGCTGCCAGTTGCGATTGCCCGAATGACGTACTGACGCTGATGCGCAGCAGGCCCCGTGGCGTATCCCCGGCCGAGCCCACGGCGGCCTGCATGTCCTCGGACAGCTCCAGCATCTGCCGACAACGCGGCAGCGTTTCATTGCCGGCGGCAGTCAGGCTCAGTTTGCGCGTGGTGCGATGCAGCAGCCGCGCGCCCACCCACGCTTCAAGCTCGGCCAGGTAGCGCGACACCACCGGCCGCGACAGGTCCAGATGATCGGCCGCCGCTGACTGGCTGCCGAGATCGACGACGGTGACGAATACCCGCATTGCATTAAGACGGTCCATGATCTGCCCGATTTCTGAAACAAACTATGTCGCAGCATCGCATTTTTTAACGCTGATCGGGCTACTAAGCTGTGTTCATCGCCACTCACGGCCTTTTGATTCAGGACACCGCCCATGACCGTATTTTCAACCTTGCGTCGTTTGTTCCTCGGTGCCGTTGCGCTGGGCTTTGCCGCACAGGCTGGCGCCGCGCCCGCGCCCCTCACGCTGGACGTGTACAACCCCGGCGCTGCGGCGATTTTCCCGGTGTCGTCGGTGCTGGTGAGCGGTGACAAGGACGCCATTCTGATCGATGCCCAATTTGGCAAAGCTCAGGCCCAACACGTCGTGGACAAGATCCGCGCCAGCGGTAAGCACCTGACCACCATCTACATCAGCCACGGCGACCCGGATTACTACTTCGGCCTGCAAACCCTGACCGACGCGTTCCCCGACGCCCAGGTGCTGGCCTCCGCGCCGACGGTTGAGCACATCACTAAGACCAAGGACGCCAAGCTGGCATTCTGGGGCCCGCAAATGGGCGTGGATGTTCCGAGCACACTGATTGTGCCGGACGTGCTCAAAGGCAACAGCTTGCAACTCGAAGGCCGCGATCTGGAAGTGATCGGGCTCAACGGCAAACAGCCGGACCGCAGTTTTGTGTGGATTCCTTCGCTCAAAGCCGTGGTGGGCGGGGTGGTCGTGGCCGATAACATTCACGTGTGGATGGCCGACACGCAAACGCCTCAGTCACACAAGCAATGGTTGTCTACGCTCAAGCGCATCGACAGCCTGCAACCCGAAGTGGTGGTGCCCGGGCATTACGTGGGTGAGAACGACCGCTCAGTCAGCGCGGTGCACTTTACCCGCGATTACATCAAGGCGTTCGATGAAGAAACCCTCAAGGCCAAGGATTCGTCCGAGCTGATTGCCGCGATGAAAAAACGCTACCCGGATCTGGGCGAAGCCTCTTCGCTGGAACTGAGCGCCAAAGTGGCCAAAGGCGAAATGAAGTGGTGATTCAAGCGTTTAGTGAAAACTGTCCATTCAACAGGAGACCCTCATGAGCACGATTGCAATTATCGGTGCCACCGGACGTGCAGGCAGCCAACTGCTGGAAGAAGCCCTGCGCCGCGGTCATAGCGTGATCGCCATTGCGCGTCACGCCTCAAAAATCGGCCACCGTGAGCACGTGGTCACCAAGGACGTGGACGTCCACGATGCCCAGGCACTGCAAGAGGCCGTGGCAGGCAGCGACGTGGTGTTGAGTGCCGCGCATTTCTCGACGTTGCCCGTGGAAGCCATTATCGAACCGGTGAAAAAAGCAGGAGTGAAACGCTTGCTGTTTGTCGGCGGCGCCGGTTCGTTGTTGCTGCCCGATGGCACCAAAGTCATCGACAGCGAGGGTTTCCCGGAGGAGTACAAGCCAGAAGCTACAGCGGGAGGGCGGTACCTGGAGACATTGCGCAAAGAACAGGACCTGGACTGGACCTTCCTGTCGCCATCGGCCGAATTTGTCGAAGGCGAGCGCACCGGTAAGTTCCGTCTGGGCAAGGACCACCTGCTGTTTGGCGCCGACGGCAAAAGCTGGATCACCTTCGCTGACTTCGCCATCGCTCTGCTGGATGAAGTCGAGCACCCGGCGCATTCACGCCAGCGCTTTACCGTCGGCTACTGATCCTGAACCCTGACCAGGCCCCGGCGCAGCAGTCGCCGGGCCTATAAACCCATCCGCAGGCGCGCCAGGTCCCGCACCGGAGGCGCGCCAAACTGGCGGCTGTACTCACGGCTGAACTGCGACGGGCTTTCGTACCCCACCCGATACCCTGCCGCCGACGCATCTAGCCCTTCGCTGAGCATCAGGCGCCGCGCCTCGTTGAGGCGCAGTTGTTTCTGGTATTGCAGCGGGCTCATGGCGGTCATGGCCTTGAAACGATGGTGCAGGGTCGACACGCTCAGGTTGGCTTCGCGGGCCAAGTCATCAATGCGCAACGGTTGTTGGAAATGGCCGTTGAGCCACGAGATCGCACGACTCACACGGTGGGTTTGACTGTTCTCGGTCGCGATTTCATACAGCCGGTAGCCCAAGGGGCTGCGCAGCAAGCGGTACAAAATCTCGCGTCGAATCAGTGGGGCGAGCATGGCGATGTCCCGTGGCGTGTCCAACAGGCGGGTCAGGCGCAGAAGGGCATCGAGCATGACCTGATCGATGGGTTCGACATACACCCCGCGCCCCGCAGGCCGCGACGGTACGCCAATCGGCCCGGCCTCGCTGATCAGGGTGGTGATGTCCATCGGATCAATATCCAGGCGCAACGCCAGTACCGGGTGTTGCGGGGAGATTTCCACCACCCGGCCACTGATCGGCATCGACACCGACACCACCAGATAATTAAGCGGATCGTAGGCGAAGTACTCATCGGCCAGGCGCACTTCCTTACGGCCCTGGGCGAGGATGCACAGCGCCGGTTGCGGCAAGCTGGGGGAAAAGTCGCTGGATTGGCTGTAACGCGACATGAACAGCGCGTCGACCCCGGTGGCGCAGGTGCCGTCTTCGTGGGTGTGGCGATAAATGAGGTCGGCCAGTTCGATGCGTTTTTCTTCCAGCGCGGCATCAAGCTCGGTCATGGGCGGTTGTAGCGTTGACATGGGAGGCGCGTCCTCATGGGTGCGACGAAGTCTTCATAGCTTAGGTTTGTGCAAGCCCGAGGGGTAGCCGATTTCTGCCGCAGCCTTGCCTGATCCTGTCAGGGTGCCTGCGTGAAACGTTCAACTTCGCGTCTTACCGGCGCCTGCTTGCTTGAAATCGCGCTTTTGGGGACCGTGGGGCGGCTGGTGGCGTGGTGGGTTGTTGCGAGACGGTATGCAGGATTGTGCAAGGGAAGGGCAGGAATCGACTAACGGCTGTGCGCGGCTGCGCCTTACGCTTTGAACCTCCCCTCACGCCCCCAAGATTTGTGGAGGTCTTCATGCCCCAGTCCACTGTTGCCATTCATACGACCCGGGTGCTTGCCCGCGCCGGCTGTTCGGGCCAGGTCGAGGCCTGCCTGAGCCCACTGATTGAACCGACGTTACAGATGCAAGGCTGCCTGCACTTCGTGTTGCAGCAATCGCGCAATGAGCCACTGCTGTGGCATGTCGTGGGGTATTGGCAGGATCAGGCGTCGATGCTGGCGTACTTTGAGTCCCCGCTGATGCAGGTCTACAGCGTGCTCATGCACAGCCACGTGGTCGATCATCTGGATTTTCAGAGCGACTGCGACGCGGCCGTTAGCGGCTTGCAGAAACGCGCCGGGTAAGCGGGTAGAATGCCGCCTTTTCACAGGCCGGAATCAGAACCATGGCGCGCAAAGAATTCGAGAAGTTTGAAGCGGTATCGGCAGTCGTCCCTGTAAAACCTGGGACTTACCACGCAGCGATTGCCGTCAAAGCGTTGTATGAAGGCGGAGCACCGCGTTTTCACACGATCTTGCCGGAGCAGACCTTTGCCACAGCGACAGCGGCCGATGCTGCTGCCGAGCAACAACTGGCCGCCCTGCAAGGCGTCAATGCAGACGCCGAGCTGGTCTGGTAATCAGGTTGGGCGGTGCATTTTGAACAGGGCTTCGGGCCCTAACTGGAAGTAATCCGCCGGGCCGCCACCGCGCAAAATCGGTTCGGCGGCCGCCGTGTCGTACACCCCGTCTTTAAGCAGGTGTTTGGCGATATGCACCGCCACCACCTCGCCGAGAATCAGCCAGCTCGGCACTAACTGCTGGTCGGCGCGTTGCAGTTGCACGATCTGCGTCACTTTGCATTCAAACGACACTGGCGTCTGCGCCACGCGCGGCACACTCACCACCCTCGAAGGTGCGGTGGTCAGGCCTGCCAATTCAAACTCATTGACCTCGGGGCCGACCATGGCACAGCTCTGATTCATGGCTTCAGCCAGCGGGCGCGTGGCCAGGTTCCAGACGAATTCGCCGGTTTGCTCAATGTTGTTGAGGCTGTCTTTGCGCCCCACGCTGCAAAACCCAATGATCGGCGGAATGTAATTGAACGCATTGAAAAAGCTGTAAGGCGCCAGGTTGAGGCGGCCTTGGGCATCCTGCGATGAAATCCAGCCGATCGGACGCGGCCCGACAATGGCATTGAACGGATCGTGGGGCAGGCCATGGCCTTGGGAAGGTTCGTAGAAATGGATATCGTCAGGCATCACAAGCATCCGCAAACGGCTGATTTAGAAGGGCCCTATAGTGCAAGGCATTGCCCTGAAAGACAAAGTTTGTCTCCTGGTTCTGCAATCCCTGTCGCAGCCTGAGCCTGCGTTCGCCCAGCCCTGAAACGTTGTTGCACGTCAATACACTCACCCGCCCATCGCTCACAGCCTTGCCGCCGAACGCAGCCTTGCGAGGCTCGTCAGCGGCGGGAGTGGGCTGCGGTCAATTAGCTGAAGCGTGCGCCTTGTGTGCGGTCGTAGCCATTTTCGGCAAATGTGGCGGAGTGAGTGCGGTCGTAGCCATCTTCGGCGAATGTGGCGGAATGCGTATGGTCGAAGCCATCTTCAGCAAACGTGGCCGAGTGAGTGCGGTCATAGCCATCCGCGGCAAAGGTGGCCGACCCGGTGCGGCTGTAGCCGTCTTCAGCAAAGCTCGAAGAATGGGTGCGGTCATAACCGTCTGCTGCAAACGCATTCAAAGCCAGTACAGAGAGGGCGGTGGCGAGGATCATTCGGGTTTTCATGGTGGTGCTCCTTGTTGCGTGTTGGGGATGTTGTGTCTCGATGGGTTCAGATTACGCCGATCAAATAGATTAAAAAGCGCAAAAAATGGCGCTTAAATATCGTTTTATTCGATATATAGAGGCAAGACTCTCTAAAGGCCGCACGCAACATCTGGGCGATTAACCCTGAAGGCTTCGGTCATCGGAATAGCGCTGAATGTGAAGCAGAGTGTGCAGGAGGCGAATTAACTGACAATTAATTCAGGTAATTCTTGCGGGGTAGGCGGGCTCGACTGACTCGCCGTCTTTGCGACGGGCACCCCGGGCGACAGTCAGGGAAAAAGCGAGGCGGGATGATGCCTGGAAAACCGACAACCGGCCGCCGGTGGCCGGTGGCCGAGTTGTCGTGAACTGAACCCTCCGTGCAGGCGCTCACGGGCGCCTGCACGGGGTAACAGCGGTTAGTCGGTCTCGATGCGCGAGTGTTTACGGGTGTCTTTCATGGTGGCGTAAACGAACAGCGAGCAAGCGATACAGGCGGTTACGTACCAGTAATAGCCGGTTTCCATGCCCGCACTTTTGAACCACAGCGCGATGTATTCAGCGGTGCCGCCAAAGATCGACACGGTCAGTGCGTACGGCAGGCCGACGCCCAGTGCACGAATTTCAGTCGGGAACAGTTCGGCTTTGACCACGGCGTTGATCGAGGTGTAGCCACTGACGATGATCAGCGCTGCCATGATCAGGAAGAACGCGCCCCACCACGTGGTGATGGTGTGCAGCGTGGTCAGGATCGGCACGGTAAACAGGGTGCCGAGCACGCCAAAGGCAATCAGGATCGGACGCCGCCCGACCTTATCCGACAGCCCGCCCACCAGCGGTTGCAGGCACATGAACAGGAACAGCGTCGCGGCCGAGATGGTGGTGGAATCGGAGATGCTCATGCCCACCGTGTTCACCAGGTATTTCTGCATGTACGTGGTGTAGGTGTAGAACGCCAGCGTGCCGCCCATGGTCAGGCCGACCACGGTCATCAGCTCTTTGGGATGACGCAGCAAAGTGCGCATGGCGCTTTCTTTTGGCTTGACCTTGACCTTGTTGAACGACTCGGTCTCTTCCATGCCGCGACGCAAAAACAGCGCCACCACCGCGCACAAGGCGCCGATCACAAACGGGATGCGCCAGCCCCAGCTGTACAGCTGCTCTTCGGTGAGGGTCTGTTGCAGCACGATCAACACGCCGAGCGCGATGAGCTGGCCCGAGATCAGGGTCACGTACTGGAAGCTGGAGAAGAAGCCGCGACGCTCCTTGGTGGCCATTTCGCTGAGGTAGGTGGCCGAGGTGCCGTATTCGCCACCCACGGACAACCCTTGCAGCAAGCGGGCGAACACCAACAGGATCGGCGCGCCGACGCCGATGGTTTCATACCCCGGCGACAGGGCGATGATCAGCGAGCCGAAACACATCAGCAGCACCGAGGCCATCAACGCAGCTTTACGGCCTTTGCGGTCAGCGTACAGGCCCATCAGCCAGCCGCCGATGGGGCGCATCAGGAAGCCCACGGCGAAAATCGCGGCGGTGTTGAGCAATTGAGCCGTGGTGTCGCCCTTCGGGAAAAAGGCCTTGGCGAAATACAGCGAGAAAGCGGCGTAGACGTACCAGTCGTACCACTCGACCATGTTGCCGACGGAACCGCTGAAAATGGATTTGATACGGCTGGAGGTGGTCTTTTCTTTCGGGGTCGCAGGGACCGACCCGGCAGGCAGGGTGCTGGAGTTATCCATTAACTGGATCCTTCTTTTTTTGGTTTTGTTATAGCGCGTTAAAACGCGTGCTTACCGGGACATAGCAGGAGTTGTGCCAAGACGTAAATGCCCGTTTTACAAGGCCGTAACGTAAGAGGGTGAGCGGAATCTCGCTCAAACCCCTTAAGTGATAAGCGGAAATCCGCCTATCGCTGCGGGGTGGGGCGCTGGCGGTGGGGTCGGCAGGTGTCGCGTTCTAGTCAGTGTTCAAGAACGCTTCGCGCACCAGCCCGTGACGCTGCATTTTTTCGTTCAGGGTGCGGCGTGGCAGTTGCAGCTCGGCCATCACCGCTTTGATATCGCCTTTGTGGCGGCTCAGGGCGGCGCGCAGGCATTGCGCTTCAAAGGCTTCCTGCTGGGCCACCAAGGACTGACCGATGTCGGGGTCATCCCATTGCGGTTCGCCCAGCCCCAATACCCGTCGTTCCGCCACGTTGGCCAGCTCGCGCACGTTCCCCGGCCAGTCGTGGCTCAGCAGGCGGGTTAACTGTGCGCCACTGAGTGGCTGCACACTGCGGCCCAGACGCTCGCCAGCGCTGTGGGAAAAGAACTCGTACAACAGCGGGATGTCCTCACGGCGTTCGCGCAAGGGAGGCAGGCGCAACTCGGCCACCGTTAGGCGATAGGCCAAATCCTCGCGAAAGCGCCCGGCGCGGGCTTCGTCCAGCAGGTCAGGTTTGGTGGCGGCGATGATGCGCAAATCCACCGCGATGCTGAGGTTGGAACCCAGGCGTTCCAGTTTTTGCTCTTGCAGCACCCGCAGCAATTTGGCTTGTTGGGCCAGCGGCATGCTTTCGATTTCATCCAGGAACAGGGTGCCGCCGTCGGCGTATTCCAGCTTGCCGATGCGTTTGCCCTGAGCACCGGTAAAGGCACCGCTTTCGTGGCCAAACAACTCGGCTTCAAACAGGTGTTCGGGGATGGCGGCACAGTTGAGCGCCACGAAGGGCCGGTCGGCACGCGGCCCGAAATCATGCAGGCAGCGCGCCACCAGCTCTTTACCGCTACCGGTTTCTCCACGGATCAGTACGTTGACCGGCAACGGTGCCAAGTCGATCACCTGCCGGCGCAACGTCTGCAAGCTGCGCGATACACCCAGCAACCGGCCGTCGAGCTGTTCGCGCACATCGACCTGTTCATGCAGGCGGCGGTTTTCCAGGACCAGCCTACGTTTCTCCAGCGCGCGGCGCAGGCTGCTGAGCAGGGCCTCGGGGCTGAAGGGTTTTTCCAGGAAGTCATAAGCGCCTTCGCGCATGGCCTCCACCGCCATGGGCACATCGCCATGCCCGGTCAGCAGGATCACCGGCAAGTCCGGGTCCAGTTGTTGCAAACGGGTCAGCAGGGCCAGACCGCCCATGCCGGGCATGCGCACGTCACTTACAATCACCCCGGCAAAATGCGCGGGCAGGTGGCTGAGGCAGTCTTCGGCGCAACTGTACAGCTGCACGTCAAAGCCGCTGAGGCTCAACCATTGCTCAACGGCGGTTCGAATGCTGGCCTCGTCATCGACCACGATTACCGAATCAAGCATGTTTCAAGCGTCCTGTGCGATGGGCAGCGTCAATGTGAACAGTGCGCCATCGGCGTGGTTACAGGCAGTCAGGCGACCGCCGAGTTCATGAACGATTGCATACGACACCGCCAGCCCCAAGCCCAAACCGTCGCCCACCGGTTTGGTGGTGAAAAAGGGGTCGAAGACCTTGCCCAAGTGTTCATCACTGATGCCGCCACCGCTGTCGCTGACGGTCAAATGCCAAAGCTGCTGATCGGCTTCGATGCAAATTTCCAACTGCTTGCGCGGTGTGTCGTGCATGGCGTCCAGGGCATTGCGCAGCAGGTTGATCATGACCTGCTCCAGACGAATCGCATCGCCGCGCACCCAGGCCGGGCGCACCAGCCGGGTGTGCAGCTCAACCCCTTCTTCCTTGAGCCGCGGCTCCACCAACTGTAAGGCCTGGTCCACCACACTGGCCAGATCCAGGCGCTCGCGCAGGCCGCTGGGGCTTTGCCGGGCGTAGGTTTTCAGATGCCCGGTGAGTGCCGCCATGCGCGTCAACATATGTTCCAGCGGCGTAAGGGCTTTATAGGCGTCTTCGATGCGACCGTGGTCAAGCAACAGGCGCAGGGTGGCCAGTTGCATGCGCTGGGCGGTGAGCGGCTGATTGATTTCGTGGGCCAGCGCCGCCGACATCTGCCCCAGTGCCGCGAGTTTGGCCGATTGCACCAGGCCATCTTGCGCGGTGCGCAGGTCACGGGTGCGGGCTTCGACCAGTTGTTCAAGTTCTTCACGGTTGCGTTGGCGCATGCGGCCAATGCGCCAGCGTTGAAACAAAAACAGCCCCAGAAACACCAGCGTCAGCCATAAACCAACGGCTGCCAGCGCGGCATTGCGACCGTCTTCACTGGCGGTGGGCGGTTTGCGCAGCAAGTGCAGGGTCCAGCCTTCGGCTTTGAGTGGCAACGACCCCCACAAATAATCCGTCGGGCCGTCCGGGCCATCCACCTGGGTCAGGAAGCTCTGGTCATCAAACACGCGCAGGGTGCGAGTCGGCATCAGGGTCAACGGCTGTTTGTCGTATTGGCGGGTCACCGTGATGTTGTCGCGGTCGCTGTCATTGAGCGGGCGCAGGTGGCGATAGCGCCAGCCGGGTTGATTGGCGATAAACACGATATCGCGCGCATCGCTGACCAGCAGGGTGTCGCTGCCCTGGCTCCATTCGCGCTCCAGCTCCGGGAACTCAAGCTTGACCACAATGGCGCCCAGAAAGCGCCCGGCGCTATCGTGGACGGCGCTGGACAAAAAGTAGCCCGGGATCCCGCTGGTCACGCCCACGGCATAAAACCGCCCGGTGCCCTGACTGCGGGTCTGGCTGAAATATGGGCGAAACCCGTAGTTATGGCCCACGTAACTGTTGGAGGTGTTCCAGTTACTGGCGGCCACGGCCAGCCCGGTGCTGTCGAGCAGCTCCAGCGTGGACGATTGCGCGGCCCCGTTGATGCGCTCCAGTTTGCGATTGAGCTGGGCCTGAACCTCGGGGGTGACGTGCCCGGCCAGCGCAGCGATCAGTTCCGGGTCTTGTGCCAGCACGGCGGGCAGGGCGCGGTAGCGTTCGATCAGCGTGTGCAGCGAATTGGCATACAGGCTCAGTTGCTCGGGCCCGCGCCGGGCGCTTTCTTCCAGCGCATGGTGTTTGGCCTGTTGCATGGCCCAGCCGCCAGCAATCACAGCCCCGACCAAAATCAACACGGTGTACAGCGTCAAACGCAGATAGCGGGACGTCACGGGCATAGTGGCAATACGCTCGATTATGGGGCGCAAACCATAGCATGCGGGGCTGTCGGGCCAATAACGGCGTTTGCGCCACGCGCTATAAAGCATGACGCAGATCTATGTCATGGGCTGGTGAAGCGTTTGCGCACATCAAGGGAGCGGCCAGGCGTACGCTCCGGGCGGGGTTTTGACCGGTATAGCTATCTACCGCTTGGCGCGGTTGGTTCCTGTTTAGGGTGTTGCCTTTAGCCTCAGGAACATGGCCCATGACCGATTTTTCTCTCAACCACCCAGATCGTGCGCCCGTGCTGTTATCAGCCAGGCAATGGGCGCAGCACGACGCTTTCACGTTTATGACCGCCAACATGAAGGCTAACTTTTCGGGTTTTGATGATGCCCTGATAAAAAAATACGTCGATTTACAGCGCCAGGCACTGGCAAGCGTGCAAGCCCTTGAGAACGAAAGCCTGCGCTTTCGAGAAACCTTTAAAACCACTCACCTGTCGTTACTCAAGCGCGAGCTGAAAGACCTGACCGGGGATGATATTGACCCTGAACGCGCCTGGCTCTACACCCGTTATCGTGAATTCAAGGAGCAGCGCACACCGCTGGATGTACTGAGCGGATGGATCAATCCAGAACCTGTCGCTGCGGGGCAAACAGTTAGAGCCGACCGTGCGCTGGATGAGTCCAAGTACGTTGACCACGTGTATTCCATCAGCCTGTGGGACGCTGCGTGTGCGAACTTCGGTTTCACCACTGACTCGATCTTCCTCAAGCCTTTCAGTTTTGTGGAGGCGAGCTTTATCCGATATGGGCAGACGAACAAGGCGGTGGATGTCAGGGCGTTCATTTCTATCGTTCGACGTCTGGATTTTGGGACCTCCCTTTCGCGCAGTCTCTTGCAGGCCATGGCCCCTGATGGCCCCTTGAAAACCATGATTTCGGCCTCCGCCAAGGCTTGTTTTGCATTTGACCTGTTGGAGGCTTATCGAAACTCGGCGGTCAGCGGTGTCACCCAAGCGGGGTATGAGCAGGTTCTCAAGGCTTTTAATGGCGAGGGCAAATACCACACGCACTCGCTGACGATGGCCCGTTCTGTTCACCCAATCGCCGATCACATACCGATCCCTCTGTTGTTCCTGCATTTTCCGGGTTCGCAGGGCGGGTACACCTACTGCCCGAACAGGCCGGGAAGTGCGCTTCAGTATCACGCGCAAGTCCAGGACTACGCTGATCATTTTCGTGCGCAGCTCAAGCAGTCTCATCGAGATGGCCAGTTAGGATGGTTTGCTTCGCAATTACCCTTGTCGCGGCTTCGTCACTTTCAAAACGTGCTTAACGGTCAACCCCGACCGCGCGGTCTGAGCTGGATGGCAGGTGTGTTGTATGACGGTTTTCATGCCGCGTTTCCCGAGTCGTCTCTGGACAACATGACCATTTATGAAGAGCCAGCGCCGTACAAAGATCCTTCCTTGACCGACATGCTGAGCCTTTACCCCGAGTACCGCTTCAATTCAGACCTGAGTCTGTTGGCCACAACCCGTTCCGAAAGCGATTGGCAGGCGTTGAAGGAAGCGATGCTGGCCATCGGGCAAGAAATCTTGAGCTTGCTGACGACGCCGGTGCCTGGAGGGGTGACAGGCCTGATCCGGGTGATGCAGTTCGCAGTCTTCGGTTCCTTGGGTTATGGCATTGCCAAAGGCTTTTTGGAGGCCAGCAAAGGTGTGACCAATGAGTTCGCCGCTGCATTGGCCGATACGGCCGATATGCTGCTCAGCGGTTGGTTGATCGGCGTAGGCAGCAAGATTCATCGTGCGCGCATGAGTACGCTCTGGAATCAACTGGGGCGTCCGCGCAAGGTCGTGTTTGCCGATGGCAAGACCCATTTGTGGCGGCCAGGTCTGAATCAGTATTCGCAGCTCGATGCCAGCATGCTCGACAGTTTGACGCCCACCGTGCAAGGCATTTATGAAATCAATGACGCGTTATACGCCAAGGTCTACGACGGCGAAGTGCATCGCGCTGTCGAAATCATGTACGACGTCGAGAGCAAGCACTATGTCATGAACACCCAGAGTGCTACTGCCTATCGGCCTGTGGTGAAGTTTGATGTGGCGTATCAGGTGTGGCGACTGGCGCTGGATGATATCGACCACTTGAGTGACCCGCAGTTGGTACAACGCATGCTGCCTTTCGATGCCTCACGCGTGGCACTGAACGACATCGCGTTGATGTTGCGCATTACAGCGACAACACGCGGGCAACTGGAACATACATGGCAGGGGCATCCCATACCGGGGGCGCTGGCTGACGGGGTTCGGCGGTTGCGGGTAGAGCAGATGATCAAGCAGATCATTGCTGACGTACCCTTGCGTGGAGAAATGCCCGCCAATGCCGATTCCGCTGTGTTCGCCTTGCTCACGCAGTTGCCCAACTGGCCCGCCGATACCGTACTGGATGTCTACGACCAGTCTGCAGTGAAGGTGGAGTCATACGGGAAGGATCCCCAACCTGGAGTGGATCAACGACCGATTGAAATCAAACGGCTGGACTATGGCCGCTATGTCGCCAGGGACGATGTGACCCAAGGCGCTGCGGGCGTTGAGCAGTTGTTTACCTTGATTGTCGATCAGCTACCCGAGTCGTCCGTGCTGGGGCGTGAAGGACGACCCGCAGCGAGCAAGACGAGCCGAATTGCCTCGATTCGCGAGCAAATTGCAGGGTTGGCAAAAACCGACAGCACGCTGTTGTTTCAGGCCTTAACGGCCCTGGAAGGCCGTCAACGGGTTGACGCGCTGGCCAATCGCAGCCCGGCCCGCAAGTTCCTCCCGTTGGTGTATCCGCCCTTGTCCGCCACCACAACGCCCTTGATTGCCAAGTTGCATGCACTCAACCCGCCGTTATCCGTCGAGTGCCTGGAGCAATTGCTGGTGGAATTTCCTTTCACGGCCCATCAGGTATCGCAAGCACTGGAACATGACCGTCAACCCATTGCTTTTTCGCAGGCGGCCGATCGCCTGAACATTCAGTTGCGCATTGATCTCACGCTGGATGGCATCTATCACACGCGCAGTTTCAGCCCCGATACCGATCAGTGGACACGTGAGTTTGCCCGAGGGTTGCTGAGCGAGAAGCTGGATCGTGCGCTGGTCGTCACTGAATATGCTGATCCCCTCAACATAACGCCTTATGTCCCCAGCGGCCCTGACGACAGTGCTGTGGTGTTACGTCATTACGGAAACGGCATTTATCAGGCTTACGATTTCCGTACCGATATCGTGGTGCCGGTTGCGCGTTCCGCTGACAGCTTTTATCTGGCGATTGGCTCGATCCTGCAAATCCATGAGCGTATTCCCTTGGGCATGCAGACGGCGACCGATGCCGCGGGCCTGCGTAAAACCTTGGGGGACATGATGTCGGCCATGCGTCAGCCCAATGGCGAGGTCAGGCTCTGGGAAAACGCCCCCGGCCAATTCGTCCAGGACGTTCGTCTGCCGCAGGGTGCCATGCCGGATGAGTTGGGCTTGTATGAATTGAACGGGGGAAAATACGTGCCACTGCACGGCGCCGTTTTCCAGGTTGAATGGGTGAGGGACCGTCACCAGTGGCGCTTGAAACACCCCCGCAACGTCGGTGTCGATGGGCCGGCTCTGGAGCATAACCATGAGGGGGCGTGGCGGCTCACCACCGAAAACCCATTGGAGTGGGACAGCCTTACCTTGCTGCGTCGACTGCGAACGGTGCCTGTTTCGTTTGACGATGAGGCAGGCAAACAGGTCATGCAGATCAGCCAGACGGACGCCGCTGTGTTACGTCAGGTGCACCTGAATAACCGGCCTGCACCTGCCGTGCTAATGGACACCTGGAAACGCTTTGATATCGAGGCGGAGATTCACCGTTTTGTGAACGCCATGCAGGAGCATTACTCCCTGCGTACGGCCCGCGCCGACATCCAGTTGCTGTTGCTGCAAAGTCTGCCGGGTTGGCCCCGAGATAAAGTGCTGCAAGTGGTGGACGAGCAGGGCAATACCTTGGCCGAATACGGGGCTGACTTGAGCAGTGCAACTCCCAGGGTCAAGTTGTCACGAGAGGACGCCAGCAATGGCAGCTTGTTACGTGCCGTGCTCATGCGTCTGGATAAGGCCGATACGCTGCAACTGTTGGGCGACTACGAGCCGGTGATTGAACTGCGCATGCTGGCACTTGGCAAAAAGCTGGGCGAGCACGCCCTTGCGCGCATGCCGGACGTGTTCAAGTCGCTTTACGAAAAAGAAGAGAAAAGCTCAGATCCGCACGTGCAATTGATCCAGCGTGATTCGACTGAACTGCCTCTGAGTGTTATCCACCATCTGCTGCACCAGACCACGGCGCATGAAAAGTCCGAGTACCTGGACAACGGCGATATAGCGCCTCGACTGGCAGAACAGATGGCGCGCACCGCGAGAGAAGTGCGCCTGACCCGCGCCTACGAAGGGTTGTACCTGAAGGCCACGGCCACCGCTGACAGTGAAACACTCATGCTGCATCTGTTGCAGGCTCTGCCGGGCTGGCCGGGGCAGGTGGCGATTGAAGTGCGTAGCCAGACGCTGGACGGACCTGTGCTCGACAGTATCGGTACAGCCGAACCTGGCCATTACCGGCGGTTGGTCAAGCAGGAGCATCAGTACCTGGCGTATTCGAGCGATGGCTCGGCCCTGAATACACTGCCCGAAGCGGGCAATAACTTGCTGTCGTCCATCTTGCATGTGCTCAGTGAAGATGAACGCGCGGCCATCGGCCTGCAGGGCGTGGAGGATAGCCAGACCCTGGGGGCGAAAATCAGCGACCTGGCCTTGGCCCACCGGACGAATATCCGCACCTTGCTGGGGCTGGAGACTGAAAAGCCCTGGATCGAACCGGTAATCAGGATGGATACCTCGATTATTGCTTACCCCTTGTACCCGCCAACGGGGGCGGGGGCGCACCCCAATGACCTGATACGCAAAGCCGTTCTCCTGTACCCGAGCCTGACGGGCGAGCAGATCAACCATTGGCTCAATCGCCTGGGCAATGACGAAGCCTCCCGTTACAGAGCCGTGGAGCAGCGGCGGGTGGAGTTTGAAAGCCACAAACAACAGTTGGAGGCATGGGCGGCCCGGGACGTGGTGTCGGCCGGCTCCGATCAAGCAGCGCCTAATCCCGCCAGGCACGAGGCTGTGCAGCGGATGTTGAGTGCCTGGCGTACAGAAACCGAGGCCCTGTATTCACCCGACGGCCAGTTCATCGGGTACACCTTGGACCTGTCCAATCTGGCTGTTGGAGACCTACCGGCGCTCACCTCGAATTTCAGTCACATCGGATCATTGGTTATGGAGGGTATGGGGCTGTATAACGACCCCAGCCATTTCCTGAGCCGTTTCACGGGCTTGCGCCACCTTGCGATCACTAACAATCGGCTGGCAGCCGTACCGCAGCACGTCTCCCAAATGACGGGGCTGACACGCCTCGACTTGAGCGGTAATCGTATCGTGCTCACGCCTGAAAGTGCTCAAGGCTTGAGCGCATTGACGTCACTGCGTGTATTGAATCTCAACTTCAACCTCATCGGTTCTGACAGGTGGCGTCAGGGAGCGTCTGCCGTGCCCGATGTCACCCACATGACAGAACTGCGAGAGCTGCATTTACGTGGCAACCAGCTCCTGCAATGGCCATCCGGGCTGGTTGGCCTGACGCACCTCGAAACGGTGCGCATGGACTTCAATCATCTGTTCAACATTCCACAGGCCATTTTGGAGCTGCCTGCCGACAGCACGGTGGCGCGCAGTATCCGCTTGTCTGGCAATCCACTACTTCCTGAGGTTATGGAGCAACTGGAGGTGTATCACCAGCGCACGGGGTGGAGTTTTGGCATCATCCTGCCCGACAGGACGGTGCCGGAGCATGACCATAAACGGCTGGTGGCCATGTGGTTCCCGCCGGGCCTGGCAAGAGGCGAGAAAGCCCGCAGAACCCGTCAATGGGATTTGCTCAGGCGAGAGGGACGGGTGGCGGAAGACTTTTTCCGGGTCCTCCGGGACATGACCGGTTCCAGGGAGTACGAAACGTCGTCCACCCGCCAGCCGCTTCAGGAACGGGTGTGGGAGTTGATTGACCTGATGCTGGAATCCACCGTGCTGCGCCAGACGGTCTTTCATGAGATCAATTTTGTGGCGACCTGCGCTGACGGTGTCATGGTGATATTCGGCAACCTTGAAGTGACTGCGCAGGTGCATAAAATCGAGCGCATGAGCACTGAGCAAACCATCGCCGCGGACTTGTTGACGTTCGCAAAAAGCCTGTTCAGGCTGCGTCAGGTGGATGACATTGCGAACAGGGACATCCGGGAGCGCTATCAGGCTGGCACCCATCCCGACGACGCTGAAATTCAGCTGTATTACCGGGTTTATCTGGCCGAAGAGCTGGGTCTGCCCCTTAAAACCCGCAGCATGCAGCATGAACAAATAGCCGGGGTTACCCCGCAGAAGCTTAACGATGCCAAGGCCCACGTGTTGAGTCTGGACAGAAGCCCGGCGCTGCACTACTCGATCACCCGTGAAAAGTTCTGGCGCCGGTTCCTCAAGCGCAAATACGAGGCGCGCTTCAAGGCGGTCAGGGAGGATTACGATAAAAAGCGCGAGCAACTCGCCAGCCACAGCGAAACCCTGGAGGAGGCCCTCTATATCCAGCAGGGCGAGGAAGCGGCTGCCAGCCACAAACAGGCCAGAGAGGCGCTGTTTGATGAGCTGACCCGTTTTGAGCAAGCAGCGGCGGGCCTTGCAGGATAAACCGGGGCGGTGCAGGCAACCTGGCATTTGCCCAATGATGAGGTGAGCCCTGAAGCGATGGCTTCAGGGCTTTTTATCAGGCAGCGATGGCCACCAGGCTCAAGAGCTGCCCTTCATGCACCGCAAATTGCCCTTCGATTTCCTTGCCGTGGTGCCACTCGGTCGACAGGTCGGTAAGCAGACGCAGGCGCACGTGGCCGTCTTTCGACCAGCTCAGCACTTCGGCGTGTTCAAAGTAGAAGCGTTGGCCTACGAGAGGGAACAACGCCTTGAACAGGCTCTCCTTGATTGAAAAGGTCAGGGTGACGACCAACGCCACATCCTCAGGGCAGCCATCGGCCATGCGCGATTGCTCAGCCGGCGTGAGGATTTCTTTGACCAGACGCCGGGCGCGCTCGTCGCTGAGGAGGTTTTCGAGGTCGATGCCCAGCCCTTGCCACTCACTTTTGAGCGCTACCACGGCGCCCGCCCGGCCGTTGCTGTGGGTGATGGCACCCGCGATGTGGGCGGGCCATACGGGGGCGCGGTCTTCACCGATGGCGGGCGTGGCGCAGGTGCCATCCAGGTGCAGCAAGGCGGCGCGCGCGCACAGGCGTCCGGCCAGAAATTCGGCTTGGCGTTTGGCCACTGAGCGTTGAATACTGGCGGGCATTTCGATTGCGCTGCGGGCAAAGTCGTCAGCCAGCAAGTGCGCAGGCGTGAAGTCGGTACTGCGCCAGACGCTGCCCGGCAGCGGTTGAGGCAAAGGCCAGTCGGCACGCAACGGGGTACAGCAGGCGGGCAAGGCAGGGAATCGAGTCATGCCGCGCATTTTGCCGGGTCCGCGCCGCGCTGGGTAGTCGCTTGCGGCGGTTGGGCTATCGTTCAGAGTGCGTTCAGGGCCGTAACGTTACAGTGGCCACGTGTTTTACGCCTATGGAGGCGCGATCAGGCTTGGGAGAGCGCGATGAAACTGCTGGTGGTAGAAGACGAGGCGCTGTTGCGCCATCACTTGCAAACCCGCCTCAGGGAAGGGGGGCATGTGGTCGAGGCCGTGGCCAATGCTGAAGAAGCGCTGTACCAGGCCGGGCAGTTCAACTACGACCTGGCGATGATTGACTTGGGCCTGCCCGGGCTTGGCGGGCTTGAGCTCATTGGTGAGTTGCGCCAGCGTGGCAAGACGTTCCCGATCCTGATTCTGACCGCGCGCGGCAACTGGCAAGACAAGGTCGAAGGGCTGGCAGCGGGCGCTGACGACTATGTGGTCAAGCCGTTCCAGTTCGAAGAACTTGAAGCGCGTTTGAATGCCTTGTTGCGCCGCTCCAGCGGTTTTACCCAGCCCACCATTGTGGCTGGCGAACTGGTGCTCGACATCAATCGCAAGCAGGCGGTGCTGGAGGGTGAGCCGCTGGCGCTGACGGCCTATGAATACCGGATTCTGGAATACCTGATGCGTCATCACCAGCAGGTGGTGGCCAAGGACCGACTGATGGAACAGCTGTACCCGGATGACGAGGAACGTGATCCGAATGTGATCGAGGTGCTGGTCGGGCGCTTGCGACGCAAGTTGGAGGGGGCAAACGGCTTTAAGCCAATCGATACGGTGCGCGGCATGGGGTATTTGTTTACTGAGCGCTGCCGATGATCCGTTCGCTGCGCGTTCGACTGATGCTTGCGGCCACCTTGCTGGCCGTGCTGTTCATGCTGGCGCTGTTACCGGCCATGCAAGGGGCATTCAGTCTGGCGCTCAAGGGCGCCATCGAGCAGCGTTTGGCATCGGATGTAAACACCCTGATTTCCGCGGCACGGGTCGAAAAGAATCACCTGAAAATGCCGGTCCTGTTGCCGGATGAACAATTCAACCTGCCGGACAGTCGCCTGCTCGGCTACATCTATGACCGCGAGGGCCATTTGGTCTGGCGCTCGCGGGCCACGCAAGAAGAATCCATCAACTACAAGCCGCGCTATGACGGGCGCGGCAACGAGTTCGCAAGTATTCGTGAGGACAGCGGCGAAGAGTTCTTCGTCTATGACGTGGAGGTCAAGCTGCTGGGCGGCAAAAGCGCGGCCTTCAGCTTCGTGGCGTTGCAGCCCATGCGCGAATACAACATGACCCTCGCCGGGCTGCGTGAAAATCTTTACCTGGGATTTGGCGCTGCATTGTGTGTGTTGCTGGCGCTGCTATGGATTGGATTGACGTGGGGGTTGCGTGCCTTGCGACGTTTAAGTCAGGAACTGGACCAGATCGAAACCGGCGAACGCGACAGCCTCAGCGAGCAGCACCCGCGTGAATTGCTGCGCTTGACCGGCTCCTTGAACCGCTTGCTGCAAAGCGAGCGTGAACAGCGCACCCGCTACCGCGACTCGCTGGATGACCTGGCCCACAGCCTGAAAACCCCGCTGGCGGTGTTGCAGGGCGTCAGCGAAAGCATGGCCCAGCGCCCGGAAGACCGCGAACAGGCGTGGGTACTGCAAACCCAGATCGAACGCATGAACCAGCAAATCAGCTACCAGTTGCAACGCGCCAGCCTGCGCAAAAGTGGCCTGGTGCGCCATCAGGTCGAGCTGATCCCGGTGGTTGAAAGCCTGTGTAACACCCTGGAGAAGGTCTACCGCGACAAGCGGGTCAAGGTCAGTTTGGACATTGCGCCCCTCAGCCATGTGCCGATCGAGCAAAACGCGTTGCTGGAGCTGCTCGGCAACCTGCTCGAAAACGCCTACCGCCTGTGTTTGAGCCAGGTGCGCATCAGCCTGCATCGTACGGCGGCCGGGATTGACGTGTGCGTGGAAGACGACGGGCCCGGCGTGCCCGCCGATCAGCGGGCGCGCATTCTGCAACGTGGCGAACGTCTTGATCGCCAGCATCCGGGGCAGGGGATCGGCCTGGCGGTGGTCAAGGACATCATCGAAAGCTACGACGCGCAGTTGACTCTCGATGATTCCTCCTTGGGCGGCGCGGCATTTCGCATACGCTTCGCGGTGGTGTGAAGCAGGCGGAAATCCGCCATTTCCTCCTCTCGTTCACAGTCAATGGGCGGAAACCCGCCAAAGTTGTCCTACAAGAATTGTCTGCAATTTCCTACAAGGCTAGGTGCCGTCGGGCTTTGGGCGTGTTTTGCCAACGTTGGCCCGTGGCTTGCAATAAGTGCGAGAGGTCTGCCGACAGAGCAGCTCGACACAACAAATCCCTCCAAGTACAGGAGGGTTCGCGCTTTAGGCGTTGCCGGTCTCAGATGGAATGATGGCCGAGTGATGCACTTGAGGAACTTTGCAATGACGACTCGTCAGCCACTGTACAAATCCCTGTATGTGCAAGTAATCGTAGCGATCACGATCGGCATTTTGCTGGGCCACTACTACCCGGAAACCGGTGTAGCGCTCAAACCCTTGGGTGATGGCTTTATCAAACTGATCAAGATGGTCATTGCCCCGATCATTTTCTGTACGGTGGTGAGCGGTATCGCCGGGATGCAGAGCATGAAATCGGTCGGCAAGACCGGCGGTTATGCACTGCTCTACTTCGAAATCGTATCGACCATTGCCCTGTTGATCGGTCTAGTCGTGGTTAACGTGGTGCAGCCGGGCGCCGGCATGCACATTGACGTCTCCACGCTGGATGCCTCCAAAGTCGCGGCCTATGTGACCGCTGGCGCAGACCAAAGCATCGTGGGCTTCATCCTCAACGTGATCCCCTCCACCATCGTCGGCGCCTTCGCCAACGGTGACATCCTGCAAGTGCTGATGTTCTCGGTGCTGTTCGGTTTTGCCCTGCATCGCCTGGGGGCTTACGGCAAGCCGATCCTGGACTTCATCGACCGTTTCGCCCACGTGATGTTCAACATCATCAACATGATCATGAAGCTTGCCCCGCTGGGCGCGCTGGGTGCCATGGCGTTCACCATCGGCGCCTACGGCGTGGGTTCGCTGGTGCAGTTGGGCCAATTGATGCTGTGCTTCTACATCACCTGCGTGCTGTTCGTGCTGGTGGTATTGGGCGGTATCGCGCGCGCTCATGGTTTCAGCGTGATCAAGCTGATTCGCTACATCCGTGAAGAGCTGCTGATCGTACTGGGCACGTCCTCGTCCGAGTCCGCGCTGCCACGCATGCTGGTGAAAATGGAACGTCTGGGCGCCAAGAAGTCGGTGGTTGGCCTGGTGATCCCGACCGGTTACTCGTTCAACCTCGACGGCACGTCGATCTACCTGACCATGGCCGCCGTGTTTATCGCGCAAGCCACCGACACGCACATGGACATCACGCACCAGATCACCCTGTTGCTGGTGCTGCTGCTGTCGTCCAAAGGCGCTGCGGGCGTGACCGGTAGCGGCTTTATCGTACTGGCCGCGACATTATCGGCGGTGGGCCACCTGCCGGTTGCCGGCCTGGCGCTGATTCTGGGTATCGACCGCTTCATGTCCGAAGCCCGCGCCCTCACCAACCTCGTAGGTAACGCGGTGGCCACTTTGGTGGTTGCCAAGTGGGTCAAAGAGCTGGACGAAGACAAGCTGCAGGTTGAACTGGCCTCCGGCGGTCGCCCGCTGGAAGAAACCCGGCCGCAAGACGATCTGGGTGTGGCTGAAGGCCCGACGCCTTCGCTGATGAAGTAAACCGCAAACGATTAAAAAACCCATCTTCGGATGGGTTTTTTTATGGTTGTCTGCGATGTGTAAAACCCCCACCTCAAGGTACTCGATACCTTTCTCAGCGTGTCCCTCCTGATCGTGTTTGGTCATCTTCACGTACGCGTGGTCCACCAGCGCCTGGATGTATTGCTGCGGGAAACTTAGCTGTTCGTACAGCCATGCCCACCAAAGCGCAGATGTCGTAAAGACCGAATGCTCGCCGTTCGCAATAGGTTCGTACGCATTGACCTCACCTCAGTTGATCTGAGGTTGTTGGTCCATGATTTCGCGAAGGCTGAGGTGCAGTGCGCTTTGCTTGATTTCTGCTCGCGTTTTCGCGCCTTAAGTTAACAACGCAGTAGTAAGGAATGGCGAGGGTAACAACCTTTTAAAACAGGGCAAATTTGCGCTCTGACGGACGTTCGAAATGGCCTCAAGTCCAACTTCAAAAAAACACCAACTGCGCAAGAAGTTGCGCACTCAAATGTGGATAACTGTGTGGATACATGGCCACAGTACATATAAACCGTGAGCTGTAGACGAGTGCGCAAGAAGTTGCACAGTACTGCGCAACTTCTTGCGCACTTTTTAAAGGTTTTTGTTTAAAAAATAACCAGAAAAATTCCTTACTTCGCGTAACGCCTTGTTTTTAAATGACTTGATAAAAGCTGGCACGATCTTTGGTTACTCCATTCAGCACTTGAGTGGCATTTGCGCCTTTCAAGTCCTCATTTTTGAGCAAGGAGAGCATCAATGGCGACGCCAGCTTACATGTCCATCACCGGCACCAAACAGGGTCTGATTACAGCCGGTGCATTCACCGCGGATTCGGTGGGCAACACCTATCAGGAAGGTCATGAAGACCAGGTCATGGTGCAGGGTTTTAGCCACGAAGTGATCATCCCTCGCGACCCGCAATCAGGCCAACCGACCGGCCAGCGCGTTCACAAGCCGGTGAAGATCACCAAGGTGTTCGACAAGTCCTCGCCGCTGCTGCTGGCCGCACTGACCTCGGGCGAGCGCCTGACCGAAATCGAAATCCAGTGGTTCCGCACCTCGGCTGCCGGCACGCAAGAGCATTACTTCACCACCAAACTTGAAGACGCCATCATCGTCGACATCAAGGACTACATGCACAACTGCCAGGACCCGTCGAACTCGCACTTCACGCACCTGGAAGACGTGGAATTCACCTACCGAAAAATCACCTGGACCCACGAAGTGTCGGGCACTTCCGGTTCCGATGACTGGCGTACGCCGGTGGCTGGCTAAGGCTGGCTGAGTGTTTCTGCGCACGGGCGCCTTGTGGGTCAGTGCGCAGGTTTAACCCCGGAATGATGTGTTTTCGTCGCCTCTTTTTTCGCGACGCACGCCTGCAGCACTGCATGAGGAGTCAGGATGTTTTCACCGGCGGATCAGCCCCATTTCACGCTCACCCTTGCGGGTGCGGACGTTCAGGTCGTGGCCTTCAAGGGCCGCGAGGCCTTGAGCAGGCCGTTTGTTTTTGATCTGGAGCTGGTCAGCCTGCTGACGGGTGAGATGCTTCCATGACCACTGAAAATACGGCTGTAGAAAAACGCGGCCCACAGGTCGCCATCGTTCCGCTTAGTGCCATCGACGTCAAAGACGTGGCCAGTGGCGCCGCCGTGTTCGATGCCTGGTTACAGGAGATGAGTGGCGGGATCGTCACCCTCGAACGGATTCAGGGGGTGGCCGGGGCTTTGCCCGTGGTCGGTAACATCATGGCGCTGGTAGACGCGTTGGGCGACGTCGTCACGCTGAGCAAGACTGAAAAACGCGACCTGCTGCTGTGGGCGAGCCTGGCGATTAACCTGATCGGCGTCTTGCCCTTGCCACCGACCATGGCCGCTGCGCGCATGACCCTGCGCCCGACCTTGCACCTGGTGCGTCAGGAGATGCGCTCTACCACCAAACTGATGCTCAGTGCCTCGGTCATCGAGATTCTGGTGGGCCACCTGAACGCGTCCATCGTCGGCAGTCTCGATGACTTCGTCGAGCAAGCCCGGGCCAAGCTGCCGCAGATCCTCGCCGACGCCGGCAAGCTCGGCGAAGACATGCTCAACGAAATCGCCAAGGGGCTGGAAGCCGCCGTCAACGGCACCCTCGATGCCGGTGGGGATCTGGAGGCAGCAAGTGCGCAGATCAGTGCGGCGGGCGATCAGTTGCTGCATGACCCCAAAGCGGCCATCAGCAACATCTTCGGCGGCTTGTTCAGCGCCTACAAAGCCGCTGGCAAAGGCATGGCCAACAGCGCCTCGCAGCACCTGCTGCCCGACGACATCAAACGTTCCGTCACCGCCCACGCGGCTCAACTGCGGGCGATGGGGCCAGAGCTGCGCACGCAACTGAGCGCGCTCACCGCCGAAGACGTTGAGTACTCGATTGGCTGGTTGTTGTTGATCCTGTCCAGCGCCACGGCCTTGTGGCGCAAGCGCAATGTCCATGGGCAAAGCACCAACGTCAAACCCACGGAAACCAACAAGGCCAAGCAAACGGCGGCTGAGGGACAGATCGACTCCACCGGTAAACAAGCGTCTGCAACAGGGATGGCCAATCCCGCAAAAAACTGCGCCTGTGACCGTACACCGCGCAGCATAAATTTCGCGCTGGGCTCCGAATCCCTGAGCCACACCGACTTCAGCTTGCCCGGCCCGTTCCCGATTGACTGGACACGCACCTACTACTCACGCCTGAGTGCCTATGATCAAGGCGCCCTGGGCGCGCGCTGGATCACCGAATTCACCACCCGCTTTGACCTGCACG
>NZ_JYKY01000020.1 GCF_001042985.1 Pseudomonas lundensis
CAGCACGATCAGAGGAAAGAGCCGTGAATTAAAGACAAGAAGGGTCTGTTTTTCGGCCGACTTGGATTTTTTGAACCTCAAGCAGCGAGGGCCTCAAAAATCGGTGGGTACTTCAGACCTTCCTTAGTAATCCATTCTTGAAGGGCAATGTTGCTTGCACCCACACGCAATCCCAAATACCACTTGTAAATTTTGTGTCCTCGACCCGCAGGCTCAGCAACTTTCTCCAATCTGAAATACTCGGCGCCATAACGAACAGGTGCAATCGCCTCCAATGTCACTGAACTGTCACTGCCACCCATTAAAGAGTGAGGGTTATTGCTTTTCACCACCTGACCATTGGGGAGGGTAATAGCGGCAGCTATCCTGGTTTCATCCAATTGATCACAGCTGACCCAGCGCTCAACCACCACCCCGTTTTCATCTTCATCGCTGGCGTGACGACGCTGACGCCCTCCCGCGCCTGAGATGTCATGCCTGTATTGGTTGGGCACTTCACGGACAATCCACTGCGACCCAAGATCATGCCCGCCATGATAGTGAATCAGTTTAAGGCTTTTGAGCATGGCATCCGGAGGGCGAACATCTCGCCCATTGTTATCGATGCAGCTTATTAATACGGTGATTCGCGCTTGCATCCTCGCATTCGCATAAATTTTTTTAGCCACATTATTGGGGTGTGAGTCAAAAACCACGCTTAACTTTGAAACCCCTGCAATGTCGTTCACATCGACTGCAGCACTATCCTTTAATAATTCGCTCATCAGTACGCTCCCTGTCTAATTTTGACCGCACAGATCCTTCCATGCCTTTGCAGATTAGCTCAGCCACTCAGCAACAGAGAACCGTATGTTCTATACAAGCTGTAGGCTGATTCTCCGCAATCGCATCAGACTAAGTTGCTCAGCTAGCGAATACCGTTCACGCGCCTTTAAAAAGAACATTCAGTTCAGAAAACTATTATCAGGACAATTGAGTTATGCACCGTCGCACACAGGGAGTATTTAAATCCACATGACGGGCAAACTTCCGCCTACAAAAAATAGCGTTGAGTTAGAAAAGTTTCCCACATAAATTGCAACGCCTGCACCTGCATCGTCGCTTTCGTTGGCGGGATGTTTCCTTGAAAGTCCGCACCACCTTGGGCGTTGGAAGTGCGCGGATAGTCTCGCCAAGACGCAGAGATCAGTGACCGGTTTTGACAGACCGCATGAGAACGAGCAAGGCAATCGCAAGCCATTTCACCGTGTCATGGCGATTGTGTGCGGGGCACTTTCGGGTGCGCCGGGTCTTGGTTGTTCTCCCCGGCCTGTCAACCTGCACACAACTGCCACCTTTCGATTGACCGCGAAACTGCAGCAGCTCTTCCAACTTGAATGTGGGAACAAATCGATGAAAACAATCGTCCCCGACCCACCCCTCCATTCCCTGCACACCACGGCCCATTCCGGCTCGTCCTTATTCAGCATCAACCCCGGCGTCACGGCTCAGGAAGCCTTGCAGCAGGTCTCCCTGTTGCTCAAAGGGCAGAACTGAACGCCGACGACATGAGCTCCCGCCTCAACCGCTTTGAAGCTGAACGGTTGTGGAGCGTGATTCACAACGTGGAAATGGCGCGCGCCGTGGTCGACGCGCTGTTGGCAGGTGTACAGCCGACTCAGTGCGCGTCGTTGTAGACGAACTTGGGCATTTCCCAGTTAAAGCGGATTGCCAACAGGCGCAACAAAAGCCCACCGAACAGGGTGACAAAAATCGCCTGCTCGTTGGGCATGTTCCAGTAGGTACACAGCAGAAAGCACCACGCAGCCGCAAATGAAACGCTGGCGTAAAGCTCACGGCGGAAGATCAATGGGATGTCGTTACAGAAGATGTCTCGCAGGATGCCGCCAAACACACCGGTAATCACGCCACTGACGGATGCGACCAGCATGCCTTGGCCCATTTCCAGCGCGGTCATGCAGCCGATCAGGGTGAAAGCCACCAGCCCCAGCGCATCGAGCACCAAAAACAGCGAGCGCAGGTGACGCATCAAGGGGGCAATGAAGATCGTGACCAGCGCTGCAAACGTGGTCAGGACCAGGTATTCCGGGTGTTTAACCCAAGTCAGCGGGTAGTGACCGAGCAGCATGTCGCGCACCGAGCCGCCACCGAGCGCCGTGACGCACGCAATCAGCACCACACCAAACCAGTCCATGCCCCGACGCCCGGCAGACAGCGCCCCGGTCATGGCTTCGGCAGTAATGGCAACTAAATAGAGCATCAGCAACATGGCGGCGTTCCTTGCAATAAGGCGCGCAGTCTACTCAGTTGGCGCGGGCACCAAAAGGGGGCGGCGTGGGCACGACTGTTGTGAAGGTTGTCGGCAGGCCACGCCACCGCTGAAAACGGGTTGCCGCTGCGCCCTTAGCAGCCTGGGGTAGCGGCGACCGGCACGTGCTTCAGAACTTGATGAAGTGTTTGCGGTAGTGCTGCAACTCGGCAATCGACTCACGGATGTCGTCCAGCGCCAGGTGCGTGCCTTTTTTCACCAGGCTGTCGCGCACTTCGGGTGCCCAGCGAGCCACCAGTTCCTTGAGCGTCGAGACGTCAAGGTTGCGGTAATGAAAGTAGCTTTCCAGGGTTTTCATGTGGGTATAAAGAAAGCGACGGTCCTGGCAGATGCTGTTGCCACAGATCGGCGACTTGCCTTTAGGCACCCATTGTTCGAGGAAGGCAATGGTCTGTGCCTCGGCCTCGGCCATGCTGGTGGTGCTGTCTTTGACGCGCTGGGTCAGGCCGCTGTTGCCGTGGGTGCGGGTGTTCCACTCGTCCATGCGCGCCAGTACGTCGTCGCTGTGGTGGATGGCGATGACCGGGCCTTCAGCCAGGGTGTTGAGGTTGCTGTCGGTGACGATGGTGGCCATTTCGATAATGACGTCGTTGTCTGGGTCCAGACCGGTCATTTCCAGGTCAATCCAAATCAAATTCTGTGGGTTTTGCATAGAAGGCTCCTGGGCTTAGTCGCGCAGTTTAGCTTAGGCACGCAGCCCACGTGCTAAACTCGCCAGCGTTTTACCCTCCTTATCGTTTTATCAACACGGAACACCCATGGCCAAACGCCAGCTCAACCGTCGCCAAAACTGGCGCATCGAAAAGATCCAGGGCGAGCGCGCTGCCCGCGCCGCCAAACGCGAATCCAGTGCCGTCGAAGCGCTTGAAGGGGGCGATCTGGGCCCCGAGCAACTCGGTCTGGTGATCGCGCACTTCGGTGTGCAGGTCGAGGTCGAGGCCCAGGAAGGCGAGCTCAAAGGCCAGATGTTCCGCTGCCATTTGCGTGCCAACCTGCCAGCCCTGGTGACCGGCGACACCGTCGTATGGCGCGCGGGCAACCAAGGGATTGGCGTGATCGTCGCCCAGTTGCCCCGCAAAACCGAACTGTGCCGCCCGGACAGCCGTGGCCAGCTCAAGCCGGTTGCCGCCAACGTCGACATGATCGTGATTGTGTTCGCGCCGATGCCCGAGCCACACGCCAACTTGATCGACCGTTATCTGGTCGCCGCCGAGCATGCGGGGATTCGTCCGTTGCTGTTGCTCAACAAAGCCGACCTGATTGACGAGCAAAACGCCCCTGCGCTGAATGCGCTGTTGGGGGTTTATCGTCAGTTGGGTTATCCGGTGCTGGAAGTGTCCGCACATCACGGCGACGGCATGCAGCAGTTGCAAGCCAAGCTGGACGGGCACATCAGTGTGTTTGTGGGTCAGTCGGGCGTGGGCAAGTCGTCGCTGGTCAACAGCTTGCTGCCCGAGGTCAACCTGCGGGTCGGACCACTGTCCGAAATTTCCGGTCAGGGCACGCACACCACGACCACGGCGCGGCTGTTCCACTTCCCGGGTGGCGGCGAGCTGATCGACTCCCCTGGTATTCGCGAGTTTGGTCTGGGCCACGTGAGCCGGGCGGATGTGGAAGCCGGGTTTATCGAGTTCCACGATTTGATCGGCCGTTGCCGCTTCCGCGACTGCAAGCACGACCGCGAGCCGGGCTGTGCCTTGCTGATGGCGCTGGAAGATGGCCGCGTGCAGCAACAACGCATGAACAGCTACCGCTCGATCATCGCCAGCCTGCCTGAGTCGAGTTACTGAACGGTGCCTTCACCCTCTGAGCGAGGGTGAAGGCATGCGACATCAAGGCTTCGGTGTTGCTGGCGCCTTGTCATCAAACAGGTTCAGTTTTTCCCGTTCTTCATGCATGGCGGGTGGCACTTGGTCAGCCGGCAGGGTGATCGGGTCAATCGGGGTGGTCGGCGCCTGCGGCGTGGCCATCTCGGCGCCCTGCTCACCCTCAATCGCCTGCTGCGCTTTCTTCGTCAACACCACGATGTCGATGCGGCGGTTGATCGGGTTCAGCGGGTTGACCTTGTCGAACAGCACCGACGAGGCGTAACCCACAATCCGCGCGACCTGGTCATGGGGATAACTGCCCGCGATCAATGCCCGGCGCGCTGCGTTTGCGCGGTTGGCCGACAACTCCCAGTTACCAAACTCCGCATCGCTGGCATACGGCGTGGCATCGGTGTGCCCGCTGATGCTGACTTTGTTCGGCACGGCTTTGATGGTGTCCGCCATGGCCAGCAATATGTCTTCGAAGTAAGGCTTGAGGCGCGCACTGCCGACGTCAAACATCGGACGGTTTTCCGCGTCCATGATCTGGATGCGCAGGCCGTCAGGCGTGATTTCGAACAACAGCTGGTCTTTAAATTTGCGCAATTGCGGGTTTTCTTCGACCTTGTTCTGCAACTCCTGAAGCAGCAGTTCAAGCCGTTCTTTCTCGACCTGCTCGGCCATGCCTTCGACCTGATCGGTGTCGACCGTGATCTTGTCGGGCTGGGGCTGCATTTTTTCTTCAGGATTGAGGGTGGTGTCCGGCGCCAGGGTCGGCGTGCCCCCCAAGTCGATGATGTACGGCGTGCCGGTTTCGGTGAACCCGATCGGGTCTTTGAAGTAACCGGCAATGGCGATTTTCTGTTCCGGGGTGGCCGTGGACATCAGCCACAGCACCAGGAAGAACGCCATCATCGCCGTAGCGAAGTCAGCGAACGCAATTTTCCAGGCGCCACCGTGGTGGCCCGCCGCGAAGCGCTTGACGCGCTTGATGATGATTGGCTGATTGTTTTCCATGGATCAGCGACCGCGGACTACTTGTTCCAGCTCGGCAAAGCTCGGACGGTGCTTGGGATACAGCACTTTACGACCGAACTCGACCGCCAGCGACGGCGGCATGCCCGAGGCCGAAGCGACCAGCGACGCCTTGATGGATTCGTACACGTTGAGTTCTTCTTTCGCATCGTGGGAGAGCGAGGTCGCCAGCGGGCCGAAGAAACCGTAGGCCGCCAAAATACCGAAGAACGTACCGACCAGCGCCGCCCCCACGTGCACGCCGATCATCGCCTGATCGCCGTCGCCCAGCGAAGCCATGGTCACCACGATACCCAGTACCGCAGCCACAATACCGAAGCCCGGCATGCCATCAGCAATCCCGGTCACGGCGTGGTACGGGTGCTCAAGCTCTTCTTTAAGGCTGAACAGCTCCATGTCAAACAAGCCTTCGAGTTCGTGGGGCGCCATGTTGCCCGACGACATGATGCGCAAGTAATCGCAAACAAACGCGGTCATGCGGTCATCTTTGAGCACGGAAGGGTATTTGGCGAAGATCGGGCTGGCCGCGGCGTCTTCAATGTCGCCTTCGATGGCCATCATGCCTTCGCGACGGCTTTTGTTGAGGATCTCGTAAACCAGCCCCAGCACTTCCAGGTAGAACGTGTGGGTGAAGCGCGAACCGAACATGCCGAGCGATTTTTTGATCACGTGCATGGTCATGTAGCCGGGGTTCGCCTGCAGGAACGCACCAAACGCCGCCCCGCCGATAATCAAGACCTCGAACGGCTGAATCAGCGCCCCGATCTTGCCGTGGGAAAGCACGTATCCGCCGAGCACGCTCGCGAACACGACAATGATGCCGATAATTTTAGCCATAGGAATTCAGGTACTTCTGCGTCGGGTTCAAGGTCATATTCGAGAGTTAAAAAACTCTTCTTCTACTTATCGGCAAAACTGCGCCAGACTATAGGCCATAAAGGCGAAAAGCCAGTTGGGCCCACTCCGGGCGTGTAAACAATGGATGATGACCACTCTCCCATCATGGCTAATGAAACCGGCAACGCGACTCCAACCCCCAATACCCTCGATGCGTGGGTCAAGCAGCTCGACGCTGTTCGCCTGCCCATCCCGCAAGACAGCCACGAGCGCGTCTGCAAGGCAATCAACGACAATCGCCGCTCGTTACGCGACATTGCCGAGCTGATGCAGGACAGTCCTGCATTGGCACTGAGCTTGATCCGCGACGCCAACCACCACACACACGGCAGTTTGAGCGAGCCGGCCGAGAGCCTGGAAGTGGCGATCAACCGCCTGGGGCTGGCCCGCACACAAGAACTGCTTGAACGCCTGCCCGCGTTGCCGTGGGAAGAAATCCCGCAGGCTTTTCGCCAGATTCAACTGATTAGCCAGCACGCTGCGCAACAAGCCAGCGGCCTGTTTGGCAATCGCCTGGCGCGCCTGTGGCAAGAAATCTATTGGGGCAGCCTGCTGTTTCTGTCGCCGCTGTGGGCCATGGCACTCACTCACCCCGAACAGCTCGAAGAGTGGGAACTGCGGGTGATTCACAAAGGTGAATGCGCAAGCAAAGTTGAACTCACACTGTTCGGCGTGCGCCTGTTTGAAATATGCCGCGCGCTGGCGCAATTGTGGCGACTGCCCGAATGGGTGCTGCAAGGTTACGCCGTCATCACCGACGAACAGCGCACGCTGGTCAGGGTGTTGCATATCGCCCGCGACAATCATCATCGTTTGCGTCAGCAGCAACGTCTGGACGCTGACCCGGCACTGCGCCGCTGGTTGAATCAGCCGTCGAACACTGTATTGCTGGCCAATGGCCTGGCCCTGTCGGCCCAGCAGGCCTGGGACACGCCTCACAACTTGCGCTGGCAATACCTGACCAGCCTGTACATGCAAATGCCGCTGGAAGAACTGCAACAACTGGTTCACCAGAACGCGGCCAGCAGCGCGCGCTATCACTCGATGCCCGACCTCTGGCACCCGGCTCAATCCCTGTTGTGGCCGTGGGGCGTGCGTCGCATGCACCGAGGCTTATTGCCTGCCCCGCCGCCGTCGGCCGAATCGCTGGTGGTGTGGCGCAAGCAATGCGGGCAACTGCTGGCCGAACCGAGTTCGTTCACCAATTCGATGCACCTGACCACCTGCGCCCGCGATGCGTTGGTGGCCTGCGGCATGCGCCGGGTGCTGCTGTTGATGGCCGATAAAACGTCGACCAGCCTGAGCGTGCATCAGATTGCCGGATTGCCCAAGGCAGCCTTCGACTTGAGCCTGCAAATTAACCAGAGCGCTGTCCTGCAACGCTTGATGACGCAACCGGCGCAATTTCGCCTGACACCCGAAAACAATGCGCAGATCACAGCGGTCCTGCCAAAAAGTTTGCGTAGCCTGTTTCCCGGCGAACACCTGCTGTTACGCTCGATCAGCAACAACGGCCGCGTGGTGATGCTGGTGCTGGCCGATCAGGGCGGCGGACCGTTTTCTGAGACCACCGTGCAGGCTTTCGGCAAAACCGTGCAATGCATCGAAAAAGCGCTCAACAGCTTTACCACGCGCGGACGTTGACGCTTGCGCTACAATTCGCCCCCTTTTCGCCCTGGAGACCTCACATGCCTGACTTCTCTGGCTTGCCGTTGGTGATTGAGCCCAAAGACCTGCATGATCGGCTCGACGCAGCGAACCTGATTATTGTCGACCTGACCAGCAAGGCACGCTACGCCCAAGGCCACGTGCCAGGCGCGCGCTTCGTTGATCCCAAGCGCACCCAACTCGGCCTGCCGCCTGCTCCGGGCTTATTGCCCACGCAAGCTGCGCTCGAAAAACTGTTCAGCGAATTGGGGCACAACCCTGACGCGGTCTACGTGGTGTATGACGATGAAGGCGGCGGTTGGGCGGGCCGCTTTATCTGGCTGCTGGATGTGATCGGGCACAAGGCGTATCACTATGTAGACGGCGGTATTCAAGCATGGATCGCCGATGGCCTGCGCGAATCAACCGAGGTTCCGACGCCTAAAAACGCACCGGTCACGCTGACCCTGCACGACGAACCCACTGCCACCCGCGAATACCTGCAAAGCCGGTTGGGCGCTGCCGATCTGGCGATTTGGGACGCTCGCAGCCCGGCTGAGTACAGCGGCGAAAAAGTGCTGGCGGCCAAAGGGGGTCATATCCCCGGCGCGAAAAATTTTGAATGGACCGCAGGCATGGATAAAGCCCGCAGCCTGCGCATCCGCACGGACATGGCGCAGATCCTTGAGGATCTGGGCATTACGCCCGACAAAGAAGTGATTACCCACTGCCAGACTCACCATCGTTCTGGCTTTACGTATCTGGTGGCCAAGGCGCTCGGTTACCCGCGCGTCAAAGGCTACGCAGGCTCCTGGGGCGAATGGGGCAACCACCCCGACACCCCCGTCGAACTGCCTGCCAAACATTAAGGACCCGTCATGAAAAAGCGTTTGTTTCTCCTCAGTCAGTACCTGTTGCCGCATCACCTGCTGTCGCGCCTGGCCGGCTGCGTTGCCGAGTGCCGCGTGCGCTGGTTCAAAAATGCCTTCACCACCTGGTTCGCCAAGCGTTATCAGGTGGACATGTCTCAGGCCCTGGTTGAAGACATCACCGCTTACGAGCACTTCAATGCATTCTTCACCCGCGCCCTGAAAGACGGCGCACGCCCGCTGGACCAGACGCCAGGCGCCATTTTAAGCCCGGCCGACGGGGCGGTCAGCCAACTGGGCGCGATTGAACACGGTCGCGTGTTTCAGGCCAAAGGCCACAGCTACAGCGTGCTGGAGCTGGTGGGCGGCGATCCGGCCGTGGCCTCGCCGTTCATGGGCGGTGAGTTCGCCACCATTTACCTGTCGCCCAAGGATTACCACCGCGTGCACATGCCGTTGGCCGGTACGCTGCGTGAAATGATCTACGTGCCGGGCCGCCTGTTTTCGGTCAACCAGACCACGGCAGAAAACGTGCCGGAACTGTTCGCCCGCAACGAACGCGCCGTGTGCATTTTCGACACCGAACGCGGCCCGATGGCCGTGGTGCTGGTGGGCGCGATGATCGTGGCTTCGATTGAAACGGTGTTCGCAGGGTTGGTCACGCCGCCCAAGCGCGAGCTGAAAACCTTCCGTTATGACGAAGCAGCGCGTGCGCCGATCCATCTGGAAAAAGGCGCCGAGTTGGGCCGCTTCAAACTGGGTTCGACCGCAATCGTGCTGTTCGGGCCAGAACAGGTGAAATGGGCGCAAGAGCTGACGGCGGGTTCGCCGGTGATGATGGGCCAGAAGATCGGCGAGTAAATCCTGGCATCGCTGCCGCAGGGTGCGGCAGCGACGACAGTGACGGATTAACCCTGGCTGTTGCGGTCGCGCTGACCTAACAGATACAGCACGCCATCCAGGCCCAGCGTTGAAATCGCGTGCTTGGCCGACTTCTTCACCAGCGGCTTGGCACGGAACGCGACCCCAAGACCCGCGATGGCCAGCATGGCCAGATCGTTGGCGCCGTCCCCGACCGCAATGGTCTGCTCCAGGCTCAAACCTTCCTTTTGCGCCAGTTCGCGCAGCAAGTCTGCTTTGCGCTGCGCATCAACGATCGGCTCGACTGCCACGCCGGTCACTTTGCCGTCCACCACTTCCAGCTCATTGGCGAACACGTAGTCAATGCCCAGCTTGGCCTGCAACTGCTTGGCGAAATAGGTGAAACCACCGGACAGAATCGCGGTTTTGTAGCCCAGACGCTTGAGTTCAGCGAACAGCACTTCTGCGCCTTCGGTCAAACGCAGCGATGCACCGATGGCGTCCAGCACACCGACGTCCAACCCCTTGAGCAAGGCCAAGCGCTCTTTGAAACTGGCCTTGAAGTCCAGCTCACCCGCCATGGCACGTTCGGTGATTTGCGCCACTTGATCGCCCACACCCGCGGCTTTGGCCAGTTCGTCGATGACTTCGGCTTCAATCAGGGTCGAGTCCATGTCGAAAACGGCCAGGCGGCGATTACGACGGAACAGGGTGTCTTCCTGCAGCGCGATGTCGATGTTGAGCGCCTGCGACAACTCGAAGAACTCGGCACGCAAGGCATCAAGGTCAGCCACTTCGCCCGTGACGCGCAGCTCGATGCAGCTCTTGCTCAGACGCGTCGGCGCATCCAGCGGCACGCGGCCGGACAGGCGATCGGTCTGTTCAATGTTCAAACCGTGCTGGCTGATCACCGACGTCACGCGTAACAGCTCCAGGGCGGTGACCTGACGGCTCATCAATGTCACCACGTGACGCTTCTGGCTTTGTTCGTTCACCCAACGCTGGTAATGCGCTTCGCTAATGGGGTCAAAACGCAGTTGCAGCCCTTCATTGGCAATCAGGGGTTGCAGGTCTTTGAGCACGGCCGACACTTGATCGGCTTGCTCGATTTCAACCAGATACCCCAACGACAAAACGCCATGAATGACGGCCTGGCCGATGTCGAGCATGTTCACACCATTGTTGGCCAGCACCCCAGTGATGGCCGCAGTGAGACCCGGACGGTCTTCACCCGTGATGTTTATCAAGACGATTTCGCGCAAGGCACACCCCCATTCGCTAAAAAAAACGCATTCTACCCACTTTCAGTGACCATCGGGCATCGCCAAGGCTTTGCCGCCTGTGGGCCGCTCGCTATACTGCGCACCAATTTAACGGACTAAGAGCCGCGCTCAGTGAACCGGCCATCGCCTGTCAAAACCGATAACTTCTTCCTGCTGATCTTCCGGGCCCTGCGCGATCGCCGCATTCCGCTGGCTCTGCGTATTGCCAGCCATAACGTGATTCTGGTCGCCCTGGCGCTGGTGATTTACGCCGTGGTCATGGGCCTGCAATTCAAGCAGGCCATGCATGATCAGGCCGACGCACTGGGTCAGAGCCTGACCACGCAAACCGCGACGTCTGCCACCGAGCTGCTGGTGTCCAATGACATCCTCAGCCTCAACGTGCTGCTCAATAACCTGACGAAAAACCCGTTGGTGGCGCACGCGGCTATTTATAGCGTTGACAACCGCATCCTCGCAGAAGCCGGTGAGCGACCGAAAAACGGCCTGCTGGGCGAAGCCGAAGGCATGTACCAGACCAAAATCACGTTCCAGGACGTGACCGCCGGGCATCTGCGCATCAGCCTCGACATGAACCAGTTCCAGCAACCGATGACCATCAGCCTGCAAAGCATGGGCATCCTCAGCGCAATTTTGCTGGCGCTGGCACTGGCCTTGAGCCTGCGTCTGGGGCGTCACATCTCCACCCCGTTGTTGCAATTGCGTGTGTGGCTGCGCGAGCCTGATCCCTACACCCCGGCGATCAACCGCCAGGATGAAATCGGTGATCTGGCGCGCCAGCTTCACACTCGCCTGGCACCGCCTGCGCCAGAGCCCGAGCCAGAACCTGAGCCCGATTACGACGACAGCGACTACGAAGACGACGAGCCAGAGCCCTCGTTCGAAGTGCGCAACCTGCGCGACCCGGACTTTGACGAAGCGCCTGCTGCGCCAGCCCCCAAAGCGGCCCCGCGGCACGTGGTTCATGCTGAAGAAGACGACAGCGACGAAGACCCGTTTGCCGACCTGCGCGACACGGGCAGTGCCGCCCCGGCGACCCTGGCCAAGCCGCAGCCGACCGCACCCTCCGCGCCACAGCCGAGCGCTGTGCTGGCCGTGCAACTGGGTGCGCAGGATCAACTGCGTCGCCTGCCCCGCGCCCGCCTGACCGAATTACTGGAACGTTATCGCGACTGCCTGGAGCAAGCCGCCTCGCTGTATGACAGCGAGCTGCACACGCTCAACGATGGCAGCACGCTGATGCTGTTCCACAGCGAAGACAGCGGCGACGACTACCTGACCAACGCCATTTGCTGCGGTGAGCTGTTGCGCGCACTGGGTCACGCCTTGCAAATCGAAGTGGCAGACAGTGGCATCACCTTGCAGCTGCAATTGGGGCTGGTGGTGGGCGAAGGCCTGACGGGCATGAGCCAGATCGACTTGCTGCTGACTGAAACCGCGCAAGACGCGCTGGCGCTGTCACAACACAGCCGCAACTTGCTGCTGGTTGAGCGCAAGATCAGCGACGATGCGCTGATTCGCCAGCGCGCCCGCATCCGCCCGATTGCCAGCCCTGAAGGGGCGTGCTGTGTAGAGCGCTTGATGGAACCGTACCCGTCGATGCTTGAACGCCAATTGGCGCGCATGCACGAGAAGCGCGGGTAAATCCACACACGCACTCACCCCCTCCATCCGGGAGAGGGTTGGGTGAGGCGCTTTTGACCTGCAAAAAAAATCCCGCTCAGATGCGGGATTTTTTTGTAGTGGTCACTGACTCAGAAGCGAAACACTTCCATGTCGGTGCGAATCGGTGAAGCCATCGGAATGCGGGGCTTGTCTGATTCTCCTTTGCGGGCCGGCTTTGGCTCCGGCTTGCGGGACTCCACCAACGGCGGCTGGTTGGCCAACGGTTTAAGGGCCACCGCCAATTGCTGACTCATCTGTTGCAACAACTCGCCTTGAGCCTTGACCTGAGAGGCGGTGGTGCCATCGTGCTGTTTTTCCAGATGCACCATGCGGTTATCACGCACCTGACCGCGACGGTCAATCAGACGCCATTGCGCATCAAGGATGGCCGGCTGATTTTTGCCAGAGTCCAGACGCGTAATCGACAACAACACTTGCACGTCCGGGGCGAAGCCCGCAGGGGCCGGGGCCAATACCACGCGCTGGCTGTCCAGACGCCAGGCCAGTTGGCGAAGCAGCAGTTGATCGATATCCGCCGACAGGCTACCTGCCCAACGACCATCGGTGGCCGCGCTCAGGCTGCCGTCGGTTTGACGTTGCAGCAGGGTTTCACGTTGCAGGTAGTCAGCCACGGTGACCGGGCCGAGTACCACGGCCATGCCGGCGCTTTGCGCGGGCTGGCCGGGGGTGCCGCTGTCCAGTTGGTACAAGGCCGCTGGCTGATGCGTGGAGCACCCCGCCAGACCGAGCACACCGGTCAGCAACGCAATTAAAGGAAGGCGCAGAACGTTCATCATTCCATCCAGGTGGCAGCCATCGGGCGCGCCAAAGTGTGATTCTCGAAAAAGTCGCTGGCCACATCGCCAAGGGGCGGTGCCGCAAGTGCGCCATATCATCCGCGAATATCCAGCCCGACTCCAGCGCCGCGGACCCGATCTACGTGAAAAAACGCAGATCGGGCGCTCTAAACGGGCTTAATTGGGCGTTTCTACCAACATCGCGTCCACGCGCTGGAAACCACGGGGCAATTTGTTGCCTCGACGTCCGCGTTCGCCCTTGTAATGTTCGAGGTCATCAGGCTTGAGCGACAGGTTGCGTTTGCCAGCCTGCAACACCAGCGTGGCGTTGTCGGGTAACACGGCAATATCGGTCACGTATTCTTCGCGACTGGCCACGCGATCGCCGGGTATACCGATGATCTTGTTGCCTTTGCCTTTGCCCAGCTGCGGCAAGTCGCTGACCTTGAAGATCAGCAAACGCCCTTCCGTGGTTACCGCCGCCAACCAGTTATGCTCGCGGTCGGTGACCGGGCGCGGCTGCATGACCTTGGCGCCCTTGGGCAGGCTGAGCAAGGCTTTACCCGCCTTGTTCTTGGCTTGCAGGTCTTCACCCTTGACCACAAAGCCATAACCCGCGTCAGAGGCAATGACGAACAGCGCGTCGTCTTCAGGCAACAGCACGCATTCAAAACTGGCACCCGGTGGCGGCGTCAGGCGACCGGTCAACGGTTCGCCCTGACCACGGGCCGAGGGCAAGGTGTGCGCCGCCACCGAATAACTGCGCCCGGTGGAGTCGATGAACACCGCAAACTGGTTGGAACGCCCCGCCGCCGCGGTTTTGTAGCCGTCACCCGCTTTATAGGAGAGCCCGGTGGCGTCGAGGTCATGGCCTTTACCGCACCGGACCCAGCCCTTTTCAGACAGGACAACGGTCACAGGCTCAGTCGGGACAAGCTCGTTTTCCGACAGAGCCTTGGCTTCTGCACGGGCCACGATAGGCGAACGACGGTCATCGCCGTAGGTTTTGGCATCTTCCAGCAGTTCGCTGCGCACCAGTTTTTTCAGCTTGGCTTCGCTGCCGAGCAGGGCTTGCAACTTGGCCTGTTCTTTACGCAGGGCATCCTGTTCGTCACGCAGCTTCATCTCTTCGAGACGGGCCAACTGGCGCAAGCGCGTGTCGAGGATGTAGTCGGCCTGTGTTTCGGTCAGGGCAAACCGTGCAATCAATTCAGCCTTGGGGTGCTCCTCGGTGCGGATGATGTGAATCACTTCATCGAGGTTCAGGTAAGCCGTCAGCAAACCGTCCAACAGGTGCAGGCGACGCTCGACTTTATCGAGGCGGAACTGCAAGCGCCGACGCACGGTGTTGATACGGAATTCCAGCCATTCCACCAGCAGGGCCCGCAGGTTTTTCAACTGCGGCTTGCCATCCAGGCCAATGATGTTGATGTTGACGCGGAACGTGGACTCCAGATCCGTCACGGCGAACAGATGCTGCATCAGTTCGTCGAGGTCGACCTTGTTATTGCGGGGAATGATGACGATGCGGCACGGGTTTTCGTGGTCCGATTCGTCACGCAGATCAGTCACCATCGCCAGCTTGGTCGGTTTGGCCTGCATCAATGCGGCAATTTGCTCCAGCACCTTGGCGCCCGAGACCTGATGCGGCAAGGCGGTGACGACGATATCGCCGTCTTCCACGTGATACACCGCGCGCATGCGCACCGAGCCACGACCGGTCTGATAGATCTTCAGCAGGTCGGCGCGCGGGGTGATGATTTCAGCTTCGGTCGGGTAGTCCGGGCCTTGAATGTGTTCGCACAGTTGCTCAACCGTGGCCTTGGGTTCATCGAGCAAACGCACGCAAGCGGTGGCGACTTCTCGCAGGTTGTGCGGCGGTACGTCCGTGGCCATGCCCACGGCAATGCCGGTGGTGCCATTGAGCAGGATATTCGGCAAACGTGCAGGCAACACAGCCGGTTCGTCCAGCGTGCCGTCGAAGTTGGGTACCCAGTCCGCCGTGCCCTGACCCAGTTCGCTGAGCAGGACTTCGGAGTAACGCGACAAGCGCGCCTCGGTGTAACGCATGGCGGCGAACGACTTGGGATCGTCCGGCGCACCCCAGTTGCCCTGACCGTCAACCAGTGTGTAGCGGTAGCTGAACGGCTGCGCCATCAGCACCATGGCTTCGTAACAGGCCGAATCGCCGTGGGGGTGAAACTTGCCGAGCACGTCACCGACGGTACGCGCCGATTTCTTGTGCTTGGCGTCTGCGTCCAGCCCCAACTCGCTCATGGCGTAGACGATACGCCGCTGTACAGGCTTGAGGCCGTCGCCGATGTGCGGCAAGGCCCGGTCCATGATCACGTACATGGAGTAGTTGAGGTAGGCCTGTTCGGTGAAGTCGGCCAGTGACCGGCGTTCTACGCCGTCCAGGCTGAGATCAAGGGAGTCGCTCATGCGGACCTCATTCAGTTCGTTGTCTGGCGCAGCAGCATGGTGCCGCCGCGCTGGGTGAATTCAAGTTTTTTCAAAGCGCTCATGCCCAGCAACACCTGTTCGCCGTCCAGCCCCGGCGCAGCCACTGCGCGCACGTTGCGCAACACAATGGCACCCAGTTGCAGGCGGTCGATGTGCGTGCGATAGCCCTGCGCCTGCCCGTTGGCGGTATTGAGGGTCACGGGCACGCCCTTGGGCAATGCCAGTTGCCGGGCCAAATCCAGCGGGACCGCCACGTCGGTGGCCCCGGTATCCAGTAAAAATTCCACCGGCACGTTGTTGATACGGCCGCTGGCGACGAAGTGCCCCTGCACGTTGGCTTGCAGCTTGACGTCGATGAAGCCTTCGCCCTGTTCCGAAACCACGTCGCGGTTGGGGTTCTCCTGACGCTGCTCCCAGCGCCCGAAAAACTGGGTCGCCAGGTACAGGCCCGCACACCAGGCCACGATCATGAAGACACGACCGGCCCGTTTGCCCGGTGGTTGCTGGCTCATGACCGGGCGCCCCAACCACCGGGCGGCGCCGCAAAGCGGTAGACCACCGGACGCGCCTCGCCATCGGCACGCACGTGGCTGCCATTGTCGACACCGATCCAGGCCCCTTGAGCGTCGACGCTCAAGGCTTCGGCATTGCCGTAGGCCGAGGCGTAGCGGCGCGCGGCGGTCAGTGCGTCATTGGCGAACGACCAGCAGCGCTCCACGTGCCCGGTGGCAGGCGTTCGGCGGCACACGCGATAAGCCATGCGTTCGAGGGTGAACAACTTGCCTTCGAACACCGCCAGATCTGCGAAATCCTTGGCCTGCGATTTGGCCTTAAGTTGCGGTGGCGGCTGTTGCGGCCCCGCTTCACTCATGATCACGCAGCTGTCTTCACAGGCCCACACGCTTTGTTTTTTGTGCAGGGTCAGCAAGCCACGGCGCTCGCGCTCTGCCGCCAGCCAGATCTGATTGCCTTGCGGGTTGATCGCAATGCCTTCAAACAAGGCATTGAAATGCAGCAGCATGCCGCTGGCCCGCGCCTGACGCACCAGACCGGCGTCGATTTTCAGCCAGGAGGCGTTGCCCTGCGACGCGATCAGCACCACACCGGCATGGGATTCACTGACCACGTAACGGTTGCCCGCCGCGTCGCAGGTGATGCCTTCAAAATCCAGATCGCCACCGCGCAGCGGGCTGATGGCTTTGCCCATCATGCGCACGCCCCACGGCAAACCGGTCTTCGGCGGCTGGGGTAAGTGGAGGCTCACGGCTTCAGCCAGCCACTCGGGATAACGGGTATCGAGCCGGTAAATCTGATCATCATCGCGGTCAGACACAGCCCACATTTCACCCTGGCACACCGCCAGCCCCGACAGATTGCCGCCGCGCATGCCTTCCACCGGGTGCTCAGACTGCAACACCAGTGCTGGCCATGTTTCGGCCATTACCGGGGTCGCCAGCACCTGCAGCGCCAACAAGGCTCTGCGCATCAGGCCAGCACCTGCGCCAGATTGCCTTTGGATTCCAGCCAGGTCTTACGGTCGCCCGCCCGTTTTTTCGCCAGCAGCATGTCCATCATTTCGGAGGTCGCGGCGAAGTCTTCCAGCGTGAGCTGCACCAGGCGACGCGTGTTCGGGTCCATGGTGGTTTCACGCAGTTGCGGCGGGTTCATTTCACCCAAACCCTTGAATCGCGTGACCTGCGGCTTGCCGCGTTTTTTCTCGGCCACCAGACGGTCAAGAATGCCATCACGCTCAGCCTCGTCGAGGGCGTAGAAAATCTCTTTGCCCAGGTCGATGCGGTACAACGGCGGCATGGCCACGTACACGTGACCGGCGTCCACCAGCGGCCGGAAGTGCTGCACAAACAAAGCGCAGAGCAACGTCGCGATGTGCAGACCGTCAGAGTCGGCGTCGGCAAGGATGCAGATTTTGCCGTAGCGCAGCTGGCTCATGTCGGCCGCGCCCGGGTCCACACCGATGGCCACGGCAATGTTGTGCACTTCCTGGCTGGCCAGCACTTCGCTGCCATCGACTTCCCACGTATTGAGGATCTTGCCGCGCAACGGCAGGATCGCCTGAAACTCTTTGTCCCGCGCTTGCTTGGCGGAACCGCCAGCGGAATCGCCTTCCACCAGAAACAGCTCGGCGCGCATCGGGTCCTGGCCCGCACAGTCAGCCAGTTTGCCCGGCAACGCCGGCCCCTGGGTGATGCGCTTGCGCTCAACTTTTTTACTGGCCTTGAGGCGGCGACCGGCGTTGTTGATCGCCAGCTCAGCCAATTGCATGCCCAGTTCAGGGTGCGCGTTGAGCCACAGGCTGAACGCGTCTTTGACCACACCGGAGACAAACGCGGCCGCTTCGCGGGACGACAGGCGCTCTTTGGTCTGGCCGGAGAATTGCGGCTCCTGCATTTTCATCGACAGCACGAACGCAATGCGCTCCCACACGTCTTCCGGGGCCAGTTTCACGCCACGCGGCAGCAGGCTGCGGAATTCACAAAACTCACGCATCGCATCGAGCAGGCCCTGACGCAAACCGTTGACGTGGGTGCCGCCCTGCGCCGTCGGAATCAGGTTGACGTAGCTTTCCTGAACACTGTCGCCGCCCTCGGGCAGCCACAACAGCGCCCAGTCAACGGCTTCTTTATTGCCCGCCAGGGTGCCGCAGAACGGCTCGTCGGGCAGGCGCTCGAATTCACTGACGGCGTCCACCAGGTAGGAACGCAAGCCGTCTTCGTAATGCCACTCGACTTTTTCGCCGGTGTTTTTGTCTTCAAACGTGACCAGCAGACCGGGGCACAGCACGGCCTTGGCCTTGAGGACGTGCTTGAGGCGGCTGACCGAGAATTTGGGGGAGTCGAAGTACTTCGGGTCCGGCGCAAAGTAGACGCTGGTGCCGGTATTGCGCTTGCCGACGGTGCCGATGATTTCCAGGTCGGTGGCTTTGTAGCCATCGGCGAAGGTCATCTGGTACTCGTTGCCATCACGCTTGACCTTGACCCGGACCTGGGTCGACAAGGCGTTAACCACCGAGATCCCCACGCCGTGCAGGCCGCCGGAGAACTGGTAGTTCTTGTTCGAAAACTTACCGCCCGCGTGGAGCTTGGTGAGGATCAGCTCGACGCCTGACACGCCCTCTTCGGGGTGAATGTCCACCGGCATGCCGCGCCCGTCGTCGCTGACTTCCAGCGAGTGGTCGGCGTGCAGGATGACGTTGACCGATTTGGCGTGACCGGCCAGGGCTTCGTCGACACTGTTGTCGATGACTTCCTGAGCCAGGTGGTTGGGCCGACTGGTGTCGGTGTACATGCCGGGGCGTTTGCGCACCGGGTCGAGGCCCGAGAGGACTTCGATGGCGTCGGCGTTATAAGAGCTAGCGCTGGGAGTGGCCATAGGGTCTCGTCGTCAGTCGTAAATAAAGAAAATAAAGGCCATTCGCCGGTGCCTCACAGGGCCGCGAAGTCGATGGCCTGGTACTGTTCTGCTGCTACTCCGGCAAAGCTCAGCAGCGCGGGCAGTTGCCGGGCAAAACCTTGATAACTGTGATCGCCCCCGGCCTGAATGCGCAAGGCACACGCTGCGTAGTACGTTTCAGCGTAGCGGTAGTCGAGGGTTTCATCGGCGGTCTGCAGCCACACTTGAATGCGCTGCGGATCGCGGGGCGCCGGGACTTCAAGCGCGGCCAGGGCGTTCACGTGATCGTGGGTCAGCTCCCAGGTCTCGCCGCTGTACAGGTTGGTCTGGGTGCCCAGATAACCGTCAAACATGCGGTGCGGGCTGACGGCCGGGTTGACCAGCAAGGCTTTGAGGCCGTGGCGCTCGGCAAGCCAGGTCGCATAGTAGCCGCCGAGGGAGCTGCCCACCAGCAGCGGGCTGCCCAGCTCGCCAATGGCGGCCTCAAGCTGTGCGATCGCCTGTCGCGGGTGATGGTGCAGGGCTGGCACACGCAGTTGCTCACCAAGACCCATTTGCTGCATCACCGACGTCAACTGCGAAGCCTTTTTGGACTCGGGCGCGCTGTTGAAACCGTGGATATACAAGATGGAACCCGACATGCCATTACTCCCGAGTACAAATTCAGCCAGACACAGCCTTGAGAAAGACGCGCAGTTTAGCCTGACTCGGGGTGAATGACTCGACCCATCATCTGTAAGTTTGTCCAGTGGTCAATATTTGTCTTGGGAGTAGTCGGGTTCGAAGTCAAAGTGCGCCACCCGCGAGATCCCGGTATGCAAAGTGCCATCAGGGTTCAGCTGCAGCCAGCGGTAGCCGGGCGCCTCGCTGCTGACCTTGAAATCCTCGCTGTGGGGCGCGAACTGGAAACAGGTCGAAGGGGTGGCCAGCAACCTGACCGCCTTGCGCTGCTGATCGAAAGGCTGATGCACATGCCCCCACAACACCGCTTTGGCCTGTGGGAAGCGGTCCACCACCGCCCAGAACGCATCAGCGTTGAGCAGGCCGATGGGCTCAATCCACTGGCAACCTACCGGGACCGGATGATGATGCAGGCAAACCAAGTGATGACGTTCCGGCGCTTCGCTCAGTAATTGCGCCAGTCGCTGGAGTTGGTCGTCCTCCAGATAACCATGGCTTTTATTCAGCACGTTGGAATGCAACAACGTGATGCGCCAGTTGCCAACATCGACACGCGGCTCCATCAGCCGGCTTTGAATGGCCGCCTCGCGCATCTGCTGAACATCGTCATGGTTGCCCGGAATCCAGCGCGCCACGGGCGCCAAGGCGGCGGTGGCCTGTCGAAAATACTGGTAGGCCGCGACGCTGCCGTCCTGGGCCAGATCGCCGGTGGCCAGCAACACGTCGACAGCCGGCTGCTCGGCACTGACCAGGTCGATCACCTGTTGCAGGCTGCGCGCGGTGTTAAGCCCCAGCAGGGAGCCGTTTGCGTCAGCAAACAAGTGGCTGTCAGAGAGCTGCACCAGCAGCACCGGGTCTTCAGGGGTCAGGGTGGAAACACTCGGCAAGGCGGCTCTCCCAAGAGGCGTCGATGAAGGGCGCGATTATGCCATTAGCCTGAGCGCCTGCGCTGTCGATCGCAGCCTCGCGATTCGACAGCGACTTGAAGCGGTGTTACCTGACTTGTGCGTATTCGTGACCGCACGTCAGGCAGTGGCTCAACCACTCACCCAGAAACACATTGAGCTGAGCTTTTTCGTGAGGCTGGTGCATGGCGTCATTGGGATAAGGGTAGATGCTGCGAAAGCGTCGTGCATGCTCGGCGCCAATCACTTCGGCCATGCGCGCATCGTGATACACCTGAACCTGCAACTCGGGCACCGGCAACCACGGCAAGCTATGTTCCTGACGCACGCGCAGGGTGCTGGTGTACGGGCAGTCGAGCATCACTTCAAGGGTCAGTACGCCCAGCATCTGATCGCCCTGGGTCACGGCAATGCGCCGCGCATCAGGCTGCTCGCGCATGTCGGGCAACAAACGCATCAGGCGCGCGTAATTGGCCTCGCAGGCAGCCTGCAAGCCAATCAAGTCGACCCGATAACGGTCGCGCACCCCGTTTACGACCATAACCCCCTCACCTCGGCGCGATTGAGCGCCAGCCATTGCAGGGCAATGATGCTCGCTGCATTGGAAATTCGACCATCGCGTACTGCCTGAAGCGCATCTTCGTACGCCCAAACTGTCACTCGAATATCTTCCGCCTCTTCCTCAAGGCCATGCAAGCCACCAATGCCTTCGGTGCTGCACCGCCCCACGTACAGGTGCACACATTCGGTGCTGCCGCCCGGCGACGGGAAGTAGCGGGTGATCGGCCACAGCGAGGTGAAGGTCACACCGGCCTCCTCTTCACCTTCGCGGTGGGCCACATCTTCAGGATTGACCTCGCCTTCCTTGTCGATCAAACCGGCCACCAGCTCGATCAGCCACGGCGTGTCGGTCTTGCCCATGGCGCCGACGCGGAACTGCTCGATCAGCACCACCTCGTCGCGCTGCGGGTCGTAGGGCAACACGCAAACCGCATCATGGCGCACAAACACTTCGCGACTGATCTCACGGCTCATGCCACCGGCAAACAGTTCGTGGCGCAAGTGCACGCGGTCCAGTTGGTAGAAACCTTTAAAACACTGTTCGCGCTTGACGATCTCGACTGTGCGGGGCGTAGTCGCCTTCGTGGTATCCGTCATTTCAAACCTCTTGCTGGCTAATTCCTGCCGGGGTGGCCCGCGGCATCGCGCATCCTAACGCGCATGAACGCCGCGATGCAGCCACTTTTCTGACACGGGGATAGACGGATCACCTGCAAACCAACTCTAATTGGCACCTTTAAGCTTAGTGGCGAACGGATGCCCTCGCAGGCAGTCGAACCTCCATAATTTTGCTTTTCTTTTGTTGATGAAGGACGACCATGTCGCTTTTAAAGTTTGCCTCCCTGACCTGCATCGCCCTGACCCTGGGCGCATGCCAGAGCGTATTTCAAGCGTCCGCGCCAAAACCGCTGGCCTTCACCCCTGATGCCTCGGAGCAGCTCAAGGCCGGGTGCAAGGGCCAGGATTGCCCGCTGGTGAACATCGACACCGTACACCCGCAGGGCGACCCCAAACTGGATGCGCTGATCGAAAGCCGCCTGCTGAAAATGACCGTCTTCTCGCCTGAAGACAAACTGGCGCCCTCTCTCAATGCCTACCGCGAACAGTTTTTGCGCACCGCCGACAGTCGCAACAGCAGCTATTTGCAGGCCAAGGTACGTGAGCAGCATGACGACCTGGTGATTATTGAGCTGTCAAGCTATCTGGACACCGGTGGCGCGCACGGCATGCCAGGCCGTGGCTTTATCAACTATTCGCGTAAGGATCAGCGGGAAGTGACCTTGCAGGACATGTTGATTCCAGGTCAGGAGAAAGCCTTCTGGGCTGCAGGAAAAGTCGCGCACAACAACTGGTTGATCAGCACCCGCTTCGGTAACGATCCCGAGTTCGTCAAAAACTGGCCGTTCCAGCAGACCCCGCACGTGGCCTTGCTCAAGGACAATGTGGTCCTCAAGTACGATGTGTACAGCATTGCGCCGTACTCCGAAGGCCATGTCGAACTGAAAATCCCTTACTCGCGCCTCAACGGGATTCTCAAGCCGCAGTGGTTCCCTGCACAACGCTGAGTCTCCCCAGCCCACCCCAACCCTCTCCCACAGGCAGAGGGTTGGGGTGAGGGGCTTTTAGCGGCGACGCCCAAAAGCCCAGTGCAATACCCCCGCCAGCACCAACGCTGGCAAGGTCGCACCCACATCCGGATACACATTGGCCAGCAGGTGATAAGTACTCACCCCGCCCGCCCACGCCAGCAATGCCGGCCAGCAGAACAACGCCGTGGTCACCTGCGCGCTGCGTTTGCGCACAAGGAAGTGATCCACCAGCACCACGCCAAACAACGGCGCAAACACCGAGCCAATCAGCAACAAGAAGTTCTGGTACTGCGCCAGCGGCGCAAAGCAGGCGATAAGGGTGCAGATCCCCCCGATGGCCAACGCCAGATGTTCAACCTTCAATCGCCACAACACCCCGCCCGACACTGCCGCCGAGTGAATGTCCGCGAACGCGTTTTCCGACTCGTCGAGCAAGATCAGCAACAACGGAATCCCCAACCCTGCCCCGGCCAGCGCCAACAACAACGCATTCACCTCGCCACTGGGGGCAAACGCCAAGGTGTACGCCACGCCGAGGCTCATCAGCCAGACGTTACCCAAAAAGAAGCCCGCAGCCGTGCCGCCAAAGACCTTTTTCGCGCGTTTGCCAAAGCGTGAGTAGTCCGCGATCAAGGGCAACCAGGACAATGGCATCGCAATCGCGATGTCAAAACCGACCGCCAGCGGCAGTGAACCGTCGCCCTTTTGCGCCCATAACGCGCCCAGGTCAGCTTTGGAGAACAGGTTCCACGTCAGCCAGAGACAAGCCGCCAACAGCAACCAAATCCCCCATTTGCGCAGGACTTTGCGCACAAACGTCAGCGGCCCGCTGACAGCCAGCAAGGTCGCCAACGCCCCGAAAAACAACGTCCACAGCAGCGGGTTGCTGAACACGCTGGCGTCGCTGAACGCCCGGGCGCCGAGCAGGCTGGCGGCGTCGCGCATCACGATGATTTCAAACGCGCCCCAGCCGATCAGTTGCAGCACGTTGAGCAGCGCCGGGAGCAGCGCACCGCGACTGCCGAGGCTGAGCTTGAGCGCGGCCATGGACGACAGGCCGGTGTCGCAGCCAATCACCCCGACCGACGCCAGTAAGGCGACACCAACCAGCGTGCCGAGAAAGATTGCCAGCAATCCACCCGACAGGCCCAGGCCCGGCGCCAGTAACGCGCCGGTCTGTAACACCATCAAGCCAATGCCGAGGGAAAACCACAGGGAAAACAGGTCGCGTGCACCGAAGACACGCTGGTCCGCCGGGACCGCAGAATCCGGGGAATACAGGCCGGTTACGTTCAAAGAATGTGTCTCGAAAAGAGGAGGACAACCCTGTCAGGGTCTGTGGCCGTTGTCTGATCAGGTAACCGCCGTCGAGGCGCAGTGACACACCTCGACAGGGGCTGCCCTGACGTCACACTTTTTTGTACAGCTGACTGCCTTCCTGCTTGAAGCGCGCGGCCTGCTCGGCCAGGCCTTGGGCCACCTCAACGTCAACCGCGTCGATGCGCTGGTTGGCGGCATAGATGCGCACTTCCTGCGTGATTTTCATCGAGCAGAATTTCGGCCCGCACATGGAACAGAAATGCGCGACCTTGGCCGAGTCCTTGGGCAGGGTTTCGTCGTGGTACGAGCGGGCGGTGTCCGGGTCCAGGCCGAGGTTGAACTGGTCTTCCCAGCGGAACTCGAAACGCGCCTTGCTCAACGCGTTGTCTCGGATTTGCGCACCCGGATGGCCTTTGGCCAAGTCGGCTGCATGGGCCGCGATTTTGTAAGTGATGATCCCGGTCTTCACGTCATCCTTGTTCGGCAACCCCAAGTGTTCCTTGGGCGTGACGTAGCAGAGCATGGCGCAGCCGAACCAGCCGATCATGGCGGCGCCGATGCCCGAGGTAATGTGGTCGTAGCCCGGCGCAATGTCCGTGGTCAGCGGCCCCAGGGTGTAGAACGGCGCTTCGTCGCAGCACTCAAGCTGCTTGTCCATGTTCTCTTTGATCAACTGCATCGGCACATGGCCCGGGCCTTCGATCATGCACTGCACGTCGTGCTTCCACGCGATCTTGGTCAGTTCGCCCAGGGTTTCCAGCTCACCGAACTGTGCCGCGTCGTTGGCGTCGGCAATCGAGCCCGGACGCAGGCCGTCGCCCAGCGAGAAGCTGACGTCGTAGGCCTTCATGATTTCGCAGATGTCGTCGAAATGGGTGTAGAGGAAGTTTTCTTTGTGGTGCGCCAGGCACCACTTGGCCATGATCGAGCCACCCCGGGACACGATGCCGGTCACGCGCTTGGCCGTCAGCGGCACGTAACGCAACAGTACACCCGCATGGATGGTGAAGTAGTCCACGCCCTGCTCGGCCTGTTCGATCAAGGTGTCGCGGAACAACTCCCACGTCAGGTCTTCGGCCACGCCGTTGACCTTTTCCAGCGCCTGGTAAATCGGCACGGTGCCAATCGGCACCGGCGAGTTGCGGATGATCCACTCGCGGGTTTCGTGGATGTGCTTGCCGGTGGACAAGTCCATGACGGTGTCCGATCCCCAGCGGATGCCCCAGGTCAGTTTCGCCACCTCTTCTTCGATCGAAGAACCCAGCGCGCTGTTGCCGATGTTGCCGTTGATCTTCACCAGGAAGTTGCGCCCGATAATCATGGGCTCCAGCTCAACGTGGTTGATGTTGGCCGGAATAATGGCGCGGCCGCGGGCGATTTCTTCGCGCACGAACTCAGGGGTGATTTCTTTCGGGATGTTGGCGCCGAAGCTGTGCCCGGCGTGTTGCTGGTCCAGCAGACCCGCCGCACGCGCTTCTTGCAGTTTCATGTTTTCGCGGATGGCGACGTATTCCATCTCGGCGGTGATGATGCCTTGACGCGCATAGTGCATTTGGCTGACGTTGGCACCGGCCTTTGCCCGACGCGGGTTCTTGACGTGGGCGAAACGCAGTTGGGTCAGTTCGGCGTCTTCAAGGCGCATTTGGCCGAAGTTCGAACTCAGCCCCGGCAGGCGTTCGGTGTCGTTTCGGTCGTCGATCCAGGCCGAGCGCACATCGCCCAGGCCTTTGCGCACGTCAATCTGCACCGACGGGTCGGTGTAGGGGCCTGAGGTGTCGTAGATCAATACCGGGGCGTTGATTTCGCCGCCAAAATCAGTGGGCGTCACGTCCAGGCTGACTTCGCGCATCGGCACCAGAATGTCCGGGCGCGAGCCCTGTACGTAGACTTTTTGCGAGCGGGTAAAGGGCTTGACCGACTGTTCATCGACTTTGGCCGAATCACTGAGGTTAATTGCGTTTTTTAGTTTTGTCGTACTCATCACGGCTCTCCAGACTGCATCCAGGCGGATTGTCGGAGGGAGAACCTGAAAAATGTACGGACTGACCCAAGGACTGGGTGCTGAGTGACGGCCTCGAACGATTGATCATTTTTTGAACAATCGATCCCGGACGGTACTCAAGAGGACTCGCCGGGTGACGAGAAATCTTGTTCCCTACGCAGGCGTTAACCTGATCAGGTTCAACGGGATCCGAAATTATTCGATCTCAGCCTCATAGCAAGGCACCCCGACAAGAACCCGGCCAGTCTAGACAAGACTGAGGCAGAACGCCAACCTCGGAATAATCAGCCTGATAAAAGTCGCAACAACGGCATTGTTGCAAGGTGTCACCGCTACTACACTCGCTACGTCTTGACACCACGAGTGCCACACGAGGCCTCGGGAGTTTATTTTCTCCGCATTATTGAACTAGGGATCGCTCATGCTGCGCAAACTCTCACTGGCTATCGCCGTGTCTTGTGCGACCAACGTAATGGCCATGCAAACCCAGGCCCCCTTGGCCAGCCAGACAGGCCTAGTCAGCGTGTATCACGAGGCGGTGGATAACAACGCCGACCTGGCGGCCGCCCGTGCCGACTACGCGGCACGCAAAGAAGTGGTGCCGCAGGCCCGCGCCGGCTTGCTGCCCAACCTGTCGGGCGGTGCCGAGTCGAGCAGCGTGCGCACCTCCATTGACCAGCCTTCGTTGACCACTACACGCAGTGCGGTGGTGTATCAGGCAACGCTGGCGCAGCCGATCTTTCGCATTGACCGCTGGTTCCAGTTAAAAGCCGCTGAATCGGTCAACGAGCAGGCCGCGCTGCAACTGTCGGCCACGGAACAAAACCTGATCCTGCAAACCGCCGAGTCTTACTTCTCGGTGTTGCGTGCCCAGGACACGCTGGCCGCGACCAAGGCCGAGGAAGCGGCGTTCAAGCGCCAGCTGGACCAGTCCCGCGAACGCTTTGACGTGGGCCTGTCGGACAAAACCGATGTGCTGCAATCCCAGGCCAGTTACGACACCTCGCGCGCCAACCGAATCGTGGCACAGCGCCAGGTCGATGACGCGTTCGAGGCGCTGATCACCCTGACCAACCGTCAGTACAACTCGATCGAAGGCATGCGCCACACGCTGCCGATCCTGCCGCCGTCACCGAACAACGCCAAAATCTGGGTGGAAACCGCCGCGCAGCAAAACCTCAATCTGCTGGCCAGTAACTTTGCCGTGGACGCCGCGCAGGAAACCCTCAAGCAACGCAAGGCCGGTCACGCGCCGACCCTCGATGCGGTGGCGCAGTACAAGACCGGCGACAACGACGGTTTTGGCCTGAGCAACCCCAATGCCTTGCAGCAGCGCTACAGCGGTGACGTGTCGCAGCGCAGCATCGGCATTCAGTTGAACATTCCGATCTACAGCGGCGGCCTGACCAGTTCGCAGGTCCGCGAGTCCTACTCGCGCCTCGATCAGACCGAACAGCAACGTGAAGGCTTGCGCCGTCAGGTGGTCGAAAACACCCGCAACCTGCACCGCGCGGTCAACACTGACGTCGAACAGGTTCAGGCGCGCAAGCAGTCGATCATTTCCAACCAGAGCGCACTGGAAGCCACGGAAATCGGTTATCAGGTGGGCACGCGCAACATCGTCGACGTGCTGGACGCCCAGCGCCAGCTGTACAACTCGGTGCGTGATTACAACAACACCCGTTACGACTACATCCTCGACAACCTGCGCCTCAAGCAAGTCGCCGGCACGCTGAACCCCGGCGATCTGGACGCGCTGTCGCGTTACCTGAAAGCCGACTACAACCCCGACAAAGACTTCCTGCCGCCCGATCTGGCTCAAGCAGCCGAAGCAAATATGCGCTCACCAGGCAACTGAAGCCGTTGACCGGGATCTGGGCTACGGCTGCGATCCCGGTTTTCATCGGCATACCCCGCTACCACCTGTACCTGTCAATTGCAGTGGTTAATACGGCATCGGTCGTGTGACTTCTGGAACCCATAACAGGTACGCCTATGCCTACATCCCTTGCAATAACACCAGCCCCGGTTTCCCTCACCCCTGCTGCCAGCGCTGTCAAGGCTCAGTTCGCTGACCCGCCAGATCTGGAGGCGATGGCACGCACCCTGCTGAGCAGAGCGATTGTTGAAAAATACCCCTCTCTGACAATCGACCTGACACACACCAAGCTAGCGGTTCCGCGTGACACCTTGGGTTGGGACTTACAACCCTTTTTCCCCATGGTGCTGGACTATCTTGGTAATGGCACAGCGCTGGATTTCACCCCCCGCAACAATCAACCCTATTTCCTTTGCGACGACCCACCTCATAGGCTCGCGCCTGCTGACGGCACGCTGGACATGAACGTCATCAAGGAGGTGGTCGAAGAACTGACCTGGCGTCTGCCAATCAGCTTGCAGAACGCGCTGAGTGATTTCTGGTCAGCAGCCTCCAACACCGGTATCAGCCGCTGGCTATGGCTCAGCCATATGTTCAGAGACAACCTGACCATCAGCGTCGCGCAACAGCCCGACCTGACAAACGACACTCGTAGCGCCATCCAGCAACTTATCGACTACCCCGAGAGAAGGAATCGGCTCGCCCAGTATGGGTCAAAGGCTGCCCGCGCCTATTTGCTCAAGGCCACCCTCAGCAATGGGGGGGAGCGTTCGGGTTTGAGCTCAATCATGCTCATCGAAAGCCCTGGCCAATTGCTTTGTTGGTTCCAAAATGGCCAGATAGGTTCGTTCAGATCCTGGGATTCATTTACCCTTGCCTGGGGAACGAGATTGGGGATTTCCGGGACCGTAAAGAGCATTTACACCAAGCGCTTTGAACTCGATGGCGACGTGTTCGAAGCCCGCAGTGCCGCCGAACTCAATCAACAGCTGGAAAGCCTGATCCGGCTCAAATTACCGGCGAGTATCGGCTGGTACTCATTGCAAGCGGTGTACAAGGACATCGCTGATCCGTCTGTGCGATTCCTCACTACGGCCAAGGCTGACCCGCAAACACTCGCCACTCTCGAACAACACCTGCCGGACTGGCTCAAAAAAGCGTCACTCTCGGATCAGGCGCGCTACCGCCAGTTCAGCCTGGCGCTGGCGAGCACGAAAAAAAACCATCAAGTGAAAACATTCCTGAGTGATATCGCCGATATTCACGTTTATACCGTCGAGGTTTTGCATCAACTGCTGCGACGCGATTTACACAAATTTGAGCCTGACGCCAAGCATCGGAGCCCCGAAGACCGGTTGGCGCCCAACGATATTGAGCTGACATTTCACACCGTGACAGGGCTGCCCGGCACGATCGGCATCGAAGAACGGGTGCACATGAGCCTGACCGAACTGGCCCTGAAAAACCTGATGGGGCTTCCTACTGGCCGCTTGACCCTGCGTCATCGAACAGGGTTTGACCTGCCCGCCTGGCTGACCCCCGAATACATCACCCGTCGTAACGGGTTGATCGAGCAAGCCAATATCGGTGAGGTCTACCCCAAGCACCTCGAAAGCCTGCTCTTGAGTGATACCCCCGACGCCCAGGAACGCCAACGTCTGTACGCCGAGTACCTGCGTCTACAGCTGCCATTGCTGGCGCTGGAATTGAGCCTCAAAAAAGAGAATGGCGTGACCGCCCGGGGCGCCCGCTATGTCGCTGCGTTGATGAACCGGTTGTCGGTTGACCGGCAGGTCGATGGGCAAACAGTGGTCATTCGTCATTTGGGATTTTTGCGAGAAAAAGAAACGGCGCTGGATGTCGTCAGCAACATGTTCATCATTGAATCGGACAGCATGGAGAGAGGCCCGCATCTGCTCTATCGCCCTTTTTACGCGCACCCCTGATCGAGTTCACGACCCGAGCGACCTTAATGAGCGCAATCGCCGAACCCGGCGCGTTGCAAGACAGCGTGCTCACCTGGCTGAGCGACAACGCCCGCCCGATCTACGACAAAGGCGGCTTCAAAGAACCGCACATCGTGCGGTTTGGAGTCGGCGATGAGTTCGCCCCGTTCTCTGTTCCCGAACCTGCCCAACTCGCAATCAATGGCGCCAACAACGAGCTATTGCAGTACTTGCTCAACGGTCAGTTGATGCTGTCGCTGTACGGGAGTAACGCCAGAGCCCTGATCGACCAGGCCGAGGCGGCGTCCGTCTCCAACAACGAAAGCCGATGGGGTATTTTTCTGGAAGGTGGCGGGCTGATTTTCAACAGCCTTATGCAACTGCCTGGTTTGCCTCGCCCCCTGATGTTAGCGGGCTGGCTGCTGGGCCTGGCTCAATCGGCGATTGGCGACATACCGGCACTCGAGAGCCATGACTCAAACGAAAGAGAGCTGGCATTGGTCGATGTGCTGATCAATGTCGGCCAACTGCTCTTGCACCTGGCTCCGAAGGGTAATCCAGAACGTCTGCCAGCGCTAAAACAACTGAAACAAAGCGCCGTACGTCCTTTTGCACCGCCTCGCGTTGCCGAAGAGTGGCCCGAACCGCCACCCCCTCGCATCCATGAGGGCGCCGTGGCCTTACCCGGAGAGTTCCCCAACAGCGAGAGCACGATCCTGGACTTCAGCTTTGCCAGCGCTCGCAATCGCCTGACCCCCAGCCAGCGCGAACGGCTGGTGGCCTTGCAGATCACCCGACCTACACCCTTTCCACCCGCCCACGCCAACGGAGCCGCCAAAGGGCTGTACTCCATTCAAGGCAAATGGCATGTGCTGATCGACACAGCGCTGCTCTTCGAAGTTGAATTGCAGCCTGAGGGGCATGCCACCATTGTTTCGCCTACGGGTATTCGCCACAGGGGGCCTAACGTTCGGGCAGACGCTAATGGTAACTGGTCCCTGGATTTGGGCTTGCGCCTGCACGGCGGGATGCCACCCAAGCGCATCGCCGCGTTCAAACAGCAAAAACAGACACGGATCAACGAACTGAAAGCCACGCTGGAAGCCTTTTTCGATCACGAGAAACCGCTTCACGATAACCTGCGCACCACGCAAGCCATCTATTTACACGCCAGCAAAGACCCCCGCTTTACGATTGAACAACTGACGCAGTTTCGCGATAAGTTCCAAGCTGCCATCGCCCGACAACAAACCGCGTTGCAAGAACTCCTGGACAGCATTAACGAGCGCAGCGAACTGCACATACCGTTTAGCGAACAAGTGGTCATTTCATTGCTGGAAAAGGCATTTGATAATCGCGCCGCAGCGTTGTTCGGCCTGGCCTCTGAACAAAGGGTGATCGCCCGGCAATGGCCACAGTTCACCACCCCTGGCCCCGCACAGGAAGTGGCCGCACACAACGCCCCTCAAGAATTCCTGCATTTCATCAAAGTGCAAATAGAACTTAATGAGCGCGCCGTCGACTACCTGGACACCCGCAACAGCTTCATCGAACGACTAAACAACCTGAGCAACGCAGGGGTTGAGGCCGCGAATAAACTGATCGAGAGCCTCTCTGCAGAAGAACACAGCAGTCTGGCGCTCAAGAGTTTCCTGCTCAACTGTCTCAAGCTTGCCAGCTCCAAGAGCGATGCCGGCATCAAGGTTGAAAGCAGCCTCGACAATGCCATCGACCCTCTCAAGGAATATGTTCAGACCCATAACCAACTCAACACCCTTGAGCTTGAGCCCGGTAAGCGTCTGGAAGTGCTGGATAGTGTTGTCGAGCACTACGGTCACGCGCTGGACGCCCTGCAAGGGATCGAACTGATCAACAGAGATGAACTGGACATCGATTACTTCAACAAACTTCGCCAACTGCTGACTGACCTCTACAAAGAGGCAACCGGGCAACTGGCCGCAGAAATAAAACCCCCTGCAAAACCTCGCAAAAAAACCCGCAAACGCACACCCTCGGTAACCGGCAAGCCACAACGCAAGGTGATCAATGCGCGCGGCAAAGGCAGTTTGATTGGCAGCGTTCTTCCGGCGGGTGGCGAATGGCCGATTGAGGTGATAGAGATACGCGCCGAGTACGACAACAAATTGCTCTCCACCTATGCACAGCACGGGGAGGAATGGGTCGAGATCCAGGCTTCACGTCCCGCCGCCCCCATTGTCAAACGCATGCTGGACGTGGTTAAGGGCCAGGCGCGCAAGCTCTACGCGATGTTTGAGCACATCAAACGCAGGGCCGCACGCTACAAGCGCCAGGTACGCCACCCTGAAGAAATAGAAGAAATCCTCAGCCATGAAGCGTCCAAGTTCGACAAATTGGCAGACGAACTTAACGCGGCACTGCAGGAAAAGCCGGAAACAGACCGTTTGCCTGCTGATCAAATGTTGGTCAATGACATGCATAGCGCGGCCCAGCAACTGGATCAGACCGGTAAAGCACTGCGCCTTCAGCTCTGCCTTGAGCTACCACCGACCCAGGGCAACCTGCAATACCTGCTGGATGGCAGGCGGGTACAAATTGCGGGCCTGAGAGGGCGCGTTCAGTTAACGGGTGAACGGCGGGATTATATTCAAGAGTTTTCCATCAGTGAGCCGGGCAAGCCGCCCCTGTGGTATGCCCACTTTCACTACGAGCACGCCACCACGCCTAAAGAGAATTACACCGTGGCCCACCTGAAAACCAAAGAGCAACGCAAGCTGAGTTATTTTTCCCAACTGAACACGGCGCAAAGCGAACAAGCCATTGTGAACGTACACCGTGGTCAAATCGGTAAAAACATGGCCGAGCGCTGGTTCTTACCTTTAGCGCACTAAGGGTTCTGCGTCACCGGATGGATAGGCGATAGCAAACGCGCCAATCCATCCAGTAAATGCTGCAAGGCCCCCTGATTGGCCCGCATCACACTCAGACCCGCCTGAGCCATGTGCTGTGCATCCTGAGGCAACTCGAACAAACGCCGAACCGCAATGGCCAGCCCTTGAGCATCGTCCACTTCCTCCAATGCACCGGCCTGACGCAATAGCGTTGCAATTTCCAGAAAATTGAACAGGTGGGGGCCGCTCAGCACAGGCTTGCCCAGCGCGGCCGGTTCCAGCAGGTTGTGCCCGCCGTTGGGAACCAGGCTGCCGCCAACAAACGCGCTGTCGGCCAATGCGTACAAAAACAACAACTCACCCATGGTGTCCCCCAGCAGCACTTGAGTGTGCAGGCCGACCGGCGCGGCTGTAGAGCGGCGCAGCGTATCGAAACCTTCACGCTGGCACAGCTCGAACACGCTGTTGAAGCGCTCGGGGTGACGCGGGACAAGAATCAGCAACGCATCGGGATAGTGGCCGAGCAGTTGTCGATGGGCCGCCAGGATGATTTCGTCCTCGCCTTCATGGGTGCTGGCCGCAATCCACACCGGGCGTTCTTGCGCCTGCCATTGTTCACGCAACGCTCGCGCCGCGGTGAGCAGTTGCGGGTCGATGGTCAGATCGAATTTGATCGAGCCGGTCACTTGCACGCATTCAGGACGCGCGCCCAACTGACGGAAGCGCTCGGCTTCGGCTTCGGTCTGTACCGCGATCAAGCTCATTTCTTCGAGCATGGGCCGGGTGAGTTTGGCGAAGCGCGCATAGCCTTTGGCCGAACGGGCCGAAAGCCGGGCATTGGCCAGCGCCACGGGGATCCCGCGCTTGGCGCACTGGTGGATGTGGTTGGGCCACAGCTCGGTTTCCATGATGACGGCCAGTTTGGGCTGCACCCGCGCTAAAAAGCGCGCCGCTGCCCACGGCAAGTCGTAAGGCAAATAACAATGCTGAATGCGCGGTTCATCGGCAAACAGGGCCTCGATCCGCTGTGAACCGGTCGGCGTCATGCAGGTCACAGTGATCGGCATCTGTGGATAACGTGTGAGCAGCGCCCGAATCATGGGCGCGGCAGCAATGCTTTCGCCCACTGACACGGCATGCACCCAGATCCCGCCCGGCTGCATCACGGGCAGGTTCAGGGCGAAACGTTCACCGATGCGTTTGGCGTAAGCGGGCGCCTTGCGTGCCCGCAGCCACAAGCGAATCGCTACCAGCGGCAGCCCCAGATGAAACAGCAAGGTGTACAGGGTTCTATTCATGGGCGCGGAGTTTACTTGAAAACGACATCCACGATGATGGCACCGAACAAGGCCCGCGCAAGGTGCAATAAAAACCGCTACACACTTTTACAATCACTAGAATGCCGTGCTGTTAAATTGCTGCGCCCCTCATTCAGGACTCCAACATGAACGCTTACTACTACTTGGCCATCGCCATTTGCGCCGAAGTGATTGCCACCGTATCGATGAAAGCGATCAAAGGTTTCAGCACGCCCTTGCCCCTTGTGCTGGTGATTGCCGGTTACGCCACGGCGTTCTGGATGCTGACGCTGGTGGTGCGCACCATTCCGGTCGGGGTTGCCTACGCTGTGTGGGCGGGCATGGGGATCGTGATGGTGAGCGTTGCCGCACTGTTTATCTACGGACAGAAACTCGACGTGCCGGCCATGCTGGGCATGGCGCTGATTGTGCTGGGCGTGGTGGTGATTCAGCTGTTTTCCAAAACCGCCGGTCATTAACCCGCTGCACGCCGTGGCGCTGAAGCGCGGCGTCGCAGGGTTAGCCTGATAGGGGCGCGATCAGGATGTATACTCCCGGCCTTGTCTTTGAACGCTGAGGTCGCCCATGCCATCTGTAATTTCCACCGACGTATTGATTGTCGGCGCTGGTGTCGCCGGCCTCTGGCTCAATGCCCGCCTGCGTAAACAGGGCTTTTCCACGATAGTGGTCGAGCGCGAAAGCCTGGGCGGCGGCCAAAGTGTGAAGTCTCAAGGCATCATCCATGGTGGCGCCAAGTACGCGCTGCATGGCGCACTGACCGGCGCCTCCGAAGCCATTGCCGACATGCCGCGCCGCTGGCGCGAAGCGTTGGCCGGTGACGGGGAACTGGACTTAAGCGGCGTTCGTATCCTGTCCCAGGCCCATTACCTGTGGTCACCGGGCACACTGGCGGGCAACCTCACCAGCTTCTTCGCCAGCAAGGCCGTCCGGGGCCGTGTCGATCAGGTCAAGGGCGAGCAATTGCCCCCTGCCCTCCAAGACCCGCGCTTCAAAGGCAAGGTGTACCGTCTGGCCGAGCTGGTGGTCGACGTGCCGAGCCTGATTGAACGGCTGGCCAACCTCGCAGGGGATGGCTTGCTCGCAGGGCAATCCATCGAGCCGCTGTTCGAGAACAACGATCTGGTGGGCTTGCGGGTCGACGGGCGCGACATCCACGCGCAACGTATCGTGTTCAGCGCCGGGGCCGGTAATGCCGAGCTGCTGGCCGGTGCAGGCATCAGTGTTCCCGCGCAACAGGTGCGGCCTTTGCACATGGTGCTGGTCAAGGGGCCGAGCCTCAAACCGCTGTACGCGCACTGCCTGGGCGGCGGTCCCAAGCCGCGCATTACCGTGACCACCCACCCGGCGGCCAATGGCGAGTGGGTGTGGTATCTGGGGGGCGATATTGCCGAGGCCGACGGGGTGGCCCGCGAACCGGCCGAGCAAATCGCCGTGGCGCAAAAAGAGCTGAGCAACCTGCTGCCGTGGGTCGACCTGAGCCAGGCGCAATGGGCCACATTGCGGGTCAACCGTGCTGAACCCGCGCAATCGGGTCTGGTGCGCCCGGACAACGCCTTTCTGTCCGATCAGGGCCGCTTGCTGGTGGGCTGGCCCACCAAACTGGCGCTGGCACCGGATTTCTCGGACCGCGTGCTGCAAGCCCTGGAGCAGGACGGCATCAAACCGGGTCATGCCCCTGCCCTGCCTGAGCTGCCACGCCCGCCACTGGGCCAGACACCCTGGGAGCAACTGCTGCCATGAGCCAACCTACCTTGCACGACCTGCATCGCCCGCTGGGCAGTACCGGCCTGTCGGTGTCCCCGCTGGGGCTGGGCACCGTCAAGCTGGGCCGTGACCAAGGGGTGAAATACCCCAGCGGTTTTCAGATCCCGGATGATGACGAAGCACGCATGCTGCTCAAGCTCGCGCGCGACCTGGGGATCAACCTGATCGACACCGCGCCGGCCTATGGCCGCAGTGAGGAACGCCTCGGGCCGCTGTTGCGCGGGCAGCGTCATGAATGGGTGATCGTCAGCAAAGTCGGTGAAGAATTCGTCAACGGCCAGTCCAGCCATGACTTCAGCGCCGCCCACACCCGACAGTCCGTGGAGCGCAGCCTTCAGCGTTTAGAAACAGACGTCATCGATCTGGTGCTGGTGCACTCCGATGGCAATGATCTGGCCATTCTTAATGAGGGCGAGGTCTATGAAACACTGGCCGAACTCAAGCGCGAAGGTAAGATCCGGGGCTTCGGCCTGTCAGGAAAAACCGTTGAAGGCGGGCTGAAAGCCCTGCAAACCGGCGATTGCGCCATGGTCACGTACAACCTGAATGAGCAGGCCGAAAAGCCGGTTATCGATTACGCGGCGGCGCATGGCAAGGCAATTCTGGTCAAAAAAGCGCTGGCCAGCGGCCACGTCTGCTTGAGCCCGGGGGTTGACCCGGTGCGGGCCAGCTTCGAACTGGTGTTTGGCCATCATGGGGTTGCCAGTGCTATTGTCGGCACCATCAATCCTTTGCACCTGGCCCACAACGTGGCAACGGTAGCGCAGGTGTTGCGCACCCCCTGATGCCGCCGACGCGGCCGACCCCGACGCAAGAAGGAGCCGACATGCCGCGTTCACTTATCCGCAAGAATCCCAGCGACTTCAAAACCCTGGCTCTGTTTGTCGAGGCCACTGCCGAAGGCTTGAGTTACCAAAGCGTCGGCATGCCGCTCAATTTTGCGCAAACCCTGCAAAAGCGCCGACAGGTCGACGTGGCCGATACCGGACGCTTCGGGCTGGAGCTGGCGAATCTGGGCGTGTCCGTACGCCTGACACTGCAATGGCAGGGCCGCGATTACTGGGTATTGGTGCGCCAGCGGCGTCAGGATCGTGGCGATGTGGTGCTCAAGCTGATCTCCGGCTACGTCCCGGCCCATGAGGTGAATCTGCCGCTGCACACCGCCATTCAGGAAGTGGCCGAAGAATGCCTGCTGGAAACCCCCGAAGGCTGGCTCGGCGGACGCTTCAACGAGACCTGGCTGCCAGCCCCCTACATCAGCGCGCTGCATTACCGCGAAGCCCTGCCCTTTCGCCTGACGCCCAACTCGGGCGCGGCGCGTCCCGTGCGCTGTGGCAGCCAGCCCCTGCTGGAACGTCCGCGGGCCTACGTGCATTTGCCGACGGCATCGCTGCAACTGGTCTATGACTTGCGCCTGGAAGTGCCCAAAGAAGCCAAATCCCTGAGCCTGTTTCATGTGGACGAACGGCTCGAAGGTGATCAACTGGTGGCGCGCCTTGATCGCAAACGGCCTGATTTGTACCTGATCCCGCTGACCGATGGCCAGCCGTGTGCCGAGCTGTACACCCTGAACAAAGACACATTGCACGCGGCAAGTACCCGTGGCCTGCATCTGGCAGAAAGTTTTGCGGTTCAGGAAGGCTGGGTGGTGCGCGAAGAGCGGATTCGCTGGAAGGACTGGCTCAAACAGCAGGGTTTGAGCGAACCGGACAAAGAGTCGAGGCTCAAACGCTTGACCGGCAAGGCCAGGCAAATATTCAGAAAAGTGGTGAAACGCAAAAACACCTCAACCTGACCCTTCTCCCACAAGGGAAGAGTCAGATCGGGGCAGGCCCGCACACCTTACTGGCCGCGGATTTTCTCGACGATGGCGGTGGTCGAGCTGTTCTCGACCAACCCCAACACTTTTACCGTGCCGCCGTAGGCCGACACAATGTCAGCGCCGACTACCTGGTCGATGCCGTAGTCGCCACCTTTGACCAGCACGTCAGGCTTGACCTGAGCCAGCAGGTTTTCCGGAGTGCCTTCAGGGAAGCTGATGACCCAGTCCACCGCGCCCAGCCCGGCCAGTACCGCCATGCGGCGGTCAACGCTATTGATCGGACGGCCCGGGCCTTTGAGACGGCTCACCGAGGCATCATCGTTGACCGCGACGATCAAGCGATCGCCCTGGGCACGGGCCTGTTCCAGATACGTGACATGACCGGCATGCAGGATGTCGAAGCAGCCGTTGGTGAACACGATTTTCTCGTTGTGGGCACGTGCATCGTCGATAGCCAGCAGCAGTTGCTCCAGGCTCAACACACCCCGCTCGGACCCTTCTTCGCGCTGGATGGCGCGACGCAGTTCCGGCGCGCTGATGGCTGCCGTACCGAGTTTACCCACCACAATGCCAGCAGCCAGATTGGCCAGCGCGACGGCGTGTGGCAGTTCTTCACCCGCGGCGATCGCGGCAGCCAAGGTAGAAATGACCGTGTCGCCTGCACCGGTCACGTCAAACACTTCACGGGCCCGGGCTGGCAAGTGCATGGCCGGGAAGCCCGGACGCAGCAGGGTCATGCCGTGCTCGCCACGGGTTACCAGCAGCGCACCGAGGTCGAGATCGGCCATCAGGCGGGCGCCCTTGGCAACCAGATCGGCCTCATCGGTGCAGCCGCCCACAATGGTTTCGAACTCGCTGAGGTTAGGCGTGATCAGGCTGGCGCCACGGTACACCGAGAAGTCCTTGCCCTTGGGATCAGCCAGTACCGGGATGCCTTTGGCGCGAGCGGCCTGGATCAGCACTTGATGGTTTTTCAACGCGCCTTTGCCGTAATCCGACAGCACCAGCACCTTGATGCCTTCGAGCAAGTTGTCGACTTCAGCCCCCAAGGCCAGTGCATCCGTGGCGAAGGGCTCTTCAAAATCGATGCGCAGCAATTGCTGGTGACGGCTCATGACCCGCAGCTTGACGATGGTCGGCTGATGGGCAATACGCTGAAACAGCGCGCGCACGCCTGCACCTTGCAGGCTATTGGCCAGACTGTCGGCGGCTTCATCATCGCCCGTCACGCCCACCAGTGAGGCAGGCGCACCCAGTGCAGCGATGTTGAGCGCAACGTTGGCGGCGCCGCCCGGGCGATCTTCGATTTGCTCGACCTTGACTACCGGTACTGGCGCTTCAGGGGAAATCCGTGAGGTTCCGCCATGCCAATAACGGTCGAGCATGACATCGCCTACCACCAAGACAGGGGCTTGATCGAATCGCGGCATGGACAACTTCATGGAGAACCCACATACAAAATGAACAGGGGCGCGATATTAACACAGGGTGAACGCTGGTCAGTTCACGGTATTTATCGCGGGGAATGAGAATCAGACGAGGCTTACATTACCCGTATCGACCTACACACGGGCAAACGCGGGAGAGGGGCAGGCCCGTCTCCCGCGCAGGGTCAGGCGATATCGCCCGAGGTCAGGGGCGCATCCAGTCCCATGGAATGCAGGCGCGCGTAGTAACCGTTTTGCGCCAGCAGTTCGGTATGGGTGCCGCGCTCAACGATCTGGCCCTGATCCATGACCAGAATCAGGTCAGCCTTCTCGATGGTCGAAAGACGGTGCGCGATCACCAACGTGGTGCGCCCTTCCATGACGTGATCGAGTGCCGCCTGAATATGGCGCTCGGACTCAGTGTCCAGGGCCGAGGTCGCTTCATCCAGAATCAGCAACGGCGCGTTTTTCAACAAGGCCCGCGCGATTGCCAGACGCTGGCGCTGACCACCGGAGAGCAGCACGCCATTTTCACCGACCTGTGTATCGAGGCCTTGGGGCAGTTGCTCGATGAAGTCCATGGCATAAGCGTCGCGCGCGGCTTTTTCAATGTCGGCACGCGGTGCGCCGGCCAGGTCGCCATACGCAATATTGTTGGCGACCGTGTCGCTGAACAGGGTCACGTGCTGAGTCACCTGCGCGATATGACGGCGCAGGTTGAGCAAGCGGTACTGCTCGATTTCGATGCCGTCGAGCAGGATTTCACCCGAGTTGTGATGGTAGAAACGCGGAATCAGGTTGGCCAGCGTCGACTTGCCGCTGCCCGAACGCCCGACCAGCGCCACCATCTGGCCCGGCTCGGCCGTGAACGTGACGTCCTTGAGCACCTGACGATCCGTGTCCGGGTAGGTGAAGTTCAGGTGACGGACCTCGAGGCGACCGCTGACGTGATCACGCTCCACCGTACCGGTGTCCACTTCCGGTTTTTCGTCCAGTTGCTCGAAGATGCTTTCAGCGCCCGCCACACCCTTCTGGATAGTGGAGCTGACTTCGGACAGTTGGCGAATCGGCTTGGGCAACAGGCCCGCCAAAGTGATGTAGGCAATCATGTCGCCCGCCGAGGCGTCGCCGCGCATGTACAGCACCAGAAACATCAGGATGCCCATGGCCACGTAGATCACCAATTGCAGCATCGGCGTGTAGATGGCCCCGGTACGGGTCATGCGCAGTTGTTTGTCGGTGTTGCTCTGGCTGGCTTTCAGGAAGCGTTGTTGCTCGTACTTCTCGCCGCCGAAGCTGCGCACCACGCGGTAACCCTGGATAGTTTCGGACGCCACGTGCGTCACGTCGCCCATCGCCACCTGAATCTTCTTGCTCTGTTTGCGGAATTTTTTACTGGCCGTGCTGACCATCACCGCGATCAGCGGCAGGATGGCGATCATCACCAGCGTCAGGCGCCAGTTCATCCACAGCAACGACGCAAACAGGAACACCACGGTCATGCCTTCACGGATGACGACCTTGATCGCATCGGTGGCCGCACCGGTGACCATGGTCACGTTGAAGGTGATGCGCGAGATCAAGTGCCCCGAGTTGTGCTTGTCGAAGTACCGGTTAGGCAGCACCAGCAGGTTGTTGAACAACTGGACCCGCAGGTCGTGAACCAGGCCCAACGAAACCTTGGCCAGGAAGTAGTTACCCAGGAACGAGCCAAAACCTTGCCACGCTGCAATCAATACGATCAGCAGCGGGACCGCCTGCAGCAGGCGCAAGTCTCGCAAGTAGGGAACCGAGGGGAACAACACCGCATCCGGATTGGACAGGCCATCCACGAAGTACTTGAGGATGTAGCCCAGCATCGGCTGGGTGGAAGCAAAGATAAGAAAGCCGATGATGCTCAGCAGAAACAGACCGATATAAGGCCGGACATAACTGAGGAGGCGCAGATAGATCTTCAAGCTCGATTCGCTTGAGCTGGGGCTGGATTCGGTCATATCACGCGACAGTTGTGAAAAAAGGTTGCTGACTTTATCACAGCTTCTCTGATGTACTGCCAGCCGGTTGGGACAAGGTCTCACAGGACGCCTAAAACGACATTAAATGGCCATTACGTTAATATGGTCATCCAAAACCTGGAATGAACCTTTCAGCATGCAATTCAGTTACTTGAGCTACTCAAAACATCGGATGTTCGATTTCATTTGCCTGTGGCTTTTGCCTATCGGGCTTTTTTTGCTTCTATCTGATTTGTATCTTGTGCCCGACCGCAGCATCCACCACAAACTGTATTACGGTTTGTTCAGTATTCCGACACTGATTGCCCTTCTCTTGCGACCGCGCGAGATGAAGACCTTGCTTCAAGAGCCCTTGATCCTGGGCATGCTCGCGTTTATCGCCTGGGCAATGATCACCCTGATCTGGAGCCCGACCGATAACAGTCCGCTCGGCCTGCTGAAGCCTCCGCTGCATATCCTGATGCTGTTTTTGGGGTGCTCGCTGCTGGTCAAATACCGCAGCGAAAGCCTACAACCCGTGTTCTTCGGCGCCGCCGTCGTTGCGCTGGTGATGACCGTTTACAACTTGTATGTGTTTGCCGGCATCTATTCACCAGAAGCGCGGATGGTGGGCACTGGTGCCTTCGACAACCCGCTCCTCAGTTCCCATGCGTTTGGTTTCTTTTGCATTTACTGGCTGACCCTCGGCATGACCAGCAAGCGCCAAGCCATTGTTCTGGCAGCGGCCCCCGCGTGCCTCATCATGTTTGCCGCGCTGCTGGCCACAGGCTCCAGAACACCGCTGGTGGCGGTGGTGTTGAGCATGATCTGGCTCAGTTTCATTTGCTGGAATCGTCGATCGCTGGCGCTTGTCGGCATGCTCATTGCTGGCGCCATTGTGGTTTTCACCCTGTTCTCAGACATAATTTTCAGCCGTGGCAGTTCCTTTCGTCTCGATATTTGGCAGATGGCGCTTGAGCTGATTGCCCAGAAACCTTTCATCGGATATGGGTATGAAGCCCCTGTATCGTTCGATCTTCCGGGGGTTGGCTATTCACTCAAAGAACCCCACAACTTTGCGTTGGGCGTACTGTATTACGTCGGAATTATCGGCTTCTTGCCTTGGGCGTTCATGCAGCTTTGGGGCCTGTACAACAGCTGGCGCCATCGCGTAAATCCCCTGTTCATTCTGGCTTCAGCCTGGCTGGTGTACGGCATTGGCGCCTCGCTGACAGAGGGCGGCGGAATCTTGCCACGCCCAAAGGAACACTGGTACCTGCTGTGGATTCCCTTGGCGCTGATCGCTGCATTGAGCGTGGGCCAGCGACTCAAGGCCATCCTAGACCGACCGGTCAAATGCCTGAGCAACGCCGATTACAAAGCGCTTGAAGTCAATGCCAAGGTGATCGAAGAAGACGGCCTGGGGCCAAAAGTCCTTCGACTGGAAAACGGCAATTTCCTGAAACTCTTCCGCGAGCGTCGCTGCTATACCTCCGGCAGTTTCAATCCTTATTCACAGCGCTTTGCCGTCAATAGCGAGCGCCTGCAAGCACTGGGCATTACCGCACCCGCCATTCTGGACCTGTATGTCTTTGCCGACGGCAGCAGCGGCGTGCTGTATCAGCCATTGCCTGGCCAAACGTTGCGACAAGTGATGCAGTCGATGGGCTCCGGCGCGATGCGACAGGCGCTGGTGGAGCGTTTCGGCAAGTTTCTGGCGTTACTGCACGAACAAGGCGTTTACTTCCGTTCACTGCATCTGGGCAACGTCTTACTGATGGACGACGGTGAGTTTGGCCTGATCGACATTGCCGACCTGCACCTGTACCCGTCGCCCTTGAGGCTTGCTTTACGCCAACGCAACCTGCGCCACATGCAGCGTTACCCCGAAGACCGCCGCTGGCTGTTCGAAGAGCAGTTGCAAGCGTTGCTCGATGGCTATGCCAGCCTTGCGCCGGAAATTGCCGTTGGCCGCTTGAGGCGCCAGATTGAACAGCTGGGCCAGACTGGGAGCACCGTCAGTTGAGCCTGGGGAGCAACAACCCGTTATGGGCCGTGATTGCTTACGCACTGGCGATTACCACTTCAGCGTTGTTGCTCCGCTATTTCCCGCGAATCCGGGGAAGCCTTGAGCATGTCGGTGAAAACCGTTTTTCCAGTGTGGATGGACTGCGCGGGTATTTGGCGTTCGGGGTGTTTATCCATCACGTCGCCATTACGTGGGTCTATTTGCACACGGGTGAGATAAACGTCCCGCCGAGCAAATTTTATACGCAGATTGGCCTGGCCAGCGTCGCACTGTTCTTTATGATTACCGGTTTCCTGTTTTGGGGACGCCTGCTCAAGCATGGGCGCCACCACGACTGGCTGGCATTTGCCGTGTCGAGGGTATTCCGGCTTTATCCACTTTACCTGCCGCTATTGGCACTGGTGATTTTCAGCGTTCTCTACATTCAGGATTGGGAGCTGAAAGACTCGCCTGGCGAGGTGGTACGGCAAGTTTTGGCATGGCTCGTATTCGACCGTCCAGATATCAATCAGTACCCGCAGACGGGGATGCTGATCTCCAACGTCACCTGGACACTCAACTATGAGGTGTTCTTTTACATGGCACTGCCGCTGTTCGGTGCCGTGTTCCTGTACCGAAAACACTGGATTCAGGTGGTAGCGTGCCTGATCGGCATCTATGCCCTTTATCAAGTAATTGGCTGGGAACACTCGCTGAAAAAGCACATCCTGATGAGCTTTCTAGGCGGTATAGCGGCTGCCTACTGGGTGCGCAAGCCAGAGCGAATGGCGTGGGGGCAGACCCCGAAAGCAGGCCTGATTGCATTATTGGCGCTGGCCATTGAGCTCCTGCTGTTTCGTAAAAGTTTCGCCATTTTCCCGCTGATGCTACTGACCGTTTTTTTTACGATTGTGGCCTCGGGCAACACACTCTTCGGTGCACTGAGACTGCGCAGTATCCGCTGGATGGGAGAAATCAGTTACAGCACCTACTTGCTGCATGGTTTCGTCATCTGGCTATTGATGCAACGCTTGCCACTGGCGCTGCCATTCGACACCAAGGAACCCTTGGTTTTCCTGACTCTCACAGCCTTCAGCAGCTGTCTGTTGATAGCGGTCAGCAGCTTGACGTTTTTGCTGATTGAGAAGCCAGGCATTAATGCTGGCAAGCGTTTTCTGTCTTGGCTGCGCAGAAAGTCGCCAGACAATAGCCACGTCAAGCCAGCCTCTGAAACCCACAACGCAGACTAAACGCTGCGTTGTCTCGCATAGGCCAGAAAACCGTCAATGTCGTCACTGCACAACGCACCGACCACTTGCTCGATCTCCGGTAATGGCCAGTCCCACCAGGCACTTTGCAGCAACGCGAGACGCTGCTCTTGCGGGAAGCGCCAGCGCAAAAAGCGCGCCGGATTACCGCCGACAACGGCATAAGGTTCTACGTCGCGAGTCACCAGCGCACCGGCTGCCACAATAGCGCCATGCCCGATGGTCACCCCCGACAATAAGGTGCTGTTAGAGCATAACCACACATCATTGCCAATCACGACATCGCCACGGGTACCGTTGTAATCAGCGATATGTTGCGCCGATTTGAGCATGGCAGGAAACGGGAACGTGGTGACCCAATCAGCACGATGGTGCCCGCCCAAAAAAATGTTAACCCCCTCGGCGATCGAGCAAAAAGCCCCGATGCGCAAGGTTGAACCTTCCTTCCAGTCGTGCACCTGCGGCAGCCCGTAGCTGCCATAGCCGATGGCGTAATCCGGATACTGTTGCTTGAAACGCGCGACACCCCGCTCAATTTTTGGCAGTTTTCGAATAGCGCGCTTGGCACGCTTTTCCCGATAACGCTCCAGCCATCCCATAACGACTCCCGGTTCGCTCAGCTCTTTTCCAGCGGCGAAAAATACAACCGCCCCAGACCGCGCCAGGTTTTGCCGGTCCAATGTTTGAACGGGATCTGCTTGAGCAGCTCTCGCGCCAGCGCCCGGTCACGGTTGGCTGTTTTGAGGAACATGGAGTTGAGAAACTTGTACCGCACCTCGTCGTAGAGCGGGTGATCGCTGAACAGGGCGTAGATGCGCAGAATGCTGTCGATCATGAACCGGTGATTTTTGTACGAGTTGGTCGCGTGCTTGCGGTATTGCGCCATCACCACGTTCAGGCCGTCGATAAAGTACCCGGCGTGGGTGATTTTCAGCTCGATGTACAAATCTTCCAGACGAATGCTCGGGTCAAACCCTCCCACCTTGTCCAGCGCTTCGCGGCGAATCATCAGCGTGGTCGCCGGCGGGTAAGGCTTGCGCTCAAGGAACATGTCATCAAAGTCCAGACGACGGAACGGCACATCACGGCGCTGGCGTTTCTCGGGATATAAATTGCCTTGGGCATCGATCAGTTCAATGTTGCCCGCGCAAATACCGACTTCGGGTTTGCCGTCCATGTATTCCACCTGAACCGCAATGCGGTCGGGTTTCATGATGTCGTCGGAACCGAACGGTACGATCAACGAACCCTTGGCCCGCGCGATAGCGCCGTTGAGGGTGTTGGTCAGGCCCTGATTCTGCTGCACGCGAAAATCAAACCCATGGACCGCCTGCAAGCGCTGGATACGCTCCACGCTGTCGTCGGTCGAGCCATCGTCGACCACCAGCAACTCGATGTTCGGATACGTCTGATCCAGAACGCTCTGAATGCTCTGTTCGATGTAGGGGGCGTGGTTGTACGAGGCGATGATCACCGTCACCAACGGTTGAGCGTGTGTCATGAGCGTTCCTTGCGAGCCTGACTCAAGCCTGAGTCGATCAAATCTAAATACGCCTGGCGGAACACCTCGATGTCATGGTGCTCTTGCAAATAGCGGTAAGCCTGTTCGCCCTTGGCGCGCAGGGCTTCGTCCGGCAGCGCCAGGTAGTCATCGAGCGCAGCGGTCAGGGTGGCGACATCGCTGGGTTTGACGGCCAGCCCGCCAGCGCCCTGAATCAACGGCAACATGGCCGGCACCTCGGTAGCAATCACCGGCAGGTGGCCGCTCATGCCTTCCAGCAATGCCAGCCCCAGCCCCTCGGCCAGTGACGGCATGGTCCAGATGTCGAAAGCGCGCACGTACTGCAAGGCGTTTTCCTGAAAGCCCAACAAATGCGCCCGGCCATTGAGGCCCAACTGCTGGATTTGCTCGCGCAAGCGCGACTCTTCTCGCCCGGCGCCAATGATCGCCAGTTGCGCGTTCGGGTATTTGTCTTTCAGAGCGGCAAAAGCCTGCAACAAGAAGCGGTGCCCCTTGATAGGCACCAGTCGCCCCAAGGCCCCCACCATGCGTGCATCTTGATCCAGCCCGAGCTTTTCGCGTGCCTGAACGCGCGGCAATTGCAGGGCTTCGGCCTGCTCAATGTCGATGGCATTGGTGATCGCGTAGGTATTTTCGTCAGTAAAGCCGCATTTGCAGTCCAGCAAGTACTGCTTGACCGCAGGCGACACGCCAACAAAACGCCACGCCTTGTCGATCAGGCGCTTGGCCTGGCTGCGGCGATACACGCGATCGTATTCACCAAAGCCGTGGGAAATCCCCACGCACAACGGGATTTTCAGCCAGCGATTAAGCTGCAACATCATGTTGACCGGCTTGAAGCGGTTGCAGATCACCACATCGAATTGCTCTTTGCGGCAGAATTTGTACAGCGCCCACATGGCGCGGATGCGCATGCCTTTGAGCGCCTTGTCGCTGAACTCGAAGTACACGGAATGATCCGCCTTGCTCACCGGCTCACCCGGGCCGGGGCGCCCACGCAAAAATGCGGCGGTGATCTCGTAACGCTCACGGGGCAGCGCACGCACGATTTGCTCGGCAAGGTCGGCAAAATCGTGGGATTTGACGTTGTAATCAGGCTGCAACTGCAAAACCTTGGAACGTTTCATAGCTCTCCCCGGTGGAATCCGGTGGCATCAATAATCCAGGCGGGCTCTGCGGCCAGACGCTGGACAGTGACGGGATCGGGTATGGGCAAGGCCGCCCATTCATTGCGCTTCCAGCAGACGAAGTGAAAGTACGGAAAGGTGTGGTCACCGTCACGATCATTCGTTAATTGGCCGTTCTTCCAGAACCATTGGCCCGGGAAATTTTCTGTGCCGTCATGCCATTTGATGCAGCCACCCGGCGTACTGAACGCCTCGGTGAAATCGCTGGTACGACGCAACGGGTTGAACTTGCCCACAAGATCAAACAAAGGCTTCGGAAAATTCTTGCGCCACAAGAAGATGCGGCTGAATGCGCCTTCATCCAGCGCATGATGCTGATCATCGGTAAAACGCTGCTGCCAGTTTTCGATTTTCATGAACAGCTCGCGCTTGCAGCGCGTATTGCGCATCAGGCACAGATGGCCGGCCACGCGGCGCTCGTGGGTCGAGAACAGGTCATAGCGCGACAGGCGTTCAGCCGTGAAGTAGCTGCGCAAGTTGCCATACACCAGGTCAATGTCGCCAAACGCCCAGAAATCGTAACCCTGAAGGCGGTCTTCATGGATGTAACCCAGCGCGGGCTTGATGTCACACAACTTATAAGCAGCTTTGGGCGCGAAGTGGATATTCAGACGCTCAGACACAATGCGGCAATAGTCGCCAAAACTGATGCTCTGGATTGTTACGTTGGGTGGCAGGTTGTCAGGCACGCCGCAGTCGCTGAACAGCAGCCAGTCAATGTCTGGGTTGCGCCGGCAACTTTCCAGAAAAAAAGGCATCCAGAACGGCCACTGGCCGAAGTATGGAATGACAAACACAATACGCGGCGATGGTTTTATCACAGGGAACTCAATGTAAAGGTCGAGATAGAGGGCAATGCTATGCCCCTGATTACGGTGATTCTTATTATTTGAGCCGCCAAAACAACTCATGGCGGCGAACCGCTTTACGGAAAAACTCGTTTTCACCCCAAGGCGATGGCTTTCGGCCAGCCAAGAGTGTCTGTATCGACCGCCGCACGCGGCGCTTGAGCGCTGCACGCGGTTGCAGGTCATGCATCATGCCCAACGCCATGGCCTTGTCACGCTGCTGCTCTGAACTCAACAACAGGCAGCAGGGCTGCAACGTGAGTGCGGTGTCGAACACCGGTGGCAACGCGATGCCATCACCGCTGTTGCCCATCGGCCAGCGGTCATTGTCATGCAAATGGTTGGCGTAGCCCAAGATCGTCTGCGGCTGCCACTCCAGCCCTTCAAGCGCCTCAATGACCGCTGCATGGGCGCAGACATGGTCGGGGTGTGGATCGATGGCGGGATGCGGCAATACCAACACATCAGGCCGGGCCCGCAAGATCAATGCGCGCACATCAGCCAACAGGTTGTTCCAGGTCGGCGCACCGTCCAGGTCACCTGGCAGTGCGAACGCGTTCAACTGGCGAAACAGCCGAGTATCGGTCAGGTCGGCTTCGCGTGAAGGCACCGGCTGGTCAGGGGCTGCCTGCATGGCGGGCAGTTGCAGGCAGAAGTAGCCCAGTTGCGCGCATTGCGCTTCGGGCACCCCGGCCCAGCGCGGCACAGCCAGACTGTCCCAGGCGCGCAGACGGCCCTTGAGCCGAGCCGCTTCAGCGCGTCCAAGGCCCATCTGCTGATAGTGCTCGGCCTCGATTTCGCCCGCTGTCAGGGTCACGATCCACGCCTCGTTGGCCTGACTGTACAAACCGAACGCCGCCAACTCGGCATCATCGGCGTGAGGCGCAATCACCATGACACGCTGCTCGCGGTAATCAGGCTGGCGCATAACCCACAGTTGAGGCGGGCCCATGACCCGGCAATAACGACCACGAAGGTTCAACTCACCTGCGATCAACGCGTCGGCATTGCCCGTGAGGTTCACATAGCGCAGGCCATTCACGCCCCGCTCAAAGGTTTGGCGGTCGTCGGAAAACACGACAAACGGGTCGATAAAACGTCCCAGCCAGCTGCTTTTGACCTTGAGCGCGAGGATCAGGGTTTCGTTGCCGCACAGGTCAATGGGCGCGTCCAGTACCAGGCGACTGCCTTCAAGGCGAACAGCCGGGCACTCGCTATCAGGTGTAAAACGGTACTGATAGTCGTCTTGGGGCGCGTAAAACAGGTGGTCGGCAAACCACGCTTCGTGGGCGATCCAGCCCAGGACGGCCAGTACTAACGGCAGCCACCAGGCCACCAGCACCCCGCAGGCAATCAGTATCACCAAGCCGATCAGCAAACTGATGCGCTTGTTGCGTCGATGGCGCTTTAGGAGTTGTTGCTTGCGAGTCATGACTGGGCTCTTGGTTGCTGGCGGTTTGCCTTTAGACGCGCGCTGACCCCGTGATGGCGTTAACCCGGTAGCTCACACACCGCACCGGCTGCATCGCGAGACGCGCGCTTGCGCGTCCATTCACACCTTGAAGACAGGCACCGGGTTGCACCAGCGCTCTTTGTATTCGCGGTCGGCGCGGCCGAACGAGAACCGCAGAGGCTTGTCGACGCTACGGGCCTGTTCCCAAGCCGACTGGGTATTGAGAAAACTCAGCACACTGCCGGGACTGAACGCACGGGTTTCGGGGTCGACGCCGCCATTGACGTATTCGACGCTGATCCATTGCGGCGATTCAACCCGATACACCAGCTGGATTGCAATCGGGGCATCGTTGAGGAAAATCACCGATCCCATCAAAAACTCGCGCAGCAGCTCAATCACCTCAGCCATACGCTCGGCCCCGGTGGCGACAAACCCCCAACGACGCAGAAACAAATCGCAATAGATTGCCGACAGCTCGACACTGGAAAACGTCGAAACCGGGCGTATCACGCCGCCCGCTTCTTCCAGCAAACGCAGTTCGCGACGCTGGTTGTAACGGAATTTCTTTGACAGCTCTTCCGGCGTGCGCGCCATGGCCAACTGTTCGGCTTGCGGCTGCAAGGTACTGAAGCGCCCCTCATTGAGCTGCGACAAGTAGCGCCCACGATGGCGCAACGGCGCGTGTGCGTCTGCGGCGGCAGGCAGGATCAACTCGGCATTGCCCAGATCGAAGAGGCCTTTTTTGCCGTGACGCTTGAGCACATCTTTGGATAACGCCAGGTCGCGTCCCCAGGTCGGGATGGCAGCTTTCAGCTCGCCGTTGTGCTCCCAGGCCAGGTAACGCACCGGGATCCCGGCCAGCTCTGCCAGACGTTCCACCACCTGCGGGTGTGTCGCGACGCTGCCACCAAAACGCTGCCAGGCAGCGGCATAGGTGTGCGCGTCAACTGCGCGCCAGCCGCGCTCGCGCCAGCCTTGAAATCGATTAAGCATCAGGACTCCGCAGTCAGGTCGGTGACGTGCGGCAACTGCCAGAAGGTGTCGCGCACGGCCTGATCGCAGAAGCGTTCGTGCAGGCGCGCCAGCATCAGTTCACCGCACGCTTGACGCTGAGCGTCATCGAGTTGCGCCAAATGCTGTAAACCTTGAGCCAGATGATCGGCGTCGCCCAGCGGGAACAGAATCCCCACGCCCTCGACCACTTCCCTGGCACCACCGCACGCCGTGGCCAGCAGGGGAACACCCGCCGCCATGGCCTCAAGCAGCACCATGCCAAAAGGCTCGTGGTCCGAACTCAGCGCAAACACGTCGAAAGCACGGAAAAAGCGCCGGGCGTCGGGCACCTGCCCCAAGAAATTCACCTGAGCGGCGATCCCGAGCGCGTTGGCCAGTTCCTTGAGGTCCTGTTCCAGACGGCCCTTGCCCATGATCACCAACTGACTGCCAGCAGGCAGTTGCGGCAATGCCTTGGCAAACCCCTGGATCAGGGTGGCCTGGTCCTTGTCGGGATGCAGGCGGCCGACGTTGCCCACGATGAAGGCTTCAGCGGGCAGGCCAAGGTCGGCGCGAGCTTCGGCACGTGGCAACTGACTGGCTTGTACCGCCTGAATGTCGATACGGTTGTAGAGCGTACGAATACGCCCGGTCGGCCACTTGGGCAGGCACGCGCGCATGTCATCGCGCACTGCATCCGAGACGCCCAGCAGGCTCAGGCGCTTACGGAACAGGTGCGCGAACAGCTTGCGACTGCGACGCTGGTAGTCGCCAAACGCGTGATGCACGCCGATCACCGGCAAGTCAGTGGCCAACAAGGCGATGTATATCGGCTTGAAACGGTGGGCGATGCAAAAACTGAACGAGCGCGAGGCGGCAATTTTGCGCATCTCGCGGATGGCCTTTAACTTCAGGCCACGAATGGCGCTGGAGCTGAATTCCATGAACAGCACTTCGTCCGACCCGCAGCCCGCCGCCACCTCGGGGTCGGCCGCCCCGGTCAGAAAGACCGTGGTGACCTTGTACCCGGTGCCCGCAAACAGGCTGGCGTATTGACGGGCGCAGTCCAGAAACGGCCCGTCATAGCCGTGGCAGAACTGCAACACATGACGCTCAGTCGAGCGAGTCATAAGCGTCCGCGCCGTCTTTGACTACCAGAATGTCTTCCATGATCAGGTACTGCAGATCCGAGCCGAAGAACATGTTCAGTGCGTCGGTCGGTGAGCAAACCATCGGCTCGCCACGGCGGTTGAGCGAGGTGTTCAGCGACACGCCATTACCGGTCAGCACTTCTAGGGCTTTCATCATGTCGTAGTAGCGCGGGTTGTATTCACGCTTGAGCACCTGAGCACGCGAAGTACCGTCTTCGTGCACCACTTCCGGCACACGGGTTTTCCATTCTTGCGCCACTTCAAAGGTGAAGGTCATGAACGGTGCCGGGTGATCGACCTTGATCATCTGCGGGGCCACGGTGTCGAGCATCGACGGGCAGAAAGGCCTCCAGCGCTCGCGGAACTTGATTTGCTCGTTGATGCGGTCAGCCACGCCTGCGCTGCTCGGGCATCCGATGATTGAACGGCCGCCCAATGCGCGCGGGCCGAACTCCATACGGCCCTGGAACCAGGCCACCGGATTGCCATCAACCATGATTTTGGCGATGTTTTCAGGCGTGTTGTTGATCTTGCGGTACGCCGGCTTGCCAGGGTGACGGGCACACGCGGCAATCACGTCTTCGTTGCTGTACGCAGGGCCGAGGTAGACGTGCTCCATCTTCTCGACCGGCACGCCACGGGCTTCGGACACGTAGGCTGCCGCGCCCACGGCCGTGCCTGCGTCACCGGAGGCAGGCTGCACGAACAGCTCCTTGACGTCAGGACGGGCGATGATCTTCTGGTTCAGCTTCACGTTCAGCGCGCAGCCACCGGCGAAGGCCAGCTTGCCGGTTTCCTTGAGGATGTCACCCAAGTAGTAGTCGATCATCTGCAGAGACAGTTTTTCGAACAGCGCCTGCATGCTGGCCGCGTAGTGGATGTAAGGTTCATCGGCGATATCGCCTTCACGCTTGGGCCCCAGCCACTCGATCAGTTTTGGCGAGAAGTAGAACCCCTTGCCTTTCTCTTTGTAACGACGCAGGCCGATCACGTTGGCGTATTCGGTGTTAATCACCAGCTCGCCGTTCTCGAACGAGGCCAGACGCGAGAAATCATATTTGCTGGCATCGCCATACGGCGCCATGCCCATGACCTTGAACTCGCCGTCGAGCATCTCGAAACCCAGGAACTCGGTGATCGCGCCATACAGGCCACCGAGGGAGTCCGGGTCGTAGAATTCCTTGATCTTGGTGATCTTGCCGTTTTCGCCATAGCCGAAGAAGGTGGTGGCGTACTCACCCTTGCCGTCGATGCCGAGGATCGCGGTTTTCTCTTTGAAACCCGAGCAGTGGTAAGCACTGGAGGCGTGCGCCAAGTGGTGTTCAACCGGTTCGATCTTGATTTTTTTCGGATCGAAACCCAGCTGCTCAAGGCACCAGACAATCTTGTTGCGATAGCGCTTGTAGCGACGATTGCCCATCAGGATGGCGTCGAGCGCACGATCCGGGGCGTACCAGTAACGCTTGGCATAGTGCCAGCGCGCCTCACCGAACAAGCTGATCGGTGCGAAAGGGATCGCGACCACATCAACGTCAGAAGGCTTGATACCCGCCTGTTCAAGGCAGAACTTCGCGGACTCGTAAGGCATGCGGTGCTTTGCATGCTTGTCGCGGACAAAACGCTCTTCTTCGGCCGCTGCTACCAGCTTGCCGTCGATATAGAGGGCCGCTGAGGGGTCATGGCTCAGGGCGCCGGACAGGCCAAGAATCGTCAATGCCACAGGTTGTGCCTCTTTTGAATGCAGGCAGGCGGCGGGCGCCTGAAAAAATGAAGTGCTTCCTGCACAGCAGGAAACAACTAAAGGGCGGGATTATAGCGTAAAGAGTGCCGCAATGACCCAGCGCTATTTGCCGCGCCCTGGCGCCCTGCCCGTCTACTTCAATAGCAAGCTGCCATCGCGGTTCTGCAGAAAAATCGTGTAGGGCAGCACCACCGAGTCGACGACCGCGCTGGCCAGCACGTCAAAAAAGAAAATCGGCACAAACCCTTCGGGCACGCCACTGACGGTATTGGGCGTGGCATTCAGCACACACAGGTCGAACGCCACGCCGCTATAAACACGCGGCACCGACTCACAATAGGTGCGCTGTTTTTTCAGGTCCCGGACCACGCTCGCATCGCTGCCGATCAGGGTTTTGGCGGTTCCGCAGCCGATCAACAGGCACGGCAAGACACACAACAACGCACGTTTGCAGGTCATCAGATTGACTCCAGAAGGATTGGGCAACCTAGCACCCGGCTTACTTGATTTGCAGGTCATGGTTTCTGAAGTCCTCGTATGAACGCTCTTACGCCCGCTAAACTGCGCCCCCTCTGCTAGCCTGAAACCCGTCGCCCTGACGGGTCGCGTCACACGGAACCCCGATACCCCCCATGAAATTTTTTGTACCCGCCCGTTTTGCCCTTTTGCTGCCGGGCCTGTGCCTCGCACCCTTCAGCGTCGCCGACACTCTGGAACTCGACCCCAGTGTCATCACGGGTTCGCGCAGCGCCAGCCCCAGTTTTGACCTGCCCTACTCGGTAGACAGCATCAATCAGCAGCAGATCAGTGATGGCCAATTGGGCATCAACGCGTCGGAAGTGCTGTCCCGCGTTCCAGGCCTGGTGGTGCAAAACCGGCAGAACTACGCGCAGGACCTGCAGATCTCGTCCCGTGGCTTTGGTGCCCGCTCCGCGTTTGGCGTGCGCGGCATCAAACTGATTGCCGACGGCATCCCCGCCAGCACACCGGACGGCCAGGGCCAGGCCGCGACCTTTAATCTCGACACCGCCGAGCGCATCGAAGTCTTGCGCGGCCCGGCAGCCACGCTTTACGGCAGCAATGCTGGCGGGGTCATTCAGATGTTCTCCAGAGACGGCGAAGGGCCGCCTCGTATTGGCGCCGAAACCCTCATTGGCAGCGACGGCCTGAGCAAAAACCACCTCACGGCCGAAGGCGCCGCCGATGGCGTTGGTTTTGTGCTTGATGCTTCGCGCATGGACACCGACGGTTACCGCGACCACAGCGCCGCCCGCCGCGATCAGACCTTTGCCAAGCTCAACCTCAAACCTGACGAAGACAGCAAACTGGCGCTGATCTACAGCAGCCTTGAGCAAAACGGCACGCAAGACCCGCTGGGGCAAAGCTGGGACGCCTACAAAGCCGACCCACGCTCAGTCACGCCCAACGCACTCACGTACAACACGCGCAAAAGCATCGATCATCAGCAACTGGGCATGAACTACGAGCGCTACTTTGGCGACGCGACCTTGCAGGTCAATGCGTACACCGGTACGCGCAGCGTGATTCAGTATTTGGCGATTCCGAAGTACATCGGGAATACCAACACGCTCAACCCGGCAAACGCTCGCGGTGGAGGTGTCGTCCAATTTGACCGTAAGTTTTACGGTGCCAATGTGCATTGGATTCAGCCCATAGAGAGCGCACCGGGTGAACTGGTTATCATCAGCGGCCTGGACTTTGATCAGAGCCGTGATAACCGTCACGGCTATCAAAACTACAATGGCGACCAGCTAGGCGTTAAAGGTGAAATGCGTCGCGACGAAGTAGACACAGCACGCAGCCTGGACCCCTTCGTGCAAGCTAACTGGGCCATCGATGATTGGACACTTCAAGCCGGGTTGCGCTACAGCACTATGGAAATGGATGTCGACGATCACTTTTTGAGCAACGGTGATGCCAGCGGCACCAAGCGCTATGAAAAAGCCACACCGTCGATGAGCGTGATGTATGCCTTCACGCCCGAATTACATGGCTATATCAGTGCCGGAAAAGGGTTCGAAACACCCACTCAAGCCGAACTGGCCTACGCGCCGGGCAATCAGGAAGGCTTCAACTTTGGCCTGAAGCCTTCTGAAAGCACTCAGTATGAAGTCGGCCTGAAAGCACAACTCGACAACACCCGCATCAACGCTGCGATCTTCCAGATCACCACCGAGGATGAGTTGGTCGTCGCGGGCTCGGTGGGCGGGCGTACCAGTTACCAAAACGCCGGCCGCACCCTGCGCCGCGGTTTTGAGCTGGGCGTCGAAAGCCAGCTCAGCGAACACTGGACCACCACCCTCGCCTACACCCGCCTCCAGGCCACTTACGACAGCGACTTCGCCAGTAGCAAAGGCCCGGTGGACAAAGGCAACTACTTGCCCGGCGTACCTCAAACCACGCTGTTTGCCGAAGTGAACTGGAAGCCGACCGACTGGGTCAGCACCGCCGTCGAAGGCATGTACCGCAGTAAGGTGTACGTCGAAGACACCAACAGCAAGAAGGCGGCACCGGCTTACAGCGTGTTCAACTGGCGGGCGCAGTTTGAGCAGAAGGTCGAGCACTGGACCTTCCACCAGACCCTGCGCCTGGACAACTTGCTGGACCGCCAATACGTGGGTTCGGTGATTGTGGCCGACGGCAACGACCGTTTTTACGAAGCAGCCCCCGGCCGCTCGTGGTACGCGGGGGCTGGCGCGCAGTACAGCTTTTAAGGCGTGTAAAGCGAGAGAACACCACCGGCAGTAACTATCTACCACCCTAGCCCGACTCCGTTCATATCTCCTGTCAGCACTGGCTCGCGCGATCCCCGCGCGGGCTCTGACAAGGACGTCATATGACCACGCACCTGGATCGCCTCAAAAGCGCTGAACATAAACTGCACACTCTTCGTTTGCACGTGCCCACGCTGGAGGCGGCCTTTAATCATCGGCTGTGCAAAACCTTCCCGCGGCTTCCCCAAGACAGCCGGACCGAAGGTTTGCACATCAATCACGAAGCCCTGCCCGAGCCGGGGCAGTCCCCGGTGCTCGTCAGCAAGACCCTCAGCTCGCAGATCGAAGGCAGCTTTCTGGCACAAACTCCGCCTACCTTCGTACAAGGCCAACACCATGTTTACAGTCAGGCCTACTCCGTGGACGAGGCGCATCGAACTCCGGGCCTGACACCCGTCGACCTTGAAAGCTACCTTGAGCATGTCATTCGCAACTATGACCTTTGTGTTCAGGACGTTTGGGCTGACTTCTGGCAAACGCCGCATGCCGAGTTCCAAGCGATGCCGCCCCAGCAATGGTTGACCCAGTGTCTTCAGCATTTGCTGTTAGACGAGGCTGCGGTGCGCCTTGAAGACCAAACCTTGAGCCGCGCAGCGGCCGATGCAATCACTCACTGCTGCAGTTCGGTTATGCCTAAGCACTCCTCAACACAAGGGCTGTACGAAGTTTTCCTGAAGGCCGAAAGGCCTATGCCTGATATCAAGCTGAGGGGGGTGTTTGCGATTACCGACAAACACCTGAGCGACACGGACGACTCAAGCCTGCGCAATGTCGTGTTTTACACGCCTGACAACGGCCTTGAGGCGTTCGATTCGCTGCATCTGCTGACACAGGAACTCAACGCCAGGCTCAAGGACCCTGACCAGCGCGCCGCTTTACTTAACCTGGTGCTGGCCAAAGAACACCCACACACACAGGGTCTTGAGCAGGTCAGACTGGTCTCGACCGAACAAGAGGCCCCGTCCCTTTGCGCAAAAGGCTTAATCGAGAAGCTCAAGCACGACATGCTGCATGCATGCGCCGAAGCCAGACGCAATCACCTCGCAGGGACAACATTCGTGTCCCCGCAACGGCTGTTCAAACGGATCGAACAGTCCGTGAACGCGAGCTGGTTCGTGAACCCGGCGGCCATTGTGCGTTCGCGCTATGCCCACCTGTTTGAGAAGCAGTTGCCGCACTGGCTCAAAACAGCAACCGACGATGAAAAAGCGCAATGGCGGCTGGCCGCAGCACGACTGATCCATGAACAGCAGGCCTGCGAAGCCCCGGATGCCTCCCCCATCACCGAAAGCGGTAAGAAACACACGCTGCTGGGTTACGCCCGCACGCAATTCAAGCAGCAGATCAAAGCCGACCACGGCATTGAGTGCGACCCCGACAGCCTGTGCATCCTGACCACTGAAGCGGTTCAAACAGGCCCCGTGATCTTCCCCACGTTTGGTTCGGCCTACACCGCCGGGAACAGCATCGACAGGACCGGCCCTACGATCAGCTATGTCACCCACCGCATGAGCCTGACCCAGCTGGCACTCTCCAATGTCGGTGTGTGGGACGTGACGTTTGCGCTCACGGCCCAGATCATAGAGGCCAATGGCACCCCGCACCCGGTCCTCACCAAGGACTACATCAAGACGCTGGTCCGCCAGTTGGATGTGGGCGACAGCTATATCAAACACTTGAATCATGTGTTGGTGACGTCGTCACAAGCCGGCTGGCGTAAAGAACGCTACGTAGCGCTAAAGCGGGCACAACTGAGCCTGGACCTGCTTGAAGCCAAATTGGCCGGCACCCTGAACGCCACGCAAGTGGCCATCGTACAAGCCGTGCTCGATCAGCCCGATGACGCAACACGTGCAAAGGTCGAGGGTGCGCAGGTCAGGGCACAGCTATTGATCGTGAATAAGAACGTGCTGCCCGGCGTGATGGTGTTCAGTTCGACCGCAAGCACCGAGCTGCTCTGTTACCTGCCTGATGCGCCCGACAATAGCCGGTTTCTGGTGGCGAACGCTCGTCAGGCGCTGGGGCAGTTAATGTCCCGCGAGCATTTGCACAGCTATGTGCAACAGCGTGTGACATCCGCTCGCCAGCCTTACCTCACGCCCGTGTTGAAAGCAGGCCTGGATGAATCCAGCACCCAGCTGCAGATCATCTATGACCATGCGTTCGAAGCGTCATACAACAATGAAGTGTCCTACGCGTTCCGGGACGCGGATGAGCAAACGACCTCCACCTACGAAAGTAACGTCAACACTGCCAAGGACGCGGTGCTGGCCGTCGTTGATGTGGTGTCCTTCGTATTGCCTGTCCGCGTGCTGCTGCCCATTGTGGCGCTGCGCTTCATTTATCAAATCACGCTGGGGGTGGACGCACTCGCACGCGAAGAAGAACACGAAGCCTTTTTGCACTTCATGGGGGCTATCGCCCATGTGACCGATGGCGCTTCAGATTTCGCGGGCTCCTCTGTTTTCGCACGCGCCATCCGCCAGCGTGTCAAACCCCCAACGGCAACACTCAGTCCCGGCGCGGCATGCGCGAAGCCCGGCAGCGACCTGCTTCTGAAAACGGGCGGGGCCTATGGCGGCGGTGTGTATGAGTCAGTTGCAAGCGCAACCGGGCCAACGCGGCACTATATAAAGGACGAAGCCGGCAACGTGTACCGCGCTCGCTACGACACGCTGGAGAACACCTGGCGCGTGATTGATGAACGCAACCCCAACGCACCGTATCAGGCGCCTGTGCGGGAAGTCTCGGCCGGGCGCTGGGGCGTTAATGTGGTGGCACCATTCTTCCAACGAAAGAGCGCCCCTGTACGCCTCGTGGAAAGTGCACGGGTGACTGGCGTGAACCTGTCAGCTCATACGGCTGACAGCCAGGGCATCTATCACCTCAATAACAAGCGTTACATACAGGAAAACGGCCATGTATATGAGGTGTACAAAGGTTGGCTGGGCCGCAACGTGTATGTGCAAACACCCGGCGGATCAGCACAGCGTGCCGGCCCGTACAAACTGCGTAAAACTGCGGAGCACTGGGAGATCAAGCTGGGGCCAAACTGCTGGCGGTCACTGCGAAACCCCGATATCGAACTGCCTGCTGCCCTGCCCGTAGTGCCTGAAGGTCATTACGACGTACCTGCTCAATACAACAAAGCCCTGCAACTTCATATTGAAAACACGCCCAAGTTTCTGGACAGCCACTATATTTTTCCCAATCCCGAAATCGCACGGCTGGCTAAGTTCTTCACTGAGTTTCGGCTTAAGTTGCTGGCCGACGCTCAACACTTTTTCGCAAGCAACCCTATAAAGCCACGACCTGCACGCCCCACGTTGCCGGCGCCCATGGCGCCACAGGATTTTTTCAAGCGGTTACATGAAGACTTCAACGGCATCGTGGTCGGTGAATGCCACTCGGACATCGGCGCCAAAAAGATTCTTATCGAGAGCATGAAGTCTCTGTCTAAAAACAAGGTGAAGGTGATTTATCTCGAACACCTTCAAACCGACGCGCATCAACCGTTGCTCGATAAATACTTTAAAACCGGAAAGATGGATCGACCGTTAAAGCAGTTTCTTAAAAACCAGGATGCGGGTCACCAATTGCCCGAGGGCACCCCCTATACCTATAGCAACCTGATACGAGAGGCGAGGCGTTACGGGATTGAAATGAAAGCCCTCGATTGCATGGCCAGTTACTACTCGCAGGACTTGCCAATAACCGCCTTTAATCTGGAACGGTATGAAATGTTCAGTTACGTCGCTTCTCGTGTTATCCAAAAACATATGGCAGACACCGGCGGACACAAATGGATCGCCTTGACAGGCAATTCACACGCCAACACGTTCAAAGGTGTACCGGGCCTGTCAGAACTTGAAGGGGCTGTTGGAATACGAGTGACCGATGCCGCTTGCGGCACACCCTACACCCTTCGCCAAGACATCAGTGACCTGATAAAGAACAGGCCCGGCGCTGACTATAAATTGCTGAAAAACGATTATTGGCTTGAAGTAAACATCCAAGGTGCCCAGCCCAACAGGCCACCCTTGAGCGTAGAGCAGCTTGAACATCAACTGGATAAACCCGGCACATTCCTGCTCGACAACTCCCCGCAAGGCGCACGGTTAATACATCGATCCACTTCCAATGAAATCGTTTACACGCCTTTGAAAACAACCGAATCAGGGCACTTTTTTATCGAGCGCCCTCGCTGGCAACCCGTTCATGAAAAGCGCTACGTTTTCGTCAAAGATTTGATAGAAGACCTTCACGCTATCGGCCTGCGGCATGCCCCGTAAATTAACTACATAGCAGTCTGGCACGGCGCCTGTCTGTCAGGCTCCGCCGAAAGGGGCGGGGCCTTGCAGAGGGGCGCGCGGGTCAACCCACATCGATCAGCACGTAGGCAGGCGCTCGTCCAGCAAACGATGCAACGCTGAAGCCTGCGGCCAGTTGCGCATAAAACGCGCCCTGTCACGGGCGTAGGCCGCGGAGAAGCTGGCAGTGCTGCGGTGCTGGCACATTGAGTCCAGATCAATCAGCGCCCAACGTCCGGGCGCCCGTGATGGGTCCCAAAACACGTTATGCCCCTTCAGATCACCATGGCTGATGCGCTCACGAATCAAGTCAGCAAACAGCTGATCCAGCGCCTGCAACTCGGCTTCTGGGGCATCGCCGCTCTCAACGTAAGGCGCAAAACGCTCAATGATGTCCGGCCCGGGCAAGTATTCAGTGACCAGATAGGCCTTGGTGCGCAACCACAAAAACCGGGTTTCCAGCAGTGCCAGCGGCTTGGGCGTGGCGATACCGAGAAACGCCAGCCGATTGCCTTCACGCCATGAGTGCCAGGCGCGGCTCGGGCGCCAGAAGCGTTTAAGCCAATGGGCAACGCCCTTGATGTTGTAGCGTTTGATCACCAGCGTGCGACCGTCTACTTCAACCTTGCCGACACTCGCTGCGCCGCCGGTTTTGTAGAGATGGCCCTGATCGAGCAACGCATCAGCCCTGGCCAGCACCGGCAGCATCGCGGCCTCTTCTTCACGTCGCACAGCTTGAAAGGCCATCGTCCCACGTTGCACGCTGAACAACGAACAGTCGCGGCCGACCTTGTCGAGAAAGTCGTTCAGACGCCAGGCGCGCACTTTTTCGACGTGCTTGAGCAATGCTTCCAGCGGCAAGGCGTGCTCACCGTTACTGAGCAGGTAATGCACCAGCAACTCTTCGATAAACGGCTCAAGGTTTTTGGGCAACTGAGCGAAGAACACCCCCAGGTTTTCCAGTACCTTTTGTCGAGACAACGGCGTGCCCGCGGTTTCAACGCAAATACCGCCACCGTCGATGACGAACAGTTTGCCGTTTTGACGCAACAGGTTGTCCAGATGCAGGTCTTGCTGCCACACGCCTTTGAGGTGCATCCGGGCAATGGCTTCCAGGGCTTGCGCCAATACAGCTTGTTGCTCGTCTGCCAGCACCGGCAAATCCTCAACGGCGCGCCACGCGTCGCCCAGGCTCTCGGCGTGCTCCAGAAACTCAAACAGCAACCAGCCGCCCTCACCTTCCTGCAACCCGTCTGCCAGCAACAGCGGTGTAGTCAACCCCTGCTCGGCCAGCACGCGGACACCCGTCAGCTCACGTTCAAAGTTGCGCGCAGCCTTGCTGCCGACCATCAATTTGGCCAGCACGGTGCGACCACGCCAGACACCGGCGCCGACATAGCGCTGGCCCGGCAAGACGCGCAACAACGTCAGCAGTTGCAAGTGCGCGGGCCCGGCAGCGTCCGCCAGCTCAATACTCAGCGGCAATCCCGGGGCACGCCCGGTTTTTTGCAGTTCGGATAGACGCATCAGCGGTTCTCCTTTTGATTACGACGCACATTCAGACGTTGATACCACGCCTCGACCAAACCGCTGTCCAGGGGCTGATCGAGATAAGCCGCCAGCATCGTGCGCACGTCTGTTTCAGTCCAGACCTGCGCGCGGCGCAGTAACGGCTCAATATCCTTGACCCGGTCGCGCTGGCCCAACAGCAACGGCCGGGTTTTTTCAAGGTCGATCAACTGCGCGCGGTACGCCGGGCCATCAGGCTGCAAAAAGATGTGCTTGGGGTAGAAACAGCCATGCACCTGACGCACCTCGTGCAGACGCCGCGCCAGTTGGCCGCAGGCCTGCAAGATCGCCTGGCGCTGGGGTGCGCTCAACTGGGGCCATTGCTCCAGCAACGAGTCGAGGTCATTCCAGCCATCCAGCGCACGGGTCATCAGAATGGCCCGACGCTCGCCCCCGACTTTGCGCTCACCAAAAAACACCGCTTCCAGCGCGGGAATGCCTAACTGCTGATAGCGCTGAATATTACGGAACTCGCGGGCGAAACTCGGCTCACCCAACGGGCTGTGCAGCGTGCGGGTCAGGTAGTTGCTTTGACGTTTGAGGTAAAACCCCTGACCGTCGAGGTCCATGCGAAACACGCTGCTCCAGCCACCGCGACTGGTGTTGGGTTCGTCCACCGCATCGAGTTGCAGGTTCCACAACGCATCGAAATCCGCCAGTCCATTGCGTTCCAGCAAGGCGCGATCAGCGTCTGCCACAAAATCAGTCATTCCCGGCCCTCAAAAAAACGCACGATATGACGGACGCGTTCCTTGTCCGCCCCAGTGAGCGTCGTCCGCCCGGTGTATTGGAAATAAAAGCGCAGGCGCTGGGTGGCCGACAGGTGGTATTTGGCCACTTTGTCGAGGCAGGCCAGGTCTTTGGTGATGCGGTACTTGAGCCAGAAACCGCGCCAGAAGTCGCCGTTGGGGCAATCGATCAAATACAGCTGCGCCTGATCGTCGATCAGCAAGTTGCGCCACTTCAAATCGTTATGGGTGAAGCGGTGGTCATGCATGGTCTTGGTGTAACGCGCCAACTGGCGGCTGACTCCATCGACCCAACGCCGGTCCTTGAGCAACGGGTCATTGTTGTCGGCCAGCTCCGAGAGGTCGCGGGTGTTCGGCAGTTCGCGGGTAATCATGGCGCCACGGGCGTAGGCGAGGCCTTTACGCTCAAGGCCCCAGGCCACCACGTCAGCCGTCGGAATGCCCCACTTGGCGAACCGCTTGAGGTTCTGCCATTCGGACTTCACGCGCGGGCGGCCCAGATAGCGACGCAGCCCTTTGCCCGCCCCGGTGTAGCGCTTGACGTAATAATTCACGCCCTCGCGCTGAACGCGGATCACCTCCGACAGCGGATCGCGGGTCAGGTGTTCGCCCTTGAGCGCAAACACCGCGTCCAGGGTGCCAAAGTCTCGGGCCAGCGCGCTGTAGGCCGGGTCCAGATTCCAGCCCGCCATTACAGTGCATCCCCATAACGCACTTTGCGTTCGTAGAGTTTTTTCGCCTTGCCTTCCAGCCAGGCCAACAGACGGGCTTCATCGCGCAAGATCTGGCGCAGCGGCATCTGGAAATAACCACGCAAAAAACGCAGCTTGTCGCGCGGGGTCAAGCCGATGTCCAGCGCCGAAAAATACAGCGCTGCCAAGTCTTTGTTGCGCCAGCGGCGGCTGATGACCGGGCGGGTCTGGGCGCGGTGCAAATCGATGATCGACAGACGGAAATTGTCCGGCGTCACCGGTTGGTCGGTGTGCAGCAAAAAGTGGCAAATGTAGCAGTCGCGATGGTTGACGCCTGCGCGGTGCATCATGCCGGTCATGCGCGCCACTTCAGCGATCAGCGCGTGCTTGAGCCGGGGCTGAGGCGGTTGCTTGACCCAGTTGATGCTGAAATCTTCAAGGCTGACCGTGGGCGCCAGTTCTTCGGTGATGATGAACGAGTGCTGTGCGGCCGGGTTGCTGCCTTTCTCGCCATAGGCCACGGCGGTCATGGTCGGAACGCCGACCTCATGCAGACGATTGATCGCCCGCCACTCCTGACCTGCGCCGAGCACGGGCAATTTGGCGGTCAGCAGGTTCTTGAACACTTCGCCCCAGCCAATGCCCCGGTGGATTTTGACAAAGAAACCACGCCCGTCGACCTCAGTACGCAACGTGCGTCGGCCTTCCAGCTCGCGGTAAACCTCGCCTTCCAGACGCTCGACTTCGGTGAACGCATCGCGCCCGGCCCATAAGCGCTTGAACGGTTCGGCAAGTATCAATTTCATCAGTGTTGCTCCGCCAGAATCACATCCGCAGCGTGCTGCGGCATGCTATAGAGGTCGGCCGTCTGCGCGAAGGCCAGGCCGTTTTGGCTCCAGGCCGCGCGCGCAGCATCATCGGACAACATGTGGGTCAGGTACTCATTGAGTTGCGCCTGCTCGAACGGCTCATCCAGCACACGCCCCGCATCCGCTTCGGCAATGTAATGGGCGTAACCGCATACCGCGCTGACCAGCACCGGCAAGCCGGCCACCAGCGCTTCAAGCAGTACGGTGCCGGTGTTTTCGTTGTAGGCCGGGTGAATCAGCACGTCCGCGCCCAACAAAAAGCGCGGGATGTCGCTGCGTCCTTTCATGAACTGCACGTGCTCGCCCAGCCCCAACGTGGCACTTTGCAATTGAAAGACTTTGGGGTCGTCCTGACCGATGACAAACAGGCGGGTGCGTTTTTTAAGGTCCGCGGGCAATGCCGCCAGCGCTTTAAGGCTGCGATCCACGCCTTTGGTCTTGAAGCCAGAGCCGATCTGCACCAGCAACAAATCATCGTCTGCCAGCTTGAACTCACGCCGGAAATCCGCCCGAATGTCAGCCGCATTCGGCGGCGCACGGCGATCCAGCGCAATCCCCGGCGGCAGCAAATGGAAGCGCTCGATCGGGGTGCCGTAGTGCTTGATGAACAACGGTTGCTGGACTTCGGAAATCATCAGGATGTCGGTTTTAGCGTGCTTGTCGAACACCGCGCGCTCGTACTCGGCAAAGTGCCTGTAGCGCTTGAAATAGCGGTACATCGAGTGCCGCAGGTTTTGCGCCTTGTCTTCAAAACAACCGTCAGCGGCGTAATAGACGTCCAGCCCTGGCATTTTGTTGAAGCCAATCAGACGATCCACCGGGCGCTTGGCCAGGTCAGCCTGCATCCAGGCGAGCATTTTTTCATTGCGCGTGTGGTTGAAGAACGCCTTGACCGGGGCCACCAGCACTTCAAAACCCGGCGGGATATCGCCTTCCCAGATCATGGTGTAGACGCGGATCTGGTGCCCGCGTTTCTGGCACTCCAGCGCAATGCGCATGAAGTCCCGTTGCAGACCGCCAAACGGAAAGTATTTGTACAGGACAAAAGCCAGTTGCATCAGCGCAGTTCCTCAGCCAGTAACAACGTGCTTAATCGACTTGCGACACGCTCAGGGTTCAAACGAGTGAAGCACAAGGGCCACTCGGTTTTCAGGTCAAACCGCTGCTGGTCCTGTGCAGTCGGTGGGTATGTGCATTTTTTCTGCAGGCAAGGCGCGCACGGGAAATCGCTGGCGAGGTGGATTTGCGACTTGCCATAGGCGCCCGTCAGACCGGGGTTGGTCGGCCCGAACAGGGAAATGGTGGGCACATCCAGTGCCGCCGCCAGATGCCCGAGGCCCGTGTCCACCGCCACGCAGGCACTGGCGCCGGCCAGCACTTTGGCGACGCCTGCCAGGTTCAACTTGGGCAGTACCACCACGTGAGGCAACTCCCTGGCGATACGTTCCGCGCGGGCCTTCTCGGCCGGGTTGCCCCACGGCAAACGCACCTGAACGCCCAAGTGCCCCATGCGAATGGCCAGGTCGCGCCAGTACACTTCGGGCCAGTGTTTGGTGTCCCACGTGGTGCCGTGCAGGAACAGGACAAACGGCTTCTGACGCGGCAACTCGACCAAGCGGTCGACATCCAGCCCGTAATCGCCCAAGCCTTTGGGCAAGTCGTAACCCAGCGCAACGGCAAACAGCTGACGCAAACGTTCGACGGCGTGCTGGCCGCGCGCCACAGCCAGGCGGCGCTGGTAAAAACGGCTGGCCAGCGGCTCCCGGGCCGAGTCGCGATCAAACCCTGCGACGGGCGCCTTGACATAGCGGGTCAGCCACGCACTTTTGAGCAAACCTTGCGCGTCGATGACCAGGTCGTATTTTTCAGCGCGCAAGCGTTGCTTGAAACGTCGCCATTCGCCGCTTTTGATGGTTTCCCAGAGGTTCTTGCGCCAGCGGCGGATGGCCACGGGAATCACGTTGCCCACTGACGGGTGCCAGGTCGGAATCTCGGCAAAGCCTTCTTCCACCACCCAGTCAAACGTGATGCCCGGAATCGCCCGCGCGGCGTCGGTCAGCGCGGGCAATGCATGAATCACGTCCCCAAGGGATGAGGTTTTCACCAACAGGACGCGCACCTAGTGAACCTCGACCGGTGAGCCCTGCAAACGCTGCAAGGCGTCTACGACGAGTTGCGGCATCAGTTCGCGCAGGCAGTTGTAATGACCGAAACGGCAGGTGCGTTCAAAGCACGGGCTGCATTCGAGCCCCAGGCGCACGATCTCGACCTTGTCGGCCAGCGGCGGGGTGAAACCCGGCGAGGTTGAACCATACACGGCCACCAGCGGGCGATTCAGCGCAGCCGCCACGTGCATCAGGCCCGAATCGTTGGACACCACGGCGTCGGCACAAGACAACAGATCAATGGCCTCGGCCAGCGAGGTGTCGCCGCTGAGGTTGACGGCCTCTTCACGCAAGCCGGGGATCAAGCGTGCGCGGATGTCTTCGCCCACCGCGTGATCGTTTTTCGAACCGAACAGCCACACCTGCCAGCCTTCGCGGATCTTCTGTTCAGCGACGTTGGCGTAGTGTTCAGACGGCCAGCGCTTGGACTCACCGAATTCCGCACCTGGGCACAGCGCCAGCACCGGACGGTCGAGGGTCAGGCCAAAGGTGTTGAGTGCGGCGTCGCGGCTTTGCGGGTCAATTTGCAAGGCCGGGCGCGGGTACGGCGTGGGCAACGCGGCGCCCGGCGCATACGCCAGCGCCATGAAGCGCTCGATCATCAGCGGGTAGCGTTCTTTGTCGAGCGTGCGCACGTCGTTCAGCAGGCCGTAGCGAAATTCGCCGCGCCAGCCGGTGCGCTTGGCGATCCCGGCGAAAAACGGCACCAGCGCCGATTTCAATGAATTGGGCAGCAGGATGGCCTGATCGTACTGACCCTTGAGGGACTTGCCGATCTTGCGCCGCGTGACCAGTTCCAGTGCGCCGTGGCCGAGCGGAAAGCTCAAGGCCTGGCGAACTTCAGGCATGCGCTCGAGAATCGGCCGGCTCCACTCAGGCGCCAGCACATCGATTTCGCACTCTGGGTGACGCTGTTTCAGGCACTGGAACAGTGTCTGCGCCATCACCATGTCACCGACCCAGCTGGGCCCAACGATCAAAATTTTCATAAGTTTCCATAAACAAGCAAGGGAGGCATTCGCCTGATGCTCGCCAGTCAAGGGCCATCAGCCGCAAGAGTGAGCGAACTCGCTCGTGCAGGGGCAGCCTGTTCTTAACTGGCGGGTCTCAGGCTTTCGCCTCCCCGCTGTGATGCCATTTCGCTTTATTTGACCAGTGTACGCCACTCGGCGTGGGCCGACGTTTTGCCGGTAACCAGATCAAAGTAAGCCTTTTGCAGTTTTTCAGTGATCGGACCACGACGGCCGATCCCGATTTGACGCCCGTCGACTTCACGAATCGGCGTCACTTCAGCGGCCGTGCCGGTAAAGAACGCTTCGTCGGCGATGTACACCTCGTCGCGGGTGATGCGTTTTTCAACAAATTTGTAACCCAGCTCGGTGGCCAGGGTCAGGATCGTGCTGCGGGTGATGCCATTGAGGCACGCGGTCACGTCCGGGGTGTAGATGACGCCATCCTTGACCAGAAACACGTTCTCGCCCGAGCCTTCGGCCACGAAACCTTCCGGGTCCAGCAACAGCGCTTCGTCGGCACCGCCGGAAATCGCTTCCTGCAGGGCCAGCATCGAGTTGATGTAATGACCGTTGGCCTTGGCACGGGTCATGGAAATGTTCACGTGGTGGCGGGTGAAGGAGCTGGTACGCACCTTGATCCCGACTTCCAGTGCTTCGGCGCCCATATAGGCACCCCAGCTCCACGGCGCGATGATCACGTGGACTTTCAGCCCGGTGGCACGCAGGCCCATGGCTTCAGACCCGTAGAACACCATCGGGCGAATGTAGGCGCTGTCGAGGTTGTTTTCACGCACCGCCACGCGGGTCGCTTCGTTGATTTCGTCTTTGCTGAACGGGATCTTCATGCCCATGATATGGGCCGAATCGAACAGGCGGTCAGTGTGCGCCTGCAGGCGGAAAATCGCGGCGCCCTGCGGGGTTTCGTACGCACGCACGCCTTCAAACACGCCCATTCCGTAGTGCAGGGTATGGGTCAGCACGTGGGTTGTTGCGTCACGCCACGGCACCAATTTGCCGTCATACCAGATCACACCATCACGATCAGCCATCGACATCATTACGCTCCTCAAAGAATCCAGCACCTGCGCCTTGAGACGACAGGCAAATTGGACGGACCTTATGGGCCCGCCGGATACGTTTTACAGCTTTAACTCTGTGTTCTGGCTGACCGGGCCCAGGCCCAGCTCAGACCAAATGCGCCGTACGTTCTGACGTTCGACGACAAACTGATCGCCCGTGACCACCCCGGCTTCCTTCTGCAAGGCCTGGCGGTGGGCAACAGCACGAAAGGCCTTGTAAGCCTCACGCAGCAGGCTGGCATCGGCGGCGGGCATTAACCCGGCCTCTTCCAGCCCTTCCAGAATGCGGATGTTATCGGTGAAACGAAGCAACTGCGGGTAGTCCCGCGCCCATGCAAGGGTCGCGTATTGCACCATAAATTCAATATCGACGATACCTCCGGCGTCCTGCTTGAGGTCGAACGGCACCGTGGCCTCGAAGGCGTTTTCACCCAGGCCGGCGGCGGTTATGCGCGTGCCGAGGTTGTCGCGCATCTTGGCCCGCATCTCGCTGACCTCCTGACGCAACGTGGGCAAGTCCCGCTCGCGGCCCAGCACGCTGGCGCGCACTTGCTCGAATGCACTGCCCACTTGCTTGCAGCCCACCAGCACACGGGCGCGCACCAACGCCTGATGCTCCCAGGTCCAGGCTTCGTTTTGCTGATAGCGCTCAAAAGCACCGAGGGAGCTGACCAACAACCCGGAAGCGCCTGACGGACGCAAGCGCATATCGACGTCATACAACTGGCCAGAGTTGGTTTGCGCGGTGAGCAAGTGAATGATCCGCTGCCCCAGGCGGGTGAAAAACTGTGCGCTGTCGATGGGTTTTGGCCCGTCGGTATCGGCGTTCGGGTCGCCATCGTGGATAAACACGAGGTCCAGATCAGAGCCGTGCCCCAGTTCGATACCGCCCACTTTGCCGTAGCCGACAATAATAAAGCCGGGGTCGCACAGGCTGCCGTCGGTGCGCTGCGGCGTGCCGTATTTGGCAACCGTCTGACGCCAGGCCAGCGCCAGCACTTGTTCCAGAATGGCCTCGGCCAGCCATGTCAGGTAATCGCTGACCTTCATTAAAGGCAGGCTGCCCGCGATTTCCGACGCCGCCACGCGCAAACGGTGCGCCAGTTTGAAATTACGCAGCGCTTCCATCTGCTGTTCCAGGTCATCTTCCGGAATGCGCGTCAGGCGCTCACGCAACTCCGCAGCCAGCTCCGGTGCCAGGGGCGGCTTGAACAGACGGCCTTCATTCAGCAACTCATCGAGCAGCAGCGGAAAGCGCGTGATTTGCTCAGCGATCCACGGGCTGGCCGCACACAAGGTCAACAGACGGCGCAGCGCGTCGGGGTTTTCGGTCAACAACACCAGATACGCCGAGCGACGGGCCACGGCTTCCACCAGCGGCAACACCCGTTCCAGCACCAAATCCGGGTTGGCGTGTTCAACCGCCTGGGCCAGCAGGCGCGGGATAAACGCGTCGAGACGTTCTCGCCCCAAGCGCTGCATCGCGCGCAATTGCGGACTGGAACGCAGACTGGCCAGTTGTTTCAGTGCCTTGGGCGCGTCGACAAACCCGGCCTCTTCAAGTTGAACGCACGCCGCTGCATCGTCCTGAACTTCTTCCCACAGCGGCAACCATTCCCCGCCGACAATCAGCTCACCGTCATCGATGTCTTCTTCGTCGTCCGGGTCGGCAATCACCTGACGGAAATGCCAGTCAATTCGCCCTCGCCACGCCATCAGTTGCGCGTGAAACGCGGCCCAACTGTCAAACCCCATCATGAACGCAATGCGCGCTTGGTCCAGCTCGCTGTCGGGCAGCATCTGGGTCTGGCGATCGGCAATCGCCTGAATCGCGTGCTCGGTGTAGCGCAAAAATTCATAGCCTTCGCGCAATTCAGCGACCACAGCGGCAGGTAAATAGCCTTGCCCCTCCAGAATGCTCAGCACTTTGAGCAGCGGGCGCTGTTGCAGGCTCAGGTCTCGCCCCCCGTGAATCAACTGGAAGGCCTGAGCAATGAATTCAACCTCGCGAATCCCGCCCGCCCCCAGCTTGATGTTGTCGGCCATGCCTTTGCGCCGCACTTCCTGCTGAATCAGCTGCTTCATGGTGCGCAGCGCTTCAATCGCCGAAAAATCGAGATAGCGCCGGTACACGAACGGGCGCAACAGATCGAGCAATTGCGCGCCCATGACTTGATCGCCTGCCACCACGCGGGCCTTGATCATCGCGTAACGCTCCCAGTCGCGGCCCTGATCCTGGTAATACTGCTCCAGCGCATTGAAGCTCAGCACCAACGCCCCGGACGAGCCATACGGGCGCAAACGCATGTCGACGCGGAATACAAAACCGTCGACGGTCATGGGGTCCAGCGCTTTAATCAGGCGCTGGCCCAACCGAATGAAGAACTCCTGATTGTCCAGCGGGCGCTTGGCGCCGACCGTTTCGCCCCCTTCGGGGTAGGCGAAGATCAGGTCGATGTCCGACGACAGGTTCAGCTCCACCGCCCCGAGCTTGCCCATGCCCAGAATCACCATCGGCTGGGGCTCGCCGCTGCGCTGCCCGATCGGTGTGCCGAACTGCTGGCAATGACGTTCGTACAGCCAGCGATAAGCCTGATCGATGCAGGCATCGGCCATGTCCGACAGGTCGCGGCAGGTTTCGATCAAATCCGCCTGGCGGGTCAGGTCGCGCCAGATGATGCGCACTTGCTGCCGCGTGCGCTGGCGACGCAACACGCGAGCCAACTCCTCATCGGTTTGCGCCTGCTGCACAGCGGCAGCAATTTGCCCGCACAGCTCGCCAGGCGCGAAGTTACGGTCCAGCTCACCGAAGCTCGCCAGCTCCAGCAACATCAACGGGTCGCGCAACGCCTGCTCAATAAAGAAGTCGCTGGCCGCACTGACGCGACTGAACGCTGCCCAACGCGCGTCAGACCAATCGTCCAGCCCCGGCCCGCCGTCAAGCCCGGCCACTGCAGCGCGCCAGGACTGTTCGGCACGGTTCGCAACGGGCATTAAAAGGGAGGGGATTGGAGCAAGCGACGGAAGGCTCATGGTCTATCCTTGATCGGCGAAGGGAATGCCGGGTACGGTGACAGGAAGAAACAGCGGTTTAATCCGACTGTCGAACAAAGGTTATAAATAGCTGACAATTGTTTTTTATTGGCACAAAACCTGCGACAACTCGGCAAAAAGATAAATTTCGCACCAACAGTATCGATTTTTCACACAAGCAAACAGGGGGCCGTTGAAGCCTATCCTGTAGTTTTACTACTGACTCACCCATTTGAAAGGCTGAAATGGCCAACGATTTGTAGTAAAACTACACAACCCCGGAATCTACTTCCGGCTATCCAAGAATTTATGTCGTCTGCCCACAAGGCCAGTCGCAAACTCAGGCAACCGATTCTGGAAGCCTTTCCGCCCTGGAGCAAGCCATGCAAGACCTCGATCCCGTCGAAACCCAGGAATGGCTGGACGCCCTGGAATCGGTTCTCGACAAAGAAGGCGAAGACCGTGCTCACTATCTGATGACCCGTATGGGTGAGCTCGCTACTCGCACCGGTTCGCAGCTGCCGTACGCCATCACAACGCCATACCGCAACACCATTCCCGTGACCCACGAAGCACGCATGCCTGGCGACCTGTTCATGGAACGCCGCATTCGCTCGTTGGTTCGCTGGAACGCCATGGCCATGGTTATGCGCACGAACTTGAAAGATTCTGACCTGGGCGGTCACATCTCCAGCTTCGCTTCCAGCGCAACCCTGTATGACATCGGCTTCAACTACTTCTTCCAGGCCCCGACCGAAGAACACGGCGGCGACCTGATCTACTTCCAGGGCCACACCTCCCCGGGCGTTTACGCCCGTGCGTTCATGGAAGGCCGCATCACCGAAGAACAAATGAACAACTTCCGCCAGGAAGTCGACGGTCAGGGCCTCTCGTCCTACCCGCACCCTTGGCTGATGCCTGACTTCTGGCAGTTCCCGACCGTTTCCATGGGTCTGGGTCCGATTCAGGCGATCTACCAGGCGCGCTTCATGAAGTACCTGGAAGCCCGTGGCTACATCCCGGCCGGCAAGCAAAAAGTCTGGTGTTTCCTGGGCGACGGCGAGTGTGACGAGCCGGAATCCCTGGGCGCCATCTCGTTGGCAGGCCGCGAAAACCTCGACAACCTGATTTTTGTCATCAACTGCAACCTGCAGCGCCTCGACGGCCCGGTTCGCGGCAACGGCAAGATCATCCAGGAACTCGAAGGCGTGTTCCGCGGTGCTCAGTGGAACGTGACCAAAGTCATCTGGGGCCGTTTCTGGGACCCGCTGCTGGCCAAAGACGTCGACGGCATCCTGCAACGCCGCATGGACGAAGTCATCGACGGCGAGTACCAGAACTACAAAGCCAAAGACGGCGCGTTCGTGCGTGAACACTTCTTCAACACGCCTGAACTCAAGGCGATGGTTGCAGACCTGTCCGACGACGAAATCTGGAAACTCAACCGTGGCGGCCACGACCCGTACAAGGTCTACGCGGCGTACCACGAAGCGGTCAACCATAAAGACCAGCCAACCGTCATCCTGGCCAAGACCATCAAGGGTTATGGCACCGGTGCCGGCGAAGCGAAAAACACAGCGCACAACACCAAGAAAGTCGACGTCGACAGCCTGAAGTTGTTCCGCGACCGCTTTGACATTCCGGTCAAAGACGAAGAAATCGAAAACCTGCCGTTCTTCAAACCCGAAGAAGGCAGCGCTGAAGCCCGCTACCTGAGCGAGCGTCGTACGGCACTGGGCGGTTTTGTGCCTCAGCGTCGCGCCAAGAGCATGAGCATTCCGACTCCGCCACTGGACACCCTCAAGGCCATCCTTGACGGCTCCGGCGAGCGTGAAATCTCCACCACCATGGCGTTCGTGCGCATCCTGGCCCAGTTGGTCAAAGACAAAGACATCGGCCAGCGCATCGTCCCGATCATCCCGGACGAAGCCCGTACCTTCGGTATGGAAGGCATGTTCCGTCAGTTGGGCATCTACTCGTCCGCCGGCCAGCTCTACGAGCCCGTCGACAAAGACCAGGTGATGTTCTACCGCGAAGACAAGAAAGGTCAGATCCTCGAAGAAGGCATCAACGAAGCAGGCGCCATGAGCTCCTTCATCGCCGCCGGTACTTCGTACTCCAACCACAACCAGCCAATGCTGCCGTTCTACATCTTCTACTCGATGTTCGGCTTCCAGCGTATTGGCGACCTGGCCTGGGCCGCTGGCGACAGCCGCACCCGTGGCTTCCTGATCGGCGGCACCGCCGGGCGCACCACGCTCAACGGTGAAGGCCTGCAACACGAAGACGGTCACAGCCACATCCTGGCTGCAACCATCCCGAACTGCCGCACCTACGATCCGACCTACGGCTATGAGCTGGCGGTGATCATTCAGGACGGCATGAAGAAGATGACCGAAGAGCAACAGGACGTCTTCTACTACATCACCGTGATGAACGAGTCCTACCAGCAGCCAGCCATGCCGGCCGGTGTCGAGCAAGGCATCGTCAAGGGCATGTACCTGCTTGAAGAAGACACCAAGGAAGCCGCTCACCACGTTCAACTGATGGGCTCCGGCACCATCCTGCGTGAAGTGCGTGAAGCTGCGAAGATCCTGCGTGACGAATTCAACATCGGTGCCGACGTCTGGAGCGTTACCAGCTTCAACGAACTGCGTCGCGACGGCCTGGCCGTTGAACGTGCCAACCGCCTGCACCCTGGCCAGAAGCCACAGGTCAGCTACGTTGAAGAGTGCCTGAGTGGCCGTAAAGGTCCGGTTATCGCGTCGACTGACTACATGAAGCTGTTCGCTGAGCAGATTCGCCAGTGGGTGCCGGTCAAGGAATTCAAAGTGCTGGGCACTGACGGTTTCGGCCGCAGCGACAGCCGCAAAAAACTGCGTCACTTCTTTGAAGTAGACCGTCACTTCGTGGTGTTGGCAGCCCTTGAAGCGCTGGCTGACCGTGGCGATATCGAACCCAAGGTGGTGGCTGAAGCCATCGTCAAGTTCGGCATCAACCCGGAAAAACGCAACCCACTGGACTGCTGAGGAGAATATTTGTGAGCGAACTCATTCGAGTACCTGACATCGGCAGCGGTGAAGGTGAAGTCATCGAACTGTTTGTAAAGGTCGGCGACCGCATTGAAGCCGACCAGAGCATCCTGACGCTGGAATCGGACAAGGCGAGCATGGAAATCCCTGCGCCCAAGGCCGGTATCGTCAAGAGCCTGAAAGTTAACCTGGGCGACCGCCTCAAAGAAGGCGACGAACTGCTGGAGCTGGAAGTCGAGGGCGCCAGCGCGGCGCCTGAAGCCGCCGCTCCGGCCGCCGCTGATGAGCCTGCCAAAGCCCCTGCCGCACAAGCGCCAGCCGCCCAGGCACCCGCCGCTGCGGCCCCGGCAGAAGCCACCGTGCAGGACATTCACGTCCCGGACATCGGCTCGTCGGGCAAAGCCAAAATCATCGAGATTCTGGTCAAGGCTGGCGACACCGTTGAGGCCGATCAATCGCTGATCACCCTCGAATCCGACAAGGCCAGCATGGAAATTCCATCGCCAGCTGCCGGTGTGGTGGAAAGCATTTCGGTCAAGCTCGATGACGAAGTCGGCACTGGCGATTTCATCCTCAAGCTCAAGGTTCAAGGCGCGGCGGCACCTGCTGCACCTGCGCCAGCCGCCACGGCGCCGGCCAAAACTGAAGCGCCTGCTGCTGCAGCCCCTGCGCCAGCCGCCAAAGCCGAGGCAGCCCCTGCCCCGGCCGCCGCGCCTGCGCCAAAAGGCGCCAAAGTTCACGCAGGCCCTGCTGTGCGTCAGCTGGCCCGCGAGTTCGGCGTCGAGCTGAACGCCGTGAGTCCGAGCGGTCCGCACGGGCGCGTCTTGAAAGAAGACGTGCAAGCCTACGTCAAAGCCATGATGCAGAAGGCCAAAGACGCTCCGGCCGCCGGTGCAACCGGTGGTGCTGGCATTCCGCCGATTCCGGCTGTCGATTTCAGCCGTTTCGGTGAAGTCGAAGAAGTGGCCATGACCCGCCTGATGCAAATCGGCGCGTCGAGCCTGCACCGCAGCTGGCTGAACATCCCCCACGTGACGCAGTTCGATCAGGCTGACATCACTGAGCTGGAAGCTTTCCGCGTCGCGCAAAAAGCCGTGGCTGAAAAGGCCGGCGTGAAACTGACCGTACTGCCCCTGCTGCTCAAGTCGTGCGCCCACCTACTCAAGGAAATGCCCGACTTCAACAGCTCGCTGGCGCCAAGCGGCAAAGCCATCATCCGCAAGAAATACGTGCACATCGGCTTCGCCGTGGACACACCGGACGGCTTGCTGGTCCCTGTGATCAAGAACGTTGATCAGAAGAGCCTGCTGCAACTGGCTGCCGAAGCCGCTGCGCTGGCTGCCAAAGCCCGCGACAAGAAGCTCACCGCTGACGACATGCAAGGCGCCTGCTTCACCATTTCCAGCCTCGGCCACATTGGCGGCACCGGCTTCACGCCGATCGTCAACGCGCCGGAAGTGGCGATCCTGGGTGTCTCCAAGGCAACCATTCAGCCTGTCTGGGACGGCAAAGCCTTCCAGCCCAAACTGATGCTGCCCCTGTCGCTGTCCTACGATCACCGTGTGATCAACGGCGCTGCCGCTGCACGTTTCACCCAGCGTCTGAGCCAGTTGCTGGCCGATATCCGCACCATCTTACTGTAAGCCAGACCCCGGTCTTCTTCACCGAAGACCGGGGCCGCGCACTGTTTTCCGAGCGCCACGCTCGTACCTCAACCCCGCCCATTTGGCGGGGCTTTTTTTGCCCGAAAAACACCCCCCATTACATAATAGCTAAAGGCCATTATGCGCAACTTTTTGCACACCTCACTGTGGGTAAGTGTGTGGATACATCGCTGAAGCCCTTACTGTTCAATACATACAAGCAAGTGCGCAAGAAGTTGCACAGTACTGCGCAACTTCTTGCGCACTTTTTCGAGCTTTCCCTAACTTTTCACGGGTAAATTACCCCTCTAAAAATCCAAAAAAAAATAACTACCGTATAAACAAGGCTTTAAAAAACAGTGGCATGAAAGTTGATTACCCACTTAGTTCCCATTCAGGCCTGCGGGGCTGAATTCACTCTTTTCATGGGTAAAAAACATGTTCGCGCAGGCCAATACAGCTCACTTTTCCTTGCTCATCCCGAACGTGCGTAACGACTTCAAAGTCTTGGCATTCAACGGCAAGGAAGCGATCAGCCAGCTGTACGCCATTCGCATCGAGTTGGTCAGCGAAAGTTCGAATATCGATCTCGAATCATTATTGTGCCAGCCCGCTTTTCTACAGTTCGGCCATAAAGGCGAAGGGCTCCACGGCCATATCGAAGAGGTATACGTCGGGGAATCCGGCAAGCGCCTGACGCGTTATAGCGTCAGCCTTGTACCCGCTCTGCACTACTTGCAGTTCAGCCAGAACCCGCGCATTTTCCAGCACCTGAGCGTGCCGCACGTGCTGGCCAAGGTGCTTGGGGGCCATGGCATCCAGGCAGATGCTTACGCCTTCAACGTCCACCACAGCCCGGTGCGTGAATACTGCACGCAATACGCCGAGACTGATTTTGAGTTCTTGCAGCGCCTGTGCGCCGAAGAGGGTATCGCCTGGCATCACCAGCACAGTAAAGACGGCCACTTGCTGGTCTTCACAGACACCCAGACCTACTTCCCTCTTTTGGGAGAAACGCCTTACCAACAAGGCACTGGCACCGTGGCTGACCACCCAGTGATTCAGCAGTTCTCCCAGCGCCTGAGCACCCGGACCAGCACCGTCACGCGTCGCGACTACGACCTCAAGCGCCCCAGCCTGCTGCTGCAAAGCGATTTCACGGCAGACTTTGCCCCCGCGCTTGAGGACTATCAGTACCCGGCGCTGATCGACAGCGAGAAGCGCGGCAGGCAACTGGCCCGGCAAGCCCTGGAGCGCCATCGCAGCGACTATCGCCTGGCTGAAGGCCATAGCGATCAGCCCGTGTTACGCAGCGGCCACTTCTTCACCCTGACCCAACACCCGCGTAAAGCCTGTAACGACTTGTGGTTGCTGCTCAGCGTCCATCATGAAGGCCTGCAGCCCCAGGCGCTGGAAGAGTCCGTCAGCAGCGATGTGCAACCCGCAGACGGCTTCACCCAGGGTTATCGCAACCAGTTCAGCGCCATCCCGTGGGACGTGTTCTACCGCCCGCCCCTGACACCCCCGCGCCCTCCGCTCGTGACCCAGACCGCCCGTGTGACCGGCCCGGAGGGCCAAGAGATTTTTTGCGATGAACTGGGACGCGTGCGGATCGAGCTGCCATGGGACCGGGCCGAACTGGACAGCGACAAAAGCAGTTGTTGGGTACGCGTGTCATCGAGCTGGGCGGGCAAGCATTTCGGGGCCAGTACCCTCCCCCGCGTCGGCATGGAGGTGGTGGTCACCTATGTCGAAGGAGACCCCGACAAACCGCTGATCACCGGCTGCGTGCCCAACACATCAACACCTGTGCCCTACCCGCTGCCGGCCAATAAAACCCGAACAGTGATGCGCAGCCACAGCTCGCCGCACACCGGCGGTTACAACGAACTGTCAATTGAAGACCGTGCCGGGCAGGAAAAAATCTTTCTGCGGGCACAGCGCGATCTCGAACACATCGTGCTGAACGACAGCGACACAACAATCGGCCGTGACCGCGCCGAACACATCACCCGCGACAGCCGCAGCCTGATTGATAACGACCGTTTCGAGCAGGTTGGCGGCAACAGCACCAGCCTGATCAAAGGCAACGAACAGCACACCACCCAAGGGCTGCGCGACACCGTGATCGAAGGCAACGAGCAACTGTCGGTCACCGGCAACAGCAGTACCCAGGTCGACGGCACGTGGGTGATGCAGGGGGGAGCCCACGCCCATGTCACCGCGACCCACGTGGTCATCAACGCCGGGGCCAGCTTGACCCTGAGCGCGGGCGGCCAACACATCGTGATCAATGGCGGGGGGATTTTCAGCAGCGTGCCGATCGTGGTCGGCGGTGCGCCCGTGCCCGGCGTCGCGCCATTACAGGCAGCCCAGGCGCAGGCCATCGCTGCCAAACCTCTGATTGCGCCCACACTGGCGGCCCTGATGAAGGCCAGTAAAGCCAAGGGGACTGACTTCTGCCCCCTCTGCGAGGCGTGCAAAGACGGCGTCTGCCTGCCGCAAGGAGCCACATCATGAGCCTCACCACCGTCGTGCAATGGATGAGCGAACAGCGTCAACTCGGCCAGGCCATTGCCCTGGTGCTGGACTCCGAAGACGAGCGCGAGACCCGTCAACAGTTGTTGCGAAGCTGCGATTACGAACGCTACTGCGGGGTCTATCACCAGACCCCGGTCAGCGAACTGGCCGATGCCGGGCCCTTTATCTTCATCATCGAGCCCCGGGAATACGCCGTGCTCGAAACACTGCTGGCCGAGCCGCAGCGCCACTGGGGCTGGCTGGCCAGCCTGCCCCAACAGCAACTGCCCGCCCTGACCCGGCACTGGCGCGAACGCATCATCACCGGCACCCGCCCGAATCAGGCGCTGTACCGTTTCCACGACAACCGGGTACTGGCCCGGGCGCTGGCGTTCATGCCAGAAGACGCTCGGCCCGGCTACCTGGGGCCTGTCACCAGCGTGTGTTACTGGGCCCAATCGCGCTGGGACGTCACCCACAACCCCGCGCCCGGTGAACACCCCGTGCCCGACCAACCGGCGTGGCTCAACGTCCCGGCCCCGCCGTTGCTGGCCATCGACATCCTGCACACCAATATCTACCGCTACCTGTGGGCCGAACGCAGCGATGAAATGCTCGCACTCAGCCAGCATCGAGACCCGGACGAGTGGCTGGCCGAGCAACTGACCCAAGCGCGGCACTGGAACTGGAACACGCCCGAACAGCTGCACTTTTTAGTGCTGCACCGTTTAGAGACCCTGGAGCGGCCGCTGATAAAAAACTGGTCCCCCCGCGACCACGAAACACCCCAGGCCCACTTTGAGCGACTGTTGAGCGAAGTGCAGTTCTGGGCGGGAGAAACTCCCCTATGAAGCCTAACCTGCGTGCATGGCTCTTGAGCACCAGCATGAGCCTCCTAACCGGCTGCTCACTGACCCCACCCAAAACCTTCAACTTTCAGGCTGACGTACCTGAAAACTTTACGGTGACGGGCACTGCCAACTACAAACCCGCGCCCGGTGAAACCTGCATCGCCCCCACCGGCGAAGCGTTCACGACAGGCAGCCTGTTTTTCAAGCCGGAGCAACCCAAAACAGCCCATCAGGTTGAGTTCAAAGTCCCACTGACAGACGACGACCATGGCTGCTCGATGATACTGCGAGGGCTGAAGCTGACTATTGAGGGGCAATGGGGGCCCCGCGAATTAGATATGGGACAAGAAACAGCCAGTTTTTCTGTTTCAGACGAACCCTCAGAACAAACGCCCGTAGTTCAAGTGTTCAAAGGGCAATGCCAGTGGTTATTCAGAACTATGGGTCCATATCGCTACATCGTAAAAATTCCAAAGTGCAGAGCCTTGAATACAAACGGCGACATGGAAAAACGCATGATCGGCGGTCGTTTGCACCGCGATCAGTTGGCGGACTCAACGGTCAAGTTGGTGTTGTCTGTGGCGAAGGAAGAAGAACCAGCAGTTGGAGATAACTGGGTTAAGTTTCCGACGGGTTGGAAGCGATGTATGGGGAAAGGTCTGGATGATCGCTATGGCTTTTGCCGAGGAAACACCACCGATTTCAAACCCTTCAAAATGCCTGACGGTCGTGACTGCACTATTTACCCCTACTGCACTGAATAAGGACATTAAAAAATGAAAAAACATGTAAGCACGGAAAATTGTAAGCAGCTTCTACCCACCATCAAATGGGGGCAGGCTTTATGCCTAGGAGCTTTTACTTTGGTGGTATCGGGCTGCTCCGTCACCCCACCCAAAACCTTCACTGTTCGGGCTGAAGTACCTGAAAACTTCACTGTAACGGGTACTGCAGATTACGTACCCGGGCCAGGCGAGTCCTGCACGGGCCGATCCGGAAAACCATTCCGCATAGGTCGTCTTCACTTTAAACCAGAACAACCTAATACGGCACATCAGGTTGAATTCAAAGTGCCATTGACTGACACCGAACATGGTTGCCCGACAGTGCTTCAGGAACTCACGATGAATATTGAGGGACAGTGGGGCAAGCGTGAACGAGACATGAGTTTGGCGTCTGCCGGCTTTTCTATCAGTCAAGAACCCTCCGCGCTGTCCCCCGCCACGTCAACACCACAGGCCCAGGTTTTTAACGGGCAATGCCAGTGGCTGTTTCGCACAGTTGGGTCCAAGCGTGTGATCAGAAAAATACTGCAATGCAGGGCCGTGGGTGCAAATGGCGAAATGGAAAAACGCATGATTGGTGGCAGGTTACACCGCGATCAGTTGGCGGACTCGACAGTCAAGTTGGTGTTAAGTGTGGCGAAGGAGGAAGAGCCTTATTTTAACCGCTACTGGATTAAGACAGCCGCTGGCTGGAAACCCTGCAAAGGAAATTGGGGTAGGGATATAGAAGAGCTGTGTGTGACTCCGCCGCAATTCAAAAAATTCAAAATGCCCGATGGTCGTGATTGCTCTGTCTATCCCAATTGCACTGAATAAGGATGCTCGTTATGAGTACATACGAAAAAAAAACCGATTGGGAAGAACCCGTATTCAGTGCGGATATGCTCGCGTGTCCTTTGAAAGAAAACTGGGTAAGTTTTCAACTCGTTGACGAACAAGGGAAGGGAGATGCCTATGCAGGGCTGAGCTATACCTTGAGAGATAGTGCAGATCAAATATACCGAGGCACTCTGGATTCTGAGGGCTTCGCGAAAATCAAAGAGTGTTATAAGGGCCCTGTAATTTTATGCCTTGATACTTCCTACGCTGGCAGTGAGGTGACGTATAACGACCTGAAAATTAGAAAATCTTACCCGCTCCCCATCACCGAACTCCAAGTCCGAGCAGAAAAAACCCAATTTTTTCACAAAGACGGCTTCCGTACCGAACACAACCCTGCCAATAAGAACGACGGCAATTTCATTCAGGTGGAGGTTCGCGACCTGGTTAAAAACGGCGCGCATTTACCGCCGGTGGTTGACCGTCACTACCCGCCCAAAAAAGCACTGCTTGACGCCGTGGCCCAGTTATCGCCGGGGCAAGACGCGTCCGACCTGTACGGTGTCGGGCTAATGCCTAATCGCCATAGCGTGCTGGAAGTTCGCCCTCTGCGTGCCTTCAGGCCCCTGCTTTCAACCGCGAATGAATTCAGCGCCTTGAATTTGTATCAGCTCTCCATCATGGCCGGGCTGAGTTATTCGGATTTCGGCCAAAAGCCGCCCGTCAGGCCTACCCATACAGTCGAATTCAAATTTAACCCCAGTGTTGGCAACTTTTTCGGGGATGCCCTGGCAAACTTCCGCCAAAGCTGGAGGGTCGAAAAAGACCAATCTTCGGTCACCCGCTATTACCCCCTTTATGAAGAGGTGCCCTACTCCAAACGCTTCGAAATCCTGCCCTTCGACCCCACGCTTTATGAAATGAATTTGCCGGAGAAAGAAAAGAAACAGGAGCACCCGGCAAAGCTTCATTTTTTCAACGATCATGATGAGTTCATTTTGAGTGGTAAAAGCACCCAGGCCTATATCACGCACCATGATGAAATCATCCTGATCGGCATACGTGGCACGCTTGAAAAGGCAGACTGGTGGCGTGATGCCGATGCTGTACAAGTGCCTTTTGAAGAGGGTGCTGGTCATGTTCACCATGGTTTTTACGATGCCTACAAGGCGATGAAAAACTTCATTAAGGAATACCTCGATCGCTTTCACACGGGGCAAAAAGTCATCATCTCGGGGCATAGTCTGGGCGGGGCAATCGCTTTGCTGCTAGCCGAAGCATTAAGAAACTCCCCGGATGACGACTACGACATCCTCCTCTACACCTACGGCGCGCCACGCGCGGGTGATGCGGCTTTCGTCGAGGCCGCCAGGCCGCTGGTTCACCATCGTATGGTCAACAACGACGACGTGGTGCCCAGCGTACCCGCGCCCTGGATGAATGCCCGGCGTACCATCTGGCTTCCGGGGCTCGCTTCGCTGTTTGTGATCAACCCGGTGATGGCCATTTTGATTTTTGTCGGAGGCCTGGTGCGGGTCGGCGGCAAACCGTATGAGCATCACGGCACGTTGCACCACTTCATGCCCGTGCGTTTCGGCGCCGAGGAAAAATCTTCCATTCTCTGGAACCCCGGTTGTGCCTCTATCGAAGAGGCCGCTTGCACCCGCGCCCTGGCCAAGGACGGGGACCTTCCTTGGCGCGGTGGTTTAATCCAACAGTTCATGAGTTTTGGGGATCACAGTTTGGCGGGCGCTTACATCCCGTTCTCATGGGCCACCTTGCGGCGCTGGCAGCAAACCGAGAAAGACAGTCAGACGGTGGTCACCAACCGTGAGTACAGGCTGGTCAGTGAGGCGCTGCAAACCATGCGCAAACAGGTGTTGAACAAGAGCAGAGAAGCCGCCGACACCAAGGGGTATGCCAATAACGAGCCCGACTACATTCAGACCGTCAACGACTATTCAGGCGAGTACGGCAAGCTGGGCACGGCCCTGCAACGCCTCAAAACCCAGAACGATCGTTACCTGACCCTTAAGGATGTCTACGGCACCGCCGCGCAGTCTGACCAGTTGCAACCCACGCTGGATCGCTGGATGGCCCAGCGCGAGAACCAGGTGCAGGTGCAAATCGCGATGATCCCTCAGCTCACGGGGTATGACTTGGAGGTCGCTTCAGCCGGGAAGCCATATTTCCTGGACTTAGACTCCATTGTGTAACGCCTCGCCAGCAGCCCGGTTGCGCCAGTCACCGGGCTGGAAGTTGTGTTTTGCGGTGTTCATATCGATAGGGTCACACAGGCGCTGATCGCTGCGGCCTACAGTTCGCGTCGAACACACGGACAGGTCATCCCGTGGGGCCACTTCTATGTTTAAAAAAGGATTTTTTTAAACATCAGAAAGGATTTCGATGTGAATGGACCCACTGTCGGCCCGATTCTGGGCTACACCACTGCTCACCATGCGCGCATTTTTCTGCGCGGCGCCCCCAGCCAGGATGACCCGGTTTTCGCAGGCATTCGGCATCGTAAACGCGGCGAACCGCTGTGGTCTTCGGGTGTTTACTCAAAGCTCGATGACGCCTACGACATGTCCGACACCCTGGTGCTGGACAACCTTGAAGCCGACACGCCCTACGAATACCAGGCGGGCTGGTTCAACACCACGCACCCCGACCACACCGCCGAAACCGTGGCAAAGATACCGCTGCAATGGCCACAAACCGTTTACACCTTCAAGACTGCAAGCACCGAACGCAATCGGGCACGTCGTTATATCGTGGGGTCTTGTCGCTACCTCAGGCTCACCTTGGGCGTGCCGTCTGCGCCCGAACTCGGGGACGCCATTTTCAGCGCGATTCAGTCGCTGTCAGCCCACCAACCGCTCGATGCGCTGCTGATGATCGGCGATCAGGTCTACGTTGATGATTTGAACATCGTGGCGCCCGACCGTGATTACCCCTCCATCGCGCACAAATACCGCTGCGCCTTTTCTCAGCCTCACATCCGCACCTTAATGTCGGGCACACCGACGTACATGATTCTCGATGACCATGAAATCGAGGATAACTGGCCCGCCAATCAAAGCAGCACCGACAAAGCGCTTTATCAAAATGCCATCCGTGCTTATGAAATCTATCAGTGCAGCCATGGCCCGGCGCTTGAGCGGCTGCCCGACGGACACATCAACCGAAAGGCATCGCGCTATTGGTACTCGTTTGCCGACGGCGACAGCGACTGGTTTGTCATGGATTGCCGCACGCAGCGCACACTGAAGGGCAGCGACAAACGCATGCTGGGCGTCGAGCAAGAAAACGCGTTACTTAAATGGCTGATCCAGAGCCCGGCCAACGTGAAATTCATTGTCAGCAGCGTGCTGGTCTTCCCCGACCAAAACAAACATGGCGACGATGGCTGGCAGGCTTACTCAGCCCAGCGCACACGTCTTCTTGAGACCATTCGTACCAACAAGATCAAAAACGTCATTTTTGTATCCGGCGATATTCATGGCTCATTGACCAGCCAATTGCGGCATAGCCAAGACCCTGACTTCCTCGTACACAGCATCGTTTCTTCGCCGCTGTGCAATTCAAAAATGCTGCCCTACGCCAAAGCCAACAACCTGATCTTCGACCGCCCCTTGGCCACCAACAGTGCCGGCGCTTATGAGGTCTCAATGACCAGCCGCATGATCAGCGAAGACAATTTCGCTTGCCTGACGCTGCAAGCGGACCAGTTAACCGTGGACTTTCACGATAAAAAAGGCAGAAAAATCGAATCCGTGACCCTCGCCCTGATGTGAAAGTCATAAATCTGAAACGTACGACAGTCGGCATGCAGGAATGGGACTGCCTGCCGATAACCCCATATAGCACTTAGCCTGCATGCTCACTTGTCAGCGCAGTGAGCATGATGCAACCTTGCTCAAACCGCAGTAACAGGCGCCAGCCCATGCGTAAACAGCATTTGTGAAGCGAGTTTCCCGATGAAAAGCCAACCCGATGCTGTCCCGCGAGCGGCAGCCGAGGTCGTCACGCAGTTACCTGTGCCTTCCCGGCTCGGGATGCTGCGTTTCGAGCGGCTTAATGACGCCAGCTGGGCACTGCTTTACCTGGACCCTAATTGCGAGCGCCAATTCGGCTTGCCGGCCGTGGAGCTGTGTTCGTTGCTGGGGTCGCCTTATGCCAGCCTGATGGAACCGCAAGCACGCTACCGGTTGCACGACGCAATCCAACTCCAGTTGGGGGTCAACCCGTATTACGTGGTGCATTACACCCTGCACACCTCCTTGGGCGCGCTGAGCCTGATGGAACTGGGCGAAGCCTACAAACAACATAATCGGCACCTGTTACGTGGCTACCTGCTGGTGGTTGAGTCGGCCGTCAACAGCGCGCCCCCGGTGCCGCTGGATGATCTCGAAACCCAGAACTCCCGCTTGCAGATTGCCCTTGAACTCAACCAGCGCGCCCAGCAAGAGCAACTTCAGCACCTGGAGCGTGTCCGCGCCCAGCAAGACTTGATTCTGCGCCTGGCCCGCCATCGTTATAGCCAGAACAACTCCCTGCAAGAAGCCGCGGAGCTGATCACCCGCAGCGCCTGCGACATCTATCAAATCGACGGCGCCAGCCTGTGGAACCTCGAAGGCAACCGCCTGCTGCCTATTTCCGCTTACGAGCGCGAAAGTAATGCCTACGTCGCCCACGATATTTTCGATGCCAGCGACTTCCCGGATTACCTCGAAGCCCTGCACACCAGCCGCTCGATTGACGCGCAAAACGCCACCTGTGACCCACGCACCCGCGAACTGGCTGCCAGCCTCAGCCGGAGCGATGTTAACGCCATGCTCGACGCCAGTATCCGCATCGATGGTCAGGTGGTGGGCGTGCTATGCCTTGAGCAAACAGGTAGCACCCGCGTGTGGCAGGCCGATGAAATAGCCTTTGCCGGAGAGCTGGCCGACCAGTTCGCGCAGGTCATCAACAACCACAACCGGCGCACGGCCACCAATGCGCTGCATCTGTTCCAGCGGGCCGTGGAACAAAGCGCAAATGCCTTCTTGCTGGTCAATTGCGATGGCGTGGTGGAGTACGTAAACCCCAGTTTTACAGCCATCACCCAATACAGCACCGAAGAAGTGCAGGGTCACAAACTGTCCGAGCTGCCCGCGCTGGAGAACCTCAGCGAACTGCTGTTCGACGCGCAATCAAGCCTGAGCAAAAGCAACAGTTGGCAAGGCGAATTCAAAAGCCGACGTAAAAACCTGGAACCCTACTGGGGGCAACTGTCGATTTCCAAGGTCTACGGCGACAACCGCGAGTTGACGCATTACATCGGTATTTATGAAGACATTACCGAGTCCAAACTGGCCCAACAGCGCATCGAGCGCCTGGCCTATACCGACAACCTGACGAATCTGGGCAATCGCCCCGCCTTCATTCGCAACCTTGATGAACGCTTCAACCGTCACGATGACGCCCCGCTTTGCCTGCTGCTGGTGGACATCGACAATTTCAAACGCATCAACGACAGCCTCGGTCACCAGACCGGCGACAAACTGCTGATCAGCCTCGCACGCCGCCTGCGCAATAGCCTGAGCCCTAGCGGCAGTCTGGCGCGGTTTGCCAGTAATGAGTTCGCGGTGTTGCTCGACGACACGGACCTTGAAGCCGGCCAGCAGATGGCCTGCCAGTTGTTGATGACCCTCGACAAACCCATGTTCGTCGACAACCAGTTAATCAGCGTGACCGGCTCGGTAGGCGTGGCCAGCGCACCGCTGCACGGCCGCGACCCGCAAACCTTGATGCGTAACGCAGGCCTTGCCCTGCACAAAGCCAAAGCCAATGGCAAACATCAGGTTCAGGTGTTTACCGAAGCGCTGAACGCCGAAGCCAGCTACAAGCTGTTCGTCGAAAACAACCTGCGCCGCGCCCTGACCCAAAACGAGCTTGACGTCTTTTACCAGCCCAAACTGTGCCTGCGCACAGGCCGGTTGCTGGGGATGGAAGCGTTGCTGCGCTGGAACCACCCGGAGCGCGGCATGATCCGCCCTGACCAGTTCATCAGCGTGGCCGAAGAAACCGGCCTGATCATCCCTATCGGCAAGTGGATTGCACGTCAGGCCTGCCGCATGAGCAAGCAGTTGAGCGCCGAAGGCCTGGGCAACCTGCAAGTCGCCATTAACCTGTCGCCCAAGCAGTTTTCCGACCCCGACCTGGTTGCCTCGATTGCCAGCATCCTCAAGGAAGAACAACTGCCCGCGCGTTTGCTGGAGCTGGAACTGACCGAAGGCCTGCTGCTCGAAGCCACCGAAGACACTCACCTGCAGCTCGACCAACTGAAAAAACTGGGCCTGACCCTGGCCATGGACGATTTCGGTACGGGCTACTCATCGCTCAGCTACTTGAAGAAATTCCCGATCGACATCATCAAGATCGATCGCAGCTTCATCAATGAGATCCCGGACAACCAGGACGACATGGAAATCACCTCAGCTGTGATCGCCATGGCGCACAACCTCAAGCTCAAAGTCGTGGCCGAGGGCATTGAAACCGCCGAGCAACTGGCCTTCTTGCGCCGCCATCGCTGCGATGTGGGCCAGGGCTACCTGTTTGACCGACCGATTCCTGGCAGCGAACTGGTGGAAAAACTCAAACGCTACCCGCGTGGCCCTCTGGACTGACAGCGCCGCAACACTCGGGCACACTGGCGGTCTACATTTTTACAAACTGACTGAGAGGGCTTGAAACATGGTCTTGCGCTCGGAAATCCTGGTGAATAAAAACGTGCTACCTACCCCTGAACAAGCCCTGCCGGGCCGTGAAACGCCTATGGTGCTGCCCGAAAAGCATTTCGTGTTCGAAAACACCCCGCTGCTGGGCCCTTTTATTGGCAATGTCGGCTTTGCCATTTTCGGCCTGGGTTGTTTCTGGGGCGCGGAACGCAAGTTCTGGCAAAAAGATGGCGTGGTCAGCACCGTCGTGGGCTATGCGGGCGGCTCGACCCCCAACCCGACGTACGAAGAAGTGTGCTCGGGCCTGACTGGCCACACTGAAGTCGTGCTGGTGGTCTACGATCAGGACAAGGTCAGCTATGAAGCACTGCTGAAAATGTTCTGGGAGCTGCACGACCCGACTCAGGGCATGCGCCAGGGCAACGACATCGGCACCCAATACCGTTCGGTGATCTATTGCACCACGCTTGAACAACTCGCAGTCGCCAAGGCCAGCAAAGAGGCCTACCAGGCCGAACTGACCAAAGCAGGTAAAGGCACCATCACCACTGAAATCGATGAGGCCCCGACGGTGTACTTTGCCGAGGCTTATCACCAGCAATACCTGGCCAAAAACCCTGAGGGTTATTGCGGGATTGGCGGCACAGGCGTGACCTGCCCGATTTAACGCCATAACGCGTTAACCGTGTCACACCCGTCGCAGTATCACGCAGCGCGTCACCGACTACAGAAACCCGTCACCCTGTGGTCGCTGCCACGCTACGTGAGGCTGTGATTCGATACCGCCGCCGACTGCGCCCACCCACAACACACCGCCCTGGCCGTCAGGGTGTGATGGCAATGCCTTATTCCGCGATCAACCATTCCATCTGCCAGCCGCCCTGGGTTTGCCCCAGTTTTTTGGCCAACCACGGCAACAGCTCGCGCAGCTCTTCTTCCAGACCCCAAGGCGGGTTGGCAATCGCCAAGCCCGAGCCATTGAGGCTATTGGGCGTGTCGAGCGGGTGGACAAACAACTCCACCTGCAAGAGCTTCGGCGCGCCTGAACCCGCCAGGTCCTGATAAAAACGACGCAGCTGACGCTTGTCCTTGATCGGGTACCAGATCGCGACAACGGTCTGACGCATCCGACTGATGGCATCTTTGAGCGACTCTGCGCAGCGTTTCATTTCGTCGAGCTTTTCAAACGGCGGATCAATCAGCATCAGTCCGCGCTTTTCGGCCACGGGCAGCAGCGCACGCGGCACGTGCCAGCCTTCACCCAAATGCACCGCAACGCGGCGATCGCCCTTCATGTTGTCTTTGAGCAACACACCATCTTGCGGGTGTTTCTCGTTCAATAACACGCGGTCCTGAGAGCGGGTCAAACGCCGCGCCAATTCAGGCGAACCCGGGTAGTAACGCAACTCACCGTCCGGGTTCATCTTGTGCAGCACGTGCATGTAATCCGCTGTCACGGCGGGCAAGTCTTTCTGCCCCCACAGGCGTGCAATGCCCTCCAGGTACTCGCCGGTGCGAGTGGCCTGATCCCCTTGAAGGTCGTACAAACCAATGCCCGCGTGGGTATCCAGGTAGGCAAAGGGCTGCTCTTTACGCGACATCAAGGCGATGAGGCGGGTCAAAACAATATGTTTAAGGACGTCAGCATGGTTGCCGGCGTGGAAGGCGTGACGATAGTTCATGGTTGCTCCTGCGCAGGGGGCGAAGTTTACCCTGTGCAGCCCCTACCGTCAGGCGTTATGCCCAATACAGTGCCAGACGGTTTAGCAGGTCAAATCGCCTGAGGCTCCAGCACCAGATGTTGCGTGCTTGGGGCATCGTTTTGCCAGGCAGCCGAGAAACTGTGATCCGCATCTGCAACCAGCGCACTTCCATCGAGCACCTCTACGCGAATGACGTAGTGTGCAACGCTTTCAGGGACATGGTCATCGTCGAAATGAAACGCAAAATCCCACGGTTCCCTGATGGAGGTGGGCTCACTGATAAAACCAATCTGCTTTCGAACACCGTCAGCCTGGAGAATAAATAGCTGGATCGTCCAAACGTAATGGCGTTGAAACTGAAACGGTATTTTATGAAGTGAAATATCACCGCGAAGTACTTTAGTGCTCATCTGCTAACTCCTGAATGAAGGCGCTCAAAAGCGAGCGCTGATGAGAGGCTAGTCGAGATCATTCGGGCAAAAACAGTCTCAGACGCTTCCCGGCAGTCACCCGGATTTTTCATACGGCAAGCCGGTCTGTGCGCCTTATCCGCAAAGCCCACTGCAAAAAAAACCGCCTCCAGAGAGGCGGTTTTTCAGGTGTCGACACTTGAGCAAAAGCTCGATGGACTTATTGGTTCAGCTTGAAGTCTTTCTCGGCAGCATCAAAGCGCTCAATCATCTTGCTGCTTGGGCCTTTGCCCATGGAGCTGACCGCCAGAATGGCGATGCTGGCGAAGATGAAGCCCGGGATGATCTCGTACAGGCCCAACAATTCGAAGTGCTTCCACACGATAACCGTGACAGCGCCGACCACAATACCGGCCAATGCGCCGTTACGGGTCATGCCTTTCCACAGCACAGAGATCAGAACCACGGGGCCGAACGCGGCACCGAAGCCTGCCCATGCGTAGCTCACCAGGCCCAGAACGCGGTTGTCAGGGTTGGCCGCCAGTAAGATGGCGATCAACGCAACCACCAGCACCATGGCGCGACCGACCCACACCAGTTCTTTCTGCGAAGCATTTTTGCGCAGGAAGGCTTTATAGAAGTCTTCGGTCAGGGCGCTGGAACATACCAGCAACTGGCAGCTCAAGGTGCTCATCACGGCAGCCAGAATAGCCGACAGCAACACACCAGCAATCCATGGGTTGAACAGCAACTTGGCCAGCTCAATGAATACACGCTCAGGGTTTTCGGTCACGGGACCAGCCACTTCAGGGTGTGCCGAGAAGTAAGCGATACCGAAGAAGCCCACGGCAACCGTACCGGCCAGGCACAGGATCATCCAGGCCATGGAAATGCGACGCGCCTTGGCGATCGATTTCACGGAGTCGGCAGCCATGAAGCGCGCCAGAATGTGCGGCTGGCCGAAGTAACCCAGACCCCAGCCCATCAGCGAGATGATGCCGATGAAGGTCGTGCCTTTGAGCATGTCGAAGTTGCTTGGGTCTTGCGCTTCGATCGCCAGGAAGGTGGTATCCACGCCGCCGGTCGCCAACAGCACAATGATGGGCGTCAGGATCAACGCGAAAATCATCAGGGTGGCCTGAACGGTGTCCGTCCAGCTGACCGCTAGGAAACCGCCGACGAAGGTGTAGGCGATGGTCGCTGCAGCGCCCGCCCACAGTGCGGTTTCGTACGGCATGCCGAAGGTGCTTTCGAACAGGCGGGCACCGGCCACGATGCCGGAAGCACAGTAGATGGTGAAGAACACCAGAATCACGATGGCAGAGATGATCCGCAGCAGGCCGCTCTTGTCTTCAAAACGGCTGGCGAAGTAATCCGGAAGGGTCAGTGCATCGCCGTTGTGCTCGGTCTGTACCCGCAGGCGACCTGCCACAAACAGCCAGTTCAGGTAGGCCCCGGTCACCAGACCGATGGCAATCCAGCTTTCCGACAGGCCGGAAACATAAATCGCACCCGGTAAACCCATCAACAACCAGCCGCTCATGTCGGAGGCGCCAGCGGACAATGCCGTCACAACGCTACCCAAACTACGGCCGCCAAGAATGTAATCAGACAGGTTATTGGTGGAGCGATAGGCCATGAAGCCAATCAGCACCATTGCCACGATATAGATCACGAACGTGATCAGGGTTGGGTTACTAACACTCATTGAATTAAGCCCTGGCATTGTTTTTATGTTTAGCAGCGGTCTGGTGGGACGCTCACAAACGTCCTGTTTGAGACGAAGAACATAGCCGCGCATTTATAACTGACGTTTCCCCAGGAAAATCATCAGCCGATGAACCAAACAGTGAAGCGGTTGCACCTTAGCGGCGAATGCTATGCAACAAAGCAAATCAGGTGCAACCAGTTTTTGTCTGACAAGTTGCACCTTGTCGCCTTTTCATCTCAATTCGGTTTTTTTGCTCCTTTTCGGAGCAAGAACCGCACATAAGCAAAGAAAAAGCACCAACGCTGTGCAAAAAAATCCAGCCAAGGAAAATTCCTGACGAAGTGTCGAACAATCCTCAAAAAAACGGGTTGCACTAGGTTGCACCTCGTTGTGCGCGGAGCTAATCTTGCCGCCAGCTGCTGCCGCGCAAATGCGGCACCCATGAGGATAAAAATATGGCTACCACCACCCTTGGGGTCAAACTTGATGACCCGACCCGCGAGCGCCTGAAGGCCGCCGCGACTTCGATTGATCGCACGCCCCACTGGCTGATCAAGCAGGCAATCTTCAATTACCTGGAAAAACTCGAGGGTGGTGCAACCCTGACCGAGTTGAGCGGTATCCCTGGCGCGGCCAGCGATGACGCCGACGACGTGCAAACCGATCACGCGCACCAGTGCTTCCTGGAGTTCGCAGAAAGCATCCTGCCACAGTCCGTACTGCGCGCCGCGATCACCTCGGCGTATCGTCGCCCGGAACCTGAGGTGGTGCCGATGCTGATCGAGCAGGCCCGTCTGCCTGCGCCGATGTCCGAAGCCACGCAAACCCTGGCGGCCTCGATTGCCGAAAAACTGCGCAATCAGAAGAGCGCCGGTGGCCGTGCAGGCATCGTTCAAGGCCTGCTGCAAGAATTCTCCCTGTCGTCTCAGGAAGGCGTGGCCCTGATGTGCCTGGCCGAAGCGCTGCTGCGCATCCCGGACAAAGGCACCCGCGACGCGCTGATTCGCGACAAGATCAGCACCGGCAACTGGCACCCGCACTTGGGCAACAGCCCGTCGCTGTTCGTCAACGCCGCGACCTGGGGCCTGTTGCTGACCGGCAAACTGGTCTCGACCCACAACGAAGCAGGCCTGACCTCCTCCCTGAGCCGCATCATTGGTAAAAGCGGCGAGCCGATGATCCGTAAGGGCGTCGACATGGCCATGCGCCTGATGGGCGAACAGTTTGTAACCGGCGAAACCATCGCTGAAGCCCTGGCCAACGCCACGCGCTTTGAGGCCAAAGGCTTCCGTTATTCCTACGACATGCTGGGTGAGGCAGCACTCACCGAGCTTGACGCGCAAAAATACCTCGCGTCCTACGAGCAGGCGATCCACTCCATCGGCAAAGCGTCGAATGGCCGCGGCATTTATGAAGGCCCTGGCATTTCGATCAAGCTGTCGGCCCTGCACCCGCGTTACAGCCGCGCCCAGTACGAGCGTGTGATGGACGAGCTGTACCCGCGCCTGCTGTCGCTGACCTTGTTGGCCAAGCAATATGACATCGGCCTGAACATCGACGCCGAAGAAGCCGATCGCCTTGAGCTGTCGCTCGATCTGCTGGAGCGTCTGTGCTTCGAACCACAACTGGCGGGCTGGAACGGCATCGGCTTCGTGATTCAGGCTTACCAGAAGCGCTGCCCGTACGTGATCGACTACGTCATCGATCTGGCACGCCGCAGCCGTCATCGCCTGATGATCCGCCTGGTAAAAGGCGCCTACTGGGACAGCGAAATCAAACGCGCCCAAGTGGAAGGCCTGGAAGGCTATCCGGTCTACACGCGCAAGGTGTACACCGACGTGTCGTACCTTGCCTGCGCGAAAAAACTACTGGCCGTGCCAGAAGCCATCTACCCGCAATTCGCAACCCACAACGCCCAGACACTGTCGGCCATTTACCACATCGCGGGTCAGAACTATTACCCCGGACAGTACGAGTTCCAATGCCTGCACGGCATGGGCGAACCGCTGTACGAGCAAGTGGTGGGCAAAGTCTCCGAAGGCAAGCTGAACCGTCCTTGCCGCGTGTACGCACCGGTCGGCACCCACGAAACATTGCTGGCGTATCTGGTGCGTCGTCTGTTGGAAAACGGCGCTAACACCTCGTTCGTGAACCGCATTGCCGACCACAGCATTTCGATTCAGGAGCTGGTGGCCGACCCGATCGCGCAGATCGAGCAAATGGCTGCGCAGGAAGGTGGCTTCGGCTTGCCACATCCGCGCATCCCGTTGCCGCGCGACCTGTATGGCAGCGAACGCGCCAACTCCAGCGGCATCGACATGGCCAACGAACACCGCCTGGCGTCGCTGTCCTGCGCCTTGCTGGCCACTGCACACAATGACTGGAAAGCCGCGCCGATGCTCGGTTGCGCGTCCAGCACTGAAACCCCGGCCCCTGTGCTCAACCCGTCCGATCTGCGTGACGTGGTTGGCCACGTGCAGGAAGCCACGGTTGAAGACGCCGATAACGCGATCCAGTGCGCCCTGAACGTTGCGCCGATCTGGCAGGCCACCCCGCCCGCCGAACGCGCGGCCATTCTGGAACGTGCTGCTGACTTGATGGAAGCCGAGATCCAGCCACTCATGGGCCTGTTGGCACGTGAGGCGGGCAAGACCTACGCCAACGCCATCGCTGAAGTCCGCGAAGCCGTCGACTTCTTGCGCTACTACGCCGTACAGGCACGCAACGACCTGACCAATGATGCCCACCGCCCACTGGGCCCAGTGGTGTGCATCAGCCCGTGGAACTTCCCGCTAGCCATTTTCAGCGGTCAAGTGGCTGCCGCGCTGGCTGCCGGTAACCCGGTACTCGCCAAACCTGCCGAGCAAACGCCGCTGGTGGCGGCACAAGCAGTGCGCATCCTGCTGGAAGCCGGTATCCCGGAAGGCGTCTTGCAACTGCTGCCGGGCCGTGGCGAAACCGTGGGTGCCCGTCTGGTCGGCGACGATCGCGTCAAAGGCGTGATGTTCACCGGCTCCACCGAAGTCGCCCGTCTGCTGCAACGCAACATCGCGGGCCGTCTGGATGCCCAAGGCCGTCCAATCCCGCTGATCGCTGAAACGGGTGGCCAGAACGCCATGATCGTCGACTCCTCGGCGCTGACCGAACAAGTGGTCATCGACGTGGTGTCCTCGGCCTTCGACAGTGCCGGTCAGCGTTGTTCGGCGCTGCGTGTCTTGTGCTTGCAGGAAGATTCGGCTGATCGCGTCATCGAAATGCTCAAAGGTGCCATGGCCGAATCGCGCATGGGCAACCCTGAGCGCCTGTGCGTGGACATTGGCCCGGTGATCGACGCCGAAGCCAAAGCCGGCATCGAAAAACACATCCAGGGCATGCGCGACAAGGGTCGCAACGTGTACCAGATGGCCATTGCCGACATCGAAGAGTGCAAGCGTGGCACCTTCGTCATGCCGACCCTGATTGAACTCGAAAGCTTTGACGAGCTGGAGCGCGAAATCTTCGGCCCGGTGTTGCACGTGGTTCGCTACAAGCGCAAAGACCTCGACAACCTGATCGCGCAAATCAACGCGTCGGGCTACGGCCTCACGCTGGGTGTACACACGCGCATCGACGAGACCATCGCCAAAGTGGTCAACAGCGTCAATGCGGGCAACGTCTACGTGAACCGCAACATCGTCGGCGCCGTGGTCGGCGTGCAACCGTTCGGTGGTGAAGGCCTGTCAGGCACTGGCCCGAAAGCCGGTGGCCCGTTGTACCTGTTCCGCCTGCTGTCGACCCGTCCGGCCGATGCCATTGAGCAATCGTTCGCGAAAGTTGACGCCATCAGCGCGCCAGACACCCAGGCCCGCGAAGCCTTGAGCAAACCCCTCAAAGCGCTGCAAAGCTGGGCACAAAACAATCAGCAAGCGGCCTTGGCCGAACTGTGCAGCGAGTTCGCCGCCCATTCGCAAAGCGGTATTACCCGCCTGCTGAATGGCCCGACGGGCGAGCGCAACAGCTACGCCATCCTGCCGCGCGAACACGTGCTGTGCCTGGCCGACACTGAAAGCGACCTGCTGACTCAACTGGCTGGCGTTCTGGCCGTGGGCAGCTCGGCGGTCGTGCCGGACAGCGAATTGGCCAAAGCCTTGCTGACCCGCCTGCCCAAAGAAGTACAGGCACGCATCAAACAGGTCGCTGACTGGACCAAGGACGAGGTGGTGTTCGATGCCGTGCTGCACCATGGCGACTGCGACCAATTGCGCGATGTGTGCCAGCAAGTGGCCAAACGTGCGGGCGCTATCGTCGGCGTGCAAGGTCTGTCCCAAGGCGAAACCAACATCGCACTGGAACGCCTGGTGATCGAGCGCGCTCTGAGCGTCAACACCGCTGCAGCGGGGGGTAACGCCAGCTTGATGACCATCGGTTGATGCCGTAACCGTCAGCTGAAAAAAACCGGGCACCTGTGAAGGTGCCCGGTTTTTTATGGCCTGCGAACAATCAATCCCGCAGGCGCGTTTATTCAATGGGCATGTCAATCACAAGTGACGACGTCACGATCAACAACACCCACATAACGCCCCCACCGACTGCGCACACGCTTTCGCCAAGACTCAGTGCCTGGTTCTGTTTGCCTTGAAGGTCGTTGTGCAGAAAATTAATCGCCTTCTGAGCCCCTGCCAGTCCCCAGCAGCAGAGCGCCAACACCCCTGCGTGAAGCACAAACAGGACGGGTTCCGGCTCCATCAACAGGGTGGCGTTCGAGACGATCCAAGCGGTAAACAGCACGATGGCGCGGGCGGTCGGAAACCACTCATAGTCGCGACCGGACTCAACGAGTGCGCGCTGCACTTTGCTGAAGAGTGAAAAAACATACAACAAACCGATACCACTTCTGAAGGCAGGCCACACATTAACGCCGGTCGAACGCTTGTACTGCCTCCACTGCAAATAGAACCAAATTATCAAGTACCACCCCATGGTGATGGCGTACATGAAGATGAACTTTTTGATCGACATCACATGAAACTCGGCGGGCTTAACGCCCGCGAGTGCTGTGTCCTGTGTCATAGGGGAGTTCCAGACGAATGAAAGCGGCGACATTGCTCCCTTCCACAGCGCCGAAACATCATCCTGTTCCGAGTTTTATGCAGGACAAATCTCAACCATATGAACGACTCAGTCGTTAATCAAACCCGATCCGGGACTTCAATATTGAAATACCCCAGCACGTTTATGCCCTTGCCATAGGCCTCGTGCACCTGCGCACTTTTTTGCAGCAACTCGGCGCTGGGCTTGGCATGGTGTTTCGGTGGGAGTGATGTCGACCATTCAACAATGGACTTCGGAAACGTCGCCTTGGGCCGCGTTTTTAGCCATTGAGCCAGTCGGCAGGGCAAGGTCCAGCCGCTACACCACTGAACCATCAAAAATCCAAAGCAGTACGCCAGCGCCGAGTGGGTGTCGCGGTATACCCGGCGGCACTGATGGAAGTGGGCAACAGTGCCGGGGGTGCATGCTTCATCCGTCAACAACGTGTCCCGCATCCCCCGCAGCTGCCCTTCTTCCATATAAACCCGAAGTGCTTCCCACTCGCTGATCGCCAGTTTCAGGTTATCCCTGGGAATGCTCATCCATTGCAGGGCGCCACTGGCGCGGTCATGCAATCCGATCATCAACGAAGCAGTCACCTTTACGTGCTCATTGACAGTCCGGCTGAGCGTAACCCCCGCAACCACTTCCTCCCACGGCACGATAAACGGCGGCTGGCCGTGTTTGGGCGCATACGCCACTTCGCGGCGCTGGCGATTAAAACGCATGCAGGGATGAGTCATATCGCGTTTGACCCACTTATAGAGAAACATCCCAACGGCGATCAACAGGAACCCTGCACCCCCCAGCACATAGGCATTGTTAACGTTATCGATCAGCACACGCCTGAAATCATGCCCTTGGGCGTAAGCGCCTAAAGAAATAATCACATTCAAAATCGTAAAAATTAAAGCCACACTCACTAAGAATCCCGCAGCCAGTCGAAACTCAAACTCGAAATTACGGACGCCAGGTCCCACATCTATAAACACATCACTCGTGTGTCGATTTATCTTCTGAATACTAAAGGGCGTAAACCCCGTTGGAACCGGCTGGGGCGCTAGAAACAACATTTCACAATCAGCGGCTTTAGCATGGTCGCCCGCGCGCGGTGTGTGCTCATATCGATCTTCATTCATTTAAATCACCCTTTTTGACTGCTGCCGCAGGCCCTCACGTCATGACGAGCCCGTACTCCAAACCGGAGGGTTAACCCTGCGACTTGGCTCTCTACCCCATCAACCTCCAGCGCCTTCGCCGCCTGTTTGAACCCTTGTTGTTTAATCTCGGGATGCACTGTCGCCTTCACCCAACAGGGGACATAGGCCTGCCAGCACCAAGGGTATGGGCTTTATCTCGCCCTGCGCTCATGCCGTGAGGTCCTCAACGCAGTGGCTGCGAGAGAGCGCCAGTTCGGCGGCGTGTGTAATGCGCTGGGCAGGCGTGAGCGAGGACGGTCGGGTCAGCAATTCGACGATGTCGGGATGCTGTGTCACCCCGTCATGCCCTAATAACACTTGCACGTTGGCGTACAGGCAGATGTCGTGTTCACTGCTGAATCCCAACCCATACGCCTCCTCGGTGATTTGGCGAATCCACGCCCAGCGCGCTGGCGCGTCCTGACCGATCGGCGCATGCGGGAATGTTCCACGCACGTGCTGATGCAGGTTGATCCAGGTAGACCGCAGACGAACCTCATCAAGCAAGGCCACCTGGCGATCACACAGCGCATACGGTTGAGGCCCCAAGGGCTGAGGCAGATCACCGTTGCGCACATGGTGGTGCCACGCATCGCTGACCACATCCGGCAGCACCACCTGCTCCATCGGGCCGAACATGTGTGGCGTGTGCGCGCTGGCGGCATGGGTGAGCAAGGCGTGCATCACGGCGGGGTCAGCCACCCGCAACCAGACATTCGGCCCTTGCGGGTACTGCGCATTGAGCAGCGCGCGCAAATGACAGATGACCTCATAGGCGCTGGCCTGGCTGAAAATCAGGTAGCCCCATTCTTCAGCAATCTGCTTGAAATAAGGCTGCAAGCCCGACGTTTGCAGGCCGTTGAGCGTAACCAGGCAGGGAGAAACGGCATTGCAGGACGCCAGCGGTGTGTTGGCATACAACAGCTGGAAATCCGGCGCGTCGAACCACTCGTGCAACCGGACGCGTAGGTTGCTCACACTGATACCGTCCAGAAACAAATAGGCATTGCGCTGCCAAGGCAGGTCGCGAGGCAAGGCGTCAGGCGTCAGCATGAGCGCCTCCCACTGCAACGGTCTTTTTCAAGGTTTCGCACTGCGGACACGCCGGTGCCTTGAGGTTCAACGCCTGTATCTGGGTCGCCGGGTCCAGCTCAACACTGTGCAAGACTTCCACCGCGCCCGGTGTTAACGGCATCGCCGGCGTGCCCGGTATTGGCACGCCTCCCAGTTGGATGGGCGAACTGCAATAAATCCCCGCCGCACTGATGACGATATGCTGCCCGCCCGCCTTCAGCGTCAGCGCTGCGCCCGCTTCCAGCACCACCATGGCGCCCGCCTTGAGGTGGATTTCCTGCCCGGCTTCGGCCAGCACGCTCTGTCCGGCACGGGTATGGGCGCTGGTTGCAATGTGCAGATGATCGCTGCCCAGGATCTGCACTTTGCGGTCCGCGCTGACGGTGCGCTGTTCTTCGGCCTGGAGCACGCTGATGCTGTTGC
>NZ_JYKY01000021.1 GCF_001042985.1 Pseudomonas lundensis
TCAAGCACCATGCTGGCAGCATGCAGCTTGAACTCGCGGGTATAGACCTTTCTTTCGTTCATGGAACCTCCAAGTTGGCGAAATCATATCGCCCTAAAGAGGTGTCCGGAATTATTAGGCCAGTTCAAACTATCTCCTGAGCATCGCTGAAGCACTGACTTACAGGCAGTTCTGCCTGATGAGCCTAATCAGCCAAACGGACAAATTTAAAGTCAGAGATACGCTCTGGGCGGAAGGTGGGGCCGTTAACGCAGATTCCATGGACGCGGCTCAGCAAGCTCTGTACCTGTATCAGCGACAGTTACTTATCAGCTTCAGCAAGGAGCACGGCCGGGGAGGCTTTGTGTACGAAATCAACCTCGTACTTCCGTCTGAGGCGATTGTATCCGGTACGGGCAAACGGCTCGTAGATCTGCTGGGGCTAAAGAATATTCCAGCGGCAGAACTCTCAGAGCTAGCTTCACTTTTATGACGATTAGTCAGATAAGTTCCACACGGTTGCACCCATAGTGCACCCATGAAGCGAAAGACTGAAACCGTAAAATCTCTGAAAGCCTTGAATAATATGGTGTCCCAGGGCCGGTTCGAACGGCCAACCTTCCCCTTAGTAGGGGCAAAGTTTCCGGTGTTTAAAAAGGTCCGCCTGAAACGGGGTTACATCAGCGCATTGGGGAACTGCTTGGTGCTGGCCAGGGCATTCGGGCAACCGCTCGCCATGCAGGGTTCAGTACCACCACAGCGCTTAAACCCGATGAAGTGACCAAGTAACGACGCAGTTTTGCTCACTGTCGAGCAGCAGTGACATCCTTTACGAATTCTAACCAGGCAGTATTCGCCGCCTGGTAGCATTCCGGTCGCCTGTAATGTGCTGGCTCGTCTAGCGGCCCAGATGCCGTAGCAATACCCTGATAATTCTGGCGCGCAGGAGAAAGCTTGCGACTGACACCGCAAGCGTCATACCGCCCGCCAGTTCGCCGAAACGGGCGAACGCAACGATGTTCACCATGGCGAGAACCATGATGCCGTAGAACTCGGCATTGGCCCTACCGGCAGCCAGAGCCTGATGTTCGGTGAGCATCCACTTCTGCGATAGGCAGAAGGGGCATACGGACGACTCCGGGTCACGGCCGCCCACGGGTATTCCATTGATGTAGAACGGCACGCTAGTGACCACCTTTGGAACCATCATCTTCTTGCAGCACTGGCACTTAACTTTGCTCATGACGTGAACCTGCTGGACTTGGCACATGCCTGAACGTTACCCAAGCACTGGCGAATCCCAAGCCACCACCATGCGCATCTGCCGATGTGCTGCAAAATCAGTCGGTGTGATGCTTCTTATCGAGATGATCTGCGACCTTGTAGCCAATCACTGCAGCCACTCCCAGCGTGCCGACCACGCCGATGACCGCATAAACCAGTAGCTCAATCGAGTCCATGTCTTGCTCCTTCTGGGCTGAAAATTTGCACAGAATCCAGCTTCTCACCTGCCATGCCAATCCCAAGGTCTTTATCCTCCTGAAATGCGTTCCGTCGGCTCTTGGGTGACTAAATTCCAAAGCCACCAGAGCACCGCTCATATCTGCTCCGCGACACGTTTCAAAAAAAATATGCTCACTTCCCATCTATTACTTATGGGAGTCTGACGGTTCACCTCCCATAGAGTGATCTGCCGATCTGAGCGAAGGGGTGTCGTGAAGGGGTGTTGTCTCTGTAACCCGCATGAATACTGGGTTTCGGGTCTTTCACGAGCTTTGTACAAGATAATTGGCGTTGTGAAGGGGTGTCGTGAAGGGGTGTTGTCTCTGTAACCCGCATGAATACTGGGTTTCAGGTCTTTCACGAGCTTTGTACAAGATAATTGGCGTTGTGAAGGGGTGTCGTGAAGGGGTGTTGTCTCTATAACCCACATGAATACTGGGTTTCAGGCCTTTCACGAGCTTTGTACAAGATAGTTGGCGTTGTGAAGAGGTGTCGTGAGTAGGCGTCGTCGCTGCCGCTTGATGGATACAGGGTCTCCACAGTTCATAATGTTCTATGGCGGCAGCGGTAGAACGACAGCAGATGACAACTGAGCACCAGGAGGTATTCGCCAGGCGCGCGCTGTGACAACACATGGTGGGCAAATGACGACTCTCCCGGCCAGCGAAAGGGCGCGAGTAATGAATGCACAACAGATGACGACGATGAGTTGTTTTAGAACTCGCTACTCAAATGGTTAGGCTGGCGAATCAATTTCTTGCTGGCTAACCACTGTATAGGCTGCAAAAAACCGATTTCGAGGCCACGTTGCGCCAGACATGTCGTTGCTTGCGACACGTTCGAGTGCGTTTTGAGCATTTTTGAGTGTTGGGAGCGGAGTGAAAATAGGCCGTCGGTTCGGTGACCGGCTGCCAGCACTACGGGGTAAACTTGCGTTTTTGCCTGTACTCCAAGGAACTATTGCGTGAACACGGAAAACCATTCCCAGACGGCCGCGTTTCTTTGGTCCATTGCCGATCTGCTGCGCGGCGACTTCAAACAATCGCAATACGGTCGCATCATCCTGCCATTCACCCTGTTACGGCGCATGGAGTGCGTGCTCGCACCGACCAAGGGGGAGGTGATCAAACAAACCTTCGCTCAGGAAGGCCGTCCGGACCAAGTGCGTGAAATGATTCTGCTGCGCGCTGCCGGCCAGCAGTTCTTCAACAACTCGCCGCTGATCCTAGGCACTCTGTCAGACACCCAAACCGCCGCCGACCTGATGAGCTACGTGCAGGCGTTCAGCAAGGATGCCCGCGAGATCTTCGAGCACTTTCACTTTGAAGATTTCGTTCAGCAGCTGGAAACCGCCAACCTGCTGTATCAGGTGGTGCAGCGCTTCGCCGCCACCGATCTGAGCCCCGAGTTCATCAGCAATTTCGGCATGGGCATCATCTTTGAAGAGTTGATCCGCAAGTTCGCAGAAAGCTCCAACGAAACCGCCGGGGAGCACTTCACCCCGCGCGACATCGTGCATCTCACCACATCCTTGGTGATCACCGATCAGGACCACAAACTCGCGCCCAACAGCATCGTCACCATCTATGACCCAACCGCGGGTACGGGTGGCTTTCTGTCTGAGGGTGATGAGTACATCCAGTCCATAAGTGAAAAGGTCAGCGTGTCGCTGCACGGCCAGGAGCTCAACCCCGAGTCCTACGCCATCTGCAAGGCGGACATGCTGATCAAGGGCCAGGACGTTGCGAGCATCAAGCTCGGCAACACCCTGTCCAACGACCAGTTGGCCGATAAGCGCTTCGACTTTATGCTGAGCAACCCGCCGTTCGGCGTGGAATGGAAGAAGGTGCAAAAGCAGATCACCGACGAGCACAGCCACAAGGGCTTCGATGGCCGCTTCGGCCCCGGCCTGCCACGGGTGTCCGACGGTTCGCTGCTGTTCCTCCTGCACCTGGTCAGCAAGATGCGTGACCCGCGCGACGGTGGCTCGCGCATCGGCATCATCCTCAACGGCTCGCCGCTGTTTACCGGCAGCGCGGGTTCGGGCGAGTCGGAGATTCGCCGCTACCTGCTGCAGAACGACCTGGTCGAAGCCATCGTCGCGTTGCCCACCGACATGTTCTACAACACTGGCATCGCCACCTATGTGTGGATACTCAGCAACCACAAGGCCGCCGCGCGCCAGGGCAAGGTGCAGTTGATCGACGGCAGCCAGCACTACGCCAAGATGCGCAAGTCGCTGGGCAGCAAGCGCCAGTACATCACCGAAGATCAAATCAGCGAGCTGGTGCGCCTGTATGGCAGTTTTGAGCAAACCGCGCAGAGCAAAATCTTCCCCATCGACGCCTTCGGCTACCGCCGCATCACCGTCGAACGCCCGCTGCGCCTGAACTTCCGGACCAGTGCCGAGCGCATCGCTAAAGTGCTGGAAGAAAAAGCCCTGCAGAAACTCGACAGCGCCGTTCAGCAACAGCTACTGGCCGCCCTGGAAGCGATGGACTCAAGCGTATTGCACCGCAACCGTGAGCAATTCAGCAAACTGCTGAAAAAGGCCCTGAGCGCGCACAGCGTCAGCCTCAGTACGCCGGAACTCAAAGCCCTGATGAGCGCCCTGAGCGAGCGCGACCCTGAGGCGGATATCTGCATGAGCAAAGGCCAGCCGGAAGCCGACGCCGGCCTGCGTGACAACGAGAACGTGTCGCTGGGTGAGTCGGTTTACGACTACTTTCAGCGAGAAGTCATCCCCCATGTGCCGGATGCCTGGATCGACGAAAGCAAAACCGACGCGCTGGATGGCGAGGTCGGTATTGTCGGTTTCGAGATTCCCTTTAATCGCCACTTCTACGTGTTCCAGCCGCCGCGCCCGCTGGCCGAGATCGACCTCGATCTGAAAGCCTGCACCGACCGCATCAAGCAGATGATCGAGGGGCTGTCGGCATGACGTTCCCATGTTATTCGAAATACAAGGCATCAGGCTTTATCTGGTTGGGAGACGTGCCTGAAAGCTGGGCACTCAAGCGCCTTGGCCACTACTTCGATGAGCGCCGCGAAAGAGCAAGTGATACTGAGTTCGAGCCTCTGTCAGTGACCAAGCACGGGATTGTTCCCCGGCTTGAGAGCGCAGCAAAAACTCAGGATGGGGATAACAGGAAGAAGGTTCTGGCTGGCGATTTTGTTATCAATAGCCGCTCTGACCGCAAAGGATCCTCCGGATTGTCCCCCCTGGATGGATCAGTCTCTTTGATTTGTACTGTATTGATCCCGATTGGATTACACGGCCCATTTATTCATCACTTATTCAGAAGCGAGCTTTTTCAGGAAGAGTATTACCGTTGGGGCAAGGGAATAGTTGCTGACCTTTGGAGCACGAATTTTTCTGACATGAAGAACATTGTGCTGGGTGTTCCTTCTGAGGTCGAACAAACCCAAATCGCCCGCTTCCTCGACCACGAAACCGCCCGCATCGACGCGCTGATCGAAGAGCAGCAGCGCCTGATTGAACTGCTCAAGGAAAAGCGCCAGGCCGTGATCTCCCACGCCGTCACCAAAGGCCTCGACTCCACGGTACCGATGAAAGACTCCGGCGTGGAGTGGCTAGGGGATGTGCCGGCGCATTGGGTTGTTTGTGCTACTCGGCGTGTAATCCGATTTATTGAGCAAGGCTGGAGTCCTGAATGTGAGTCATACCCTGCCGAAGAGGATGGCTGGGGCGTACTGAAAGCAGGCTGCGTTAACAGAGGCTTTTTCGATGCCTCCGAGAACAAGACTCTGCCTTCTTCGCTGAACCCAATTCCCGAGTACGAGGTTCGTGCTGGTGACATATTAATGTCACGAGCAAGTGGATCACCTGAACTCGTAGGTTCGACTGCATTGTTGGGGCAGGTGCGTGAGCGGTTGATGCTCTCTGACAAAATCTTCCGTATTCATTTGGAAGAAAAGGTCAGTAACCAATTTTTTGTTTGGGTAATGAACGCGCAATTTATGCGATCTCAAATAGAACAGGCGCTGAGTGGCGGTAATGGCCTGGCCAATAATTTGCCACAGTCTTCCTTGCTCGCCTTCTGGCTGGCTATACCTCCTGAACACGAACAATGCGCTATTGCCGAACTGATCAATGAGCAAACTGGACGAATTGACGAACTGATTGTCGAGGGCGACGTAGCAGTAGAACTTCTCCAAGAACGCCGCTCAGCCCTTATCTCTGCCGCCGTCACCGGCAAAATCGACGTGCGCGGTTGGCAGCCTCCGGCCAACGTGCCAATTCCCGAATTAGTACAAGAGGCCGTGTAATGGCGGACAGTAAGGAAGCTCAGTTTCAGCAGGACATTATCGACGCTCTGGCCGCCCAAGGCTGGCTAGTGGGCACGGCCAGCGGCTATGACAGGCGCACGGCGTTGTATACCGAAGATGTGTTGGGTTACATCAAGGATGCCTGGCCGGAGCGTTGGGACAAATTCGCCAAAGCCAACCCGAATGATCCAGGCGGCGTGCTGGTGCAGAAGCTGGTGCGCGAGCTGGAGCAGAGCGGCACCCTAGATGTGCTGCGCCACGGCTTTAAGCTGCCGGCGGTAAAGGTCGAGCTGTGCAGCTTCCAGCCCGACCACGGGATGAACCCGGACACCCTCAAACGCTACCAGTGCAACCGCCTCCGCGTGGTGCCGGAGGTGTCCTACTCGCCGTATGCGCGTGATGCCGCTAGCGGCGAGCAGAGCTACAACCCACGGCTGGATCTGGTGCTGTTTGTTAACGGCATCCCCACAGCCACGCTGGAGCTGAAAAGCGAGTTCAAGCAATCGGTGGAAAACGCCAAGCGCCAGTACCGCTACGACCGCCCGGTAAAAGACCCGCTCACCCGCAAACCCGAGCCGCTGCTGACCTTCAAGCGCGGCGCGCTGGTGCACTTTGCTGTGGGCCAGAACGAGGTGGCGATGACCACCAAGTTGGCGGGTAAAGACACCTTCTTCCTGCCGTTCAACCTCGGCAGCGCGGAAGGCGGCGCGGGTAATCCGATGCCGGAGGATGACAGCCAGTACGCTACCAGCTACCTGTGGCAACGCCTGATGCAACCGGATGCCTGGCTCAAGGTGCTGGGCCGCTTTCTACACCTGGACAAGAAGACCAGCGAAGGCTTCGACGGCAACCTGGTGACCAAGGAGACGATGATCTTCCCGCGTTACCATCAGTGGGAAGTGGTCAACCAGCTAATCAACACCACCCGCGCCGAAGGGCCGGGCAAGCGCTATTTGATCCAGCACAGCGCCGGCTCGGGCAAGTCCAACTCCATCGCCTGGACGGCCCATCAACTGGCCTCGCTGTACGATGAGGCCGGCCAACGGCTGTTCAACTCGGTGATCGTGATTACCGACCGCACCGTGTTGGATAAGCAGCTGCAGGACACCATCTACCAGTTCGAGCACGCCCAGGGTGTGGTCAAACCGATCAGCCGGGATGTAGGCAACCAGAGCAAGTCCGAACAATTGGCCGAAGCGCTGGCAGAGCAGACGCGCATCATTATCGTCACCATCCAGACCTTCCCGGCGTTGTTCGATGCGCTGGACAAGCACCCCAAGCTGGCCAGCGGGCGCTATGCGGTAATCGCCGACGAGGCGCATTCCTCGCAAACCGGCTCATCGGCCAGCAAGCTGAAGCAGATTCTTGGCAGCGATGCGCTGGATGGTGAAGAAGTCAGCGCCGAAGAGCTGCTCGACGCCGCCGTGCAGGCGCGTCAACCGAATGAGCGCATCAGCTACTACGCCTTTACCGCCACGCCCAAGGCCAAGACCCTGGAGCTGTTCGGGCGCCCGGCCGACCCAACGCTGCCAGCCAGCTCCAGCAACAAGCCCGAGGCGTTCCACCTGTATTCCATGCGTCAGGCCATCGAGGAGGGTTTTATCCTCGACGTGCTGCGTAACTACACCACCTACAGCACCGCCTGGAAGATCGCCCACCCGGATGGTGAAGACGACGAGGTGGATAGCAAGAAAGCGCGCATCAAGCTGGCGCGTTGGGTGCGTCTGCACCCGTACAACATCAGCCAGAAGGTCGAGGTGATCGTCGAGCACTTCCGCGCCAATATCCGTGGCCTGCTGAATGGCCAGGCCAAGGCCATGGTGGTGACCGGCAGCCGCCAGGAAGCGGTGCGCTACCAGTTGGCGGTGAAGGCGTATGTGCAGCAGATGGGTTACAGCGATGTACACCCGCTGGTGGCGTTCTCCGGCAGCGTGTTGCCGGATGAGGTGATCTCCGAGGAGGTGACGGAAAGCAGCAGCCTGCTCAACGCCGGCCTGAATGGCCGTGACCTGGCGCAAGCGTTCGACACCCAGGACTTCAACGTAATGATCGCGGCCAACAAATACCAGACCGGCTTCGATCAGCCCAAGCTGTGCGCCATGTACGTGGACAAGAAGCTGCAAGGCGTGGACTGCGTGCAGACCCTGTCGCGGCTGAACCGCACCTTCGGTGACAGCAAGGAAACCTTTATCCTCGACTTCTTCAACGAGCCGCAGGACATTCTCGACGCCTTCTTGCCGTACTACACCAAGGCCGAGCTGACCGATGTAACCGACCCGCAGATCATCTATGACCTGCAGAAGACTCTGGATGCCGAAGGGATTTATCACTGGCAGGAGGTCGAAGCGTTCGCCATGGCCTTCTTCGACCCCAAGGCGGCTGCTAGCAAGCTCAGCTATTACTGCACCCCGGCTAAAGAGCGTTTTGCCAAGCGTTATGCCTTTTCGATCGAATCGCACCAGCAGGCGCTGGATTACAAGCGCACCACCGAAGCCAACGGCGACAGCGCCGGCCTGAAAAAAGCCGAGCACGCGCTGAAAGAGGCTGGCGAGCAGATTGATCAGCTCGACCTGTTCCGCAAGAACCTGCAGAGCTTCGTGCGCCTGTACGAGTTCCTCTCGCAGATCGTGCCCTATGAGGACCGCGAACTGGAGCAGCTGTGCGTGTACGCCAAGCACCTGCACCCGCTGCTGCGCGTGGATCGCCTGCAACAAGACGACGTGGACGTGGGCGAACTGCAACTGAGCCACTACCGCCTGAGCAAGCGCGCCGAGCACCAGTTACGCCTGAGCGAAGAAGGCGGCGAATACACCCTCAAACCCGGCAGCGACGTGGGCAGCGGCAAACCGCATGATCCGGAGAAAAAGCGCCTGTCGGAAATCATCGACGCGCTGAACGATATCTTCGGTGCCGAGGTGAGCGATGACGACCAACTGCAGTTCCTCACCGGTATCGCCCAGCGCATCAGCCGCCAAGAGGATGTGATGGCCCAGGTGAACAACCACTCGGTTGACCAAGTGATGCACGGCCTGTTCCCCAAGCGCGTGCTGGACACCGTGCTCGATGCCATGACCGACCACGAAAAGCTGTCACTGGAAGTGCTGGATAACGAAACTAAGAGCCGGGCGTTTGCGCTGGTGATTTTGAAGATGCTGAAGACGGCAGCCGGGCTCGATGAGAGTGGCTTGCGCGGCGGCCAACAAGGTTAAGGAGTACTGATGGCAATTCCGGATTTTCAAAGCGTGATGCGGCCGGTGCTGGTCACTGTGCAGAACGGTGTGCCGTTACCGCTCAATGAGTTGCGCGAGCGGGTGGCCGATCAGTTCCAGCTAAGCGAGGATGAGCGCAAGGAACGCCTGCCATCCGGCCATCAGACGGTGATCAACAACCGTGTGGGCTGGGCTCGCACCTACCTGAATAAGGCCGGGCTGCTGTGCATTCCCGCCAAGGGCATGGTGCAGATCACGCCGCGCGGGCTCGATGCCCTGGCCAATGGGCCGGAGCGCATCACGGTGAGCTGGTTAAAGCAGTTCCCCGAGTTCGCTAACTTCCATGCCGCCAAGCCTCAAGTAGCTGATTTACCTGCTGCACTGGACATTGAGATTTCCGAGACCACGCCGGATGAGCAGTTGGCCGAAGCGCATCAGGCATTAGTGCAGTCACTGGCAGACGAGCTGCTGGCGCAAGTGCGGGCAGCGACACCTAGCTTCTTTGAACAGCTGGTGGTCGATCTGATGATCGCCATGGGCTACGGCGGTTCGCGCAACGAAGCCGGCAAGGCGACTCAAGCGACCAATGATGGCGGTATCGATGGCATCATCAAAGAAGACAAGCTCGGTCTTGACGTGATCTACCTGCAGGCCAAGCGCTGGACCAACACGGTGCATCGCCCGGAGATCGACAAGTTCATCGGAGCCTTAACCCGCCAGCGAGCGCGAAAGGGCGTGTTTATCACCACTTCGGACTTTTCCGATGGTGCCCGTACTGCAGCGCTGGGGCTGGATATCAAGGTGGTGCTGATCGACGGTGTTGAGCTGGCGCGTCTGATGGTGGAGAACAACCTGGGGGTGAGCGTTAAGCAGGTGTACGAGGTGAAGCAGCTCGACAGCGACTACTTCACAGAGGAGTAAGTCACAACCCAGGTAGCCGGCTCACCCAAGTAAGTATGAACTCGGAGATCACTGTTGTTGTGGCAGTTTTATCCCTGCCAGGGGTAAGAGCTACCTACGAAACCTACAGAACTAGGTTTCGTAGGTTTCGTAGGTCGCCCTACCGGTCTTTTTAGTGAACAGGTTGGGGTGAGCTACGTTTTTCGCCAGACATAGCGAATCGATGGGCGGCCACCTTTTTCTCCGGCCACCTCGTAGCCAACGATGAAGTCATGTTCAGCTAGAACGGCGAGCGCATTATTTACCGCGTCCTGCGTGCCTAATCCTGTCCAATCCTTCTGGCGCACCTCTCGGGCAGTAAATGGCTCGGGCAATTTCCGCTGGCGCTCCAGAATCAGCCGCGCAGCGATTAGTGGTGCGTTAATTGCCGCCCCGTACAGCCGCTGGGCGTGGCTCATCAGGTAGTTTGCCCAGTTGATGGCGCGGTCAGTGGACTTAGCGCCCACGGCTTCCCGTCCGCCTTCAATCAGCTCAAATAGGAGGGCCAAGCCTGCAATGGTTTTCGGCATTTTCAGGTAATGGGATTGCAATGCGGGGTGAAGATGATCGCTCCGGCTTGCTTGCATGTGGGAGGTATACCAGGCGATAAACTTCTCCTGGGCTTCTGGAGTAAATCTGAGGGCAGAGTGAGGCTCATCAGGTATCTGATCGAGCTGTTCGATAACCTCCGAGACGCGCTCAGCGGCGATTTTGTTCGGCCAACGGTCGATATAACGCCACTCTCGAACATCGTCGGGATATACCGCCAGCTGCATGCGCTGAATCAGGCCGTCATCCAGTTCGCCGCTGACGGCAGCGTTTACAAGGGACGCAATTCGTGAGGGTTGAATCCCACCGATCAACGATAAACAACATGATTTGATATAAATGGTTCCTCTGCCTATACGGTCATAGGTGAATGAGCCGTTGCCGTCGAAACATTCCAAATAAAATGCTCGCGCAACCGAACCGTCTTCGCTCTGCATCGTTGCCAGCCAGCCCCCCAGCTCGTCACGCTCAACTACTAGGCCGTTTGGATTCTCGTTGAGCAGCTCGCCGAGTTTTTCGACCGTTGCGTCGTTGACGATGTAGCGCCGCTGAATTGGGGGCGGGTTCTCGCTTGAGTGACGTTTCAGTTCTTCCTGAGCTGCATTCTCGTCACCCCCACTGTAAAGCTTTCTGGCTTTTACCCTGGCTGCATTGCGCTTCATGTCGTAAAGCTCGCTAGCGGCCTTGTGCTCGGCTTGAGCTTGGCTATAGCGTTCTCGCGCTTTGGCATCCAAGGCGCGCAATGGAAGCAGGGCCTGTTTGAGTGCCGGCGTTTTCATCGCAGACGGGCGCCCGATGATGACGCCCCACTGGTTTGGAACGACCATCCAGTCATCGTTCTGTTTCGGGTAGACGCTGAATTTGCGCCCGACTACTGTGCTGACTGCCACGATAAGCGCGACCCCAACAAAATCAGGTGGGCACTGGGTACGCTCAGCAACATCTCGCACGTACTCCTGAAGAGCAGTAGGCAATAGTTCATCAAACCAGGGCATGACCCTGGCCAACCCGCTCGGTAGTGGCTTTGGCGCAATGTTAGGATTCATGTATGCGGCAAATGCCGGCGCGGGCATCTCTGTTAAGAACGACGGTATCTGCTCGTGTGTAGTCATTGCTCTTCTCGCCCGGCGAGATCCAGAGCGATACCATCACGCTCGCTGATCTTGCTCTCCAGCCAGGCTTCCACCTCTGAGACAACGAAGTACACCCCAGCCTGTTTGCTCGGGCCAAATTTGATGGGGCGTGGGAAGCTGGCATCGGTTTCGCGCAGCTTTTCTAGTCCGGAGCGGCTCTTGTCGAAGCAGTGCTGAAGAGAGGTGTGACTGATCAGGTATTTCTTGGGGGCATGTGTCGACATGTATGGGGCTCTGTGTGTAAGTCGACTCCTATTAAATATCCTGTCCGGTCAGTGGGGGGGCGATTTCAAACCAAAAAAGCGCCGGAAAACGTTCTGTCGATTGTTGAAGTAAAGGCGACAGCCGCGGATGGGCTTTGCGGTTAGACAGTCCAGGGCGCCGCGCACATTGTCGGAGACTTCTGACGATCCTTGCTGCTCCGCCCATTTGGACAATCCATAATGGCTGCCTCGAGCGCGAGCTGATTTTCGTTGATCTTGTAAAGCAAAGTGGGGAGCAGGGCTGAGTTGGGCGTGGGAGGTCCGATTTTTGAGATGAGAGATGCGATTTATTGGCTGTTCTGCTACATCCCTAGTTCTGACTCTTTAGCATTCTAGACTTTTTGATTCGTAGATCGCACCACTCGATTACCTCTACCCTAACCCAGGCCACAGCTCGACCACCTAGTTTAATTTGTCGTGGAAATGTGCTCTGACTTACCATTTTGTAGATCGTACTAGTCGACATACCAGTAATTCGCTTTACTTCAGCCAGCCTAATGAAAAGGATCGGTTGCCGACTAAGATCATTTGACTCTCTAGGTCGAGAAAATGTATCAGCCTCAGGTTTTTCGACTTCGCGCGGCTCTTGGCTCAAGGTTTTGGTAGCCTGCTTTCTCGTCCGATCAAGCTCAAGCTTGGCTCTATCTCGCTGTCGATCAATGTAATCAGCAAGATCCGACAGATGAACGCCTCGTGCAGTTTTTTCGTTCAGCTCCATGGAGACAATCAGTAGGTCAATCTCGCCTGAGGAGACCTTTGTTCGTAGATTTGCTGGTGTCAGATGAGTGAAATAGTCGGCGCATACCCGACTCAAGGACACAATCGTCTGGCCATGATATTGAGCCATTAAGAGAAAAAGAGTGTTCATCGCTCGACTCCTTCGCATAACGGCGACATTAATCTACCGGTGCGGTTTGTTCCATCCTTCGGGTCCAAGCATTTTGCCACTCTCTCTGCTCAAGTCGACTCACGAAAAAGTCGTCACGAAAGCCTCGTCTTCCTTCGCGCGCGAATGATAGCTGTCAGGTCCTTCTGCGTTTTCATTCATCTTTGCACCGCTCCTGGTTATCGCCTGAGCTTAGCGGGAATGCAGCAGATAATCATCGCAGATGCTGTCATTAACCTGGCATAACCGAGCCAAAACCACCCATTCAGGCACAAAAAAGGCACTTGCGATAAACGCTAAGTGCCTGATTTTTATAGCTAATTTGGTGGAGCCGGGGGGATTTGAACCCCCGTCCGCCAGTACTCCGCTGTCGGTACTACATGCTTAGCCGTTTCTATTAAGTTAACCCTCAGCGACCCGAAGGGCAGGGTGCTTTGGGCGAGTTGTGTAAGTTTTAGCCGCTTCGTCCACAACGTACTGCACGGCGATCCTGTTCTATATGACAATCACTTCAGGTTTACAGGCATCCCCTAGTGATTGCTGGACCCGAAGGTACCAGGAGGATGGCTAAGGCAGCTTACGCTGCGAGAGCTTGACCCTCGTAGGTTTCGTCATTGGCAACTATAGAAAGTTGCAACAGTGGATTTACGAGTTCTGTTACCAACTCGGCATGCACCTAGAGTTTCGCAACCGGCGTCGAATCCTAAACGGCCCCGATGCTTGCTGTGCATAACCAGCAAGCTTGCGGAGTCTACGCCAATCTGACGCAGAAGGCCAATTTCAAGGCTTAATTTCTTGCGCCACTCGTGTTGATGTCGTGGATACGCTGGAGCAATTGTGTGGTGGTGGAGATGCAAGCCGCTTTGTCGCCCTTGGCTTGTTCGGACGTTGCTTTCTCTATGCCCGTCTTGATGTCGTCGCTGGTGTTTTCGCTGGTTTGCCCGGAGGTGGCCATTGCATCGTTGATTTTTTGCAGATTGATGGCGCACAGGTCATCTTTTGCGGGCTCATTGGCGAACACCGGAGAGGCCAACATTGCAGCAGCCACAAACAGGCCAGCAAGCGCGGTACGTTTCATGGGGAAAACTCCTTGTGCAGACGTTAGGCCCGGTGGCTCCGGGCTCGGTTATAAGCCCAAAACAATGGGGCTCAAGCCAATTGACTATAGCCGTGCTCAAGGGTTCTGCTTTTAATTGGCCATCATGGGATTAATTTTTTTGTCCTGCGGTGAGCGACGGTGTGAGGGCGCGATCATGCGTGACTTCACAGGCGCCCGCAGACGCTGAAATTGAGGGTTTCGTAGGCCTCATCCCTTTCATTCCGTCGAAACTTCCTAGAAAATCCCGTTCGCTTGCGCCAGTCCAGTTCAGGGCATAGTCTCGGCCCATCGCTGCTCATCAGCGGTCGGGTTTAGTCGCCTGGCTTTCAAACTTGGCGCAAGGCGCCACCTTCCAGAGGTGCTTTTTTTGGCCTCCGCGTTATGGTGGCCGTGCGCAGGGCGCCTTCGGGTGCGCCGGTTTCCAAGTTTGCCGGTCGACTAACCTGCGTACGGCTGCCACCCAAATCGTTTAGTCGCGACTGTTGGCAGCTCCCTAAATTTGGAGAGCCCCATGAGCAAGATCACCCCTGATCCACCCCTGTTTCCCCTGCAAGATGCTGCCCCGTGCGATTCACAGTCGCTGGACCGGGCCGCCGCCGAACGCGCCCTTCGTTATTACCGGCTCGACCTTAAGCCCACGTGGCACACGGGCACGCACCCGTATGCCGCCCCCAGCAGTGTCAATTTAGAAGCGGCTTTGGCCCAAGCGTCAGACTTGTTGCGCTGCGCGGGCGCTTCGGCGAGTGAGGCGGGGAATGGTTTGAGCGGGCACACGCGCCATTTGGTGTTGTCGGTCATGCACCTGGTGGAGCTGGCCAGGGAGCATGTCGACAAATCGCTGGACGGTTTGACGACGCACTGAGCAGGACGCGCCTGAGTGCAAGCAGGCGCGTCACATTGACCGAACGCCCTAAGGCTGTAGCGCTTTGGCCGTGGTGACCCGATCCACCAAATACACCAACCCGTGGTAGTCGATACCGCCGTGTTGCGTCAGACCAATCTCGCACGTGCGGCTGGTGGAAATGCCTTCGCTGCAGTGCTGCACGGCGTCTTTCAAGCTGCGCAGCGAGTGGGCATTGAGCTCAGGCGTGGTAAAGCCTTTATCTCCCGCAAAGCCACAACAGTGAATGCCTTCTGGGATGACCACTTCCTGGCTGCATAACCGCGCAATATCGATCAGTGCCTGACTTTCGCCCAAGTGTTGCGTGCTGCACGTGACATGCACGGCAATCGGCGCCGGTTGCGGGGTGAACCGCAACTTATCCACAAGGTGGGTGCGAATGAAGCGCACCGGGTCGTACAGGTCGAGGCGGGTGTCGCCCAGGTCTTGCACCAGTCGCAGGGTACACGGGCTGGTGTCGCAGTAGATCGGGTCAAGCCCGCCACGGCTGGCGTGCAGCAAGGCGCCAATCAGTTCCTGACGCTTGTGTTCTGCCTGTTCGGCGTACCCTTTTGAAGCAAACGGCTGGCCGCAACACAGGCTGTCCAGGTTGTCGGGGAAGACGACTTGGTAACCGGCTTTTTCCAGCAGCCCCCGGGTTTTGTCCAACAGGGACATTTGTTCGCGGTCGCCCGCTGCGGGGCCCATGACGCGGGACACGCACGCCGCCAGGTACACCACGCGCGGGCGTGCATCGTTGATCGGCGGGGTGAAGCGTATCGCCCGCTCAGGTTGCGGCATGGCGTTGGTCCACTGGGGCACGCGCCCTTTACTGGCCTTGGTCAGAGTGGCAGACAGCCGGGCCAGACGCGGCGCGCCCAAGAGCATGCGCGCGCCATTGGCCACATGCAGCGTAAAACGCGCCCCTTGCAGCGTGGTCGCAAAGTGATTGCCCAGCCAGTCGGCCGTTTTGACATGATCGGCGTTGCGGGCGCGCAGTTTCTTCACCAGTTCGCCGGTGTTAATGCCGACCGGGCAACGTTGCGCACACAAGCCGGTCGCCGCGCAGGTGTCGATGCCTTGGTATTCGTAGGCTTTTTCCAGCTCGCGGGTGTCCACCCCGGCGCGTTTTTTAGCCTGAATGTCACGCCAGATCACGATTCGCTGGCGCGGGCTAAGGGTCAAACCCTTGGCCGGGCACACCGGTTCGCAAAACCCGCACTCAATGCACTTATCCACAATCTCGTCGGCGGCGGGCAGGGGTTTGAGGTGTTTGAGGTGGATCTGTGGGTCGTCGCTGAGTACGACGTCCGGGTTCAGGATGCCCTGTGGGTCGAGCAAACGCTTGAGCGACCACATCAGTTGATAAGCATCGCTGCCCCATTCCAGTTCCACGAAGGGCGCCATGTTACGGCCGGTGCCGTGTTCAGCCTTAAGCGAGCCGCCGAATTCCACAGCGACCAACTGGGCTACGTCATCCATGAACGCCTGATAGCGTGCGACTTCTTCCGGGCTGTTGAAGCCTTGGGTGAAGACGAAGTGCAGGTTGCCCTCAAGCGCGTGTCCGAAAAGGATCGCTTCGTCGTAGTGATGCTTGTCAAACAGCTCAATCAGGCGGTTTACGCCGATGGCCAATTGTTCGACGGGGAAGGTCACGTCTTCGATGATGACTGTGGTGCCGGTTTTGCGCACGGCGCCCACGGCGGGGAAGGTGTCTTTGCGGATGGCCCACAGCTTTGCGTTTTCGACCGGGTCTTCAGTGAAATCGACTTGTTTCTCGACAGGAAATGCCGACAGCGAGCCCATGATGTGCGCCAGTTGTTCGTGTAACAACGTCTGCGTGGCCGCGCGAGATTCGATCAAGAGTGCGCAGGCATTGGCCGACAGTTGCTGTACGAAAGCAGGCATGCCGGGCTTGTCCTGCACAGAACGCAGGCTGCGGCGATCAAGCAGTTCAACGGCGGACACTGGTTGGCTTTTCAACACCGTCACGGCGGTGCAGCAGGTTTCCACGTCCGGGAACACGATCAGCGCCGAGGCTTTGTTGGGGTGATCGATGACCGTGTCGTAGGTGACCGAACTGATAAAGCCCAGGGTGCCTTCACTGCCCACCAACAAGTGGCTGAGGATATCCAGCGGGTCGTCGAAATCCACCAGGGCGTTGAGCGACAGGCCGGTGGTGTTTTTCAGACGGTATTTGTGGCGGATTTTTGCTGCCAACTCAGTGTTTGCGCGGGTCTCGAGGGCCAATGTCGCCAGCTGTTCGAGCAGTGCGCTGTGGCTTTGACGGAACGCGGCCACGTTGGCTGCATCTTCGGTGTCGATGCGTGTGCCGTCGGCCAGTACCACCCGCATGCCCGCCAGCGTGTGGTAGGTGTTTTGAGCGGTGCCGCAGCACATGCCGCTGGCGTTGTTGGCCACGATGCCGCCAATTTTGCAGGCGTTAATCGAGGCCGGATCCGGACCGATTTTGCGTCCGTACGGCGCCAGCCATGCGTTGGCTTGGGCGCCAATCACGCCAGGTTGCAGACGGATTTGCGTGCCCTGACCGCGAATTTCTTTAGCGTTCCAGTTATCCCCCAGCACGATCAGTACTGAATCACTGATGGCTTGGCCGGACAAACTGGTGCCCGCTGCGCGGAAGGTCACCGAGACGTTGTCGCGCCGTGCCAGATGCAGCAGTTCAACCACTTCGTCTTCGGACTCAACGCGCACCACCAGTTTCGGGATCAGCCGATAGAAGCTCGCGTCGGTGCCAAAGGCCAGGGTCGACAGGGCGTCGGTGAAACGCCGGTCTTGCGGGATCAGGCGTTCGGCGTCGCGTAGAAAAGCAGCGGGCAGGCTCATGCGTCCTCCAAGATTAACACCACCAGGTCTTTCGGACCGTGGGCGCCGTAGGCCAGAACTTGCTCGATGTCGGCCGTTTTAGACGGGCCGGACACCAGCAGTGCATTGGTCGGCATGCCGGCGGCCCAGTTCATTTCACGTTGCACCTGATAGAAGTTGTCGCGGATCTCACTGGCCTTAAGCAAGGCGAAATGCACCGGCGGAACGAGGCTCATCAAGCGGGGTTCTTCGGGTGTCGGCCAGAGGATCAGGCTACCGGTGGCGGCGATGGCGCCCAAGGTGGTGGTCAGGCTGGCAGGCGTGTCATTGAACAGTTCGTCTTTCCAGTCTTCTACCCGCCGGTCGTAGGCTTTAAGTGCTGGTAGCGCAGGATTTTGCGCCCAATGCGCCGTCACTTTTTGCCCATGAGGGGTTGTCGGGGCAATCAGCAGGCTGGGCAGTTGCCGGTCCGTGACCAGTTGCGCCAACAGGGCAGGCCAACCGTGCTCGCTGCTGAGGTGAATCTCGGTGTGTACGGCTTCCATCAGCTTGCGCAATTGCGGGATGCGTTGTTCCGGGGGGTAGGTCCAGGGTTGCGTCACCAGCACTTCGTCAAAGTTGTCAGCCACAGGCGTTGTGCCCGTCAGACTTTTGCGCAGTTTGTTGAGGATATTGTGTTTGGCGCTCATCACTGGTCTCCCGACTTTTTCGCCAAATGCTCGCGGGCCATGTCGTGCAGCGAACGGGCGGCGGGTTTAGGGGCGCTGTGGTTTTGGGTCCACGGACCTACGTTGCTCGGGGTCAAACCGCGCAGGCGGGTGGCGGCTTTCAAGAACAACCGATAGAGGTTGGGCGAGCTGTTGAGCTTGGCCCAGGCGTTCCAGATGAAACGCTCTTTGCGTGAATACTTGCTGCCCTGACCGCGCATGATGCGCGGCTGGGTGTCGGGCGCTTTGACGTTTTCTTCGCGCAGTCGGCGCAGCAACGCCGGGATCGGGATTTTGACCGGGCAAACTTCGCCGCAGGCGCCGCAGAGCGAGGACGCGCTTGGGTGATCCGGGACGTTGGCCAGCCCGACCATGTGCGGTGTGATGATCGCGCCGATAGGACCGGGGTAGACCTCGCCGTAGGCATGGCCGCCAATGCGCGTGTAAACCGGGCAATGGTTCATGCAGGCCCCACAACGAATGCAGTTCAGGGTCTGGCGCAGTTCGCTGTCGGCAAACGCTTGGCTGCGGCCGTTATCGAGCAAGACCAGGTGCACTTCTTCAGGGCCGTCGAGTTCACCGGGTTTGCGCGGGCCGGAGATCATGTTGACGTAGGTGGTGATGGGCTGGCCGAGGGCGGAGCGGGTCAGCAGTGATACCAGCGGCACCACATCGCGCAGGTTTTCGACGACTTTTTCGATGCCGGTCACAGCGATGTGCACGGGCGGCACAGTGGTCGACATACGGCCGTTGCCTTCGTTTTCCACTAGCAGCAAGGTGCCGGTTTCGGCCACGGCGAAGTTGACGCCGGAGACGCCGATGTCGGCTTCAAAGAATTTTTGCCGAAGTACGCGACGACCGATCTGGATCAGTTGGTCGACGTCCTTGGTGTATTCCACGCCGAGTTTTTCGTGAAACAAGTCGGCCACTTGCCCGGCGTTCTTATGGATCGCGGGCATGATGATGTGGGAAGGCTTTTCGTTGTCGAGCTGAACGATGTATTCGCCCATGTCGGATTCCAGGCATTCAATGCCTTGGGCGCCGAGCACGTGGTTCATTTCCATTTCTTCGCTGACCATCGATTTGCCTTTGATCACTTGCTTGGCCGCACGACGGCGAGCAATCGACAAGACAATTTCGTTGGCTTCTTCGACGGTCTCGGCCCAATGAACCTGCACGCCATTGCGGGTCAGGTTGGCTTCCAGTCGCTCCAGCAAGTCGGGCAGTTTGGACAGGGCGCGGGCGCGAATGGCGTTGCCCAGGGCGCGCAAGTGCTCGCGTTCGTGGGCATCACTGAAGGCCACGGCGCGTTTGGTCATCAGAGAATCCATGGCACTGCGAAAGTTATTTCGCAGTTGTTTGTCAGCCAGGGCTTCGTGGGCGCGTTCGCGGAAGTCTTCTTCGACGGCGACGGTCGGGATCAGTGTGCTGGTGCTCATTGTTCACCTCCGGTGCGCTGCCACAGAAAACTGGCCAGATGCTGGCCGCGCAGTGATTGCTTCTGTTTTTCCAGCGAGCCGTTGATGTTCATCAGGCAGCCGCAGTCGGCGGTGAGCACTTGGTGTGCGCCGGTTTCGATCAAGGAGCGGGTCTTGTCGGCCACCATGGCGCCGGAAATATCCGGCATGCGTACGCTGAATGTCCCACCAAAGCCGCAGCATTCACTTTCGTGGCTGTGGTCGATGCGTTCAACGTTGCTCAACTGGGCCAGCATTTCGCGGCCGTGCAGGTGGGTGTTCATTTCACGGCGGGCGGAGCAGGAGGTGTGCAAGGCGACTTTGACCGGGGCGCCGTGGTCCTTGAATTGGACCTTGCACACGAACAGCAGGAATTCGGTGAGTTCGTAGGTGCGTTCGGCCAGGGCGTGAACGCGCTTCAGGGTGTCGGGTTCGTCTTTGAACAAGTCTTCATAGTGCTCGCGCAGCATGCCCGCACAGGAACCAGACGGCACTACGACCGGGTAGTCCTCGGCAAACAGGGCCAGTTGCGAGCGAGCGACATCGCGCGCCTGCTGGGTGTAACCCGAGGTGTAGGCCGGTTGGCCGCAACAGCTTTGCCCTTGCGGGTAGTCGACTTCGATGCCTTCGCGTTCCAACAAATGGATCGCGTCCATGCCGGCTTCGGGGAAGAACAGGTCGACCACGCACGTGCCAAACAGGTAAACCTTGGCTGGTTTTTGCGTGGGATACATACGTGGCACAGGCAGGGGCGGGGCGACACGGGTCGCGTTGGGCACGGCGTTGTAGAAAAACTCGCTCATCAGGCGTCTCCGGGTGGTCCCGGTTATGTGTCCGCCAGGCGTTGAGCCAGGCAGACCGGGTCGTGAATGGCTGTCGCCGGGGCGAACCCCGGCGATTTTAACGTGCGATAACCATAGACCTATTAGTGCACCAGCATGCCGGTGAACCAGTAGGCTTGAGCCAGCGTGATCAACCCCACGATGGTGGCGAAGAACAGGCTGTGTTTCAGGGTGAAGCGGAACAGGTCGGATTCTTTACCCACCAGGCCAGTGGCCGCACAGGCGACGGCGATCGACTGCGGGGAAATCATTTTCCCGGTCACGCCGCCGCTGGTGTTGGCGGCCACCATCAAGGTGTCGCTGACGCCGATCTGGTGCGCGGTGGTGGCTTGCAACGAGCTGAACAGGGCGTTGGACGATGTGTCGGAGCCTGTCAGGAATACGCCCAGCCAGCCCAGGAACGGCGAGAAGAACGGGAAGGCTGCGCCCGTACCGGCCAACACCAGTGCCATGGTCGAGGACATGCCCGAGTAGTTGGTGACGAATGCGAAGGCCAGCACCATGCCGATGGACAGGATTGGCCAGCGCAGCTCGTAGAAGGTCTCTTTCAAAGTGGTCAGACCAGTCTTGACGTTGATTTTCAGCACCAGCATCGAGATCAGCGCCGAGAAGAAAATCGCAGTGCCGGTCGCGGAGATCGGGTCGAGCTTGAACACGGCCGCAATGGCGGTCGGTGCGTTGACGATGGGAGCCGTCTTGATGACCAGTTGATCAAGGTGCGGGATTGCAAAGTTGAACACCCAGCCGTACATCGAACCGCCTGGCGAGAACATGGCCTTGAACGGTTTGAGTGTCCAGATGGTGACCAGCACGGTCAGGATCAGGAACGGGGACCAGGCTTTCAGAATCTGCATCAGGCTGTAAGGCGATGCCATCAGGTTGCTTGGCTTGCCGAATCCACCTGCGCTGGCGGTGACGATTACGTCTGAGGTGACGCCCGCAATCTGCGCGCCTGCGGTGCGTTTTGGCTGCCAGACTTTCAGAAACAGGGTCAGGCTGACGAGGCTGGCGAGGGCCGATGTGATGTCCGGCAGCTCGGGGCCAATGTAGTTGGAGGTGAAGTATTGGGTGACGGCGAAGCTCAAACCGGCCACCAGTGCTGCGGGCCAGGTTTCACGCACGCCACGCAGGCCGTCCATCATGAACACCAGCCAGAACGGCACGAATAGTGACAGCAAGGGCAGTTGGCGACCGGCCATGGCGCCGATTTTGAACGCGTCGATGCCAGTGACCTGGCCGGCCACGATGATCGGGATACCCAATGCGCCGAATGCCACCGGTGCGGTGTTGGCGATCAGGCACAGGCCTGCGGCGTACAGCGGGTTGAACCCCAGGCCTACCAGCAGTGCGGCAGTAATCGCGACCGGGGCACCGAAACCGGCTGCACCTTCGAGGAAAGCGCCGAAGCAAAAACCAATCAACAGCACTTGCAGGCGCTGGTCATCGGTGATCGACAGGACGGAGCTGCGGATGATCTCGAATTGACCGCTTTTTACGGTGAGTTTGTAGAGGAACACCGCGGCCACGATGATCCATGCAATTGGCCAGAGGCCGTAGGCAAATCCATAGCCCGCTGCTGCGAACGCCATGTCGACCGGCATCTGGAAGGCAAAAATCGCCACCAGAATCGACAAGGCAAGGGTGATGCTGCCGGCGACGTGCCCTTTGAGACGGAACACGGCCAGGGCCAAAAAGAAGAACACGATCGGGATGACGGCGGCGAGTGCGGACAGGCCGAGGCTGCCGAGCGGACTATAGAGCTGTTGCCAGGTTTGCATATGGGGTGGCCCCTAATTGTTATTGGTCGTTGCTGCTGGTCGCGCTTGGCTAATTGGTATTACCAATTTACAACCGCTGTCGGCTAGGTTAAAAGCCTTATGAGGCATGTGTCAATTTGCCGCCCTAAATCTTTTGTCTGACAAAACGTCGGCATGGCATCTGATGGGGTGTTTGCGATTGCGTCTGGCAGGTGTCTGAAGCGCGCTAATCAGCGAGAATGGCGGCCCCGGCGCGTGGTCGGGAAGGGTGGAGAGGGTTATGGGGTTTGATCAGATTCGTCAGCGCCGTTTGTCTGACGATATTGTCGAGCAGCTTGAGGGCATGATCCTTGAGGGCACGTTGAAGTCGGGCGAGCGGTTGCCGGCTGAGCGTGCGCTGGCTGAACAATTCGGGGTGTCGCGCCCGTCGTTGCGCGAGGCGATCCAAAAATTATCGGCCAAGGGGTTGTTGGTCAGTCGCCAGGGCGGCGGCAATTATGTCGCCACGTCACTGGGGTCGACCTTCAGTGATCCCCTGTTGCAACTGCTTGAAAGCAACCCCGAGGCGCAACGCGACTTGTTGGAGTTTCGGCATACGCTGGAAGCGTCCTGCGCGTTTTATGCCGCCTTGCGCGCTACGGACGTGGACCGCGAGCGGCTGCGTCTGGCATTTGAACGGTTGCAGGATTGTTACGCGCGGGTCGATGAAGTCAGTCGTGCCGAAGAGGGCGAGGCGGACGCGAGTTTTCACTTAGCGATAGCCGAGGCGAGCCATAACGCGGTGTTGTTGCACACGATTCGCGGGTTATTTGATTTGCTCAAACGTAACGTGGTGACGAATATCGGCGGGATGTACAAGCAGCGCAGCGAAACGCGAGACATGCTCATCAGTCAGCACCGGGAGTTGTACCTGGCGATTATTGAGGGGCGTGCCGAGGATGCGCGGGAAGTGGCCAGTCGCCATCTGATGTATGTGCAGGAAGTGCTGGAGGAGGTGCGCCAGGAGGTTCAGCGAACGGCGCGTGCTGAGCGGCGCAATGGTTTGTAGGGGTAAAACCTTCAGCAACAGCAATGCTCGCGATTGAGATCACCCCAGTCATCGGGTTGAACTCATCGCGAGCAGGCGGGCAGCAGAAGAGGGTTAGTCTTCCTTGCCCTTGTTGCGTACCGCGCGTTGCAGCTCGCGATCGGAGTCGCGCTCGCGTTCGGTATGACGCTTGTCGTATTCCTTTTTGCCTTTACCGAGGGCAATTTCACACTTGATCAAGTGCTTGCTCCAGTAAAGGGAGAGGCAGACGCAGGCGTAACCCTTCTGCTGCACCGAGGCAAACAGCTTTTCAAGCTCGCGCTTGTTGAGCAGCAGTTTGCGGCTGCGCGTCGGGTCGGCAATAACGTGCGTGCTGGCGGTCGTCAGGGGGGCAATGTGGCTGCCGAGCAACCAGGCTTCACCGTCCTTGAGTAGCACGTAGCTGTCGACCAGCTGTGCCTTGCCTGCACGCAGACTTTTTACTTCCCAGCCGGCCAGGACCAGACCAGCCTCGAACCGATGTTCGATGAAGTAATCGTGTCGCGCTTTTTTGTTCTGCGCGATGGTCCCTGTGGGGTGTTTCTTCTGTTTAGCCATAGGGGCGGCATTATAGGCAGTTGCGAGCAAGTCGGCTACGGGCACCTGCGTGCTTGAGCACGTAGGTTGAATCCCGGACAATGCGCCCTCTTTTTTATCGGTTGGGCGTAGTAACGATGTCGACAGACAAGGTTTCTGTCCACGGCAGTTGGGCAAGCCGTTGGGTCTTTATTCTCGCTGCGACCGGTTCTGCCGTGGGTTTGGGCAGTATCTGGAAATTCCCCTACATGGTTGGCGTCTACGGTGGTGGCGCGTTTGTGCTGGTGTTTTTGGCGTGCATCGCGCTGATCGGTGTGCCGGTGATGCTGGCCGAAACCTTGATCGGACGCCGTGCGCGGCTCAGCCCGGCGAATGCCTTGAAGGTGCTGGCGGTAGAGGCGGGTCATTCGGCGCGGTGGTCCTGGTGGGCTTTCGCCGGGATGATTACGGCACTCCTGATTCTGTCTTTTTACAGTGTGGTCGGCGGCTGGTCGCTGGATTACATCCTCAATATGGGCAAGGGCGACTTTCAAGGGGCGACGGCCGATCAGGTCGGGGCGTACTTCGGTCACGTCATCGCTGACCCGTGGCGCCTGACGTTTTGGCATACCGCGTTCATGGTGTTGTCTGCTTTTGTCATCGCCAAAGGCGTGGTGGCGGGGCTTGAGCGCAGTTTGCGCATCATGATGCCCATTCTGTTTGTGCTACTGCTGGTGTTGCTCGGCTACAGCATGACCACTGGGCATTTCATGGAAGGCGTGCATTTTATGTTCGACTTCAACCCGGATCGGGTCATGGACGGTCTACTGGCGGCGATGGGCCATGCGTTCTTCTCTCTGAGCGTGGGTGTGGGTTCGATCATGATCTACGGCGCGTACATGCCGAAGAATGCGTCGATCTCCGGCACGGTTGTGGGCGTTGCGCTGATCGATACCTTTGTCTCATTGCTGGCGGGCCTGGCTTTGTTTCCAATTGTGTTTGCGTCGGGATTGAACCCCGGTGAAGGGCCGGGCCTGATGTTCGTGACGTTGCCTTTTGCTTTCGGCAACGTCGCATTTGGCCAGTTGATGGGTGTGGTGTTTTTTGTGCTGGTGGCTGTCGCGGCTTGGAGTTCGGCGATTTCGTTGCTTGAACCGATGGTGGCTTATCTGGTTGAACGCACCAAAATCCGTCGGTTGTGGGTCACCTTCTGGTTAGCGTTCAGTTGCTGGTTTGTCGGTCTGGGCACGGTGTTCTCGTTCAATATCTGGAAGCAGGCCAAATTTTTCGTGAACGAAGAATCCGGTTTCCACCTCTACCAATGGGGCGCGGAGCAGGGGCTGGACTTCTTTGGTGTCGTCGATTTCCTCACCTCGCGTATCATGCTGCCTTTGGGTGGACTGTGTTTCGTAGTCTTTGCGGGCTGGATCATGGGCCGTGGTGCTGTACGCGACGAGTTGTCGATGCGCAGCCCGGTGTTGTTCGCCTTGACTCTTTTTTTGATGCGCTATGTGGCGCCACTCGGCATCCTGATCGTGTTTGCCGCCCAGCTGTGGAAGTAACGCTGACATGACTACCCATATCCAACGCTCCGCCTTGCTGCCTTATCCTGCGCAGGCTTTGTATGACCTGGTCAATGATGTGGCCAAGTACCCCGAGTTTTTGCCATGGTGCTCATCGGCCGAGATCCTTGAGAGTACCGAAGTGCTGATGCGTGCCCGTCTTGGCGTGGCCAAGGGCGGCTTGAGCCAGCACTTTGTAACGCGCAATACGCTGGTGCCGGGCCAGTCGATTGAGATGAATCTGGAGGAAGGCCCGTTTACCAAATTGCATGGTGTATGGGTGTTCAAGCCGTTGGGCGAAAAAGCCTGCAAGATTAGCCTGGACATGACGTTTGATTATGCGGGCGCGATTGTAAAAGCCACGCTGGGGCCGTTGTTCAATCAGGCTGCCAATACGTTGGTTGATGCGTTTTGCCAACGTGCCAAGCATTTGTATGGCTGAGCCAATGATTGCCATTGAGGTGGTGTACGCCTCGGTTGAGCGTCAGCGTTTACTGGCGATGACCGTTCCTGAGGGTACCAATGTGCGTTCAGCTGTTTTGGCATCGGGTTTGGGTGAGGTGTTTCCAGAACTGGATTTGACGAGTTGCCCGGTCGGCATTTTTGGTAAACAGGTCAGTGATTCTGAAAATCGTGTGTTGCAAGCCGGTGATCGCATCGAAATTTACCGACCGCTGCTGGCTGACCCCAAAGAAATTCGTCGCCAACGGGCGGCGAGAGCCGCTGAGGCCAAGCGTCTTAATCCTTAAACCTGGTTTTTCGCAGGCAACAAAAAGCCCGGCATGCCGGGCTTTTTTGTACCGACGTTTATTGGTCGGTGGTATCCAGAGGTTCTGGTGTCGGGACAGGTACTGTTTCGACCCCGTCGACATCCTTCTGGATCTGGTCGAGCAAGGATCCAGGCTTGGCCGGAACTTCGCTCTTCTCGGTCGGAGCAGCCGGTGTGGTCACATTTGCGCCACCGTCTTTGCCGAGAATGGCTTCGTCTTTGCTGACGCCAGGCATGAAGTCACCTGACAAGCTGACGAGCTGGTCGTTTTCATTGAAGAACACGCTGACGCGTTCCTGTTGGCGTTCACCGCCGCCTGGTTGGAGGCTATACAAATAATCCCAACGATCCGGATGGAATGTATCGGTCAGCAGGGCGTTCCCCATGATAAACCGCACTTGCCGGCGGGTCATTCCCGGGCGTAACTGGTTTATCATGTCCTGCGTGACGACATTGCCCTGCTGGATGTCGATTTTGTAAACCCCGGGGAATGAACAACCGGCGAGTGCGAGCAGTCCCACAAAGGTGAAACTGGTTAGCAAGAGCTTGGTGTTTTGCATCGGTGGGCGACTTCCACTATCTTGGCTGGGACAACGTAAACGCCGATCATACCCGTATTAAGAGAAGCTGCGAAGCGGCTTCCGCGAGAAAGCTAACCATGGTTGAAAATAGCGAACTACGTAAGGCCGGACTTAAGGTGACTCTGCCACGAGTCAAAATTCTACAAATGCTTGATTCTGCTGATCAGCGTCACATGAGTGCCGAGGACGTTTACAAGGCGCTTATGCAGGCAGGCGAGGACGTCGGTCTGGCCACGGTTTACCGTGTGTTGACCCAGTTCGAGTCAGCCGGGCTGGTGATCCGCCATAATTTCGATGGCGGTCATGCCGTGTTTGAGCTGGCCGACGCAGACGGTGGTCATCACGACCATATGGTCAACGTTGAAAGCGGCGAAGTGATTGAGTTTTTCGACGAAGACATCGAAAAATTGCAGCATGCAATTGCCGAGAAGCACGGCGTTGAGCTGGTGGATCACAACTTGGTGCTCTACGTACGTAAGAAAACCAAGTAAGCAGGTCACGCGAATTTCGGTTTGCGAAACGATCGAAGGCGACCTTAGGGTCGCCTTCGTGCTGTCTGCTGAATGACCGTTCGTCGTTAAGCGGTCTGATTCTTGGCTGAAACGACCATTTTCTTGGCATGCGCCAAAGACTCTTTAGTCAGGTCGATGCCGCCCAGCATGCGCGCTACCTCTTCCACACGTTCTTTTTGGCTCAGTTTGGATACTGCTGTGCGGGTAGCCTCGCTGTCCCGAACTTTGTGCACGAACAGGTGCTGGTGGCACTGCGCAGCGACTTGAGGCAAGTGTGTAACGGTCAATACCTGGCCGCGATCGCCGAGGCGGCGTAGCAGTTGACCCACGATCTCTGCTGTTGGACCGCCGATACCGACGTCTACCTCGTCGAATACCAGTGTCGGAACGCGCGAGGTTTGTGCGGTGATCACCTGAATCGCCAAACTGATACGTGACAGCTCACCACCGGACGCTACTTTAGCCAGTGCTTTGAGCGGCTGTCCGGGGTTGGCGCTGACCAGCAGTTCGACGTGTTCCAGGCCGAAAGGCTGTGGGTCGGAGCTGTTTTGCGGTTTTAACTCAATGACGAAACGGCCTCCCGGCATGCCAAGGCGCTGAATTTCTTCTTCTACAGCGCTGCCCAGACGCGTAGCGGCCTGAGTGCGAATGTTGCTGAGCTCGCGCGCGCACTCTTGATAATGACGTGCAAACGCTGTCAGCTCGTTGGCCAGCCTTTCGATGGATTCATCATTGGCGTTCAGCGTTTCAAGCTCATCCATCAATTTTTGTTGCAGGGCATAGACCTCGGTAGGCTGAACGCGATGTTTGCGTGCCATGGTGTAGATCGAGTCGAGACGCTCCTCCAGGTACTGCAGGCGCCGCGGGTCAGCATCGAAATGATCGAGAAAACGATTGAGCTCACCGACCGCTTCTTCAACCTGTATCTGGGCGCTGGCAAGCAAATCCGAGGCTTCATTCAGTGCGCTGGTGTTGTTATTGACGCTGGCCAAACGATTAAGGCTGCCAGTCAGGGTGTTGAGCACGTTGCCTGCGTCGCTTTCACTGCATTGCTCAACCACTTGGCGGCAAATTGAAAGTAACGCTTCAGCATTGGTGAGGCTTTTGTGTTCCTGCTCCAGTTCTTCCAGTTCGTTTTCAGCAAGCGCCAGGTTGTCCAGTTCTTCGAGTTGATAGCTCAATAACTGATGGCGAGCTTGCTGTTCATCCCCGGAATTGGAGAGGTGCTCGAATTCTTGTTTGGTTTGGCGCCAGCGTTGTGCCGCCAGCTGGACTTGCCGCGCCAGGTCGGTGGCGCCGGCATATTCATCCAGCAGTCGGCGGTGCGTTTCGGGCTTTAGCAGCGACTGGTGTTCGTGCTGGCTATGAATGTCGATCAACAACTCGCCAAGGGCTTTGAGATCGCCTTGGGGGCAAGGTGTGCCGTTGATATAGCCGCGAGAACGACCTTCGCTGGTAATGACGCGGCGCAGAATGCAGGGCCCGTCGTTCTCAAGATCCCGTTCGGCCAGCCATGCCTGGGCTTCTGGAATTGCCTGCAGGTCGAAGGTGGCGAGAATGTCTGCCTTGTCGGCACCAGGACGTACAACGCCACTGTCCGCACGGTCGCCCAGCGTTAACCCCAGCGCATCGAGCATGATCGATTTACCGGCGCCGGTTTCGCCAGTGATTACACTCATACCGCGATCGAGTTCCAGATCGAGATGTTCAACGATGGCGTAGTTGTGTACGGACAGGTGCACCAGCATGGGGGCCGCTCCAAAACGTAATGTCTGGTTATTTATACAGTGTTTTTGAGCGGGCTGACAATGGGCAGTCTTAGTTCGATTTACACCCGAATTCCTGTTTTTTAGGTCGTTTTGTTTTTTGTGATCGAAAGCACCGGGTCGAGATAACTCATGTCTTCCGTTTTTTTGGCTCTTGAACCTGAGAATTGCGACCCCATATACCTTGGCACAAGCGCGAACTTGAATTCGCGGACAAAGTTTGAAAGGAGAAATCTATGGCAGACGAACAGACTATGGATACGCAGAACCAAGACGCTAATCAGGCCGCCGATGCATCAAGCGAAGATCTGGTAGCCCGCGTGCAGGTGCTTGAAGAGCAACTGGCAGCCGCCAATGATCAGGCTCTGCGCGTAGCTGCCGATCTGCAGAACGTCCGCCGCCGTGCCGAGCAGGACGTTGAGAAAGCACACAAATTCGCTCTGGAAAAATTTGCAGGCGATCTGCTGCCAGTGATTGACAGCCTGGAGCGTGGTCTTGAGCTGTCGAGTCCTGATGACGAGAGCATTCGTCCGATGCGTGAAGGCATCGAACTGACGCTCAAAATGTTCCAGGACACCCTTAAGCGTTATCAGCTTGAAGCCATTGATCCGCACGGCGAACCGTTCAATGCCGAGCATCATCAGGCAATGGCGATGCAGGAAAGTGCTGACGTGGAGCCCAATAGCGTGCTCAAGGTGTTCCAGAAGGGTTATCAGCTCAATGGTCGCCTGCTGCGCCCGGCGATGGTCGTGGTAAGCAAAGCGCCAGCACCGGTTTCGCCTTCAATTGATGAGCAGGCTTGAAATCGGTCGCAAGGCCCCCATTTAGAAGTCAAGCGTTTAAGTAATGCCGCAGTTGGTCATTACTGCTGCGGCAAAAAAATTCAAATTTAGGGAGAGTTAACATGGGCAGAATTATCGGTATTGACCTGGGCACCACCAACTCGTGTGTGTCGGTTCTGGAAAATGGCAAGGCAAAAGTTATTGAAAACGCAGAAGGCGCGCGCACTACGCCGTCGATCATTGCGTACGCCAACGATGGCGAAATTCTGGTTGGCCAATCGGCCAAGCGTCAGGCAGTGACCAATCCGCATAACACCCTGTACGCGGTGAAGCGTTTGATCGGTCGTCGTTTTGACGAAGAAGTTGTACAAAAAGACATCCAGATGGTGCCTTACAAAATCGTCAAGGCAGACAATGGTGACGCTTGGGTTGAAGTGAACGGCCAGAAAATGGCACCGCCACAAATCTCGGCTGAAATTCTGAAAAAAATGAAGAAAACCGCCGAAGATTACCTCGGCGAGCCAGTGACCGAAGCTGTTATTACAGTTCCGGCTTACTTCAACGACAGCCAGCGTCAGGCAACTAAAGACGCAGGTCGTATTGCCGGTCTGGACGTTAAGCGCATCATCAACGAACCTACCGCGGCTGCTCTGGCTTACGGTATGGACAAAGCGAAGGGCGACCACACTGTCATCGTTTATGACTTGGGTGGTGGTACGTTCGACGTGTCGGTCATCGAAATTGCTGAAGTGGATGGCGAGCATCAGTTTGAAGTGTTGGCTACCAACGGTGATACGTTCCTGGGTGGTGAGGACTTCGACATCCGCCTGATCGACTACCTGGTTGACGAGTTCAAGAAAGAAAGCGGCATGAACCTTAAAGGTGATCCGCTGGCGATGCAGCGTCTGAAAGAAGCTGCTGAAAAAGCCAAAATCGAACTGTCTTCGAGCCAGTCGACTGACGTGAATCTGCCTTACATCACTGCAGATGCCACCGGTCCTAAACACTTGAACGTGAAGATCTCTCGCGCCAAGTTGGAATCGCTGGTTGAAGATCTGGTTCAGCGCACGATCGAACCTTGCCGTCTGGCGCTGAAAGATGCCGGTATTGATGTGGGTGCAATCAACGACGTCATTCTGGTGGGTGGTCAGACCCGTATGCCGTTGGTGCAGAAGCTGGTAACCGAGTTCTTCGGCAAAGAAGCACGTAAAGACGTGAACCCGGACGAAGCGGTTGCCATGGGTGCTGCTATCCAGGGCGCGGTACTGGCTGGTGATGTTAAAGACGTGCTGTTGCTGGACGTAAGCCCGCTGACTTTGGGTATCGAAACCATGGGCGGTGTCATGACGCCTCTGATCGAGAAAAACACCACGATTCCTACCAAGAAATCGCAAGTGTTCTCGACAGCTGACGATAACCAGGGCGCAGTAACGATTCACGTGCTGCAAGGTGAGCGTAAGCAAGCGGCTCAGAACAAGTCGTTGGGCAAGTTCGACCTGGCTGACATTCCACCTGCTCCACGTGGCGTGCCTCAGATCGAAGTGACTTTCGACATCGATGCCAACGGTATCTTGAACGTAAGTGCGAAAGACAAGGCGACTGGCAAGTCTCAGTCCATCGTGATCAAGGCTAACTCGGGTCTGTCCGAGGAAGAGATTGCTCAGATGGTGCGTGATGCTGAAGTCAACGCTGAAGAAGATCGCAAGTTCGAAGAGCTGGCAGCTGCACGTAACCAGGGTGATGCACTGGTGCACTCGACCCGTAAAATGGTCGCCGATGCGGGCGATAAAGTAACCGAGGAAGAGAAAGCTGCGATCGAAGCTGCTGTAGTGGCTCTGGAAGCTGCTGTTAAAGGCGACGACAAAGCGGCTATCGAAGCCAAGGTTGAAGAGCTGTCCAAGGTGTCGGCTCCGGTTGCTCAAAAGATGTACGCTGAGCAAGCGAACCCTGCGGACGCAGCGTCCAAGCCAGCTGACTCGGCTGAAAAAGCGGATGACGTTGTCGACGCTGAGTTCGAAGAAGTTAAAGACAACAAGTAATCAGCTTGTTTGTCGGCCGGTTGACCGTGTGTAAGCGGTGACTGGTAGGATGTCGCCGCGCGGGAGCTAGCTCCCGCGTTGGCGTGTCTGGAGTTGAAGAATTTTTACAGCATGCGACAAGGTCGGGTGCTGGCGGTCTGGCTCGAAACTTTCTTGTATTTCGGCCTGAAGTGACCGCTCCTGTCGGCCAATGCTTTGGCTGTTAATCAGAAACCAAAATCGTTGAAAAAGACGTGAGTCGAGACTGATCTCTATCGGGCTTGGCGGGTTTGGTGAGGCTCGGGAGGGTTTTGCCGAACGTCCTTGAGAGTGCAAAGAATTATGGCAAAGCGCGATTATTACGAAATTTTAGGTGTTGAACGCACCTCTACCGAGGTGGAGCTGAAAAAAGCTTATCGCCGTCTCGCAATGAAGCATCACCCGGATCGCAATCCGGATGACAAAGCATCTGAAGAGCTCTTCAAGGAGGCCAATGAGGCCTATGAAGTGCTTTCGGACTCAAGCAAACGAGCTGCTTACGACCAATACGGCCATGCTGGCGTAGACCCGCAGATGGGTGGCGGCGGCGGTGGTTTTGGTGGGCAGAACTTCTCCGATATTTTCGGTGATGTGTTCAGTGATTTCTTTGGCGGTGGTCGTGGCGGCTCCCGGGGCGGTGCTCAGCGCGGTAGCGATTTGCGCTATACGCTGGAGCTGGATCTGGAAGAGGCTGTTCGCGGTACAACCGTCAATATTCGTGTTCCGACGCAGGTTAATTGCAAGCCGTGCGACGGCTCGGGCGCCAAGAAGGGTTCTTCGCCGGTCACGTGCCCAACGTGCGGCGGCATTGGTCAGGTGCGCATGCAGCAGGGCTTCTTCGCCGTGCAGCAGACCTGTCCGCGTTGCCATGGTCAAGGCAAGATCATTTCCGACCCTTGCGACAGCTGCCATGGTGCGGGTCGTGTCGAAGAGTACAAAACCCTCTCTGTAAAAGTGCCTGCTGGCGTTGATACGGGTGATCGCATTCGTCTTTCCGGTGAAGGTGAGGCGGGGGTTCAAGGGGGCCCTACCGGCGACCTGTATGTTGTGATCGATGTGCGTGAGCACGCGATTTTCCAACGCGATGGCAAGCATTTGTTCTGTGAGGTGCCAATCAGCGTGGCGGACGCAGCGCTTGGTGCTGAGCTTGAAGTGCCGACGCTGGATGGTCGGGTGAAGCTGAAAATTCCGGAAGGTACTCAGACCGGCAAGCAGTTCCGTTTGCGCGGTAAGGGTGTTGCGCCCGTGCGTGGCGGTGGTGCGGGTGATTTGATGTGCCGCGTTGTGGTTGAGACGCCTGTCAAATTGAGCCGTCGTCAGCGCGAGCTGATGGAGGAGTTCCGCACAACGCTCGAAGGCGATAGCAGTCATTCGCCGAATGCCACGGGCTGGTTTGAAGGCGTCAAGCGCTTCTTCGGCGATTTGTAAGGGACGAGACATGCGACGTATAGCTGTGATGGGCGCTGCCGGGCGCATGGGTAAAACGCTGGTCGATGCCGTTCAGCAGCGCTCGCCGCTGGGTGGGCTTACGGCGGCTATCGTTCGACCGGGGAGCACGCTGGTGGGTGCTGATGCTGGCGAACTGGCATCTCTAGGGCGCATTGGTGTGCCGTTGTCGTCCAGCCTGGAGGCGGTCATTGACGAGTTCGATGTGTTGATCGACTTCACGTTGCCGGAGGTAATGCTAAAAAACCTCGAAATGTGTCGTTGCTCGGGCAAAGCCATGGTGATTGGTACGACCGGGTTGACTCAGGCTCAAAAGAACTTGCTGGCCGAGGCGGGTAAAGACATTCCGATCGTGTTTGCGGCTAACTTCAGTGTGGGGGTCAATCTGTCGCTCAAGCTGCTGGATATGGCGGCGCGAGTGATGGGGGATGATGCGGATATTGAAATCATTGAAACGCATCATCGTCATAAAATCGATGCGCCGTCGGGCACTGCGTTACGCATGGGTGAGGTAATTGCGGATGCACTGGGGCGTGATTTGGAGAAGGTCGCGGTTTACGGTCGCGAAGGTCATACCGGTGCTCGTGAGCGTGAAACCATTGGTTTCGCAACCGTGCGTGGTGGCGATGTGGTGGGTGATCACACCGTGTTGTTCGCTACTGAAGGCGAGCGACTCGAAATTACCCACAAGGCTTCCAGTCGCATGACCTTTGCAAAGGGTGCCGTTCGCGCTGCGTTGTGGCTGGAAGGGCGCAAGCCCGGTCTCTACGATATGCAGGATGTGCTCGACCTGCGCTGATTCCCCCCTGTAAAATCCGGCTGTTGCTGTACCAGTAGCCGGATTTTTAACCGCTAAGCGATTTCCTGTCGCATTCCCCTGCCTTTAAGGCTTTTTAGCGGTAGACCAAAAAAGCATTTTTCTGTAACCTACAGCTTTAGTGTGTCCACTAAAAGCGCGCAGATAATTCGATGAAGAAGCGGGGTGACGTGTCCATACGTCACTCCGCTTTTTTACAACCTGCGATCGCCCTTTCAGGCTTTATTTACGGGAGGTCTTCTTGACTAAGCAAGCCATACTCGCCCTTGCTGATGGCAGCATTTTTCGCGGCGAAGCCATTGGAGCCGACGGTCAAACCGTTGGTGAGGTCGTTTTTAACACCGCAATGACCGGCTATCAGGAAATCCTTACCGATCCTTCCTACGCTCAGCAAATCGTTACCCTGACTTACCCGCATGTAGGCAATACCGGTACTACCCCGGAAGATGCCGAGTCTGATCGTGTCTGGTCCGCAGGTTTGGTTATTCGTGATCTGCCTTTGGTCGCGAGCAACTGGCGTAACACGATGTCGCTGTCCGATTACCTGAAAGCCAATAATGTTGTGGCGATTGCAGGCATTGATACCCGTCGCCTGACCCGTATCCTGCGCGAGAAAGGCTCGCAAAACGGCTGCATCATGGCGGGCGATAACATCTCGGATGAGGCAGCCATTGCAGCTGCGCGTGGTTTCCCGGGCCTGAAAGGCATGGACCTGGCGAAAGTTGTCAGTACCGAAAAAACGTACGAGTGGCGCTCTAGTGTCTGGAACCTGGCGACCGACAGTCACCCGACTATCGACGCCTCCGAGCTGCCTTATCACGTTGTGGCATACGACTACGGCGTGAAGTGGAACATTTTGCGCATGTTGGTAGAACGCGGTTGCCGCGTAACCGTCGTGCCGGCTCAGACCCCAGCCAGCGATGTACTGGCGTTGAATCCGGATGGCGTGTTCCTGTCCAACGGCCCAGGCGATCCAGAGCCTTGCGATTACGCAATCAAAGCCATCCAGCAAGTGCTGACAACCGAAATTCCAGTATTCGGCATCTGTCTTGGTCATCAACTGTTGGCGCTGGCCTCCGGTGCCAAGACGGTGAAGATGGGTCATGGCCACCATGGTGCTAACCACCCGGTGCAGGATCTGGACACGGGCGTTGTGATGATCACCAGTCAGAACCACGGTTTTGCAGTGGATGAAGCGACGTTGCCTGCCAACGTGCGTGCGATCCACAAGTCGCTGTTTGACGGCACGCTGCAGGGCATCGAGCTGACCGACAAGAGCGCATTCAGCTTCCAGGGCCACCCTGAAGCGAGCCCGGGCCCGAACGACGTAGCACCGCTGTTCGACCGTTTCATCAACGAGATGGCCAAGCGCCGCTAATCCTTTTCCCAGATGAAGTCGTCCAAGGCGGCCCCGAATACCGGCGGCCCTTGGAGGCTTCAGGAAAAAGACTACCGGCTTGCCCACTGACCTGCGGATTTGAGTGACAAACCCATGCCAAAACGTACAGACATAAAAAGCATTCTGATTCTCGGCGCTGGCCCGATTGTTATCGGCCAGGCGTGTGAGTTCGACTACTCCGGCGCTCAGGCCTGCAAGGCACTGCGTGAAGAGGGTTACCGAGTCATTCTGGTGAACTCCAACCCGGCCACCATCATGACCGACCCGGACATGGCCGATGCCACGTACATCGAGCCTATCAAGTGGCAAACGGTCGCCAAGATCATCGAAAAAGAACGTCCTGATGCCCTGTTGCCTACCATGGGTGGGCAGACGGCGCTGAACTGTGCATTGGACCTGGAGCGCGAAGGCGTTCTGGAGAAATTCAATGTAGAGATGATTGGTGCCAATGCGGACACCATCGACAAGGCTGAGGATCGTTCGCGTTTCGACAAGGCGATGAAGTCGATCGGTCTTGATTGCCCGCGTTCTGGCATTGCTCACAGCATGGAGGAGGCTAACGCCGTTCTCGAGAAGCTTGGCTTCCCGTGCATCATTCGTCCGTCCTTCACCATGGGCGGCACGGGTGGTGGTATTGCTTATAACCGCGAAGAGTTTGAAGAGATCTGCTCCCGCGGCCTGGATCTATCTCCAACCAAAGAGCTGCTGATCGACGAGTCGCTGATCGGCTGGAAAGAGTACGAGATGGAAGTTGTCCGCGATAAAAAGGACAACTGCATCATCGTCTGCTCGATCGAGAACTTCGACCCGATGGGTGTGCACACCGGTGACTCGATCACTGTTGCGCCTGCACAGACCCTGACGGACAAGGAATACCAGATCATGCGTAACGCCTCGCTGGCGGTACTGCGTGAGATCGGCGTCGAAACGGGCGGTTCCAACGTTCAGTTCGGTATTTGCCCGGATACTGGCCGCATGGTCGTCATCGAAATGAATCCGCGCGTGTCCCGTTCGTCCGCGCTGGCCTCCAAAGCCACGGGTTTCCCGATTGCGCGTATCGCTGCCAAGCTGGCGATTGGCTATACCCTTGATGAGCTGCAAAACGAAATCACGGGTGGCAAGACGCCAGCCTCTTTCGAGCCTTCTATCGACTACGTCGTGACCAAAATGCCTCGCTTCGCCTTCGAGAAGTTCTCCAAGGCTGATGCACGACTGACCACGCAAATGAAGTCTGTTGGCGAGGTTATGGCCATTGGCCGGACTTTCCAGGAGTCTCTGCAAAAGGCGTTGCGTGGCCTTGAAGTCGGTGTGTGCGGTCTGGATGAAAAACTGGACCTGAGCAACCCGGAAAGCATGGCCGTGCTCAAGCGCGAGCTGACAGTGCCGGGCGCTGAGCGCATCTGGTACGTAGCTGACGCATTCCGTGCAGGCATGACGGTCGAAGACATCTTTGGCATGAACATGATTGATCCTTGGTTCCTGGTGCAGATCGAAGACCTGATCAAGGACGAAGAGAAAATTAAGACGCTGGGTCTTGCCAGCATCGACCGCGACATGATGTATCGCCTCAAGCGCAAGGGTTTTTCGGATCAGCGTCTGGCCAAGCTGCTGGGGGTTACCGAGAAAAACCTGCGTCGCCATCGCCACAAGCTGGAAGTGTTCCCGGTTTATAAGCGTGTTGATACCTGTGCAGCCGAGTTCGCCACCGACACCGCCTACATGTACTCGACCTATGAGGAAGAGTGTGAAGCGAATCCTTCGGATCGCGACAAAATCATCATTCTGGGTGGCGGTCCGAACCGTATTGGTCAAGGTATCGAGTTTGACTACTGCTGCGTACACGCGGCTCTCGCGTTGCGTGCTGATGGTTACGAAACCATCATGGTCAACTGCAACCCGGAAACAGTTTCGACGGACTACGACACTTCGGATCGTCTGTATTTCGAGTCTGTCACTCTGGAAGACGTTCTGGAAATCGTACGGGTCGAGAAGCCAAAAGGTGTGATTGTTCAGTACGGCGGTCAGACGCCACTGAAGCTGGCGCGTGCACTTGAAGAAGCTGGCGTGCCGATCATTGGCACCAGCCCGGATGCAATCGACCGTGCTGAAGACCGTGAGCGCTTCCAGCAAATGGTCGAGCGTTTGAACCTGCGTCAGCCGCCAAACGCAACCGTGCGCAGTGAAGATGAAGCCATCCGCGCGGCCAGCAAAATCGGTTACCCGCTGGTGGTTCGTCCTTCCTACGTGCTGGGCGGCCGTGCGATGGAAATCGTGTACGAAGAGGAAGAACTCAAGCGCTACCTGCGTGACGCGGTGAAGGTGTCTAACGACAGCCCGGTTCTGCTGGATCACTTCCTGAACTGTGCCATCGAGATGGATGTTGACGCGGTTTGTGACGGTACGGATGTCGTGATCGGCGCGATCATGCAGCACATTGAGCAGGCAGGCGTTCACTCGGGCGACTCCGCTTGCTCGTTGCCTCCTTACTCGCTGCCACTGCACATCCAGGACGAGATGCGCGAACAGGTCAAGAAGATGGCGCTGGAGTTGGGTGTTGTCGGCCTGATGAACGTTCAACTGGCACTGCAAGGGGAAGACATCTACGTAATTGAAGTGAACCCGCGCGCTTCGCGCACCGTTCCTTTTGTCTCCAAGTGCATTGGTGTCTCACTGGCAATGATTGCTGCGCGCGTCATGGCAGGTAAAACCCTGAAGGAAATCGGTTTCACCAAAGAAATCATTCCTAACTTCTACAGTGTGAAAGAAGCGGTGTTCCCGTTCGCCAAATTCCCGGGTGTTGACCCGATCCTTGGTCCTGAGATGAAGTCCACCGGTGAAGTGATGGGGGTAGGTGATACCTTCGGTGAGGCATTTGCGAAGGCTCAAATGGGCGCGAGCGAAGTATTGCCAACTGGCGGCACCGCCTTTATCAGTGTGCGTGATGACGACAAGCCTTTGGTGGCAGGTGTTGCGCGTGACCTGATCGCTTTGGGCTTCGAGGTGGTTTCCACAGCGGGCACGGCCAAGTTTATTGAAGCGGCAGGATTGAAGGTACGCCGTGTCAACAAGGTGACCGAAGGTCGCCCTCACGTTGTCGATATGATCAAAAATGACGAAGTCACGCTGATTATCAACACAACTGAAGGTCGTCAGTCGATTGCTGACTCTTATTCCATTCGTCGTAACGCCTTGCAGCACAAGATTTATTGCACCACGACCATTGCTGCTGGCGAAGCGATCTGTGAAGCGCTTAAATTCGGCCCTGAAAAAACCGTACGTCGCTTGCAGGATCTACACGCAGGATTGAAGGCATGAGCATAACCAAATACCCAATGACGGTTCAGGGCGCCAAAGCCCTCGAAGAAGAGCATGCGCACCTGACGAAGGTTGTTCGGCCCAAGTTGAGCCAGGACATTGGCACGGCACGGGAGCTGGGTGACCTGAAGGAAAACGCTGAATATCATGCAGCTCGTGAACAGCAAGGCATGGTGGAAGCGCGCATTCGTGATATCGAAGGCCGCATGCAGAACGCAGTCATTATCGATGTGACGACCATCCCCCATACCGGAAAGGTGATTTTCGGTACGACGGTAGAGATCGCTAACGTTGAAACTGATGAAAGCGTGACCTACCAGATCGTTGGTGAGGATGAGGCTGATTTCAAGCTCGGAAAAATCTCTGTCGGGTCCCCGCTTGCTCGTGCCTTGATCGCCAAGGAAGAGGGCGATGTGGTGGCTGTGAAGACGCCAAGCGGTGTGATCGAGTACGAGATTGTTGAAGTTCGCCACATCTGAACACAGGCGCCCGCTTCGAGCGGGCGCACTGGTTTGGCAGCTAACCCAGGTGTTGTGGGTTGGCGGTCTGTGGTTGATGCATTTAGGATTGATGCCGGTGCTGGCCCAAATCGGACTGGCGCCGTTGTTGGTAGAAGAGATCGGCAATACGCTTGAAGTGCTGCTGGTCATATTTTCAGCCGTCTGCGTGTTTGTGCAGGCGCTGGTATTGGCCAGGACTGAGGGCGTTGAGAGTATTTGGCGCGACCTGCGTGGGCAGCTGTTGCTGATGGCGCTGGTCGGTTGTGCGTTGTATCTCGCAGGGCATTCATGGCTGACTGAAGCATTGCGCTGGCAGTCGTTTTTTTACTGGTTGGCTGGCTTTTCGGGTTTGATTCTGGTGCTTCAGCCTATTCCGGGTGAGAGTATCAGGGCGCGCTTTGCACGCCCTTGACCCTTGTCGACATCACTTGAAGCGGTGGATGTTCGACAGTTGCTTGTTTACATTGACGTTCTTGCGGTACAGAAGCGCCATTTTGCCAATCACCTGAACCAGTTCTGCTTTGCCGCTTTTGCAGAGTTCTGCAATGGCAACCAAGCGAGATTCGCGGTCCAGGATGTTGACTTTGATTTTAATCAGCTCGTGATCGCCCAATGCGCGTTCGAGTTCGGTTAAAACACCTTCAGTCAAACCATTGTCAGCCACAGTCAATACTGGTTTCAGATGGTGGCCAATGGATTTGTACTGTTTCTTCTGCTCTTGAGTGAGCGGCATAATCTGACCCCTGTGTCTGATCTTGTAAAAAGCGGCGGCCAGTTTACCCGAGCGAGTCCCAGACCGCCCAGTTAATCACGACCCGTTTATATTTTTTGAGGTGGCCCGTGGCCCGTTCCAAAACTAGCCTGAATTGGCTGAAAGAACATTTCAACGATCCTTACGTCAAAATGGCGCAGAAAGACGGATACCGTTCGCGTGCCAGCTACAAGCTGTTGGAGATCCAGGAGCGTGATCGGTTGATTCGCCCCGGTATGACGGTGATCGACCTGGGCGCTGCTCCAGGTGGATGGTCGCAAGTGACCAGTCGTCTGATCGGTGGTCAGGGGCGCTTGATTGCTTCCGACATCCTGGAAATGGACAGCATTCCTGACGTGACCTTCATTCAGGGGGATTTCACTCAGGACGATGTGTTGGCCCAAATACTGGAGGCCGTCGGAAATACGCAGGTAGACCTTGTGATTTCAGATATGGCCCCCAATATGAGTGGATTGGCCGCTGTTGATATGCCGCGCGCGATGTTCCTGTGTGAATTGGCACTGGATCTGGCAGGGCGCGTATTGCGACCAGGTGGTGATTTTCTGATTAAGGTCTTCCAGGGGGAAGGCTTCGACCAGTACCACAAAGACATCCGTAAGCTGTTCGAAAAAGTGCAGATGCGTAAGCCATTGTCATCGCGTGACAGGTCCCGGGAGCAGTATTTGCTGGGTCGTGGCTTCCGCGGTATTGAAGGTTCTGCCAGCGATGAGCGTCTCTGACCAGGGCGATAGTTTTATTTGTATCGCTTTACAGATCTGGCATAACGAATATTGTGTAGTCGAAGTTTCACAAAGGGTTACAGACGGAGCCTGCAAGCCTTGTAGGCAATGTAGTAAGTTATGCCGGTGAATATCATGCGAAGCACGCTTTCAGTAGCGGAGCTTGCTTCAGAGGGTAGCTAATTGAACGATATGGCAAAGAATCTGATCCTGTGGTTGATCATCGCCGCTGTCCTTGTGACCGTGATGAACAACTTCTCCAGTCCAAACGAGCCACAAACCCTCAACTATTCCGACTTCATCCAGCAAGTTAAGGATGGCAAGGTCGAGCGCGTAGCGGTTGACGGCTACGTGATTACCGGCAAGCGCAGTGATGGCGATACCTTCAAGACCATTCGTCCGGCAATTCAGGACAATGGTTTGATTGGTGATCTGGTGGATAACCACGTCACTGTCGAAGGTAAGCTGCCAGAGCAGCAAAGTATCTGGACGCAACTGCTGGTTGCGAGCTTCCCGATTCTGGTAATCATTGCGGTCTTCATGTTCTTCATGCGGCAGATGCAGGGCGGCGCTGGCGGTAAAGGCGGCCCGATGAGCTTTGGCAAGAGCAAAGCGCGGTTGCTGTCTGAAGACCAGGTCAAAACGACCTTGGCAGATGTTGCAGGCTGCGACGAAGCCAAAGAAGAAGTAGGCGAACTGGTCGAGTTCTTGCGAGATCCGGGGAAATTCCAGCGCTTGGGCGGTCGTATTCCGCGTGGTGTGCTGATGGTAGGCCCGCCTGGTACGGGTAAAACCCTGATTGCCAAGGCGATTGCCGGTGAAGCCAAGGTTCCATTCTTTACGATTTCAGGCTCTGACTTTGTCGAGATGTTTGTAGGTGTGGGTGCGAGCCGTGTTCGCGACATGTTTGAGCAGGCTAAGAAGCACGCCCCGTGCATTATCTTTATCGACGAGATTGACGCGGTAGGTCGCCATCGTGGTGCTGGCATGGGCGGTGGTCACGACGAGCGTGAGCAGACCCTCAACCAGTTGCTGGTTGAGATGGACGGCTTCGAAATGAACGATGGCATCATCGTAATTGCCGCGACCAACCGTCCTGACGTGCTTGACCCGGCTCTGTTGCGTCCGGGGCGTTTCGACCGTCAAGTGGTGGTTGGTCTGCCAGATATCCGTGGTCGTGAGCAGATTCTCAAAGTTCACATGCGCAAAGTGCCCATTGGGGATGATGTTCAGCCAGGCGTCATTGCGCGGGGTACGCCCGGCTTTTCAGGGGCTGACCTGGCTAACCTGGTGAACGAGGCTTCGCTGTTCGCAGCTCGCACCGGTAAGCGTGTTGTGGAGATGAAAGAGTTTGAATTGGCCAAAGACAAAATCATGATGGGTGCCGAGCGCAAATCCATGGTGATGTCGGACAAGGAAAAACGGAACACGGCTTACCACGAAGCGGGTCACGCGATTGTTGGTCGCGTAGTGCCTGAGCATGACCCTGTTTACAAGGTTTCGATCATCCCTCGTGGTCGGGCATTGGGTGTCACGATGTTCCTGCCTGAAGAGGATCGTTACAGCCTGTCCAAGCGTGCGCTGATCAGTCAGATTTGTTCGCTGTATGGCGGTCGTATTGCAGAAGAAATGACGCTGGGGTTTGATGGTGTCACTACAGGTGCCTCCAACGACATCATGCGTGCCAGCCAGATTGCCCGGAATATGGTTACCAAATGGGGCCTTTCCGAAAAACTGGGTCCTTTGATGTATGCCGAAGACGATGAGTCCTATCTGGGTCGTGGCGGCGGCGGTCAGGGTGCCAATGTTTCGGGTGAAACAGCCAAGTTGATCGACTCGGAAGTGCGCAGCATCATTGATCAGTGCTACGGAACGGCCAAGCAGATCCTGACCGACAACCGTGACAAGCTGGAAGCCATGGCTGATGCCCTGATGAAGTACGAGACGATCGATGCAGATCAGATTGACGACATTATGGCGGGTCGACCTCCGCGTGAGCCGCGTGATTGGGGTGATGGTTCGGGCACACCGACAGCGCCGACGCTGGATAAAACCGAGCGTCCGGAAACACCGATCGGTGGTCCGGCAGCAGATCACTAAGGCTTGAAATGACTTCTGTACAGTCCTCGACCCGGTTGCCTTGCGGCAACCGGGTTCTTGATTTGGCCCACACGCACGTGATGGGCATTCTCAACGTAACCCCTGACTCTTTCTCTGATGGTGGTCGGTTCGCTCGCCTGGATGCGGCTTTGCGTCATGCGCAGGCGATGGTTCAGGCGGGAGCAACGCTCATCGATGTGGGCGGCGAGTCAACCCGTCCGGGTGCGCGTGCGGTCACAGCGCAGGAAGAGTTGGAGCGTGTTGCACCTGTTGTTGAGCTCATCAGTCGTGAGCTCGATGTCATTATTTCTGTCGACACCTCCACGCCTGTCGTAATGACCGAGTCGGCGAGTCTTGGTGCTGGCTTGATCAATGATGTGCGTTCATTGCGCCGAGAGGATGCGCTGGAGGCGGCCGCTGCAACAGGATTGCCTGTGTGTCTTATGCATATGCTGGGTGAGCCCGGCGACATGCAGAATGACCCGCATTACGGTGATCTGGTGGGCGAGGTATCCGCATTTCTTGCGGATCGAATGAAAGTTTGCGCTTCGGCCGGCATTGAGGTTGAGCGGATCATTCTTGATCCGGGGTTTGGCTTTGCCAAAACCCTTCAGCACAATTTGAGCCTGTTCAAGCACATGGAGGCATTGCATGCGCTGGGGCGGCCTTTGCTAGTAGGCGTATCGCGTAAAAGCATGATCGGGCAGGCCTTGAATAGGCCAGTTACAGATCGCTTGTCCGGCAGTCTGGCGTTGGCGGCATTGGCAGTGACCAAAGGTGCGCGTATCTTGCGTGTCCATGATGTAGCCGAAACGGTTGATGTGGTACGGATGATCGCAGCGGTAGAGTCCGCCGACCAAGAATGATGGAGCAAGTATGACGAAGAAATATTTTGGCACTGACGGCATTCGCGGTCGGGTCGGCGTTTACCCCATTACCCCTGATTTCATGCTCAAGCTGGGCTGGGCGGCGGGTATGGCGTTTCGCAGTATGGGTGCTTGCCGGATTCTGGTCGGTAAAGACACGCGGATTTCCGGTTACATGTTTGAGTCTGCACTAGAGGCCGGGTTGTCGGCTGCAGGGGCGGATGTCATGTTGCTGGGGCCGATGCCTACACCGGCAATCGCGTACCTGACACGCACTTTTCATGCAGAAGCCGGGATTGTAATCAGCGCTTCACACAATCCTCATGATGATAACGGCATCAAGTTTTTCTCGGGTGAGGGTGCCAAGCTCCCTGATGAAGTCGAGTTGATGATCGAAGAGTTGCTTGATGCGCCGATGACTGTGGTTGATTCCGGTAAGTTGGGCAAGGTCTCGCGCATCAACGACGCGTCAGGGCGATACATCGAATTTTGTAAGAGTAGTGTCCCGACAAGCACCAACTTCAATGGTCTGAAGATCGTTATCGATTGTGCTCATGGTGCGACGTATAAAGTTGCCCCCAGTGTGTTCAAAGAGCTGGGTGCCGAGGTGACGGTGTTATCGGCTCAGCCGAATGGCCTCAACATCAATGACAATTGCGGCTCGACCCATATGGGGCAATTGCAAGCGGCCGTACTCGCTGAGCATGCGGACCTGGGCATTGCCTTTGATGGTGATGGCGACCGGGTGCTGATGGTGGATCACACGGGTGCAATCGTGGATGGTGATGAGTTGCTATTCATCATTGCGCGAGATCTGCATGAGCGTGGCAAGTTGCAAGGTGGTGTGGTCGGCACGCTGATGAGCAATCTTGGACTTGAGTTGGCCTTGGCTGATCTAGGTATTCCTTTTGTGCGTGCCAACGTGGGTGACCGGTACGTTATTGCGGGTCTTCAAGAGCGCGACTGGCAAGTGGGTGGCGAAAACTCAGGTCATATTGTCTGCTTTCAACACACAACGACCGGCGATGCGATCATTGCTGCGCTTCAGGTGTTGCTGTCTTTGCGTCGTCGTGAGGAAAGCCTTGCCCAGTCGCGTCAGGCCGTTCGCAAATGCCCTCAGGTTTTGCTTAATGTTCGGTTCTCGGGTGGTGTAAATCCCGTCGAGCATCCGGCCGTCAAGGAGGCGTGCGCGCAAGTTACGGAGGCGATGAAAGGCCGCGGTCGTGTGCTTTTGCGTAAGTCGGGTACAGAGCCATTGGTGCGGGTCATGGTCGAAGGCGACGACGAAATCATGGTCCGTGGCTATGCAGAAGAGCTGGCAAAACTTGTAAGTGAAGTTTGTGCTTGAATTCGGCTTGCCAGCGCGGATGTGGTTGGGTAACATCTGCGCCCACTTTGACCGACGAGGTAAAGCATGCGCCGCAAGATGGTAGCTGGTAACTGGAAAATGCACGGTACCCGCGCTAGCGTCGCAGAGCTGATCGATGGTCTGCGTAAGTTGGACTTGCCGAGTGTTGTTGAAACTGCAGTTTTCCCATCTGACTTGTTTATTGAGCGTGTAATCAATGGCTTGAAAGATACGCCAATCTCGGTTGGTGCTCAGGATGCAGCGGTAGATGCAAAGCAAGGTGCGCTCACTGGTGAGATATCTTCAAGCCAGTTGGTGGATGCGGGTTGCAAGCTGGTGCTGATAGGGCACTCTGAACGCCGCCTGATTTTGGGTGAGTCGAACGAGACGCTGAATCGCAAGTTTGCAGCTGCTCAGTCTTCAGGCTTGACGCCAGTGTTGTGTATAGGGGAAACCCTGGAGCAGCGCGAAGCAGGGCAAACGCTTGAAGTGGTAGAGCGTCAGCTGAACGCAGTGATTGATGAGTTCGGTATTGATGCCTTTGCAAAGGCAGTGATTGCGTACGAGCCGGTCTGGGCCATTGGCACCGGGCTGACCGCAACACCGCAGCAAGCGCAAGATGTGCATGCGGCCATTCGCGCACAACTGGCGCAGAAGAATTCTGAAGTGGCACAAGGTGTGCGGCTTCTATACGGCGGCAGCGTGAAGGCGGCCAATGCGGTCGAACTGTTCAGCATGCCGGATATCGATGGGGGGCTCATTGGTGGGGCTTCCCTGAATGCAGATGAGTTCGGTGCGATCTGTCGCGCCGCGGGAAACTGAGAAAATGCTGGAAACAGTCGTAGTCGTTTTTCATCTGTTGGGTGCATTGGGCGTCATTGCTCTGGTATTGCTGCAACAGGGTAAGGGTGCGGATGCTGGAGCATCTTTCGGAGCAGGTGCATCAAATACTGTGTTCGGAAGCCAAGGTTCCTCTACCTTTCTTAGTAAGTTTACTGCTATACTTGCCGCAGGTTTTTTCATAACCAGCTTAGGGTTAGGTTACTTTGCTAAAGAGAAAGCTCAAGAGCTGACTCAAGTAGGTTTGCCAGATCCAGCAGTATTGGAAGCGCCAAAGCAACAACCGGCTTCAGATGATGTGCCGGTGCTTCAAGAGCAAAAGTCGGCTTCTCCAGCGACGGACGTACCTCCAGCTCAAGAGCAAAAGTAAAACGGGTTTCATGATGTAACGTAGTATTGCCGAGGTGGTGGAATTGGTAGACACGCAACCTTGAGGTGGTTGTGCCCATAGGGTGTAGGGGTTCGAGTCCCCTTCTCGGTACCAATTATCAGGAATGCCCGCAATAGCGGGCTTTCTTGTATGTGGAAGGTTGGATTGACCCTGAAAGGGATCAACCGTATACTTCCGCTCCAGCTTTGTCGCGGGATGGAGCAGTCTGGTAGCTCGTCGGGCTCATAACCCGAAGGTCGTCGGTTCAAATCCGGCTCCCGCAACCAGTTTTAGCGGAGCCCCTAATTCAGGGGCTTTTTGTTAACTGGACACTTTATAACGTCGGTATTCAACGGCGTTTCAGGGATGGGCGCTTCGCCCATTTTTTCATTCTGCATAGCATGCACAAACATGCACTAGGGGGTTCAGGTGTCGAGCAAGCTAGAACAGTTGCAGGCCTTGTTGGCCCCGGTGGTCGTGGCCCTTGGCTATGAATGCTGGGGTATTGAATTTTCGGCTCAAGGCCGCCATTCAATGTTGCGTGTGTATATCGACAAGGAAGGCGGTGTATTGGTGGACGATTGCGCCATCGTGAGCCGTCAGATCAGTGGCGTACTGGATGTTGAAGATCCTATCGCCGTTGAATACACCCTTGAAGTTTCCTCTCCTGGCATGGAACGCCCTCTGTTCACGCTTGAACAGTTTGCCAAGTATGCCGGTGAGCAAGTGAAGATCAAGCTGCGGTCGCCATTCGAAGGGCGTCGCAACTTTCAGGGCCTTCTGCGCGGCGTAGAGGAACAGGATATCGTGGTGCAAGTTGAAGACCATGAGTTCCTGCTGCCGATCGATATGATCGACAAGGCCAACATTATTCCCAGTTTTGACTGAGACGCGGATCCCGCGGATCCAATGGCTTGCGAAAGGCGAGGCGTACGATGAGCAAAGAAGTACTGCTGGTTGTTGAGTCGGTGTCCAATGAAAAGGGCGTACCGGCAAACGTTATTTTTGAAGCGCTGGAGCTGGCTCTGGCCACTGCTACCAAAAAGCGTTTTGAAGACGAAGTCGAACTGCGTGTGGAGATCAATCGCCACACCGGTAACTATGAGACGTTCCGTCGCTGGACCGTGGTCGAAGACGAAGATCTGGATGATCCAGCAATCGAGTTGGCGGTTGACCAGGCGCAGGCGAAACAGCCAGGCGCGGTGGCCGGTGACATTATCGAAGAAAAAATCGATTCCATCGAATTCGGCCGGATTGCTGCACAAACTGCCAAGCAGGTAATTGTGCAAAAGGTCCGCGAAGCTGAACGTGCTCAAGTCGTTGATGCCTATCGCGAGCGTCTTGGCGAAATTATTTCCGGCACTGTCAAGAAAGTAACGCGTGACAATGTAATCGTCGACCTGGGCAATAACGCTGAAGCGTTGCTGGCCCGTGAAGACATCATTCCGCGTGAAACTTTCCGTGTTGGCGTAAGACTTCGTGCGTTGTTGAAAGAGATTCGCACCGAGAACCGTGGTCCTCAGCTGATCCTGTCGCGTACCGCGCCTGAAATGCTGATCGAACTGTTCCGGATCGAAGTTCCTGAGATCTCCGAAGGCCTGATCGAAGTGATGGCGGCCTCCCGCGATCCTGGATCTCGCGCTAAAATAGCCGTTCGTTCCAAAGACAAACGCATTGATCCGCAAGGTGCTTGCATTGGTATGCGCGGTTCGCGCGTCCAGGCAGTGTCCGGCGAATTGGGCGGGGAGCGAGTGGATATCGTTCTGTGGGATGAGAATCCGGCGCAGTTCGTGATCAACGCAATGTCGCCTGCTGAAGTGGCGGCAATTATTGTCGACGAAGATGCCCATGCAATGGACATCGCCGTTGGCGCAGACAATCTGGCCCAGGCGATTGGTCGCGGCGGTCAGAACGTACGTTTGGCTAGCCAGTTGACTGGCTGGACCCTGAACGTGATGACCGAATCGGACATCCAGGCTAAGCAGCAAGCAGAGACCGGTGACATTCTGCGCAACTTCATCGAAGAACTCGAAGTTGATGAAGAGTTGGCGCAGGTACTGGTTGATGAGGGCTTCACCAGCCTGGAAGAGATTGCCTACGTACCGGTGGAGGAGATGCTCAACATCGACGGCTTTGACGAGGATATCGTCAACGAGCTTCGCGCTCGGGCCAAGGATCGTTTGTTGACCAAAGCCATCGCTACTGAGGAAAAGCTGGCAGACGCCCATCCGGCCGAAGACCTGCTCTCGCTTGAGGGTATGGACAAGGATTTGGCGATGGAACTGGCGGTGCGCGGCGTAATTACCCGCGAAGACCTGGCCGAGCAGTCTATTGACGACCTGCTCGACATCGACGGCATTGACGATGATCGTGCCGGCAAGTTGATCATGGCCGCCCGAGCCCATTGGTTCGAGTAATTAGGCGCGGCCTGAGGAGAGAAATGCATGACGCAAGTCACGGTGAAACAACTGGCCGATGAGGTCAAAACACCGGTTGAGCGCCTGTTGCAGCAGATGCGTGAGGCAGGTCTGCCGCACACCGCCGCCGAGCAGAATGTAACCGACAGTGAGAAGCAAGCTCTGCTGACTCACTTGAAAAGCAGCCACAAGGCGAAAGTGGAAGAACCGCGCAAAATCACTTTGCAGCGTAAAACCACCAGCACCCTGCGTGTCGCTGGCAGCAAAAGCATCAGCGTTGAAGTACGCAAGAAGAAAGTCTTCGTACAGCGCAGCCCGGAAGAAATCGAAGCTGAGCGCAAGCGTGAGCTGGATGAACGCCGCGCAGTAGAAAATGCTGCACGTCAAAAGGCTGAAGAAGAATCCAAGCGTCGCGCCGAAGAAGAAGCGCGCCGTCAGCCTGCCTCGACTCCGGCCGCCGCGGCACCTGCCGCGCCTGCTCCGGCGCAAGCTGCTCCTGCAGCAGCGCCAGCACCTGCGCCAGCCGCCGATGCACGTAAGCGTGATGAACAGCGTCGTCCGGACAAACCACGCGCAGACGACAACAATCGTCGCGGCAGTGGTGATGGCGAGCGTAAAAATGCTCCTCATCGTGCATCGGTTAAAGAAAAAGCCCCTGCACCACGTGTTGCTCCGCGCACTTCTGACGAAGAAAGCGATAGCTTCCGCCGTGGCGGTCGTGGCAAAGGCAAGCTGAAAAAACGTAACGCGCACGGTTTCCAGAGCCCGACCGGCCCGGTTGTTCGTGACGTACAGATTGGCGAGACCATCACTGTCGGCGATTTGGCTGCGCAGATGTCGGTCAAGGCTGCTGAAGTCATCAAGTTCATGTTCAAGCTGGGTACTCCGGCCACCATCAACCAGGTTCTGGATCAGGAAACTGCCCAGTTGGTTGCTGAAGAACTGGGCCATAAAGTGACGCTGGTCAGCGACAACGCCCTGGAAGATTCCCTGGCCGAGTCCTTGAAGTTCGAAGGCGAGTCGTTCTCCCGTGCTCCGGTTGTGACCGTAATGGGTCACGTTGACCACGGTAAAACGTCCCTGCTCGACTACATTCGTCGTGCCAAGGTTGCGGCTGGCGAAGCAGGCGGTATCACCCAGCACATCGGTGCATACCACGTTGAAACCGAACGCGGCATGGTCACGTTCCTCGATACCCCGGGTCACGCTGCGTTTACCGCAATGCGTGCACGTGGTGCCAAGGCAACTGACATCGTGATTCTGGTTGTGGCTGCTGACGACGGCGTCATGCCGCAAACCATCGAAGCTGTACAGCATGCGAAAGCAGCTGGCGTGCCGCTGGTGGTTGCAGTGAACAAAATCGACAAGCCAGGTGCTGACCTCGATCGCATCCGCAGCGAGTTGTCCGTCCACGGCGTGACCTCGGAAGAGTGGGGTGGTGACACTCCGTTTGTTTCGGTCTCGGCGAAAATGGGTACTGGCGTTGACGAGTTGCTCGAAGCCGTCTTGCTGCAAGCTGAAGTTCTGGAACTCAAGGCCACTCCATCGGCTCCAGGCCGTGGCGTAGTTGTCGAGTCCCGTCTGGACAAAGGCCGTGGCCCTGTTGCGACCGTGCTGGTTCAAGACGGTACCCTGCGTCAAGGCGACATGGTTCTGGTCGGTTCCAATTATGGCCGTATCCGCGCCATGCTCGATGAGAACGGCAAGGCCATCAAGGAAGCCGGTCCATCCATCCCTGTCGAGATTCTCGGCCTGGACGGTACGCCAGACGCTGGCGACGAGATGAGCGTAATGACTGACGAGAAGAAGGCACGTGAAGTTGCCCTGTTCCGTCAAGGCAAGTTCCGCGAAGTGAAACTGGCGCGTGCTCATGCAGGCAAGCTGGAAAACATCTTCGAGAACATGGGCCAGGAAGAGAAGAAGACGCTTAACATCGTCCTCAAATCTGACGTCCGTGGTTCGCTGGAAGCCCTGCAGGGCGCCCTGAGCGGCCTGGGTAACGACGAAGTGCAAGTGCGTGTAGTGGGCGGCGGCGTCGGTGGTATCACCGAAAGCGACGCAAACCTGGCACTGGCCTCCAACGCTGTATTGTTCGGCTTCAACGTGCGTGCTGATGCTGGCGCTCGCAAGATTGTCGAGCAGGAAGGCCTGGACATGCGTTACTACAACGTCATCTACGACATCATCGAAGACGTCAAGAAAGCCCTTACCGGCATGCTTGGCAGCGATGTCCGCGAGAACATCCTGGGTATTGCTGAAGTTCGCGACGTATTCCGTTCGCCGAAGTTTGGTGCCATCGCAGGTTGCATGGTGCTCGAAGGTGTTGTTCACCGTAACCGTCCAATCCGCGTACTTCGTGACGACATCGTTATCTTTGAAGGCGAGCTGGAATCTCTGCGCCGCTTCAAGGATGACGCTGCCGAAGTGCGTGCCGGCATGGAATGCGGTATCGGCGTCAAGAGCTACAACGACGTTAAAGTCGGCGACAAGATCGAAGTGTTCGAGAAGGTCCAGGTTGCTCGCAGCCTCTAAATCGCGAGCCTCAAGAGCCAGGACGTCCCGCGGCATGCCAATGCACGTGGCCCGTCCCGGACTCTAAACGCAACGCCCGGTCCGGCTTCTGTCTGGCCGGGCGTTTGCCGCTTTCAGAACGCATGGGTTTCCCATGGGTGAGTAACAGGTAACAAGACATGGCAAAAGAATACAGCCGTACCCAACGTATCGGCGATCAGATGCAGCGAGAGCTGGCACAGCTGATCCGTCGTGAAGTCAAAGATCCGCGTGTGGGTCTGGTCACCATTACTGCTGTTGAAGTCAGCCGTGACGTGGGTCACGCCAAGATCTTCATCACCGTAATGGGGCAGGACAACGCTGAAGATATCGCTCAGACCATCAAGGTACTGAACTCGGCGGCTGGTTTCCTGCGTATGCAACTGGCGCGTGAAATGAAGCTGCGCAGTGTTCCTCAGCTGCACTTCCACTACGACGAAAGCGTCGTGCGTGGCGCGCACCTGTCTGCGTTGATCGAGCGTGCAGTGGCTGAAGACAATCAGCATCCCGATGCGACTGCTCCCGAAGACACCAAGGAGTAACCGGTGGCTCAGGTCAAGCGTATCCGTCGTAACGTCAGCGGCATTATCCTGCTGGACAAGCCATTGGGTTTTACGTCCAACGCGGCTTTGCAGAAAGTCCGCTGGCTGCTCAATGCCGAGAAGGCAGGGCACACCGGTAGCCTGGACCCATTGGCCAGCGGCGTACTGCCGCTGTGCTTTGGCGAAGCCACCAAGTTTTCGCAATACCTGCTCGATTCTGACAAGGGTTATGAAACCTTGATGCAGTTGGGCAAAACCACCACCACTGCCGATGCAGAAGGCGAGGTTTTAAAGACCCGTCCGGTGACCGTTGGTCGCGCCGATATTGAGGCGGTCTTGCCGAAGTTTCGCGGGCAAATCAGTCAGATACCGCCAATGTACTCGGCGCTCAAGCGTGATGGGCAACCGCTTTACAAGCTCGCCCGTGCAGGTGAGGTGGTGGAGCGCGAACCGCGTTCTGTTACTATTACCCGCCTCCAATTACTGGCCAGCGAAGGTGACACTGCCCGCTTGGCTGTGGATTGCACCAAAGGCACCTATATTCGTACCCTCGTGGAAGATATCGGTGAAGAGCTGGGTTGCGGAGCCTATGTTGCGCAACTACGCCGCACCCAGGCAGGCCCTTTCAGTTTGGCCCAGACGGTAACGCTGGATGAACTGGAAGCCGTGCATGCTGAAGGTGGCAATGAAGCTGTCGACCGCTTCCTGATGCCATCGGACAGCGGCTTGCTTGACTGGCCTTTGCTGCACTTCTCGGAGCACAGCGCGTTCTATTGGCTCAATGGCCAACCGGTTCGCGCTCCCGATGCGCCAAAGTTTGGCATGGTGCGGGTACAAGATCACAATGGTCGCTTCATCGGTATCGGTGAAGTGAGCGAAGACGGGCGCATTGCGCCGCGTCGACTGATTCGGTCGGAATGACCGGAGCCAGGCCAAGCCGGCTATTGCCTGTGAGGACTGGAACGAGGGTGGCTGTTATTAGGCACGGTCACATCTCACATTTAAATACGAGGATTTGTCCTCGGCCTATTGGATCTGTTTGCGTGCAGACAGACCCCTGAAGAAAGGAAAGCCACATGGCACTTACAGTTGAACACAAAGCAGAAATCGTAGCTGACTACCAGCGTGCTCCAGGTGATACAGGTTCTCCAGAAGTGCAAGTTGCACTGCTGACCTTCAACATCAACACGCTGCAGGGTCACTTCAAGGCCAACGGTAAAGATCACCACTCCCGTCGTGGTCTGATCCGCATGGTAAACCAGCGTCGCAAGCTGCTGGACTACCTGAAAGGCAAAGACATCAGCCGTTACGCTACGCTGATCGCTCGCCTGGGTCTGCGTCGCTAATAGCGATGTTGCTGGAGGCTGGTTGTCTGTCGTCCACCTGCGAGTTTCTCGCGGGTGGGCGGCGGGCTTCCAGCCTCAAGTTTTATCTGGACTCACCGGATGTTTACGAAAACTCACCCCGTCGGCCGTTTTCGTAAGCATCTTGATCGGGCTGACACCCGGCATTGCACCCGTATTTCGCAAGAAACCTGTTCCCCAAGAGCCACAAAGAGAAGGTAGGACACCGTGAACCCGGTTATCAAAAAATTTCAGTTCGGTCAGTCGACCGTTACCCTAGAGACTGGCCGTATCGCCCGTCAGGCCTCCGGCGCAGTATTGGTCACCGTTGACGACGACGTCAGCGTGTTGGTGACTGTCGTCGGCGCCAAACAAGCTGATCCAGGCAAGGGCTTCTTCCCTCTGTCGGTTCACTACCAAGAAAAAACCTACGCCGCCGGTAAAATCCCAGGTGGTTTCTTCAAGCGTGAAGGTCGCCCTTCCGAGAAAGAAACCCTGACCTCGCGCCTGATCGACCGTCCGATCCGTCCGCTGTTCCCGGAAGGCTTCATGAACGAAGTGCAGGTTGTCTGCACCGTTCTGTCCACCAGCAAGAAAACCGATCCTGATGTGGCGGCAATGATCGGTACTTCGGCTGCCCTGGCAATCTCCGGCATTCCTTTTGATGGTCCGATCGGTGCTGCCCGTGTTGCATTCCACGAAAGCACCGGTTACCTGCTGAACCCGACTTACGAACAACTCGCTGCGTCCAGCCTGGACATGGTGGTTGCCGGTACGTCGGAAGCCGTATTGATGGTTGAGTCGGAAGCCAAAGAGCTGACCGAAGACCAGATGCTGGGTGCCGTACTGTTCGCCCACGACGAATTCCAGGTTGTTATCCAGGCTGTTAAAGAGCTGGCTGCCGAAGCTGCCAAACCGACGTGGGACTGGGCTGCTGCTCCAGAAGCCACTGAACTGCTGGGCGCAATCCGTGCCGAGTTCGGCGAAGCGATCTCCCAGGCTTACACCATCACCGTCAAGCACGAGCGCTATGCACGTCTGGGCGAGTTGCGTGACCAGGTGGTTGCCAAGCTGTCAGGCGAAGAAGGCCAGCCTTCTGCGTCTGAAGTCAAAGCTGCTTTCGGTGAAATCGAATACCGCACCGTTCGCGAAAACATCGTAAACGGCAAACCGCGTATCGATGGTCGTGACACCAAGACAGTTCGCCCTTTGAACATCGAAGTGGGCGTCCTGCCGAAAACTCACGGTTCTGCACTGTTCACCCGTGGCGAGACCCAGGCGCTGGTTGTCGCGACATTGGGTACTGCCCGTGACGCACAGCTGCTGGACACGCTGGAAGGTGAAAAGAAAGACCCGTTCATGCTGCACTACAACTTCCCTCCGTTCTCGGTAGGCGAGTGTGGTCGCATGGGTGGTGCCGGCCGTCGCGAAATCGGTCACGGCCGCCTGGCGCGTCGTTCCGTTCAGGCCATGCTGCCTGCTGCTGACGTGTTCCCGTACACCATTCGTGTCGTATCGGAAATCACCGAATCCAACGGCTCCAGCTCCATGGCATCGGTGTGCGGTGCTTCCCTGGCACTGATGGACGCCGGTGTACCGATGAAGGCACCGGTTGCCGGTATCGCCATGGGTCTGGTTAAAGAAGGCGAGAAGTTCGCTGTACTGACCGACATCCTGGGTGACGAAGACCACCTGGGCGACATGGACTTCAAAGTAGCCGGTACCTCCAAAGGTGTGACCGCGCTGCAGATGGACATCAAGATCAAAGGCATCACCGAAGAAATCATGGAGATCGCCCTGGGCCAAGCCCTGGACGCTCGCCTGAACATCTTGGGTCAGATGAACCAGATCATTGGTCAGTCGCGTAACGAACTGTCTGCCAATGCGCCGACCATGATCGCGATGAAAATCGACACCGACAAAATCCGTGATGTTATCGGTAAAGGTGGCGCAACCATCCGCGCAATCTGTGAAGAAACCAAAGCGTCGATCGACATCGAAGACGACGGTTCGATCAAGATCTTCGGCGAGACCAAGGAAGCGGCAGAAGCGGCGCGTCAGCGCGTTCTGGGCATCACCGCTGAAGCTGAGATCGGCAAGATCTACATCGGCAAGGTTGAGCGCATCGTCGACTTCGGCGCATTCGTGAACATCCTGCCGGGCAAAGACGGCCTGGTTCACATCTCCATGCTGAGCGATGCTCGCGTAGAGAAAGTGACTGACATCTTGAAAGAAGGTCAGGAAGTGGAAGTGCTGGTACTGGACGTGGACAACCGCGGCCGTATCAAGCTGTCCATCAAGGACGTTGCTGCCGCCAAGGCTTCGGAAGCTTAATCGCGACCTGAGCGTGTGATGAAAAAGGATCCTTCGGGATCCTTTTTTTATGGGCGGTGATAACGACAGGGGATCTTTTTGCAGGTGGGCTAAAGGCCATGATCAAAAAGCCGCATCTTGCATGCAGTCACTGCGAGCGTTCATGCATTCTGCACGAAGCTGAAAAATAGACATGCTACTAAGTGCTTGATATAAAAGGATTTTATTTTTTCAAAAAGTTGGCACAGCGCCTGCAATAGTACTGATAACCCTGCAGCCGCACGCCGGCGCAGATCTTAAAGAAGACAGGAGTTACTCGTATGATGAAGTTCGCTATCGCTGCTGCAACTGCCACCGCTCTGACCCTGACCATGGCTAACGCAGCATTTGCTGCTCAATCCACTGCTCAGGCGCCTATGGTCGTCGCTGCTGGCGAAATGGATCAAGCCAAAGAAGCCACTTCTGATACCTGGATCACCACCAAAGTTAAATCAGACCTGCTGACTGAAAAAGGTATTCCAGGCACTGACATCAAAGTTGAGACCAACAAAGGTGTTGTTTCTTTGTCCTCCACCGTTGCAGTCACTGACGCGCAAAAAGAAATGGCAGTTAACATCGCCAAGAAAATCAAAGGCGTAAAAGCTGTTTCGGCTGATGGCCTGAAAGCTCAGTAAGTTTACTTTTCTCGTAGAACCGGGGGAAAGCCGGAGCAGATGATCTAACCGATCATCTGCAGCTTTCAAAATTGGTTCATGCGACGGCCACATGGATGTGGTCATTACAGCCCTCGACGCTTGCGTCGGGGGCTGTTCTATTTGGGGGAGATAAAAGCATCGATCGGGTTTGCTGACCCATCAAGTGCAACGGGCAAGCCACATACAGACCTGCCTCGCGCTGACTTTGATGTGTGAACAGCGATCATTCACTGTCCAGATGCAAGGGAGAGATCACGCGACCGTCGCTTTGTGCCTCACCCAGCGTGGCGTCCACAAAGTAGACGCGCTCATCGGCCAGTTGGCCTTTGTCCACCAGGAAATCCTTGATGCGGCTGGCGCGCTCCTGCCCCAACTGACGTAACAGCACCTCACTTTTGCTCCAGAAGTCGATCAACGCGTCGCTCATTTTTTGCGCGCGCTCATCACGACTCAATTTCGCCCACTCGGCCGGCGGCTGCTGCTTGAGTCGGGTGCGATAGATGCCTTCGAGTAACGGGCCTTTCTCGTCATCAGGGACTTTAAGCAGTGACGCTTGCGCCGGCACTTTCTCGCCGCGGCGTTGCAGGATTTTGTAGTAGTTGTACTGGAATTCACGCTCCAGGCGTTCCTTGGCAATGAACGGACCATCACTGCTTTGCGCGGCAGTGCCTTCAATTTCCAGGCGCAGCGCAGGGCGTTCCTTGAGCGCTGCAGCCAGGGTTGTCAGGGCTTTCTGGGCCTCAGGGCTCAGCTCACTGGAGCCAGGCGCGAAGGACACGGTACCGAGGTCCTCGGCACCCCCACCGCTGATCAGCCCGCCAATGAACTTGAAGGGCGCTTGTGCTGCCCGCAGCACGAGATTGCGCAAGGTTTGCCACACAATTGGCATCACGCTGAACTGCGGGTTATTGAGGTCCCCCGTTACCGGAAGCTCGATGGAAATCTTGCCGTCGGTGTCCTTGAGCAATGCGATGGCCAGTTTAATGGGCAAATCCACGGCATCAGGGCTGTCGACCTTTTCCCCCAGTTGCAATTGTTCAACCACCAGTTTGTTCTCGGCCTTGAGCTGACCTTTGGTGATCAAATAGTGCAAATCCAGGTTCAGGCGACCCTTGCGGATCCGATACCCCGCGAATTTGCCGGAGTAGGGCGTCAGTGTGGTCAGTTCTACGCGTTTGAAGCTGGTGGCGATGTCCAGGCTCGCCATCGGATCGAAAGGATTGACGCTGCCTTTGATGGTGACAGGCGCGTAGCGGTCCACTTTACCGGCGATGTTGACGCTGGCCGGTTTGGCCTGTCGGCTATCAATGGTGCCAATCTGGCCGTTTAGCTGTTGAATCGCTGTCGCAAAGTTGGGGGTCAGGCTGAAGTCGGCAAAGTTAGCCGAACCGTCATTGATTGCGATGCCACCCACGTGAATGCCCAAAGGCTTGTCTTTGCCGGCCGCTGGTTTGGCGTCGGTTTTACTGGCGCTGCCAGCGGGTTGCGCAATCAACAGGTCATCAATGTTGGTGGTGCGATCATCGTTGATCATGAAGCGTACATACGGCTGTGCAACGTTGACCTTGACGATGGACAGGCTGTCACCGTGTTGATAATTCAGCTTCTCCAGCCCCAGACGCTGCCACTTCAGGAAGTCGCGATCTTTCATGGTGTCGAGGGTGTGTAACTGAGCTATCTGTACGTTGCCCTGGACCGTGAAGGCCAGCGGGTCGATACGTTTAAGGTCAACGACGAGATCGCTGTCCAGCATGCCGCTGCGCAGCTCCAGACGGATAAACGGGTCGATGTAAGCCTGCGCCACCCGCAAGTCGATGTCTTGGGTGGTGACATTTAATGTGGCGCTGACCGGGTTCAGGTTCACGTCGCCGCTGGCGGTGAGCTTGCCTTGTTTACCGATGCCGGTATCCAGCTTGAGGCTGAAGGGTGACTGGTTCAGGCTGTCGAAGTTCTTCACGTTCAGATTCAACGGGCCTACTTCAAGCGCAACGGGTGTTTTGGGCACTTTGTCAGCCAGATGAACGCGGTAATCGCGCAGCTCCACGTCTTTGAGCAGCACTTGCCAAGGTTTGCTCGGTGCGACCGGTCCGGGTTTGGGGGCTTCAACTGTCACCGGGTCATTGGCTGTTGGCTTTGCCCGGCCAGCGGGCTGGCTGGCAAACAGTTTTTGCCAATCCAACTGTCCGTCTGCTTCGCGGGTAGCCCAGGTTTCAAGGTTCTTGCTGTTGATCTTGCCGACCACGACGTGTTGCTTGGCGAGATCGACCGTGGTGTCGCTGACATCAAGGCGCTCAAGGCGCGCCAGCGGACGGCCATCGGGCGCATTGAGCTTGAAGGGCGCGATGCTGGCCGAGGCATTGCTCAGGACCATCTCGGTTTCTTTAGCCAGGTTCAATGTGTAGTCGGTACTGAAATTGAGGACGCCGTCTTCCAGGACCAGCGGCAAGGCATCCCGAACATAAGGCCACCATACTTTCATTTTGCCATCAGTCACTTTAAGCGTGCCCTCGGACGCGATTGGCACAATGCTCAAGGTGCCGGTCCAGTCGATCCGGCCGCCTTCAGGGCCTGCTGCGACCAGGGTCATGTCAGCGTTGTCGTCAGGAAGCGTGCTGAGGTTTTTCAGCTCCACATTCATCGAGTCATACAAAAACTCGATTGGCTCGCTAGGCCGTACGTCAGCAAAGTGCAGATAGCCGTCCGCCAGCTTGATGCGATCGATGCGCAGCGGGAAAGGTTTGCTGTCAGGGGTGGCAGGTGTTGGTTCGTGGCGGGTAAGTTGAATTCATTACTTAGGCATTTGATCTAAATGACTAATTTGGGTTTGTAAAATTTTCTGGAATACCAGTTGGAATACAGGCAGAGCTGAATTGAGCAACATGCCTCATTGCCGTCCTGTAGGCATGGCCGACAAGAACATCTGTTTATCCGAACTGGCCAAGCTAACGAGGCCATCTCTCGCGGGTTTGCCAAACCCAGCTCAGCCCGCTACTTAAGTAACCCGCTCAAACAAGTCTTTGAACACCATTTTGAACGGCGCATCGCTAGGGACCAACAGCTGGCGTGACTTCAAGCAAAAAGGCAGTACCCATAGCCGCAGCCCACCTGTCTTGGGGAACTCGAATACTGGTAGCGGTCGATCAAATGCCCCAGTCTTAGGGTAAATCAGCACCACATCTCCCGACCCATTCAGATAGCTTTGCCCATAGGCCTGCAACTGATAGAAGTCACCCTGTGCGAGGCCGTATTTATTCGTCCCATTTGCCTTGAGACCATCGAGCAGTTTCCACTTTGTATCGAGAACCAGCACATCTTTCTTGGCATCCTTGATCAACAGGTCTGGTTTTAGACAAAACCAATTCTGTTCTTGATGGCGAACCAAGTGATGGCTGCGTGCTTGGGTTTTCAGGTGAAGCGGCCTCGCCAGTTGCTTCGCTATATGCTTGGAGACGAACGCTTCGAACACTGCCTCCATTGGGAACAGCAGCGACGGAGCGTGATTGCCTCCGCGGCCTGTCATGGGTGATTGCTGTTCTAGAATCAACTTTGACCAAGCGAGTGCTTCTTCGTAGTAACCCATGCCCCGCTCAAGGCGTACCCGCTGGAAGTCCATATTAGGGTCTGCTGAAATCGGGACCTCTGCGAAGACAAATCTCAGTTCTCGAGCCAGTTGCTGATGTGTCTGAGATGCCGTCAGTTGCAGGATTCGTTGCAATGCGGTGTGTAATAAACGGTTTTCCGGACGATTAATCGAGAACTCGTCGTGCTCTGTAAAGAACCGGTCCGCCCTGCAAAGGTTTTGCCGCAGATGGGATGCCATCATCAGTTTGCCGCGAAGGGCAAACAGGTTGCTTTGCTGAGTGGTATAGGTGCTGCGCAGGCCTTGTTTGACGATATGCCCGACGGTGCGTAGGAACTCGGCAATAAAAACTTCCAGTAAGGGCATTCGTGCCGCGGCGAGGTTGGCGGTGTCAGTTTGGAGGTGGCGAAACTCTTGAAGGCAGCAGAGCATTTCGATCAACAGCTGACGAGCCTTCGAGGCGCCCGCACCTATTACTTTTCCGACTTTCGGCAGTACCTCGATTTGGTAACCGTCTGGTGCACGTATCACTCCAACAAAACTAGTGACCTGAACGGCTCGATGCCCGCGCCGTTGAGTCAGGCGCAGCCACGCTGGCTTACTGTTGTTGGAGGCCCGCAGGCACTGGCGTTCTAGCCATGCGTAGACCGTATCCGGGACAATGTGCAGCCCCTCGGACAACGAGCCAGTCGAAGTCGCTGCCATCAACACGTCAAATTCGTAAATCGATATTCCGCTCACGTGCCTCCGCCTTCAGGTCGACAGCGTCTTGTAGATGCCAATGTAGGCATCCGGATTAGAGAGCGCAGCCTTCTGCAGAGCGTAGTGGCGCTTAGTGGAATAGCTGTCCATGCCATGATCGCTGCCGAACAGGCGAGCCAGATCATCCTCCTGATCTTCACCCTCAACGATAAAGCGTGCGGCTTGGGATTTCTGATTGTCTGCTAAGACAAGGCGGATCTTTTGCCAGTCTTCGAAAAAGTACTCTTCGAGCAGGGGCAGAATACGTGTGCTGAACACCTGTTGCAGGGCTACAAATCGCTCGTCTCCATCAGGCACTAGCGCTAATGCTGTGAAGTACGCATGGCCGATGCAATGGTCGCGGTCGTAGAGCATCTCGATGCGCTGGTTTATTGCATCAAGCATACGAGGCACATCCATTACTTGCTCCCCCAGACTGACTCGGAGGTTTGCAAGCGGCGCGCCTGGCTCGTCGCGAGCGTCCGGCATTAACGGCACAAACTCGAATCGGCGACGTAACGCGGTGTCCAGCAACGAAAGGGATCGGTCTGCCGTGTTCATAGTGCCGACAATGTCGACATTGGCTGGTACCGAAAAACTCTCTCCGGAATACGGTAACGTCACCGAGATGGCGTTTTTAGCACCTTCGCGTTTATCAGGTTCGATCAAAGTGATCAGCTCGCCAAAGATCTTGCTGATGTTTCCCCGGTTGATCTCGTCGATCACCATCGCGAACTGCTGATCTGGCGCCATACGTGCTTTGCGGCACAAGTCCTTGAAGACACCAGCGCGGATCTCGTATTGGACTTCACCGGATTCCGCATCGCCTTCGAGAACCGGACGCAGACCTTCCACGAACTCCTCGTACCCGTAAGATTGATGGAAGGTGACGAAACTGTAACGCTTGATGTATTCGGCTGAGGGAGGACCGGCATTGTACTCGTCTACCAGCCGCTTCAGATTGGCAGCTGCGTCCGCCCAGTCTCCAGTTAGTATCCATGATGAGTCCGATAGCTTATCGAAGACAGCCGGTGCCATTCGCTTGCTCATCTTGATGGTTTCGGAGGACTCGATAGCATGGTATTGGAGAGCACCCCAAACGGTGTTTCGCACACTCTTGTTCGTGCTTTTGGCGGCGGCAATCGATTTCATGAATGGGTGATCAAGCAAGACATCGACACTTGCTTTCCCGCCCAAGTGGTACAGAGTTGCTGCGATTGCCTCCCACCAGGTAAGGCTCGCAATCCTTTCGCTCACAAACTGATTTTGCCATTCTTCCTTGGATACCGAGGTCGTGACTTGCTCATACTCTCGCTTCATTAGCTTCGACAATTCGTATGTCTTGCCTGTGCCAGGTGGGCCGTAGTAGATACGATTGAGAGGAAGCCTTATCGCATCAGAATCAGCAATGTCGTCTTCGCCAGTCTCATCGTTGTCTTCCACCGGATCGTCCCTCAGTTGATCCGGCCATAGTCCAGGTCGTTCGGCTTCAAGTAATAGCCAGTCGTTGGGTAAATCATGCTTGTCGGCAAGGGATGCTTCAACCTTCGTGAGCAGTTCATTAGTTAGCGGCTCACGGTGGAGGATGGGGAGGGCGCCCACCTCACGCTTCCAGGAGAGCTTCCGCACTCGCGTGCCCCGCACAATGCCAAGTACGCCAATCGCCCGTTCGCTTCCGGGGTTCTTGCGGCCAAATCGCACCTGAATATCTTTGCTCGAGTGCCACCAGTCCAAGCCGGCCATATGTACAGCACGCGCCAATCGACAGAACTCCGCTTTGTCCTCTGGAGTCCATGAGGCGCGGAAGGTCTGAAACGCTGGCTTGCTGTCGAAGTGCTTGAGCAGGTCTTCGTCGTCCAGTGACTTACTCAGATTCATTTTGGCTACTAACTCTTCGTAATGCAGCTTGAAGTTGCGGATGGCTTCAGCGCTCCATTCGGTGAGCTGGTCCAGCGATTTTTCCAAACCATCGCCTGCGGGCATTGTTGTTACAAAGGGAGCGTTGTAATAGTCACCTCGCAGGGCTAAGTAGGTTTTGCGCGTTTTACTAGACTCGCCCAGCCCGACGGTATCGATCTTGACCACAAAGCCGTCGTCGGCATCGATCCCTACGGTAATGGCCAGTTCCTTAGGCGCTTCCGGTGAGGGGTAAATTTTCGCCCAGTTGTAGCCAGAGAAATGATTACCCTGGTTGGTAGGCCGCTTGCGAATTTCGACGCGCCCTACTGGAAACAGCGTGGTCTTGAGTTTGTTAGCCCATGCCTGTGTGACTGCATAGGCCTTTTTCAGATCATCGTAAGCTTGGTTTTGCTCGGGGTTGGACTCGTCACGCTTGTGTCCTGCCCACTTGTTCAACAACTCGAAGTGGTTGCTCGTGAAATAGTCCGTCATGGTACTCAGATTCCTTCAACATCAATTCCATGTTCTGCCAACCATGTCTTGCGCTGTGCATAGTCAGGCATGACGCGTTCCAGGCGGAGCCAAAATTCTGGGGTGTGATGTGGCTCTTGCAGGTGCACCATCTCATGCACCACCACGTACTCCGCAATGGGCTTGGGCAGTAGGATTGTTTTCCAATGAAAATAGAGCTGTGCGCCCTTACCGCATGAGCCCCAGCGATAGCCCAGATCCTGCACACGCACACCGCTGGGGGTCAGGTCCATTCGCGCTTGGTGGTTCTCGACTCGTAAGGCGAGCCAGCTGCGGGCATGTTCGCTATACCAACGGATGAAATGTTCGCGGGCTCTTGGCAGTTCGCTACGCAGCAGGCGGAAGCGACCAGCAGAAAGTTTTAATGGCCCATCCTGCTCATCAACCAGTTTGAGGCGATAACTTCGTCCCAAATACAGAAACCCCTCTCCGTCGACGTATTCCTTGGCGGGGATTGAGCGCTGCAGGCGTTCCTTTTCGGCAAGACGCGAGTAAATCCAGAAGCTTTTTTCCGCTACGAATTGCCGCAGCGCTTGCTCCTCAACCTCTGGCGGAGCAGACAGGATAAGTGCGCCGTCACGCTCGACAGTGATCTGTAGCGTCTTGCGCCGCGCGCTGCGGCGTAGCGTCAGTTGCAGATCGTTTACGATGAGGGTTTGATTGCTCACAGCTGCATCAACCGTTCATGGCTGGCTCTCGCTTGATCCATCAGGCGGTCAGATAGCACCCCCGCCGTATCGCTATCCACCAAGGGCGGACGCAGTCGCATCAGGTAATCAAATAGCTGCCCGGCGAGCTCCTCCTGTGCTGCTCGCTTGCGCGGGCTCCAGATATCGCGGTGGCTTTGGAGTTCGCCCACCAACAGATCGACCAGTTCCACTGTCACATCCTTCAAACGCAGCAGCTCGGCGGGCTGCGGATTGGCGTCGGCACACACCACATCCAGCAGGGTGCGCAGGAAGGGTGCATAGTGTTCGGGCAAATCCAGGGGGCTGTAGCCATCGCTCATTTGACCGCTGCGCAGCTCGTTGATGATCTTCTGCATCTGTTCAACCAACTGATCCCACTGCTCGCCCAGCGACTTGAGCAGCTCGTTCAGGCGTTCGGACAGCTTGCGATAGAGCACTGGATCTTCATCAGTATGCTTGCGCACATGCGAGCGAATGGCGTGCTCCATCTCTGAGGCCTTGGCGCGGTCGTTGACGCTTCGCGACAACTGCTTCTCGAAGTCTGCATCGGTGAGCTGGATCGGCGGAATCTTCGGGTCGATGCCCAGCGAAATAACGTGATCGTCGATCAGTTTGCGCACCTTGGCGCCGACATCCTTGCCCAGTTGCGGCAGGTCCTTGTAACGCCCGCGCGCACGTGCATGGATATAGGCCAGGCGCTTCGCATCCTTGACGAAGGGCAGGCCCTCGGGGCGTGGCAGCACGGTGTCCAATGAGTTTAGGAATGCTTTGAGTTTTACCGCAAATTCGGCGCGCACCTTTTCCGACTCCAGTGCGGCAATGCAGGTTTCGGCATCTTCCAGCGACTCGATGCTCTGGCGACGCAGCACATCCACCACGCGAAGATGACGATCGCGCAGCACCGGCACCTCGTCCTTAATGCTACTCAGCGCACCTTCGATATCCTCGTCGGCATAGGCTGCCAGGGCTTCGCGCAGGTGGTTGGCGACCCCGTAGTAGTCGACCACGATGCCACAGCGCTTGCCGAAACCAGTACGGTTGACCCGCGCAATGGCTTGCAGCAGCTCGGCTTCCTTGATTGGCCGGTCAAGGTACATCACCCCTTCGATGGGGGCGTCAAAGCCGGTGAGCAACATAGACTTAACGATCAGGAACGCCAACGGATCGGTCTTGCCCGGCTGCTCATGATTCAGCGGCTTCTTGAAGCGCTGGATCAACTGCTCGTGCTTGCTGCCATCCGTCCAGGTTTTCCACTCGGCCGGATCGTTATTTGAGCCGGAAATAATCGGTGCGAATTCCAGGCTGCGTAGCCTGTCGCGATAGCGCCACGCCTGCACGCGCGCCTGCAGCTTGGGTGGCCGCTGGCACAGTGCTTCATCGTCGAGGTCCTTGTCGGCTGCTGGCAACGCTTCGGCCTCGGCCAACAACTGATCGCGGGCGGCCTGCAGTGCGTGGAAATAGCGGATTGCCGCAATCCGGCTATAGGCTACCACCTGCGCCTTGTAGCCATTGGGCAGGATATTGGTGACGTAATGTCTGAGGATGTCGCGCGCCTTATCTGCAATCAGCGCGGGGGCATCAAAGATATGGCCTTTGGTGGCGTATTTTTTCTTGATCAGCTCCAGCTCGTCCTGACTGTGCTCGCGGAACAAATCCTCGAACAGTTCATCCAGACTCGCTCCATCTTTTAATGCGCCCTGGGCAGTGCGTCCTTCGTAAAGCACCGGCACTGTAGCGCCATCTGCCTCGGCTTCCTTGATGGTGTATTTGTCGATGAACGCGCCGAAAATTTCGTGGGTGCGTTTCTTATCGCCCATGATGATCGGTGTACCGGTAAAGCCGATGCGCACGCAGTTGGGCAGGCCCGCCAGCAGGTTTGCCTGCAGATCGCCGGCCTGGGTGCGGTGCGCCTCATCGATCAATACCAGAATGCTCTCGTCGTGGTTGAGCACCTCGAATGGTTTGCTTACCAGGTAGGGCGCGCGCTTTTCTGCGGCTTTGAGGGGTGCAGTAGCTTGCGTAGGGATCGACGCCTCCCCATCTTCTTCCTGTTCGGGATTGCGATACTTCTGGATGGTGGCGAATACCAAGCCGGGGCCCTGGCGACGTGCCAAGGCTTTAACACCCTGGATATTGGAGGCCACCTCCGGCAGTTCACCGCTCAGCGTGGCGGTGGCGGAGAGCTGGTTTTGCAGGTCTTTACGGTCAGTGACCACGATGATTTTGAAGCGGCGCAGTTGTGTATCCGTGCGCATCTTGCGCACCAGAAATACCATGGTCAGGCTCTTGCCTGAGCCTTGAGTGTGCCAAACGATGCCGCCGCGCTGGTCGCTCTCGCCATGCTCAAGACGTGTCTGCCCGCGTTTCATGCGGATCACCGTGCGGTTCACCGCGCGGTACTGCTGGTAGCGGCAGACCGTCTTGATGGTCTGCCCGCCAACCTGCATGAACAGCATGAAATGCCGGATCAGATCGAGCAGGTGGGCCGGCGTCAGCATGCCTGCCACCAGGCGCTCCTGCTCGGACAGTTTGGCTTTGCCTAGCTGCTCGGCTACTGACTGCTCGCTGCCGCTACCTTCCGGGCCAACCACGGTTTTCCATTGGGAGAAATGCCCGAAGCCGGCCCCAATGCAGCCCACCCGTGCTTCGTCGTAGCTACTGGCGACCAATAGCTGCACACTGGCGAACAGAGTCTCGTTGCCCTCGTTTTCCTCGACCTCGAAGGCTGCCTTGCGCTGGTTGCTGTAGCGGCGCAATTGATCGACAGCTTCGGCCAGCGGTTCTGGAATGGAGGGGCTCTTGCACTCCACCACTACCAGCGGGATGCCGTTCACCAGCAACACCAGATCGGGGACGATAAATTTCTTGCCGCTGTTGTACCCCGGTGGGCAATCCACCCGGAACTGGTTGACCACGCTGAAGTGGTTATTGGCCGGGTTGGCCCAGTCGATGTACTGGATGGTCTGACCGCGCCCGCCTTCCCAGCCCTGAAGGCCATCGACCGTGATGCCTTTGAGCAGCAGCTCAGTGACTGTCTGGTTGGCTTCCATCAGCTTGCCGGCGCCCACGCGGGTAATGGCCGCCAGTGCTTCGGCAATGCGCTGCTCATCCAGCCAGGGCTGACCGTCGCGCAGGTTGATGGTACGCAAGCGCTCGGCCAGTGCAGCTCGCTGAATCACTTCACTGAAACTGCTGCGACCAGTGATGGCCGGGTCGTCGAGGCTGCCCTCGATATGCTTCCAGTTCAGCCCCTGTAACTGAGCCACAAAGGGTTTTTCGACGTCATCCAATTCCCAGCCCACGGTTACTCCTTTAATCCAGTTCAGGCGTGTATGGGCTCATACAGGCTCATAGCGGCTCATAGCGGCTCATAGAGTTTTTAGCCGAGCTTATAGACCGACCAGCGTCGTTCACCTTGCTGTATCAGTGTGCCCTTGTCTTTCATGCGCTTGAGCAGTTTTGCCGCTTGATCAGGCGAAAGCCGACAAAGATCCATTACTTCAGCGCGCTGAATCTGCCCATGCTGCTGCACGTAGTTCAACACCATCTGCTCATGTTGAATGGGTGTGAAGCCTGCCTGGCGGGTATAACCGGCCTTGTCGCCCACGGCCTGGTACAGACTGGCTGACAGAGTGTAGCTGCGCCCTCGGGTAGATCCGTGGGCCTCGACCAAGCCGGCTTCGGTCAGGGCTTCCAGGGTGCGTTTGGCACTGGCGGTGTCGCGCTGGATCTGTACGGCCAGTTCGTCGGCCGTGACGCGCTTGGTCTCACGCAGGGCGGCCAGGGCGATCAGGCTGTCGATGGGCAGCTCGGCGTTGGTGGCGCGCTCGTGCTCGACCACTAGGCGGCGGAAGTCAAGGTCGGCCTCTGCGGTGGGTAAGCGCAGCACCACGCTCTGGGCGGTGGTGTAACTGTAGTCCGGGGCCGGCCGGCCGAATTTGAGCATGCCGCGGAAAATCTTGTCCACGCCTCGGCCGGAGCGTTCGACTACGCCGACGCGCTTCATGGCGTCGGCCAGGGCCGGGTTGCGCGGGCGCGGTTCGGTCACCAGCAGGTTGGCCAGGGTCACGCCATCGACCAGGCCACCGGGGTTGCTAACCACCAGAGCATCGTCCTCCAGGCGCACATGCACCGCGCCTCTGCCGTGGTAATCGCGATGCACCAAGGCATTGGCTACGGCTTCACGGAAGGCGCCGAGGTCAACCTTGGGCACTGGCACGCGGAACAGGCCTACCTGCAGTTCTTCCTCTGGGTTGTAGGGACGGAAGTTGGTTTCCAGCCAGTCCAGTGCCTTGAGCAATGGGAAGCGGCGAAATTCATTGAAGCGCACTGCCTGCTGGGCCAGCACCTGGAAAGCGAACTCGTGGGTGGGCACCAGTTGGCGCAGGGAGGTTTCCCTACCGATCAGTAGCAGGCCGGTGAGGGTTGGCACACGCGAGCCATCGGACTGGCGCGCAGTGAGCAGCAGCGCGCCGTCGAGGGCTTCGTCGTCCAGTTCCAGCAGCACGCGGTCGCCGCCGTATTGCTGCACCGCCTGGCGCAGGCGCTCACGCTCCAGTGGGTCGAGGTCGGCCAAGGTGGCATCGGCCACCGGCTGGGCGGAGACATCGAGCAGGCCAAAGCTGCTTGCGCGGCTGCTGCGCTCATGGGGCAGCATGGCTATGCATTCGGGCGTGCCGTCGTGCTTCAAGCGGCGGCGTAGATAGACGCCGCTGGTGGTGGCCACTTCGCTCTGGGCTTTGGGCACATGGATGTGCGCTACGGTCACGCCATCCAGGTCGATCGCCTCGGCCTGTACGTTCAGCGAAGGCGAGGTGCGCGCTGCGACCATGCCGGCCAGGCCCTCCAGCAGGTGATGCTCCGCATGCAGGCCGGTGGGTGTGCCATCGTCCTCGACGCCTAGCCATAGCTCGCCGCCTTCGGCATTGGCCAGGCAGACCAGCGCTTCGATTAGTTCGCGGTCGGGGAGCTTGATGCGGTCGCTTTTGAACTCGACGGTAAGGGATTCGCGAGGTGGCAGGCGCTGTGGCATATCAGGCTTCCGTTTGTGCTGCAGCTTGTTGCATAGATTCCAGCAGCGGGTTGACTCGGACGCGGCCGGATAGCAGGTCGTCCATCAGGCCGATCTTTTGCTGGCGCAACTTTTCCCGTGCCTTCTGCTCGACTGCCATTTTCTTATCGAAGGTCGACAGGCGTTGGGTAATAAGCAACTGTTCAGCGACTGATGGGCAAGAAATGCCAAATGCTTTCAGCTGCGTCGAATTGATTGAGGCCAGGTTGGTTGTCTGTTTCGATGCTTGGACAAAGTAGCTCTTTCCACGCACAGAGCTGGAGTAGGCTGCCAAAAATGCAGGCAATAGCTTTGAGTCATCACAGCGCACGCGGAAAACATGATTCTGGTGCAGGCAGGGTTCTATCTGCCCCTCCCATACGGCCCCCCGACCCAACTTGTCGAAGTCTCCACCCTCGTTCATCAGCACATCACCTACTTTCAGAGCAAAGCGGTTCAGCTCTGACGGCAGGATCGAGACAGTCTTTATTTCTCCCAGGGCAAGGTAGCCATCTTGGACATTAGCCACTCGCAGATATGGAAGCTCAATCGCGACAGGGCTGTTTAAGGTGCGGCCAAGGGTTATACCGCTTGCGATATCTGCACAACAACCCAGCGGGACCACCTCCCATTGCCTCGGAATCCACCCCAACTTTGACTCCTTGTAGAGTTGCGGCGCTTCGCTCTGTGGTGGGCGCAGGTGGCCGTTGGCGTCAATGCCGCGGGTCAGCAGGTCGTGCAGCAGACCCTGTTTGAGGGCCTTGAGCTTATCAATCAGCGCTTCGGTTTCGCGGATGGCGGTGTCGAGAGTGTCGAGGATTTGGGCGATCTTCCTCTGTTCACTCTCGATGCGCGGTATTTCAACAAAAAACTCTCGAAGCTCTCCGCGCTTGATGTGTTTCATCGTACTGCCATGTGTCCGCTTGCCCATTTCAGCAACAGACGCTTGCAGCACATGAAACAGGAATGAGCGATCAATCCCTTCAGCAGGCCCAACTTTAAAGAGATGTTGGTTCAGCCATGCTGAGCCACCAGCCCAACGCACGACTGCGAGTGTTCCGCTCCAAGAAAAGATCAGATCACCGTCATCAATTCGGTAGCTGTCCGGTAACAGGCCGGGAAAGCGATCAACAATGCCTTGGCTACCGGTAATTTGAGCTATTCGGATGATTGGCAGACCGTGCTCGGACCAATGCAAATCATTGAATGCGAAACCGTTCTCGTAGCTTCCAAGTGAGGCTAGGCTGCGTTGCTGCCACTGATCAGACATATCCCAGTCCTTTAAAGAATCCCTGCAATGCCCTCGCCGCCTTGTCGCGCTTGTGCTCGATCTCATTCAACGTCACCCGATACTTGTCCCACCAGTTCTCGAAGGCGGCGACTATCTGCTTGCGCTGGGCGGCGATATAGCGCTCGACGATGGCCTGCATATCGTTGTGCAGGATGGTCAGCAGCAGTTCGGCGGCTTGCTGCTCGTCCAGCCCGTCGACGGCCTGATTCAGGTGGCTGGCGAAGTTCTCCTGCCGGGTTTTGAGCTGTTTCTTCACCTTGGTCAACTCGGCTTTCCAGGCCTTGAGCTGGGCTTCGTCGACGGTGTTTTCTTCGTCATCGGTATCCGTCGAGCTGTCGGCCTCGTCAGCCTCTTCCCCCTTGGGTGGGGATGCGGCCTTGAGCTGACTATCCAGTTCGGTCTTTTTTGCTTCCAGCTCGGCCAACGCGGCAACAAAATCACCGAGCAGGAATTTCACCAGCTTGTGCTCCAGCGGGCTTTGCTTGCTGGCCTTGTCTTCCAGAGCGGTGATGATGCTGATGCGCCAAGCGTCGATTACGCCCCGGCAACCGCGGGCCATCAAGCCAAGGAAGTCATATTTGCTCTGGTACCAAAAGCCCGCGACGATGCCCCTGACTTGGAAAGGGTCGAGCAGGCCGATGCCTTCCAGCGTCTGGCTAAAACTGTCCAGTAGCTCGCCGCGCAATTCGACCAGGGCAGCGCTGTTATCCAGCTTCCCAGCCAGGGCGGTGATCCGCGGGCTGTGTACGTGCCACCAGGTTTCGAAGGCATCACGCAGGGCGGCTTCCTTCGCCTGTAGGCCGGGGTTGCTTTCGATGGCTGGCTTGAGGTCGACGCGGCAGGTCAGCTCGCCGCGAAAGTCGAAATACTGCGCATCGCGTGCGATGAATAGGTCATGAGGGTCGAGGCCGTGGGCGGCGAACAGCGGCGTTTTCGCTTCGACTTCGGTCTTGGGCACACCACCCAGCAGATGAGCACGCACATCATGTGGCTCGGGTGGTGGTGCGTTATCCACGTAACGGCGGATATTCAGGTTGTAGTCGTTGTCGCGCAATGTGGCGATATCCACCACGTCGCTAAGGCCGTCGATCCGGCGAAATTCGTCGAAGGCAGTGGTGATTTTCTCAATGTGCTCGGGCAGCAAGTAGTTCTGCGCACGGCCCTCGAAGTACTCGCGGTCGGCGTTGATAAACAGCACCTTGCCCTGGCGCTCGGCAGGCTTGGCGCTGACACGGTTGGCGCCTTCCTGCTTTTGTTGGCGCAGGATCAGGATGCAGGCGGGAATACCGGTGCCATAGAACAGGTTGGCCGGCAGGCCGATCACGGCTTCGAGCAGGTCGTTTTCGATAATGCCAGCGCGAATGCCGCGTTCCTCTCCGCCCCGGAACAGCACGCCATGGGGCAGTACGGTGGCGATCATGCCTTCGTCACGGGTGACGGCAAGCATGTGCTGCAGGAACATCAAGTCGGCCTTTTTCGAGCCCAGTGGCACCTCGCCGAAGCGGAAGCGCTGCTCGCGGAATGTCGGGTTCCAGGCCAGGCTGCCATCCGGGCTTTTCTCGGTATGGCCCCAGTTGATGGAGAACGGCGGGTTGGTGAGGATGCGGTCGAAGCGGCGCAGTTCGCCGCCCTCGATATGCCGAGGGTCGGCTAGGGTATCTTCGTTCTCCAGCCAGGCGTTGCTGATGCCGTGCAGCAGCATGTTCATCTGCGCGATGGACCAGACGGTGCCGTTGAATTCCTGGCCGAACAGGTTGGCCTTGCGGCCGTCCTCACCGTGCTCGTCGATATATTCCTTGGCAGCAATCAACATGCCGCCCGAGCCGCAGCAGGGGTCGTAGACATCGTGAGCCAGAGTCGGCTTGAGCAGATGAACCATCAGACGCACAACAGAGCGTGGTGTATAGAACTCACCGCCTTTCTTGCCGGCCGAGTCAGCGAACTCGGCGATCAGGTATTCGTAGGCTGCCCCAAGCAGATCGGGGAATTCGAAGTCACTATTGCGCAGACGCACCTCACCGAAGTGGGTAATGAGTTGGCGCAGCTTCTGATCGGGAATCTTGCTCTGGCCGACCTTGCGAGTGAAGTCAATGTGCTCCAGCACTCCTTCCAGGGATACGTTATTTTCCTCAATGCCGCCCAGCGCCTTGTTAAGCAAGTTGCCAACATTGATGTGCGCTTCGTTGAGCAAATAGTGGAAGCGTGAATGGCTGGGCACCCAGAAATTACCATCGCGCTTGTACCAGCGCGGATTTTCCGCCGAGACAAAGGCCTCGGCCTTGCTCCTGCCGGCGTTTATTTCATCGGAAACGACCTGCTCATACCGCTCCTCGAATACGTCGGAGCAGCGCTTGAGGAACAGCATGCCAAAAATGTATTCCTTGAACTCCGAGGCGTCCATCTTGCCGCGAAGAATATCGGCAGCCTTGAACAGATGGCGTTCCAGTTGTTGCAGCGTGAGGGGCATTGCGGAATCTCTTGTGGGCACCCAGGGAGCGGATGCCGGTCCCCATGGTATTAAATGCCGGGGATTGTATCTCAATCCGAGCTCGGCACTGAGCAGTCTCGGTTACACGGGCCAGGTTGGGCGTCTAGCGCTAGTTGTACTGACTTTTTCATGTCGGTGATTCGCGCTGATGCTCATTGCAGCGCGTTGAGCATTGAGCTGTTCCCCAAAAATGACCCACTTGCTGTATCTCTCAGTCGCGTACGGCTTGCAGGGGTACTTGCTCCACCGCGCTTTTACGATCACCTGAGCAAACCACTGTCAGCAAGTTGCGACACACGGCAGGGGCGATCACCAAGTCTCGGTCCTTCCCTAATCGCTTCCAGACCAATGAAGCCGTGAGTAGGTAATAATACCGGGTGGCGTCTGAATGATCTTTCAGATACTCAGTGAGAAACCAGCGCACATGCTTAAGCTGCCAAGTCCAAGGATTATCACGCTGCCAGCGCTCTTGAATGGCCACTTGCATGAATCGAGCTTGCCGTAGGTGACGTTGCTGCGTGACCTTTGAACCAGTCATTACGCCGCTCAGGAACAGCTCCATATTGAAGGGTTTGGTCACGCTCGACCTCCAATGTAGGCCGAAATGACATCGATCCGGTTATGCCCAAGCTCAAGACTGATTTGCCGTCGCGCCTTTTGGTCCAGAGCGTGGTCGATGAGATAGCATCGGCCACCGTTGACGGGGGCCGCGTGGCCAGTGAGTTGTGCGTAACGCTCGCACGCATAAGCGGCTCGCAATTCATGAACCCCCTTCAGTCCCAGCTTCTGAAGCAATTCACGGGCTGGCCTCACCGTCTGTTGCTGGAACTTGGCGTAGCTTTCATCTTGGGCCAGCAAATTGCGGCTGTGGGGTGGCGAAGCGTGATGAGCCATCTGCAAGGCTGCCTTAACCTCGTTATTTGCGATGATCCAGCGCGGAGCTGAAGCGCCAGCCCGGCCGCCTTTGGTCCCATCCTGAATATTGATGCGGCCTAAGTGTTTAGCCTCACGTTGCAAGCGTGGCAGGTCAGCCAAGATCGTTTCGCGCAAGCGCATGCCGGTTGCGCGGGCCAAGCAGATAATCGCAGCGACGCGGTGGTGGTGCTGTTCGCGAAGCGCTTCAATCACTCGACTCAGTTGTTGGTGCTCTTGGCCATCCGGTGCGCGGATGCGTACGCTTGATCGCGGCATGCCGAGTGCCTTACTCGGGCTGGCGATTTTCACGTACTGGTCGCCGCGTAGTGCTGCGAGGGTACGGTTTACGCTACTCAGGCGGTTCTGCGCGGTGGCGATGCAGATTTCACCTTGTTGAATTTGCTGACGCAGGTGTGTGGCGTAGCTGTGCAAGGTACTGCGATCTATCTGGCGGGCGTCGTTGTAACCGGGGCCATCCGCTGACCGACACCACTTCACGAAAGCCTGCCAGCGATCACTGTGTGCTTTGACCGTAGCGAAGTGGCCGCCGGCAAACATATCTTTCAGCGCTTGTGGGCCGGCATAGCTGAGCTGACGGCCGTAGCCAAAGTTGCGGCCATCACGCCGGCCGACCAATGCCATCGGCTTCACCGTTTTCCGTGTCTTGCAGAAAGCGCAGCACTGCTTTCCAGTGGGCGCTGATCTTGTTCACTTGTTGCCAATGTGTGGGACGAATAATCAGGGCGTTTTGCTGATGCCGCAACATTGCTCCCTCTTCGCGCAGTTGGTGGATCAGTTGGCCGATCTCGACAGGCCCTAAGGCGGGGATGGCGACAACGGCGACAGTGGCGACAACCCTTTTAGTTGCTGGTCTGAAGCATGGCGACAAGGCGGCGACGGAAGTGGCGACACTCCGCAACGCAGGCCGAGTCTGATGCTGCGCCTGATAACGGCGCACCGCATCATTGAGGCGGAACATGGCGCACCTCGAAGGTCTTTCCGTCATGAGAGTCCAGCCAGCTATGTGAGATCAATTCGACCAGTAGCGTAATGGTGTGACGGCTGCTTTTGCGGGCAAAACGGGGGCCGTTGCGGTTGAGGTCGCGGACGGTAAATTGGGTCCAGCCTTTTTGTGTCAGCCAGCGCAGCAGTCGATCCGCCTCCTCGCGTAAAGTGTTGATGGGCTCTTGCTCCGTCAGGCGCTGGATTTCGGCCAGGTAGTAATCCATAAGCGTCGAGGCACGCTGTATATGGGGTTTGTCCACTGCATGCGCGTCTTCAATCACCGCCAATACCCCGGCGATACGCAGTACGTTGGCGGCTGCTTTACCCGCGACGGATTGAATGCCGGACAGCTCGCCAAATTCACCAGATTGGCATTCGATGGTGTCGTGAATATCGATCCAGGCAGCGCGCGCGCTGGGTGTCAGTTCCAGCCTGTCAGGGTTAAGTGAATCATCCTTGTGCAACGACATCGGCTTATCCAGCAGAGCGATGATGCGTGCTTGGTAACGCAGGATTTTGGCATCTCGCGTTAGGTCGACTGCCTTGTACAAGCGCCGCCCCACAAGGCGTTCGGGCCAACTAATAAGGCAACGGCCAAGGATGCCTTGGCCATTGATCATCTGGTCTGTGAGTAGCTGGTTGGCCAGGTAAGGTTGCAGCATCAGATGCAGACTGAGGCGACGATCATAAGCTCGCAGGCTTTCGCCAGGCATGGAGCGCGCCCGGTCGATGGGGCTGCCATCCCAGAGCGCTGACAGGGTGGTGATGGCCTTGAGTTGGTTCTCTTTGCTCATAGTGCTGCTGCCTAAAAACTGTCCGCCCTCATCGTTGAATAACCCCATGCTGGGCAAGCCCTGGCATAGGTTTTTGATCAGCGCCTCAATGGTGGGCTCGGCGATGATCAACCTGGGCGGGACGGGGTCGGATAACTCACGAGCTTCGTGCTTTCCTCGAATGGCGGCGCGATTGGCTTTCAGTTGCTCCAAATACAAAGTCCACTGCCTCCGCTCCCACTCACGTGCAGATGCTAGCGCCAGATGATCCACTGCGCTTTTACGATCACCCGACGATGCCACCGTCAGCATGTACAGGGACAACGGATAAACACGGCCATCGAGATGCACATTGGCATGCGACTGGGTCACCAGGGCGGCAGTGGCCAACACCGATTGCGCCGCCATGGCACAGGGCACGCCGATCACCTCGGCCATACGTTCGACGGCTGGCCCTAAGATTTGTCCCAACGCTTCGACTGGATACACCAGCGGCTCGGGCCGGTATTCCAGAAGCGGCTGTGGCAGGTCGAACACTTCGCACAATTGCATCGTCATTCTCCTGGTGCTTCGAATTTCCCCCTCACTCTCCCCGCCACGGTTGTTGAGTGTTATCAGGGATCAAGGCCCCTGCAGCCTGTGAGGGTTGTCCACTTACGCGGGACGGGCGGCTCTTTACGACCGGGAGCTTGGGCATCTCATGATCTGGCCTCCTGAACACTTCGACTGAAGTGGGCGGGTGGAGGCTGCGTTGGCTGACGAGACCAGCGCCGCGAAATCCTGAGTCTGTTGCAGGCAGTGATGCGATGACCGGGGCGTGCCTGACTGTCAGTCAGGTGCAGTCCATTCCGTGGGATGCGGCACCATCATCTGCATTGCTGCTGCGGGTGACATCGGGGTTTGTCACGCCGATTGTCACAGGGACAAACGCTGCAATGTGTTGCCCGGCAAGGGCTGCGGCAGTGGTTTCGGCGCCCGTCTCTTTCCTGGAGAAAGAGACGGGCGCGGGCTGCCGCATTTGCACTGTGGATAAGTTGGCTTCGATCACGTTGGGCGTGACTGCGCGCCTAATTGGAAGCGAGCGCGCATGGCTGGGACCACCACTGTTGGGCGTAGCCTTAAAGATCCCTGGCTACCTGGGCAATGCTGTCGATGACAGCGCTTTACGGCTCTGGTGTAGCGCGTGCTCGGAGGGTGGTCAACCGTGTATGGGGTGGGGTTTTTAGGCGATGGATGTGTATGGAAGACGGTGGCTTTGAATGGACAGTGGGCCGTTCGTCGGTTTTTAAAGTGAGCCCCTGAGGACGGGAAGGCAAAGCCTTCCTGCCCTCAGGGGCTGGGCCTTAAAAGCTTGTGGGCGATGCAGATGGTGGCGACGGTCGCCGCTTTGTCGCCATGCGCAGGACCGCTAAATAAGTGGGTTGTCGCCAGTGTCGCCGCTGTCGCCAGTAGGAACTGATTAACGAAACGGGATGACGTTCCCGTTTTTGTTTTCATGAATGGCCGTCACCGACAAATTGCCGGTGGCGGCTTTTTGAATGTAGTCGCTCCACCAAGTCATCATCGGGCGTCTTCGCTCGATGTAGTCCGCTCGGTTGTACGCGCTTCGGACTTCGTCTTTGTCGACATGGGCGAGTGCGACTTCAATCAACTCCGGGTCCCATCCATGTTCGTTGAGGATGGTGCTGGCCATTGATCGCAGGCCGTGGCTGACCAACCGATCCTGGAAGCCCATACGCTTTAATGCCATGTTCGCGGTCTGGCTGTTTGCGTGTGTACGCGGATTTCGGTCGGCCGGAAATACATGTTCCCGGTGGCCGCTGTAGGGCTTGAGTGTCTCTAGCAGCGCGAGCGTCTGGTCGCTTAGGGGGATGGGGTGCGCACGGCGTTTTTTCATGCGCTCCTTTGGAATGGTCCAGATGCGTTTCTCGAAATCTATTTCTGCCCAGGTCGTCCCAGCAGCCTCGGCAGGGCGGGTCATTGTGTGCAGTTGCCATTCGATCAGGCAGCGGGTGATGCGTTTGATGCTGGCGTTGGCAATCGCCAGCATCAGGTCGGGTAGTTCTTCGGGAGGAAGTGCCGCCATGTTTTGTTTTTGCGGTTTCTTGAAGGCTGCCCGAATGCCACTGAGCGGGTTCGCAAAGATCAGCCCGCAGTTGACGCCGTAGGCCATGATTTCGTTGAGACGTTGGGAAAGTCGCTTGACCGTCTCCAGGCTGCCTTTGGCCTCGATCGGGCGTAGGAGCTTGATGATCATGGGGGCGGTGATGTCTGCGAGGGGTGTGGCTTTGAGGCTGGGAAAAACATGCAGCGTGAGTGAGCGCCAGATGTCTTCGGCGTAGGCCGTTGTGACGGAGTGCTTTTTCAGTTCGAACCAGGCGGTGGCCACCTTCTCGAGTGTGTGTTCGGTCTTCGCCAGCTTGGCTTGCCTGAGCTCATCGCGGTGAGCCTTGGGGTCAATGCCTAGCGCCAGTAGTTCACGTGCTTCTTGAGCTTTCTTTCTGGCGTTCGCCAACGAGAGAGCCGGGTAAGGGCCCAGCGCCATATTGAGGCGGTTTTTGGTTACCGGCTCGCGGTAGTTGAAATTCCATATCATCGAGCCACTGGCTCTGACTCTGAGTTGAAGACCGTCGCCGTCAGTGAGAACGAAGTCTTTTCCTGTTGCCCTGACTGCCTTGAGTTGGCGGTCTGAGAGGCGGGTTGCATTAGTAGGCATGAGAGCTACCTCCGACACCGTTTTGGTATCCCAAAAATAACACCGGTGGGTCCGGGATACCAAATGGGATACCAAAACGCCTGGAACTCTAAATGCATCTGCGGAAGCCAATGGCCCTGAACCCCGTGATTTCACTGGATTTCAGGCACAAAAAAAGACGTCCGTGGACGTCTTTAGATGATCAAATGGTGGAGCCGGGGGAGTTTGAACAGCTGCGTCAGGTTGAGCGTGCCATCCTTGCTGAACACCAATTCTGTCTTGGGCTTGTCGAGCTGCACGTCGGCAAGGTGCAAGGCTTTGGTCCACAGGCTGTCAGCCTGCAAATTGGTGTACAGGCGTTCGAATCCGACCTGCTCCTTGCCCGGTTCGCCTATCTTCAGCCCCCACAGCGTCAGCTCAAGGCTGAATGGGTTGAACTCAAGGCGATCAAGCCGGGCGGGGGTGGTGGCGTAGTTGGCCAATTGCTGGTTGATGATGCGCAAACCGATGCCGGGTACGATCAAAAAGCCGAGCAAGCTACAAAGTGCGAGGGCAGTCAGCACGGCGCCAATGGCGCGAATCAATCCTTTGGGCATGTGAGGCGTCGTCTATTACAGTCGGAGGTGCCTTGGAGTATGGCACGCGTTTCTGGTTCCGAGACGACCGCCTTATATTTGATCAGGGTATTACTGAGCAGGATGAGGGGCTTAGAACTGCAAGACCAACGTCTTGAGCGGTGGCTGGCGGTCCATTGACGGGAAGTCGCTGGCCGGGGTCAGCACCTGCCAGTCACGTACCGGGCGTCCCGCTTTTTCGGCACAACGCAGCACGTTTTCTCGCCAGTCGTCCATGCTGACTTTCGCCAGATTGTTGCAGCAAATCAGCACACCGTCGGGCGCGGTGGTCAAAACGGCGGGTTTGAGCAGGCTTTGATAGTCACGCAGCAGGTCGACCGTGCCAAACGCACTTTTGGCCCACGCGGGCGGGTCCAGCAAAACCAGATCGTATTCGCGTTGCTCCAGGCGCGGGTAAGCCGGCAGCTTGTGGCGACGCTGAATGATCGGCAAACCCGCCAGCTGGCGGATCGCTGCGAAATAGTCAGACTGCACAAATTTCATGCTGGGCAACGTCGGGTTCAACAGCCCGTTCTCGCGACCCACGGCCAGATTGCCTTCGGCAAAGTCCAGGTTGCAGACTTCGCTTGCGCCGCCTACGGCAGCACTCAGGCCAACCCCGCAGGTGTAGGCGAACAAGTTGAGCACGCGTTTGCCAGCGCTGTGTTGTTTGACCCACCCGCGTGCGTTACGCAGATCAAGAAACAGCAACGGGTCCTGACCGGCATGGCGGCCGCGCACACGGTAGTTCAGCCCCCATTCATGGCCCACCAGGTCTTGCAGGGCGGCCTCGTCGGCGCGGTAGACCGTGTCTTCACGATCAATGCGGGAATTGCCCTGAGAGCGGTCGTTGTAGACCAGTAGCAGTTCCAGCCCCACATGACGATTGATGGCTTCATGCAGTTGCAGCAAATCATCGCGCTCAAGACGCTGGTGAAAGCTTTGCACCAGCAGTTGCGGGCCGTAACGGTCGATGGTCAAGCCCCCGGCACCTTCCTGGCTGCCATGGAACAGGCGATAACAATCTGTGCCTTGAGCGTGCAGCTCGGCCAGCAAGTCGTGACGGTTATCGAGGGCGGCGCGCAGCGCCTGATTCAAGGAAGACATGCGTTGCGCCTTGGGGGACAGAGAAGGCGCGGGAGTTTACCAGAACAACGCGGGTGGTTTGGTGCAGGAGCGAGCAGGTTCGCTCCTGCGATGGGACGATAGTTACGCGCGCTCAATCGCCAGCGCTACACCCTGACCGCCACCGATGCAGAGGGTTGCGAGGCCTTTTTTGGCATCGCGCTTGAGCATTTCGTGGAGCAGGGTGACGAGGATTCGGCACCCTGACGCACCAATCGGGTGACCAATGGCAATGGCGCCACCGTTCACGTTGACCTTGCTTGCGTCCCAGTCCAGTTCTTTACCCACCGACAAGGCTTGGGCGGCGAACGCTTCGTTGGCTTCGATCAGGTCCAGTTGTGCCAGCGTCCAGCCTGCCTTGGCCAGGCAGCGTTGGGTAGCGCTCACTGGGCCGATACCCATGATGGCCGGGTCGACGCCTGCGTTGGCGTAGGCCGCGATTTTAGCCAGGACTGGCAAGCCCAGCGCCTGGGCTTTGTTCGCGCTCATCAGCATGACCGCTGCAGCGCCGTCATTGAGTGAGGATGCATTACCCGCCGTGACAGATCCGTCTTTTTTAAAGGCAGGGCGCAGTTTTGCCAGCGATTCAGCCGTTGTGCCCGCGCGCGGTTGTTCGTCCGTGGCGAAGGCAATCGGGTCACCTTTGCGCTGCGGGATCAATACGGGCGTGATTTCATCCACAAAGCGGCCGGTTTCGATGGCTTCAATGGCCTTTTGTTGAGAGGCAGCGGCAAACGCATCCTGAGCTTCACGGCTGATGCCGTACTTATCCACCAGGTTTTCGGCGGTTATACCCATGTGGTAATCGTTGAACGCATCCCACAAACCGTCGCTAATCATGGTGTCGACGATCTGACTGTGCCCCATGCGCAGGCCGGTACGGGCGCCGGGCACGATGTAGTTGGACAGGCTCATGTTCTCCTGGCCCCCGGCAATGATGACCTCGGCATCGCCGCAGCGAATGGCTTGCGCGGCAAGGTGCAACGCCTTGAGGCCAGATCCGCAGACCTTGTTCAGGGTCATCGCAGGTACGGCAAACGGTAAGCCGGCCTTGATTGCGGCCTGACGGGCCGGGTTCTGGCCGGCGCCGGCGGTCAGCACCTGGCCCATGATCACTTCATCAACGTGGGCACCGTCCAGGCCGGTCTGTTCCAGCAGTTGACGAATGACTGCCGCCCCCAGATCAACCGCAGGTACGTGGGCCAGTGAACCTTGGAAGCTGCCGACGGCAGTGCGAGTGGCGGCAACGATTACGACGTCTTGCATGGCGCGAATCCTCATTATTATTGGCGTGTGTCGCTCGGAATCAGGCGCGCATGGTGTCACAAATATCCTTGCCTGGTGTAGTCGCCGACCATGGCTGCGCGCGGCCGGGGCTGGTTCGCCAGCGTCATTTCCCGTTGGCTACCGGACTGTACGTGTCAGGTTATTCCCATTCGCCGTCGCGCCCTTTGCACGGAGCCATCACGCACGGCCCAGCGCAAAAGCGGGGCCGTGCGGTTCACGCTGGCGCGAATCAGCGTGCGCGTCATGGGACGTTGATACAGCCCCAACTGATCGCTGGCCCAATCGGGCAGCAAATCGATTCCGGCCTGCATCATCAGGGCGCCAAACGGCTTGGCCAGCACGCTGGGAGAGGGGGCATCCAGCAGCAGGCGAATGACTTCATGGCTGCGCGCGTCACATAACAATTGGGGACGAACCTGTTGCAGGTAATCAGCGATTTGCTGGCGCGAGCGCGGCACATCCTTCGCGCCCAGTCGCTCAGCGACCACAGCAATTTCGTCGTAGTACCGGTCTTGATCCGCGGCTGACAAATCGGGGTTTCGGTAGCGTAAATGCGCGGCCAGAAAGTTGCTGACCTCCGCGACATGCACCCACGTCAGCAATGCAGGGTCGCTGGCGGCATAAGGGCGGCCATCGAGGCCAGTGCCCGTGACCTGCTCGTGAATGGTGCGCACCTTGTCGATCAGCCAGTCGGCGTCTGCCGTCGAGCCAAACGTGGTGCCGGAAATGAACTGCCCGGTGCGACGCAGCCGCCCCAGCATGTCCTGTCTGAAATTGGAGTGATCCCATACCCCGGCAAGCGCCAACGGGTGCAAGGCTTGCAGCATCAAAGCGCTGATGCCGCCAATCAGCATGCTGGTGAAATCACCATGCACGTGCCAACTGATGGAATCGGGGCCAAACAGGCCGGGATCGCCTTTGGGGTTTTCGAGGTCCAGCTGGCCGAGTGAAAGCCCGGTCAGGCTTATGATTTGACGTTCGATGGGGCGACGGATGATGTCCATGCTGTCTCGGTTGCGCCAGCCAGTCGGGGTGACTGGCTGGCGCTCAATCAACCGCGATGGCGACCGCGGAAATAATTGATCAGGCCTTGGGTCGAAGCGTCATCGGCCGGCTCTTCCAGGCTACCGGTGAGGCGGTAGTAGACGCCCTTGCCCAGCTCTTTGCCCAACTCTACGCCCCATTGGTCGAAGGCGTTGATGCCCCAGATCACGCTTTGCACGAATACTTTGTGCTCGTACAGCGCAACCAGTGCGCCGAGGCGGCGAGGGCTGATGCGTTCGACCACCAGGGTGTTGCTCGGGCGGTTGCCCGGGATCACCTTGTGCGGCGCGAGTTTTTGCACCTGCTCTTCTGGCATGCCTTTTTCGCGCAGCTCGGCCTCGGCTTCTTCACGGGTTTTACCCAGCATCAGGGCCTGGCTTTGGGACAGGCAGTTGGCATACAGCCACTGATGGTGGTCGGCGACCGGATTGAAGCTGACAATCGGCACGATAAAGTCGGCCGGAATCAGTTGGGTGCCTTGGTGCAGCAACTGGTGATACGCGTGCTGGCCGTTGCAGCCCACACCGCCCCAGATCACGGGGCCTGTGTCGGTCGACACGGGCGTGCCGTCCTGGCGCACGCTCTTGCCATTGGACTCCATGTCCAATTGTTGCAAGTGCTTGGTGATGTTACGCAAGTAGTGGTCGTACGGCAGGATCGCGTGACTCTGCGCGCCCCAGAAGTTGCCGTACCAGACGCCCAGCGCGGCCATCAGCACGGGCATGTTTTGCTCGAACGGAGCGTTCTGGAAGTGCTGGTCCATGCTGTAGGCGCCGGACAGCAATTCCTTGAAGTTGGACATGCCGATGGCCAGCGCGATGGGCAAGCCGATAGCCGACCACAGCGAATAACGACCGCCGACCCAATCCCACATCGGGAAAATGTTTTCTTCGCGAATACCGAACGCGACCGCCGCTTCGTTGTTGCTCGACACCGCAATGAAGTGGCGATGCAGTTCAGCCTCGGAGCCGCCTTGCGCCAGATACCAGGCGCGGGAGGCTTGGGCGTTCTTCAGGGTTTCGAGGGTGTTAAACGATTTGGACGAAACAATGAACAGGGTGGTTTCGGCGCGAATCTTGTGCGACAGCTCGTGGAATTCACTGCCGTCGATATTCGCCAGGTAATGGCAGCGAACACCTTTTTGCGCGTAGGACAACAGCGCTTCGGACACCAGCTCTGGGCCCAGGAACGAGCCGCCGATACCGATGTTCACAATGTCGGTGATGGGCTTTTCGGTGTAACCGCGCCACAGGCCTTCATGAATACGACCGACCAGTTCGGTCATCTTGTTCAGGACTTTATGCACCTCGGGCATGATGTCCGCGCCATTGACCGAGAGCTTGTCGGCCACCGGGCGACGCAGTGCCGTGTGCAAGGCCGGACGGCCTTCGGAGGCGTTGACGATTTCGCCCGAGAACAACGATTTGATTGCACCCTTGAGGTCGACTTCGTTGGCCAGATCGACCAGCAGCGAGCGGGTTTCGTTGGTGATCAGGTTTTTCGAGTAGTCCAGGAACAGCCCGCAGCTGCTCAGGGTGAAATCTTCAAAACGTTTGGGGTTGCTGTTAAACGCGTCGCGCATGCTGAAATGTTGCATGCCGGCGCGGTGTTGCTTCAACGCTTGCCAAGCGGGCAGAGCGGTAACGTCATGAGGAGTGCGGTAGTACGCCATCGCTGCGGATATCCTTTTTTGCTTGAACTGCCTGTTGGACACTGAAAACACCGAATCCTCCACATTAAAGACGGGTGGACTGCGGTTCGCCTGCTTAAACGCATCAGACACAAGCAGGGCGATCACATTAACCCTAGTGCCTGCATCTGTCTCGGCTTTGTCTGACACGTAACGGTAACTTTTGTCACCGCTACGTGACTTCAGGTGAAACGTTTCAGTGTTTTTGTCTCGATTGCGAGGCCTTTATCGCCCGTGGCTCACAGTGCGTTATCAAGATTCAAATGCACGTTATCGATCAGGCGGGTAGTGCCCAGGAAGGCGGCAACCAGAATCACCAGGTCGCGATCACTGACGTCGGCTGGCAGCAACGTCGATGCGTGGCGAACTTCAAGGTAATCCACACGCAGCCCGAGCGCTTCCAGTTGAGCGGCGTGATGGCTCGACAATGCCAGATAGTCGCGCTCGCCGTTCTGAATGGCCGTGGCCATTTCGCGCAGGTGGCGATACAAGGCCGGGGCCAGCGCTCGCTGTTCTTCGCTCAGGTAGCCATTGCGCGACGACAGGGCCAGGCCATCTTCGGCGCGCACCGTGGGCTCTCCGATGATTTGAATGGGCATGTTCAGGTCATGCACCATCGCCCGGATGACGGCCAGTTGCTGATAGTCCTTTTGCCCAAAGATCGCCAAGTCAGGCTGAACCATGTTGAACAGTTTGCTGACCACCGTGGTAACACCGTCAAAGTGCCCCGGGCGACGGCTGCCGCACAGCTCGTTGCTCAAGGCGGCAGCGGTGACGCGGGTCAGACCCTGCATGCCGTGGGGGTACATTTCTTCTACGGTCGGGGCGAAAAGCAGGTTACAGCCCGCTTGCAGGAGTTTTTCCTGATCGGCGGCGAGCGTGCGCGGGTAGGTGTCGAGGTCTTCGTTGGCCCCGAACTGCAGAGGGTTCACGAAAATACTGGCCACGACGAAATCGACCTGCTGGGCTGCTTTCGTGACCAGTGCCGCGTGGCCGCTGTGCAGGTTGCCCATGGTCGGGACAAGGCCGATTTGCTTGCCTTCACTGCGGGCGCGGGCGACAGCTGCACGCAGCTCGCGGACGGTTTTAACAGTGTTCATGCAGAGAATCCGTGTTCGGCGCCAGGAAAGCTGACGGCTTTGACTTCGGTCACATAAGCGCTGAGCGCCGATTGTATGTCTGGCTGGCCTGTCATGAAGTTCTTCACGAACTTGGGTACACGCCCGGTGAGGGACAGGCCGAGCATGTCATGCAGTACCAGCACCTGGCCGTCAGTGTCGCTGCCAGCGCCAATCCCGATAACCGGGATCTTCACCGCGTGGGTGATTTCTTTCGCCAGCTCGCTCGGTACGCACTCAAGCAGCAACATGGCGGCACCCGCCTGTTCAAGGGCGATGGCATCTGCACGCATCTGGCGCGCCTGGTTTTCATTGCGGCCCTGAACCTTGTAACCGCCCAACACGTTAACGGTTTGTGGCGTCAGGCCCATGTGGGCACACACGGGAATGCCGCGTTCGGTCATCAGGCGAATGGACTCGGCCAACCAGACAGCGCCCTCGACTTTGACCATGTGCGCACCCGCTTTCATCAGCTGGGCGCTGTTGTTCAGGCTTTGCTCAAGGGTGGCGTTTGCCATGAACGGCATGTCGGCGAGAATCAGGGCGTCCTGATTGCCGCGTTTGACGCAGGCCACGTGGTAGGCCATCTCGTCATTAGTAACTGGCAGTGTGCTGTCATGCCCTTGCAGGACCATGCCCAAGGAGTCGCCCACCAGTAACACTTCAACGCCAGCCTGATTGCAGGCGTGCGCGAAGGTGGCGTCATAGCACGTCAGCATGGTGATTTTTTCACCTTTTTGCTTAAGGCTTTGCAGGGTGGTCAGGGTGATAGCTGGCATGAAAAGGATCCTCGTCAGGCAGTGCGATAACCACTGCGAGTCACGCGCGTGATTCATCGTTATAAGCAGGCGCACCTTTAAAGCGGTGCTTTGAATGCCGGCTTTTCACATTGCGCCGCCGGGTAGGCGGCAGCGGGATGCCTATAGTCGTGACGAGCACACGGGAAGTCAATTAGAGGTGTTACCGCGTGAGTGTTACCGCGGTTATTGATTCGATTCAGCGCCAGGAGCGAGGCGCTCAAGACCGACATACGGGCAGTCGTTCAAGAGCTGTTGCAGGCTGCGGCCATCGGCCAGGGTCAGCGAGGGGGGGGCCAGTTCGGCAAGGGGGTACAGCACGAACGGACGAGCGTGCATATGGTAATGCGGGACCTTGAGACGCGGTTCGTCAATCAGGCGATCGCCAAACAGCAGGATGTCGAGGTCGAGGGTGCGCGGCCCCCAGCGCTCAAGGCGCTCGCGGCCTTGATCCGTTTCGATGGCTTGCAGCGCATCGAGCAATGCAAGCGGCGCCAGGTTGGAGTCGATGGCGGCCACGGCATTGGTGTAGCGCGGCTGCCCCGGCAGTAACGAATCGCTTTGGTAGAAGGCTGACACCCCGACCCAGCGGGATTGAGGCAGGTGCGCGAGCGCTTCGACAGCGCTGCGCAGTTGTTCGGCCGGGTCAGCCAGATTGCTGCCCATTCCAATGTAGATGCGTTCCATCACTTACTCGTCAGCGCCTGCGCTGCGTTTACGCTTGTTGGCGCCTGTGCGTCGGCGTTTGCGGGGCGCTGGGCCCGCGCCGTCATCCTTGGCGTTGCTCAAGTCACGGATCATGTCGCGGCGACCGCTGTCGTTGGCGTCTTGATATTCCGTCCACCACTCGCCCAGGCCGTTTGTCTGCTCGCCTGCGCTTTCACGCAACAGCAAAAAGTCGTAACCGGCACGGAAACGCGGGTTGTCGAGCAGCATGTCGGCGCGTTTGCCACTGCGACGCGGCAAGCGCTCCTGCATGTCCCAGATTTCGCGAATGGGCAGGGTGAAGCGTTTAGGAATGGCGATGCGCTGGCATTGTTCGCTGATAAGCTCGTGTGCGGCTTCCTGCATGGCAGGAATAGGCGGCATGCCTTGGTCCTGCAGGCGCAGAACACGCGCTGGCAGTGCAGGCCACAGCAGGGCGGCAAACAGGAACGCCGGGGTCACCGGTTTGCCCTGTTTGATCCGCAGGTCCGTGTTGCGCAAGGCTTCGCTGATCAGGGTGTGGGTGTACGTCGGGTTGTGTTCCAGTGCTTCGGCGCTGGCCGGGAACAGTGGATCGAACAACTCAAGGTCAACCAGCATTTCGAATGTGTCAGAAGCATTCCCCGAGAGGAACAGCTTGAGCACTTCTTCGAACAGTCGCGCAGACGGGATTTCGCGCAGCATGGGCGCCAGATCGCGAATCGGCGCCGCTGTGTGCTTCTCGATGCCGAAGTCGAGTTTGGCGGCAAAGCGCACGGCTCGCAGCATGCGCACGGGGTCTTCCTGATAGCGCTGTTGCGGGTCGCCAATCAGGCGCAGCAAGCGATTGCGGATGTCGTGTACACCGTTGGCGTAATCGAGAATGCGTTCGCTGACCGGGTCGTAATACAGGGCATTGATCGTGAAGTCGCGACGCTGGGCGTCTTCTTCCAGTGTGCCGTATACGTTGTCGCGCAAAATGCGCCCGCTTTCGTTACGCGAGGACTGATTGCTGTCTTCCTCTTCGTCATTTTGCGGGTGATTGGCGCGGAAAGTGGCGACCTCAATGATCTCGCGACCAAAGTGGATGTGTACCAGCTTGAAGCGTCGGCCGATGATGCGCGCATTACGGAATTCCGCACGCACTTGTTCAGGCGTGGCGCTGGTGGCGACGTCAAAGTCTTTGGGGGTGATGTTGAGCAACATGTCGCGTACACAGCCGCCAACCAGGTAAGCCTGATAACCGGCGTTTTGCAGACGCTCGACAATGTTGACCGCGTAACGGCTGAACTGGGCACGTTGCAGCGAGTGTTGGCTGCTGTTGAGCACTTCTGGGGTGCTGCGCAGTTGTTGCGTACGACGCTTGGGAGAACGGAATGACTGGAACAGCTTCTTCAGCATGGGATGCACTGTTTGAAGGAATGTTCGGCCAAAACGAAGAATGACCGCATGATGGGCGGGGATTCTAGCATTTAGTCAGGGGATGGTGTAGGACGCTTAACCTGTCGATTGCCACGCACGCTCAGAACCTGCGCAAGAGGGCCGTGTTAGAGAGGCTAAATGATTTTGTCGAATCGCAGGAACCACAAGGGGAGCCGAAGCTCCCCCAGAATTAGTTGCGTGCTCTATTTTTATTATTGGTTGCGGGCTTCTTGTTTTTGTTGATCGCCCTGGTTACCCGGGTTTGCCGGTGTAACCCTCCCAATCGGGAGATAAGAGCAAACGGATTGCTTTGGTCGCTGTGTTGATGTGATCCATGATCCAACTAGTTCAGGGTCTGCTTTACATGCAGTTTTTGTTGTTCTCTGCCTAGTCGTGGGGCAAGCCCCAATGACAACACCTCTCCAAAAGAATCAGTTAGCTGCGCCTCCGCCGTGTTGTTTTTGTTATGCGTGAGCCGATACGTCTTATTTTTATTGTGTGTTGCTGTGATTCTTATTGTTCTTGTACGAATACATATAGCAGGTGTCGTGCCAACTTTTGTCAGGCCCAGCAAACGCGGGGCTTTTCCCGCATTTCACCTTTTTCAGGCCAAAAAAAAGCCGGGTCTTCGTTACCGTAAGACCCGGCATTTGTTACGTGTTTAGCGTGAGGTAACAGTTTTTTCACGTGAGTGAGTGTTACCTGAAGCGTTACCCCTCGCTGGCAACCCCTGTTTTCCTGCGCGGGATGCCCAGGCGCTGGCGGCGTTCCCACAGGCATTTACGGCTGACACCCAGTTTGCGAGCCAGCTCGGTTTCAGTCATGTGATCCTGATGCTCCAGCACGAAATGCTGGAAGTAGTCTTCCAGTGACAAATCTTCGGTCGGGTCCAGGCTGGTGTTACCGCTGCTGATGCTCTGTTGTGGGGCAAGACCGATAAAGTCGTCGTCTTGTAGATCACTCAGCTCGATATCGATGCCCAGCAAGTCGGCGGAAATTTCCGGGCTTTCGCACAGAATCACCGCGCGCTCTACAGCGTTCTCCAGTTCACGCACGTTACCTGGCCAGGCGTAATGTCGAATGGCTTGTTCGGCGTCCGCCCCGAATTTCAGGTCGGTGCGGCCCACGCGGGCGCTTTGGCGGGCAAGGAACGCGTGGGCGATCTCGTTGACGTCTGCGCCACGTTCTCGCAGCGCGGGCAACTTGAGCGCAATCACGTGCAGGCGGTAGTACAGGTCTTCGCGGAACTGGCCGATCTTGGCGAGGCTTTTAAGGTCACGGTGAGTCGCGGCAATCAGGCGTACATCGACCTTTTGAGACTGCACCGACCCTACGCGGCGGATTTCGCCTTCCTGAAGCACCCGCAGCAAGCGCGCCTGGGCTTCGAGGGGCAGTTCACCGATCTCGTCAAGGAACAGGGTGCCGCCATCCGCCGCCTCGACCAACCCGGCCCGGCCCGCGCTGGCGCCCGTGAACGCGCCTTTTTCATGGCCGAACAGTTCCGATTCGATCAGTGATTCAGGAATCGCCGCACAGTTAACCGAGATCATCGGTGCCTTGGCACGCTTGGACAGGTTGTGCAGGGCACGGGCCACCAGCTCTTTACCCGTACCAGATTCGCCTTGAATCAATACGTTGGAGTCTGTGGGGGCCACTTTGCGGATCTTGCTGTACAGGTCCTGCATGGGCGGGCAAGAGCCAATGATGCCGATTTCGCCATTGCTGTTATCCACAGCATTTTTGTCAGCAGCCGCAGCTTTGGCCGGGCGCTCGACGGACTGGCTCTCGGCGTTCTGACGATCACGCAAAATGCGCGCGACCGCTTGCAGCATTTCGTCGTGATCGAAGGGTTTGGCGATGTAATCGACCGCGCCCATTTTCATCGAGTCGACGGCCGAGCGCAGGCTGGCGTAACTGGTCATGATCAGCACCGGCTTGCCTTCTCCGAGCTTGATCAGCTCGGTGCCTGGCGCGCCCGGCAGGCGCAGGTCGCTGACAATCAGGTCGAACGAGGGAATGCTGAAACGCTCCTGCGCTTCCTGCACCGAGCCCGCTTCGCTGACTTGGTACTGATTACGCTCCAACAAGCGGCGCAACGCGGAGCGGATGATGGTTTCGTCTTCGACGATCAAAATATGCGGCATTGATTCGGTTCTCTCGACGGTCTCAGTTCACAGCGGACGTCGCTTCGACATGGCGCGGTAGTGTCACCCGGATACGGGTTCCGCGCTGGCTTTGAATGTCAGCCGGGCTGTCGATGGTGATTTGTCCATAATGCTCTTCAACGATGGAATAGACCAGTGCAAGGCCCAGACCGGTGCCTTCGCCAGGGTCCTTGGTGGTGAAGAAAGGTTCGAACAGACGGTCCATGATGTTCTTCGGAATGCCCGATCCTTCGTCTTCGACGATCAGGTCGACGGTGTGTTCGCTGGCTTCCGTCTTGACCCGTACCGCACTGCCGGCCGGGCAGGCGTCACGGGCGTTGGACAGCAAGTTGATCAGCACCTGCGCCAGTCGCTGCGGATCGCCGTCGACCCAATGATCGGGGTCGCACAGGTTGTAAAACTGCACTTCAAAGTTGCGCCGGTTCAATGCCAGCAGACCGATGGCATCCTGTGCGACTTCGGCCAGGCACACGGGTTCGTCATTGTGTTGATGGCTGCCTGCGTGGGCAAAGCTCATCAAGGACTGCACGATGCGCGAGATGCGTTTGGTCTGTTCGAGTATTTGGCTGCTGATTTCCGTCAGCTCGCTATCGTCTTCGCGTTCTTCGCGCAGGTTTTGCGCCAGGCAGGCAATACCGGTCACCGGGTTGCCGATTTCATGGGCCACGCCCGCAGCAAGGCGACCGATGCTGGCCAGTCGTTCGGAGTGCACCAGTTTGTCTTCGAGCATCTGGGTTTCGGTCAGGTCTTCCACCAGCAGGACGAGGCCGCTGTTGCCGGGCGCCAAGGGCTCATCAATCGCCGCCTTGTGCAAGTTCAGCCAGCGCGTCTGTCCATCCAGTGCCAAGTGCTGTTTGTGCAGGTGCTCATCCGGCAGTTCGATAAAACCTTGCAACAGCTGGCGCCACGGATCGCCCAATGTGTTCAGACGCGAGCCCACGACCCGTTGCGCCGCAATGCCGGTCAATTCTTCCATGGCTTTGTTCCACATCAGGATCTCTTGATCCTTGGCCAGTGAGCACACGCCCATCGGGAGTTCTTGCAGGGTCTGGCGGTGATAGCGGCGCAGGGCATCGAGTTCGGCTGCCAGCCCGGTCAGGCGCGAATGGTAGTCCTCAAGCCGGCTTTCGATGAAGTGGATGTCTTCGGTGACGTAATTTTCGCCACCCGACTTGTAGGGCAAAAAGGTTTCAACCATGTCCTGCGCAACACTGGGGCCCATCAGGCCCGAGAGGTTGGCTTCGATGCGATCGCGCAGGCGGCGCAGGGCGTAAGGTCGGCGTTCATCGAAGGGCAGGTACAAGTCGCGCAAGGCTTGCTCGACTTCTTTTTGCGCAGCCTTGGCGCCTAACGGTTTGGCCAGTTGCGTGGCGAACTCTTGCGGTGAGGCCGCGTGCAGTTCACGCCGTTGCGGGCGACGCACATTGTCCACCGCGCAGGCTTCAGCTGCGCTGGCTTCTTCGGTGCTGGCGTTGGTGAACAGGGAAATCAGGGTGAACATCAGGACGTTGGCCGCCAGCGACGCGATGGCCGCCATGTGCCAGCTGGTGTCATCCAGCACGTAAATCATGTCCAGCCACGGGATGTAGAAGCCCTGGAAGTTGCCGATCAGCGGAAACAACATGCTGACCATCCACACCACGATTCCGGCCAGCAAACCGGCAATGAACCCCCGGCGATTGGCGGTCGGCCAATACAACACGGAGAGCACGCCCGGCAAAAACTGCAGCGTCGCCACAAACGCGACGATGCCGAGGTTAGCCAGATCCTGCTCAGCGCCCAGCAGCAGGTAAAAGCCATAGCCGGCCATGATGATGGCTACGATCAGTGCGCGGCGGGTCCACTTCAGCCAGCGGTAAATATTGCCTTCGGCCGGTGGCTGGTAAAGCGGCAGTACCAGGTGGTTCAGGGCCATGCCTGAGAGTGCCAGCGTGGTCACGATGATCAGCCCGCTAGACGCCGACAGCCCGCCGATATACGCCAGCAAGGCCAGAGATTTACTGTTGGCTGCGATCCCGATGCCGAGCGTGAAGTATTCCGGGTTGGTAGTAGCGCCCAGTTTGAGTCCGGCCCACAGAATCAGCGGCACTGCGAGGCTCATCAGCAGCAAGAACAGCGGCAGGCCCCAGCTGGCGCTGACCAGAGCCCGTGGGTTGAGGTTTTCAGTGAAGGTCATGTGATACATGTGCGGCATCACGATGGCCGAGGCAAAAAACACCAGCAACAGCGTGCGCCACGGGCCTTCTTGAAGCGGTGTGTGCAACGAGGCCAGTGCGGTCTGATTTTGCTGCAACCACACTTCGAGCTGTTGCGGGCCGTCGAAGACCCCGTACAGCGCATAAAGGCCCACGCCACCAATGGCGGCCAGTTTGATCACGGATTCGAAGGCAATGGCAAACACCAGTCCTTCATGTTTCTCGCGGGTCGCAATATGCCGTGAGCCGAAGAAAATGGTGAACAGCGTGATCATCGCGCAGAAGCTGAGGGCTACGCGATGCTGCACCGGCTCACGGGTGAGAATGCTGATGGAGTCCGCCACGGCCTGGATTTGCAAGGCCAGCAGCGGTAACACGCCGATCAGCATAAAAATAGTGGTCAACGCGCCCGCCCAAGTGCTGCGAAAGCGAAACGCAAACAAGTCGGCAAGGGAAGACAGTTGGTAGGTACGAGTGATCTTCAGGATCGGGTAAAGCAGCACGGGCGCCAGTAGAAAGGCGCCCGAGACTCCGAGGTAACTGGAGAGAAAGCCGTAGCCGTATTCGTAGGCTAGGCCGACGGTGCCGTAAAAGGCCCATGCGCTGGCGTAAACGCCCAGTGACAGGGTGTAAGTCAGCGGGTGACGGATGATCGCGCGCGGGATCATGCCCCGTTCGCTGATCCACGCCACGCCAAACAGCACCAGCAGGTAAGCGGCGCTGACGAGCACCATCTGGGTCAGGCTAAAGCTCATCGGCATCTTTTTGGCTCTGCAGAATAAAGGTCACCACGATCAGAATCAGCCAGAGCAGATAAGGCCGGTACCAGGCGCCCGTCGCGTTGATCCACCAATCCATGATGGCGGGGGAAAACAGGTAGATCCCGACAACCAGCAACAGGACCAATCGATAGATATACATCCCGCCCTCACTTAACGGGCCGCATGCCCCAAAAACGTGCGGCGATGGTAACGGATGGCTGGCAACCTGCAAGGGCTGTCAGCGTAAATGCGCTTCTTGCAGGGTGTGGGTGCGGGGTATCAACCCGGCGTCCCAGTGCGCTATTGCCCAGTCTAGAACCTGGCGCGGACTCGCGTGCTCCAGACGGTCGTCAGTCGGTTGGCCCAGCGTGCGCAAGGCGCGTAGTAACAAGGGTGTGGCTTGCTCGGGCGTCAGTGCAGGCGAACGGTAGGATTTGCCGAGTTTGTGGCCATCGGGTTGCACGATTAGCGGCACGTGCAAGTAGCGCGGCTGCGACAGGCCGAGCAACTCTTGCAGGTAGAGCTGGCGCGGTGTGGAGTCCAGCAAATCGGCACCGCGCACGATATCGGTCACACCTTGGGCGGCATCATCGAGTACGACGGCCAGTTGATAGGCGTAAAGCCCGTCACGGCGACGGATGATGAAATCCCCCACGTCGCGGCCCAGGTGTTGGCGGTACTCACCCTGGACGCGATCCGTAAAGGCATATTCCAGTTCCGGGACCCGCACGCGGATGGCCGCGTTTTCCATGGAGTGTCCGGCGTTACGGCAGAACCCCGGATAGACGCCGTTATACCCTTCAAGTTGTTTGCGCGAGCAGGTACAGGCATAGGCCAGGCCTTGGCTGAACAGGCGCTCTACAACTTGGGCGTAGGCGTCATGACGATCGCTCTGCCGGATCCATTCACCGTCCCACTCAAAGCCATAGCGGTGCAGCGCTTCAATAATCGCGGCTTGGGCACCGGGCATCTCGCGGGGTGGATCAAGGTCTTCCATGCGCAATAACCAGCGGCCACCTGCCGAGCGGGCGTCCAGATAGGAGGCAAGGGCTGCGACCAGTGAGCCAAAGTGCAAATGACCGCTGGGGGTAGGGGCAAAGCGCCCGATGTAGGAGGGGGATGATGCAGCCGTCATGGCATGGATCCTGTAACCGCTGGCGCTAGGTGCGAAGTGCGAGGGGAGGCCGTTGTGCTCGTATCTTCAGGGCGCCTGACCGCTGTTGCAGTGTCAGCAGGGCAGTGCTATGTGAGCACGCTTCAGAAACGAAAACGGGGCGTTCGCACGCCCCGTTTGGTCAAGCCGGCGATTACTTGCCGACTTGTTTTTCCTTGATTTCAGCCAAGGTTTTGCAGTCTACGCACATGTCAGCGGTTGGGCGTGCTTCAAGACGGCGGATACCAATCTCGACACCACAGGACTCGCACCAGCCGTATTCTTCGTCTTCGATCAATTGCAGCGTCTTGTCGATTTTCTTGATCAGCTTGCGCTCGCGGTCGCGGGCACGCAGTTCCAGGCTGAATTCTTCTTCCTGGCTAGCGCGGTCGGCCGGGTCAGGAAAGTTTGCCGCTTCGTCTTTCATGTGATCAACGGTGCGGTCGACTTCCTGCATCAAGTCCTGTTTCCACTTTTGCAGAATCTTGGTGAAGTGTTTGCGCATGGGCTCGCCCATGTACTCTTCACCCGTCTTTTCAACGTAGGGCTCGAAGCCGCTAAGCGTTTGAGTATTCTGTTGCTTTGCTTCTGTGGGCATGAAATGGACCGCCTCTCATTCTTCTAATCCATTGCGCAGGATTGCAACATCACCGACACCTGCCGGCCCTGCGGCTGCAAGCGGCCGAACTTACCAGATCAAATCGGGCCGCGCTACTCCCTGTTGTCTGGCCTGTTGCCGGTGTTTGTGCACAAACCCTGTAGTGCTTGAGATTAATGGCTGAATATTAAATTTAGTCGAGCTATGACCGGAGCTTGCGCCGTTTGGTTCTACCGGGGCGGCCGCTAAGACCTTATTTAGCTCTCCCTCTTGCGTGGGCTTGGGTAGAATCGGCCTTTTGCTCACTCAGGAAGGCAGGCTCATGGCTCAGTCTTACAGTGCGCGCAGTCGCGCAATCGAACCGTTCCACGTCATGGCATTGTTGGCGCGTGCCAATGAATTGCAAGCGGCGGGCCATGATGTGATTCATCTGGAGATCGGTGAGCCTGACTTCACCACAGCCGAGCCCATTATCGCGGCCGGGCAGGCGGCGCTGGCAGCGGGCAAAACCCGCTATACCGCGGCCCGCGGGCTGCCTGAGCTGCGCGAAGCCCTATCAGGTTTCTATCAGCAGCGTTACGGGCTGAGCATTGATCCTGGCCGCATTCTGATAACCCCCGGCGGTTCTGGTGCACTGCTTTTAGCCAGCAGCCTGCTGGTCGATCCGGGAAAACACTGGCTACTTGCCGATCCGGGCTACCCCTGTAACAGACACTTCCTGCGCTTGGTGGAAGGCGCTGCCCAGTTGGTGCCGGTCGGCCCGGAGGTGCGTTATCAACTGACCGCTGATTTGGTGGACCGCCATTGGGATCAGGACAGTGTGGGCGCGCTGGTGGCTTCGCCTGCCAACCCGACGGGCACGCTGCTCAGCCGTGATGAACTGGCCTCGCTGTCGGCGGCCATCAAGGCGCGTAACGGGCATTTGGTGGTGGACGAGATTTATCACGGTCTGACGTACGGCTGTGAGGCGCCGAGTGTGCTGGAAGTGGATGACAGCGCCTTTGTGCTGAACAGCTTTTCCAAATACTTCGGCATGACCGGCTGGCGCCTGGGCTGGCTGGTGGCTCCACCCGAAGCCGTCGCGGACCTCGAAAAGCTGGCGCAGAACCTCTACATCAGCGCCCCGAGCATGGCGCAATACGCCGCGTTGGCGTGTTTCAAACCCGAGACGTTGGCCATTCTCGAAGCGCGTCGGGCCGAGTTTGGCCGCCGTCGTGACTTCTTGCTGCCCGCCTTGCGCGAGCTGGGCTTCAAGATTGCGGTCGAGCCTGAAGGCGCGTTTTACCTGTATGCAGACATCAGTGCGTTTGGCGGCGATGCCTTCGCGTTCTGCCGCCACTTTCTAGAAACCCAACATGTCGCCTTCACGCCCGGTCTTGATTTCGGTCGTTTTCAGGCCGGCCATCACGTGCGTTTTGCTTACACCCAAAGCCTGCCGCGTTTGCAGGAAGCGGTAGAGCGCATTGCCCGTGGACTACAGAGCTGGAACCGCTGATGCAGTTTTCTCCCGCGTTGGAAGAGGGACGTTTGATCAAGCGCTACAAGCGTTTTTTGGCAGATATCGAAACGGTTAACGGTGAGTTGATGACCATTCACTGCCCTAACACCGGTTCCATGCTCAATTGCATGGTCGAGGGCGGGCAGGTCTGGTTCAGTCGCTCCAATGACCCCAAGCGCAAGTTGCCGGGGACGTGGGAAATCAGTGAAACCCCGCAAGGCCGGTTGGCCTGCGTCAACACCGGCCGTGCCAATCGCTTGGTCGAAGAAGCCCTGCTGGCCGGGGTGATCACTGAACTCAACGGTTTTACGGCGCTTAAACGTGAAGTGGCGTATGGCCAGGAAAAAAGCCGGATTGATTTCCGTCTCGAATACCCCGACGGCTTTGCCTTTGTTGAGGTCAAAAGCGTGACCCTGGGGTTTGACGGCACATCCATCGCTGCTTTTCCGGATGCGGTGACGCAACGCGGTGCCAAACACTTACGAGAACTTGCGAGTTTGGCCCGCGACGGCGTACGCGCAGTGCAGCTGTATTGCATCAATCTCACCGGTATTGATGCCGTAAGGCCGGCTGCAGAGATTGATCCCGGCTATGCCGCCGCCTTAAAAGAGGCGGTCGCAGCGGGCGTGCAGGTGTTGGCCTATGGCGTAAGCCTGACACCTGATGCTGTACGAGTGGACCGCCGTTTAGCGGTCATCCTCTGACATTTCAAGGCTGAGCCAGATGCCTTGGCTGTCTTCGTGGCAGTCAAGGCCGGTTAGATATTGCCCGGCGCAAGGCCCGGCCACGCACTCGCCGGACTCGATCAAGAACAGGGCCGCATGGGTGGCGCATTTAATCAGGCTGGTGCTGTCGTCGAGAAACTGGTCGGGCTGCCACTCCAGGCGGACACCCCGGTGCGGGCAGCGGTTTTTGTAGGCATAGACCCGGCCCTCACGTCGCACGACAAGCACGTCTGATTCGTCTATTTGAAAGCCGCGACTGTTGCCTTCTTTCAAGTCCTCAGAGGGGCATAACCACTTCATGGCAATCCTTAATGGCTGCTGATACTCGCGTAGATGACGCGGGTGACAGGGTGTTAATAGGTTGACGCGCAAATGCAAACAATTATCAAATGGCTGGCTGCTCCGCGATGTGCTGTGTCCACGGCGCGGGATTTTACTGTTCCCGCTGACCCACTTATTAAAGGAACGCCTTTGTATGCGCTTGCGTCTTCGCCTGATTACGCTCTTTGCTGGCCTTGTGATCACGACTGTCAGCTCGGCTGCCGAATTGCCACACCGTTGGGTCAGTGCCGGTGGGGCACTCTCGGAATGGGTCTGCGCGCTGGGGGCGGAGTCTAAATTGGTTGGGGTCGATACCACTAGCCAACATCCTGAATCACTTAAGGAATCTCCGAACAAGCCTTCAGTTATGCGAGAATCCCCGCAACACCTGATCCGAGCCGCCCATGAGCCAGATGAGCTTTTCCGACTTTGAGTACGCCGGCAAGCGCAAGCAAACCCGCCGAGAGCG
>NZ_JYKY01000022.1 GCF_001042985.1 Pseudomonas lundensis
TGAACGTTTGCCAACGGCGACATCGGTAGAGGATTACGAAGCCTTGCTGCCGTGGAACTGCGAACCTCGACTTCACAGCTAAACGCTTTACCCATCTTTAGCCAAGTGGGGTTTATGGAGCGCTTACAAAGCACCAGCGCTTTTTCGCGGGTTTCAGCGCCTCACTCAGTTGCTCAATGCTCACCGTTCGCTGCTTAGGGTCCTGCTTGATCGCCTTTTGCAGCGCCGACCAGAATTGACTTGGCAGGTGCCGGGGCTTTTTGTGCGGCGAGCGCTGAGGCGGATACTCCGACAGTGTGGGGATGCGCGGATTGAAGGGCGGTTTGCCCGTTGCCAGTTCATGCAGTAAGCAACCCACGCTGTAGAGTTCAGCCTGGCGCGTTAGCGGGCCGCCGTGCCGCAGTTCGGGCGCCGCATAACCGGGCGTCCAGGCGTTGAATCGGGTACGGCTCAGCGACGCCAGCCCTTGCAGTTGCCCCGCTTCGCTTTGCCCAAGCCCGAAGTCAAACAGGCGTACCCCCTGCTCGCTCAGCAGTACGTTGCCGGGTTTGATGTCGCCATGCAGCACGCCGTGTTGATGGGCGTGCGCCAGCACCGAGAGCAGGGGCAAGCCGATTTCCTGCAACTGGTGCAGGGGCAAGCCTAAGGGGCGCTCGCACAAAACGCGGTCGAGGGTCGGGCCGCGCAGCAGCTCCATCACGATAAATCCCCGATCATGCTCGGGGTCGATGCCAAAGCTATACAGGTGCACGAGGTTGGGATGGCGAACCTGACGCATCAGCGCAAATTCGTTGAACAGCAGGGCATTGGCGTCGGGCGCGTGGGCGAGTTCGTCATTGAGGATTTTCAGGGCCACATCGGCGTACGGATCACCTAACTGCTCCTGCAACAGGTCGCGCGCGCAGTAGACCGCGCCCATGCCACCGGCGCCCAGCAAACGCTCCAACCGGTAGCGGCCACCCCATAGCGTGGCACCTCCCACGCCCCCGTCAGAAGCGGTTGAGTCATTGAGCGATCACCACGGCACTCAGGTTATCCCGCGCCTCGCCCGCCAGCACGGCGTCAAACAGACGCGCCAGGCAGGTGTGCGGGGCGTCTTCATTCATCGCCTGCCCCAACATTTTCGGGCTCAAGTCTTGATAAAGGCCGTCGCTGCACAACAGGAACACATCCCCCGGCTGAACAGCAAACGACAGAATATCCAGCGTCAGCCGCTCCCCGGCCCCCACCGCATGGGTCAAGGCCCGTGCATCGGGATGCGCCATGGCCTGCCCGGGGCTCATGTGTTCTTGCTCCATCAGTTGCCGTGCAAAGGAGTGATCACGAGAGAGTTGGTACAGCCGCTGTTCGCGCCACAAATAACAACGACTGTCCCCGGCCCAGACACACGCCCCCTGCTGCCCTTCGAGGATCAAGACCACCACGGTGCTACCACTGACAGTGCCCGCCGAGTCAGCAATCAGGCGGTGATGGGTGTCGTGCAGGGACTCGCGCACGGCCTGCAGCCGTGACTCAAAATCCGTTTGCACAGGCAGCGCGCCCAAACGGCTGACCAGCCTCAGGCTGGCAAGATCACCGCGCGAGTGGCCTCCCATACCGTCCGCCACCGCCCAGAGCCCCTGCTGCGGACGGTCGAGAACGGCGTCTTCGTTACGTGTGCGCACCTTGCCCATGTCCGTGCGCGCAGCACTTCGCCAAGTCATCCCGGTGTGCTTCACAGTTGCGCCGGCAAGCGAAAACTGCGCAGCACTTGCAGGTCAAAGGGGTTGGGCGTGCGTTGGCTCGTCAGCAGGTAGTTGGCCCGCAGACCGCCCACCTCCGCTTGCAGCAACATGACGTCGCGACCGCTCAGGTAATCCACCTGCATCAAGTCCAGCAGCCTGAAAAACGACCACGGGCCGGTGCTTTTTTCGATGCCCAGCGGACGACCCGCCGCTTTCTCCAACACCAGGCTGGTGCGCCCGTTGTTGATCGACGTCGGCCATTGCAGGGTGGTGGTCACAATAGGGCCATGCCGGTATTCAATGACTTGATCACCGAAACGCAACTGCGCGCGGCTCACGCTGGAGTCCAGGCTGTAGGGTTCCAGGGTGAACTGCACTTGCGGCTGCGACGGGTCCTGGGCGAAGAAGCCCTGTCGAATGATCTGCGCTGTGGCGATTTGTTCAAAGAAGGCGGCCGACATCGGCAAGTGCTGGCCGTCCATGCTGCGCAAGCGGTAGTTGCCCGCTTCGCCAGCGACGAACGGTTTGAGCCAGTTATCGAAGAACTGTTCAACCAGCCCTTGGCCTTTGAAAAACGCCCGAAAGTCGTTGAGCGCCACATCACTGCTGCTGTGGGCACTGAAGGGGTAACGTCGGTCGATGGCGCGCGTATAAAACCTGTACAGCTCGTATTTGTAGCGCTTATCCACGAATTGATAGGCATCGTTGAGTACCAGTCTCCAGGTGTTTTCAGCCACACCGTTGAACCAGCGATCCAGCGGACGCGGCAGACGTTGAGCGCTCTGGCGCAGGTGGCTCAAGGCATCTCGCTGGCCGCTCATGCGCTGGCGGGCGATTTCATAGGCCGCGTTATCCGGCGCACTGGCGCTGGCCAGTCCGGCCATTTGCGACTGCAGATCGGTAAGCCCGGCCAACAGAGGCAAGAGGCTGCCAGCGGGGCCGTTGTTGTCATCCAATAACTGATGAAGCGGCTCGAACTGTCGCTGTAAGGCTTTTTTGGCGGTGTCCGGCACGTGATCCGACACCGCCTCAGCCCCCTTGGCCGCCACGTCTGCGGCAACCGTAACCGCTCCTGCCAGCGGCCCGGCAGCGGGGGCGGGGGGCAATGCCGGTAACGCGTCTGCCAACGTGCTGAAGCGCGTGTTTTCCCGCACCGCCAGCAGCATGCGCACAACCGGCGAGTTGGCAGAGGTCATCCCGGCCAGTTGCTCGGCACTGTCGCGTGCGTCATCGAACGGCTCCAGCCCCAGTTGCCCGACTGCCGCCGTCCACTGTTCGGCGTAATCGTGGAAGTAGAGTTGTTCCAGTTCAACCATGAGCTTGCGCATGTCCATCGCGCTGATGCTGCTGCCCTCTCCCAGCACCCAGTTATCGCGCAGAATGCCGCTCACCAGACTTACGCCCTGGATCGAAAAATACTGTTGATAACCTTGGCGCGTGTAAAACCCCGGAATCTCATAATCGGCGCCGCTGAACAGATGACCTTGTGGCCCCAAGTGCTGAGCAAGGCTGTAAGGCGGCAAGGATCGTGACTGCTCGCGCAGCGTGCGATAGACCACGGTTGCCAACGACTCACTGCGCAGCACCTGACGCGCTTGAGCAATCAGGGCCGAATCCAGCACAGGCTTTATCGGGGTTTTCAGTAACCGTTCGAAGTGCTGATTCAGGCCGTTCTGCACCTGTGTCAGGCCGCGATAGCGCATCGACCAGTCGTTGGCCACCCAACCCTTGAGCCAGGCGGGGTCGCGCTTGTCACTCACGTCGAACATCAGGTAGGCGCGCAGGCTGTTGAGCAAGGAGTCGCGGTTGCTCAGGTTGGCACGAATCTGTTGTTCGAGCTGTTGGATAACCCGTGGCATCAACTCGGTTTGCAAGGTGTGTTGATAAGCACGTTCGACCCGCTCGCGCACCTCTGCGCCTTGATACAGCCCCGTGCGTTCATACAGGGCCGTGTCCAGTGGCGAGGCAAAGACCTGGGTGGCGGCGTAGTGCGTGTCCAGGGTCTGAAGAACGGCCTTGGCATCATCACGGGGGCTCAACTGCCCCTGTTGTTGACCCCATTGCTGGGCCAGCTGTCGCAATTGTTCAAGACGCCCGTGGTTGGATGAAAAACTGCCGGCCCACAACATGCCCAAAGCAGCCAGCACACCCATGGCCGCCATGTAGTGGAAACGCTGCCCCCAATGCAGGCGTCGGCGCTCGCGTTTGTCCAGTTCGGCCAGTTGCGCCTCGGGGAACATCACGCGGCTGAGCAGATGATGGATGAAGTAAGCATGGCCCGAGAGCATCGCGGGCATCGCCCGGGTGTGCTCCACGCCAGCCCCGGTTTCATCAGGCTGCGGGACATGAGGCGCGCTGGTCAGATAAAAACCCCGCAGCGGGCTGGCCCGTTGATAGCGGTTGCCGGTGAACGTCATGTCGGCAAACACACACAACTGCGTCGCGACGTCACTCAATTGCCGAGGGAAGTCCAGCATTCGCCCGCGCCGCCGGGTATCGCGTTCTTGATGCATCCGCGCGATGACCTGGCTGTTGAGCCGCACCAACAACGCCTCGCACTCGCTACGCATGAGCGCTGCACCGCCCTGCCCCGGCTCAAAGGTGGCACCGAATACCTGAGCGCGCTCTTCACGGGTCAGAGCCTCGAAAAACTCGGTAAAGCCGGGTATCAGGTCGGTCTTGGTCAGCACCAGGTACACCGGCAACTCGATGCGTAATACCTGATGTACGTCTTGCAGCCGTGCCCGGATCTGATCCGACAGCCCGGAGAGCCTGTCGTGACTGGCCTGCATCAGGCTGTCCACCGGGACAGTCACCAGCACCCCGTTCAACGGTCGCTCGCGTTTGCGTTTACGCAGCAGGCCCAGCAAGGTCTTCCAGCCGCTGGCATTAACCGGTTCATTGCCCTGGGTCAGATAGCCCCCGGCGGTGTCGATCAGCACCCCGTGTTCGGCAAAGTACCACTCACAGTCCCGCGTACCGCGCAGGTCGCGGGTGAGGCTGCGATCAAGTTTATTCAGTGGAAACTCTAGCCCGGAAAAATCGAGCAGGCTGGTCTTGCCGGCGCCTTGCGGCCCGAGCACCACGTACCAGGGCAGTTCGTCGCGCCAGCGCTCGCTGCGCCCTTTGTACACGCTGGTGTTTTTCAGGGTGTGCAGCGCTTGCTTGAAACGCTTGCGCAGGGTTTTGCGTGCGGCCTCGGCGTCGAGTGCCTCACGCGCTTGAATCTGGCCTTCTTCGCTGTCTGCCATGGTTTTTTTATGCTGGCCTGCACGCCAGCTGACAAACACCATGGCCAGCCCCCACACGAGGATCAAGACACTGATGCTCAACAGCCGCGCCACGGGGTCGGCCCAAAACTTGTGATCGTTTACGGCCAGCAACGGCCCGCCCCACCACACCAGCAACGCAACGGACAGCACCAGCAAGAGGCTCCAGAGCCATGTTTGCGTCAGTAACGCTGCGGCTTTTTTCAACACACTTTTCATCATGACTTCCTGTTCGCAACTGCAGGCTGGTCCGCTGCAACGTGCTGTTCGTAAGGTTGCATCACGGCTTCACGCTGTTGGCTCAACACCCAGGCGAACCCGGTGTACATCACCGTCAGGCAGCTCAGGGTGAACGTGACCCATAACCAGCGCGGCACGAGACGTACCGCACTGCTGCGCGGTGCGTTCAGGCCTTGCCAGTGAGGCGAGACTTCGCGGATGACATCGCCGCGCAAATGACGGATCTGGCGATAGAGGTTGTCGCGTATCGACTCCAGTTCGAGGGTCCCGCGCGACTCCACGCGAAAGCGTCCCTCGAACCCCAGCGACAGGCAGACATACAGCAACTCAAGCAAATACAGGTTCTTCGCGGGCTCTCGGGAAAACCGCTCAATCAGTTGAAACACCTTCTCGCCGCCAAAGGTTTCATTGTGAAAACTGCCCAGCAGACTTTTTTGCGACCAGTCCAGCTCATTGCCCCACACCGTGGTGCAGATGGCTTCGTCCAACACCGTGCACAGGACGTACCGGGCGTTGATGACCTGCCCGCTTTCACACCCCGCATGCAGGGCGTTGGTTTCGAAAGCCTTTATTTCTGTGCTGAGCAGGGCATGCAGGACCAGCAGGTCGTTTTGCGCCCTGTGGTCGTCGATCCCCACCACAAATGACAGCACATCGCTGGCTGCCGCGATCAGGGGATTAAGGCCGACACTGATGTGCTCAGTCGGTTTGAGCTGTGCGTTGTAGACGATGCGTTCATCGATGTTTTCAATGCGCGGCACAGGCTCGCTGTCGGTCAGGGCAACGTGTCGCGGCGCTCTGCCGTAACGGTCCAGCAACAGGGTTTTGGCATCGTGCGAATAAGGCGTCTGCGTGTTCATGGGAGTCAGTTCCTGATGGCCCAAAAAGTCAGTTCAAGCTGGGCAAACTCGCCAGACGCATGAAACGCAAAACCGCCCGAGCGCTCCATTTGCGCCAGGTCATCGGCTGTCAGTTCGAGCACGAAATAGGTTTGGTCGGCGTGATACGGCAATTGCCGGGGCGCGACCGCCAGCGGCTTGAGCTTGAAACCCGGCAGGTGCAGGTTGACCAAATGGCGGATGTTTTCCAACGGGCCAATCTTCAAGTGCGCGGGCAACCGATGGCGCAAGGCTTCGTTGTCACACGCGGCCCTGGCCACCACCACGAACGTCGTCGTGCCCAGTTGCGAAAGGTCATCAAACTGCGCGACATGCACGCCGTATTGACGCGGCTGCAGCACCAGTTCAATCGCGTGTTGTTCGAGCACCATCGACAGCGCCTCGCGCAACGCTTGCATCAGCGCGCGGAAGCTTTCGCCCTGATTGCTGTGCTGGTAGTGGCTGTGCAAACGGGGACGCTTGGTCTCGCTGGCAAAGGTCGACAGGTCACCCAGCAACGCCAGCAGCACGCAATACAACTCCTCGGGATGCACTTGTTCGAGCTGCAAGTAGTGCAGCAACACCAGTTCGCTGCGGTTAATCAGTTGCAGCATCATGAAGTCACCGACTTCGGCGCCTCCCACTTTGCCGTTCGAGCGAATCCGCTCGGCCAGCTTCTCGGCCCGGTGGCCGAGCATGCTGATGACTTCCTTGAGACACGACTGCACGTATCCCGAGCAGTGCGTATGGAGATAGGTGGGCACACACTGCGTATTGAGCCTGATGACGCCGTCGGGGGTGGTGTCCTGGATCTCGCACACTTGCAATTTGACCCAGGCCTGATCGCTCTGCTGCGCGCCCAGCAGCAAGCGAAAGTCCGGCCGCCCGCAACTGATCGGGCTGATGGCGTTCTCACCCGCGTTGGAGTCTGCAACCTGTGCTTCATAGCGAGTGTAGCGCGACAACACATCGGCGTGGTCGGTGCGACGCGCCTCGATGTGGTTGCCTGTGACCAGTGGCAAGGCCAGGTACACAGGGGTTTGCCCGGTATTGGGCGGGATATCGAGCGCAAGGGGCTGATTATCGCCGCCCAGCTCGAACAGGCTGCCATCCGGCAGCACGCCGGACGCATGGCTGATGACCAGCTTGCTCATGTTGAGAAACTGCACATCGATCTCCAGCCTGAAAAAACCCCAGAGGTAACGACCCAGCATTTGGGTTCGGGTTTTCAGCTGGTGATCGTAATAACGGTCGCTGTGCTGGAAGTGTTGCGGGCGCAGCAGCAGGCCTTCCTCCCATATCACTTTATGCACATTCATGCGTCATCACCTGCATCAGGGTTCACGTCATCGGCGCGACGGATGCCTGTTTGATCGAGCACCAGGTGTGCTTGCGTGATCTGCTCGGGGCTCAAGGTGATCACATAGCGCCATCGGGTTTGTGGCAAGTCGCGATACGCGGCCAGCACACCGACATAGCGGCTGACGGGGGCAACACTGAGCTTGTGCGAAACCGTCTCGCCGGGACGCAATTCGAGTTCTTCGCTGATGAGCAGGTCTTGAGCCAAGACGCTGTCGGCGCGTTCATACACGCTAAAAAAATCAGCGTTCTCAAACGCCACGGGATGCTTGAGTTCGAGCAGCCGAATGACAACCGGTGAAGCGCGCCCGTGTACGTCCGGGTTGACCTGATCACTGGCGCTCAGGGTCAGGTCCAGTTTGGTGACGTTCGAATACGGCGACAGCGCGCTGCAACCCGCCAACAGCAGCGTGAGCAGCACCATCGGTGCCTTGAAATGAACAGCAGTACAACGCGGCATCGGCCTCATCCTTGCGGGGTCTGGTGAAGGGTGGAAATCAAACGCACTTGCTCTTCGTAGGCCTTGGCAAAATCCCTGGCCAGCAACCGCTCGGTCCAGTCATCGTCCTGTTGCAGCGCCTGGTGGTAGCGCCCAAACGCACGCCATCGACTGCCTGCGGTGGCCAGCAGCGGCGGGCGGCCATCACGCTCGAAACGCAAGGTCAGTTGGCGTGGGGAAAAGTGCTCAAGGCAGCCACGCATCGCCGCACGGCTGGCGCTGAGCAAGGCCACTTGATGGGCCTGCACATCACGAAATGCGCCCGTAACCGATTGCTCTGGCGTCGGCTGATGAGGCGCGCGAGGCCCCAGCAACTGCCTCAAGGCATGCTGCGCATCGTGGGACGATTTGAGCGGGTTTCGCGCCGTTCCCGGCGCAACGGTACGCGCCAGACGCAACTCATTTTTCAATTCGCCACGCGTCCACATGCACTGTTGCAACCCGGCGACGCACTGCTTGAGCAACCCGGCGACATTCAGTGCCAGCGACTCTCTGCCCGCCTGATCAAGGGCGCGCGCGTCCACGCCCAGCGCCTGGCCAAACGCCTCCCAAAACGAATCAGCCGGGGATGCTCCCGGGCCTTGCGCTGAAACCTCGTCGGGCTGCGTGGGCGCAACCAGGCGCGGGACGATCAGGTGTTCAAGGTCAACAGGGGTGAAACCAACGTGATGGTCGTGCTGCCCCCCCGGCTCTTCCCCGAACGGTGAGGCAAACGCGTTTTCCCGAAGCACTTGCAACACGTCAGGCTCGATAAACGCATCATCCGGGATCAGGCTGTCTGCGGGTTGCGGCACGCCAACCTGTTCCAGACGCAACTCCAGCGGGGGTTCCAGACGGGCCCGAATAGACAGGCCGGCAAGGCCGAACACATCGCCGTGATTGATCAGTTGCAACTGGCCCGGAGGCAGATAGGCCTGTCCGCCACTGATCGAAATGCCGTTGGTACTTACGTCCTGAATGAAGTACGCACCGCGTTCATGGCTGATCCGCGCATGCTGGCCGGAGACCGTTCCGGTTGCGTCCGCGAGCACCCAGTCGCATTGATGACTGCGGCCAATGACGCCGCCCGCCGGGGTGAATCTGTACTGACTGGGTTGGCCCGTCGCCGTCGGCGACGTGGCCAGCAAGTCAAAAACCAGTTCCATCATGATGCTGCTCCTGAGGGTCATTTACCGCGATTGATGGCGTGCGGATCACCCAGCGGGCGATAGTCGCTGTCAGTGAAGGTGTAATTGCCCTTGCAGCCGCCCAGCGCGCACAACAAGGCCAGCGTCAGCACCACGTGCAGTCGGTGGCGAACCGTCATCAACTCATCTCCATTTAGTGGCCGGGCCTCGAACCCATGGCCCGCGCGGGGATCACGAGGCATAGGCGCGGATCTCATCGGAATTGATATTCAAACGCCCCAGCCGGTACAGCAGCGTGCGCCGTGCAAGGCCCAGTTCCTGGGCGGCCAAGGTCTGGTTGCCGGCGTTGCGGCGTAAACAGTCGAGCAGCAAACCGCGCTCCATGGCGTCCATGCGCTTGCGAAAATTCAGGCGCCCTGACTCATCGTTCAGCTCGCTGGGCAGGGCAAAATGTTCGGCCAGCAGCTCATGCCCGTCACACAGCAAGACCGCACGCTCGACCAGCCCCTTGAGCTCGCGCACATTGCCCGGAAAGGCGTAACAGGCCAGTTGCGCCATGGCGCTGTCTGCCAGCACCACCGGGCGTCGCTGTAGAAATGCGCAGGTTTGGGCCGCGAAATGAGTGGCCAGATCGAAGATATCCTTGCCGCGCTCGCGCAGAGCGGGCATGACCACCGGAAACTGGGCGAGGCGGTAATAGAGGTCTTCACGAAAACGCCCCTGCCTGACCCGTAGCTTCAAGTCACAGTGGGTGGCCGCAATAATGCGAACGTCGATGGTGTGGCTTTCATTGCAGCCCAAAGGCCGGATTTCACCTTCTTGCAGCACGCGCAATAACTTGGCTTGCAGCGCCAGGGGCATATCACCGATTTCGTCCAGCAACAGGGTGCCGCCGTGGGCGGCATCGAACAGCCCTTTGCGGTCACGGTCCGCCCCGGTAAAGGCCCCTTTGCGATACCCGAACAATTCGCTTTCGAGCAGGTCCTCAGGGAACGCGGCGCAGTTCTGCACGATGAAGGGCTGCGCACGCCGGGGGCCACTGTCGTGAATGGCCCGTGCGACGACTTCCTTGCCCGTGCCGGTCTCTCCCAGCAGGAGCACGGTATAAGGGCTGTGCACCACGCGATTGATCAATTGGTAGGTTTTGCGCATCACCGGGCTGGAGCCGATCAGGGTCCCGGCACTCACACAGCGGCCCAACGGTTTGCCCTGTTGCGGGCGGCACTCCAACAGGCTCATCTGCATCAAGGCGGCGCTGCCCAAGGCGCCTAATGACGGTGCATACCCTTGCAGCGGCGTGTGCGTGCAACTGGCCAGCATCAATACACCGGCCACGGTCTGACGTGAATCGCGCATCGGCACGGCCAACAGCGAACGCCAAGGCTCGCCAGCACGGGGCAGGAAATCGATATTGTGCAGGCGGCTGTCGAGGTTGCTCAGGTCCACGACCCGGTTCTGGCTAATCGCGTATTGCAGCAAAGGCTCTTGGCCATGGTCGGCAGAGCGTCCGGAGCCCAACGCCGGGTGCAGCGTTCCTTCCAGCCACTGAGCCTTGAGTTCCAGCCGTTCGCGAGAGGCATCGAGCAGGTAAAGCTGACTCAACTGGCACCCGGTGAGTTGTGCCATGGCCTGGGCACTCTGGCTCAGCAGCGTGCTGCTGTCGGTGCTCTGTGACAGGCGGGAGAAGTGGGCCAGCAGGGCTTCGGCATACTCCAGCGGCTGCGGGATTTGAGTAAACATCACGCGCCCCTCACTCACAGTCGCATAACACGCGGGACTGGGCGTCCAGCGTGATATGTACAGAGGTAAGGGTTTGCCCGCAGGCGAGAGCGTCCAGTATCCGGTCGGCGACCAGCGGCAGGACATGAGCGTCCAGCAGGTCATCGATCAATCGGGCGCCGCTGTCACTTCGCGTGCAGCGTTCGACCAAATGGTCCACCAGACGCTGGCAATGGCTGAACCGCAGATGACGCCGCGACAGACGTTCGCCTAGCCGCACCAGCTTGAGCTCAACCAGTTCGCGCAACACTGCGCCGTTCACCGGGTAATACGGCACCACCCGCATCCGCGCCAGCAGGGCCGGTTTGAAGTGCTGGCTGAGCAGCGGGCGGATGTGCGCTTCAAGCTCCTCGGCGTCAGGGTGCGCACCGTTTGCGCACAGCGCTTGAATACGCTCACTGCCCAGGTTGGAGGTCATCAGAATCAACGTATTGCGAAAGTTGATCTCACGTCCTTCGCCGTCGTTGACCACCCCTTTGTCGAAGATTTGATAGAACAGATTCAGGACGTCGGGGTCCGCCTTTTCAACCTCGTCCAGCAACACAACGGAATACGGTTTTTGCCGCACGGCTTCAGTGAGCATGCCGCCCTCGCCGTAGCCGACATAACCGGGCGGCGCGCCAATCAAGCGCGAAACGGTGTGCTTCTCCTGGAACTCCGACATGTTGATGGTGGTGACAAAGCGCTCGGCGCCATACAGCAGATCGGCAAGCGCCAGCGCGGTTTCGGTCTTGCCCACACCGCTGGGGCCCACCAGCAGGAAAACCCCGACAGGCGCATCGGGTTTGTTGACCCCCGCCGCTACAGCCCGCATGGCGCGGTCCAACTGACCAATCGCCTGTTCCTGACCGAGAATGCGGGCGCGTAAATCTTGTGCGAAATGTGCGACCTTGACGCTGTGCTCTCGGGCCAATTGCGTCAGCGGCACGCCCGTCCACGCACTGACCACTTCGGCCACCAGGCGTGGGCAAACCTCAAAACTGACCAGCCGCTCACGCAGATGGGCCTGACTCAAGGCGTGCTGAGTCGCCTGAAGTTCCGCTTCCAGCACCGCCACCTGTTCGAGCGCCTGCGGCTCATCTTCCTCACGGGCCTTGGCCAGACGCTGACGCAGTTCCAGCAAGCGCTCGGCCAACGCGCGCTGCGCAAGCCAGGCGTCATTGAGCGCGACCTGTTCAGCGTCGACCTGTATCAGCCGTTGCTCCAGCGCCTCCAGTGCAGCGCTATCCACCACCAGTCCCGCTTCGGCATCCCGTCGCAAGGCATGAACCTGACGCTCACCCTCTGCGAACTCGGCCCGCAGGCGTTCCAGTTGTTCCGGCGCCGCCGCCAGACTGATGCGCACGCGGGCACAGGCGGTGTCGAGCACATCCACTGCTTTGTCAGGCAGTTGGCGTCCGGCCAGATAACGCGCCGACAAGTGGGCAGCCGCCACCACCGCATCATCGCGCAGGTAAATCCCGTGGCTTTTTTCATACACGTGCGCCAGGCCGCGCAGAATGGTCACGGCCTCGCTGACACTCGGTTCGTGCAGCTGCACCGGCTGAAAGCGCCGGGCCAGCGCGGGGTCTTTTTCGAAGTATTTTTTGTATTCGCTCCACGTGGTGGCCGCGATGGTGCGCAGTTCGCCACGGGCCAATGCAGGCTTGAGCAAGTTGGCGGCGTCCGAGCCTCCGGCATTGCCCCCCGCGCCAATCAGGGTATGGGCTTCGTCGATAAACACAATGATCGGCACGGGGGAGGCTTTGACCTCGTCGATGACGCCCTTGAGACGGCGTTCGAATTCTCCTTTCACGCTGGCGCCAGCCTGCAGCAAGCCCATGTCCAGCGACAGCAATTGAACGCCCTGCAACACCGGCGGCACTTCGTTGGCCGCGATGCGCAACGCCAGCCCTTCCACGATCGCGGTTTTGCCCACGCCCGCTTCCCCTACCACAATCGGGTTGTTCTTACGGCGCCGCGCCAGGATGTCGATCATTTGCCGGATGGCGTCGTCACGGCACAACACCGGATCGAGCTGCCCGGCCCGGGCCTGCGCCGTAAGGTCATGGGTAAAGCGTTGCAACAGGGATTCACCGCCTATCACCGCAGACGCCGGGCTGCCTGACACCTGTTGTGACAAAGCGAAGGACTTCAATCGTTCGGTACTGAGCGCGGACAGCAGCGCGTAATACCGGCTGCCCGCATAACGCAAAGGGTTACCCAGCAGCGCCAGCAGCAAGGCCGCCTGATCGACGTGCGCTTGCTTGAGTTCAAGGTGGGCGACCAGCAAGGCATCTTGCAGCCACTGAATCAGTTCGGGAGCAAACACCGGATTGCGCGATGCGCCCTGTTCAGTGCGAGGCTGTAAGGCTGCATTTAACTGCCCGGCGTCGATATCGGCATCGAGCAAGGCACGCATCAGTAAACTGTCGGGCCGCTCCAGCAGGCCCAGCAGCAGATCCTCCACCACCACCAGGTGTGCACCCCGCCCCACGCAGCGCTCGGCGCACGCTTCCAGGTCACGGCGGGTTGCCGGGTCCAGCGCTTGAATCAGGTCTTGCAGGTCAACGTTGATCATGTCATCCGTCCTTAATGAAGTGTGCTGTTCAGGGTCACGACGCCGTCCGCCCGCTCGCGCCCCAGCCAGCTGGTCCAGCCGAGACGGCAGGTGTTGTGCGCGCCAATACGCAGTTCGCGCACTTCTTCGTGGCGCAGTTGCAGCCGGATGTCGTAGTCCAGCGGGTCACGCAAGGTGAATCGCACCAGCGCGCACAGCGGCTGATAGCCCTCGCCAATCGGCAGAAATTCGTGAAAGCGTTGCCAGTCCAGGTCGCGGATGTGAATGCGGAATTTGCCGCTGCGGTCGCGAACCCTTTCCCCCAGCACCAGGCTGTCACCGAGCTGGTGATTGCCCAGGCCCAAGGCATTGCGTTGCTCAGGCGCGATAACGACTCGGCGCTCGATGCATTGCTCAATCGTCAGCGCCGCGTGCTTGAAGTAGTAACGCAGCACTGACTCAATCAGGGCCGCCGAATGTGCCCGCAAACTCAGGAGCCCGAGGTAGGGCAGCAAGCGCCGCCAATTCAGCCCTTGCGCCTGACGAATCTGTTCGCCACCCAACCCGATCAGGGCGAATAACTGGCTGGAAAACGGGTCTGTCGCGCCTCGTTGAAAGCGGGCGCCGTAGCGGTATTTGCGCCAGATCGGCAGCATCAAACGCTGTAAGCGATCGTGAAAGAGATCCAGAAACCCGCGCGTGACATTGGCCTCGTCGCCCTCCTCCAGCGCTTGCTCGGCGTAAAACGCGGGCAGCGGAGAAGACGAGCCCACCAACCCCATGAGGTTGAAACACAAACGCGCGCGAAGCTGGCCGTGTTCGGTAAAAAACGTCACGTGCTCAACATCACAGCCCGGAAACCCCAGACTGGGGTTGGCAACGAATTCAAGACGCTCGTACAGCGCGTCATCGCTGATGTCCGGATTGCCGTCACGCAATCGGTCCATGACCAGCAACACCGCCTGATACAGCGAGTACTCTCGTATGCGTGTGGACAGCCCGCTCAAAGCAGGGGCTGCAAGCCCATGCGCGGTGTCCATTGGTAGCGATCTCCCTGGGTACTGGTGACGCGCAGCTCGTGGTAAGAGTTGAGGCTGGCGTAAAGGGCAAAAAACTCGTTGAGCACAGAGGCGAAAACAAACACGTCGCCCTCACCGATATAGCCTTGGGGGTCTATCGTCAGTTCGGTACGCACGCCCCGTAGCGGCAAACCACGGTGCAGTCGGTCCACGTGTTCGTGGCGGATGGACGTGAGGCCGTTCAGCAGGTTCTTGCTGACACGCTCGGCCTGCTCGTCGTAGTAGCGCGGCAGGTCGTAGGTTTCGAGGATCACCTTCAAGGCGTCCACATTGGCCAGCGACAAATAGTTGAGCGACATGTTGCTGATCAACTTCCAGAGAAAGTCGCGGTTGACCGGCGGCGCATAACTGGAGGTCACGCGGGTGATGTTGCGAAACGTCAGCCCCTCGGGCATGTCTTCGCCAGGCAGGCAAATCGCGCCGGGCGCCAGCCCGCGCGCAAGGTTCTGGTTGGTGCAGGTCATCTCCACCGACAGCGTTTCGCTGTGCTCGGGCCGACGCACACCCACGCTCAGAAAGGTGTCGAGCCCCTCATGCACCTGCGAGGAACGCTGGCGGATGCTGTAATGGGCATGGGCTTGCGACACATCGAAACTGGGATCGTGTTCAAACGATTCGAACGGCACATAGCTCTGTTCACCCGCACCGCCAGACCGCCACCCGCTGACATGGTCGACAGAAAACACGGCGCAGTGCGCGCTATCGAGCCTGGATGGCATCAACAGATACTCGTCCTGCTTGCCGTCCAGCCGAATCGGCATTGCATCGTGGGCAAACAAATTGACCACAGGCGTGCAATACAACTTCACGTTGTCACGGGTCGGCCGCAGGCGTTGAGCGCTGTGCTGGCGAATCAGAAAACGCAGTTCGAGGCTGCGGGTTTGTTTCAGGGTATCGGGCGCCAGGCTGTGGATAACGTCCAGCCCGCTCAGGTCGACGAACAAAAACTTGTCTTGAAACGCAAAGTATTCCTGCAAGTAGCGATACCCGCGGAATGTGTTCAGCGGATAGGGAATCAGTGCTTGATCCTCCGCAAAACCCACGGGCTGCAAGCAGTCGGGGGGCAATGTGAATACGCCCAATTGCTCCCCGAGTTCATCCTTGGCCAGCACGGTGACGTGATCCACGTGACGCAGCAGACCGAGGTAAAGCGTTTGGCTGATATAGCGCTCGCCCGCCAGGTGCAGGCGCAATTGGCTCACGTCCAGTTCACCCAGATGCCCCGGGCACGTCATGTCCAGTTGCAGGCTCAACAACACACCGTCGCCCGTCACTGAATGCGTCAGCCCGGTCAGTTGCAAAGGCAACAGGTCGGTGGCGTAGCAGGTGCGAAACTGACAGCTCACGCCTTTGATCGGCAGGCTGGCCACCCCCGTATCGCGAGGCACCCGCAGGGCAGGTCCGGCCTGCTTCAACGGGTCAAATTGCAACAGGCTAAAAGCCGGCAGCGGCCGCATGTAGTTGGGCCACAGCAAATGCATCAGCGAGTGACTGAGCTCGGGCAGTTCGTCATCGAGCTTCTGGCGCAGGCGCCCGGTCAGAAACGCGAACCCTTCGAGCAACCGCTCCACATCCGGATCACGCCCCGCCTGCCCCAAAAAGGGGGCCAGTGCCGGATTACGCTCAGCGAAGCGACTGCCCAACTGGCGTAATGCCGTGAGCTCACGTTGGTAATACTGGTTAAAAGACACGCGGGTTACCTGGTCATTGGCGACATCAAAAAGTGAAAACGCTGATTCAAAGCAGTGACTCGACCCGAACCTGCCCGCTGCCATCGAGCTGAGCCGAGAAGCTGACCTGGCGACGTAATCCCTCAACCTCCAGCAACGCCTCAATGGCGAAACTCAAGCGCAGGGGGTGCCGGTCGTGTGGCAACGAGACGACCCGCACCTGAGTCAGGCGCGGCTCGTACTGTTCGATGAAGGTTTCAATGGACTGACGGGCCTGCGACAACGCCGTGTGCAGGCTGACGCGCATGTCGTTGAGATCGGGCAGGCCGTAGTCGGGCAACGTTTGCACGCTGCCCGCCCGGGTACTGAGCATCCGGGTCAACTGCGCAGTCACCGAGGCCATGACAGCCCTCTCGCGGCTCAGCCCCACACGCCGCTGTGCATCGCCTTTCAAGCGCTCGAAAAGGCTGCCGTATCCCGTCATGCCCGCCCCTGCGTCACTCTTTGTCCAGCTTGCCGACCAGCGACAGGGTGAAATCAGCGCCCATGTACTTGAAGTGCGGGCGCACGTTCAGGTTGATGCGATACCAGCCCGGCTCGCCGTCAACATCACTGACGATGATTTGCGCCGCCCGCAGCGGCCGACGACCACGCACTTCAGCGCCGGGGTTTTCCTGGTCGGCGACGTACTGACGTATCCATTTGTTGAGTTCGATCTCAAGGTCGGTGCGCTCTTTCCAGGAACCCAGTTGCTCGCGTTGCAACACCTTGAGGTAATGCGCCAGCCGGTTAACGATCATCATGTACGGCAGTTGGGTGCCCAGTTTGTAGTTCAGCTCCGCACGCTTGCCGTCTTCGCTGGCGCCAAACAACTTGGCTTTCTGCGCTGAGCTGGCAGAGAAGAAAGCCGCGTTGTCACTGCCCTTGCGCATGGTCAGGGAGATGAAGCCTTCTTCCGCCAACTCGTATTCACGGCGGTCGGAGACCAGCACTTCGGTCGGGATCTTGGTTTCAATCTCGCCCATGCTTTCAAAGTGATGCAGTGGCAAATCTTCGACAGCCCCACCGCTCTGCGGGCCGATGATGTTCGGGCACCAACGGAACTTGGCAAAACTGTCTGCCAACCGGGAGGCAAAGGCATACGCGGTATTGCCCCACAAGTAATGCTCGTGGCTGTTGGCGACGGTCTCTTTATAGACAAACGTTTTGACCGGGTTTTCCAGCGGGTCATACGGGGTGCGCAGCAAAAAGCGCGGCACGGTCAACGCCATGTATCGCGCGTCTTCAGATTCCCGAAAACTCTGCCATTTGGCGAATTGCGGCCCGCCGAAATGGTCTTTCAGGTCTTTGAGGTTGGGCATCCCGGTAAAACTTTCCAGCCCGAAAAACTGCGGCCCTGCCGAGGCAATAAACGGCGCGTGGGCCATACAGGCGACGCTGGACACGTATTGCATCAGCTTGATGTCTGGCGAGCTTGGGGACAGGTAGTAGTTGGCAATGATTGCCCCGACCGGCTCCCCGCCGAACTGACCGTATTCAGCGGTGTAAATGTGCTTGTACAAACCCGATTGCATGACTTCGGGCGAATCTTCGAAGTCGTCCAGCAGGTCGGCTCTGGACACGTTGAGGATTTCGATCTTGATGTTTTCGCGGAAGTTGGTGCGCTCCACCAATACCTGCAAGCCGCGCCACGCAGACTCCAGCGACTGGAAGTCCGGGTGGTGGACAATTTCATCCATCTGCTGGCTGAGCCGGGCATCAATCTCGGCAATCATGCGGTCAACCAGGGCTTTCTTGACCGGCTCGCCCTGGTTCTGTGGCTTGAGCAGTTCTTCAATAAATGCCGCCACCCCGCGCCTGGCAACGCTGTAGCCGTCGTCCTGGGGGGTCAGTCGGGTCTGGGCGATGATGCCATCCAGGATGCTGGCATTGGCTTGCTGATCGTGTTGCTGCGATGCGGCTTGCGTACTCATGACGTGGTCTTCCTTTGCTGATGGGGGCTCAAATGTCCGAGGCGGGGGAACCGGACAGGTCCAGCTCGCTCAACACCCGCGCACGGGATTGGTCATCGGCCAGTACCCCTTCAATTGCCTTGCGGAAACTGGGCGCATTGCCGAGCGGGCCTTTGAGCGCAACCAGGGCTTCGCGCAACTCCATCAGTTTTTTCAGCTCGGGCACTTGCTCAACGAGGCTTGCAGGGTTGAAGTCCTTCATCGCATTGACCCGCAGCGCAATCCCCAGCTCATCAGGGCCACCCTCGTCCTGCAGACGATTGGGCACACTCAGATTCAAGGTCAGGCCTTGTTTGGCCAGCACTTCATCGAACGTCATTTTGTCGATGGCGATGGGTTTGCGGTCTTCCAGCTTGCGCGCGTCGAACCGCTGAACGTAGTCGCCCAGCACCAGTAATTTCAGGGGCAGTTCAATTTCTTCCTGAGCCCCGCCCGTCGCGGGTTTGAACGTGATGTTGATACGTTCTTTAGGTGCAACCGAGCCTTCTTTGGCCATGATGTTTTCCCTTATGCGTATGGCCCAAAGGCCTATTCAAGTACCACTTCAAGGTCGAGGTGGCACAACCTGCGGTACAACTCATCCTTGCGTTCGCGCACGTCATGACTCTGCGGCAACAGCTCGCAACAACGGCGCCAAAGGCTGAGCACCTCCAACACAAGATCGGGCTCCCAGGCCTGCAAACCGGAGCGCTGAAGCAGTTGGTCGAGCATGTCGAGCTGGGTCTGAGCGATTTCGTATTTGCGGTTTGCTAAGCACAGCCGTGCCAGCGCCAACTGCCAGAAAAAACGCACGCGCCCGCCCTGGGCTTGGGCCAGGCCACTTTTGAGTGATTGAACGGCGGGTTTGAAGCCCTGGGAAAGCGCCACCTCTTGCGCGTGCTCAAGGGCCAGCTCCCACGCGGGTTGTTCAGCGCCGGGGGCCTCGCTTTGCGGGACGTCGTCTTGCACATGCGGCATGACGTGCGTGACGAACCAGGCCCGTGTCTGCTCATCGGCAAACGGTTGGCCATCGCTGAAGCGCAGGGTTTCCAGCCCGGGCAAGCGCTGCAGCAACAGCGCCATGTGCAGCTCGACTTCACGCATCGCACGTTCGGCGTTCAATGCTTCAAGGCACCTCCAGACCAGACGTTGGCCGTCAAACCAGAACGGTGCCTTGCTCAGGCTGGACTCCAGCTCCACCAACACGTCAGCGAATTGCCCGCGCTCAAAGCGCTCGTTGAAGGTGTTCAGTCGATCTTTTGCCAACCCTCGCACCGGCGTGATCTGTTCCCCGTTGCGTTCGGGCACGGCGTCAATGGCCATCCAGGTCAGGGTTCGATTCAGCCGCAATGCGCGCACGTCCGTCGCGTTTTGCTTGAGCCACCAGGCACACAGCACTCGGGCGCTGTCCTGTTGGGCACGCAGTGCTTTGTGGGCGTCTTTTTCATTTTCGATCGGGGTTTGGCTGTCAACCAATTGGGCAGCCATCTGCTTGACGTGGGCCACCGCCGCCGCAATGGGCCCGGCATCAGGCGGCTGGATCCCCGCCCGCTCGACCATGCGGCTTAAACGTCTGCAGAGCGGGAGCAACAATGGCACCTCGTCGCCCATGTGCGACGCCAGACTGCACTCGAGCGCCATCAGCAAGTCGAGCAAACGCTGAAACAACGGCAATTGCTCTTTGACCGGGATGTTTTCGTTCAAGGCATCATTGAGGCGCGACACCAGCCAACTGACGGCCGCTGCCCGGGTCCGTAATTTGCGCGGGTGGATCTGTGCCCAATGCTGCACACACAAGTGATGCAGCAACCCGACACCGGCCAACAGCCCGGAAAAGGATTCACGCTGATATAAAGCCCAGGTCAGCCACGCCGCCACCCGCAGGTCCCTGGACTGATCGCGCAACAAGACTTCGCTCTGTTGTTGCACCATCGACCAGTCAACCGGCGTGTGTTCGTGCAAGGAGTGGACCTTGGCCAGCTCCCGTTCCAACGCCTCGAACTCAGGGGAAAAACGAACGTCGTTGCCCGCAAAGTTGTCAGTCGCCACGGGGTCCTTGACCAGTCCGACAGTGCGCGCCAGAGACTTGCTGGTATACGTCACGCCCCAACCCTCCTCACGCAGGGTGAAAAACGTAGCGCTGCCCGAGCTTTCATGAAGATTGCCATTGGCCACTATCCGAGTCCGTTCAAGGGACGCGACGATAGGTGAATGACTGACGAAAAAAAGTAGGAAATTTCGGCATTTCTATAGGAAACGTCTTAGCGATTTAAAAAAACTCACAAATCCTCGATTGGTTAAAAAGCCGCCAACGCCAAGTGTCTTTTTCCTACAAAAAATCTGGACGTTTTCACCGTCAGCCTAAGCTCCGAAAGTCAGCTCCTGTAGTTCCACACAAACGTTGTGAAACCTGCGAACAGGCCCGACGCTACGGCAGGCCACCTACCGTCGGATTTGCCCCAAAACCCGCCGTCTGCTAGTGTCAGCCGGTTTTAACGCCTACCGAGAATGCCGCCATGGCCCGCAAAAAAGCTTCCCTGGATTTCGAGCAGTCCCTCGCTGACCTGCAAACACTGGTCGAGCGTCTGGAAAACGGCGAGTTGTCGCTGGAAGACTCCCTGACAGCATTCGAGCAAGGCATCCGCCTGACCCGCGAATGCCAGGGCGCACTGGCCCAGGCCGAACAGAAAGTGCACATCCTGCTCGAACGTGATGGTGAATTGGCCCAAGAGCCATTTGATGCGGAACAACCAGAATGATTGATGCTTATCAAGCCAGCAGCCAGGCCCGTGTCAACGCGGCCCTTGAACGCTTGTTTGTCGCTCCGGCACCGGAGCTGGCCCGCCTGTACGAGGCGATGCGCTACAGCGTCATGAATGGCGGCAAACGGGTGCGGCCGCTGTTGGCCTACGCCGCTTGCCAAGCCTTGGGCGCTGCCCCTGAGCAGGCCAACGGTGCAGCGTGCGCAGTGGAGCTGATCCACGCCTATTCGCTGGTACACGATGATTTGCCGGCCATGGACGACGACGATTTGCGCCGCGGCCAGCCCACCACCCACAAAGCCTTTGACGAAGCCTGCGCGATTCTGGCCGGTGACGGCTTGCAGAGCCTTGCATTTACCGCCCTGCTCGACCCGCACATGAACACGCTGGACGCTGACACCCGACTGCGCATGGTCTCTGACCTGGCGATGGCCGCAGGCCCGGCGGGCATGGTCGGCGGGCAAGCCATTGACCTGGGTTCGGTCGGGGTCAAGCTCGACCGGACTGCCCTTGAATACATGCACCGCCACAAGACCGGCGCCCTGATCGAAGCCAGCGTCCAGTTGGGCGCGCTGGCCAGTGGTCACGCCCGCCCTGAAGACCTGCACGCTTTGAACATCTACGCGCGGGCCATTGGTCTGGCGTTCCAGGTTCAGGACGACATCCTGGATGTTGAGGGAGATACGGCTACGCTTGGCAAACAGTCAGGCGCCGATGCGGCCCGCGACAAGCCGACCTACCCGTCCTTGATGGGGCTGGCAGCGGCCAAAACCTATGCGCTCGAATTACGCGATCAGGCCATTAACGCCCTGCGACCATTTGATGCAGCTGCCGAGCCTTTGCGTGAGCTTGCACGTTACATCGTGGAACGCCGCCACTAAAAAGCGGCGCAACACCTCTTTTTCTGACCGGCTCTACGGCCAAGGTCTGACTAACGAGCTCCAGACTCCGTGGGCAGCTTCCGTTGCATAAGGTAAACTGCCGCCTCTTCTTATACCTATAACGATTCGCCTGATGCCAACGACGTTTCATGAGATTCCCCGCATACGCCCGACCACGCCCCTGCTCGACCGAGCCGGCACGCCTGCGGGCCTGCGCCGGTTAGCCGAAGCCGAGCTGGAACCTTTGGCCGATGAATTGCGCCAGGAACTGCTCTACACCGTCGGTCAGACGGGTGGGCATTTCGGTGCCGGCCTGGGCGTCATTGAACTGACCATCGCGTTGCACTACGTGTTCGACACCCCGGACGACCGTCTGGTGTGGGACGTGGGTCATCAGGCGTATCCGCATAAAATCCTGACCGGACGCCGTGAACAAATGGCGACCTTGCGTCAGAAGGACGGCGTGGCCGCGTTCCCGCGTCGCTCCGAGAGCGAGTACGACACCTTTGGCGTCGGCCACTCCAGCACCTCAATCAGTGCGGCTTTAGGCATGGCCATAGCCGCCCGCCTGCAAAACAGTGATCGCAAGGCAATTGCCGTGATCGGTGATGGCGCCCTTACCGCCGGCATGGCGTTTGAAGCCTTGAACCATGCGCCCGAGGTCGACGCCAACATGTTGGTGATCCTCAACGACAACGACATGTCGATCTCGCGCAATGTCGGCGGGTTGTCCAACTACCTGGCCAAAATCCTGTCCAGCCGGACGTACGCCAGCATGCGCGAAGGCAGCAAGAAAGTGCTGTCGCGCTTGCCGGGCGCGTGGGAAATCGCGCGCCGTACCGAGGAATATGCCAAAGGCATGCTGGTGCCCGGTACGTTGTTCGAAGAGCTCGGCTGGAACTACATCGGCCCGATTGACGGCCATGATCTGCCGACGCTGATCGCCACGCTGCGCAACATGCGTGACCTCAAAGGTCCGCAGTTCCTGCACGTTGTCACCAAAAAAGGCAAAGGCTTCGCCCCGGCGGAAGCAGACCCGATTGGCTACCACGCCATCACCAAGCTCGAACCGCTAGACGCACCGGTTGCAGCGCCCAAAGTGGCCAGCGGGCCAAAATACTCCGCGGTCTTTGGCGACTGGTTGTGCGACATGGCCGCTGCGGACCAGCGCCTGGTGGGGATTACCCCGGCGATGAAAGAAGGCTCGGACCTGATCAAGTTCAGCGAGCGCTTCGCGCTGCGTTATTTCGACGTGGCCATCGCTGAACAGCATGCGGTAACGCTCGCGGCCGGCATGGCCTGCGAAGGCGCCAAGCCGGTCGTGGCGATTTACTCGACATTCCTGCAACGCGGCTATGACCAACTGGTGCATGACGTCGCGGTGCAAAATCTGGATGTGCTGTTTGCCATTGACCGTGCCGGTCTGGTGGGTGAAGACGGCCCGACCCACGCGGGCAGTTTCGACCTGTCGTACCTGCGTTGCATCCCGGGCATGGTCATCATGACCCCGAGTGATGAAAACGAATTGCGCAAAATGCTCACCACCGGCCACCTGTACAACGGCCCGGCAGCAGTGCGCTACCCGCGGGGCACGGGGCCGAATGCGCCCATCGAAAAAACCCTGGAGCCGCTGGAAATCGGCAAAGGCGTGATTCGTCGCCACGGCTCAAAAGTCGCGATGCTGGTGTTTGGCGTGCAACTGGCGCAAGCCCTGCAAGTGGCCGAAACCCTCGACGCGACCGTGGTCGACATGCGCTTCGTCAAGCCGATGGATGAAGCTCTGGTGCGCGAGATGGCCAACAGCCACGAGCTGCTAGTGACGATCGAAGAAAACGCCATCATGGGGGGGGCGGGGGCGGGTGTCAGCGAGTTCATGGCCCGCGAAAACCTGCTCAAGCCGATCCTGCACCTGGGCTTGCCCGACGTGTACGTGGAACACGCCAAGCCAAGCCAGATGCTGGCCGAGTGCGGCCTGAACGCGGCCGGGATCGAAGCATCGGTGCGTCAACGCATGGAACTGCTGGGGCTGTAAACCCGCTCAGTTGTTAGCAAAACGAGGTGATCGGGCTCCCCCCGATCACCTCCTCGCCCCTCGTGAACCACGACGGGGGACCACAGAATTCGGAACTCATGAAATCGCTTCGCCTAGCGGCCCTGATTCTCGGCAGCATCCCGGCCAGCCCCTTGCTGGCAGACACCGCGGATCGCGAAAACGCCCTCAAACTCCCGCAAACACTGATCACCGGTAACCGCCAGGTGCAAGCGCGTTCGGACAGCACCAGCGCCAACAGCGTGTTTACCCGTGAGGATATCGACCGCCTGCAACCCACAAGCCTGACCGACCTGCTGGGCCGAGTTCCGGGCGTGCAAGTGGCGCGCAGTGGCGGACGCGGTGCATTGCCGGGTATCTACATTCGTGGCACCAAATCGGCGCAGAGCCTGGTGCTGGTTGACGGCCAGCGCATGGCCAATGCCACCTCGGCCGACAGCAACCTGCACTACCTGAACATCGACCAGATCGAGCGCGTCGAAGTGCTGCGCGGCTCGCGCTCAGTGGTGTATGGCAGCGATGCGATTGGCGGGGTGATTCAGATCTTTACCCGACGCGGCGCCGAACAGCCCCCGCAACTGCGCTTGCACAGCGCCATGGGCAGTTATGGCAGCTCACAAAACAGTGTGGGCATTTCAGGCGGTGACGCTCAGACTCGCTTCAACCTCAGCGGTGCGCTGGAAAACACGGCCGGCATCGACCGCACGACCGTGTCCTATCCGGTCGACAACGACCACGATGCCTATCGCAACCAATCGGTCAGTCTGAACCTGAGTCATCACCTGAGCGACCGCCTTGAGATCGGCCTCAGTGCCGTCAAGAGTGAAGGTAAAACTGAACTTGATGCGATGTTCGGGCAAAAGGCCTATAGCGATTTCGACATCAGCAGCGTAGGCAGTTTCGTTGACGCACAGTTCTCCGAACGCTGGAATTCGCGCCTCGAACTCGGCCACAGCGAGAACCGTGAAACGACGCGCGACAAACTAAGCCCCGACCTCTATAGCTTCAATACCTATCGCGATTCCCTGAACTGGCAAAACAGCCTCGCGCTGGACGATCAAAACAGCCTGATGCTGGGCCTCGACGCGTATGAGGATCGGGTTCGCAGCAGCACCGACTTCGACAAAGACAGCCGCTGGAACCGCGCGGTATTTATTCAGCACCGTTTTCAGGGCGAGGGGTTTTCAACGGAGCTGGGGCTGCGACATGACAAAAACCAGCAATTTGGCAGCAACAACACCTGGAGCGCCAGCCTGACGGTGCCGCTCAATGCCGATAACAATGTGCTGATGTCCTACAGCGAAGGCTTCAGGGCGCCTACGTTTAACGATCTGTATTACACGGGCTTCGGCAACCCAACGCTCAAACCTGAACACTCAAAAAGTTATGAGTTTCAATGGCGTAGCCAACTGAGTGAAACCAGCCGGCTGGAGACGTCCCTGTATCGCACCGATATTCGCGACGCGATTGAGTTTTTAAAAAAAGGGGAACAGTCCTTCCCTCATAACGTAGGGGCTGCACGCATCACCGGTTTTGAAAGCGCGCTGCACCAGGAGTGGTTCGGCTGGCAGAGCAGCCTCGGTGTCGCCATCATCGACCCGCGCGACCGCGACACCGGTAAAACCCTGAGCCGCCGGGCGCGTCGTACATTGAACCTTGATCTGGATCGACAGTTCGACCGCATCGGCGTAGGTGCCAGCTGGCAAGCGGTCAGCAGCAGCTATAACGATGAGCAAAACCAGCAGCCGCTTGGCGGGTACGCCCTGCTAGGCGTGCGTGCCAATTGGCTCGCCACCTCAGAGGTCAGGCTGGACCTGAAAGTCGATAACCTGCTGGACAAGACCTTCACGCGCGCGTTGTACAGCTATGAAGGTGACTATTACGGCTATCGCGAAGAGCGGCGCAGCGTGCAGCTGGCCGTCACCTGGACACCCCGCCTGTAAACGCCGTGTCGGTTCACGCTCGCACGGGGAGCGGCTACGGTTCAGGTTCGGCCAGTTGTTCGCATAAACGGGCCGTGGCTTCGATCATTTGTCCGCTCGGTCGCTCCAGACCTTTGTCAGCCAGTAACAGCAACCGCCCTTGCTTCACCGCTTCGAGCTGCGGCCAGGCTTTCCAGGCATTCAGCTGCGCCTGAGTGCCTGCAATGATCACGTCGGGATTGCGTTGCAACACCGACTCCACGCTGACCTGCGGCGCAGGCAATGATAAGTCCGCAAACACATTGCGCGCCCCGCACAGGGCCAGTGCATCGCTGATGATTTGACCGCCGCCCACGGTATACAGGGGCCGATCCCACACTTGATAAAACACGCGCAACGGTTGTTCGCGGGCGTATTGCTGGCGTAGCTGCTCCAGACGTGCCCGCAACCGGGCGGCCAACTCACGACCGCGTTCGGCGCGATTGAGCGCAGTCGCCACCCCTTCGACCTGATCGACCAACTGCGTCAGGTTTTTCGGTTCGGCGGTAAAGGTGGGAATGTTCAAGCGCTTCAACTGGTCGCGCTGCGCCACGCCAACGCTGCCGGGCCAGAGCAGAATCAAGTCCGGGCGCAGGCTGAGCAAGCGCTCCATATCCAATTGGCCATAGCCACCGACCGAGGCCACATTCACCAGCTCAGGCAAGGTCTCGCCCGCCTCCAGCCGCCCGACGAGCAGATCGGTTGCGCCCAGTTCCACGACGATTTCAGAGAGTGAGGGCGCCAGGCTGACCACCCGCGTGGCCGCCATGGCCTGAGTGCCCACGGCCAGCAGCAGAACCGCCAGCCACAGGCGCATCAGCCGACCTGACGGGGGATGCGATAGAGGTAAAACAGCACCAGCGTTGACAACGCCAGCAGCAACAGCGGCACGCCTTCAAGACCGACAAACACGCCCAGCGCGGCGATCCAGGCGGGCAACCCGGCGGCCAGCAATGCACGACGCCGCACGTGCGCCAATGCATCCCAGGCGGCAGGTTCCTGGTCTGTGTCGAGGGACTTTTGCAGGTCAATCAGGCCATGTTTATACGGCCCGAACGTGCGCAGGGTCACGAACATCGACAACACGCCCGCAATAAACAGGGGCATGGCCAATTCAGGCCACAGCGGTTCGGCGCTGCCGAAAAAACCGTTGACCAGTACCAGCGGCAAGCAAGTCAGCACCAGCTGTTGCCACCAACTGAAACTCAGGCGCCGACGACGCTGGCCCCGCGTCACGCCGGGTCTGCCTCGTTCTGGTGCTGATTGCCCATCATGTGCCCGAGCTTGTTGGCTTTGGTCGCCAGGTACAGTTTGTTGTGCGGGTTTTGCCCGGTGTGCAAAGGCACGCGCTCGGCCACGGTAATGCCCATGTCGGTCAAGGCTTTGACCTTGCGCGGGTTGTTGGTCATCAGGCGCAGCGACGTCACGCCCAAGTGTTCCAGCATCGGCAGGCAGATGGCGTAGTCACGCTGGTCAGCGGCAAAGCCCAGACGTTCGTTGGCTTCTACGGTATCGGCACCACCGTCTTGCAATTGGTAGGCACGCACCTTGTTCAGCAGGCCAATCCCACGGCCCTCCTGACGCAAGTACAGCAACACGCCACGGCCTTCACGGGCGATGGCCTGCAAGGCGGCTTCGAGTTGAGAGCCGCAATCGCAGCGCTGGCTGAACAGGGCATCGCCGGTCAAGCACTCGGAATGCACGCGGCCCAGAACCGGCGCACCGTCCGCCACGTCGCCCAGACTGAGCACAACGTGTTCACGACCCGTGGCCTTCTCAAGGAAGCCATGCATGGTGAATTCGGCAAAGGGGGTAGGGAGTTTGCAAGCGGCAACAAAAGCGACGGGCACCGTGTGCTCCTGATCAATTTGAGGACTGGAAATTCGCAGAGGCGGCATTGTAACAGGACGTTCCTACAGACGCTTAGGCTGAATTATCGAGGATAAATATCTAAAAGTTTGATGGGACACGCGGCATGGCGGCGGCAGTGACAGACGCTCGCCTTAAAAATGCTGATAGCCACGGGTTGCCGGGGTGATGTCCTGCCCGTGCGCATCCAGCACGCCAACGCCCTGCCCTTCAACCACTCGGCCGATCACATGAACCGGCCAGCCATCGGCCAGCAATGTGGGCAATTCAACAGCCGGTAGCGTAAACGCCAGCACATAGTCATCGCCGCCGCTTAACGCCGCTTGCTGTGCGGCCGCGTCGCCCAGAAACTCCTGCAGCGCCAGCGAGATGGGCAAGCGGTCGTGCTCAATCAGCAGCCGGACGCGCGACGCCTGCGCAATGTGCCCGCAGTCAGCCAGCAAACCGTCCGAGATATCCAGCGTCGAGGTCGCCTTGCCACGCAGCGCCTGGCCCAACGCCAGTTGCGGCTGCGGTGACCAGTAATGCGCCAGCAGCGGCTCGGCGATAAAGGATTCGGCGCTGCGCTGGCCCAGCACCAGAGGCAAGGCCCCGGCGGCATTGCCCAGCTCACCGCCCACGCACAGCAGATCGCCCGGCCGGGCGCCGCTGCGGGTCAGGGCCTGGCCCGCCGGGACGCGACCGAACACGGTCAACGTCAGGCACAACGGGCCACGGGTGGTGTCGCCACCGATCAGGCGCACGTTGCAGCGTTGCGCCATCTGGTTCAAACCCCGGGCAAACGCGTGCAGCCAATCGGCGGCAACCGTCGGCAGGGTCAGGGCAAGGGTAAACGCGAGGGGAGTTGCGCCCATGGCCGCCAGATCACTGGCCGCCACCGCCAGCGAACGCTGACCGAGCAAAAAGGGGTCGCAAGGATCTGCGAAGTGCACGCCAGCCACCAGCGTGTCAGTGGAGATTGCCAGCTGTTCCCCGAAGGGAACCTCCAGCAGGGCGCAGTCGTCGCCAATGCCCAACGCAACGCCCTCGCCGCCCTGCGCACAAGGCGCGGCAGCGAAAACGGTGCGGATCAGCTCGAACTCGCCCATGGCCGACAGCGCTGTTTAGCGCTTGAACGCCTTGACTTCAGCTTCACGCAGGCGCGGTGCCAATTTGTCCAGTACGCCGTTGACGAACTTGTGCCCGTCAGTGGAACCGTACACTTTGGCCAGCTCGATGCCTTCGTTGATGACCACACGGTAAGGCACGTCCACACGCTTGATCAGCTCCCAGGTGGACAGGCGCAGGACGGCCAGTTCAACCGGGTCCAGCTCTTCGATGGTGATGTCCAGGCACGGGGCCAGGGCAGCATCGATATCGGCTTTGTGCGCAGGCACGCCGTGCAGGATTTCGCGGAAATAGGCGGCATCCACGTCGGTGAAGTCGTTATCAACGCGAAACTGCGCTTCGATCTCGTTCAGCGAATGCTTGGCCATGTGCCACTGGTACAGCGCTTGGGTCGCGAGCTGACGTGCTTCACGACGTTTAGCGCTTTTGGAGGGCTTGCCAGCGTCCGCAGGTTTTGGATCGCGCGGGTTGAAACGATCGCTTTCGTCGGAAATCACTTGGCCTCCAACTGCGCCAACAGGCTGACCATTTCGAGGGCGGACAAGGCGGCTTCAGCGCCTTTGTTACCGGCTTTGGTGCCGGAACGCTCGATGGCTTGTTCGATGGAGTCAACGGTCAGCACGCCGAATGCAACCGGTACGCCGAACTGCATGGACACCTGAGCCAAACCTTTGGTGCACTCGCCGGCCACGTATTCGAAGTGCGGAGTACCGCCACGAATCACAGCGCCAAGGGCGACAATGGCGGCGAACTCATTGCGCTGGGCAACTTTTTGCGCAACCAGCGGGATCTCAAACGCGCCAGGCGCACGAATGATGGTGATGTCGTTTTCGTTCACACCGTGGCGAACCAGGGCATCAACGGCACCACTCACCAGGCTTTCGACGACGAAGCTGTTGAAACGGCCAACCACGAGTGCGTAGCGGCCTTTGGGGGCAATGAAGGTACCTTCGATGGTCTTCAGGGTCATTCGGTATGTCTCGTATTAAAGAGCCAGAACGCACTCGCGTGCGTTCTTTAATGAGTTTGGGCCACGAATTTCAGGCGGGAAACACCCGGTCTTTATTCGGAGGGCACGTATTCTACAACTTCCAGATCGAAACCGGATATGGCGTTGAACTTCATCGGTGAACTCATCAGGCGCATTTTGCGCACACCGAGGTCACGCAGGATCTGCGAACCGGCCCCCACAATGCTGTAGGTCGTCGGTTTTTTGGCCGGCAAAGCGTCGGCTGTTTCGCGGATGTGCGCCAGCAACACGTCGCCATCCAGCGGGTGCCCCAACAACAGCACCACACCGCTGCCAGCCTCTGCGACGGCGCTCATGGCGGCACGCAGGCTCCAGCGGCCGGGCTGTTTGACCATCAGCAGGTCACGCAGCGGGTCCATGTTATGCACCCGCACCAGCGTCGGTTCATCTGCGCAGATCTTGCCCAGGGTCAGTGCCATGTGCACGTCGCCTTCGACTGAATCACGATAGGTCACCAGGTTGAATTGGCCCAGTTCGCTGTCCAGCGGCTGCTCGGCTATCCGCTGAACGGTACGTTCGTGGATCATCCGGTAGTGGATCAGGTCGGCGATGGTGCCGATTTTGATGTTGTGTTCAGCCGCGAATTTTTCCAGCTCGGCGCGACGCGACATGGTGCCATCGTCGTTCATCACTTCGCAGATCACGCCGCTTGGCTCAAAACCGGCCATGCGCGCCAGGTCACAGGCCGCTTCGGTGTGACCGGCACGGGCCAGCGTGCCGCCAGCCTGTGCCATCAGCGGGAAGATATGCCCCGGGCTGACGATGTCTTCAGCCTTGGCGTCCTTGGCGGCAGCAGCTTGCACGGTGCGGGCGCGATCAGCGGCGGAGATGCCGGTGGTGACGCCGGTGGCGGCTTCGATGGAAACGGTGAACTTGGTGCCGAACCCGGAGCCGTTGCGCGGTGCCATCAACGGCAGCTTGAGCAGCTCGCAACGCTCGCGGGTCATCGGCATGCAAATCAGGCCACGGGCGAAACGCGCCATGAAGTTGATGTGCTCGGCCTTGCAGCACTCGGCGGCCATGATCAGGTCGCCTTCGTTCTCGCGGTCTTCGTCATCCATGAGGATGACCATCTTGCCTTGGCGGATGTCTTCAACCAGTTCTTCGATGCTGTTGAGCGCCACGCGGCACCCCCTTAAGTCAGGATTTGAGGTAGCCGTTGGCGGCCAGAAAACTTTCGCTGATGGTGCTGCCCTTGGTCGGCTCGGCGGCCTTGTCGCCCAGCAGCAAGCGCTCCAGATAACGCGCCAGCAGATCGACCTCAAGGTTCACCCGGCGGCCCGGACGGTAGTCGTCCATGATGGTTTCGCTCAGGGTGTGCGGGATGATGGTCAACGAGAATTCGGCGCCATTGACCGCGTTCACGGTCAGGCTGGTGCCGTCGACCGTGATCGAGCCTTTATGGGCGATGTACTTGGCCAGCTCTTTCGGCGCGCGTATCCGGAATTCGATGGCGCGGGCGTTCTCTTCGCGGGAGATCACCTCCCCGACGCCGTCCACGTGACCGCTCACCAGATGACCGCCCAGACGCGTGGTCGGCGTCAGGGCTTTTTCGAGGTTGACCCGGCTGCCCGATTTCAAGTCATTGAAAGCCGTGCAGTCCAGCGTCTCGCGACTGACGTCGGCCATAAAGCCGTTGCCCGGCAGCTCAACGGCTGTCAGGCAAACGCCGTTGATGGCAATGCTGTCGCCGAGTTTAACGTCGCTCAGGTCGAGCTTGCCGGTCTCTACATAAACCCGTACATCGCCACCTTTTGGGGTCAGTGCACGGATGTTGCCGATGGATTCGATGATGCCGGTAAACATGGCGTTCCCCTTGAGAACCAAGCCTGCGTAAAACGGAGGCTGAGAATTATACGCTGGCTGATGGCACAGGTATGGCAGTGACTCGCCAGTCATCCCCAACTGCGCGCATATCAATGATCTTGAGCTCGGTTGCCTCGCTCATGCGGGTCAAGGGCAATTCCAGCAAGGGACGTGCCGTTGAACCCAAAAACTTGGCCGCGATGAAAATCTGATATTCGTCCACCAGCCCTTGCTCGGCAAATGCGCCCGCCAGACGTGGACCGGCTTCAACCAATACCTCGTTGACGCCCCGCGCCGCCAGCGCCACCAGCAATTGACGCAGATCGACCTGACCGTTCTCGCCAGGGATCACCAGGCACTCCGGCCCCGTGCGGTATTGCTCGGCAGGCGGTACGCAGGTGGCGACAAGCGCCGGGCCAGCCTTGAAAAACGGCGCATCGAGCGGCACGCGCAGGCGGCCATCGATCAACACGCGCAGCGGCGGGCGGCTCATGACCAGCGCGGTCTGCTCGGCATCCAGCCCCAGCTCGTCGGCACGTACGGTCAGGCGCGCACCGTCGGCCAGCACGGTGTCGGCGCCCGTGATCACGACGCTGGCCTCGGCGCGTAGACGCTGCACGGCCGAACGCGCGGCAGGGCCGGTGATCCATTGGCTCTCGCCACTGGCCATCGCCGTGCGCCCGTCCAGGCTCATTGCCAATTTGACCCGCACAAACGGCAAGCCGTGTTCCATGCGTTTGAGAAACCCCTGGTTCAGGGCCCGGGCCTGGGTTTCAAGCACGCCGCAGCGCACGTCGATCCCGGCATCCGTCAAACGCTTGAGGCCACGCCCGGCGACTTCCGGGTTAGGGTCTTGCATGGCGGCCACCACACGGGCGACCCCGGCGGTGACCAGCCCTTCGGCGCACGGCGGGGTGCGGCCATGGTGGCTGCACGGCTCAAGGGTGACATAGGCGGTCGCCCCGCGAGCCAGCTCGCCAGCGGCACGCAATGCGTGAACCTCGGCATGGGGTTCACCGGCCCGCACATGCCAGCCCTCACCCACGACCTGACCGTCACGCACAATCACGCAGCCGACACGCGGGTTGGGATGGGTGGTGTACAGGCCCTTTCGGGCCAGTTCGATGGCACGCGCCATGTAATGGGCGTCCAGTACGGATTGCTCAGTGGACACAATCACTCCTTTGAAGGCTCACGGGCAAGGCGGTCGATCTCTTCGCGGAACTCGTTGAGGTCCTGGAAGCGTCGATACACAGAAGCAAAACGGATGTAGGCCACTTCGTCGAGTTTTTGCAGCTCGGTCATGACCAGCTCACCGACCACCAGCGATTTGACTTCGCGTTCGCCGGTGGCGCGCAGCCTGCTTTTGATATGCGCCAGCGCCGCTTCAAGACGCTCGACACTGACCGGGCGTTTTTCCAGCGCACGCTGCATACCGGCGCGCAGTTTTTCTTCGTCGAACGGCTGACGGCTGCCGTCCTGCTTGATGAGGCGAGGTAAGACCAACTCAGCTGTTTCAAAGGTGGTGAAGCGTTCACCACAGGCCAGGCATTCGCGCCGGCGACGCACCTGATCGCCCTCGGCGACCAGACGCGAGTCGATGACTTTAGTGTCGTTGGCACCGCAGAAGGGACAGTGCATGGTGGCAGGCAACAAAAAATGGGGAGCGCCATGGTAGCGCATCCCACTGGCAAGACAAGCCATAGGCTTTACGGTATACAGTCCGCCTACTACGTTTTACACAATCCGATACGTCGACTGACCTGCCGCTGGAGCCCTCTATGTCGCTACGAACGCTTGTTTTGCTGTGCCTCGCCAGTGTGCTGGTCGCCTGTAGCAGCGAGCCGCCCAAGTCGGCGCAACCTCAAGTGCTGACCCAGCCTAAAACCGATGCGCCTGCCGATTTGGGGCCCTTGCCTGCCTATCAACGTGAACTGAGCGGCGTATTGACGGGCGCACCCGCAGGCGCCGAAGTTGAATTGGCGATGTTGATCGTGGATGAACGCGGTCGCCCTCAAGGGCTGATGGCCAGCAGCAAGATTGTCGGCAACAACCAGCCACTGCCATTCAAGCTGCGCTTTAACCCGCAGGCGTTTCCAGCCGGTGCACGGGTCGAACTGCGCGGGCGCGCCAGCCAGTCCGGGCAATTGATCCTGCACTTGCCGTCGCGCATCATCCAGCAGCCGACCACGCAAGCCTTGGGCTCCCTGGCCTTTGTCAAAGCACCATGAACCCGCCGTTCGCCCTGCAACAGTCGCTGAGTGAACTGCTGGGGGATGCGCAACTGGTGGTCACCGACCTGCCCGACACGTCGCTCAAGCTGTGGCTGATCGACGCGCAGAACATGGACCGCGCCTTCACCCCGGACGAGACCCGGCGCATTTTGCATGAGCCGCCGTACTGGGCGTTTTGCTGGGCCAGCGGTTTGGCCCTGGCGCGCTACCTGGCCGAGCAGCCACATTGGGTCCAAGGCAAGCGCGTGCTGGACTTCGGTGCTGGCTCAGGCGTGGCCGCGATTGCAGCAGCCAAGGCTGGCGCGCTGGAAGTGCTGGCGTGCGATCTCGACCCGCTGGCGCTGGCAGCCTGCCAGGCCAATGCGGCGCTCAATCACGTGCAGTTGGGCTACTCCGACGATTTCTTCGCCGAGGCAGATCGCTTTGATCTGATCCTGGTCGCTGATGTGCTGTACGACCGCGAAAACCTGCCCCTGCTTGACCAGTTCCTGACCCGCGGGCAGCAAACGCTGGTGGCCGATTCGCGGGTGCGCGACTTCAGGCATCCGCTGTACCGCCAGTTGGAAAGCCTCAAGGCGCTCACCTTGCCGGATCTGGCCGAGCCCCATGAGTTCCGTCACGTGAGCCTGTATCACGCGCAGCGCTGACACGCGACTTTCAGCGTGCCCGCGCAGCCTTTATAGTTGCCTTCATTTACCTGTTTCGAGACCCACAATGACTCAACCTACGACTGCATATAGCTTTGACGTGACGTCGGCAGACTTCGACAAACAGGTTGTTGAAGCCTCTTTTGAACAACCCGTCCTGGTGGATTTCTGGGCAGAGTGGTGCGCCCCGTGCAAGGTGATGCTGCCGATTCTGGAGCAGATTGCCGAGGACTATCAGGGCGAGCTGCTGCTGGCCAAGGTCAACTGCGATGTGGAACAGGACATCGTGGGCCGCATCGGCATCCGCACCCTGCCGACGGTGGTGTTGTTCAAGGACGGCAAGGTGGTTGATGGCTTTCAGGAGGCGCAACCCGAATCCGCGATTCGCGCCATGCTTGAGCCTCATGTCGAAATGCCCGCTCCGCCAGCTGAAGACCCGATGGTGCAAGCGCAGGCCCTGTTTGCCGAAAGCCGCTTTGCCGACGCAGAAGCGTTGCTCAAGCAGGTACTGACCGAAGACAACACTAATGCCAGGGCATTGATTCTGTATGGCCGTTGCCTGGCAAAGCGAGGTGAGCTGACTGAGGCGCAGGCCGTGCTGGACGCGGTCAAGAGCGACGAACATAAAGCCGAGCTGGCGGGCGCCAAGGCGCAGTTGACCTTCTTGAGCCAGGCCAAAGATCTGCCGGATGTGGCAGACCTCAAAACCCGTGTGGCGCAGAACCCGCAGGACGACGAAGCTGCCTACCACCTGGCCGTGCAGCAGTTGGCGCGCCAGCAATACGAAGGCGCACTGGAAGGTTTGCTGAAACTGTTTATCCGCAACCGCAGCTACAACGAAGGCATCACCCACAAAACCCTGCTGCAAGTGTTTGACCTGCTGGGCAACGATCACCCGCTGGTCACCACCTATCGCCGCAAACTGTTTGCCGCGCTGTACTGACCTCGCTGCGGCGACAACGCGCCCTCACCGGTTTATTCGACCCAGCTGTAAACCGGTGAGTCCGCGCCGCTCGCCACTTGCACTTGCGGGCTATGACGCAAGCGCACCAACAGCCGCTTGCCCGCTCCCGTGCTGCCGGTCAAGGCCTCTAATTGCGCCAGCAACTGCGGCCCGGTCATGTGTCCGGCCTTGCGCAGTAACGCCTTGGTCATTTCCCACACCGCGTCGTCCTGACTGACCGGCGTGCTGGCAACCGCCACGCTGGCGGGCGCCGCTGTTTTTAACGTCCCGCCCAACTGCGCCCACTCCGTCTCGTCCAGCTCAACCGTCAGATCGACGGGCCAATCGCCAATTGTTCCGCGAATCCGCACCATTACAGGGCTCCTCAAGTTTCATGTGCGCATGCTCCCATGCGTCTTGCGTAACGCCAAGCACACGGGCAAACTCTCGCAACTTCGTTATAAGATTACATAACAAAACATTCATCCCATTGTTGCTGGAGTCATGCTATGCGTCGTTTGCTGCTCGCTTTGCCGTTCGCTTTATTACCGCTGGCCGTGGCGCATGCGGCTCAAGCGCATGATCACGAACATGGCAGCCTTGCCCCCCATGAACACGGCGTAGGCACCTTGAATGTGGCACTCGACGACAAAACACTGGAACTGGACCTCGACGGCCCGGCGATGAACCTGGTGGGGTTTGAACACGCGGCCACCACCGATGCCGACAAAGCCACCGTGGCGGCCGCCAAGGCCCGACTGGAAAACCCGCTGGCCCTGTTCAACCTGCCGCCAGCGGCAAAGTGTGTGGTTGAGGCGCAGGAGCTGAGCAGCCCGTTGTTCGATCCGGCTCCCGAAGAAGGCGCCAGCAATGCCAAGGCCGAGCATCACCACAGCGACATCGAAGCTCACTACGCGTTTACCTGTGCCGATGCGGCCTCGTTAAAAACCCTCGACCTCAGCAGGTTTTTCAAGACATTCCCCGGCACCCACTCATTCAAGGTACAACTGATCGGCCCGAACGGTCAGCAAGCAGTTAACGTGTCAGCGAAAGCCCCGACGCTGACGTTCTAACCACGGCCAGTGGCTGGCGCCGCCCTTTACGCAGACGTCGCCACTGACACCCTCGTTTTCCCGACATTGCAGGCGACCCTGATTTCCCATGACCCAAGCACTCATCGAACTGAGCGACCTGCGTTTTAGTTGGCCGGGCCATCCCGTGCTGCTGGACATCCCCCACTTCAGCCTGCAGGCCGGCGAAACCCTGTTTCTCAAAGGGCCCAGTGGCAGCGGTAAAACCACCTTGCTGGGCTTGCTCGGGGGGGTGCAAAAGGCTGACTGCGGGTCGATCCGCCTGCTGGGCCAGGAGTTGAGTGAGTTGGGCTCCGGTGCGCGCGACCGTTTTCGCGTCGACCACACGGGGTACATCTTCCAGCAATTTAACTTGCTGCCTTTTTTGTCCGTGCGTGAAAACGTCGAGCTGCCTTGCCATTTTTCCAAACGGCGGGCCAGCCGCGCCGTTCAACGTCATGGCAGTGTCGACACAGCCGCGCGCACCTTGCTCGCGCACTTGGGCCTTAAAGACCTTGCTTTGCTGGAGCGACGGGCCGACTCGTTGTCCATCGGCCAGCAACAACGGGTCGCGGCGGCCCGCGCCCTGATCGGCCAACCGGCGCTGGTGATCGCTGACGAGCCCACCTCGGCCCTGGACGCCGACGCACGCGAAGCCTTCATCAAATTATTGTTCGCCGAATGCCGCGAAGCAGGCGCCAGCCTGTTATTCGTCAGCCACGATCAAAGCCTGGCCCCGCTGTTTGACCGCAACTTGTCGTTGTCTGAACTCAATCGTGCCGCCACCCCGGCAGAGGTCTGAGATGTATTTGTTCCGTCTTGCGCTGGCCAGCCTGGCCAACCGCCGCTTCACCGCGCTGCTGACCGCGTTCGCGATTGCCTTGTCCGTGTGTTTGTTGTTGGCCGTGGAGCGGGTGCGTACCGAGGCCCGCGCCAGCTTTGCCAGCACCATCAGCGGCACTGACCTGATCGTCGGCGCCCGTTCGGGTTCGGTGAATTTGCTGCTGTATTCGGTGTTTCGTATCGGCAATGCCACCAATAACATTCGCTGGGACAGCTTTGAGCACTTCGCCACGAACCCCAAGGTGAAATGGGCGATCCCCATGTCCCTGGGTGATTCCCATCGCGGCTACCGGGTGATGGGCACCAGCGAAGCCTATTTCGAGCACTATCAGTACGGTCATCGGCAAAACCTGCAGTTGGCCGATGGCCGCGCCTTTGCTAGCGACCCATTTGAAGTGGTGCTCGGCGCCGAGGTCGCACAGGCGCTGCACTACAAACTGGGGGACAAACTGGTGCTGGCCCACGGCGTAGCTGCCGTGAGTCTGGTCAAGCACGACGACAAACCCTTCACCGTGGTCGGCATTCTCAAGCGCACGGGCACGCCCGTGGACCGCACGCTGCACATCAGCCTGGGCGGCATGGAGGCCATTCACATCGACTGGCACAACGGCGTGCCAGCGCGCGGCGCAGGCCGTGTGACAGCCGATCAGGCCCGTAACATGGACCTCACACCACAGGCCATTACCGCGTTCATGCTGGGGCTGAACAGCAAGATTTCGACCTTCGCCTTGCAACGTGAAATCAACGACTTCCGGGGCGAACCGATGATGGCCATTTTGCCCGGCGTCGCCTTGCAGGAATTGTGGAGCTTGATGAGCACCGCTGAAAAAGCCTTGTTTGTGGTCTCGCTGTTTGTGGTGCTGACCGGTTTGATCGGCATGCTGACGGCGATTTTGACCAGCCTCAATGAGCGACGGCGTGAAATGGCGATCCTGCGATCAGTCGGCGCCCGGCCGTGGCACATCGCTACTTTGCTGGTGTTCGAAGCGTTGGCATTAGCGCTGATCGGTGTAGTGGCGGGGGTTGCCCTGTTGTATGTGGGTATCGCGCTGGCACAAGGTTATGTGCAATCGAACTACGGCCTTTACTTGCCGCTGGCCTGGCCCCGTGAATATGAATGGACGCTGCTGGCAGGTATTCTGGCCGCCGCCCTGTTGATGGGCTGCGTGCCCGCCTGGCGCGCTTACCGCCAATCGCTGGCCGATGGCCTGTCCATTCGCTTATGAGCCTGTGTATGAAAATGTCCGTCTTGCCACGCGCACTGCTGGCCCTGTTACTGATGGTTTCAACCCCTGTATGGGCCGCCGAACCCAAGGAGTTGACGTGGTCGGAGATGATTCCGCCGGACGCCGCGCCCGAAGTGCCGGACACGGCGCCGATGCATGACCTGTCACAGTTGGGCAATCTTGACCCCGAGGCGGCCCCCGCTGCGCAGCAGAGCATGCCCAATGCGCCGGTTGTGCCTGCGCTGGACGGGCAAAACATTCGCTTGCCGGGCTACATCGTGCCCCTTGAGGTCAACGAGGAAGGCCGCACCACGGAGTTTTTGCTGGTGCCGTATTTCGGCGCCTGCATCCATGTCCCGCCACCGCCCTCGAATCAGATCGTACACGTGACCAGTCACGTCGGGGTCAAACTGGACGAGCTGTACCAGCCGTACTGGATCGAAGGCGCATTGCAGGTCAAGCCGAGCAGCAGTGAGCTGGCCGATGCGGGGTATCAGATGGACGCGCAGAAAATCTACGTTTACGAGTTGCCGGAGTAACCGCCGGGGCCACGCTGCCCCGGCGTCTGAGCCGCCTGATGGCAGGCCACGGCCGCGAGTAAAGAGTCCGTGTTTGCGGGTTAGTTCACGAAATTTTCACAATTTTTCAGCGCATCGCCGTTTCATTGAGCTGGGTCAACAGAGTGGCTCGGAGCGCTCATTACCATTGGTTATATAAATTTTAAATATCCAATTGGAGCTCCCATGCACAAGTCTTTGCTCAGCGCAGCGGCACTTGCCCTTGCCGTCGTTGCCCCGCTTGCTCACGCGCACACTGAAGGCGACATCATCGTCCGCGCCGGTGCCATTACGGTTAACCCGAAAGCCGACAGCTCCAGTGTAAAAGTGGACCAGGGTCCGCTGGCTGGTCGCGATCTGGGCGGCAAGGCAACTATGAGCAGCGACACCCAATTGGGTCTCAACTTTGCTTACATGGTCACCAACAACATCGGTATCGAGTTGCTGGCCGCTACCCCGTTTGAACACGACGTCAAAATCAAAGGCACTGCCCTTGATCCGGCCAATGGCAAACTGGGTTCGCTCAAACACTTGCCGCCCACTCTGAGCGTCGTGTACTACCCGCTGGACTCCAAGTCCGCGTTCCAACCGTACGTGGGTGCCGGTATCAACTACACCTGGATTTACGACGAGCACGTGGGCAGCCGCGCCAACGCGGCGGGCTTCGATAACTTCAAAGCGAAAAACTCGTGGGGCATGGCCTGGCAGATCGGTGCCGACTACATGCTGACCGACAACATCATGATCAACGCCCAGGCGCGCTACATCGACATCGATACCCGCGCGACCGTGGAAAACAACGGTGTTGCGCCTGGCACTCGTGCCAAGGTCAACGTTGACGTCGATCCATGGGTTTACATGGTGGGCTTGGGTTACAAGTTCTAAGCAATAGCCGAACCTAAAAAGGCGCCTTTCGAGGCGCCTTTTTCATGTGCAGCGTTTACTAGCGACCCAACAAACGCGCCAGGCCTTCACTCATCGGTGTGGTATCGCCCAGCGTGAAACGCTGTAACAGGCGGCTGTTATCGGCACGCGAATGCCGAATGTCACCGGAGCGCGCCGGGCCATAGCTGATCGGTGGCAGCTCACCGACCACTTCACTCAGGGCGGCCAGCATTTGCTTGAGGGTCGTGGCTTGGTTCAGGCCCACGTTGACCGCGCCTTCTTCCACGTGTTCGGCTTCGACTGCCTGCACCAGAATCTTCACCAAATCGCCCACATACACGAAGTCGCGGGTTTGTTCGCCATCGCCAAAGATGGTGATGGGCAGGCCTTTTTCAGCACGCTCACTGAAAATGCTGATCACCCCCGAGTACGGGGAAGACGGGTCCTGACGCGGCCCGAAAATGTTGAAGAAGCGGAAAATCACGGGCTCCAGACCGTGCTGGCGGCGGTAGAAGTCCAGGTAGTATTCGCTCGACAGTTTGTCTGAGGCATACGGGGTGAGCGGCGCTTTGGGGGTGTCTTCGACAATCGACTCGCCTTCGCCGTTGTTACCGTAGACCGCTGCGCTGGAGGCAAAGACCACACGTTTAACGCCCGCTTCGCGCATGGCTTCGCAAACGTTCAAGGTGCCAACAAAATTACTCTGGTGGGTGCGTACGGGGTCATCCACCGAGGCTTGCACCGACGCCACTGCCGCCAGGTGCACCACGGCACGACAGCCGGCCATGGTTGTGGCGACCAGCGCGGCATCGGCCACATCCCCTTCGATCAGTTCGACCTTGGGATTATCCAGCGGCAGGTTGCTGCGCTTGCCGGTGGACAGATCATCCAGGATGCGCACTGCGTAACCCTTAGCCAGCAATGCATCGACCAGATTGGAACCAATAAAACCGGCACCGCCGGTGACGAGAATGGGGGCATCAGCCATGACGATAAAACCTGTCCAGTAGGATCGGGAGGCCAGCGCGCCAGGCGCGGGGCTTGATCCCGAAGGTGTGTAGAATTTTTTTGCACGCCAGCACCGCATGCTGCGGTTCTTCAGCGGCATCGGGGCGTGCGGCGTGCGCTTGGGGGGTCGGGGCTTCGATGGCCAGCGGGTGCAGGTTGCGCGCCTCGGTCAGGATGGCCTGGCCCAGCGCCAACGGCGTAGTGGCCTCGTGCCCGGCATAGTGGTAGGTGCCCCACAGCGGCGCCGCGCAATCGAGTTGTTTGAGTACCGAAATGATCACCCGGGCCGCATCATCGACCGGCGTCGGGTTACCGCGACGGTCATCGGCCATCAGCAACTCGCCCGGTTTTTCAGCCTGTGCCAAAAAGCGTCCCAACGTGCCGTCCGGGCTGTCATCGAGCAGCCAGCCAAACCGCAGCAACACGTGTTGCGGGCAAATGGCACGCACGGTTTGCTCGATCCGCCACAAAGCCTGCCCGCGCAAACCCAGCGGCACAGGTTCATCTTTCTCGCTGTAGGCCGTGGCCCGGGAGCCGTCGAAGACGCGGTAACTGGAAGGCTGGATCAGCGTGATGCTGTGGTGCTGGCACAGTTCGGCCAGGCGCTCAACAGCTCGTTCCTGGGCAGACAGGCGAGCCTCGCTGACAGACTGCGCCTGAAACCAGTCGAAGTAGTACGCAAGGTTGATGACGGCGTCCGGTCGGGTGTCATCGAGCAGTTGGGTCAGACTCGCAGCATCCCAGCCGTCTTGCGGCGGACGCGGGGCCAGGAAGTTGATGCCTTCCTCGGCACCCAGACGAATCAGCGCCTGCCCGAGAGCATTTCCGCCGCCCAATAACATAAGGCGCATTCGCATAGAGTGTGCAGGCTCAGTCTATTCAGAACGGTGATGTATACCAGAAAACCAACCATACAAGCCGTTGGCCATGATCAAGACCCCCGCATTTTGCGGGTTTCTGTGCGTGTCGTCACTGACAAACTGCATCAGTTTCCTACACCGATTATTGCGATGAAGGCGGTGCATCGGTCAGTACCAGCGTGGATCGATGGGCCGCCGCCTCCGCTGGCTGTGGCGGCGTCAGCGTACTGATTGGCGCCAGCAACGCCTGTGGATAGGTTTGGGCGAAGTGAACGTCTTCTGACTTATCCACAAGCTTTTTCAAGCGATCGTTGAATGCCCGTGTGATCGTGCTCTGCGCACCGGACATGGTTCGAAATTGCGCGGTAACCGTTACGCCATCGAGGTTCATGCTGTCCACCCCGAACACCGTCAACGAGCCTTGCAAACTCAGGCTCAGCAGCGGGTCATCGCTGATCTGGCGCCCGGCCTGGCGAATAAGGTCAGTGGCTTTGTCAATGTCCGTGGCATAGGTGAACTGCACGGAAAAGAACGCATAGGCGAACTGACGGGAATGGTTGACCACGGCCTTGATCTGGCCGAACGGCACCGAGTGGACGAAGCCGCGACTGTCGCGCAGGCGCAGGGTGCGGATTGTCAGGCCTTCGACGGTCCCCGCGTGATTGGCGTCCACCACCACCCAGTCACCGACCGAAATGGTGTCTTCAATAATGATGAACAATCCAGTGATGACATCCTGAACCAATTGCTGTGAGCCAAAACCGATCGCCAGACCGATCACCCCGGCCCCGGCCAGAAACGGCGCAACGTTCACGCCCAGATTGGCCATGGTGGTGATGGTGCACACCACCACCAGAATCACTTTGATGGCATTGCGCAGCAACGGCAGGATGGTTTTGATCCGGGTACTCGGTTCGCGCGTGCCACGCCGGTTGGTATTGGGTTGCAAGGCTTGTTGAATCGAGGTGTCCAGCACCACCCACGTCAGCCAGGTCACCAACAGGATCAAGAGGATATGCCCGAGAGAATCGCTGATGACCTTGCCGGTGCTGCTATCGGACGCAAACGCCAGCAGCGAAAAGCCCCAGATTTGCGCCAGCAGTTCTATAAACGTTACGGCCAGCGCAATGCGCAACAGCGCGTACATCACCGTCATCAAACGCTCTCTGTAAGCGCCGTTGCGGTTGGCGTGGGTGCTGAACCAGTGATGCAGGATTGTGCTCAGGAACACGGTGCCGATTAACAGCCCGGAGGTCAGTAACGCGTTGCGTAACGCCTGTTCACTGCCCTCACCCACGCCAATCAGATTCAGCATCGAGACCAGCAGCATCAGCAGGATTGGCCAGTACCAGAGCGCGGAGAAAATGCGCAGCGACTCTTGCAGCGCCGGTTGTCCCAGGCGCTGGGCCAGTGCGCGGTTACGAATCAGGTGCGCCACCGGACGCCGCAACTTGATGGCCAAAAAAGCGAACACACTGCACGCGATCAGGCCGGTCAGTACCGACAGGCAACTGGCGATGTTGCCGCCCAATTGGCCAGCGATTTGCGGGCTGTTCATGGCATCGCTGAACGCTGCAAAAAAACCGATGATGAACAAAGGCCGCAGCGAATAGCGGCGAATAATCTCCACTGCCCGTCGCTTGTGGCCGACATAAAACATCGAACTCAGCGACAACACCAACGCCGTGCAAAATACGCCAGCGCTGCTGGCATAGGAAAGACTCAGCGCCAGCGAGCGGCCCATGGAATCATGCAGAAAACGACTCGCGTAGAGGGTCAACGGCAAGGCGATCAAGGCCGGGGCTAAATACGAAGCGCAGTACTGCGTCAACGTCTGCAAGCGCGGGCGATTTCGCAGGGGGCGGGTTGTGCTCGCATACCGCGCCACCAGACGGCCGCCGAACCACGCAGCGGCAAAAATGCCGATCCATACCACGGATAACCACACGAAATCGGCGACACCACTCCAAGAAGGATGAGTCGCAGCCTGCTCCACCAAAACGCCGACTTCATCGGCGGCCCGCTCGGAGCGCAGTCGCCAGCTGTCCAGTAAGTGCATGCTCAGACCGAGCTGACCTTGCATCTCGTCCATGCCGGCACCCAGCGCGCCCAGCAAGCCACCGTCTACCAAAACCGGCGGCTTGCCGTCGGTTTCCTCAGCTTTGATGACGGATGACAGCGTGGGCGCAGCCTGCAAGATTCCATTGCCTGTCAGCAACAGGATAAGCAGCAGAAAAACCGTTTTGAAATGGGACAAAACCGGGGTGACCTCCTGGGCGTCTGTAGTCAACTGATCGATAGAGCTCAGCGAAGTTCGATTTCAGTCGCCTCGCTGTTTTCTGGTTACAGCGTAGTCAATCACTAGGAAGACTTCGCACCTTCGCCAGAAAACCTTCTTACAGAGCACTCAGACAAACCTTTCGAGGTACTTTTAGGCCGTCAACGCGGTACCTAAGGCCTCCAGCACGACGCCGACCCTGGCCTGGGATTGGCGACGCTTGAGCCACAGTAAGTGGATGGGCGATCCGTCCGTCGCCAGATGCGCCAGCACTTGCACCAGTTTTCCCTGGTCCAGCGACGCTTGCACCAGCCACGTCGGCAACTGGGCAATGCCGTGCCCGGCCAGCACCGCAGCGGCCTGCCCTTCGCCGTCACCTATCGCGATGTGCGCCGGCAATAACCGCCGCTCCCGCCCTCCGTGCGGCCCGGCGAACCACCACGGGTTAACGCTGCCATCCGCGCGGCCATACATCACGCAATGGTGGTGCTCCAAATCCTGTTCCGTCCGGGGTACACCGTGCCGGTGCAAATAGTCGGGCGAGGCGCAAAACACCAGGCGCTCGGCCCCCAGATAACGTCGACCCAACGCCTGTGACAGCAGATCCGGCCCACCTATGCGCACGACAATGTCGATGTCTTCTTCGACCGGGTCCACATAACGGTCCGAGAACGAGATATGCGGCTGCAACAAACCATGCTCGCGCGCGCAAGCCAAAATAGCCCCCAACGCATGCAGGCGACCGTAGGCAGCAGGCAGGTCAATGCGCACCTGCCCGACGGGCTCGGTACTGTGCGCGTGCAGCGACAACTCAGCCTCTTCCAGCTCACCCAGCACGTTGGTGCAGGTGCGGTAAAACCTCACCCCGGCCTCCGTCAGTGACAACGTGCGGGTGGTTCGATTGAACAGTCGGATATCCAGCCGCGCTTCCAGTCGGGCGATGGCTTTGCTGATGGCCGAGCGCGTGAGGTTTAAACGCTCAGCGGCACCGGTAAAACTGCCGGTTTGTGCAACAGACACAAAAACATCCAGCCCTTTCAACCGCTCTGAAGAAAACATCGCGCCTCGTTATTAGGGAATTCAATTCATCGGATTGCGTAGTTTATAGCCGCAATCAGAATTTACTTCTCCAATAAGCTGACGCCCTGTTTTTTTTGAGCTTCTGACCATGCCCTCTACCTCTCAGGCCCCCTCCACGGCCGCACCCACAACGCATTCACACACGGCAGTTCAAATCGCCATCATGGCCATTGCCGCCTTTGTGATTGTGACCACTGAGTTTCTGATCATCGGCCTCTTACCTGCGCTGGCGCGCGACTTGAATGTCTCGGTGACGCTCGCTGGCCAGTTGGTGACGTTATTTGCTTTCACGGTGATGCTGTTCGGCCCGATCCTGACGGCACGGCTGGCGCACATTGATCGCAGGCAGTTGTTCACCTGTATTTTGCTGGTGTTCGCTGCGTCGAATGCGCTGGCAGCGGTGTCCGCCAACATCTGGATTTTGGCGATTGCACGGTTTATTCCCGCACTGCTTTTACCGGTTTTCTGGGGCACGGCGAGCGAAACAGCCGGACAACTGGCCGGTCCGGCGAATGCCGGGAAAGCGGTGGCCAACGTGTACATGGGTATTTCGGCGGCACTGGTTTTCGGTATCCCGCTGGGCACGCTGGCGGCGGACGCCATTGGCTGGCGTGGCACCTTCTGGATGCTGGCCGCGCTGTGCCTGTTAATCGCCGCACTGATGCGCAGCTCTATGCCGACCTTACCCGCCGCGCCCCAGCGCAAACAGGGTGAAAAACAAACGCTGATCTTCAAGGACCCGCGCTTTATCGCCCATGTCGCGCTGTCTGTCCTGAGCTTCACGGCCATGTTCACGGCCTACACCTACCTCGCAGATACCCTCGAAAGCCTCGCGGGCATCTCGCCCGGTCATGTGGGTTGGTGGCTGATGGGCTTTGGGGCCGTCGGCATGCTCGGCAATCACATCGGCGGACGCCTGGTCGATCGCAGCCCATTGGGTTCGAGTGTGGTATTTCTCGCGTTACTCGCTGCCGGCATGCTGGCCGCCACGCCACTGGCGACACAGCACACAGGCTTGATGGTCGCGTTGGCTGTGTGGGGCATTGCGTATACGGCACTGTTCCCCATTTGCCAGGTCCGGGTCATGCGAGCAGGCGCCAAGGCTCAGGCATTGGCCGCGACGATGAACATTTCGGCCGCTAACGCGGGTATCGGGTTAGGTGCGATCTTCGGCGGCCTGGGGATTCGTCACTATGGGCTGGAGTCTCTGGGGGTTATTTCAACGGCTATTGCTGGCGTAGCCATTGTGCTTGCTGTGCTGTTGATGCGTCGTCGGTAGTGCGATTAACACGCTCCCCCCTGAACGGCGGCGAGCGTGTTCACAACTGACGTGTCTTGCCTGACCTGAGCGAGCCCTCGGGCTTACCACAGCGCGATATCGTAAGTCAGGTAAAGACGATTACTGTCCCTGCCCCGCGCCCCATCGGAGCGGTAAACATAATTACGCATTTTTAAGCCCACGCCTTTAAGCGCCCCGCTTTGCACAACATAAGCCAGCTCTGCGTCGCGCTCATGTTCGTGCAACTGCGCGGACCCAGTCTTGCCATTTCTCCCACTCAAGTAGCGGCCAGATAGCGTCAAGCCAGGTAAACCCACTCTTGAAAAGTCATAGCCGTAACTGAGCATCCAGGTCTTTTCGTCTTCATGAACGAACTTGCCTATTCCGGCGTTGCTAAAGGAGTACACGCTCGCACCCGTGATGTACGGTAAACCGGCTTGGCCATTGAGCACTTGATAACCGGCGCCGACCCGGTGGCCTGCGATCGAATAGCTCAGCAGGCCACTGAGCAAGGTATTGTCAATTGCATCGGCCTTCTGCATTCCAGCGTCAACACTACGAAAATAACGAACATCGGTCGTTAACAGGCCTGTTCCCCATTGCTGATCGTGCTGTACCGAAGCGAAATGCTGTCTGTAAAAGTTGTCCAACTGGGCGTAGAAATACCCTAACCGGGTACGTTCACCCAGTGTGTATTCACCGCCTATAAATGAGAAGGGCGCCCCTTGTCCCGTAAAACCGTTGGGTGTTATCGAGCGGCTATCCGAGGAGTCCCTTAACTTGAATTGATTCAGGCGCCCGCCCGAAAGTGTCAAGTTATCAATGTCGGTACTGGTGAACAGTGTTCCCTGATAAGTCTGAGGTAAAAGGCGCGCATCGTTGTAGATCAAGACCGGCGTTTTGGGCAATACAGATCCGTGTTGAACGGTGGTGTGTGCAAACCGGACTTTACCGGCGATGCCCAGACTGGCGAACTCATCGGCGGCTTGTCCATCTGAGCCTACAGCAAGCAAACCAGTGCCACTGCGCCCTTTGCCAGAGTCCAGCTTAAAGCCTGTCAGCCCCAATGCATCTACACCAAAACCAACCGTGCCCGGTGTAAACCCGGACTTGAAGTCCAGTAGAAAACCTTGAGCCCACTCTGTTCGCTCACTCTTCGCGTTTTTAGCCGCGCGGGGGCTCAGTCCGTTCTCATCCCGAAAATTTTCATTGAAGTAAACGTTTCGCAACTGAAGTTTCAAATGACTGCCGTCAATAAACTCCGTCGCGTTGGAATTGATGAACGGTGAAGCACTCAGGGACGTAACAAGGACACCCCGCAGTAGAAGTTCTTTCATGACACGACTCTTTTTATTATTGGAACTGCATGGGCCTGTCACCCGAAGCAGGTGTTATGCAAAAAACATCAGATCCACAGTGTCAAAGCCCCTGTTAAAAGCGCGATGGCGGTCACCACGAGCGAGGTGAGCACCGCCCACTTGCAAGCCGCTTTCTGAAAATCCCCGATATTGCAGTCGATCATGCCCATCAGCAGTAACGTAGAGGCGACCAGAGGGCTCATCAAATGAACGGGCTGCCCTAAAATAGAGGCCCGTGCAATTTCCAGGGGGCTAATGCCGTAGATAGCTGCCGCATTGGCAAGGATGGGGACAACGCCGAAGTAATACGCGTCATTGGACAGTACAAAGGTCAGTGGCATGCTGGTGAGGGCCACAATAAGAGGAAACAGATGGCCCCAGTCTGGGGGGATCCACTCCACTAATGTGTGTGCCAGGGCATCTACCATCTTGGTGCCTGAGAATATCCCTGCAAAGATGCCGGCACCAAATACCAGTACCACCACGGTCATGGCATTACCGGAGTGGGCGAGCAGGCGCTCTTTTTGTATGTCCAGTTGTGGGTAATTGATCATCAATGCGCACACAAACCCGATCAAAAACAGGATGGCGGAGTGCATCAATCCCATGACCAAAGCCGTCATCACCGCGATAACCAGCATCAAGTTGATGTAGGCCAGCCGGGGGCGCTTATGCGGGGTATCGTTCAGAATGGCTTTGATGTAGCAATCGCTGCCACCGCTGGACAAAAGCACATTGCCAATACGTTTGCGCTCTCTGCGTCCCAATAGAAAGGCGGTGAAAACAACCCAGAGCGCCCCACCGATCATGGTGGGCAATAACGGGATGAAGTACTCCCCGGCATCAAGGCCCAGCGCCGCTATGGCTCGCGTGGCCGGCCCGCCCCACGGGGTCATACCGCTCATGATGCTCAGTGACAACATCGCAATGATGCCCAAGATCATCGGGTTCATGCCAATACGCTTGTATAAGGGCAACATTGCAGCGCAGGTGATCATGTACGTGGTCGTGCCGTCCCCATCCAGCGCAACGGTCAATGACAACAGTGCAGTACCTATAGCAATCTTCATCGGGTCCCCATTAACCCGCTTCAGGATTTTGCGGATCAACGGATCGAACAGGCCCGCATCAATCATCAAGCCAAAGAAAAGAATGGCAAATAACAACAATGCTGCCGAAGGCGCGACCATTTTCACGCCATCCAACATCATTTTTCCGGTTGTACCGCCGAACCCCCCGATCAGCGCAAATGCAATCGGTACTAGTGTCAAGGCAACTATCGGCGAAAGGCGCTTGGTCATGATCAGCAACGTGAACACGACCACCATGGCCAACCCCAGTAAGGCGAGCATAGATTATTCTCTTATTGTTATAGATGAAGTAATCGACAACCACGTGTTAAGCGGCATTTAACCGTTACAGAGACTCGGTACAACTTACACCCCTACAATGAACCTTATAGGCACTGCGCAGCGGTACATAATTACAGCACACGTCAAAAAGCGAATTAATAACTTTCATGACATCACCTTTTTTAGAATTATTTTGAGGTACCTGCTTAAAGCGGACGTTACTTAAAGTCACTCACTCGTTCGTTTTCGTGAGGGAAAGGCATATACGTATCCGGAAAACAATCGACGTGCTGTTCGTACAACAGAAGCGCAAATAATTCCGCCGCTCACGCCGGTGTAAGACAACATGACATCGATACCGCCGCCTGGGTGTTCAATGCGCACGTGTTGCTGACGTGGCTTGCAAGCCGTACCCAGCATCTGTGCTGCGACGCTTCCTTGGCTAACACAGGCGGTCGCCAGGCCAATCGAACCGGTAATGGCCAAGGCACGATGACAGGCGTGAGGCATGAAATACCTGACTAGAAGCGTTCCACCTGCTTTGGCGGGTGCTATCAACACAGGTTTGGGGATGACCCGTTCACTCACATCGCCCAACCCCATTGCCGCGCCAGCACGCAGGCGCAGGGCTTCCAGGCGGTGCAGAAATGTCGTATCGGCATCGAGTTCTACCGGCGATTCATCACCTTGCTTACCCAGGTGCCGAGCCTCAACGATCACCATCGGCATGGCCATGTCGATGCAGGTCACAGGAATGCCGTCAAATTCGTCTTGAACATTGCCCGTCGGAAACAGCGCGCCTGTCTTGCTACCGGCAGCATCCAGAAAGGTAAGGTGAACAGCCGCCGCGCTCCCCGGCACGCCATCAATGGTTGTCTGCCCTTCATAAGTCACCTTGCCTTGTGGCGTCTGTACTTGAGCGGTGACAAATGTATGGGTGTTCAGGTTACGGATACGCACCCGGGTTGTAGGACCGTCGGGTTTTACCAGGCCTTGTTCAATAGCAAACGGGCCAACTGCACAGAGCATGTTGCCGCAGTTAGGCGTCGTATCAACACGGCGCGTTGAGACCATCACCTGGACAAAAAGATAATCGACATCTGCATCAGGGTGGCGCGAAGGACTGACGATGGCCACTTTACTTGTTTGAGGACTGCCACCCCCGATCCCGTCAATCTCCAACTCGTGACCCGACCCCATCAACGCAAGCAATAACTCATCTCGTTCCGTCATTGAATCGGGTAGATCATGCGCGAGAAAAAACGCTCCCTTTGAAGTACCACCGCGCATTAGAACGCATGGAACACGCTGCATAATTAGTAACTCTTTTTAAATTAACTTATTGAATTATTTCCTTGCGAAGAGAGTGACAGGGAAGCAATAGTGTTTCCAATGCAAAGATTTCAACCATTATTGCGTTTCACAAAATAATAATCCCAAGCCACTTCCGATGAAGCTGACCTTTCTGGCGAGAAAAACTATGGAATACGAACTTCAAGACATTCGCTCTTTCGTTAAAATCGCAGAACTCGGCAGTTTTCACGAAGCGGCTGATGCACTTCATCTTTCTCAGCCTGCGCTAAGTCGCCGGATAAAAAAACTTGAAGAGGGGTTGGGGACTGCTCTGCTTGATCGAACAACGCGCAAAGTGAGTGTGACAAGTGTAGGGCGCGATTTTTTACCCAAAGCGCGCAGACTGCTCGATGACTTTGATGACTCGATTCTTAATATTCGGGAGTTGGCTGAACGACGAAGCGGTCGTGTCACGCTGGCTTGTATCCCCACGGCAGCCTTCTATTTTTTGCCTTCAGTGATCCGGCTCTACAACGAGCGTTATCCTAAAATCCATATTCGATTGTTAGACCTGAGCGCAAACGACGGCCTGGAAGCCGTACTGCGTGGCGAAGCCGATTTTGGTATCAACATGATGAGTGGCCAACACCCGGATATCGAGTTTGTAACCTTGGTCAATGAGCCGTTTGTGTTGGCCTGCAGACGAGACCATGAGCTGGCCAATTGTGCGTCTGTAAAGTGGTCGCAACTCAGTGAGTATCGGTTGATTGGCGTGGGCCGCTTAAGCGGAAACCGCATGCTTTTAGACCATGCTTTGTCGAGTTTAAGCTGGCGACCGAAGTGGTTTTATGAGGTTCAGCACCTTTCAACCTCATTGGGTTTAGTCGAAGCAGGACTTGGCGTATCGGTGATGCCCAGTCTGGCAATGCCAACGGGCGATCATCCCACACTGGTCAGCGTCCCCTTGATTGAGCCCGTGGTAAATCGCTCATTGGGTCTGGTGTATCGCAGAGGTGCGTCTCTGTCTCCGGCGGCAGAAAAGTTTGCCTCGATCTTGCTTGAGCAGTGGCCTCAATAAGTGTCTGCCGTTCTACAAGTGCAAACCTTAGGCAAAACCACAGTTTCAAAACGCCGCATTGCTCTGCAACCCCTTGGTTTTCCATGCACGGCCGACATGCCTGTAAGGCATCGCGCACCAATGAAAAAGCCCCAAAAACAGCGTTTTCGGGGCTTTGGTCTAAACCTTACAAAATTGTCTTAGGTAAGTCCTAGAACGGGATATCGTCATCAAAGCTGTCGAAATCAGGGGCTGGCTGTTGAGCCTGCTGTTGCGGCGCCGGACGCGACTCGCGCTGTGGCTGCTGCTGCGGTGCCGGGCGTTGAGCCTGCTGACGCGGCGCGGATTGCTGGTAGTTGTTACCGCCACCCTGATTTTGCTGGTCGCCTTGTGGGCGGCCGCCGAGCAGTTGCATGGTGCCTTGCATGTCGACCACGATTTCAGTGGTGTAACGCTTGATACCGTCTTTTTCCCACTCGCGGGTTTGCAGCTTGCCTTCGATGTACACCTGCGAACCCTTACGCAGGTATTCGCCAGCAATTTCGGCTACTTTGCCGAACATCGATACACGGTGCCATTCCGTCTTTTCAACTTTCTGGCCGGTTTGCTTGTCAGTCCACTGTTCGCTGGTTGCCAGACTCAGGTTGGTCACGGCATTACCGTTAGGCAAGTAGCGAACTTCGGGATCCTGGCCGCATGTGCCGACCAATATAACTTTGTTAACCCCACGGGCCATAACGTTCTCCTAGGCTTCGCACGTCGGCGCCGGGTTGACCAGCTGCTCGAGTGTCGCGCGATCCAATAGTTCGGTGTCCAATTTGATATAAATGGCAGCCTCTTCGGCTACCACCACTGCATCCGTTACGCCTGCAACGGCCTTTAAACGCTCGGTCAAACCTGCTTCGCGAAGCGCCTCAGGCGACAGCGGCAAGCGCAGGCTGGTTACATACGGCGGTTCGCGCATGGTAACAGCAAAGGCTAGCCAGAGTGCAGCCAGACCTGCGCATCCCAAGAACACAACCGACAGACCGCCATGCTGAAACATCCAGCCGCCGAGTATGCCGCCCAATGCCGACCCCAGGAACTGGCTGGTAGAGTAGACCCCCATCGCCGTGCCCTTGCCGCCCGCCGGTGACACCTTGCTGATCAGCGAAGGCAACGAAGCCTCCAGCAGATTGAACGCGGTGAAGAACACCACCGTGCCGATCACCAACGCACGCAAGCTGTCGCCGAACTGCCAGAAGAATAGCTCAGTGAGCATTAACGTCGCGACGGCACCGAGTAAAACTCGTTTCATTTTGCGTTTCTTTTCGCCGTAGATGATGAACGGGATCATGGCGAAGAAAGAAATCAACAACGCGGTCAGGTAGACCCACCAATGCTGCTCCTTGGGCAAACCGGCTTTTTCAACCAGCGCCAGCGGCAAGGCAATGAAGCTGGACATCAACATGGCGTGCAACACAAAAATGCCGAGGTCCAGACGCAGCAGGTCGGGATGGCGCAAGGTCGGCAGCAACGCCTGCCTGGCCACGCCTGACTCACGGTGCTGCAGCGTGCCGGTTGAGCGCGGCACCATGAACATGACGATGACAATCCCCACCAATGCCATGGCCCCGGTAGCCAGAAACAGCCCGGACAAACCAAAGGCGCGGGTCAGCAGTGGGCCCACCACCATCGCGACTGCGAACGACAAGCCGATGGTCATGCCAATCATGGCCATGGCCTTGGTGCGGTGCTGCTCGCGGGTCAGGTCTGAAAGCAAGGCCATCACCGCCGCAGAAATCGCGCCCGCCCCTTGCAGGATGCGCCCGGCAATCACGCCCCAGATTGAGTCAGAACAGGCAGCCACTACGCTGCCCACTGCGAACACCACCAGCCCCAGGTAGATAACGGGGCGACGGCCAATGCGGTCGGAAATGACCCCAAAAGGGATCTGGAAGATGGCCTGGGTCAAGCCATAAGCGCCAATCGCCAGACCAATCAAGGCCGGCGTTGCACCTGCAAGGTCCATCCCATAGGTCGCCAGTACCGGCAACACCATGAACATACCAAGCATGCGGAAGGCAAACACAAGGGCCAGACCGCTTGCTGCGCGGGTCTCGCTACCACTCATGCGTTCGCTGTGGGGATCGTGCATGGAAAAACCTCGTGTGAACCGGCGGCGATTCTACCAGTCCCATCGAGTAACAGCACACACACGAGCGATGCGCGACGCTTTGTCACGTAAAAGTTATAAAGACCCTTAATGACAACGTGCCATTAAGGACCTGCACAGCTTTCACACAGATCCGTATACTCATTCGTTTATGTTATGCCCGCCAAGCGAGGCCGCAGTGGACAAGATCCTGATACGTGGGGCACGAACCCACAACCTGAAGAACATCGACCTGACCCTGCCACGGGACAAACTGATCGTCATCACCGGACTGTCTGGCTCCGGCAAATCATCCCTGGCGTTTGACACGTTGTATGCCGAAGGCCAGCGTCGGTATGTCGAGTCGCTGTCGGCCTATGCGCGGCAGTTCCTTTCGATGATGGAAAAGCCTGACGTCGACACCATTGAAGGTTTGTCGCCAGCCATCTCCATCGAGCAAAAATCGACGTCACACAACCCGCGTTCCACTGTCGGCACCATCACTGAAATCTACGATTACCTGCGTTTGCTGTATGCACGCGTCGGCATTCCGCGCTGCCCGGATCACGATATTCCACTGGAAGCACAGACCGTCAGCCAGATGGTCGACCTGGTGCTGGCGCAACCCGAAGGCAGCAAGTTGATGCTGCTGGCGCCGGTGATTCGTGAACGTAAAGGCGAGCACCTGTCGGTGTTCGAAGAGCTACGGGCTCAGGGCTTCGTTCGCGCGCGCGTAGACGGCAAGCTGTGCGAACTGGATGAGTTGCCAAAGCTCGACAAGCAGAAGAAACACTCGATTGACGTGGTCGTTGACCGCTTCAAGGTCAGAGCGGATCTGCAACAGCGCCTGGCCGAATCGTTTGAGACCGCGCTCAAGCTGGCTGACGGTATCGCGCTGGTGGCGCCGATGGACGACGAGCCCGGCGAAGAGATAATTTTTTCGGCACGCTTCGCTTGCCCCATTTGCGGGCACGCTATCAGCGAGCTGGAACCCAAACTGTTTTCCTTCAACAACCCGGCCGGTGCATGCCCGACCTGCGACGGGCTCGGGGTTAAGCAGTTTTTCGACATCAAGCGACTGGTCAATGGTGATTTGACCTTGGCTGAAGGCGCCATTCGCGGCTGGGACAGGCGTAACGTCTATTACTTCCAGATGCTGGGTGCGCTGGCCAAGCATTACGATTTCAGCCTTGAAGTGCCGTTCAGCGAACTGCCCGCCGACAAACAGAAAGTCATTCTGTACGGCAGCGGCACGCAGAACGTTGATTTCCGCTATCTCAATGATCGGGGTGACATCGTCAAGCGGGCGCACCCGTTTGAAGGGATCGTGCCTAACCTTGAGCGGCGCTATCGCGAAACCGAGTCGGCGACCGTTCGTGAGGAGTTGGCCAAGTTTCTCAGCACCCAGGCTTGCCCCGACTGCCGCGGCACACGCCTGCGTCGTGAAGCGCGTCACGTATGGGTCGGTGAGAAAAACCTGCCGGCCGTGACCAACATGCCCATTGGCGATGCCACTGAATATTTCAGCGCGCTGAGCCTGACCGGGCGTCGCGGCGAGATTGCAGACAAAATTCTGAAAGAAATTCGCGAACGCCTGCAGTTTTTGGTGAATGTGGGCCTCGATTATCTGTCGCTGGATCGCAGTGCTGACACACTGTCCGGCGGCGAGGCGCAGCGTATCCGTCTGGCCAGCCAGATCGGCGCGGGCCTGGTGGGTGTTCTTTACATCCTTGATGAGCCGTCTATCGGCCTGCATCAGCGCGATAACGATCGTTTGCTGGGCACCCTCAAACACCTTCGCGACATCGGCAATACCGTGATAGTGGTCGAGCACGATGAAGATGCAATTCGTCTGGCGGACTATGTCGTGGATATCGGCCCGGGGGCAGGCGTGCATGGCGGACACATCGTGGCCGAAGGCACACCGGCCGAGGTGATGGCGCACCCTGATTCGCTGACCGGCAAATACCTGTCGGGGCGGGTGAAGATCGAAGTTCCGGCCAAACGCACTCCGCGCAACAAAAAGCTGACGCTGTCGCTCAAAGGTGCGCGCGGCAACAACTTGCGTAATGTTGACCTCGAAATCCCCATTGGCTTGCTGACCTGCGTGACCGGGGTTTCAGGTTCGGGCAAGTCCACACTGATCAACAACACGCTCTACCCGCTCAGCGCGACAGCCTTGAACGGCGCGAGCACGCTGGAGGCGGCGGCTCACGACAGCATCAAAGGGCTTGAGCATCTGGACAAGGTCGTCGACATCGATCAAAGCCCGATCGGCCGCACCCCGCGCTCTAACCCTGCGACCTATACCGGGTTGTTTACGCCTATTCGCGAGCTGTTCTCCGGCGTACCGGAATCCCGCTCCCGAGGCTATGGTCCGGGACGTTTCTCCTTCAACGTGAAGGGTGGACGTTGCGAGGCGTGTCAGGGTGACGGCCTGATCAAGGTAGAAATGCACTTTCTGCCCGACATCTACGTGCCTTGCGACGTGTGCAAAAGCAAGCGCTATAACCGCGAAACCCTTGAGATCAAGTACAAGGGCAAGAGCATCCATGAAGTGCTGGAGATGACCATTGAAGAAGCCCGCGAGTTCTTCGATGCCGTCCCTGCGCTGGCGCGTAAGCTACAGACGCTGATGGACGTAGGTTTGTCGTATATCAAGCTGGGGCAATCCGCCACGACCCTGTCAGGCGGCGAGGCTCAGCGGGTCAAGTTGTCCCGCGAGCTGTCCAAGCGCGATACCGGCAAAACGCTGTACATCCTCGACGAACCGACAACAGGCCTGCACTTCGCCGATATCCAGCAATTGCTGGATGTATTGCATCGATTACGCGACCACGGCAATACCGTGGTGGTCATCGAGCACAACCTCGACGTGATCAAGACCGCGGATTGGCTGGTGGACTTGGGCCCTGAAGGCGGTTCCAAAGGTGGGCAGATAATCGCAACCGGTACGCCGGAAGACGTGGCAAACATGAAGCAGTCTCACACCGGTTTCTACCTGAAGCCGCTGTTGATTCGCGACAAAGCTTAAATCAGCGTATGAAAAAGGCCCTGTCATCGTGAGATGGCAGGGCCTTTTAGTCTGCGTCATCGCTGCCTGAAGCAGCGACAGGTAAGAACGCTAATCAGAACTGCGACTGAAGGTAGTTCTGCAAGCCAATCGACTTAATCAGACCGAGCTGTTTCTCCAGCCAATAGGTATGGTCTTCTTCAGTGTCGGCGAGCTGGATGCGCAGCATGTCGCGGCTGACGTAATCCTTGTGCAATTCGCACAGCTCAATACCTTTGCACAGCGCTGCCCGGACTTTGTATTCCAGACGCAAGTCTGCGGCGAACATCTCCGGGACGGTGGTCCCCACATCCAGGTCGTCAGGACGCATGCGAGGGGTGCCTTCGAGCATCAGAATCCGACGCATCAACGCATCGGCGTGCTGCGCCTCTTCTTCCATCTCGTGATTGATACGCTCGTAGAGCTTGGTGAAACCCCAGTCTTCGTACATACGGGAATGGACAAAATATTGATCACGTGCAGCCAGCTCACCGGTGAGCAACGTGTTGAGATAATCGATTACTTCCGGGTGCCCTAGCATTGGCCCACATCTCCCTGCTTGAAAGGCTGTAGTTTGAACCAAGCTGACCAAGAGGTCACGGTTCAATCGCAACAAATGTGCTGTTTATCTGAGAAAACGAGCCTAAATAACGCAAAAACCGCCCAATTGAGGGCGGTTCTGCTTCTCACTTAGAGTTAGTTACGCTGTACACCCAACGCTTTTGCCACCCCTTCTCCGTACGCCGGATCAGCGTTATAGAAGTGAGGCAATTGACGCTGCACCACGTCGTCAGACACCCCGGCCATTGCCCCGGCAATGTTGTTAATCAACAGGGCTTTCTGTTCCGGGCTCATCAACCGGAACAGAGCACCTGCGTGGCTGTAGTAATCAGTATCTTCGCGATGATCGTAACGATCCGCCGCGCCATTCAACGCCAATGGCGGCTCAGCATATTGTGGCGCCTGCTTAGGGGCGTCAGAGTAACTGTTGGGCTCGTAGTTCGGTGCCGCGCCGCCGTTGTTGCCATAAGCCATGGAGCCATCACGCTGGTAGTTGTGCACAGGTACACGTGGCGAGTTGATCGGCAAATGTTGGTGGTTGGTGCCTACGCGATAGCGATGGGCATCCGCATACGCGAATACACGGCCCTGTAGCATGCGATCAGGCGAGAGGCCTACACCCGGAATCATATTGCTGGGGCCAAAGGCCGCCTGCTCAACTTCGGCGAAATAATTAAGCGGGTTGCGGTTGAGCTCAAGTTCGCCAATCTCAATCAATGGAAACTCTTTCTGCGACCAGGTTTTGGTGACATCAAACGGGTTCTCGTGATGCGCAGCCGCCTGTGCTTCGGTCATCACTTGCATGCAAACGCGCCATTTAGGGAAATCTCCCCGTTCAATCGCACCAAACAAATCGCGTTGCGCATAGTCAGGGTCTGTACCCGCCAAACGCGCCGCCTCGGCAGGCGCCAAGTTTTTAATTCCTTGCTTGGTTTTGTAATGCCACTTGACCCAATGGCGCTCGCCGGCGGCGTTGATCAGGCTGTACGTGTGGCTGCCGAAGCCATGCATATGACGATAGCCATCCGGGACACCGCGGTCAGAAAACAGGATGGTCACCTGATGTAAAGATTCAGGTGAATGTGACCAGAAATCCCACATCATTTGCGCGCTTTTCAAGTTGCTTTGCGGGAGACGCTTTTGGGTGTGGATAAAGTCCGGAAACTTGAGTGGGTCCCGGATAAAGAACACGGGGGTATTATTACCCACGATGTCCCAATTGCCTTCTTCGGTATAGAACTTGATGGCAAAACCGCGAGGGTCGCGCTCGGTGTCGGCAGAACCGCGTTCACCGCCGACCGTCGAGAAGCGCATAAAGGTCGGTGTTTGCTTGCCGATCGTGTCGAACAGCTTCGCGCTGCTGTATTGCGACATGTCACGCGTCACAGTGAACGTACCGTGAGCCCCCGAACCTTTGGCATGTACACGACGTTCAGGAATGTTTTCACGGTTGAAGTGAGCGAGTTTCTCGATCAAATGAAAGTCATCAAGCAGCAAGGGGCCACGAGGACCGGCAGAACGAGAATTCTGGTTGTCAGCGACTGGGGCGCCGCTGGCAGTGGTAAGCGTTTTGGTCTGGCTCATGCGTTTACTTCCTCAGTCAGTCTTGATGCTGCCGTGTAATCGGCTGACGAGGAGTATTGACCATGCACTTCACATGGGCAAATTCATTAAATGATGGAGATCAATAGAAAACCACAATACAACGCGCACAAAAAACCGGGCACTAGGCCCGGTTTTTTGTAGAGACTGACGTCTTACTCAGCGGATACAGCTTCACCGCCAACTGGACGATCAACCAACTCGACGTACGCCATAGGCGCGTTGTCGCCAGCGCGGAAACCGCACTTGAGGATGCGCAGGTAGCCACCCTCACGAGTTGCATAACGCTTGCCCAGATCGTTGAACAGCTTACCAACGATTGCTTTCGAACGAGTACGGTCGAAAGCCAGACGGCGGTTAGCAACAGAATCGTTCTTGGCCAGAGTAATCAGCGGCTCAGCAACGCGACGCAGTTCTTTGGCTTTCGGCAGAGTCGTTTTGATCAGCTCGTGCTCGAACAGCGACACTGCCATGTTTTGAAACATAGCCTTGCGGTGCGAGCTAGTGCGGCTCAGGTGACGACCACTTTTACGATGACGCATGGTTCATTCCTTACCAAACACAACGTTCGGTGATTACGACGATCAGGCAGTCGCCTTGTCGTCCTTCTTAAGACTTGCAGGCGGCCAGTTGTCGAGGCGCATGCCGAGGGACAGACCACGGGAGGCCAGAACGTCCTTGATTTCAGTCAAGGATTTCTTGCCCAGGTTCGGAGTCTTCAACAGTTCTACTTCGGTGCGCTGAATCAGGTCACCAATGTAGTAAATGTTCTCCGCCTTAAGGCAGTTGGCCGAACGCACGGTCAGTTCCAGATCGTCAACCGGACGAAGCAGGATCGGATCGATCTCGTCTTCCTGTTCGATAACCACTGGCTCGCTGTCACCTTTGAGGTCGACGAATGCAGCCAACTGCTGTTGCAGGATGGTTGCAGCACGACGAATGGCCTCTTCAGGATCCAGGGTACCGTTGGTCTCCAGATCAATAACCAGTTTGTCCAGGTTAGTACGCTGCTCGACACGGGCGTTTTCCACCACGTATGCGATACGGCGAACCGGGCTGAACGAAGAATCAAGCTGCAAGCGACCAATGCTGCGGCTTTCATCTTCATCGCTCTGACGCGAGTCTGCTGGTTCATAACCACGACCACGAGCTACGGTGAGCTTCATGTTCAAGGCGCCGTTAGACGCCAGGTTGGCGATTACGTGATCGGGATTAACGATCTCGACATCATGATCCAGCTGAATATCGGCAGCGGTAACCACCCCCGAACCCTTCTTCGACAAGGTCAGCGTAACTTCGTCACGGCCGTGCAGCTTGATAGCCAGACCTTTAAGGTTCAACAGGATTTCAATTACGTCTTCCTGTACACCTTCGATGGCGCTGTACTCGTGGAGCACACCATCAATCTCGGCCTCGACTACTGCACAGCCTGGCATTGAGGACAACAGGATGCGGCGCAGCGCGTTGCCCAGGGTGTGGCCAAAACCACGCTCGAGAGGCTCGAGAGTGATTTTAGCGCGGGTTGGACTGACAACTTGCACATCAATATGGCGAGGTGTCAGGAACTCATTTACCGAAATCTGCATGGATGCACCTATTTTCTAGCCCTTACTTGGAGTAGAGCTCGACAATCAGGCTTTCGTTGATGTCGGCGGACAGATCACTGCGAGCTGGAACGTTCTTGAAAACGCCCGACTTCTTCTCAGTGTCTACTTCTACCCATTCTACGCGGCCACGTTGGGCACACAGATCGAGAGCTTGGACAATGCGAAGCTGGTTCTTTGCTTTCTCGCGGATAGCGACCACGTCACCAGCACGAACCTGGTAAGACGGAACGTTTACGGTCTGACCGTTAACGCTGATCGACTTGTGCGATACCAACTGACGAGATTCGGCACGAGTAGAACCGAAACCCATACGGTATACGACGTTATCCAGACGGCATTCGAGCAGTTGCAGCAGGTTTTCACCGGTTGCACCTTTCTTGCCAGCAGCTTGTTTGTAGTAGCCGCTGAACTGACGCTCGAGAACGCCGTAGATACGACGGACCTTCTGCTTTTCACGCAGCTGGGTGCCGTAGTCGGATTGGCGACCGCGGCGCTGGCCGTGGATGCCTGGAGCAGCTTCAATATTGCACTTCGATTCGATAGCGCGCACACCACTCTTCAGGAAGAGATCGGTGCCTTCACGACGTGCCAGTTTGCATTTTGGACCAATGTAACGAGCCATTCTTTACAGTCTCCTGGATTACACGCGGCGCTTCTTCGGCGGACGGCACCCGTTGTGCGGGATTGGCGTCACGTCGGTGATGCTGGCGATCTTATAGCCACAGCCGTTCAAAGCACGGACAGCGGACTCACGACCTGGACCTGGGCCCTTAACGTTAACGTCAAGGTTTTTCAGGCCATATTCCAGCGCAGCTTGACCAGCACGTTCAGCAGCTACTTGAGCAGCGAACGGGGTGGACTTGCGAGAACCGCGGAAACCCGAACCACCGGAGGTTGCCCAAGAAAGCGCATTACCCTGACGGTCGGTGATGGTCACGATGGTGTTGTTGAAAGACGCGTGGATGTGGGCGATGCCATCAACCACTGTCTTTTTAATTTTTTTACGAGGACGAGCAGCAGGTTTTGCCATGACTAAATTCCTGTCGATTCGCTGGTGCGATTACTTGCGGATCGGCTTACGCGGACCTTTGCGAGTACGCGCGTTGGTCTTGGTACGCTGACCGCGCACTGGAAGACCACGACGATGGCGCAGACCGCGGTAGCAGCCCAAGTCCATCAAGCGTTTGATTTTCATGTTGACTTCACGACGCAGGTCACCTTCAGTGGTGAACTTTGCCACTTCGCCACGCAGCTGTTCAATCTGCTCGTCGCTCAGATCCTTGATCTTAGCGGCTGGGTTTACACCAGCATCTGCACAGATTTTCTGTGCAGTAGTGCGACCAACACCATAGATGTAGGTCAGCGAGATAACAGTGTGCTTGTTATCTGGAATGTTAACGCCTGCAATACGGGCCATTCAGTGGGACTCCAATTGACAGCTACCTACGCCCCGGAAGCCAAGAAATAGGGCGCGAGATAATATCGCTGTAATAACAAATAATCAACCCAGCAGCGCACTAGCTGCTGGGCTTCAAACAGATCACACTCAGCCTTGGCGCTGTTTGTGACGTGGTTCCGCGCTGCAAATTACCCGAACAACACCTTCGCGGCGAATAATCTTGCAGTTACGGCACAGCTTTTTCACCGATGCACGAACTTTCATCACCAACTCCTCTAACCTTATGGGTACTTCAGCGAAGCATTCCGCTGCCGTAGCCCTTCAGGTTGGCTTTCTTCATCAGGGATTCGTACTGGTGCGAAACGAGGTGCGATTGTACTTGCGACATGAAGTCCATAACAACCACGACAACGATCAGCAACGAGGTCCCGCCAAGGTAGAACGGAACGTTGGCTGCAACCACCAGGAATTGGGGCAGCAGACACACGGCCGTCATATAAAGAGCACCGAACAGAGTCAAACGAGTCAAAACGCCATCAATATAGCGCGCCGACTGCTCGCCTGGACGGATACCCGGAATAAAGGCACCGGACTTCTTCAGGTTTTCCGCTACGTCTTTCGGATTGAACATCAACGCCGTATAGAAGAAGCAGAAGAAAATAATCCCTGCACTAAACAGCAGAATATTCAACGGCTGACCAGGAGCGATCGACTGTGAGATGTCCTGCAACCAGCCCATACCTTCAGACTGACCAAACCAGGCACCCAGCGAAGCCGGGAACAGCAAAATGCTGCTCGCGAAAATAGCCGGGATTACGCCGGCCATATTCACTTTCAGCGGCAGGTGGCTCGTTTGAGCAGCAAACACCTTACGGCCCTGCTGACGCTTAGCGTAGTGAACAGCAATACGACGCTGGCCACGCTCAATGAACACCACAAAACCGATAATCGCTACTGCCAGCAAACCGATAGCAACCAGGGCGAAAATATTGATATCACCCTGACGCGCAGACTCGAACGACTGCCCAATTGCTCTCGGAAGACCGGCGACGATACCCGAAAAAATCAACATCGAGATACCGTTGCCAACTCCACGTTCAGTAATCTGCTCACCCAGCCACATCATGAACATTGCACCAGCCACAAATGTGGTCACTGCAACGAAATGAAAGCCCAGGTCACCAGTGAACGCTACGCCCTGCCCCGCCAGACCAATGGACATGCCAATAGCCTGGACGAGAGCAAGAGCGACAGTGAGGTAGCGGGTGTACTGGCTAATCTTGCGACGGCCAGCTTCACCTTCCTTCTTCAACTGCTCCAGCTGCGGGCTAACAGCGGACATAAGCTGCATGATGATCGATGCCGAAATGTACGGCATGATCCCCAGCGCAAAAATACTCATCCGCTCCAGCGCGCCGCCGGAAAACATGTTGAACAAGCTAAGAATGGTCCCCTCATTCTGTCGAAACAGGTCCGCCAGCCGGTCCGGGTTAATACCAGGAACTGGGATGTGTGCGCCTATCCGGTAGACGATGATCGCCAGGAATAGAAAACGCAGACGAGCCCAGAGCTCGGACAACCCGCCTTTGCTGAGCGCTGAGAGAGCACCTTGCTTAGCCATTTATTCCTCGAACTTGCCGCCAGCTGCTTCGATAGCCGCACGCGCACCTTTGGTGGCTGCGATACCTTTGATGGTGACAGCGCGAGTCACTTCACCGGACAACATGATTTTCACACGTTGTACGTTGACGTTGATCACGTTGGCATCCTTCAGAGTCTGCACAGTTACGATGTCGCCTTCCACTTTAGCCAGCTCGGACAAACGCACTTCTGCGCGATCCATAGCTTTCAGGGAAACGAAACCGAACTTAGGCAGACGGCGATGCAACGGCTGTTGGCCGCCTTCAAAGCCTGGAGCAATGGTGCCACCGGAGCGGGAAGTCTGACCTTTGTGACCACGGCCACCAGTCTTACCCAAACCACTACCGATACCACGGCCCGGACGATGCTTTTCGCGACGGGAACCCGGCGCTGGACTCAGATCATTGAGCTTCATCGATTAACCCTCTACACGCAGCATGTAGTAAGCCTTGTTGATCATCCCGCGATTCTCGGGAGTATCAAGTACTTCTACAGTGTGACCGATGCGACGCAGACCCAGACCCTTAACGCACAGTTTGTGGTTAGGGATACGGCCGGTCATGCTTTTGATCAACGTTACTTTAACGGTAGCCATGATCAGAAGATCTCCTTAACGCTTTTGCCACGCTTAGCGGCAATAGATTCAGGAGACTGCATAGCTTTCAAACCTTTAAATGTGGCGTGAACCACGTTTACAGGGTTAGTCGAGCCGTAGCACTTAGCCAGTACGTTCTGAACGCCAGCAACTTCGAGGACAGCACGCATAGCGCCGCCAGCGATGATACCGGTACCTTCAGAAGCAGGCTGCATGTACACCTTCGAAGCGCCATGGGCAGACTTCATTGCGTACTGCAGGGTGGTGCCGTTCAGATCAACCTGGATCATGTTGCGGCGAGCAGCTTCCATTGCCTTCTGGATCGCAGCAGGCACTTCACGTGACTTGCCACGGCCGAAGCCAACACGCCCTTTACCATCACCAACCACGGTCAACGCGGTGAAAGTGAAGATACGGCCGCCTTTAACGGTTTTGGCTACGCGGTTAACTTGAACCAGCTTCTCAATGTAGCCTTCGTCGCGCTTTTGGTCGTTATTTGACATAACTTAGAACTCCAGCCCAGCTTCACGAGCAGCCTCAGCCAGCGCTTTAACGCGGCCGTGGTACTTGAAGCCAGAGCGGTCGAAAGCCACCTGCGAGACGCCAGCGGCTTTTGCACGCGTAGCGACCAGCTGGCCAACCTTTGTGGCCGCGTCGATGTTGCCAGTGGCAGCATCACGCAGTTCTTTGTCCAAAGTCGAGGCGCTTGCCAGGACTTTGCTGCCGTCGGCCGAGATGACCTGGGCATAGATGTGCTGCGAAGAGCGGAACACGCAGAGACGCACGACTTCTAGTTCGTGCATTTTCAGACGTGCTTTGCGAGCGCGACGCAGTCGAGTAACTTTTTTGTCGGTCATTTGCTAGGCCCTACTTCTTCTTGGCTTCTTTACGGCGGACGACTTCGTCCGCGTAACGCACACCTTTACCTTTGTAAGGTTCTGGCGGACGGAAGTCGCGGATCTCAGCGGCCACTTGACCTACTAGCTGCTTATCGATGCCCTTGATCAGGATATCGGTCTGGCTAGGAGTCTCAGCGGTGATGCCTTCCGGCAGTTCGTAATCCACTGGGTGCGAGAAGCCAAGAGCCAGGTTCAGCACTGTGCCTTTTGCTTGCGCTTTGTAACCAACACCGACCAGCTGGAGCTTGCGCTCGAAGCCTTGGCTTACGCCTTGGACCATGTTGTTTACCAACGCACGAGTGGTACCAGCCATTGCGCGAGTTTGTTGATCGCCATTGCGAGCAGCGAAACGCAGCTCACCAGCTTCTTCAACGATCTCAACGGACGAATGGATGTTCAGTTCTAGAGTGCCCTTGGCACCCTTCACCGAAAGCTGTTGGCCGGCGAATTTTACTTCAACACCAGCTGGCAGCTTAACGGGGTTCTTAGCGACGCGTGACATGCTTATCCCCCCTTAGAACACAGTGCAAAGAACTTCGCCGCCGACACCGGCAGCGCGCGCAGCACGATCCGTCATCACACCTTTGTTGGTGGAGACGATAGACACACCCAGACCGCCACGAACTTTTGGCAGATCTTCGGAGGACTTGTACTGACGCAGGCCTGGACGGCTAACGCGCTTAACTTCTTCGATAACCGGACGGCCTTCGAAGTACTTCAGCTCGATAGACAGCAGTGGCTTGATTTCGCTGCTGATCTGATAATCCGCGATGTAACCTTCGTCCTTCAGAACTTTGGCTACAGCTACCTTCAACGTGGAAGATGGCATGCTTACGACGGACTTTTCAGCCATCTGGGCATTACGGATTCGAGTTAGCATGTCCGCTAACGGGTCCTGCATACTCATGGGCTAGACGCTCCTGATACAAAAAGAATTAGCCTTACGGCTACAACTGTCGCCGAGTAACTCAATGCTTAAAAAGCACGGGCTCAGGCGAGCCGGTCATTCTAGACACACACCAGAAATGAATCAAGCCCCAATAGGGGCTTGATTCATGTTCAGGGTCACCGGTTGTCAGGATCTTACGAACCTGACAACGATAACTTTGCCTGTACAGCTTACCAGCTGGCTTTAACCAGACCTGGTACGTCACCGCGCATTGCTGCTTCACGCAATTTGTTACGGCCAAGGCCGAACTTGCGGTAAACACCATGCGGACGACCAGTCAGGCGGCAGCGGTTACGCATGCGCGAAGCGCTTGCGTCACGTGGCTGCTTCTGCAGAGCTACTGTAGCTTCCCAACGCGCTTCTGGACTTGCGTTCAGATCAACGATGATCGCTTTCAGCTCGGCACGCTTCTTGGCGTACTTGGCAACCGTGAGCTGACGCTTCAGCTCGCGGTTTTTCATGCTCATCTTAGCCATGGTCCTACTCCAATCAGTTGCGGAACGGGAATTTGAATGCACGCAGCAATGCGCGACCTTCATCATCCGTCCGAGCAGTGGTGGTCAGGGTAATATCCAGACCGCGGAGTGCATCGATCTTGTCGTAGTCGATTTCCGGGAAGATGATCTGCTCTTTAACGCCCATGCTGTAGTTACCACGACCATCGAAGGACTTGGCATTCAGGCCGCGGAAGTCGCGAACCCGAGGCAGGGAGATCGACAGCAGACGATCCAGGAATTCATACATACGCTCACGGCGCAGAGTTACTTTGACGCCGATCGGCCAGCCTTCGCGAACTTTAAAGCCTGCGATGGACTTGCGAGCGTAAGTCACAACAACTTTTTGACCCGTGATTTTTTCCAAATCAGCTACAGCGTGCTCGATGACTTTTTTGTCGCCGATCGCTTCGCCCAGACCCATGTTCAGGGTGATTTTGGTAACGCGCGGAACTTCCATCACGTTCGAAAGCTTAAGTTCTTCCTTAAGTTTCGGAGCGATTTCCTTCCGGTAAATCTCTTTTAGTCGTGCCATGGTCTTATCTACCTAGCAGTGTTCAAGCATCAACCGCTTTTTGGGTCGACTTGAAGACACGAATTTTTTTGCCTTCTTCTACTTTGAAACCAACGCGGTCAGCCTTGTTGGTTTCGCCGTTGAAAATGGCGACGTTAGAAGCGTGCAATGGCGCTTCTTTTTCGACGATACCGCCTTGTACGCCCGACATCGGGTTAGGCTTGGTATGACGCTTTACCAGGTTCAGACCACCAACAACCAGACGGTTGTCAGCGAGAACCTTAAGCACCTTACCGCGCTTACCTTTGTCTTTGCCGGCGATCACGATGATCTCGTCGTCACGACGAATCTTTTGCATGTCGGATCTCCTTACAGCACTTCTGGGGCGAGCGAGACGATCTTCATGAACTTCTCAGTACGAAGTTCACGGGTCACTGGCCCAAAGATACGGGTGCCGATAGGCTCTTGCTTGTTGTTCAGAAGAACAGCAGCGTTGCCATCAAAGCGGATAATGGAGCCATCAGCACGGCGTACGCCGTGACGAGTGCGGACTACTACTGCAGTCATCACTTGGCCTTTTTTCACTTTACCGCGCGGAATTGCTTCCTTGACGGTTACTTTGATGATGTCACCGATACCAGCGTAACGACGATGGGAGCCACCCAGCACCTTGATGCACATAACGCGGCGTGCGCCGCTGTTATCGGCCACATCGAGCATGGATTGAGTCTGAATCATATAATTTCTCCGACCCCTAGTCCTTAGACTTCCACAGCGCGTTCGAGAACATCAACCAGCGCCCAAGACTTGGTCTTGGCCATCGGACGAGTTTCACGAATAGTGACTTTGTCGCCGATGTGGCACTGATTGGTTTCGTCGTGCGCGTGCAGCTTAGTCGAACGCTTAACGTATTTACCGTAGATCGGGTGCTTAACGCGACGCTCAATCAGAACGGTGATGGTTTTGTCCATCTTGTCGCTGACAACACGGCCAGTCAGCGTACGGACAGTTTTTTCGGCTTCAGCCATGATTACTTACCTGCCTGCTGTTTGAGCACAGTCTTCACGCGAGCGATGTCACGCTTAACTTGCGAGAGCAGATGCGACTGCCCCAACTGGCCAGTTGCTTTCTGCATACGCAGATTGAACTGGTCGCGCAGCAAGCCGAGCAGTTGCTCGTTCAGCTGCTGTGCGGATTTTTCACGAAGTTCATTCGCTTTCATCACATCACCGTCCGTTTAACAAAGGAGGTGGCGAGCGGCAGCTTTGCAGCAGCCAGGGCGAAAGCCTCACGCGCCAGCTCTTCAGAAACACCCTCGATTTCATACAGGACTTTGCCTGGCTGAATCTGGGCAACCCAATACTCCACGTTACCCTTACCTTTACCCATACGAACTTCGAGGGGCTTTTTGGTTACAGGCTTGTCCGGGAATACACGGATCCAGATCTTGCCACCACGTTTCACGTGACGGGTCAGTGCACGACGCGCTGACTCGATCTGACGAGCGGTGAGACGACCACGAGCAACAGACTTCAGCGCGAACTCGCCGAAGCTGACTTTGCTACCGCGCAATGCCAAGCCACGGTTGTGGCCAGTCATTTGCTTGCGGAACTTCGTACGCTTAGGTTGTAACATTTGGCGTACCCCTTACTTAGCAGCTTTTTTACGAGGCGCTGGTGCTTGTGGTTTCAGTTCTTCTTGGCGACCACCAATTACTTCGCCTTTGAAGATCCAAACCTTTACACCGATCACACCGTAAGTGGTGTGAGCTTCGTAGTTGGCATAGTCGATGTCGGCACGCAGGGTGTGCAATGGCACACGACCTTCGCGATACCATTCAGTACGTGCAATTTCAGCACCGCCGAGACGACCGCTCACTTGGATTTTGATGCCCTTGGCACCAATGCGCATAGCGTTCTGTACAGCGCGCTTCATAGCGCGACGGAACATTACACGACGCTCCAGCTGCTGAGCTACGCTCTGCGCAACCAGCATACCGTCGAGCTCCGGCTTGCGGATCTCTTCGATATTGATGTGCACAGGCACACCCATTTGCTTGGTCAGGTCCTGACGCAGTTTCTCAACATCTTCACCTTTCTTCCCGATAACAATACCTGGACGAGCGGTGTGGATGGTGATGCGTGCAGTTTGGGCCGGACGATGGATATCGATACGGCTTACGGACGCGCTTTTTAGTTTGTCTTGGAGGTATTCACGCACCTTCAGATCAGCGAACAAGTAGTCCGCATAAGTCCGGCCGTCTGCGTACCAGACGGAGGTGTGCTCCTTGACGATTCCCAGGCGAATGCCAATGGGATGTACTTTCTGACCCATCTCTTCGACTCCGTTACTTGTCAGCAACCTTGACAGTGATATGGCAAGACCGCTTGACGATGCGATCAGCGCGGCCTTTGGCACGCGGCATGATGCGCTTCAGCGAACGCCCTTCGTTGACGAAAACGGTGGCGACTTTCAAGTCGTCAACGTCTGCGCCTTCGTTATGCTCGGCGTTGGCTACGGCCGACTCCAGCACTTTCTTGATGATCTCGGCGGCTTTCTTGTTGCTGAAAGCCAACAGGTTGAGCGCTTCGCCCACCTTCTTCCCGCGGATCTGGTCGGCGACCAAGCGGGCTTTCTGGGCGGAGATTCGAGCGCCCGACAACTTAGCGGCTACTTCCATCGTTCCTTACCCCTTAACGCTTGGCTTTCTTGTCTGCCACGTGCCCACGATAAGTGCGGGTACCGGCAAACTCGCCTAGTTTATGGCCAACCATGTCTTCGTTCACGAGAACTGGAACATGCAGACGACCGTTATGCACAGCGATGGTCAGACCGACCATTTGTGGCAGGATCATCGAACGACGCGACCAGGTTTTCACCGGCTTGCGATCATTCTTTTCCGCCGCCACTTCGATCTTCTTCAGTAGGTGAAGATCAATAAAAGGACCTTTTTTCAGAGAACGTGGCACTGTCGTATCCCTCTATTTACTTGCGACGACGGACGATCATTTTGTCGGTACGCTTATTACCACGAGTCTTCGCGCCCTTAGTCGGGAAGCCCCATGGCGATACCGGATGACGACCACCAGAGGTACGACCTTCACCACCACCATGTGGGTGGTCAACCGGGTTCATGGCAACACCACGAACGGTTGGGCGAACGCCACGCCAGCGTTTGGCACCAGCTTTACCCAGCGAACGCAGGCTGTGCTCGGAGTTCGAGACTTCACCCAGGGTCGCACGGCATTCAGCCAGAACTTTACGCATTTCACCGGAGCGCAGACGCAGGGTCACGTAGACACCTTCACGAGCTACCAGCTGAGCAGAAGCACCAGCGGAGCGAGCGATTTGCGCGCCTTTACCCGGCTTCAACTCGATGCCGTGTACGGTGCTACCAACTGGAATGCTACGCAGCTGCAGCGAGTTACCCGGCTTGATCGGAGCCAAAGCACCCGAAATCAGCTGGTCACCAGCGCTCACGCCTTTTGGGGCGATGATGTAACGGCGTTCGCCGTCTGCGTACAGCATAAGAGCAATGTGAGCAGTACGGTTTGGATCGTATTCGATACGCTCAACAGTGGCAGGAATGCCATCTTTGTCGTTGCGACGGAAGTCGACCATACGGTAATGCTGCTTATGACCACCACCGATGTGACGCGTGGTAATGCGGCCATTGTTGTTACGACCACCAGACTTCGATTTTTTCTCGAGCAGCGGTGCGTGAGGAGCGCCTTTATGCAGCTCCTGGTTGACCACCTTGACCACATGACGGCGGCCAGGGGAAGTCGGTTTGCATTTAACGATTGCCATGATGCACCCCTTCCTTACTCAGCACTGCTGCTGAAATCGAGATCTTGGCCTGGCTGAAGGGAAATTACCGCCTTCTTCCAGTCATTACGCTTGCCCACGCCGCGAGCGGTGCGCTTGCTCTTACCCAGTACATTCAGGGTAGTAACACGCTCAACTTTCACGCTGAACAGGCTTTCGACGGCCTTCTTGATTTCCAGCTTGGTTGCATCAGTAGCAACCTTGAAAACGAACTGGCCTTTCTTGTCTGCCAGAACCGTAGCCTTCTCGGAAACGTGCGGGCCAAGCAGAACTTTAAATACGCGTTCCTGGTTCATCCCAGCAGCTCCTCGAATTTCTTCACGGCCGACACGGTGATCAACACCTTGTCGTATGCGATCAGACTAACTGGATCGGAACCTTGCACGTCACGGACATCAACGTGTGGCAGGTTACGAGCAGCCAGGTACAGGTTCTGATCAACAACTTCAGACACGATCAGGACATCAGTCAGACCCATGCCATTCAGTTTGTTCAGCAGATCTTTGGTTTTCGGCGCTTCAACAGCGAAGTCCTGAACCACGACCAGACGATCAGTACGCACCAGCTCAGCAAGGATGGAACGCATTGCTGCGCGATACATCTTCTTGTTCAGCTTCTGAGAGTGATCCTGTGGACGAGCTGCGAATGTGGTACCACCGCCACGCCAGATTGGGCTACGGATAGTACCGGCACGAGCACGGCCAGTACCTTTCTGACGCCAAGGGCGCTTACCGCCACCACGAACGTCGGAACGGGTCTTTTGCTGCTTGCTACCTTGACGGCCGCCAGCCATGTAGGCCACGACTGCTTGGTGAACCAGCGTCTCGTTGAACTCGCCGCCGAATGTCAGTTCGGAAACTTCGATCGCTTGAGCGTCATTTACGTTTAATTGCATGTCAGCTTCCCCTTAACCGCGAGCCTTGGCCGCCGGACGTACAACCAGGTTGCCGCCAGTAGCGCCAGGAACAGCACCCTTGACCAACAACAGATTGCGTTCAGCGTCGACGCGCACTACTTCGAGGGACTGCACGGTCACGCGCTCAGCGCCCATATGACCGGACATTTTTTTGCCCTTGAATACACGACCAGGAGTCTGGCACTGGCCAATAGAGCCCGGGACGCGGTGGGAAACGGAGTTACCGTGAGTGTTATCTTGGCCACGGAAATTCCAACGCTTGATCGTACCCTGGAAGCCTTTACCCTTGGACTGACCGGTCACATCGACCATCTGACCTGCGGTGAAGATTTCAGCGTTGATCAGATCGCCTGCCTGGTACTCGCCTTCTTCAAGGCGGAATTCCATTACGGTACGACCGGCTGCAACGTTTGCCTTGGCGAAGTGACCCGCCTGGGCAGCTGTTACACGCGAAGCGCGACGCTCGCCGACAGTGACTTGCACTGCACGATAGCCATCGGTTTCTTCAGTTTTGAACTGGGTGACGCGATTCGGCTCGATCTCAATGACCGTGACCGGAATGGAGACACCTTCTTCGGTGAAAATACGGGTCATACCGCATTTACGACCGACTACACCAATAGTCATGTTGTAAACCTCATGAGTGTACGGGGCTTTCACCCGCTATGGCCGCCCATTTCAGAGCGTTACACGACTAAGACCCAAGTCTTAGCCGAGGCTGATCTGCACTTCCACACCGGCCGCAAGATCAAGCTTCATAAGTGCATCAACGGTTTTATCCGTTGGCTGGACGATGTCCAGTACACGCTTATGAGTACGGATCTCGTACTGGTCACGCGCGTCTTTGTTGACGTGCGGGGAGACCAGAACGGTGAACCGCTCTTTACGGGTAGGCAGTGGAATTGGACCACGCACTTGAGCACCAGTACGTTTCGCGGTTTCCACGATTTCCTGGGTTGATTGGTCGATCAGGCGATGGTCAAAAGCCTTCAACCTGATACGGATTTGCTGATTTTGCATTGGATTTCAGACTCCAGATTGCTATTCCCACCGAGCGCAATACGCCCGTTAAAAGGAGGCGCAATTCTATAGACGACCCCAGTAGGTGTCAACTCAATAAAAAAAGCCCCCGCTAGGCGGGGGCTTTTTCATGCAATCATCGATTACTCGATGATTTTGGCTACGACGCCAGCGCCGACGGTACGACCGCCTTCACGGATAGCGAAACGCAGACCATCTTCCATTGCGATGGTTTTGATCAGGGTAACAGTCATTTGAATGTTATCACCCGGCATTACCATTTCAACGCCTTCTGGCAGCTCGCAGTTACCAGTCACGTCAGTAGTACGGAAGTAGAACTGTGGACGGTAGCCTTTGAAGAACGGAGTATGACGGCCGCCTTCTTCCTTGCTCAGAACATATACTTCTGCAGTGAACTTGGTGTGCGGCTTAACCGAACCCGGCTTAACCAGAACCTGACCACGCTCAACGTCGTCACGCTTGGTACCACGCAACAGAACGCCGCAGTTCTCGCCTGCACGACCTTCGTCAAGCAGCTTGCGGAACATTTCAACGCCGGTGCAAGTGGTAACAGTCGTGTCACGCAGACCAACGATTTCCAGCGGATCCTGAACGCGAACGATACCGCGCTCGATACGACCAGTCACAACAGTACCGCGACCAGAGATCGAGAATACGTCTTCGATTGGCATCAGGAACGGCTTGTCGGTCAGACGAACTGGTTCTGGGATGTAGCTGTCCAGAGTTTCAACCAGTTTACGAACGGCAGTGGTGCCCATTTCGTTTTCGTCGTTGCCTTCCAGAGCCATACGAGCAGAACCGATGATGATCGGAGTGTCGTCACCTGGGAAGTCGTAAGTGCTCAGCAGATCGCGCACTTCCATCTCAACCAGTTCCAGCAGCTCAGCGTCGTCTACCAGGTCAGCCTTGTTCAGGAAAACCACGATGTACGGAACGCCTACCTGACGGGACAGCAGGATGTGCTCACGGGTTTGTGGCATCGGACCATCAGCGGCCGAACAAACCAGGATCGCGCCGTCCATCTGGGCAGCACCAGTGATCATGTTCTTCACGTAGTCAGCGTGACCTGGGCAGTCAACGTGAGCGTAGTGACGAATTGTCGAGTTGTACTCAACGTGAGCAGTGTTGATGGTGATACCACGAGCTTTTTCTTCTGGCGCGCTGTCGATCTTGTCGAAGTCAACACGAGCAGAACCGAAAACTTCGGAGCAAACACGAGTCAGAGCTGCAGTCAGAGTGGTTTTACCATGGTCAACGTGACCGATAGTGCCAACGTTGACGTGCGGTAGGGAACGATCAAATTTTTCTTTAGCCACGACAATTAACTCCTTGCCTAAAGGACTGAACTAAATCAGCCTTGTTTTTTAGTAACAGCTTCGACGATGTGCGACGGCGCTGTATCGTATTTTTTGAATTCCATAGAGTAGCTTGCGCGACCCTGGGACATGGAACGAACGTCGGTTGCATAACCGAACATTTCACCCAACGGAACCTCAGCGCGGATAACCTTGCCAGAAACCGTATCTTCCATACCCTGAATCATGCCGCGACGACGATTCAAGTCGCCCATCACGTCACCCATATAGTCTTCTGGTGTAACAACCTCTACCGCCATGATCGGCTCAAGCAGCTCACCACCACCTTTGGTAGCCAGTTGCTTGGTCGCCATGGAAGCAGCCACCTTAAACGCCATCTCGTTGGAGTCGACGTCGTGGTAAGAACCATCAAACACGGTAGCCTTCAGGCCGATCAGCGGATAGCCGGCAACAACACCGTTCTTCATCTGCTCTTCGATACCCTTCTGGATAGCCGGGATGTATTCCTTAGGAACCACACCACCTACCACTTCGTTCACGAACTGCAGACCTTCCTGACCTTCGTCAGCAGGTGCAAAACGGATCCAGCAATGGCCAAACTGACCACGACCGCCGGACTGACGAACGAACTTGCCTTCGATCTCACAGCTCTTCGTGATGCGCTCACGATAAGAAACCTGAGGCTTACCGATGTTGGCTTCGACGTTGAACTCACGCTTCATCCGATCTACCAGGATGTCGAGGTGCAATTCGCCCATGCCAGAGATGATCGTCTGACCAGTCTCTTCATCAGTTTTTACACGGAAAGATGGATCTTCCTGAGCAAGCTTGCCCAGTGCGATACCCATTTTTTCCTGGTCATCCTTGGTTTTAGGTTCAACGGCAACCGAAATAACCGGCTCCGGGAATTCCATACGAACCAGAATGATTGGCTTGTCAGCGGCGCACAGGGTATCACCAGTGGTGACATCCTTCATGCCGATCAAGGCCGCGATGTCACCAGCGCGCACTTCCTTGATCTCTTCACGGGCGTTTGCGTGCATTTGGACCATACGACCCACACGCTCTTTCTTGCCTTTAACCGAGTTGATCACGCCGTCACCGGAGTTCAACACGCCCGAGTAAACACGGACAAAGGTCAAAGTACCCACGAATGGGTCAGTCGCAATCTTGAACGCCAAAGACGAGAACGGTTCAGCATCATCCGCGTGACGCTCCATCTCGATATTTTCGTCATCCGGATCAGAACCCTTGATGGCTGGAATATCGGTAGGCGCTGGCAGGTAATCGATCACAGCATCGAGAACCAGTGGAACACCCTTGTTCTTGAAGGAAGAACCACAAACAGCCAGAACGATCTCACCAGCGATAGTACGCTGACGCAGAGCCGCCTTGATTTCCGCGACGGTGAGTTCTTCACCTTCGAGGTACTTGTTCATAAGCTCTTCACTGGCTTCGGCCGCAGCCTCAACCATGTGGCTGCGCCACTCTTCAGCCAATTCCTGCATTTCAGCAGGGATAGCTTCACGACGCGGCGTCATGCCCTTGTCAGCATCGTTCCAGTAAACCGCTTCCATGGTCATCAGATCGATCTGACCCTGGAAGTTGTCTTCGGAACCGATAGCCAACTGGATAGGCACTGGAGTGTGACCCAGACGCTTCTTGATCTGACCTACTACGCGCAGGAAATCTGCACCAGCACGGTCCATCTTGTTTACGTAAACAAGACGCGGAACCCCGTACTTGTTGGCTTGACGCCATACGGTTTCAGACTGAGGCTCAACACCCGAGGTGCCGCAGAACACAACAACCGCGCCATCGAGTACACGCAGGGAACGCTCAACTTCAATCGTGAAGTCAACGTGGCCCGGGGTATCAATTACATTGAAACGGTAGTTGTCGTACTGTTTGGCAGAACCCTGCCAAAAGGTAGTGATCGCAGCAGAAGTAATGGTAATACCACGCTCCTGCTCCTGCACCATCCAGTCCGTGGTCGCGGCGCCATCATGCACCTCGCCCATCTTGTGACTTTTGCCCGTGTAAAAAAGTACCCGCTCAGTAGTCGTGGTTTTACCCGCGTCCACGTGAGCACAGATACCAATGTTACGGTAGCGGTTAATCGGTGTAGTACGAGCCATAAAGCCCTCGCAAAGTGAGTAGCGCTGAAATTAGAAGCGGTAGTGCGAGAAAGCTTTGTTAGCTTCAGCCATACGGTGCACGTCTTCACGCTTCTTAACTGCTGCGCCTTTGCCTTCAGCAGCGTCCAACAGTTCGCCAGCCAAGCGCAAAGCCATAGACTTTTCGCCACGCTTGCGCGCGAAGTCTACCAACCAGCGCATGGCCAGAGCGTTACGACGGGACGGACGAACTTCGACCGGAACCTGGTAAGTAGCGCCGCCTACACGGCGCGACTTCACTTCGACCAGCGGAGCGATGGCGTCGAGTGCTTTCTCGAAGAGTTCCAGGGGATCGCTGTTCTTACGCTCTTTAACCTTCTCCAGCGCGCCATAAACGATACGCTCGGCAACGGCTTTCTTGCCGCTTTCCATCACGTGGTTCATGAACTTGGCCAGGATTTGGCTTCCGTATTTTGGATCGTCAAGCACTTCGCGCTTGGCTGCTACGCGTCTTCTTGGCATGGATAAGCCCTCAAACGGTCTTCAGGTTAGCTCGGAACCCTTGCACCTTGACGATGCACGTCCGACCTTACTCTTATCGACTCAGAAAAAAAGAAATCTGCATTATTTACCAGCTACCGAAAACTACTTCGGTTTCTTGGTACCGTACTTCGAGCGACCCTGGTTACGACCTTTAACGCCGGAAGTATCCAAAGAACCGCGAACGGTGTGATAACGAACACCTGGCAAGTCTTTTACACGACCGCCACGAATCAGTACCACGCTGTGCTCTTGCAGGTTGTGGCCTTCACCGCCGATGTACGAGGAAACCTCGAAACCGTTGGTCAGACGCACACGGCATACTTTACGCAGTGCCGAGTTAGGTTTTTTCGGCGTAGTTGTATACACACGAGTGCATACACCACGACGTTGCGGGCAGTTTTGCAGCGCAGGCACGTCGGATTTCTCGACGATACGCTTACGCGGCTGACGTACCAGCTGGTTGATAGTTGCCATCTACTAGCTCCACTGTTGTCTTGCGACGCTATTGTCTTGCAAGAAAAGCAAAATGGCAGGAACGAATTCCCGCCAAATTTAGGGGTACAAGAGTCTAAAGAGGATCTTGCCCCCAGTCAAGGCAAGGCCCCGACCTTCCGCATCATCAAACCTAGACTATTGGTCTCGATTCGATGAACGGAACAGCCAGGGCCCTTCCTTCATTTAGTACCGAACTCAGTTACCGCTAGAGTTCAGTGCTTCGGTCAGTGCAGCTTCCACTTCACTGGCGCTAACGCGCAATGGCTTGTCAGCATCACGGCGGCGCTTGCGCTCGCTGTGGTAAGCCAAACCAGTACCTGCCGGGATCAAACGACCCACGACAACGTTTTCTTTCAGGCCGCGCAGGTAATCGCGCTTGCCCGTTACCGCTGCTTCGGTCAGCACGCGGGTAGTCTCTTGGAAAGAGGCCGCGGAGATGAACGATTCAGTCGACAACGATGCCTTGGTGATACCCAACAGAACACGCGTGAACTTGGAGACAAACTTGTCTTCAGTGCTCAGTCGCTCGTTCTCGGTCAACACCTGCGTCAACTCCATCTGGTCACCCTTGATGAAGGAGGAGTCGCCAGACTCGGAAATTTCAACTTTACGCAGCATCTGACGCAGGATGGTCTCGATGTGCTTATCGTTGATTTTCACGCCTTGCAGACGGTAAACATCTTGAATCTCGTTAACGATGTACTTGGCCAGTGCACTCACACCCAGCAGACGCAGGATGTCATGCGGATCGCTAGGACCGTCGGAGATAACTTCGCCACGGTTCACTTGTTCGCCTTCGAAGACGTTCAGGTGACGCCACTTCGGAATCAGCTCTTCATACGGATCGCTACCATCGTTCGGGGTAATGACCAGACGGCGCTTGCCCTTGGTCTCTTTACCGAACGCGATTGTGCCGCTGACTTCAGCCAAAATCGAAGCTTCTTTTGGACGACGTGCTTCGAACAAGTCAGCAACCCGTGGAAGACCACCGGTAATGTCTCGAGTTTTCGAAGTTTCTTGCGGAATACGAGCGATAACATCACCGATCGCGATTTCCGCACCATCCGCCACACCAACCAAGGCGTTTGCAGGCAAGAAGTACTGTGCCGGTACGTCAGTACCTGGCAAGAGCAAGTCTTTGCCATCTACACCCACCATCTTCACAGCAGGACGGATATCCTTACCGGCAGCTGGACGGTCTTTGGCATCAAGCACTTCAATGTTGGTCATACCGGTCAATTCGTCAGTCTGACGCTTGATCGTGATGCCTTCTTCCATGCCCACGTAGGTCACGGTACCTTTCATTTCGGTAACGATTGGGTGAGTGTGCGGATCCCACTTGGCTACGATTGAGCCAGCATCGACCTTGTCACCCTCTTTAACCGAGATAACAGCACCGTACGGCAGCTTGTAGCGCTCACGCTCACGACCGAAGTCATCAGCGATCGCCAGCTCACCGGAACGCGAAACAGCGACCAGGCAGCCATCTACACGCTCAACGTGCTTCAGGTTGTGCAGACGGACAGTACCGCCATTCTTCACCTGAACGCTGTCAGCAGCCGAGGTCCGGCTAGCCGCACCACCGATGTGGAACGTACGCATTGTCAGCTGTGTACCTGGCTCACCGATCGACTGAGCGGCGATTACGCCGACAGCTTCACCAATGTTCACCTGGTGACCACGGGCCAGATCGCGGCCGTAGCACTTGGCGCAGATACCAAAACGGGTTTCGCAGCTGATTGGCGAGCGAACGATAACTTCGTCGATGCTGTTCAGCTCGATGAACTCAACCCATTTCTCGTCAACCAGAGTGCCAGCAGGAACGATAACTTCCTCAGTACCCGGCTTGAATACGTCGCGGGCGATCACTCGGCCCAATACGCGCTCACCCAACGGCTCTACAACGTCACCACCTTCAATGTGCGGCGTCATCAGCAGACCGTGCTCGGTACCGCAATCAACTTCAGTTACAACCAGGTCTTGTGCAACGTCCACGAGACGACGAGTCAGGTAACCGGAGTTAGCCGTTTTCAAGGCCGTATCCGCGAGACCCTTACGAGCACCGTGAGTCGAGATGAAGTACTGAAGTACGCTCAAACCTTCACGGAAGTTCGCAGTGATCGGCGTTTCGATGATCGAGCCGTCCGGCTTGGCCATCAGACCACGCATACCGGCCAACTGACGGATCTGCGCAGCAGAACCACGAGCACCGGAGTCAGCCATCATGTACATCGAGTTGAACGACTCTTGCTCAACTTCATTGCCGTGACGATCGATAACCTTCTCTTTCGAGAGGTTCGACATCATCGCCTTGGAAACTTCATCGTTAGCTTTCGACCAAAGGTCGATTACCTTGTTGTACTTCTCGCCCTGAGTCACCAGGCCGGAGGCGTACTGACTTTCGATTTCTTTCACTTCATCGGTAGCAGCACCGATGATGCGGGCTTTTTCATCCGGGATAACGAAGTCGTTAACACCGATGGAAACGCCGGAAATAGTCGAGTAAGCAAAACCTGTGTACATCAACTGGTCAGCAAAGATCACAGTCTCTTTCAAACCAACCACGCGGTAGCACTGGTTGATCAGTTTGGAGATTGCCTTTTTCTTCATTGGCAGGTTGACGACGTCGTAAGAAAGACCTTTTGGAACAACCTGGAACAACAACGCACGGCCGACAGTCGTGTCGACGATACGGGTGTTGGTCACGCTGCCGCCATCACGATCATTGACGGTTTCGTTGATCCGCACCTTGACCTTAGCGTGCAGCGCAGCTTCGCCGGCGCGGAACACACGGTCAACTTCCTGCAAGTCGGCGAATACACGACCTTCGCCCTTGGCGTTGATCGCTTCGCGGGTCATGTAGTACAGACCCAGTACAACGTCCTGCGACGGAACGATGATTGGCTCACCGTTGGCTGGCGACAGAATGTTGTTGGTCGACATCATCAAGGCACGCGCTTCCAGCTGGGCTTCCAGCGTCAGCGGTACGTGCACGGCCATTTGGTCGCCGTCGAAGTCGGCGTTGTACGCAGCACAAACCAGAGGGTGAAGCTGAATAGCCTTACCTTCGATCAGTACTGGTTCAAATGCCTGGATACCCAAACGGTGCAAGGTTGGCGCACGGTTAAGAAGTACCGGGTGTTCGCGAATGACTTCGGCAAGAACGTCCCAAACTTCAGGCAGCTCGCGCTCAACCATTTTCTTGGCGGCTTTAATAGTGGTAGCGAGACCACGCATTTCAAGCTTGCCAAAAATGAACGGTTTGAACAGCTCAAGTGCCATTTTCTTCGGCAGACCGCACTGGTGCAGACGCAAGGTCGGACCTACGGTAATTACAGAACGACCCGAATAGTCAACGCGCTTACCGAGCAAGTTCTGACGGAAACGACCTTGCTTACCCTTGATCATGTCAGCCAGGGATTTCAGAGGACGCTTGTTAGAACCGGTAATTGCACGGCCGCGACGACCGTTGTCGAGCAGGGCATCGACAGCTTCCTGCAACATACGTTTTTCGTTACGCACGATGATGTCCGGTGCGGACAGATCAAGCAGGCGCTTCAAACGGTTGTTACGGTTGATCACGCGACGATACAGGTCGTTGAGGTCGGAAGTCGCAAAACGACCGCCATCCAACGGAACCAGAGGACGCAGATCTGGCGGCAGAACTGGCAAAACAGTCAGAACCATCCACTCTGGCAAGTTGCCGGAGCCTTGGAAGGCTTCCATCAACTTCAGACGCTTGGACAGTTTTTTGATCTTGGTTTCAGAGTTGGTTTGCGGAATCTCTTCGCGCAGACGACCAATCTCATGCTCCAGATCGATAGCGTGCAACAGTTCGCGAACAGCTTCGGCACCCATACGGGCATCGAAATCGTCACCAAACTCTTCCAGCGCTTCGAAATACTGCTCATCGTTCAGCAGCTGACCTTTTTCCAACGTGGTCATGCCCGGATCGATAACAACGTAGCTCTCGAAATAGAGAACGCGCTCGATATCACGCAGGGTCATGTCCATCAGCAAACCGATACGGGACGGTAGCGACTTCAGGAACCAGATGTGGGCTACTGGCGAAGCCAGTTCAATGTGGGCCATGCGCTCACGACGGACCTTGGCCAGCGCAACTTCAACGCCGCACTTCTCACAGATCACACCGCGGTGCTTCAAGCGCTTGTACTTACCGCACAGGCACTCGTAATCCTTTACCGGGCCAAAGATTTTGGCGCAGAACAGGCCGTCACGCTCAGGCTTGAACGTACGGTAGTTAATGGTTTCCGGCTTTTTAACTTCACCGAACGACCACGAACGGATCATCTCAGGCGATGCCAATCCAATACGGATGGCGTCGAACTCTTCGACTTGACCCTGGTTTTTCAGCAAATTCAGTAGGTCTTTCAAGGCCTTTCCTCCTGGCGGAGCAGAGAGCGGGCAGTACAGCCCCGCTCTCGATTCGCGTCACGTGTTATTCGGTTTCCAGATCGATATCGATGCCGAGGGAACGAATTTCTTTGATCAACACGTTGAAAGACTCGGGCATGCCCGGCTCCATACGGTGATCGCCGTCCACGATGTTTTTGTACATCTTGGTACGACCGTTCACATCGTCCGACTTCACTGTGAGCATTTCTTGCAGAGTGTATGCCGCGCCATAGGCTTCCAGCGCCCAGACCTCCATCTCCCCGAAACGCTGACCACCGAACTGCGCCTTACCACCCAACGGCTGTTGAGTAACCAGGCTGTAAGAACCGGTAGAACGAGCATGCATCTTGTCGTCTACCAAGTGGTTCAGTTTCAGCATGTACATGTAGCCAACGGTAACCGGACGCTCAAACTTGTTGCCGGTACGACCGTCAGTCAGCTGCATCTGGCCGCTGTCAGGCAGATCTGCCAAGCGCAGCATGGCCTTGATTTCGCTTTCCTTGGCACCGTCAAATACCGGGGTAGCCATAGGAACACCGCCGCGAAGGTTCTTCGCCAGATCAAGAATTTCCTGATCAGAGAAGTCATCCAGGCTTTCTTGACGACCGCCAATTTCGTTGTAGATCTCGTGCAGGAACTTACGCAGGTCTGCAACCTTGCGCTGCTCCTCGATCATGAGGTTGATCTTCTCGCCCAACCCTTTGGCTGCGAGGCCCAAGTGAGTTTCAAGAATCTGACCAACGTTCATACGCGATGGTACGCCCAACGGGTTGAGGACAACATCAACCGGGGTACCATTGGCATCGTACGGCATGTCTTCAACCGGCATGATCACGGAGACCACACCTTTGTTACCGTGACGACCAGCCATCTTGTCACCCGGCTGGATGCGACGGCGAATTGCCAGGTAAACCTTGACGATTTTCAACACGCCTGGAGCCAGGTCATCGCCTTGCTGCAGCTTGCGTTTCTTATCTTCGAACTTGTCATCCAGCAGACGACGACGGTCGATGATGTAAGCCTGAGCCTTTTCAAGTTGCTCGTTCAGAGCATCTTCAGCCATGCGCAGCTTGAACCACTGACCATGCTCAAGACCATCCAGGACTTCATTAGTGATTTCCTGGCCTTTCTTGAGACCAGCACCACCTTCGGCAATGTTACCCACCAATGCAGAGCGCAGACGTTCGAAAGTTGCACCTTCAACGATACGGAACTCTTCGTTCAGATCCTTGCGGATTTCGTCCAGCTGGGTTTTTTCGATCGACAGTGCACGAGCGTCACGCTCAACGCCGTCACGGGTGAAAACCTGAACGTCAATGACAGTACCTTTGGTGCCGGTCGGCACACGCAGAGAAGTGTCTTTTACGTCACTGGCTTTTTCACCGAAGATTGCGCGCAACAGCTTCTCTTCTGGCGTTAGCTGCGTCTCACCTTTCGGTGTCACTTTACCAACCAGAATGTCGCCCGGGCCGACTTCAGCACCCACATAAACGATACCGGCCTCATCCAGTTTATTCAGAGCAGCTTCACCGACGTTCGGGATGTCTGCAGTGATTTCCTCTGGACCAAGCTTGGTGTCACGAGCCACACAGGTCAGTTCCTGAATGTGGATCGTGGTGAAACGGTCTTCCTGAACGACACGTTCCGACAGGCAGATGGAGTCTTCGAAGTTGAAGCCGTTCCATGCCATGAAGGCAATACGCATGTTCTGACCCAGAGCCAGTTCACCCATGTCGGTGGACGGACCGTCGGCCATGATGTCACTACGCTGGACCCGATCACCTTTGCGAACCAGCGGACGCTGGTTGATGCAGGTGTTCTGGTTGGAGCGCGTGTACTTGGTCAGGTTGTAGATGTCGACACCGGCTTCACCGGTTTCAACTTCATCATCTGCAACGCGAACAACGATACGACTTGCATCCACGGAGTCAATAACGCCACCACGACGGGCTACAACACAAACCCCCGAGTCTCGCGCTACGTTGCGCTCCATGCCCGTACCCACCAGCGGCTTGTCAGCACGCAGTGTCGGTACAGCTTGACGCTGCATGTTCGAACCCATCAATGCACGGTTGGCATCGTCATGCTCAAGGAACGGAATCAGCGACGCAGCAACCGAAACTACCTGCTTCGGCGACACGTCCATCAAGGTGACGTCTTCCGGCGCCTTAACGGTGAATTCGTTCAAGTGACGAACAGCTACCAGCTCATCGATCAGGACTTTCTGATCGTTCATGGTGGCCGAAGCCTGAGCAATAACGTGATCTGCTTCTTCAATGGCAGACAGGAACACGATCTCGTCGGTTACTACGCCTTCTTTCACAACACGGTACGGGCTCTCAAGGAAACCATACTGGTTGGTGCGGGCGTAAGCAGCCAATGAGTTGATCAGACCGATGTTCGGACCTTCCGGTGTTTCAATCGGGCATACACGACCGTAGTGAGTCGGGTGTACGTCACGAACTTCAAAGCCAGCACGCTCACGTGTCAAACCACCCGGGCCCAGTGCAGAGACACGGCGCTTGTGGGTGATTTCGGAAAGCGGGTTGTTTTGGTCCATGAACTGCGAAAGCTGGCTGGAGCCAAAGAACTCTTTCACCGCCGCAGCAACTGGCTTGGCGTTGATGAGGTCTTGCGGCATCAGGCCTTCGCTTTCTGCCATCGACAGACGCTCTTTAACTGCACGCTCAACACGCACCAGACCAACACGGAACTGGTTTTCAGCCATCTCGCCAACGCAGCGAACACGACGGTTACCCAAGTGGTCGATGTCATCGACGATGCCTTTACCGTTACGGATGTCGACCAGAGTCTTCAACACGGCAACGATGTCTTCCTTGCACAGCACACCCGAACCTTCGATTTCGGTACGACCGATACGACGGTTGAACTTCATTCGGCCGACCGCAGACAGGTCATAACGCTCAGGGCTGAAGAACAGGTTGTTGAACAGGGTCTCGGCAGCGTCTTTGGTTGGCGGCTCGCCTGGACGCATCATGCGATAGATTTCGACCAGCGCTTCCAATTGGTTGCTGGTGGAATCAATTTTCAGCGTGTCAGAAACGAACGGACCACAGTCGATGTCGTTGGTGTACAACGTTTCGATACGGACAACCTGGCTCTTGGCAACTTTTGCCAGAATTTCAGTGGTCAGTTCTGTGTTGCACTCAGCAATGATTTCGCCAGTAGCCGGATGCACGATTGCCTTGGCCGTTGTGCGACCCAGGACATAGTCAAGAGGCATTACGAGCTCTTTGACACCGGCTTTTTCCAGCTGGTTGATATGGCGAGCAGTAATACGACGGCCTTGCTCGACAATCACTTTGCCCTTGTCATCCATAATATCGATGACCGCGATTTCACCGCGCAGGCGCTGTGGTACCAGCTCCAGGCTGATGCTCTCACCTTGAACGTGGAATACGTTCGTGGTGTAGAACGCTTCAAGCACCTGTTCAGTGGTGTAACCCAATGCGCGCAGAAGCACGGACGCAGGCAATTTGCGACGACGGTCGATACGTACGAATACGCAGTCTTTCGGGTCGAACTCGAAATCCAACCACGAACCACGGTAAGGAATGATACGCGCGGAATACAGCAGCTTACCGGAGCTGTGCGTCTTGCCGCGGTCGTGGTCGAAGAACACGCCCGGGGAACGGTGCAGCTGGGAAACAATTACACGCTCGGTACCGTTAATAACGAAGGTACCGTTTTCAGTCATCAATGGGATTTCGCCCATGTAGACTTCTTGCTCTTTGATGTCCTTGATCGCTTTGTTCGACGATTCTTTGTCGAAAATGATCAAGCGAACTTTAACCCGCAAAGGTACGGCGTAAGTTACACCGCGCAACACGCATTCTTTGACATCAAATGCCGGTTCACCCAAACGATAACCCACATACTCCAGCGCAGCATTGCCGGAGTAGCTGATGATCGGGAAAACGGATTTGAAGGCCGCATGCAGGCCCACGTCGCGGAACTGATCTTTAGTCGCTCCCGCCTGCAAGAATTCACGATACGAATCCAGCTGGATTGCCAAGAGATACGGCACATCCATGACGTCCGGCAACTTGCTAAAGTCCTTGCGGATACGTTTTTTCTCAGTATATGAGTAAGCCATCAGCGTTCCCCAGCTTGGTCACCTGCTTGTTTGGCCCCTCCCGACGGGAGCAGCCAGAAAATCGTGCAAACCCCTTGGTTTGCTCCACCGCACAGGGTGGTTACAGCACGTTAAAAGCACCGACCCAGTCGGAAGCCAATAACGGAAAAAGGCCGGTGGCAAGAGCCACCAGCCATCAGCCTCAGCTTAACGCTTGGGCTGGAGACGCAAGGTCGATGCTTACTTCAGCTCGACTTTAGCGCCTGCTTCTTCCAAGGTAGCCTTGGCTTTGTCAGCTGCGTCTTTAGCAACAGCTTCCAGAACCATAGCTGGAGCGCCGTCAACTACTGCCTTGGCTTCTTTCAAGCCCAGACCGGTCAGCTCACGTACAGCCTTGATCACGTTAACTTTCTTCTCGCCAGCTTCAGTCAGCATAACGTTGAATTCAGTTTGCTCTTCAACAACAGCAGCGGCAGCAGCAGGACCAGCAGAAGCAGCAGCAGCGGAAACGCCGAACTTCTCTTCCATTGCCTTGATCAGCTCAACGATTTCCAGAACGGATTTTTCGCCGATTGCTTCGATGATTTGCTCGTTAGTCAGAGACATGACTATAAATTCCTGTATTGGGGTGACAGCCTAGGTGGCCATCGAAATAAACAATAAACGCTGAAAGAAATCGCTTAGCTTTAAGCTGCAGCGGCTTCTTTCTGGTCGCGAAGTGCTGCCAGTGTACGAGCCAATTTGCTGGTTGCGCCTTGAATCACGCTCATCAGCTGAGAAATTGCTTCGTCACGGGTCGGCAGGCTTGCCAGTACGTCGATCTGATTAGCTGCGAGGAACTTGCCCTCGAACGCAGCTGCCTTGATCTCGAACTTATCCTGACCTTTCGCGAACTCTTTGAACAAACGGGCAGCAGCGCCAGGATGTTCATTCGAGAATGCAATCAAGGTCGGGCCAGTGAACACGTCGTTGAGGACACTGTATTCAGTGTCAGCAACAGCGCGCTTCAGCAGTGTGTTACGTACAACACGTACGTAAACACCAGCTTCACGAGCCTCTTTACGGAGTCCGGTCATAGCGCCAACTGTCACGCCGCGGGCATCAGCCACAACAGCAGACAGGGCAACTTTGGCAGCCTCGTTGACTTCAGCGACGATGGCCTTCTTGTCTTCGAGTTTAATTGCCACGGGTTTAACTCCTGCTTGTTACCGTTTCATCCAACCGAAGCCGGATGTCGTTTTGGTGTCTGATTCGGTAAGGAACCGGGAGCACCATCTGCGTAGGCTTTAGGTTTAAGACTTGCGTCGCCTACGGTCTTGGATAGCCCCCGCCAGGCAGGGACCCCAATCTTTCAACCAATGCATTTAAAGCACCGGATTTGTCTTACGCGTCCAGAGAACCTTGGTCGATGACCAAGCCTGGGCCCATAGTGGTGCTCAGGGTAACGCGCTTGACGTAAATGCCTTTAGAAGAAGCTGGCTTGATACGCTTCAGATCAGCGATCAGGGCCTCAACGTTTTCCTTCAGCTGAACGGCGTCAAAACCGATCTTGCCAACGGAAGTGTGGATGATACCGTTTTTGTCAGTGCGATAACGAACCTGACCAGCTTTAGCGTTTTTAACTGCTGTCGCTACGTCTGGAGTTACTGTACCAACCTTAGGGTTAGGCATCAGACCACGAGGACCGAGGATTTGACCCAACTGACCTACAACACGCATTGCATCCGGAGAAGCAATAACTACGTCATAGTTCAGATCGCCGCCTTTCATTTCAGCAGCCAGATCGTCCATGCCTACGCGATCAGCACCTGCAGCCAGAGCAGCTTCAGCAGCTGGGCCCTGAGTAAAGACAGCTACGCGTACAGTCTTGCCAGTGCCGTGTGGCAACACAGTTGCGCTACGAACAACCTGGTCAGATTTGCGCGGGTCTACGCCCAAGTTTACGGCGATATCAAAGGACTCGCTGAATTTTACAGTCGACAGCTCAGCCAGCAAAGCAGCAGCGTCTACAAAGTTGTAAGACTTGCCAGCTTCAATTTTACCGGCGATTGCCTTTTGACGCTTAGTCAGCTTAGCCATTACACACCCTCCACGTTAAGGCCCATGCTACGAGCAGAACCGGCGATGGTACGCACGGCTGCTTCCATATCAGCTGCAGTCAGATCCGCGTTTTTGGTTTTCGCGATTTCTTCCAGCTGAGCACGAGTAACGGTGCCAACCTTAACGGTGTTTGGACGAGCGGAACCGCTAGTCAAACCGGCAGCTTTCTTCAGCAGAACCGAAGCAGGAGTCGATTTGGTTTCGAACGTGAAGCTACGGTCGCTGTAAACGGTGATGATCACAGGGGTCGGCAAGCCTGGCTCAATACCCTGAGTACGGGCGTTGAAAGCTTTGCAGAACTCCATGATGTTCACGCCGTGCTGACCCAAAGCTGGACCAACAGGTGGGCTTGGGTTGGCCTGAGCGGCCTTTACTTGCAGCTTGATGTAAGCGGTAATCTTCTTGGCCATGAGGCACTCCAATTACGGGTTCAGACGCCTATAAAGGCTCCCCGGTTACTTGCGTGTTTATCCCAGTGACGACAAAACCCCACAGCCGAAGCCATGGGGTTGGGATACGTATTCAGCTAGACCTTTTCGACCTGGCTGAATTCAAGCTCTACCGGAGTAGAGCGACCGAAAATGAGCACAGCGACTTGGATGCGGCTCTTTTCGTAGTTAACTTCTTCAACTGTGCCGTTGAAATCAGCGAAAGGACCGTCAGTAACACGAACGACCTCACCCGGCTCAAACAGAGTCTTTGGCTTGGGCTTATCACTGCCATCAGCAACGCGACGCAGAATGGATTCTGCCTCTTTATCAGTGATCGGTGCTGGCTTATCAGCAGTGCCACCAATAAAGCCCATGACACGAGGAGTATCCTTGACCAAATGCCAAGTACCTTCGTTCATGTCCATCTGGACAAGGACATAGCCTGGAAAGAATTTGCGTTCACTTTTGCGCTTCTGGCCATTACGCATTTCAACCACTTCTTCAGTGGGAACCAGAATTTCGCCGAAGCCATCTTCCATGCCTGCCAGCTTGATGCGCTCAATCAAAGAGCGCATAACATGCTTTTCGTAACCCGAATAAGCATGCACAACGTACCAACGCTTAGCCACGGGACACCCTTAGCCAACAATCAAGGAAACGAGCCAACCGAGCAGGGAATCTAGCCCCCACAACAGCAACGCCATAACAAGAACAACAGCCACAACAATTAAAGTGGTCTGCGTAGTTTCTTGGCGGGTTGGCCATACGACTTTACGAATCTCAGTGCGAGCTTCCTTTACCAGGACAGCGAACGACTTACCTTTTGCTGTCTGCAACCCAACATAGGCGGCGACCGCAGCAAGAACAAGAAGCGCAATGACACGATACAGAATCGGCGAACCAGAATAATACTGATTCCCAACAACGCCAACCACGACAAGGGCAACCACAGCCAGCCACTTGAGGAGATCGAAGCGAGAGCCTTGAACTTCAGCCTTGGGAGTCATCAAAGAAGGATCCTGTGAAAAGAAAGCCAGATGCATTGAGCGAATCTGGCAGGTCAGGAGGGAATCGAACCCCCAACCTACGGTTTTGGAGACCGTCGCTCTGCCAATTGAGCTACTGACCTATAACATTATCGAGCCGCTAATTATGCAGACTCGAGAGAGACTTTTCAACAACCAATGCAACCGCCTTTGCCAAAAAGCTACCTAAGCACCTAGTGACAGCACGAGCAGCAGAATGCGAGCCACCCAAAACAGCAATTGCAAATCGGAGCAGCCATGCAACCAACACACAACCAGCAAACACTCCGAACAGGCTTTCTAGCCTGTTAAAACAAAGGCAGATACTTTCATATCTGCCTTCGTAATATGGAGCTCTTGAGCGGATTTGAACCGCTGACCTCACCCTTACCAAGGGTGTGCTCTACCAACTGAGCTACAAGAGCAAAACCGCATTAAACCAGCATGTATGGAGCGGGTGGCGGGAATCGAACCCGCATCATCAGCTTGGAAGGCTGAGGTTCTACCACTAAACTACACCCGCAAATCATGCTGATTCACATAAATATGGTGGAGGGGGAAGGATTCGAACCTTCGAAGTCGTAGACGTCAGATTTACAGTCTGATCCCTTTGGCCGCTCGGGAACCCCTCCTGAGCTGAGCGGGATTATACATCATCCCAACTCTATGTCAACCACTTTCTTAATAAAATCATAAGCTTAGCGTTTTGACTCACTTCACAACAAAATCAAATCTGATTATCACTGCGGAGCGGGCGCCATTCTATTCAAACGAACGGCCTGCCGCAACCCCTAACATGGTTTTTTTTCAAATCTTAAGTGCTTGAATTCATTCATAAGATTTAATAATTTTTGCTCACCCTTCATCGCGGCGGGCGCCCCCATGATTTTAAAGCCCCCCCCTACCTGCTCAACCTGCAATTCCTTCTCCATCAATTTCAAAACTGTCTCCTTGTCCACACCCTCTGCCTCTGGGCCACTCAGATAAATGCACTCATCATCCACTGACAGCTTTTCTGTAACGACCTCATTGATAAGCTGTATCCCTTGCTTGCTCCCTTTATATGCAGACAAAGAGGCCACCTCCTTGACCCTCAGAGGCGCCGCTTGGTGATGCCAGATAAAATAAAATGCATTTAGCACCACCAACAATAGAAACAGCCAACGCATAGCCACCTCAAGAAAATGGACAAGCAACTGCCAAACCAACGAACACCAGATCTTTAATTACCCTGGCATCAGCGACCACATCTGCAACCAGATCTGCATCGCCACCGGTAAGGAAAACCATATAATCGTCCCCCCAATACTCGCGTGCCAATTGAACCTGGGCGGATACAAAACCTCGCAACATTAGCAGGCACCCCCGTTCCACCGCCTCAATTGTCGTATTAGCTGGCTCCAAACACTGCAATGCACCTTTCGCCGATCCAGCGTCATACCTGATACGTCGTGTGTGAGTTTGCAATTGATTGCGCATAAGTGACAGACCTGGGCATATAAATCCGCCCTTATGCTGCCCATCAGAATCCACAAAATCCGCAGTAACCGCCGTTCCTAAATCGAGAACCAAGCACGGCCCTCCGGACAATTTGTACCCACCCACCATCGCAAGCCATCGATCCAACCCTAAACGCTCAAAGTCTTTATAACCATTTGTTACACCCGCAAGCATTGATGCAGGGGCAACACAGTCGACCTCAACGGAAAACTCAGAGGCAATTGCAGCAACCAGATTCGATGTTTCGACATCACTGCGCACACTCACCATACGGCAGCGCGTGATACTCAATTCTGGAGAAGCCAGAATTTCAACGATCAATCTTTCTGGGGAATCCGCCACTCCACCACTTACCGGCCCTTCAGCATCCAGAACTCGCCATTTGATGAAACTATTTCCGCAATCGAGCTCAAGAATCATGGCGCAATCTCAAACTCAGCTCGCCACCACTGTATGTTTTTAACTCATCATTGACGCTCAAACGCAATGCCCCTTGCTGATCAACACCTATGACAACTCCATCTACTTGGTGCAGCCCAGCCATCAATGAAACCTCTCGACCTTGCCACACGTGATTCTTTTCCCATTCATCATGAAACGAAGAGAAACCGGTGATAGCGTGAGATTTCAAATACTCCTTTAGCCGCATACTCAGCGCAGTTATAACCTCATTACGCGCAAACATCTTGCCTGTTTCCAGACTCATCGACGTCCAAGGCTGCCCCACATCCGCAGCCGTTGTCATGTTTACATTGATACCAATACCTACTACCACATGACAAACATCTGCAGGGTCACCTATCAACTCAAGCAATATTCCAGCAATTTTCTTATCACAAACCAATATGTCGTTTGGCCATTTCAGGCCCGCAGTCATTACGCCAAAACCTTTTAGCGTATTCAATACCGCTAGACCGACCACAAGACTTAATGCCTCAAGTTGGCGTAGACCACCATCGACCCGCAACACTAAGCTGTAGTAAACATTTTGCCCAAATGGACTTATCCAATGCCGTCCTCTACGCCCTCGCCCGGCACTTTGCTGCTCAGCCGAAATTACAAAAGGCGCCGAAACTCCTTTATTGATCTGACGAAATGCCTCTGCATTGGTTGAATCTACTATCTCGTAGATATGGACTGGATAGCAGCTTTCAGAGAGCACCTCTTGATCGAGAAGATCAACAGGTGATGCTAATTTGTAGCCCCGACCAGGAACCTTATGGATAGGCAGATTTAATTCTGCCTGCAGTTTTTGCAACTGCTTCCAAACCGCACTGCGACTAATGCCCAATTGAGCACCTAAGGCTTGCCCCGAGTGGAAGCGACCATCTTTAAGGAGTTTCAACAACGTCAGCATGCAAGTATCGCCTCACAATCAAGCACGCATCATAACGATGGGCTCACGGATTGCATAGGAGCCAGAAAGCACATGGAGTTGGGGATAAGGGTGTCTAGCAGAAATACCTGAAGGCTCTTTTTCAGGCACAAAAACAAAATCCCTGTCTGCGTGAGCAGACAGGGATTTTGGAATTTAATCTTGACGATGACCTACTCTCACATGGGGAAACCCCACACTACCATCGGCGATGCATCGTTTCACTGCTGAGTTCGGGATGGGATCAGGTGGT
>NZ_JYKY01000023.1 GCF_001042985.1 Pseudomonas lundensis
TGCAGGTGGGCCAGACCGGCAAAATCGTTGCGCCACAGCTGTACATTGCGGTCGGTATTTCCGGCGCGATTCAGCATTTGGCGGGCATGAAAGACTCCAAAGTGATCGTCGCGATCAACAAGGACGAAGAAGCGCCGATCTTCCAGGTGGCCGATTACGGCCTGGTGGCGGACTTGTTCGAAGCCGTACCTGAGTTGGAGCGGGCGCTGTGAGCCGTTAAACAGCTGGCGTGAAGACGCAGGCAGGCTGCAAAAAGCTGTTTCAATCCATTGTGTAGCGGTAACAAAACGCGCTGTCACGAGGTGTAGATTTCTCGCGTTTCAAACGTAATCCCCGTCAATGGCTGTGGAGAATGAATGATGTCGCGAGTGACTGCAAAACGAAGCATGAGCGTGGTTGCGTGGGTGGTAATGGGAGGGTTTTGCGGCCTGACGATGGCGGCACCGGCCGACCCGTTACAGATTGTCGGTACTTATGAATGCTCGGGGTATGACCGGCATGACGGTGCGTATAAGGGCGTGTTGACGCTGACGACGGACGAGAGCGCCAGCCATGCCGAACAGGGGTTTGGAGCCTATCAGTTGACCTTTAGGGTTGAAACGTCCGCAGCGCCGGTCACGTATTCAGGGTATGGCGCGGCCAAAGGGCAAACGCTAGCCCTGTACTTTGCCAATGACGATGCGAGCGCGGCCAAGGACTACGGCATCGGGTTGGCCACCTTGACCCAGGATCAGGATGCGCAGGGCACGTACACCACCACGCTGCACAAGTCGTACTATCAACCGCACTACATGCACAACGGTGTGGCTGGTCGAGGGACAGAAAGCTGCGTCAAGACCGTTGCCGGCAAGGCATAAAAAAAGCCCCGGAGTGAACTCCGGGGCTTTCAATGCCGTCTTTTGATCAGCAGTAGCTGTTCACTTTTATAACCTCAGGTTCTGCTTTCGCCTTTTCCCAGGTCAGGGTCAAGGTTTGGAGCACCTTTGTCATGAACGCTTTGTCCGCGGCGGCCTTTTTGCCCACATAACCCTGGCCGCGGCGGTACATTTTGAGTCGGGCACGCATCTGTGGATGCTGATTTTCGAACTCGGTTTCTTCTACACAGTGGGAGACCGGGTCGATCCGAACGTCACCCGCCTCATTGATCCACACAATATGATCGTTGAGTGCGTCTTTACGACCGGCGAACAGTTCAGCCAGTTCGTTGATAGTCGGTTGGTTATTCAGGTTCATCGCTAGCTCCTTGACCACTCGTTGATCTGTCAATTGATTCGCGCAACTGCCAGTGCAGCGCTACGTGGGGTCCATCTAAAGCAGATCCTGCCTTGAGCGCGTCCCGTGTAGTAGTTAAGTTCAGCTACTACAACATCAGCCTGAAATGAAGGAGGGCAGCGTGAGCCAGAATGCTACGGGTGACATGACACATCAGCCACAAGCCTCTTGAGGACGTCTCGCCAGCTTCTCTCATCCAGACTCTGGACGATCAAACCAGGTCAGCTTCATCAATTCTGCCTTGTGGGCAGTACCTATCCCGGAACAGTCCGACGGCTCGTCGAACATGCTTACAACTACTTTTCCAGCGCTTCCGGTGGGGAAGACGTCTGCATCATGCAAAAGGAAAAAGCCGTCGTCAACACATATGTAGTGATTATTTCAAGGCACTACATATGTGACTCGCGGGTCTGTTTCCAGCTTGCCGGTCATCCTGCGCTGGCCCGCAAGGGCGGGGGGGAAGTGCACTGACGTCTGAGCAATTGCGGTGGTTTGTTGCGGATTTGTTGCGGGCCTCGCATGCCGTGCGCCAGCTGCGCCGGCCGCTCTGTTAGTATCTGGCACTTTGATACCCATTGAAGGTGCCCTATGAGCGAGCCGATTCGCCTGACGCAGTACAGCCACGGAGCAGGGTGCGGCTGCAAAATTTCGCCTCAGGTGCTTGAAGTCATTCTTGCCGGTAGCGGTGCGCAAAACCTTGATCCGAAGTTGTGGGTCGGTAATTCATCGCGCGACGATGCGGCGGTCTACGCCCTGGATGACGAGCGCGGTGTGGTGTCGACCACCGATTTTTTCATGCCCATCGTCGATGACCCGTACGACTTCGGGCGCATTGCGGCCACCAATGCAATCAGCGATATCTACGCCATGGGCGGCGATCCGTTGATGGCGATTGCCATTCTGGGCTGGCCCGTGAACCTGTTGCCGCCCGAAGTGGCACGGGAAGTAATCCGCGGGGGCCGGGCCGTGTGTGATGACGCAGGCATCCCGCTGGCGGGCGGGCATTCGATTGACACCCCCGAGCCGATTTTTGGCCTGGCCGTGACCGGTGTCGTCAACAAACGCCAGATGAAACGCAATGACACCGCGACCGCCGGGTGCTTGCTGTACCTGACCAAACCCTTGGGCATCGGCATCCTCACCACGGCCGAGAAGAAGGGCAAATTGCGCACGCAGGACGTGGGCGTGGCCCGTGACTGGATGTGTACGCTGAACCGGATCGGCAGTCAATTTGCCAAGCTCGATGGCGTCACGGCGATGACCGATGTGACGGGTTTTGGTCTGCTGGGGCATTTGGTCGAGATGGCCGACGGCAGTGGCTTGAGCGCGCAAATCGATTACGCCAGGGTGCCGCGGCTGGACGCGGTGGAATACTACCTGGAGCAGGGCTGCGTGCCGGGCGGCACCTTGCGCAACTATGACAGTTACGCGAGCAAGATTTCGCCGATCCAGGAGCTGCACAAGCGCGTGTTGTGCGATCCGCAAACCAGCGGCGGGTTATTGGTCGCTGTTACCCCGCAAGGCAACGAGGCGTTCCTGGACATGGCCCGCGAGCATGGCTTGCACCTTGAGCCGATCGGCCGCCTGGTGGAGCGACAGACGTACGCGGTTGAGGTTGCATGATGGCTCATGACGTAACCGACTTGCGCGAGGTGTTCCTCAATGACCGGCCGATGATGGATACCCGTGCGCCGATTGAGTTTCACAAAGGGGCGTTTCCGGGTGTGGTCAACCTGCCTCTGATGACCGATCACGAGCGTGAGCGCGTGGGCACGTGCTACAAGCAGCAAGGCCAGCAAGCCGCCGTGGTGCTGGGGCATCAATTGGTCTCGGGCAAGGTCAAGGCTGAGCGTCTGCAAGCATGGGCCGATTTTGCCCGGGCCCATCCCGACGGGTGCCTGTATTGCTTTCGTGGCGGCATGCGGTCGCAGATCGTGCAGCAGTGGCTCAAGCACGATGCCGGCATTGATTACCCGCGCGTCACCGGTGGCTATAAAGCGCTGCGTACGTTCCTGATCCAGACCCTCGACGAGGCCGTGGCGCAGTGCGATCTGCTGGTGCTCGGCGGCATGACCGGCACCGGCAAGACCGACGTGCTGGTGCAGCTCGACAATGCGCTGGACCTTGAAGGTCACGCCAATCATCGCGGTTCAAGCTTTGGCAAGCGCGCCACCGGCCAGCCGTCCAATATTGATTTTGAAAATCGCTTGGCCATTGATGTGCTGAAAAAGCGCGACAAAGGCATTGAGCGCTTTGTGCTGGAAGACGAAAGCCGCACGGTGGGCAGTTGTGCCTTGCCGTTGCCGCTCTACCAAACCATGCAGACCGCGCCGATGGTGTGGCTCGAAGACAGCCTGAACAGCCGGGTCGAGCGCATCCTGCGTGATTACGTCATTGAGTTGTGTGCCGAATTCACGGCTAAAAATGCTGAACATGGTTTCGCGCTGTTTTCTCAGCGGTTGCTGGAAAGCCTGGCCAATATTCAAAAACGCCTCGGCGGTGAACGCTTTCAGCGTTTGCAGGACGTGATGACTCGCGCGCTGCAAGAGCAGGAACGTTGCGGATCGGTGGACATGCACCGGGTGTGGATCGAAGCGTTGCTGCGCGAATACTACGATCCGATGTACGCGTTTCAGCGTGAGAAGAAAGCCGGTCGAATCGCGTTTGCGGGGGATCAAGCGGCCGTGTTGGCGTATTTGCGCGAAAACGCCCGCCAGAAAGAGGGCCGTTAAGCCGCGTCTTTAGGCACGCTCAATCGCTCATTGGCCAAAGCAGTCAACCAGCTTGAGCGGTTTGACCATTGTTGCAGAGCCTTCGCAAGGCGATTATCAGCAGGATTTTCGACGGTTCCCATTCCTATAAAAAGACCGAGGGATTCTGCTGATGCGCGATTATCTGACCGCGATGAGCGACTTTGACTATCAACGTGCCGTAAGCCATTCGCTGCACGGCGATTTGACTGCTCTCAATGCCTGCGTCGAGTGCTGTGACCGCCATGCCTTGCCGGGGCGCATTGCACTGTTCTGGGAAGGCCGTGACGCCAGCAGCGCGTCCTACACCTTCACCGAGTTGCAGACGCACGCGGCCCGCTTTGCCAATTTCCTGTTGGCCCAAGGGGTCAAGCGCGGCGACACCGTAGCCGGCCTGTTACCCCGCAATGTCGAGTTGCTGGTTGTGGTACTGGCAAGCTGGCGCATTGGTGCGGTCTACCAACCTTTGTTTACGGCCTTTGGCCCCAAAGCCATCGAGCACCGCCTTAACAGTTCCGGCGCGGCGCTGGTGGTCACGGACGCCGCCAATCGACCCAAGCTGGACGACGTGAATGACTGCCCGACCATCGTCACCGTGAGCGGTCCGAAAGGGCAGGGGCTCGTGCGCGGCGATTACAGCTTTTGGGCTGAGCTGGAGCGCTACCCGGCGGTCTGCGAGCCCGTGATGCTGAACGGCGAAGACCCTTTTCTGCTGATGTTCACTTCGGGCACCACCGGCCCGGCCAAACCGCTGCTTGTTCCCCTCAAAGCCATCGTCGCGTTTCAGGCCTACACCCGGGACGCCGTGGACCTGCGTGCGCAAGACGCCTTCTGGAACCTGGCCGACCCCGGTTGGGCCTACGGTATCTATTTCGGGATTACCGGCCCGTTGTCGATGGGCCACCCGATCACGCTCTACGACGGCCCGTTCACGGTCGAAAGCACGTGCCGCGTGATCAAAAAGTACGCCATCACCAACCTCACCGGCTCCCCGACGGCGTATCGCCTGTTGATTGCAGCCGGTGATGCGTTCTCCAGCAAGGTCAAAGGCCAGTTGCGGGCCGTCAGCAGCGCAGGTGAACCCCTTAATCCGGAAGTCATCCGCTGGTTTGCCGAGCATTTGGACGTCACCATCCATGACCACTACGGCCAGACTGAAATCGGCATGGTGCTGTGCAATCACCACGGGCTCGGGCACCCGGTGCACCTGGGGGCGGCCGGTTTTGCCTCGCCGGGGCACCGCATCGTGGTGCTGGATGAGCATCACCAGGAACTGCCTGTCGGGCAGCCGGGCATTCTGGCAGTGGACCGCAGCCAGTCGCCGATGTGCTGGTTTGGCGGCTATCAGGGCTTCCCGACCAAGGCCTTCGTCGGCAATTACTACCTGAGCGGCGACACGGTGGAGTTGAACCCGGATGGCAGCATCAGTTTTGTCGGGCGCAGCGATGATGTGATCACCACCTCCGGCTACCGCGTGGGCCCTTTTGATGTGGAGAGCGCCTTGATCGAACACCCGGCGGTGATTGAAGCCGCCGTGGTCGGCAAGCCCGACCCGGAACGCACGGAGTTGGTCAAAGCCTTCGTGGTGCTGAGCCCGCATTACCTGGGCGATGCGCAATTGGCCGAAACCCTGCGCTTGCACGTGCGTCAGCGACTGGCGGCGCATGCCTATCCCCGTGAAATCGAATTTGTCAGCGAGTTGCCCAAAACACCCAGCGGCAAGCTGCAGCGCTTCATCTTGCGCAATCAGGAAATCGCTAAGGCTGAACAGGCGGCAATCGCCCGGGCCACGGCTTAACCTTCAGGAAAAATCATGCAGATCGAGAACAAGGTTTTTATCGTTACGGGCGCAGCTTCGGGCTTGGGTGCTGCAACGGCACAGATGCTGGTCAATGCCGGCGCCAGGGTCATGCTGGTGGACGTGAACGCGGATGCCGTCGCCGCACAGGCCACGCGTCTGGGCCCTCAGGCGCGCAGCGCGGTGGCGGACATCAGTCAGGCGCAGGCGGCGCAGGCCGCCATTGACGCCACGGTCGCGGCGTTTGGCGGCGTGAACGGTCTGGTCAACTGCGCGGGCATCGTGCGCGGCGAAAAGATCCTCGGCAAGGGCGGGCCTCACGGGCTGGAGAGTTTCAGTCAGGTGATCAACGTCAACCTGATCGGCAGTTTCAATATGCTGCGACTGGCCGCGGCGGCCATCGCGCAAACCGCTGCGGACCCCGATGGCGAACGCGGCGTCATCATCAACACCGCGTCGGTGGCCGCGTTTGACGGGCAGATTGGTCAAGCGGCGTACGCGGCGTCCAAAGGCGCGATTGCCAGCCTGACCTTACCCGCAGCCCGCGAGCTGGCGCGTTTCGGGATTCGGGTGATGACCATTGCCCCCGGTATTTTTGAAACCCCGATGATGGCGGGCATGACCCCTGAAGTGCGCGATTCCCTGGCGGCGGGCGTGCCGTTTCCGCCGCGCCTGGGCAAGCCGGCGGAGTATGCCGCGCTGGTGCGTCACATCATTGAAAACAGCATGCTCAATGGCGAAGTGATCCGTCTCGACGGTGCCTTGCGCATGGCAGCCAAATAAGGAGCGGGTGATGACGATGTCAAATGATCCGGTAGTGATTGTCAGTGTGGCACGGACCCCCATGGGCGGCTTTCAAGGTGACTTCAAGGGCCTGACCGCGCCACAACTGGGCGCTGCGGCGATTCGCGCCGCGGTGGAGCGCGCCGGGGTTTCGAGCGACAGCGTTGATGAAGTGCTGTTCGGTTGCGTGCTGTCGGCCGGTCTTGGACAGGCGCCTGCCCGGCAGGCTGCCTTGGGCGCGGGCCTGGACAAGGGAACCCGTTGCACCACGTTGAACAAAATGTGCGGGTCGGGAATGGAGGCGACGATGCTGGCCCATGATCGACTGTTGGCGGGTGGGGCGGATGTGGTGGTCGCGGGCGGCATGGAAAGCATGTCCAACGCGCCGTATCTGCTTGACCGGGCGCGCAGCGGCTACCGCATGGGCCATGGCCGTGTGCTGGATCACATGTTCCTCGACGGCCTGGAGGATGCCTACGACCGCGGCCGTTTGATGGGCACCTTTGCCGAAGATTGCGCGCAGGCCCACGGTTTCAGCCGTGAGGCCCAGGATGCGTTTGCGCTCGCCTCGCTGGCCCGTGCCCAACAGGCGATCAGGGAGGGCAGCTTCAGTGCTGAAATCGTTCCGGTGCAGGTCACGGTGGGCAAAGAACAGCGTGCGATCACCGACGACGAGCAACCACCCAAAGCCAAACCTGAAAAAATCCCCACACTCAAAGCAGCCTTCCGCGACGGCGGCACGGTGACGGCGGCCAACTCCAGCTCTATCTCCGATGGTGCAGCGGCGCTGGTGCTGATGCGCCGCTCCGAGGCGCAAAAGCGCGGGCTTGCGCCGTTGGCGGTGATCCACGGGCATGCGGCGTTTGCCGATGAACCCGGCCTGTTTCCCACCGCACCCGTGGGCGCCATCAAGCGCTTGATGAGCCAAACCGGCTGGAACCTCAATGACGTCGATTTGTTCGAGATCAACGAAGCCTTTGCGGTGGTCACGCTGGTGACCATGAGTGAGCTGGACTTGCCCCATGACAAGGTCAACATCCATGGCGGTGCCTGCGCCTTGGGGCATCCGATCGGGGCTTCCGGGGCACGCATTCTGGTGACGTTGCTGTCGGCCTTGCGCCAGAAAAAACTCAAGCAGGGCGTAGCCGCCATTTGCATTGGCGGCGGCGAAGCCACGGCGATTGCCGTGGAATGTCTGTATTAAGGAATTTTTTATGCTGCCCACACCCGAACAACGACAAATTTGTGAAGCGGCCCGCCAGTTCGCCCAGGAGCGTTTGAAGCCGTTAGCTGCCGAGTGGGACAAGCAGCACCGCTTTCCCCGCGAAGCCCTTCAGGAAATGGCCGAACTGGGCTTTTTTGGCATGTTGGTGCCTGAAGCATGGGGCGGTTGTGACACCGGCTACCAAGCCTATGCCATGGCCCTTGAAGAGATCGCCGCGGGCGACGGTGCCTGTTCGACGATCATGAGCGTGCATAACTCGGTGGGCTGCGTGCCGATTCTCACCTACGGCACCGAACAGCAAAAGCGTGACGTGCTGACCCCGTTGGCCAGCGGCGCCATGTTGGGCGCGTTCGCCCTGACCGAGCCGCAGGCAGGCTCCGACGCCAGCGACCTGAAAACCCGGGCCCGGCGCGAGGGCGATCACTACGTGCTCAATGGCTGCAAGCAGTTCATCACGTCAGGCCAAAACGCTGGCGTGGTGATTGTGTTTGCCGTGACGGACCCGGCCGCAGGCAAGCGCGGGATCAGCGCGTTCATCGTGCCCACCGATACCCCGGGTTACAGCGTGGCACGGGTAGAAGAAAAGCTCGGCCAGCATGCCTCGGACACCTGCCAGATCCTCTTCACCGACATGAAGATCCCGCTGGCCAATCGTCTGGGCGAAGAAGGTCAGGGTTACAAAATCGCGCTGGGCAATCTGGAGGGTGGGCGCATCGGTATCGCATCGCAAGCTGTCGGGATGGCCCGCGCTGCGTTTGAAGTGGCCCGGGACTACGCTCGTGAGCGCACCACTTTCGGCCAGCCATTGGTGGAACACCAAGCGGTGGCGTTTCGTCTGGCCGACATGTCCACTGAAATTGCCGTTGCCCGGCAAATGGTTCGCTATGCCGCCGCCTTGCGTGACAGCGGACAATCCGCGTTGGTCGAGGCGTCCCAGGCCAAGTTGTTTGCCTCGGAAATGGCGGAACGCGTGTGCTCCAAAGCATTGCAAACCCTTGGCGGTTATGGCTATTTGAGCGACTTCCCGCTGGAACGAATCTATCGCGACGTTCGGGTGTGCCAGATTTACGAAGGCACCAGCGATATTCAGCGCATGGTCATTTCGCGCAACCTTTGAACGAGGAGTTATCAATGAGTTACGAAACCATTCTGTTGGACATTCACGGGCGCGTCGGCTTGATTACCCTGAACCGGCCGCAAGCCCTGAACGCCTTGAATGCGCAGTTGGTCAGCGAAGTGAATCACGCGCTTGACCGCCTGGAAGCGGACAACGAGATCGGCTGCATTGTGCTGACCGGTTCGAAGAAAGCCTTCGCCGCCGGTGCTGACATCAAGGAAATGGCTGATCTTACGTACCCACAGATTTACCTGGACGATCTGTTCTCGGACAGTGAGCGCGTGTCGACCCGCCGCAAGCCCATCATTGCCGCCGTTGCCGGGTTCGCCTTGGGTGGCGGGTGTGAGCTGGCGATGATGTGTGACTTCATTCTGGCCGGTGACAACGCCAAGTTTGGCCAGCCTGAAATCAACCTCGGCGTACTGCCGGGCATGGGCGGCACCCAGCGTTTGACGCGTGCGGTAGGCAAGGCCAAGGCCATGGAAATGTGCCTCAGCGGGCGTTTGATTGATGCTGCCGAAGCTGAACGCTCGGGGCTGGTATCACGCGTGGTGCCGGTGGATGAGTTGGTCGAAGAAGCCCTGAAAGTGGCGGCCGTGATTGCCAAAAAATCCCTGCCGGTGTTGATGCTGACCAAAGAATGCGTCAACCGCGCGTTCGAAGTGAATTTGGCCGAAGGCGTGCGTTTTGAGCGCCGTGTGTTCCATTCACTGTTCGCCACGCAGGATCAGAAAGAAGGCATGGCGGCGTTTGTTGCCAAGCGCGAAGCCGACTTCAGGCATCAGTGATTGATCCGGTGCAGCGCGGTCTGGACGGACCGCGTTGCACGGACGGGAGATCCGCCTGATTGCGGCTTAAACCAAATAGTGTTTCAGCTCGCGTGCAATGACCATGCGTTGAATCTCACTCGAGCCCTCATAAATTTGCGTGATTCGCGCATCCCGGTAGTAACGCTCCACCGGGTAATCTTCCAGGTAGCCATAGCCGCCATGAATCTGGATGGCTTTGGAGCACACATACTCGGCAATTTCCGAGGCAAACAACTTGGCCTGCGAGGCCTCTGACAGGCATGGTTTACCGGCGCTGCGCAGTCTGGCCGCATGCAGGATCAGCAAGCGCGCGGCGTTGAGCCGGGTCTGCATGTCGGCAAGCATGTTGGCGACGCTCTGGTGTTCAATGATGGCTTTATCGAATTGCACGCGATCACGGGCGTAGCTGAGCGCGGCTTCAAAGGCGGCGCGGGCGATGCCAAGGGCTTGCGCGGCAATGCCGATACGACCGCCCTCAAGGTTGGACAGCGCGATGGCCAGCCCTTTACCGCGATCCCCCAACAGGCTGCTTTCGGGCACGGTGCAGTTGCTCAGTGTGACCGCGCAGGTGTCCGATGCGCGAATGCCCATTTTGTGTTCCGTACGGTCCACGATGAACCCCGGTGTATCGGTCGGCACCAAAAACGCCGACAGGCCTTTTTTGCCCAGGTCCGGGTCGGTCACGGCAAACACAATGGCCAATTGAGCGCGTTTGCCATTGCTGACAAATTGCTTGGCACCGTTTATCACCCACTGGCCGTCCCGCAGCTCTGCGCGGGTGCGCAGGTTGTGGGCTTCAGAGCCCGCCTGGGGTTCGGTCAGGCAAAAGCAACCGATGGCCTGACCGCTGGCCAGTTTTTCCAGCCAGGTCTGTTTTTGCGCCTCGCTGCCGTATTTGAGAATGGGGCCACACCCCACCGAGTTGTGAATGCTCATCAGCGCGCCCGTGGCGCCATCCCCTGCGGAGATCTCTTCGACCGCCAGGGCGTAGGCCACATAATCGACGTAAGTGCCGCCCCATTCCTCGGGCACTACCATGCCGAGCAGGCCCAGCTCGCCCATTTTTGTCACCAGTGTGTCGTCAATCCAGCCTGCTTTTTCCCAGGCTTGGGCATGGGGTGCGATTTCGCGGCGGGCAAAGTCGCGGGCCATGTCGCGGATCATCACTTGTTCTTCACTCAGTTCGATGTCCTGCATGGCTCAGGCTCCTGTCGGCTTGAAATCAGAGAAAAAACTGGCAACGTGCGCGGCATCCAGCTGATTCAGAGACGGCGGGTTCCAGTGCGGGGTCTTGTCCTTGTCGATGATCAGTGCGCGCACGCCTTCCATGAGATCACCCCGGTCGAACCATTGGCGATCCAGGTGTATTTCCAGCGCGAAGCATTGTTCCAGAGGCAGCTCGCGTCCCCGGCGCAGCATTTCAAGGGTTACGGCCATGGCCAGCGGCGAGCGGGTGAGCAGCAGATCAGCCGTGGCGGTGGCCCACTCACGTTGATCCGGCAGCGTGACGGCGCGCAGGCGATCAACGATCGCGGGCACAGTGGGGGCCGAGAACACGTCGTCGATGAGGGCGCGCCGTGATGCCAGTGCAGGGTCTGGCAGCGAGGTGACAGTCAAGGGGTCAAGCAGGGCCTTGAGGTCCTCGGCGGGTGATTGGGCCCATGTCAGCGCGTTCAGTGCAGCATCAAGCTCCGGCAGTCGGCTGCTGTCGAGGTAGCGATCAGCCAGGCCGCAATACAGCGCGTCGCTCGCACGGATTTGCACGCCGCTAACGCCGAGATACGTGCCGAGTTCTCCCGGAGTTCGGGTAAGAAAGTAGCTCCCGCCGACGTCAGGGAAATAACCGATACCGACTTCGGGCATCGCCAGCTTGCTGCGCTCGGTGACAATACGAAAATCGGCACCCTGCACCAGCCCCATGCCGCCGCCGAGCACAAAACCGTCCATCAGGGCCACGATGGGCTTGGGGTAATGGTGCAGGGTCAGGTCGAGGGCGTATTCCTCTTCGAAGAAGGTGTAATGCAGTGTGCCCTGGCTCTGGTAACTGTCGTACAGCGAGCGGATATCACCGCCGGCGCAGAAGGCTTTTTCACCTGCCCCCCGTAATACAACGGCCTTGATGGCGGGGTCGCTGGACCAGGCATCGAGATGGCGCTGTAGCGCACGGACCATGTTCAAGTTGATGGCGTTAAGGCCGCCGGGGCGGTTCAGGGTCAGGTGGCCAATGTGGTTGCGCACCTCGGCCAGAATCTCGCAATGCGTGGCCTCGACATCCTGTGTCGCTGAGGATGAAACCTGTGCAGTCATCACTAACTCCCTGCTTTGTCTTGTTATTAAGGGCTGTTCGTAGACGAACGATGGTCGATGCTAACAGTGCAAATTTGCCAAGTACAACCCGAATAAGTGCAGGGCTGGCATGCATTTTTGCATGCTCGACCTGCGCAAATACGCATGGTCATTGAGCCAGCCAGCCGCCGTCGACATTCCATGCAGCGCCTCTGACCTGACTGGCGGCTTCACTGCACAGAAACAACACCAACTCGCCCAATTGCGGCGGGGTGACAAATTCCAGCGAAGGCTGCTTTTCGGCCAGCAGGTCGTGCTGAGCCTGATAAGGGTCGATGCCCTGGCTGATGCGTTGGTCTATTTGCGTTTGCACCAACGGCGTCAGAACCCAGCCGGGGCAGATGGCGTTGCAGGTGATGTTGCTGGTCGCCGTTTCTAACCCGACCACTTTGGTCAAGCCAATGACCCCGTGTTTGGCGGCTACATAGGCCGCTTTACCGACCGAGCCCACAAGGCCGTGGACTGACGCGATGTTGACGATGCGCCCCCAATTGCGTTTGCGCATGCCGGGCAGGGCGAGGCGGGTGCTGTGGAAAACCGAGGATAGGTTGATGGCGAGGATGGCGTCCCATTGCTCTGCCGGAAACGCTTCAACGCTGGCCACATGCTGAATGCCGGCATTGTTGACCAAAATGTCAATGCCGCCGAATTCGCGTTCGGCGTAGTCGATCATCTCGGCAATTTGCGCCGGGTCACTGACATCGGCCGCATGATGGCCCACTCGGCCACCCCACTGTTCTACGTCGGCAATGACTTTGCTGGCATCACCAAAGCCGTTGAGTATGAGATCGGCACCGGCTTTGGCAAGGCTCAATGCAATACCCAGGCCTATCCCGCTGGTGGAGCCGGTGACCAGCGCAGTTTTACCCTTAAGGTTCATGATCATTTCCTCAGGTGAGACACGTTGGGTTCGTGAGTGAGGAAACGTAGCACGAGGTTAAAAGCAGCGGATACGAAACGGCCCACCAAAAGGCGGGCCGTTGTCACGCAGCGCTTGAGGATTAATCCTGGCGGCTGGTCACTTCAAGCAGGTGATAACCGAACTGGGTTTTGACCGGGCCTTGAACCACGTTGATCGGTGCGCTGAACACGACAGTGTCAAACTCTTTAACCATCTGGCCTGGACCGAATGAACCCAGGTCGCCACCTTGACGGCTGGAAGGGCAAGTGGAGTTGGCTTTTGCGACTTCAGCGAAATCAGCGCCGCCTTCGATTTGGGCTTTCAGTTCGTTGCATTTAGCTTCGCTGGCAACAAGGATGTGACGGGCAGTGGCTTTGGCCATGGGAAGTGCTCCTTTCAATAAAGGGGTGAGACTACCGGATTCAGGCGCTTTTTTCGCGGCAAAAGTTCCCCCGTCGGTTGTGCTTGTGGGTATTACACGCCTTTGGCCTTGAGACGACGCGCGTGTTCGACGTAAAGCCCGGCCGGATCGACGCTTTTGTTGGCCAGTGCGGCGACATGGTTAATGGTGTCCAGATGATCCAGCGGGTAGTCCGAACGAATCACCTGCCCCAAGTGGGAGCTGAAACGTCCGACCATCCCGTCATTCTCTTTGCTTTCGCGGGTAAAAAAACTGCCAAACACCCGGCAGGCATTGTGCAGGGGGTCAAAAATGTTCAAGGATTCTGAGAGCAGCGAGCCTTTGATTATCCCGCTCCATGAATAGTAGAGAACGCCATTCACCTGTTCGGCGCCCATTGCGCCCCACGTCTCAGGCAGCCCCTGGGGGTATTTTTTGTTGAAGGCGGCCACGCCCTCGGTGGTTAAGGCATTCAATGCACCCAGGGCGTCTTGCGGCAGTTCCCGGCGACCGCTCAACCTTGAAATGAATCTGCCCAGCGCACTGCTCAGGGCGGCGGCGACGGTTTCTGGCAGTGCGCCTGGGGTGAGTGCCTGACGGACGCGATCCGCGAGTTCCGACCCCTGATTGGGCCCGCTGACCGAGGTGACAGAGGCCACCCGTTCTGGTGCGACGGCAGCGGCATAGCGAGCGGTAAGGGCGCCTTGGCTGTGGCCGATCACATTGAATCGCTGTAAGCCGTTTTGTGTGGCCAATGCGCGTAGTTGCTCAAGCAGCTGTTCGCCCCGTTCTTCAGAACTGTTGGCGGCTGAGACTTTGGCCACATAGACCGTGGCCCCGGCCTTGTTCAAGGCTTCTTTGATGCCATTGAAGTAATTGAACGGGCCAATGTGGTCGAATCCAAAAAGGCCGTGTACCAGCACTATCGGGTAGCGCGTGTTGGCTGACGTATCCATGTCATGCATATCCTCTAAAGGTGTTTGATCCATAAAAATCACCTTAGGTGAGGGTTTCATAAGCGCTCTGACAGCAGATGTTGTCCAGGCCACCCCTCGAGCGCAGGCCCCAGAACCATTGGCGTCATATTCCTTCTTTAGGGTCTACAAAATCTGTAGGCGGTCATTGTGCTTTCAACCTGCATTTAGAAAAAGATCTGACTCGCAATGGCATCTGGCTCGGCCCCGGGCGCTGCATGCCCGGGGCATTTTTTCGCTCAGCCGGTTACTTGATTGCGCGCCCGCTGCAGTTGTAGCTGACGGGCAGCAGTGCGCAACAAGGCTTCTGTCTCGTCCCAGCCAAGGCAACCATCGGTGACGGAAACGCCGTAACGCAGGTTGTCACTCAGGGGCTGGCAGCCTTCGAACAGATGGCTTTCGAGCATCATGCCGATCAAGGATCGATCACCGCTCAGGTGCTGTTCAAGCACGTCGTTGAACACGTCCGGTTGACGCAGAGGGTTCTTGCCACTGTTGGCGTGGCTGCAATCGACCATCAAGCGCGCGGGTATGCCGTTTTTCTCCAGTCCGGCGCGGGCATTGGCGACATGGGTTTGGCTGTAGTTGGGGCCACTGTGCCCACCGCGCAGCACCAGGTGAGTGTCGGGGTTGCCTGCTGTCAGGATGATTGCCGGATGGCCCTGTTCATCCACGCCGAAGTGCCGATGGCTGTGAGCGGCGCTGCGCATGGCATCGCACGCAATCGCCACGCCGCCGTCGGTGCCATTTTTGAAGCCCACTGGCAGGTCCAGCCCGCTGGCCATTTCCCGGTGAATCTGCGATTCGGTGGTGCGTGCGCCAATGGCGGCCCAGCCCAGCAGGTCGTCGAAGTAGCCCGCCGCAATTGGCTGCAGCAGCTCAGTGGCGACCGGTAGTCCCATGCGCAGCATCTCGATCATTAACTCGCGTGACAGCGTCAGGCCGTGAGTCATGTCATCGCTGCCATCCAGATGGGGGTCGTAGGCCAGACCTTTCCAGCCAACAGTGGTGCGTGGCTTTTCGACGTAGGCCCGCATTACCAGCAGCATGTCCTCGCTCACTTCGCGGGACAGGGCGGCCAGATGGCTGGCGTATTCGAGGGCTGATTGCGGGTCGTGAAGGGAGCAGGGGCCGACGACGATCAACAGGCGGTCGTCTTTGCCCTCAAGAATGGCGCGGATGGCGTGACGTTGCGCGTGAACCCGCTGTCGCAGGGGTTCGCCGAGGGGCAATTGCTGCTTGAGCTGGGCTGCGCTTGGCAAGCGCCGGGTCAACACAGGGTTGGCAGGGGGTGGTGCGATGTTCAGTGTGGATACGGTGGCGTTCATGGTTCTGGCTTCCTGGGCAGGCGGCGGGTGTTCCCGCGCGCTCAGCCCTAGTGGGGTGTTCGACAGTGGGCCGGGCTGGCTGTAAGGGGATGCGTGCCACCCAAGTGGTTCCGTTCGGAGGCGGCAGACTGTCCCGAACGACGGTTGATAAATCGCCATGCAGCGCAGAGGTCGAAGCGGTAATAAGTGGCGTAGTTCATGGGTAAATCCTCAAATTCAATAAATGGTCAGGGGCTGAAAAAACAAAACCCCCGGTCGGGTAGCCGACCGGGGGTGAGAATTCTCTGGTAGGCGACCCCTGAAACGTGGGCGCCGAATGGGTATCAGGCGCGCCAGTGGCTAAACCAATACCCAAAATAAAATCGTGCAGCAGAGTCTGTGTTGTTCGCGCACACAGTGCCGACCAAGCGAGAAACGCTGGTGCTCTGGCACATGTGGGTGATGGCGTTGTGCAACATGGGTGCTCTCCGATGAATGGCTGAAGCTTACGCGAGGCAAGTCAACAGATTCAATCAAAAATTTCTATGAGTGCTGATCCCGCGGGCTATAAGCCATTTTGCACGTGAGTGCGACAAGTGATTCAGGCGCGGCCAAGGTGCTTATAGCAGGGGAATTGAACAGGGCCTGACCCCGGTTCAATACTAAATCGGGTGGCATTCCCAATTAAGCGCATACTCAAGGAAGTTCATCGTATTTCGCCGCAGAATCAGGCGCAATGATGCCGTCCTTCATGCCCAGAAGTACCGCCACTTTGTGGGCTTCTCCACGCTTCCCTTTTTTGCGCCCGGCGAGCACTTGATAGGTGGTCGCGGGGTCAACGCCGTGCTCTCGAGCAAACTCTTGAACCGACTTTCCCTGATGTTCCAGCCATGCCTTGGCTTGTGCGGCAGTACGAATTCCGGTCATAGTTCAAAACCGTTCAAAATTGTTTAATATTTTTTGATTATACCATCCTCGCGGGTGTTGAAAATGGGAACTTACATCCAAATGAGTGGAATCGGTTCGCGGTTGAGGCAAGAGAGAGCGGCTGGGTCTGTCGCAGAAAGCTTTTGGCGTAATCGGTGGCGTCGAAGCTAACGCACAGGGCAAATATGAAAATGGCGATCGCGCACCCAAGGCCGATTATCTGTCACGGGTAGCTGAGCGCGGTGTGGATGTTCTTTATGTGCTGACGGGGACCCCGACTCCGACACTGGTCTACAACCTCAGTCAGATTGAAGAAAAGGTGCTGGTCAGTTATCGCGTGCTGCAGAAAGAAGACCAGGATGCGATTCGCCGGTTGACGACCACACTGGCTGATCTCTCGGTGATCCATTCTGCCAAGAGTCGCCAGGAGCCCAGTGACGTCTGAAGGCTATAAATACAGCTGACTTGAGCATTTTTTAATTTTCCATGGACAGGAGGTGCAGGTTAGTAGGTTGGGGCATTGGTTTTTTGCTAAGGTGTCGGCAACCAAAAGAAGACCAATTTACGAGGTGTCGACTTGATTCGGGTTCTAGTGGTCGATGACCATGATCTTGTGCGTACAGGCATCACACGAATGCTGGCTGATATCGACGGCCTTCAGGTGGTCGGCCAGGCCGAGTCCGGCGAAGAGTCACTGATCAAAGCGCGTGAGTTGAAACCGGACGTCGTTCTGATGGATGTCAAAATGCCAGGCATTGGCGGGCTAGAGGCGACGCGCAAAATGATGCGTAGCCATCCGGACATCAAAGTGGTTGCCGTGACGGTCTGTGAGGAAGATCCCTTCCCGACGCGCCTGCTCCAAGCGGGCGCTGCAGGGTATATGACCAAAGGAGCTGGCCTGGCAGAGATGGTTCAGGCCATCCGCCTGGTTTTTGCAGGTCAGCGTTACATCAGTCCGCAAGTCGCTCAGCAACTGGCCCTCAAATCATTTCAGCCTGCCAGCGATTCGCCTTTCGATGCTTTGTCCGAGCGTGAAATTCAAATCGCCTTGATGATCGTTGGTTGCCAGAAAGTGCAGGTCATCTCGGACAAACTGTGTTTGTCGCCCAAAACGGTCAACACCTACCGTTATCGGATTTTCGAAAAACTCTCAGTCAAAAGTGATGTGGAGCTGGCGCTGCTGGCCGTTCGGCATGGCATGGTAGATGCTGGTTGATAATGACTGACGTGTTTGATCCAAGTGCCTTTCTCTCGACGTGCAGCGGTCGGCCCGGCGTCTATCGCATGTTCGATGGCGAGGCGCGCCTGCTGTATGTGGGCAAAGCCAAAAACCTTAAAAAACGCTTGGCCAGCTACTTCCGCAAGACTGGGCTGGCGCCCAAGACAGCGGCGTTGGTGGGGCGTATTGCGCAGATCGAAACCACGATCACCGCCAACGAAACCGAAGCCTTGTTGCTTGAGCAGACCCTGATCAAGGAATGGCGGCCGCCGTACAACATTCTGCTGCGTGACGATAAGTCATACCCCTATGTGTTTCTGTCTGACGGCCAATACCCGCGTTTGAGTATTCACCGGGGCGCCAAAAAGCCTAAAGGCAAGTATTTTGGACCCTATCCAAGTGCGGGCGCGATTCGAGAAAGCTTGAGCCTGTTGCAAAAGACGTTTCTGGTGCGCCAGTGCGAAGACAGCTACTTCAAAAATCGGACCCGGCCTTGTTTGCAGTATCAGATCAAGCGCTGCAAAGGCCCCTGTGTGGGCTTGGTTGATCCGCAGGAGTACGCTCAAGACGTGCGTCACTCGGTAATGTTCCTTGAAGGTCGTAGCAGCGCGCTGACCGATGAACTGAACGCCGAGATGGAGCAGGCCGCCAGTACGCTGGATTTCGAGCGGGCTGCGCAAATACGCGATCAAATTTCCTTGTTGAGGCGCGTCCAGGATCAACAGAGCATGGAGGGCGGTAATGGCGATGTGGATGTCATCGCAGCCTTCGTTAACCCGGGTGGGGCTTGTGTGCATTTGATCAATGTGCGCGGTGGGCGGGTGCTCGGCAGCAAGAACTTCTTCCCGCAAGTGGGGATTGAAGAAGACGTCGCAGAGGTGATGGCGGCGTTTCTGGGGCAGTACTACATCAGTAGCCCGGAGCGTGATTTGCCGGGCGAATTGATCGTTAACGTCGAGCACGAAAGCTTTGCAGCCATCAGTGCTGCCATCGAAGAACTGCGAGGACGCGAAATCGCCATCAGTTATCGAGTGCGAGGCACGCGCGCACGCTGGCAGCAATTGGCTGTAACCAACGCCGAACAGGCCCTCAGTGCCCGTTTGGCGAATCGTCAACATGTAGCCGCCCGCTTTGAGGCACTGGCCAAAGTTCTGAAGCTCGACGAGATCCCGCAACGGCTGGAGTGTTATGACATCAGCCACTCCAGTGGCGAAGCGACGGTTGCGTCCTGTGTTGTGTTTGGCCCGGAAGGCCCTATCAAGTCGGACTACAGGCGCTTCAACATTGAAGGCGTGACGGCGGGCGACGACTATGCCGCCATGCACCAGGCACTGATGCGGCGCTTCAGCCGACTCAAGGAAGGCGAGGGCAAGCTGCCGGACATCTTGCTGGTGGACGGGGGCAAGGGGCAAATGTCCATGGCCCGGGACGTGCTGAATGAGTTGGCGGTTCCGGACCTTATTTTGTTAGGTGTTGCCAAAGGCGCGACCCGCAAGGCAGGGTTTGAAACGCTGTACTTGAACGACGCCGCGCACGAATTTACGTTAAAAGGCGACTCGCCCGCACTGCATTTGATCCAGCAGATACGCGACGAGGCTCACCGTTTTGCTATCACCGGCCACCGGGCGCGGCGCGGTAAAACGCGCAGAACCTCGACGCTTGAAGGCATCGCGGGGGTGGGGCCGACACGCCGCCGAGATTTATTGAAACATTTTGGTGGATTACAGGAGCTGTCTCGTGCAAGCATCGAGGAGATCGCCAAAGCACCCGGGATCAGTAAAAAGCTCGCTGAGTTGATTTATGCAAACCTGCACAGCGAGTAGAATGCCACCTCACCTCGTAGCCAGTTGTGCCGATGAATATCCCTAATTTGATCACCGTTTTACGCGTTCTCCTGATTCCTATCTTCATCCTTTTGTTTTACCTCCCTTATAGCTGGAGCTATGTCGCCTCCAGCTCGGTCTTCGCCTTTGCGGCTGCAACAGACTGGCTGGACGGGTACTTGGCCAGGCGGCTGGAGCAAAGCACACCATTTGGTGCCTTTCTTGATCCCGTTGCCGACAAATTAATGGTTGCGGTGGCGCTGGTATTGCTGGTGCAAGAGCATCACAACGTCTGGTTAACGCTTCCTGCTGCAGTGATTATTGGTCGTGAAATTGTCATCTCGGCATTGCGCGAGTGGATGGCCGAGTTGGGCGCACGCGCTCAAGTGGCTGTCTCCAACATGGGCAAATGGAAAACAGCGGCGCAGATGTTGGCACTGGTAATTTTGTTGGCCAATCCTTCGGATTTCAGCTTCTGGGTCTTGGTGGGGTACGGCTTGCTGCTTGTGGCTGCGGGGTTGACCCTGTGGTCGATGCTCCAATATTTGCGGGCTGCCTGGCCGCATTTGAAGACCACTTCCGAAAAATAAAGAAAACTTTTCGAATCAAGGGGTTGACGCATTCTTTGAACACTATAGAATGCCCACCACCAAGACGCGGGAATAGCTCAGTTGGTAGAGCACGACCTTGCCAAGGTCGGGGTCGCGAGTTCGAGTCTCGTTTCCCGCTCCAAATATCGATCTACAGAGTTCCATGGAAGTCTGTAAGTCATTGAAAAGAGACGCTTCGGCGTCTTTTTTCGTTCCGCCAGCATCCATTAAAAAACCACGGGTAGCTCGACTGAGTCAGTCCATTTCAGGATGGTGTTGAGAGCGGTTTGTTGCGCGAGCCTGACCAGTCATTTGCTGAATATCTAGCCCTGAAATGAACCTTCAGAAGGCTAGAGCATGGCTCTTTCAAAGGCTCCTATCCGGCACGCTTAGCCCATCGGCAATGAGGACACCTCTCAGTTGCAGCGCCGACGCAACCGTTAAGCCGACCGGCTGGCGCAAGTAAATTCCTTCCTTGGCATGTTCGATCGCTGGATCGAACATCGCGCACTCTCGTTCTAAGAAAGGCACCCCAAGTAAGCTGTCTCACATACGCAGTTTCTTTGACAGCCCTGTATCACCGTCACTGGGATTGCGCTCTATCGGTCAGGGCAGCGGCCGTGGGGTCGCAGGTACTGGTGAGGAGTGAGCGGTGCGGCGCCTTCACCATGATCGAGAAATGTCGGACCGGGTTCAGACAGTTGTCTCATTTCTCCCTACCTCACATAACGCAGGGCTTATACAAGTCGATGGTTTGCTGCTGCAGGTTGCGTTGCAGATGATAATCCAGACGTTTCAACAGGATGGTCTCCAAGACTGTCATGGCGTAGGGGGATGCCGTGGCGCGTCCCGAACCACATTGAATAAGCAATGGGTGGTAGCCCGATAGTGCATGGGTGACGGTCGGCGGGAGGAAGATCATGCGCTGGACCATCCAATGCAGGAGAGCAGAAATGAATTGCAAAAAGCCGATCAAGCATGATTATGCACGCGGCATCGATGTGTCGCGCTGGCAGGGGGACATAGATTGGGCGAGGGTCGCGGCTGCCGGCATCACCCATGCGATAGCCAAGATGACCGAGGGCGGCACCTATACCGACCCCAAGTTTGTCGACAACTTTCAAGGTATGCGCGCCGCAGGCCTGAAGGGCGGGGTCTATCACTACTTCCGTGCGCTGAGCAGCACGCCTGGCCAACAGCTGGCCAATATCCAGGCGCGGTTGGCCGAGGTGGGGTTCAGGGTCGGTGAAGACATCCTGGCCATCGATGTCGAGACCCAGGGCAACGAAGGCGCCAGTGCGGACCAGATGGCCGACGCTCTGTTTGAGCTGGTGACGCTGATCCGGGAGTCGTTGCTGGACGGGGCTTATCCTTACCTCTACACCTCGCCAAGCGTCTGGAGCAACAGCGTTGCCTGGCGCAAGTACGATTTTAGCGAGTGCCCGCTGTGGATTGCGCATTGGGGTGCCGCCCAGCCCAGAGTGCCGGAAACCTGGAGTAATCATGGCAAGCGCTGGCAGTGGTGGCAACACAGCAGCAAGGGGCAGGTCGATGGCATCCAGGGAGCAGTAGATCTGGATTGGGTCAGGCGTTGAGCGCAGACGTCACAGCGGCTTCGATAGAGGCCGTTGTTTTTTTCAGGGTCAATACGCGTCGGGTTACAACAGGGTAGTGACCGTGCGATCCCCTTCGGTGATGCTCCATAGCATCACTTCATCGGTGAGGCGATAGACCGAGAGCATACGGTTTCCATGATGGAATCCCCCGGCACGGCAATGAATACCTGCTCGCCGTGACTCACGACGCTGAGGGTGGAATAGACCAGCGGGACATTGGGGAGCAGTTGACTACAACTGGCCCGATGGCCTATCTCCCACTCTGCTAGAGGCCATCGCTAAACGTCGCCACTTAACACGCTTTAAACTAATCTATTATCAGTGTTTGTTTCCTGATATTACAAAGCAGGATTGGAATAATTTAGTTCGGCTGGTCTTGTTTTTAGCGTATACGTCAGGATGTGCAGTGTGATTTTCCAAGCAACTAACCCTCGATTCACCCTCGTTATTATTATTTTTTATTCACTTTCAATCATTCTTGCGGCCAAAATCACTTACCTGATGATTTTTTCTCATGACTTCTTGAGTAATGAGGGGCGTAAACGTTCAACGCGGCTGATTGAAACAGCCCCTGTTCGGGGTACTATTTTTGATAGGTTCAATCAGCTCCTGGCTGTTTCAACGCCTGTGAGCACGTTGTGGGTAAATCCTAAACAGTTCGCCCCGACGCATCAGCACGTTGCGCTGTTGAATAAGTATCTTGCTGTGGATGAGGTGAGGATCAGAGCATTAGCATCCAACCCTGGAGACAAGTCGTTTGCCTATTTGGCCAGAAGGATTAGTCCTGAGGTAGCCAGCAGAATTATACAGTTGTCTATTCCAGGTGTTTATGAGCGCCAGGAGCACAAACGATTTTACCCTCAATCTTCGATGCTTGCTCAGACGTTAGGCTTTACGAACATTGACCAGAAAGGAATCGAAGGTATTGAATTACTGTACAATCACCAACGTTCGGGCATGCTTGGCCTAGAGAAGCGTACATTTAACTTGCACAAGCGCGTCACCCGTGAAAACCGTGTATACAAACCCGTTACGCCCGGACGTGATGTCTATTTAACCATTGACTCTACCCTACAAGATTTCGTTGAAAAAGCACTCATTAAAGGGCTTGAGGAACATGCAGAAAAGTCGGTCAGCGCTATTCTTGTGCACGCCAAAACAGGAGAGATTCTGGCATTGTCTACAGTGCCTTAATTCAATCCAAATGCACGTAGAAGCTGTGATGCGAAGTTTATTCGAAATCGCGTGTTTGCTGATATTTATGCCAGGCTCGGTCATAAAACCCTTCAGCATGGCAGCTGTTCTGACCGCCAATGTAATTGATAAGAACGCCATTATAAAATAGCGCCAGGTTTCGTAAAAATTAATGGATATACTATTCGGGATGTCGGCAGAGACAGTCAGTTAGATTTGGCAGGTATTATTCGCCGCTCTTCTGATGTTGGCATGAGCAAGGTCGCTATTCAAACCGGTGGAGCAGTCATTTCGCGACTACTGACTGATCTTGGATTCGGAAATAACACCGCGGTTTATTTTCCTGGGGAAAGTAGCGGCACGGTTCCAGTCAAGAGAGCATGGTCAGATATTGCTACAGCGAGCCTCTCCTACGGATATAGCGTGTCGGTTAACTTGGCTCAACTGGCTCAGGCCTATACCGTTTTTGCCAATGAGGGGGATCTCATACCGCTGTCGCTCATAAAAGGTGAGGCGAAGCTGCCACGTAATGTCATAAGCCCCGAGGTCGCTAACAGCGTTCTGGACATGATGGTAAATGCAGTGGAGGGACCTGGGGCAGGTGGGAAGCGGGCAGGAATCGAAGGTTATTCCATTGCAGGCAAAAGTGGGACTTCACGTAAGGCATCCAGTGGCGGTTATAAACATAATAAATACAGGGCCATGTTCGTAGGTATTGCTCCCGCCAACGAGCCAGAATTTATCATTGCCGTACTTGTGGATGAGCCTACTGCGAATGGCTATTTCGGCGGCGCCGTGGCAGCCCCGATTTTTAAGGAGGTGCTTGAAAATGTTCTTCGAATCAGGAATATACCGAGTGATGAAAGTGAAATGTTTCCTGCAGTTAAAAAATCACTAAGTGCAGAACCTTCTGGTTCGGTATAGGCTGTGTGTCATAGGTTAATAATGGTAGTTATGGGCGACGGCTGGAAACGTGAGAAATGAAGTGTGTCCACTGTGGCGTGTGCACGCTGGTAAAGCTTGAAACGGCCAATTTGGTGCATGGAGGCTTTGAATCTAGTGCACTAAGCACCCGCCGAGCACTTGAACATTAAGGGTATTTCGTGAGGAAGCTATTAAATTTAGACAGGCCATGTGTTAGTTGTGCGTTGATCTCATGGGTTAGTAGTATGATAAAATTGTCTCAGTTCAAGATCATGCTATTATAGGAGGGTATTATCGAGAAGCAAGGCGTATTCAAATTAATTGCAGTGAGCGCTTTTTATGAGAATGGAAGATCTGCGGTATTATACGATAGTGACACTGCTGGTTTTAGGGTCGGCTGGTTTAAATACGATGATCGTAGTTTGGGTTGTCGAGATGTTTTTTACATTGTCTGATAGTGCTCTCTATGTCACAGTTGTCGTGACTTATATTGTCATATGTCTGGTCGGGATGATTCACGCTATTCCGCGATTAAGAGGTTTTTTCTGACTTGTATAAATTTACTGCTCGCCATCAGTGGTTTTGGAGGGGTGTTCTTTTTTTAATTCATATATTGATTTTATGGAGATTCCATCAACTAAGGCTTCTAAGGCTAAGGAGATTCTCCCCGTTTGCTTGTAAGCCCTCTCATAATCTTCAGGCATACTTCTAAATAGCTTAAATGTATCGGTCTTTTGGGTTTTTCTACCAAGCCCTACTCCCGCTAGCACTAAGTCAAAAGAATAATAAGTTATATCGCCATAATGCTCACTTCTAAGTATTTCTCGGTAGACTTTTTTCATGGGCCCTACAGTGCTGTTGGTGTCATTGTAAATATTCATTCCTCCTTCATATATGTTGTTAATTCCGTGGGCAATCATTGGGCCGCTATACGGGAGGCTAAGCCCTCTTGTTGTAATAGCGGATTCAATGCCTGTTTTAAGTTGCATGAATCCACCGGCAATCCCAGCATCATTTTTAGCGTAAAACCACGCTTTATTGGCTAGCTCGTCATACTCAGTTATAAGTTCCTGCATCCCGTCCCAGGCACTAATAACACCGTCGTTAACGTCGCGAATGACCTCGTTTACATAGTTTGCAATAATCGAGCTAAACTTCAGCTGCATGATGCTATCAAGGTACGTGGCGCTCGTGGTGCAGCCAAAAGACATCAGGTCTGAGGCTGCTTTCGTGACGTCATGGATGTCACACTGTTGGTCACTCATACGCCATTGTTCCATGTGCTATGCGCGCTGGTGCCAGCCCCAACGTGTATCCATGTAATATCCCGATAGCGAATCGCGACGACTTCTTGCGGCTGACCGCCTGACATATTGATCGCATGCGGTACTTGAACATTTATATACGCAATTCGTGCGCCCTCTAAACAAACAGTATAATATTTTTCCTGACTGCCCGTCGGCGATGTGCGGTAAAAGTCAATGACGCATTTAATTTCCTCACCATCTTGCAGAGCATTGGAAATCAATGGAGAGGATTTATCAATGTTTTTAGTAATAACAACAGGTCTGTGTTGCCCACGACCGCCTGTTACTGTTCCATCACTTCCTGCAATCATGTCATGCGAATAAGCCAACACCATGATTTCATCAAAGTGGCCGATCTGACATTTATTGCCGATAGAAACTTGACTAGAACAGCCTGAAGAAATTAGGCCTTGTTTTTTCCCTGTAATAGACATGTATCCGTGATTAGCCATTTCATATTCCTTAAATTTACCAACCATCCTAATGCAGTAATAACGAACTTATTGTAGGAAGATTCCTAAATATTCTGATCAGTCCCCTTAAAAAATCATGTAATTCCCTATACCCCCCGCCGAGCCGGAATTACCGCCCAGGTTGTTTGCATCCAGATCGACTGTGGTACAAATCCGATTTTTCTTAAGAACCTACGGGCGGTGCAATTGCTACTCGGCCATATGAAGCTGGAGAGCACCGTTGGGTATCTGGGGGTTGCGGTTGATGACGTGCTGGAGATGGCTGATCCTACCCAAAGGTTGGACCATCAAGAACCGCATCGCCAAAGCCGCTATGGAAGAAAATATGGCGGACGCCTACCAGGCGCGTTCGGTACACCTGATGCGTCTGTATCAGGCTTGGGCCGACGGCAGTGCTGGGTTGATCATAACGGGCAACATGATGGTCGATGGCCTTGCCATGACCAGACCCTGCGGCGTGGTGTTGAAAAAGATCTGCAACGGGACAAATTCAAGCGCGGGGAGGGAATTGGCCAGTCCGGCGATGCTCAGTTCTGGCTGCAGATCAATCACCCCGGCCGTTAGATGCAGGCCAACCTGGGGCAAATAGCGTGGGCGCCGTCGGCGGTATCGATGGGTCTGGGCAACATGCCTAAGCATTTCGCTACGCCTCACGCGATGATTCAACCGATATCACCCTTACGTGCGATGGTTTTGCAGCAGATCGGCAGGGCGTTTCGCACGCGTCAGTATCGCCGCAGGGTAGAGAAGTACACGCGTTGAAATTCGCCATGGGCAACTTCAGGTCCACCCTCTACGGCTGATTGAGTACCCGGTTTTGGGCGACAGTAGCAGTCCGTCTGCGCCTTTGCTCTGGGAGACGCAGGTAGCGATTGTTCGCTCAAATCCGAATGTCAGCGTGTGCCGGTCTTCGCGGTGCGCGCAACCCAAAAAGCGCCTGAACAGGGGCTTTGGCTGGAAGAATCGTCTGATGCGCTGGAGCATGACGGACTTGTTTTACGTTGAGACCCAGCAACGTGTTGGGCCATGGGCGCGTCATCACGTGTCGGCCAAGTCAGCGCCACTGACTATCCGAAAGACGCTATTTTCAATTGGCCGTCAGGTCGCTGGCCACTTCCTTGGCCACTTCCTTGGCCACTTCCTTGGCCACTTCCTTGGCCACTTCCTTGGCCAGTGCCATAAACGCCCGTGCCGCCGAGGATTGATAGCCATTCTTGCGCTGCATTAATACTGCCGTGCGTTCCAACCGGTGCGGTCCCAGCTCAACAGCGACTAACGCGGGGTGCGCCCGTGCGATGGCGGCGGGCAGTAAGGTCGACAGCGGGGTTCTGCGCACCACCTCAATCAATGCACCAATCGCATTGGCCTCCATGACCACGCGCGGGCGGATGCCGTGTTGGGTGCAATAGCGGTCGATCTGCTCGCGGGTGGCAAACGCTTTGCTGAGCAGAATCAGAGATTGCGCATTCAGCGTCTCCAGCCCGATGGTTCGTTCGCCGGCCAGCGGGTGTTGGCTGCCCACGACCAAGGCAAGCGTTTCAACCAGCAGTGCAAAGGCCTCGATGTCTGGCGCATGCACTTCATCAAACCCAATGCCCACATCCAGTTCGTCCGCCAGCAGTTGGTGCTCCATGTGCTCTTGGGCGAGTTCATGCACGTTCAGCACAATGTTCGGGTAGCGGCAGTGAAAGGCTTCCACCAGTGGCCCGACCAGGTAAGTGGTGAAGGTCGGCGTCACTGCGATGCGCAGCGTTCCTCGACTGAGATCGCCCACGTCATGGATCGCCCGTTGGCCTTCGCGCAGTTCCTGGGCCGCGCGCAGGGCATAGCGCAAGTAAACCTCTCCGGCGTCGGTCAGGCGCGTCTTGCGACCTGTACGGTCAAACAACTGCGCGCCGAGGCTTTCTTCCAGTTGGCGCACTTGCTGTGACAGTGCGGGCTGCGAGACATGCAGTGCTGCCGCCGCACGGGTGAAGCCTTGGTGGTGCGCGACCGCAAGGAAATATTGGATATGACGCGCGAGCATGCTCGTACCTATAAGATTATCTAATGCTTGTGATCATATATCAGACTTTTAACTTATTTCACGTTCTCCGTAACCTTTGCTTCATCGCATCGCGAACCAACGGAGTCACCCATGCAAGACATCATCGACGGTTTCCTTAAATTTCAGCGCAATGCCTTCCCGGAACGTGCCGGCCTGTTCAAAGGTCTGGCCAACCAACAGAGCCCACGGGCGTTGTTCATCTCTTGCTCAGACAGCCGGCTGGTGCCGGAGCTGGTCACCCAGCGCGAACCGGGCGACCTGTTTGTCATCCGCAACGCTGGCAACATCGTCCCGTCCTACGGCCCTGAGCCGGGCGGCGTGTCGGCCTCGGTGGAATACGCCGTCGCCGCCCTGAAAGTCAGCGATATCGTGATCTGCGGGCATTCCGACTGCGGCGCCATGACCGCTATCGCCACCTGCAAGTGCCTGGATCACATGCCCGCCGTGGCTGGCTGGTTGCGCTACGCCGATTCCGGTCGGGTGGTCAATGAGGCCCGTCAGCATGTCGACCAGCACGCCAAAGTCGCCTCGATGGTGCGCGAAAACGTCATCGCCCAGTTAGCCAATATCCAGACACATCCTTCAGTACGCCTCGCACTCGAAGAGCAGCGCGTGACGTTGCATGGCTGGGTCTACGACATCGAAAGCGGCTGCATCCAGGCCTTCGATCGTCGCACCGGCACGTTTGTGCCACTGGCCGAAAACCCGACAGTTCGCGCTGTTTCGCACTAACCCTGATTTTTACCCACGGAGAACCCACCATGATCCAGTCCCACATCAACCAAAACGCTCGCCATGCCCTGACCGACGTCATCTTGTTGGCCAAGGCCCGCAAAGACTTGTCGTTTGCACAAATCGCCGAAGGCACCGGCCTGCATGAAGCCTTCGTCACCGCTGCGCTGCTCGGTCAACACCCGCTGCCAGCCGACGCCGCCCACGTGGTGGCCGACACCCTGGGCCTCGACGCAGACGCGGTCCTTGTGCTGCAAAGCATCCCGCTGCGCGGCAGTATCGGTAACGGCATTCCCACCGACCCGACCATCTACCGTTTTTACGAAATGATTCAGGTCTACGGCACCACGCTCAAGGCGCTGGTTCACGAAAAATTTGGCGACGGCATCATCAGCGCCATCAACTTCAAACTAGACGTCAAGAAGGTCGATGACCCGGACGGCGGCTCTCGCGCGGTCATCACCCTGGATGGCAAGTACCTGCCGACCAAACCGTTCTGATCAATGCCCCATGGACCCGGCGCTATAAGGCTGCCGGGTTCCCTTTTTTCGACATCTGGAAGAGAGCTTCTGAGCATGAAAGCGTTACTTCTATTAATAGCCAGCGTGTTCAGCGCTGCGGCCATGGCCGACGAGCCGCTAGCGGTTGAGCACTACAGCTATAGCCAGCACCTGGACATCGCCCACGTCATTTCCACCACTGAAATCGCCAATGTCTGTGCCGTCGTGCCTGTGCGTATGACCTATGAAGACACCAATGGCCAGAAACACATACTGGAATACCGTGTGATGGGTAACGGCTGTTCCAACGGTTGAACACCCGGTTATTTGTATGTCTACCGTTGCCCCGACGTGTCTGCGGGCAGCAACACAGAGGGCCTACGTCATGGATTTAATCTTTCGCAATGTACGCATCGATGATGCCAAACCGCTGGTGGACGTAGCGGTGAACGACGGCAAGATTATCGAGATTGCGCCGACCCTTTCAGTGCGCGCCACGCAGGAAATCGAGGGCCACGGCAACGTGTTGATCCCGGGGTTTGTCGAAGGGCACCTGCACCTGGAAAAAGCCAATATCATGCACCGCAAGGCCAATCGCTCCGGCACATTGAAAGAGGCGATAGCGGTTACCGCCGAACTCAAACCGACGTTGACGCGCGACGACATCCTTGAGCGTTCGACTCAGGCACTGCGGGCCTTGGTGCAGGCCGGCACCACCCACGTCCGCGCCCACGCCGAATTCGACCCGGTGCAAGGCTTCACCGGCTTTGATGTGGTGCTGGAACTGCGTGACACGCTGCGAGACGTCATCGACATCCAGGTGGTGGCTTTCCCGCAGGAAGGCATCCTGAAACTGCCGGGCATGCAGGCCATGATGGTTGAGGCCATGGAAAAAGGCGCCGATGTCGTGGGCGGTATTCCCTACAACGATGACTCGGCGCATGAACACATCGACTATGTGTTCAACCTGGCCCGGGAGTACGACAAGGACATTGACTTCCATCAGGACTTTGCCGACAACGCCGAGCACATGACCATTGAATACCTGGCCCGCAAGACCCTCGAAGCAGGCTATCAAGGGCGCGTGTGCGTCGGTCACCTGACCAGCCTGGGCGCCGTGCCGCCGCACAGACAGCAGGCAATCATTGGCTTGATGCGTGAGGCGGGCATCAGCGTCATGTGCCTGCCCGCTACCGACTTGCACCTCGGCGCGCGCGGCGACGGCCATAACGTACGCCGCACACTGACGCCGGTGCGGGCGCTGCGTGACGGCGGGGTGAATGTCTGCCTTGCCACCAACAATATTCGCAACGCGTTCACCCCGTTTGGCACCGGTGATTTGCTCAACATTGCGCAGCTGGCGATTCCGGCCTGCCACCTGGGCGGGGCGGATGACCAGGCCACGGTCCTGTCGATGCTCACGACCCATCCGGCGAAAGCGCTGGGGCTCAAGGATTATGGCTTGGCGCCGGGTAAGGCTGCCGATGTGGTGTTGCTGGATACACGGTCGGTGAGCGATGTGATTCTCGACCTGCCCGCGCGGTTGATGGTGCTTAAACGCGGGAAAATCGTAGCCACCTCGGTCTGTCAGCGTTCGGTGGTGTTCTGATCCGGCGCGGTGCGTTGACGAGAACCCCATGAGGGGGCTTTCTCACGATCCGCGCTGTCACTACACAGGCGGGTTGCCCTGTTTGATGTGTGGGCTGGCATATTGCGGCTTCAGCCCGCCCTGGCTGTCGAGCAGCCAGGCATCCATCACCTTGCGCACCACCGGCCCGGCAACGCGTCCACCCGCTTCGCCGTTTTCGATCATCACCGAGATCACGATCTGCGGGGCTTCAGCCGGGGCAAACCCCACAAACAAGGCGTTGTCGCGATTGCGTTCAGCGGTTTTCAGGCGGTTGTAGCGCTCACCTTGCTTAATCGCCACCACTTGCGCCGTACCACTCTTGCCGGCAATCCGGTATTGCGCGCCGGTTGCCGATGCCCGGGCGATCCCCCGGGCATCGTGCATCACCAGTTGCATGGCATGGTTGACCTGTTCCCACTCTTTGGGGTCATGCAGCACGATGTTGGGCATCGGGTGTTCATCCACCGGTGGGGCACCGTCGATGGTGCGGGCCAAGTGCGGGCGGTTCCACACCCCTTTATTGGCGATCAGCGCAGTGGCCTGTGCCAGTTGCAAAGGCGTGACCTGCATGTAGCCCTGACCAATCCCTAAAATCACCGTTTCGCCGGGGTACCAGGCCTGGCGCCGGGTGCTGCGCTTCCATTCGCGTGAAGGCATCAAACCGGATGATTCTTCGAACATGTCCAGCGACACTTTCTGGCCCACACCAAACATCGACAGGTAGTCGTGCAGGCGGTCAATGCCCAGCTTTGACGCCAGATCATAGAAGTACGTGTCGTTTGACCGCATGATTGCGGCGTTCAGGTCAACCCAGCCATCGCCACTGTGGTTCCAGTTACGGTATTTATGGTCAACGTTCGGCAGTTGGAAGTAGCCGGGGTCGAAGACCCGCGTCGAGGCAGAAATCACGCCGCTGTCGAGTCCGGCGATGGCGACTTCAGGCTTGATGGTCGAGCCGGGCGCATACAGGCCGCGCAGTGCCCGGTTGAACAACGGTTTGTCGATGGAATCGCGCAAACCGGAATAATCCCTGGAACTGATGCCGGTCACGAACAGGTTGGGGTCGAAGCTCGGTTTGCTGACCATCGCCAGCACTTCACCGGTTTTCGGGTCGATGGCAATGATCGAACCGCGGCGGTCGCCGAGGGCCTCTTCGGCCGCTGCCTGCAACTTGATGTCGAGGCTGAGCACGATGTTCTTGCCCGGTACTGCATCGGTGTGGCGCAACACCCGCATGACCCGGCCCTGAGCATTGGTTTCGACCTCTTCAAAGCCGACCTTGCCGTGCAGTTCGGGTTCGTAAAAACGTTCGATACCGGTCTTGCCGATGGACTGCGTGCCCCGGTATTGCGTGGGGTCCAGCTGCTTGGTTTCTTTCTCATTGATACGCCCGACATACCCCACCGAATGCGCAAAATGATTGCCCTGCGGGTAGTGGCGGACAAACTGTGCTTCCACGTCGATACCCGGCAAACGGTACTGATTGACGGCCAGCAGCGCGATCTGTTCTTCGGTCAAGTCGTAGAGCAGGGTGGACGGCTCGAAAGGGTGGCGCGCCTGTTTCATCGCTTTGGCAAATACGGCGCGTTCCTCGGCGGGCAAATGCAGGATGCTGATCACCGAGTCCAGCACGTTGGCGGCATCGCCCGCGCGTTCGCGGGTCAGGGTCATGTTGAAGCTGGGCTGGTTATCGGCGAGCAACACGCCATTGCGGTCATAAATAAAGCCGCGTTCGGGCGGGATCGGCAACACATGCACGCGGTTGTTTTCGGAGACGGTGGAGTTGTAGTCGAACTCGGTGACTTGCAGGAAATACAGCCTGCCCACCAGCGTGCAACTGATCGCCAGTACCAGTGCAGCGCAGGCGATAAGTCGTTTATTGACCAGCCGTTTCTCGGTGTCGTGATCTTTGAGCGGGATCGGCTTGGGCATGGTGGGGGTGCCTCACATCAAAAAACGGAAATGCAGCCGTCTGCGCAAGGGGCGGCAGGCGGCGAAAAGTCGGCGCACACCTTACCAGCACGTGGGGTATTAATCCGTTTTGCAACATGAAACTTGACAGGCTGCGCGCACGGGCGCGTTGCGCGGCCAGCCTACAGCCGCGTTGGGCCAAGGAAGGCCCGTCACGGCGTACCTACGGAGCGGGAACGGAGCGAAACCCATCGTTCAGTCAGACGCTGATGCCGGATAGGTACGCCCTGTTCCTGTTGAAGCAACGGTGTACTTATCCATTTGATGTGTGAGGGCCTTTTACGGGGTCCGCCCTTACGGCGGCTCACTTTTGGCAAACAGCCCCAAAAGTAAGCAAAAGGTCCTTGCCCTGCCATACGGCCGCCTCGCTCTGGCTCGACGGTGCCTTCACTCCGGCACTGTTGCAGGGGCACGCCGTGACGGGCCTTCCATGGCCCAGCACGGCTGGCTCGGCTCCTGCCGACCCACCCCAGCAACAGCACCTGCGTTCAGCCTGCTGTGAGGGGCTTTTGTGTCGTTTGCACCGTTTGGGTGGCAGCAGTGAGATCGCTTTAAGCAACAGCAATAGCGTCAAATCAATGCACGATTTGCGCAAGGAACGCCTTGGCTCGCGGGCTTTTGGGTGCGTTGAAGAAGTCGTTGGGCGGCGAGTCTTCGATGATCATGCCGCCATCGAGGAACAACACGCGTTCGGCCACTTGCCGCGCAAAGCCCATTTCGTGGGTCACGCAGAGCATGGTCATGCCGCTGCCCGCCAGGTTGACCATGACGTCGAGCACTTCGCTGACCATTTCCGGGTCCAGCGCAGACGTCGGTTCGTCAAACAGCATGATTTTGGGTTCCATGCACAGGGCGCGGGCAATGGCGACGCGTTGCTGCTGTCCGCCTGACAGTTGGCTGGGGTATTTGTCGGCCTGGCTGGCAATGCCGACTTTATTGAGGAAGTGCTGCGCCAGTTCAACCGCTTTCTTACGCGACAGGCCGCGTACCGACATGGGCGCCAAGATGCAGTTGTCGAGGACGCTCATGTGCGGGAACAGGTTGAAATGCTGGAACACCATGCCAATTTCACTGCGGACCCTGGCGGCTTCGCGGGTGGCTTGGGACAGGTCGGTGTTGTTGATCAGGATGCTGCCTTTTTCGGCGATTTCCAGGCGGTTGATGCAGCGGATCAAGGTGGATTTGCCTGAGCCGGACGGACCGCACAGGACGATGCGTTCGCCTTCGCGCACGGTCAGGTCGATGCCTTTGAGGACATGAAACGCGCTGTAGTACTTGTTCAGGCCAGCGATGTCCACGACCACCTTTCTGGTGTCCGACGATGGAGACACGGGCGTGTGAACGTAAGCAGGTTGTGCATGCATTGTGTGTCTCCAGTAATCAGTAAAAGCGCTCGGCGCTGTAGGGTGTCGGGTCGGTGAAGGGGTATTCACCGGTCATCATTTCGGCCAGCAAGCGTCCGCTCACCGGGCCCAGGGTCAAACCGTGGTGAGCATGACCGAAGTTGAACCACAGGCCTTTATGCCGGCTGGCCGGGCCGATTACCGGGCACATGTCCGGCAGGCAGGGGCGTCGGCCCAGCCACGGTTCGGGGTCCAGCCGCTCGCCCAGCGGGTACAGGTGGCGGGCGCGCGCTTCGCAACGGCGCAGTTGGATCTCGTTGATCGGGTCTTCGCTGTCGGCAAATTCGATCCCGGTGGTCAGGCGTATTCCGCCCACCATCGGCGCCAGCACATAGCCGCCCACCGAATCCAGAATCGGGTGGTGCATGGTGTGGCCGTCTTTCGCGGCGTAGTGCATGTGATAGCCGCGCTTGATGGCCAGCGGAATGCGGTAGCCCAGCGGTTCGAAGATGTCCCGCGCTTGTGGTCCCAGGGCGATCACGGCTTCGTTGGCCACGATCAGCCCCTTCTGGCTGTCTGCCTGCCACTGGCCCGCCGTCGGGCGCAGGCTGATGGCGTCACCGATGACGAAGGTGCCGCCGCGCTTGATGAACAGTTCGGCGTAGCCACGGGTCAGTCTGCCCGGATCGCTGACGGTTTTGGGGTCGAGCCAGTGAATGCCGCCGATCACATCAGCGTGCAGGCCGGGTTCCAGTGCGTGCACCTGAGCCTGCCCGAGTACGCGGTAGTTGAGTGTGTATGCTTGTAAGGCGGCGGCATCGCGCTGCGCTTTGTCGAAGTCCTCGCGGGTGCGGTACACCTCCACCCAGCCGCTGTCGCTGATCAGGCCGCTCATGCCTGCCGGCCCCGCCAGCGCGTCATGTTCGGTGACGCAGCGTTCAATCAACGGCAACATGGCGCGGGTGGCCTTGGCCAGGCCTTTGGCCCCGGATTGGCGCCAATACTGCATCAGCCACGGCCCCGCCTTGGGCAGGTGCTTGAGGCTGTAGCGCACGTCGGATTGCTGATTCAGGCCATAGCGCAGCAAACGTGAGATTTCGCGCGGGAACGAGTAGGGGATCACGCTGGCACGCTCGATCAGCCCGGCATTGCCGTGGCTGGTTCCGCTGCCGGGTTGGGCCCGGTCCAGCAACACCACGTTGCGCCCTCGGGCCTGGAGTTGCAGCGCGGTACTGACGCCGACGATGCCGGCTCCCAGAACAATGGTGTCGCAATGCATAGACAAATCCTTGAAACGGGGGCCGTGTTCGCAGCCCGGACAATGGGCTTACTGCAAATGACGGCCGAGTCGGCCTTCAATCAGTTTCAGGCTGCGGCGCACCACCTCCACGATCACCAGGTACAGTACGGCGGCCCACAGGTAGACCTGGAAGTCGAAGCTGCGCGAGAACACCATTTTGGTCACGCCCATCAGGTCATAGATGGTGACGAGCGAGGCAATGGCGCTGGCCTTGATCATCAGGATCAGTTCGTTGCCCAGCGGGCCGATGGCCACCAACAGCGATTGCGGCAATACGATTTTGCGAAAGGTGGTCCAGCGCGACAGGTTCAAGGCCTTGCAGGCTTCACGCTGGCCCTGGGCCACGGACAAAATGGCGCCGCGCAAAATTTCGGCCTGGTACGCCGCGGTATTGAGGGTGAACGCCAACAGGGTGCACAGCCAGGCGTCACGGAAGAACCACCAGAGGCCGACGTCTTGCCACAGGCTTTTGAACGAGCCAAGGCCGTAGTACAGCAAAAACAGCTGTGCCAGGAGCGGTGAACCCCTGAAGAAATACACATAGGCGCCGGTAAAGCTGCGCAAAAAGCGGCTGCTCGACAGGCGCCCCAGGGCGATCAGCAAGCCGAGCAGGGCGCCGAGGGTGAAGGAGATGCCCACCAGTTTGCAGGTCACCCACAGGCCGTCAATGAAGCGCGGGCCGTAGCGGTCCAGCAAGTCGGGGCTGAGCAACAGGTTTTGCAGGTCCGTCAGGCTCATGGCTGCACGCTCCGCTGATGACGATTGAAATGGCGCTCCAGGTAGGCAAACAGGCGGCCGGAAATCGCTGAGAAGAACAGGTAGATGAAACACGCCACGCTGTAAAACAGCATCGGTTCTTTGGTCACGCTCACCGCCAGGTTGGTCTGACGCATCAAGTCGACCAGGGCGATGGTCGACACCAGCGAGGTGTCTTTGAGCAGCGACAGCCAGTTATTGGAGAGGCCGGGCAGGGCAATGCGCGCCAGTTGCGGCAGCACCACTTTGCGAAACGTGGTGAACGGCGAAAGGCCCAGCGCCGAGGCGGCTTCGAACTGACCTTTGGGAATGGTTTTAAACGCACCCAGCCAGATTTCGCTGGAGAACGCGGCAAACACCAGGCTGAAGGCAATCATTGCCGCCACAAAGGTGTTGATCGTGAAGGGTGTGTCGTAGCCCATCAGGCCCAGGATTTTTTGCGCCGCGATCTGGCAGCCGTAATAAATAATCAGCAGCGTGAGCAGTTCCGGCAGGCCGCGAAACACAGTGGAAAACGTCGTCGCCCAAGCACGCATCCAGCGATTTTTGGAACGTGCGGCCACCGCCACGAGCAGCCCCAATGGCAAACCGATGGGCAGGCAGCTCAAGGCCAGGGCGATGGTGACCAGCGACCCGGCAAGCAGCGCCGAGCCCCAGCCGCCACTGGCGAAGGAAAGCAATGAAAGTTGATCGAGCATGCTCGAATCCCCGGACAAAATCGGGCCGATATTCAGCCGCTGCGCACACCGGGTGCGCAGGGCAAGGCGTCAGGCAGGCTGCCCTCAACCGAGGGCGGGCAGGTTAATAAATGTCGAAGTCGAAGTACTTGCTGGAGATCTTTTTGTAGGTGCCGTCAGCCACGATCTCGTCCAGAGCCTTGTTGAAGCGCTCGCGCAAGTCGTTGTCTTCTTGACGCACCGCGATTGCGGCGTCGGCCAGCGTACCGTTCACGTCACCAATGATCTTGCAGCAGTCCTTGCCGGTTTTATTGACCCATTCGAGTAGCGGGAATTTGTCGGCAATCACCACATCGACCCGCTCATTGGCCAGTTCACTGTTGGCTTCGTCGAGGGTTGGGTACAGCTTCAGGTCAGCCTTTTTGTAGTGTTCTTCGGCATAGATGCTTTGGGTGGCAGCGCTTTGCGCGCCGACAGTTTTGCCGCTGAAGTCACTTTGCGCATCGGTGATGTCCGAGTCTTTGGGCACGGCAATCGACAGCGGGGTGCGGTAGTAATGATTGGTGAACGCGATTTTCTGCTTGCGCTCATCGTTGACGATCATCGAGGCCACAATCGCGTCGTATTTTTTGGCCATCAGGCCGGCGATAATGCCGTCCCAGTCCTGCGCCACCAGGGTGCAGTCGGCTTTCATGCGTTCGCACACGGCCATCGTGATGTCGACGTCAAAGCCATGCAGCTTGTTGTCCGAGTCCACGTAGTTAAACGGAGGGTAGGCGCCTTCCGTGGCGATTGTCAGTTTGTCGGCCTGAGCGTTGGACGCTACGGCTACAACCATTGCACATGCACTTGCAAAGCGAATGACGTTTTTCATCTAGCACCTCGTTTTATTGTTTTGTGCCGGGTGAGGAGGTGTAGCCCACGAACTCGTTGTGCAAGGCCGCGGTTGCCTCAAGACGTTTTTCGACGTCCGGTCCCAGTTGTTTGCAGACTTCATTGACCAACAGGTGCACCAGCGACAGCATGGCTGCCGTGGATTCCCAGAACAGATTGAATTCGGTCGGTACGCGAAACACTTCATCGGCGTACTGGTCGGCCCAGTCGCAGAAGGTGTCTGTGACCAGCGTTACCGGGATACCGGCTTCGCGGGCCTTGCGGCACAGGTGCTGGGCGTGGCGCGAATAACGCCGCGCTTCGAACACCACCAATGCGCAGTCATGGTCGGGGCATAACAGGACATCGGCGTAATGCCCGGCCGCACCGTCCACCAGGTGCACGCCGTCGCGGATGTATTGCAGCAAATGCACCATCGAGGCCGCGATGCCGCGCTCGGTCTGAAAACCGGCGACAAAGACTTTGCGGCGTGTGGCCAGGCGCTGGCTGACGATCTGCCACTCAGGGGTCAGGCTGTACTCGTAGACCTTGACCAGTGCCCCGACTTCCAGCTCAAAACTGCGCGGCAGCGCCTGAGGGCTTTGGCTCGATTGTTGGCGGAATTCTTGCAGGCGATCACCGACCAGCCAGGGGCCATCACCCAGGTCGTCTTTCAGGTCGTTTTTCAGTTCTTTGAAATGGCTGTAACCCAGCGCCCGGCAAAAACGCCCGACACTCGACTCGCTGACACCCAGCTTGCTGGCAATGTCGGCGGCCGTTTGAAAAGGCAGCTCGTAGAGGTTGGCCAGCATGTAACTGGCAATCGCCCGACCCGACGGGGCGGCGGTTGACAGGCTGCTTTCCAGGCGTTGTTTGATCGACTGACTCACGGCTGTTGTTCCTGTTTTTATTTCAGCGCGTTGCAGAAAGTGAATGTTTTCTGTCATTAAGTCAACAATTGACAGATATCTGTCATCGCCGGATAGTTGCCCACAACAATAACAACTCGATTGGAGCGCACCGCATGTCTGAGTCCGACGCTAGCGTACAGGCCGTTGAATCGCTGTCTCTGGATCAACTGACCACCTTGCTGCAACAGATTTTTGAACGCCACGGCACCTCGCACACCGTGGCCAGGGTACTGGCGGATAACTGCGCGCGAGCCCAGCGCGACGGTTCCTACAGTCATGGGGTGTTCCGCATTCCCGGCTATTTGTCCTCACTGGCCAGCCGTTGGGTTGATGGCCAGGCGAGCCCTCAAGTTGAAGACGTGGCGTCGGGTTTTATTCGGGTGGATGCGGCCAATGGCTTTGCTCAACCGGCGTTGGCGGCCGCTCGCGGGCTGCTGGTCGAAAAAGCCCGCAGCGCCGGGATTGCGGTGCTGGCCATTCGCAATTCGCACCACTTTGCAGCGCTCTGGCCCGACGTTGAACCCTTCGCTGAGGAGGGGCTGGTGGCGTTGAGCGTGGTCAACAGCATGACGTGCGTGGTGCCCCACGGCGCCCAAAAGCCCTTGTTTGGCACCAACCCGATTGCCTTCGCTGCGCCGCGTGCCGATGACCACCCGATTGTGTTCGATCTGGCCACCAGCGCCATTGCCCATGGCGATGTGCAAATTGCCGCGCGTAAAGGTCATGAACTGCCAGCGGGCATGGGCGTTGACCGTCGGGGTGAGCCGACCCAGGACCCGAAAGCGATTCTCGACGGCGGGGCTTTGTTGCCGTTTGGCGGGCACAAAGGCTCGGCGCTGTCGATGATGGTGGAGTTGCTCGCGGCGGCCTTGACCGGCGGCAATTTCTCGTTCGAGTTTGACTGGTCCAAACACCCCGGCGCGCAAACGCCGTGGACCGGCCAGCTACTGATCGTGATTGATCCGAGCAAATCCGGAGGCAACAGCTTTGCCGGGCGCAGCGCTGAGCTGGTGCGCCAGATGCACGCGGTAGGCCTGGAACGGCTGCCGGGGGATCGTCGGTTCAAGACGCGCGCCCAATCGCTGGAGCACGGCATACCGCTGGCGATCGACGAACTGGCCAAGTTGCGGGCATTGGCCCAGTAACCTCGCATCAGGTGTTCGTCTTCTTCGTGGCCTGGTGAGTGGGTGAGCGGTTGACTGCGCTGGCGCAGTACGTGGTCACGAAGAGGGCTTGACGGCTAGGAAAACAACTGCCGAATCAGATTGGGCGTACAGCCGGTCCAGCGCTTGAGCGAGCGCCGGAAGTTGGCCGGATCGCTGAAATTGAGGTAGCGCGCGACGTCTTCGTTGCTCATCCCTTTGATCTGATACAGGTACAGCGCCATGTGTTTACGCGCCTGATCCTGCTGCGCCTGAAAGTGTGTGCCGTGTTTACTCAGTTTGCGCTTGAGGGTGGCCTGGCTCATGCTCAGGGTCTGGGCGGTGAGTTCCAGGCTCGGCGCGTGGTGCGCGTTGTGACGCAAATACACGTACACACGGTCAAGCAGACTGGCACTGAACCCCAGGCTGTCGAGTTCGCGCTGGGCGTGTTGCAACGCCACTTGCCGCGCAATCGCTGAGGCGTTGGGCCATGGCCGGTTAAGGCACTCCCGAGAGATGCGCATCATGTCCAGCTGGCAGCCAAACTGGCTGTTTTCGCCCAGGTGCACCCAGTACTGCTCCACATAGCGGGGTTCGGCATGGCTGAACCGGCATTCCCACGGCAGCCGTTCGCCACTGAGCCACCGACTCATGGCCAGCAGGGCAGTCATGCTGGCTTCCAGCACAAAGCGCGCGTGCTCCTGGGCGCCGCTGCTGTCGAGCCAATACACATAGGCGTAATGGTCATCGAGCACTAGGCGCGGCGTCAGCAGCGGGCTGAGCAGGGCGCGATGGTGGATCACGGTTTCCAGCGCCTGATGCAGGTTGGGCGCCTGTTGCAGGGCGTGGCTGGCGGGGCCGTAATGCCCGGGCAACAAGCGCTGGCCGAACAGAAAGCTGCTGTCATCGGCGTCCAGCAGACGGCGGGCATTGCCGATCAGGCTGAAAAACTGCTGCGGGCTGACGCAGGTCGTGCCCGCCAGAATGTCTTCGTAAAACAGCCCGGTGCCGCGTAACAGGCGATGGCTGTCGATGTCCCGCGACAGCGCCAGATCGATCAGCGTCGCGGGCTGATAATGCCCGGGTATGAAGCGCGTGTCGGCCTCGTACCACCCGCCGGGCCGGCTCATGCGCGCTGGATCCGGGGCGGCTTGGCGCGGGCCAGTGCCAGGTTCAGGCGTTTGAGCAGGGCGTCCGGGGTTTCGTCGACCGCCATCACCACTGCGGTGCTCGCGCACAGGTAAACCCGTTCGCCCTGGAGACGGGTTTTATGCGCCAGGCTTTGCACCGCCTGTTCCATTTCCTGTGCCAGCAGGCGCGCCTGACGTTCGCCGGTATTGGGCAACACCATCACAAAGCGATCCCCGGCCAGACGGCACAGCAGGTCGTGGCGGCGCAGGTTGAGCAACAACAACTGGCTGATGGCTTGCAACACGGCATCGCCTTCTGGGTGCCCGTATTGCTGATTGATCGACGCGAAATGATCGAGGTCGAGCGCCAGCAGCGACAACGGTTGCTGATGCTCAAGGCTGTGGCTCAGGCAATCGCTGACCTGACGCTTGAGGTAATCGGCGCCCCCCAGCGGCGTCAACTTGTCAAACAGGCGGTGCTCCCGAAATACCCGCTCGCGCTTCTCCATTTGCTGGCTGATGGCCAATTGTTCGCGGTGCCAGTGGAACAGGCCGATGGTCAGCAAGATCATGCCCACCGGCATCGGTGCCGACTCCAGCCAGTGGTCCCAGCCGATGTGCTTGGGCAAGCGGATGAATTCGTCGAGCACATCGATCCACCACGAGAAAAACATGAAGCACAAACCGCTGGCCAAGTAGTGGGTGACGCGCCCGGCAGGTCGGCTTTTGAGCACCAGTCCCAGCCAGAACAGCATAAACAGCGCCGTGCCGCCTTCGCCCAGAATGTCCAGCCACTGCCACTCACTGACCGGTTTTACGCTGCCGAAGGCCAGATTCAGCAGCAGGCCGATATTGGCCCCGAGTACCAGCAGGGCGAGTTTCCAGCGATGATGTGTAAGCACGTTTAACCCGCTCATGAGTGTTCTACCCAAACGTATTGCCGGTCAGCAGAACAGAGCCATGTGACAACCGTGTGACGGGCGCGCCGGGTCGAATCAGCTCAGAGCTGTTGCAAGAAATTTCTGTAAACAACAGCGTGTCCAGGGCCTGCCGAGTTGAACACTTGAGGCGCCATTCACCCGGACGAAGTCGGCACGGGGGCTTGGCCCTGATCGCCGTGGCGTGCGTGAACAGCCATTGCGTACCGCGTGAGGTCAAATCAGCTCATTTCGCCCTTCATCTGGGTCCAAACCCCCTGATTCCGGGGGCTTGCGCCACCTGCTGTCACAGTACTGTCATCCGCGCTGCCTAGTTTTCGCTACCAATTGCCGGGCCACTTGCCCGGCCGGTCACGGGACGCTGGGGGAGCACAAGCATGTACAAGTGTCGCAGTAAGGCACAGTGGGTCGGGTTTACAGTCAGCGCCTTGGCCATCGCGATTGCCAGTGAACGCCTGAGCGCCGCCGATGCGGCGGCTACAGGCGTCACCGAGCATGTGGAGGTGGTCGGGCAGGCGGCGAGCATCGATCAGGCGCTCAAGGAACAACGTAACTCCGACAACATCGAGAGCGTGGTGCACGCCGATGGCGTGGCGCAGTTGCCCGACGCCAACGTTGCCGAAGCCGTGCAGCGCCTGCCGGGCATCAGTGTCGAGCGCGATCAGGGGGAAGGCCGGTTTGTCAGCGTGCGCGGCCTGGGGCCGGACCTCAACAGCGTCACCATCAACGGCACGCTGGTGCCTTCGCCGGAAAGTGCGCGCCGGGCTGTGGCCCTGGATGTGTTGCCTTCCGAGCTGGTGCAATCACTGTCGGTGATCAAAACCCTGACCCCGGACATGGATGCCAACTCGCTGGGCGGCACCGTGGACGTACAAAGCCTGTCGGCATTCGACCACAAAGGGCTGTTTTACACCGGCACCAGTGAGGCCGGTTACAACCAGAACACCCACCAGACCAGCCCCAAGTTTTCGGGTGCGATCAGTGATCGTTTCAGCCTGGGTGACGGTATCGACAACTTCGGTGTGGCCGCTGCCCTGAGCTGGAACAAACGGGACTTCGGCTCCGATAACGTCGAAACCGGCGGCGCGTGGGATTTCAATGACGGCGCCCGGCTCAACAGTTTCGAGCAACGCGTGTACGACATCAGCCGTGAACGCACCGGCGGCGGGCTGAATTTCGACTACAAGCCCGATGACGACACCCAACTGTACCTGCGCACGCTGTACAGCCGCTTCAAGGACAGCGAAACCCGTAACTCCACCAGCCTCGAATTCGACAAGCCACAGGCGGCAGGTGAGTTGGGCAAGGCCAAAGCCAAGCGCAAGCTCAAGCAGCGCGAAGAGACCCAGGAAATCCAGTCGTATGTGTTCGGTGGTGAACGCATGCTGGGCTTATGGACCCTCAGCGGGCAGGCGGGTTACAGCCGCTCCAGCGAAGACAGCCCGGGGCACATCGCGGGGGCCACGTTCAAAGGCAATTCCAGTTTCCCCAACAGCGGTTTTTACGACACTGAAAAGCCCCGGCCGATCATTAGCGCGGGCTTTTATGACCCGTCCAACTTCACCCTCGACAAAGTGGACTGGGAAGAGCAGGACACCCGCGACACCGAGAAAAACCTTCGCCTGGACCTGGCCCGTGACTACGACGTTGAGGGCTATGCCTCGCAGGTCAAATTCGGCGGCAAGGTCAGCCGTCGCAACAAGGACAATGACCTCAATGCCTGGGTCTACAAGGATTTCGATGACGCCGGTTTTAACGATGCGCAGTTGAACATGACCCCGTTCGACAAAGGCAATGTGCACTATCAGTTGGGCCAGTTCGGCCCCGGCATCAGCGGTGGTGCGATCAAAGACCTGATCGGCGGCCTCAACCCCGGCGATTACTACGATGAACAGGAGTCGCGGGCCAACGATTTCAAAATGCGCGAAGACATCAATGCCGCGTACGTGATGAACACCGTCGATATCGACGATTGGCGTTTTATCGCCGGCATGCGCTACGAGGGCACTGAATTCGAGGCCAAAGGCACAGGTGTGCGTGATGGCGCCTTTGAAGCACAAGACACTCAACGCGATTATCACCACTGGCTGCCGGGGCTACACGCACGCTATCAGTTGGACAAAAACACCCAGCTGCGGGCGGCGTGGACCAACGCCGTGGTGCGCCCGACCTTTGGCCAGTTGGCGCCGGGTTTTGTGATTGACGATGACGAGGCCAGTTTCGGCAACCCCAACCTCAAGCCGCTGGAATCGAGCAACTTCGACTTGGGCATTGAGCATTACATGGGGCAGGCGGGCACGGTGTCGGCGTTCCTCTTCTATAAAGACATCAAGAACTTTGTCTACAACAACGACCTGGCGGGCAGTGGCGAATGGGTCGATTTCACCGAGGCGCACACCTACGCCAACGGCGACAGCGCCAAGCTGTACGGGCTGGAGCTGGCCTATTCGCAGAAGTTTGACTGGCTGCCCGCACCGTGGAATGGCCTGTTGCTCGGCGCCAACACCACCTTCAGCCGTTCCAGCGCCAGCATTGAAGGGTTCGATCAGGGCACGGGGCGCAACCGCAAGCGCGACATCGACCTGCCCAACCAGTCCGACACCGTGGGCAACCTGATGCTCGGCTGGGAGGACGACACACTGAGCTTGCGCCTCTCTGCCAACTACAAATCGCAGTACCTCTATGAGCTGGCGGGGATCAGTGACAAAGCCCACGACCTGCATGTCGATGCGCAAACCTTTGTCGATTTCAGCGCCCGTTATTCGCTGACCAAAAACCTGCAAGTCAGCTTCGAGGCGCAGAACCTCACGGACCAGCCTTACTTCGTCTACAGCGGCCACCGTCGTTACAACAACCAGTACGAAGAGTACGGACCGACCTATTCGCTGGGCCTGACGTTCACCCATTTTTAAAGGCGGCCCGAGCGGGCCAGTAGAAGGAATTTCCCATCATGCGTTTTATCCGTAAACCGTGTCTGTTGCCGATTTTGGCCTGCCTCAGCGCAGCCACGGCGCAGGCCGCACCTGACATCGCAGCGCCGACTTTGCAGGCCTGGGGGACGGGCAACGTGCAGGCACTGGGCTTTGCCCCCGATCACCAGCGGCTGGCCGTGAGCAAGCGTGACGGGGTGTTGCTGCTCGATGCAGAGGGCAAAACCCTGAGCCACGCGGCGGGCGCCTTCGCGTCGCTGGACAGCCGACCGATGGGCGATCAGGTGCTGGTTGCCAGCCATGACGAGAAAAAGCAGCAAGTGGCCCTGTTCAGCCTGGACCCGCGCAGCCATGAGTGGCAGGCACCGGTCTACTTGCCGCCCCGTGAGTACGCAGTCAACGGCGTGTGCCTGTACCGCGACGAGGCGAGCAATGTTTATCTGTTCACCGTGGGTGAAGAGGGCAAGGGCGAACAATGGCTGGTGGCGGCTGACCGCAAACGACTGGCCGAGCCACGTCTGGTGCGCAGCCTGCCGTTACCGCCGAATGCCGAGTTCTGTCAGGTTGACGATACCGGGCAACAGTTGTTCGTGAATGAAGAAAAAGTCGGCTGGTGGGTGTACCCGGCCCACGCCGAGGCCGATGCTTCGCGAGTACCCGTGGCGCTGATCGAGCCCTTTGGTGAGGTGAAAAAGGCCGCCGGGGCCATGGCGCTGGTGCCGGGCGGCATGCTCGGCCTGGACCCGAAAGCGGCGCACCTGCACCTGTACCAGCAGCACGGTAACGGTTGGTCGCCGGTGGCCCGATTGGTGCTGGACACGCTCAAAGAACCGGAACACCTGGCGGTGCGTCAGACGCCTCAAGGGTTGCAGGTGCTGGTGCAGGACGACAGCAACCAACAGGTGTTCCAGGGGCTGTTGAACTGGCAGCCGACCCCGGCCCGTGCCCCTGCGCCATTGCCGGTGATCAAACCCGTGGTGCAAACCGAACCGGTGGTCAGTCAGGGCGATGCAGCGGATGACCCGGCCATCTGGGTTAACCCGCAAAATCCGGCATTGAGCCGGGTCTTGGGCACCAATAAAAAGAACGGCCTTGAGGTGTACGACTTGCAAGGCAAGCGGCTGCAACACCTTGAAGTGGGGCGCCTGAACAATGTCGATCTGCGTCCCGGATTCACGTTGGGCGAACGCACCGTGGACCTGGCAGTGGCCACCAACCGTGACCACAACAGCCTCAGTGTGTTCAGCATCGACCCTGCCACGGGTGAGGTGCGCGCAGTGGGTGAAGTGCCGACACCGGTAAAGGACATCTACGGGTTCTGCCTGTTCAAAGCACCGGGGGGCGAACTCTACAGCTTCGCCAACGACAAAGACGGCACGTTCGTTCAGCACCGCCTGAGCGCCAGGGGCGATCAAGTGCATGGCGAGCTGGTGCGTCAGTTCAAGGTTCAGACCCAACCGGAAGGCTGTGTAGCGGACGACCGGCAGCAACGGTTGTTCGTGGGCGAAGAAGATGTGGCGGTGTGGGCGGTGGATGCGCGTCCCGATCAGCCGGCCACGCTGACCCGTGTGATCGGCGTTGGCGTTGGCGATCAGGTGCATGACGACATCGAAGGACTGGCGCTGTATCAGACCGCCAAACAGTCCTATCTGGTGATTTCCAGCCAGGGCAATGACAGCTACGTAGTGCTGGATGCCGCACCACCGTATGCCGTGCGCGGCGCTTTTCGTGTCGGGGTTAACGCTGACGCCGGGATTGACGGAACGTCGGAAACGGACGGTCTGGACGTGACCTCGGCCAACCTCGGCGGGCCGTTTGCCCAAGGCATGCTGGTGGTGCAGGACGGCCGCAAGCGCATGCCGGAGCAAAGCCAGAACTACAAGTACATCCCGTGGGCCGATGTGGCCAAGACCCTGAAATTGCCTTGAGCCGGTTGTCATCAACCGGTCACCGCAGGGGTTTTGAATTTTATCCGTGCGCCACTCCCGCTGAGCGGCGCCGTCTTGAGCAAGGAGTCAGGTATGCAAGCAACCATGGAACATATGACGATTTGGGGTTTGATCAGCGACGCCAGTCTGTTGGTGAAAGGGGTCATGCTGGTGTTGTTTCTGGCCTCTGTGCTGAGCTGGTTTTTGATCGTGCGCCGCAGTGCCATTTTGCGCCGCAGTGAACGCGACATGGACGCCTTCGCTCAGCGCTTGCGCAGTCAGGGCGAGCTGAACGCGCTGTATCGCGAGAGCCGCGACAATCACCACGACGATGCCGGTGCAGAGCAGGTGTTCGCAGCGGCCTACAGTGAGTACGCACAGCTGAAGCAGCAGCCGGGGATTGATCCTGACGGGGTGATGCAGGGGGTCGAACGCGCGTTATACGTAGCGATTACCGAGCAGGAAGTGCGCCTTGAAAAGGGCTTGCAGTTTCTGGCGACGGTGGGCTCGGTCAGCCCGTACATCGGCCTGTTTGGCACCGTGTGGGGGATCATGAATTCGTTCATCGGTTTGTCTCAGGTGCAGCAGGCCACGTTGTCCACGGTGGCCCCGGGGATTGCCGAGGCCTTGATTGCCACCGCGATCGGTTTGTTTGCGGCGATTCCGGCGGTGATTGCCTACAACCGTTTTTCTTCCAGGGGCCAGACGTTGCTCACCCGCTATTACAGCCTCGGCAATGAAGTGCAAATGCGTCTGTACCGCGGTCTGCATGCAGGCGCGCGAAACATGGCGGCGGTTGCCTGACAGGGGGTTTGATCATGCTCGCTCGACCACAGCGTAAACACGGGCCCAAGGCCGAAATGAACGTCGTGCCGTATATCGACGTGATGCTGGTATTGCTGGTGATCTTTATGGTGACCGCGCCGATGCTGACCCAGGGGGTCAAAATAGAACTGCCCAAGGTGGCCAGTGAGGCGTTGATCAATGACAAACAGCAGACGATCCTGACGTTATCGGTGAAGGCCGACGGCGGTTACTACTGGAATCTGGGAAGTGAACTGGACACCAAAAACCAGACGGACAGCGCCGTCAACCTTGACGAGTTGCAGGCCAAGATCGGTCAGGTGGTGGCGCAAAACGGCGACACGCAGGTGTATATCCGGGCCGACAACGACGCCGGTTACGGCAGTGTGGTCAAGGCGATGTCTGCCTTGCAGCAGGGCGGCGTGAGCAACCTGGGGCTGGTGACCGAGGCGCCGCAATGAGCGCCGCAGTCATGGGGTGCGCGGTCACGCCGGCCCGGCACATGCCTTGGGGGCGACTGTGGCGTAACGCACAGGCGTGGGCCGTCACGGTTGCGTTGCACGGGGCAGTGGTGGCGCTGCTGGTGGTCGGCTGGACGCTGCAACAGCCGCCGGTGAGCGCGCCCGCCGTACTCAAGACCCGCTTGATTACCCTGCCTGCCGAACCGGTGGCCGCGCCAGCGCCGGACCCCTTGCCCGTGGCGGCACCGGCGCCGGTGGTCGAGGCTAAACCCGAGGTCAAACCTGCGCCGATCGACCCGCAGATTCAGGCGCGCAAACTTGAACAGGCTGCTTTGGCGCGCAAACGGGTCGCTGAGCAAAAGCAGGCACTGGAAGCCCGTCAGCTTGAAGAGCAGCAAGCCCGGCTACGCGAGCAACAGGCGCAGGCGCAGCGTCAGCAGGCGCTGGCCGATCAGGCGCGGGTTGCAGCAGATAACGCCCGGCGTGCGCAACAGCAGGCAGCGGCTGCCGACGTGCGCCAATATTTGCCCATCAGCAAGGACGCGCCGGATTACCCGCAGCGGGCGTTGGATAAAGGCGTTGAAGGGGATTGCACGGTGGAGTATTCGGTGACGCCTGAAGGCAAGGTCGAGAACCCGAAAGTGGTGGGCAATTGCCACCCGATGTTTATTCGTCCTTCGCTACTCGCTGCGGCGACCTTCCGTTATAAGCCGCGAATGGTGGACGGTCAGGCCGTCAGCGTGGCGGGCGTGCGAAACACCTTTCACTACAAAATCCACTAACCCTGCTTGACGTCGGGCGCCGTCCCGACTGGCGTGAAGCTGACAGGCATCAACGCCTGATTTGCATTCCTGACCTATGCTGCAGGCGATTTTATGCATAAGGAGATGGCCATGAATGCGCCTGCAACCACCCCCGAGCCGACCCCGGCAAAATTGAAACTGCCCTTGGGTCTGGTGATTGCTGTCCTGGTCATGGTCGGGATTTTGCTGTTGCCATTACCGCCTGACCTGCCGGTCGCCGGGCACCGCATGCTGGCCATCCTGGCCTTCGCGGTGGTGGTCTGGATTACCGAGGCGGTGTCGTACGAAGCCAGCGCCATCATGATCACGTCGCTGATGGCTTTTTTGATCGGTATGGCGCCGATGCTGGACGACCCGTCGCGCCTCTACGGGACATCGGCCGGGATCACCATGGCCCTGACCGGGTTTTCCAATGCCGCCCTGGCCCTGGTGACCGGGGCGTTATTTATTGCCGCGGCGATGACCCACACCGGGCTGGACCGGCGCATTGCGTTGGTAACCCTGTCAAAAATAGGCACCAGTACCCGGCGAATTTTGCTCGGGGCGATTGCCGTGACCATTTTGCTGAGCCTGGTAGTGCCCAGCGCCACGGCGCGCAGCGCGTGTGTGGTGCCGATCATGATGGGGGTGATTCTGGCGTTTGGTGTCGATAAGCGCTCCAACATTGCGGCCGGGATCATGATCGTGGTGGCGCAGGGCACCAGCATCTGGAACGTGGGCATTCAAACGGCGGCGGCGCAAAACCTGCTGACGGTCGGGTTCATGGACAAAATGCTGGGCGCACGGGTGAGTTGGATCGACTGGCTGATTGCCGGTGCGCCTTGGGCGATCATCATGTCGGCGGTGTTGCTGTTTGTGGTGCTCAAGATGTTGCCGCCAGAAAGCGACAGCATTCCGGGTGGCAAGGAAGCTGTGGAGCAGTCGCTGATTGCGTTGGGGCCGATGACCGCGCCGCAGAAACGTCTGATGGCCGTCTCTGTAGCCTTGCTGCTGGCGTGGGCCACCGAGGGCAAGCTGCACAGTTTTGACACCACCTCGACCACCTACGCCGGATTGGTCTTTCTGCTGTTGCCGCGCTATGGGGTGATGACCTGGAAGGATGTGCAGTCGCGCATCCCGTGGGGCACGGTGATTGTCTTCGGGGTCGGGATCAGTTTGGGGACGGCGTTGCTCACCACTCAGGCCGGTCAATGGCTGGGGGGGCAGGTGGTGCAGCATACCGGGCTGGATCAGCTCGGGCCGCTGGGGATTTTTGCGATTCTGGGGGCGTTCCTGATTTTGATTCACCTGGGGTTCGCCAGTGCCACGGCATTGACCTCGGCATTACTGCCGATCCTGATTGCCGTGCTGCAAACCTTGCCCGGTGAGTTCAACCGTTTGGGCATGACCATGTTGCTGGGTTTTGTGGTCAGTTACGGTTTCATTCTGCCGATCAATGCGCCGCAAAACATGGTGTGTCTGGGCACGCAGACCTTCACCGCCAAGCAGTTCGCCAAAGTCGGACTGATTGTCACCGCGGTGGGGTATGTCTTGATGTTGGGCTTCGGCGCAACGTACTGGAAGTGGTTGGGCCTGATGTAGACCCGGCGCCGGAGGATAACGCGAGGCAGCTACCGGCGGGCTGACCGTCGGAGCAGTCAGCCGGTGGGGGATTGCGTCAACTGCCGCCTTTACTGCTGACTTCTGCCGGAACGTCTTCACCCGCCATGCGCTTGCGGAACAAGGACGTGCGCGCCAGCAGCAAGGTGGTCACGGGTACAGTGATGGACAGCAAGATCGGTATCAGCCAGGCGTGTAAAACAGGGGTGGATTTAAGCGCCGAAAAATACAGGATCGAGGCCAATGCCACGCCCCAGGCGCCGAGGGTGGAGGCCAGTGCAGGCGGGTGCATGCGCTGGAAAAAGTCTTTGAGCCGCAACAGGCCGATTGCCCCACACAAGGCGAACAGGCTGCTTAGCACCAGCAGCACCGCCACTGGAACCTCGATCCACAGGGATAGCTCGCTGATGGAATTCATTCGATCACCTCACCGCGCAACAGGAATTTGGCCAGCGCAAACGACCCGACAAAGCCAAACAGGGCAATCAGCAGCGCGCCTTCAAAATAGGTATCACTGGCATACCGAATGCCCAGTACCAACATCATCAGCATGGCCACGATGTACAGATAATCCAGCGCCAGTACCCGGTCTTGTGCAGAAGGGCCTTTGAACAGACGGATCAGGGTCAGCACCATGGCCAGGCTGAAGATGAACAGGCTCAGCAAAATGGCGTTGGAGAGCAGTGCACTCATTCAAAGATCTCCATCAGTGGGCGTTCATAGGTGGACTTGAAGTGCTGGATGAACTGCGCTTCGTCGTCCAGATCGAACACGTGCAAGAGCAAAATGCTGCGGTCCAGTGCCAGTTCGGACCAAATGGTGCCGGGCACTACGGTGGTAATCATCGACAGGGCCGCCAGCCCGTTGGCGTCGCGCAGATCCAGCGGGATTTTGATGAACCGTGAGCGTGGCGGTCGGCGCCCGGCGTTGAGCACGCCCCAGGCCACGGCCAGATTCGAAAGAATGACGTCACGCCCGACCAGGAAAAACAGTGTGATGATCACGCCCGGACGACGAATGCGGATGGGCAACGGTCTTAACGGTGCCATCATCAGCGGCCCCAAAAAACCTAGCGCGGCCCCTAGCAACAGGTTCCCCGCGCTCAGTGACAGGTTGAGCAGCAACCACAATGCCCACAAGGCCAGTGATAACCACGGCGCGGGAAACAGACGTTTCATGGCTGCACCTTCTGCATGGCGGCTTTCGCTTCAGGACTGGGCACCGGGCGTGAGCCCATGACCGCCATGACATAGCGTTCCGGGTTGTTCAACGTATCAGCGGCCGCCTGGGTGTAACGCATCACGGGCTCAGCCTTGAAGGTCATGACAACGCAGAGCCCGAGCAATACAACAATGGGAATGCACTCATAACGGCGCAGCAGCGGAGAGGGGCGTTCCAGTGGCGTCCAGAAGCGCTGAATACCCAGTCGCGAGAAGCCGATCAGCGAAGCCAGACCGGAAAGAATCAGCAGGGCCAACAGGCACCAGGCCGCTGTGGAAACCGTAGCTTCGCTGAGGTGGCCCAGCCCCACGGGGTTGAGCAGGGCATTGAGCAGGGTCAACTTGCCGATAAACCCTGAGAGTGGCGGCATGCCGATGATCAGCAAGGCGCAGGCGATAAAGCTCAGGCCAAGGAACGCCATGGTCCAGGGAATGATCTGGCCCACCACGGCCTTTTGTTCGTCATCCAGGTTGGTGCCACGGGGCGGGTTGAGCGACTCCATCAAGCTGGGGAGCTGCTCAACATCATCCTCAAGGAGCATTTCATTGGAGGAGCGAGAGCGCTCGATCAACTCGGCCAGCAGGAACAGCGCACTGAGGGCGAGCGTTGAGCTAATCAGATAGAACAGGGCGGCTGCGGTGAGGTTGGGTTGGGCGAACCCGACAGCCGAAAGCAAGATGCCTGCCGACACCAGAATGCTCAGGCTGGCCATGCGTTCGAGTCGTTGAGCCGCCACGATTGCGATCGCAGCACAGACGATCGTGGCCATGCCGCCATAGATCAGCCAGTCGCTGGCAAAGTAGGCGGAAGCGCCCGCTTGGCCGGAAAACATCAGCGTCCACAGGCGCAGCACGGTGTAGATCCCGACCTTGGTCATGATCGCGAACAACGCAGCCACCGGTGCGCTTGCCGAAGAGTAGGCCGGCACCAGCCAGAAATTGAGCGGCCACATCCCGGCCTTGGCCAAAAACGCCACGGCCAGAATGGCCGCACCCGCGTGCAGCAAACCGCGGTCGGCTTCAGGTACCAGCGGGATCTTCAGGGCCAGATCAGCCATGTTCAACGTGCCGGTGACCCCGTAGATCAGCGCGGCGCCGATCAGGAACAGGGACGATGCCAGCAGGTTGATCGAGATGTAATGCAACCCTGCTGACACCCGGGCTTTGCCCGAACCGTGGAGCATTAGCCCGTAGGACGCTGCCAGCAGCACTTCGAAGAACACAAACAGATTGAACAGATCGGCTGTCAGAAACGCGCCGTACAACCCCATCAACTGAATCTGAAACAGTGCATGGAAACTGGCACCGGCCCGATCCCAGCGAGCCATGGCGAACAGCAAGGCGCAGCTGGCGATGATCCCGGTGAGCACCAGCATCAAGGCTGACAGGCGATCGACGACCAGCACGATGCCAAACGGCACCTGCCAGTTGCTGGGCAGGTACACACCAATGGAGGCGGGTTCGGTTTGTTGCTGTGTCCAAAGCAACAGGGTGATGGAAATGGCAAGCCCCAGCAGCGTTGAGCTCAAGTTGATGCGGGCCTTCATTGGCCGGTGTTTCTCGCCCAGCAGCAACATGCACGCGGCAGTCAGCAGCGGCAAGAGAATGGGCGCAATAATCAAATGCGGCATCAGGTTCATTCTTTAGGCTCCCGGCCATCCACGTGGTCGGTGCCGGTCAGGCCCCGTGAGGCCAGCAAGACCACCAGGAACAGCGCGGTCATGGCAAAACTGATAACGATTGCAGTGAGCACCAGTGCCTGGGGCAGCGGGTCGGTGTAGTTGAGCAGGTCTTGCGGAACCCCGTCCTTGATCACCGGCTCCTTGCCGATGAACAGGCTGCCCATACTGAAAATGAACAGGTTGACCCCGTAGGACAGCAGGCACAGTCCCATGACGACCTGAAACGTCCGGGGGCGCAGTACCAGCCAGGTGCCGGAGGCGGCCAATACGCCGATCGCGATCGCGATGACTTCTTCCATCAGGCGGCTCCTGTCTTGGGTTGTGCATGGGCTTGCAGGCTCGGGCGGTGGGCCCGGACTGACTGGTGCGCGAGAGCGGTCAGGATCAGCAGGGTGGCGCCGACCACCACGGCAAATACGCCGATGTCAAAAAACAGGGCGCTGGCGACGTGGATATCGCCCAGTAGCGGCAAGTTGAAATGCGCGGTGTGGGTGGTGAGGAACGGGTAACCGAAGCCGATCGCACCCAGGCCGGTGATCGTGGCGAACAACAAGCCCGTGCCCATCCAGCGCAACGGACGCAGGCTCATCTGAGCTTCCACCCACTGGGTGCCGGCAACCATGTATTGCAGGATGAACGCGACTGACATCACCAGCCCGGCGACGAAACCGCCGCCTGGCTGGTTATGGCCGCGCATGAACAGGTACATCGACACCACGAACGCAATCGGCAGCAACAAACGCACCAGGACCGCGGGCACCATCATGAAACCCAGCGCGGTGTCGCTGGCGCTGCGCGGGTTGACCAGATCGGTGACCACATCCTTGGCCAGCAAACGCTGCTGGGCGGGTAGCTCCATGCTTTCTTTGGGGGGACGGAAGCGGCGCAACAGGGCGAAAACGGTGAGCGCCACGGCCGCCAGCACGGTGATCTCTCCCAGCGTATCGAAGCCCCGGAAGTCCACCAGCATCACATTCACCACATTGCTACCGCCGCCTTCAGGCAGTGCGCGGCTGAGGTAGAACGAAGAAATATCATTCGGGGTCTGACGGGTCAGCATCGCGTAGGACAGCAATGCCATGCCGCCGCCAACGACCGTCGACAAGAGCAAGTCACGCAGGCGCCTGATGCGCGCCTTGCGCAATATTCTTGGCAACGGGGAGACTTCTTCGATCCGACGTGGCAGCCACCGCAGGCCGAGCAGAATCAAGACTGTGGTCACCACCTCAACCACCAGTTGCGTCAGCGCCAGGTCCGGTGCCGAGAACCAGACGAATGTGATACAGGTCATCAGCCCGCACACGCTGACCATGGTCAGTGCGGCGAGACGGTGATACTTGGCTTGCCAGGCGGCGCCGAGGGCGCAGGCAATTGCCATCAGCCACAGGGTGACAAACACGATCGAACCCGGGATTTTAGGACGATCCCCCCAGCTCAGGCCGCTGTAAATCATGGGAATCAAACCTGCCACCACAGCCGCCAGCACCAGCAGAAACAGCTGGCTTTGCAGGCGTTGAGTGCTGACACGGCGCTCAATGCGTCGCGCGCCTCGCATGATGACCACCACGCTGCGCTCGAAGAAGCGCTTGCCATTGAAGAAGCGGATCAGGGGCGGTAGTGGGAAACGATTGAGCTTGAGCTGTTTGCGCAACAGGACATAGAGCACGATACCGCCCGACATGGCGATCAGGCTCATGATCATCGGTGCGTTGAGGCCATGCCAGATGGCCAGGCTGTATTCAGGCAATTGGCCACCGACGACTGGCTGGGCAGCGGCAGCGAGGAGCGGTCCAACGGTCTGGGCCGGGAAAATACCGACCATCAAACAGGTAAACACCAGTAATTCAACGGGCGCACGCATCCAGCGCGGGGGCTCATGGGGCGTGTGCGGGAGATCAGTGGCGGGCGGTCCGAAGAACACATCCACCGTGAAGCGCAGGGCATAGGCCACGCTGAAGGTCCCGGCGACGGTGGCAATCACCGGCAGTGCGATTTCTACCCATTTTGTGGAATTGATGAACACGGTTTCTGCGAAGAACATCTCTTTGGACAGGAAGCCGTTGAGCAGAGGTACACCGGCCATGGAAGCGCTGGCAACCATGGCCAGCGTCGCGGTGTAAGGCATGAGCTTGAACAGGCCGCTGAGCTTGCGTATGTCGCGGGTGCCGCTCTCGTGGTCGATGATGCCGGCTGCCATGAACAAGGAAGCTTTGAAGGTGGCATGGTTGAGAATATGAAACACGGCCGCGACCGCAGCCAGCGGGCTATTGAGGCCCAGTAGCAGTGTAATCAGGCCCAGGTGGCTGATCGTGGAGTAGGCCAGCAGGCCTTTGAGGTCGTTCTGGAACATGGCGCAATAAGCACCTAATACCAGCGTGCAGGCACCGGCCCCACTGACGATCCAGAACCATTGCTCACTGCCGGACAACGCAGGCCATAGCCTTGCCAGCAAGAACACACCGGCCTTGACCATGGTCGCTGAGTGCAAATACGCCGACACCGGCGTGGGAGCCGCCATCGCGTGGGGAAGCCAGAAATGGAACGGGAATTGTGCGCTTTTGCTGAGCGCGCCAATCAGGATGAGAGTGAGCAAGATCGGATAGAGGCTGTGGGCGCGAATCTGGTCGCCCGCCGCCAATACGGCATCCAGATCGTAGCTGCCGACAACATGGCCGAGCAGCATGACCCCTGCCAGCAGGCACAGCCCTCCCGCGCCTGTGACCATCAATGCCATATAAGCGCCACGGCGTGCATCCGAGCGGTGGTGCCAGTACCCAATCAGCAAAAATGAGAAGAGACTGGTGAGCTCCCAGAAAAATACGATCTGGATCAAGTTGCCTGACAGCACCAGGCCGAGCATTGCCCCCATGAAGGCCAGGAAAAACGAGAAAAAGCGGGGGACGGGGTCTTCAGGTGACATGTAGTAGCGGGCGTACAACGACACAAGCGTACCGATGCCCAGCACCAGGATTGAAAACAGCCAGGCAAACCCATCCATGCGCAATACAAAATTCAGGCCGAGACTGGGCAGCCACATGAACTCTTCCCGAATCACACCCCCATGGGCGATTTGCGGATAGAACATAGCGACTTGAATGGTGCCTACGAGTGCAATAAGGCCGGCCAACAGTGATTCACTGTTGCGCGCGTTGTGCGGCAAAACAGCCGCCAGACAGCTGCCGATAAAGGGCAGAAGCAGTAGAACTATCAGGGACATAGGCTTCTAATCTGCAGGAGTTTGTGAGCGATCATACGTGGCGGGCTGGGGATCACCAACAGTCAAGCTGCCGCCGAATCCTACAAAATGTGTACAAGCTGTTTAATGGCTTGCCCGTCAGCATCCTTGTATGAGCACGCCCGGACAGGGGTGTGTGCATCTGATTTCAGCGCTGCAGAATCAATCGCATGCTTTATTGCTTTGGTTCTCATCGGGCATTTCGATGGTTTCACCTTTTGTTTTTAACTCACTCACGATCACCGCTGCAACAATCAATGCAGCCCCCAGCAGTGCAATGCCGGGCAAACGTTCGCCCGCCAGACGCCCGGCGATACCGGCCCAGACGGGTTCTCCCGCATAAATCAACGTGGCACGGGTAGGGGATACGCTTTTCTGCGCCCAGTTCATGGCGACCTGAATGACTGCGCTGGCCATACCCAATCCGACTGCGCTTATTAAGAGCAGCCATGAAAATTCGGGGGCTGTTTCATGGGTAGGTACAGTCATCGCGAAGGCAAGCACGCAAGCAGTTGCCAATTGCACTACGGTCACTCTGCGCACGTCTACTTGACCGGCATAGGCGCTAATCAGGATGATTTCGGCAGCAATGGCGATGGCACTCATCAATGTCGCTATTTCACCGGCGCTGAAATTTAACGACGCTCCGCTGGGGCCTGAGAGCAACATCAATCCCGTAAAAGCCAACATGATGCCCAGACTGGGCATTAATCCAGGGCGGCGACCCAGCACCAACCATTGCAGCAATGGAACAAAAGGAACATAGAGTGCAGTAATAAAGGCCGACTGACTGCTGGGGATAGTCTGCAAACCAATGGTTTGCAAACCGTAGCCCAGCATGATGGCAATGCCAATGAATAATCCGGCTTTCAGTTCAAACAAGGTCATGCCGCGCAAGCTGCGGATTGAGAACAACGCAACGATGCTGGCGGCAGCGGCAAATCGCAACCCGACAAAAAACAGGGGGCCGCTTGCAGTGAGAGCATGTTGTACAAGCAAAAATGTGCCCCCCCACACGATAGTGATCAGGATCAGCACGCATTCGGCTTTACTGATGCGAGATGTCAAAGACGACAGTCTGGAAGCTTTCAATGGTGTCACGACCTTGCGCGTTACAAAGGTGAGACGCACAATGCGCCAAAGCTGAGCAGTATACTGCGCAGCCCCACACAGTGAGCAATATAGTGCCCAAAGAAATTTCCCAGCGTGCATCGGTTCTTCAGCACGTCAGTCAAAACGTACGACGGCTGCGGCTGCTCGCACAGCTCAGTCAAAGCGCGTTGGCGGAGTCGTCCGGAGTCAGTCGTCGGATGCTGGTTGCGATAGAAGCGGGTGAAAAAAATGTCAGCCTGAGCACGCTTGATCGAGTAGCTGAAGCCCTGAATGCCGCATTCAGTGATTTGATTCAGGCCCCCGGGTCGCCGGACCCTGGACGTATTAACGAAGTGGCCTGGAGCGGCTCCGTTTCGGGTAGCAAGGCTGTGTTATTGGCCAAGGCTGCCGCGACAAAAGAGGTCGAATTGTGGGAATGGCGTTTGGAGCCGGGAGAGGAATACGTATCAGAGGCTGATGCAGAAGGATGGAGCGAACAGCTGTACATTATTGAAGGTTGCTTGACCTTGGTGCTAGATGATCAGGTGCTGCACTTTAATGCCAGTGATTTTTATACCTATGCCAGTAACAGGCCGCATAGCTATCGAAATGCAGGTGATACAGTCGTGCGTTTTATACGAAATGTAGTGATTTGAGGCAGGTGGCGGGACTTACGTCCCGCCGAACCAGGCGGCTTGATAGGCAGTTGCTCGCAGCAGTGCCAGTTCATTAGGTTGTGCTGTCACAGCTGAGTATGTGCTGAATGGGGATCAGCCCGAGCTACTGCCCACTTGATGCTGCCTGGAACATTTCGGTTTAGCGGATGTTCTTGATGCTGCCTTTGTTGCCAGTCACGGTGACATTCACTTTTTTGAAAATGAAATAGTCTTCAACCGACACCGCATAGCGTGGTGCAACAATCAGGTCAGAGCCTGAGCTTTTAACTGCTTTGTAAGCGGCAGCGGCTTTTGTCGCAGAAACAGGATCAGGCAGGCTAAATGCAGGCGCTGGGCCGCCGTAAGTCACGCCATCGGCGAATTCACTGTCGCCACTGATTTTCAATACACCGAACAGAACGTTCGATGTGGATTGGCCTGTAATTTCGCCACCCACTTCAATTTTCGCTTTCAGGTCAGCTGTAACAGTACCGGCAATAGGAGCGTTGGGCTGGCTCACGTTATGGCTCATGCAACCGCTGGTAGCCAAAACTGCTGCGGCAATAGCCACGGGCATCCATATTTTTTTCATCGTAAAGCTCCAGTAAAGGTGTCGGTCCGTTCGTTAACGGCGGCGAGACTTTACGTGAGAGGCCCTAGCAATAAAGTCGGTCAAATCCTGCTAGGTTGAGGGCAGTAGTAACTCCATTGGGTAGGATTTGTGCTGCGCCCTGTAACAGCACCCACATGGCGACAGGTGAATAGATGCATGAAAGTGCGGGTCTCGGATGTGTGATCGTAAAGGTGGGATTTACTACCTGCTCTCTATCCCCCCGCTGCGTAGCTTCAGGTAGAAACAGCACCGGATTGAGAGGCTAAAAATTATTAGAATTCAGGGGGTTGCCAGCTTCTTTCTTCTAGTACATAATGCGCGCCATCAGCACGGCACACAGCCTTAACCGCTGAAGAATCATAGGTTTACAGCATTACGATTTCTTTTGTATCTGACGTTTTAAATGTCATGTACAAATGGCCGAGTAGCAAAATGGTTATGCAGCGGATTGCAAATCCGCCCACGCCGGTTCGATTCCGGCCTCGGCCTCCATCCTGAAAGCCCCGCAGATCACGGTCTGCGGGGTTTTTTATTGGCTGCGATTTGACGATCACTTCCGCAATTTTTGGGATCGCTTCCGCAAGCAGCCTCTTTATTCCGTAAGCTGGAGCCTTGTGACGGAGGGCTGGGGTGTGCCTTTTGCCCTATAGCCTGGGTAGCCTGCTTTCGGCCAAAAGCAGCCTCTTAACGCGTCGCACATTGACCTCTGCGAAGAAAATCTTTAAGCGCCGCCCGATAGAGCGTCAATGGCTGATTGCCCGTATTGAAGAGTGCAAACGGAATCATCGTGAGATGTGAAAACGACGTGGAGTTTATCGAGTAGGTTTTCTGCCTGCAAAAGCGCTGGTCCTTATTCAATATAAAATCAAACTTGAAAAGGTTTGTCCGCGTACACCAACTGGGGATCAAACCCAGACTCAGGCCCGTCAAGTAATCTTGTCCGCAAGCGCCGCCAGATGAGAACTCCGAGATCTTTATTTCTAATGCCGGCAGGCTCGGGGCGGCAAGGCTGGAGTTCTTATCCTGTGCATCGGGAATAACGTTGAGTGTCGCTGCGTATGCGTCCTTGCCGAAGCGACTGTCTTTCCATGGGGAGTTTATTGCGTAACTGAAGCTGGAGATGATTTCTTGTGTTTCGGGTTCAACGGGTTCGTTGATTGTCGGCTGGGACGAATAAGATGTGCAGCCGCAACAGAGTATCGCAATGCTGACAAACACAAACCCGTTGGCTTTTAAGCGACGCATACTCAGTTTTCCCTAACTATCAATTAGCCAACATACCTGTCACTTAACGCCGTATAACATCTTATCTACACGCCGGACGGCTGAATCAGCATAACAGGGCAGACTGTACGCGCGACACTTCGGGAGAGAGAAAAGGCCGCCGCCATGCTCTCTTTGCCCCCAACCCAGTGCGAACCCGCGAACGTTGAAGGCAAACGCAGAACGACAACACCTGCCCAAGCTGTCCAGCGGCTCCTATTGGCCGATTCTGTTGAAAAAGTCTGATTTGCAGATCGGCTGAACTCACGCACGATCACCACCGGAGAACCTAATCACCACATTGAGTGGTTTTTTGGCCCTTCGTTGAGCTTTGCAGCTCGGTTATTGGGTTGGTTTGAGGGTTTTTGCTTTGTGCAGACGCACCTATCCCGTAACCGGTGGCCCTTGAGAGGTAAATTTGGCCAACCGACGCAGGTTCTGCACCGCAGCGGCCAGCGTGAATTCATCGGTCGCGCCACTCATGCCACGTAGTCGCAAGCGATCCATTTTCAGGATGCGCTTGAGGTGGGCAAACAACATTTCGACCTTCTTACGTTCGTGGCGAGAGCGCACGTACTCCGGTGTCGCTGCGATGCGTCGAGCCACATCACGAGCGGCTTCATGGACGCTGCGGACGATCTTACGAATCGAAGTATTCGGGCAGCACTTGGCTTTCATCGGACATGTCGCGCAGTCGGTCTGCCGGGATCGGAAGATGATAGTGTTGGCTTTGGTGACGTGCGAACGCTCGTTTTTGAAGGCTCGCCATTCGCTGCGTAATACGTTGCCGGCTGGGCAGCGGTATTCCTCGGCCTCTTCATTCCAGTGGAAATCGTTACTCGAAAAGCTGTCGTTCTTGCGCTCGGTTTTGTCCCACACCGGCACATGCGGCTCGATGTCTTTTTCCTCCACCATCCAGGCCAACATCGGCGCTGTACCGTAAGCGGTGTCGCCAATGAGGCGTTCCGGCTTGATGTCGAACTGCGCTTCGACCCGGTCGATCATCGTCTTGGTGCTCTCGACTTCTGCGGTTCGATGAGCCGGTGTGGGTTCCACATCCATGATCACGCCGTGCTCGGTATCGATCAGATAATTCGTGGAGTACGCGTAGAACGCTGGGCCGCCTGGAGCTGCGGTCCAGCGGGCCTGAGGATCCGTCAGCGACAGGCGCTTCGGTAGCGTTTCGGCCAAAGCCTCTTCATCGAGGGCTTCAAGGTACTCTCGCACGGCGCGGGTGCTCAGGGCCGGATCGCTCCAGTTGACCTGTTCATCACCCGGTATGCCGCGCTGCCGACTCGCATCCGCTTTGATGATGCTGGCGTCCACGGCAAAGCCTTCGCCTTTAACCAAACCGGCGTCCATGCAGCGACGCAGCACTTCATTGAACAACCAGCGAAACAGATCGCTGTCCCGAAAACGGCCGTGTCTATTTTTGGAAAAGGTCGAGTGATTGGGGACTTCATCTTCAAGGCTTAACCGGCAGAACCAGCGATACGCCAGGTTCAAATGGGCCTCTTCGCACAGCCGACGCTCTGAGCGAATGCCGTAGCAATAGCCCACGATCAGCATGCGGATCATCAACTCTGGGTCAATCGAAGGACGCCCAATTGGGCTGTAAAAATCGGCGAGGTAATGGCGTAAAACGCTCAGATCGAGACACCGATCAATGCTACGCAGAAGGTGATTGGCGGGGTGTGGTCTTCAAGGTTGAACGAGTAAAACAGCCGTTCCTGCCCACTCGATAACTGTCCCATCATGCTGCGTGCTTCCCTGCTGGCCGATGCGCGAATTTTGCCGCAGGCCAGACAGGGGAGCTACTTTTTCAACAGAATCGGCCGATAGCTGCCTGTCACGAAGGGCGGCTCCCGGCCACTAGCGGTCGCCGCTTGTAAGCGTCCGCTTACCGGCCAAAAGCTGTCATTCATCTGATCTCCAAACCAACGGAAATAATAGGAAGGACGATAACCGAGAATTTACAAGGCACCAACGGTCGGACTCCCCTCAAGAAGCGCTCTGGCACGCCGATGACGTAAGTGTTAGTTTGCGCGGCTCCGGCCACAAACCTGAACCGCAGACAGGGATGTTTGGACGTCTTTCACGCCTAACCAGGCGTACTTCATTCCTGTCATGAGTATCATCCGATGCTGCAAAAATCCCTGAGAACTCAAATCCTCGCGCTGCTGAGCGGCAGTCTGTTGGCGATGTTGCTGATTGCTTTAGCATGCTTTAATTTCCTGTCCAACGGCGTGCAAAACTACGCCAACTTAATCGAAGGTCCCCTGCACACTTCGCAATTGATCGACGAGGCCAACCTGCAATTCAAGGTGCAGGTTCAGGAATGGAAAAACGTATTACTACGGGGCAAGCAGCCGGCAGACCTGGATAAATATTGGAAGCAATTCGAAGACCGTCAGCGCGACGTACAAGGGATCCTTGGCGAACTGGCTAACCAGAAAGGACTGGAGGGCCAACTCAAGACCCGCATCGAGCGCCTGCGTGACGAACACCGTCAGTTGGGCAGCGCTTACCAGAAAGGTCGCGATGCCTATATCGCCGCGGGTGCAGACCCCACTGCAGGCGACGCCGCCGTCAAAGGAGTTGACCGTACCACCAGCGATCAGATGAGCGAACTTGTTGGCGAACTGCGCAAGCAGGGCACCGAGCAATCTACACTGATCAGCGCCGCTGCCAATCGCACGGTGATGCTGGGGATTATCGTGATGCTCGCCTCGGGTCTGTTGATCGGCCTGTTGAGCCTTTGGCTGATTAACCGCAACTTGATTGACCCCATCCGCAAGCTGATCGACTACGTGGCGCAACTGAGCCAAGGGAAAGTTGCCGAACGCGTTGCCAGCAGCCGTGAAGACGAGTTGGGCAAACTAGCCATGGCCGCCAACACTTTGCGCGACTTTCTCGCCGAAACCTTCAACCGCTTGCAGCGCAGCGCCAAGGATCTGGACAGCGCAAGTGGCGAGTTAAGCGCCATCGCCGGTCTCATGGCCAGCGGCACTAACGAGCAGTTCAACCGTACCGATCAGGTGGCTACGGCGATGAACGAAATGTCCGCCACCGCCCAGGAAGTGGCTCGTCACGCAGCCGATGCTGCACGCGCCGCCGATGATGCCGACCAATCCACGCAGCAGGGCGAAAAAGTCATGCAGGGCACCATTCACACCATCACCCAAATGCGTGGTGAGATCGCCAACACAGCCACGGTCATCCGTCGCCTGGAAACCGACAGTGGCCGCATAGGCAAGGTGTTGGAAGTGATTCGCGGCATCGCCGAGCAGACTAATTTGCTGGCGCTTAACGCGGCGATCGAAGCGGCCCGTGCCGGTGAAGCCGGACGCGGTTTTGCGGTCGTGGCCGACGAAGTGCGAAACCTTGCCCAGCGTACGGCCGAGTCGATCATCGAAATCAACCAGATCATCCAAACGGTGCAAACCGGCGCGGTGGACGCGGCTCAGGCCATTGAAAGTGGCCAGTCGCGCAGCGAAGAAAGTGTCGCGCAAGTGAATGAGGCCGGAGCGATGCTGCAGCGCATCACCCATTCTGTGGAAGCCATTCGAGACATGAACCGCCAAATTGCCACCGCTGCCGAAGAGCAAACCTCGGTGGCGGAAGATATCTCGCGCAACCTCACCGAAATCACCACGATTGCCAGTACAAACCTAGACAACATGCAGCGCACCGAAGCGGCAAGCCGGAACCTTCACGGGTTATCAGGGCAGTTGAATGAAGTGACGGCACGTCTGAGTGCTTAGCCGGACCGTTAGTGGTTAGATCGGCTTCAGGCTGAGCTGCCCTTGGCCAAGCTGGCCAACCATACTGCCAAACGGCTCCAGGCCCACACCGGCGGCGTGGTCAACTTGTGCGGTGATTTCGAAAGGGACTGGGTGCTGCGCAACACGGCTGTGTCTGAAGTGTGGGGTGTCGGTAGGCGCATGACCGCACACCTTGAAGGCATGGGCATCACCACCGCGATGCACTTGGCCAAGGCTGACCCATGGACCCTGCGCAAAAAATTCAGCGTGGTGATTGAGAAAACCGCGCGAGAGCTTTCAGGAACGCCGTGCCTGGAGCTGGATGAACCGGATCCGCCGAAACAGGAAATCTGCTGCAGCCGAATGTTTGGCAAGCGACTGACTGAACTGGCACCGATCAAGGAAGCTGTGGCCACCTACATGATGCGCGCCTCCGAAAAGCTCAGGGCGCAGAAGTCCTATTGCAAAAAAGTCCGTGTCAGCATCCGCACGGGCATGTTCAATCCTGATGAGGCCAAATACGCAAAAGGTGTTGTGGTGACTTTGCCATATCCGACTGGCGATGTGCAGTTGCTGACCAAGGCAGTAGTAGAGGCTCTGGACCATGTTTTTCGGGAGGGATTCAAATACAGCAAGGCAGAAGTTTTGCTGCTGGACCTGCGACAGCCCGGAGAGTTTTCAGATGATTTGTTTGCCGTAAATCAACCTGCAGAAGCCACACGGGTCATGGCCGTGCTGGATGAAATCAACGGACGCTGGGGGAGGGGGACGTTGAGGGCGGCGAGTGTTCCGAGCAATCCGGATTGGGGCATGAGGCGAGAAATGATGAGCCGCAGTTATACGACCAAACTGGATCAGCTGTGGCGGGTGACTTGATGTTGAAGTGTCTGGAGTTTCTCTACAGGGCAGAAGCTGCTTTGAGGGCAAGGTTAGCCTGCACTGAGTGAAGGGTTACCCCCCTCTTACTGTCACGCAGCGTGCATTGACTAGCCATCAATGCACTGCTTCTTATCCGGCTTTGACTGGTTTTATCAAGCTTTCTGCAGGAATCCCGAACATATCGTGCAGTTTCCAGATCATTGGCAATGTGAGCGGCCGTTTGCCATTCAGAACTTCATAAACTCGATTTTGTCGTCCAATTGCAGGCATCAAATCAGCCGCTGACAATCCGGATTGCTCCATTCTGAATCGTATGGCATCGACGGGGTTGGGCAGGTCTACCGGGAAGTGTTTTGCTTCGTACGCTTCGATTAGCGTAATCATCACTTCCAAATAATCTCCCTCAGGTGTACCAGGTTCTGGCTCGTTATCGAACAGGGGGGCAACGGACTTTAGCGCGTCCTGGTAGTCCTGCTCAGTGTGTATCGGGCGAATGTTCATGGGTCACTCCATTTCAACGGTGTCGGCATCAATGGCGTCGTATTGTTTATGTGTACCAACGAACTTTACATAGAGGGCGCCATAGCGATAAGTAACGGATACGACCAGCCGATAGTCGTTCCCCTTGATGTTAAACACGACCCGACGGCTTTTAAGTACGCTGGCATGTTTGAACTGGGCCTTTATGTCGGCTGGAGTCTGCCAGTTCGCTTTTTTCACCTCGTCAATCCAGGCTAGCAAGGATTGCTCCGAGTCTTGGTGTGTTTGCCAAAACGCTTTTAGGTGGCTGATCGCGATGATTCTCATGAATGACCCTAGTCCCGTGGTGGGACTTTATCAAGAGCGTTTCGTCCGAAGGTGGCTCTCTAGCTTCACATCATTAGCCACTCACCTTGACGCCCCGCTAATTCTTATCTTGTCAAATTCACTATTTAGGACTGCGGCAGATTGTGCGAGTAGGTAAATTCCGAATTTGATGAAGGGCGTAGCTTGATCGCGATCAGGCTGTTGATGTGTAGCCGACATCTTGCATAAATTCTTGCTCATCGCTAGTTCCATCAGCGATTGGGTGTCAATCAAAGAGCTTTTGCCGCTACCGCCCTTCGTGACAGAGAGCACTTGCTCTTTCCCAGCCCGAAGCGGGTCACGTAGCTGAGCCAATTGCTCAAGCCCATTATTCAGTTCACCGCCTCAAGGTTGATCCAGCTCATGCCGCAACAATGGATGCTGCAGCATGAGAGCGAAGAGTTATTGTTACTCGACCTTATTATCTGGCAGTGAGGTAGCGTGAATTTCGTCAAACATAGCGGTTGCCACTGAAGCAGCATAAACAATGTATTTCACATCACTCTCTTTGCTATTGACTTCATAAATATCACAAAGAAGACTTCTATTGTTCTTGGGTAACGCTACAGGTGACCAGGATGAAAGGCTCTTGAAGTTATACTCGGGGCCTTTGTACGTTAAAGACCTTATGCCGACTACGATGCGCTTATATTGTTGTCTATCCGGTCTTTTGGAGTTTTTATAGTCACCTATAAATGATCCTAAAGAACCAGAGACAACATCTATGCACGCCTTGTCTAGCTCAGTTTCATAATCAGCAGCCGCATATATTCCAACGCTGCCATGATTGGAATGTAGTGGTCAACTAATCCCGGACACGACGTTAAGTTTTTCTTCGGCCCGAGCTGGCGCCAGCCCACCGTTGAATTGATGGGGGCGAATCCAGTTGTACCGATGCATCAAGAATTGGCTGATATCGCGCTGGGCTTCTTGAGCCGTTCGGTAACCCGTGGTCGGTATCCACTCCGTTTTCAAGCTGCGGAACACGCGCTCCATTGGCGCATTGTCCCAGCAATTTCCCCGGCGACTCATGCTCTGGCGCATGCGATAACGCCACAGCCGCTGGCGAAATAAACGACTCGCATACTGCGACCCTTGATCCGAGTGAAACAGCAGACCCTGAGGTCTTCCTCGTTGCTCGTAAGCCATATCCAGCGCCTTGATAACCAGATCGGCGTCCGGCTTTTCCGACAACGCCCAGCCCACCACCCGGCGCGTGCAAAGATCCAGCACGACAGCCAGGTAATGCCATTTCCCCTGGGCCCAGATGTAGGTGATGTCGCCGCACCACACCTGGTTGGGTGCTGGAGCATCGAACTCCCGATTCAATATGTTCGGGATATCCAACCGTTCAACCGTCGCTCGTTTGTAGGCATGTGATCCGGGTTGTTTACTGACTAAATCAAGCTCGCGCATCAGGCTGCGCACTTTGAACCGACCGAGCTGTTCACCGTCTTCACGCATCAGCGACAAGATGCTACGGCTGCCCGCAGCACTGCGACTTTGCGAGAACAGCTCGCTCACCCGGCTGCGTAACCGAAGCCGTTCGACATCAGGCGTTCGACGCCTAAGACGCTGGGCGTAGTAGCACGAACGGGGGAATTCAAACACCTTGCACAACCAATCAATCGGCTCATGGACGCTCAGCTGATTGATCAGCGCGTACGCTCGTGATCTTCCGACATCAAGAGCGCGGTAGCCTTTTTTAATATCGATTTTTCCCGTTCAAGGCGGGCAATCCGGGCTTCCAGCTCCTGAATTTTCTGCTGTTCCGGGGTCAATGCTTTGCTCTGCGGAGTGACGCCTTGGCGTTCCTGCTGAACCTGATCAACCCAGCGGCGCAGGGCTGACTCGCCGACGCCGAGTGAACGGCTGGCTTCGATGTAGCTGTAGTTTTGCTTGAGCACGAGGTCGGCAGCCTCGCGTTTGAATTCAGCAGAAAAGGAACGGCGTTGTTTGGTCATCTGACACCTCGATCTGGCGAGCATTCTCGCCTAAATGGGTGTCCGGTTTCATTAGACCACTACAGATGGGTCAGACAAGGCCTGGAGGAATGGGTTGAGTTGGACCACATGACCCCGACCGCCCACTGGAAGCACTTTCTGGATCGACGAATCAAAGTGCTGGAATGGGACGATAGCGCTGGCAAAGAGGTCGCAGCGTTGCAGCCTTAAGCTTCTTTAGGGGGCCAAGATGGCTGGGGGGGCAAGTTCTGAATGCAACCTCTGCATGAGCCTGATGAAGTGCTCTTACCGGGCGCGCCGCAATTATCCAGACCTGGTTTATAGATCATTCAGATCAACGCGCATGGCGTGCAGGTTGTAAGGATCATCGCGACTGGCAGTGCCCCGAAGCCTGGATTGGCTGACTTTAGAGCCCACTTGTCATCAGACGCTGCCAGCCATGCTGTGTTTCACTGCCCACAACCTTGTACCTAAAACCCCGACTTGCAGCGGCAAAGAGCGGAAGTCGTTTGGCGAGCTTTGTTTTTTTCTCTTGAGTGGGCCTTGTTCACTCTGGAGCAGCGGCGGTCAAGTCACTGCTGGATTCAGCGGCCATTTTCAAGCGATCCGCTTTGCAGATGTATTTAGGCTTATTTTTGGGAGCCAGTTTTGCGCTGGCTTTTTTGGCGTTAGCTTTCAAGATTTGGTTGATTTTTTTACGACGATTCATAGGTTTTGCTCAGTGTGTCAGTGTTGAATAAGTCAGTCTTAAAGGCTCAGGTACTTCCCTCTACAGGATGGATGTACCCACTGCCCAAGCAGAGGCGAGCCTTGCTGCCATGGTTTGGCCGTTACGCGTGAGGGTTGTCGAACCAGGTTGCTGTGTCGCTGGTGTAAATATGCTTTTGTTTGCTGGGCTTGAAAGGTGTGTCCAGTGTGCCTAATGCCACGCTAATCCACCCGGCGCGATCCCCTTGGGAGCACGACCAGAACAACGTCGATCCGCACTGCATGCAAAACTCCCGGCTTACCGAATCTGATGACAGGTAGGCCTTGAGGTCTTCGGCGCCGCTGAGCAAGGTGAAGGCGCTGCGCGGCACGCTGCCATAGGACGCAAACGCTGCGCCATGGCCCTTGCGGCATTGGCTGCAATAGCAGTGACTGACTGCTTTAGGTTCGCTCAGCAGCTCGTAGCGGACGCCGCCACACAGGCAGCTACCCAGATAAACCTTGCTCACGTGCATAGGGCCTCAAAAAACGCCAGCTTAACGACCTGCGTCGCGAGAGTCGACTGGCCCTTACGGCTGCGCAGGTTTTATCATGTGCCGCCATTTTCATCACAGGACCTGAACCCATGGATAAAGCTTTTCGCAACCCGCTCTTTCTGGTGGGGTTCGCCTTGGTCATCTGCGGCGGCACCTTTGCCCTTAACGGCCTGCTGACCGAGCGTACATTTCTCTACATGGCACCCGGCCTGTTGATCCCGGGTGTCACGTTCATGCTGACGGGCTGGAAGCGGCGTAATCAGTGAGTGTGCTTGATTGTGGAGTGTCAGACGTCTTTATGATGCGCCCGCTTCTTTGATCTGCCCCCACAGCGCTGTCACCTGTTCTGCATTAGCGGCTTTGACCCGCGCCAAATCCACAGGGTAATCAACGCCAGGGTTCTCAGCGAATCGGGTGGCGGTGAACTGGCCATTACTGGCCCGCAGGATGTAACCCGTGTCCTGACACGCTGGCGACGCGAGGTAAACCACGCCGGGCGCCACCCACTCGGGTTTCAGATTTTCCGGTGTTTGGGTCACACCCCACATTCTGGTTTTGGCCACGGGCGATACCGCGTTGACCAAAATGCCGTCCGGTGCGCCTTCCATGCTCAGGGCATTCATGATGCCCAATTGCGCCATTTTGCCTGCGGCGTACGCCACCAGACCGGTCTGCGCATAGCGCTGATACATGGCCCGGTCCGAAGTTGTCAGCACTATCCGTGCAGCCGATGAGTGTTTGAGGTGTGGCCAGGCGTATTTACAGAGCCAGACCGGCGTATAGAGGTTGATGTCCAGTGCGCGGGCAATGAATGCCGCATCGGCCTGTTCAATGGGTTGGTAACCCACCCAACCGGCGTTGTGAATCACGATATCCAGTTGCCCAAACGCGTCGACAGCGGCGTCAATCAAGCCTCGGCAACCTTGCTCGCTGGAGAGGTCACTGGAATCACCGATCACGTGATATCCCTCAGCTTGAAGGGCTTGAGCTGCCTCTCGTGCGATGCTGGCGTCAGCCCCGTCACCCACATTGTCGGCGCCGATATCACTGATCACGACATTTGCGCCCAATTTCGCCAGTTCCCGGGCATAGACCCAGCCCAAACCACGGCCGGCGCCTGTGACAATTGCGGTTTTCCCTGTGAAGTCCATAAACACATCCTCTTGATGACGCCTGCACCTTAACAATGCGGATGGGGCGGATCCACCCCGGCCCCGATGCTTTACCCGGCGCGACTGTGTATGCATGATGGCGCCCTTTGATAAATGCCGCGCAGGTCTGGCACTGGTTTTGGAAGGAACAACTGTTGAACCCCCACACATTGTCCATGCGCCTGGAGCGCGTCGCCGCACATGTTCCGGTAAACGCCCGGTTGGCTGATATCGGGTCGGACCATGCCTATTTGCCGGTGGCGCTGATGCGTCGGGGCGTAATCACAGGCGCAGTAGCCGGTGAGGTGGCGCTGACGCCTTTCACTGCGGCCCGGCGTACGGTTCAAGCAAATGATCTGGCCGACGCCATTACGGTGCGCAGGGCTGATGGCCTGATGGCGATTGAACCCGAAGACGCGATCACTGCCATTACCCTGTGCGGCATGGGAGGGGAGACTATCCGGGACATCCTTGAGCAGGGTAAGTCGCGCTTGAGCGGTGAGGAGCGCCTGATCCTGCAACCCAATGGCGGTGAACACCCCCTGCGCCAATGGTTGATGGAAAATGGCTACCGTATCCTCTGTGAAGAAGTGCTACGGGAAAACCGTTTTGATTACGAAATTATCGTCGCTGCCCGTTCCGGCACGGTGAAGTACAGCGCGCAGGAGCTGTACTTTGGTCCGCTGCACATGCAAGCACGCAGCCCGGCTTTTCTTGCAAAATGGCAGCGTCAGCTGTCTCAAAAGCACAAGACTCTGCTCAGCTTGAGCCGGGCCCGTCTGACTGTCCCGGAAGAAAAAGTACAGGACACCGCACGCCAGGTGCGCTGGATCACTGACCTGCTGGCACAGGCGCAGAGCGCAGGCTAAAAAAATCCCGCCGGTTGCTCACAACAACCGGCGGGATTTTTACGTCAGTGCCCGTTTCAGTCGTTGATACGGGGATGTTGCTGCACCAGGTTTTTACGTTTGGCTTCCAGCTCGGCAATTTCGGCGTCGATGTCTTCGATTTTATGTTCGATGTTGTCGTGGTGCTCCTGAAGCAGCTCCTTGGCTTCTTCAATATCCGAAGCCGCCGGTGCGGCCCCGCGCAACGGCTTGTTGGCGGTTTCTTTCATGGTGACCCCGGTAACCAGTCCCACGATCGCGATCACCATCAGGTAGTAGGCAGGCATGTACAAGTTATTGGTGCTTTCCACCAGCCAGGCCACCGCCGTCGGCGTCAGGCCCGCGATCAGTACCGAGACGTTGAACGCACTGGCCAGCGCGCTGTAGCGGATGTGCGTGGGGAACATCGCTGGCAGGGTCGAGGCCATGACACCGATAAAGAAGTTCAACAGCACGGCCAGCATCAATAACCCGGCGAAGATCAGCCCCAGCTTGCCGCTGTTGATCAGGTAAAACGCCGGGACGGCGAGGAAAAACAGACCGACACTGCCGCAGATGATGAAAGGACGGCGGCCGATCTTGTCACTGACAAAACCGATCAGGGGCTGAACGAACAGCATCCCGACCATGATTGCAATGATGATCAGCACCCCATGGTTTTCACTGTAATGCAGGTTGTGCGACAGGTAACTGGGCATGTACGTGAGCAGCATGTAGTAGGTCACGTTGGTGACTGCTACCACGCCGATGCAGGTCATCAGACTGCGCCAGTGCTTGGTGGCCACTTCCTTGAAAGAAACCCGGGGGCCCCGTGCGAGACCTTCGCGATCCCCTTGTTCAAGTTTTTCCACGTGCTGCTGGAAGGCGGGTGTCTCTTCCAGGGCGTGCCGCAGATACAGCCCGATCATCCCCAGCGGCAAGGCCAGGAAAAACGGCACGCGCCATCCCCATTCCAGAAACTGCTCTTCGCCCAGAAGTGTGGAGATCAGCACCACCACACCGGCCCCCAGCACGAAACCGGCTATGGAGCCGAAGTCCAGCCAACTGCCGAGAAACCCGCGCTTGCGGTCAGGCGCATACTCGGCCACGAAAATCGACGCGCCGGTGTACTCACCACCCACCGAAAAGCCTTGGGCCATCTTGGCCAGCAACAGCAGGATCGGCGCCCAGATACCAATCGTGGCATACGAGGGGATCAAGCCAATGGCGAACGTGCTGAGGGACATGATGACGATGGTCGCGGCCAGGACTTTCTGTCGTCCGTATTTGTCACCCAGCGCACCGAAGAACAGCCCGCCCAGGGGGCGGATCAGGAAGGGAACCGAGAACGTGGCCAGCGCTGCGATCATTTGCACGCTGGGCGAGACATCGGGAAAGAACACCTTCCCGAGCACATAGGCAACAAAGCCGTACACGCCGAAGTCAAACCACTCCATCGCGTTGCCCAGTGCCGCAGCGGTAATCGCTTTACGCATCTTGGCGTCATCGACAATGGTGATGTCCTGCAATCCGATTGGATTGACCTTTTTCTTACGAGATCTCATGCAAGCCCCTTTATTAGCTGATCTATCCTTTTAAAACCGCTAAACCCCAGTCGTATGAAGGGTAGACGCGTTTTGCCAGCGCCGAATGCTATCGTTCTGATGGCACGCGCTCTTGGGGATGAGATACATGCAGATACGAAAAAATTCACCGAGTGGCGGATTTTCTTTTGCAATCAGCGTTATGCGCAGGGGGCTGCTAAAGGAAATGAACGTGAATGGTCTTTCAGGCGTACAGAAGCGGCCTGCATCAGCGGCCGCTTCCATCGCCGACATGGACTCAGTATTAGCCTTTGGCTGCCATGGCGGTGACTTCAACACGCATGCCTTCGACGGCCAACGACGCGACCCCTACAGCAGCACGCACCGGCCATGGCTGGCTGAAGAAACGTTTGTACACCTCATTGAATGCCGCACGGTCTGCCATATCGGTCAGGTAGATGGTCAAGTGCATGACACGGTCCATAGAGCTGCCCGCACGTTCCAGGGCCACTTTCAGCGCTTGCAATGTGCATTCGCTTTGCTCAGTGATGCCGCCCAGTTCGAGGCTGCCATCGGCACGTGTAGGGATTTGCGTCGAAACCATTACGCCACCAAAGCTGGCGACGTCAGACGAAATGGATTCAGGATCTGGATCAGGGGTAAAAGTCAGTTCGTTATGGGCCATGAACACCTCTGCTTGAACGGGTAAGGGTGGCGGCATTGATCGCAGCCACGGCGAAGGCGTGCAGTGTACAGACCTGCGCGTTCCCTAAAAACCTGATCGGGCACACCTGTTAATCCTTAACTATGCTCGCCAGAGCTTGTTTAAACACACCACAGGTTATTTGCGGGAAGGGACTGAATGATTTCTGATTGGGAAATGTGCATACGGCTGCTGTTGGCGGCTTTTCTCGGCAGTTTGATTGGCGTTCAGCGCGAACACCTGTTTTGGACGGCAGGCCTGCGTACGCACATGTTGGTGTGTGCGGGGGCGTGTTTGGTGATGATTGTGTCGGCGTTTGGATTTCAACAGGCGCTGACCATGCCAGGCACGCAGCTGGACCCTTCGCGAATTGCCGCACAGGTGGTCTCGGGGATCGGCTTTCTGGGGGCCGGTTCGATTCTGATGCGCGGTGAGGTCATCAAGGGCCTGACCACGGCCGCCAGTTTGTGGGCGGTTGCAGCTATCGGCCTGGCCGTGGGCGGCGGACTGTATGTGTTGGGCACTGCGGCAACCTTTTTGATTCTGATCATCCTGATCGCCATTCGGCCCATGGAACGCGTGCTCAGGGATATCGTGCAGATCCAGGTGGTCAAGCTGGTGGCGCCGTCCAATACGCTGTCGTTAAGTCAGCTGGAGCAACTGCTGGGTGAGCGGTCCAAAAAAATCAGACAATTCATCGTTGAGCAAGGCCCGGTCAAGGACACCGAAACAGTGACCATCGAGTTCCGGGGCGTCACCCGTGTGGTGGCGGACCAAATGATCAAAGAGATCCTTGGCGTTGCAGGTGTGCGCGAAGTTCTGGCGCCGCATTGAGGGTTTTCAGGCGACAGACAGGGAAGGACGGGGTAGCGCGGGCAGGGTGAGCTGCTGGAGAATGCCGGGCTTTCGCGCACCGTTGTTTTCTTTTGATCCGTACAAGGCCTCGACTTCTCATGGACAAGCTTGACAGGGCAATTCTGCACATCCTGCAGACCGATTGCACACGTGCGGTAGGGGATATCGCCGAGCAGATCGGTCTTGGCACGACGGCCTGCTGGCGGCGCATTCAAAAGCTTGAAGAGGCCGGAATCATTCGCGGTCGGGTCGCGTTGCTGGATGGCAAAAAGCTGAACGTGGGGGTGATTGTTTTCGTGTCGATCAAAACCACTCAGCACAATGCCCAATGGCTCGACAGCTTTCGCGCTGCCGTGGCTTCGATCGAAGAAGTGGTCGAGGTTTACCGCATGGCCGGGGACACGGACTATTTGTTGCGCGTTGCAGTGCCTGATGTGGCCGCCTATGACGCCGTCTACAAACAGCTTATTAAGGTCCCCGGACTGTCGGATATCAGTTCCAGTTTCTCCATGGAGCAAATCAAGTATTCAACCAGCCTGCCTCTGCGCTACGCGCCTTGAGCGCCTAAAACCCATAGCTCAGTCCCGGTTTACGCCACAGCGACACACGGTTTGTGCACGGCAATGTCCAGCGCTCGCTGGAAGTCCAGCACCAGGTCGTCCACATGCTCAAGCCCGGCATGCACACGGATCAGATACCCCCGCGGTGCGGGGGTGTGCTGACGGACCGGGTGCCCGACGGGCACAACAAGACTTTCGAAACCGCCCCACGACAGGCCAATCCCGAACAGCTTGAGGTTATCGAACAGGCGCGCCAAAACCGTCGGGTCTTGCGTGTTGACCTCTATCCCGAACAAGCCGCTGGCCCCCAGAAAATCGCGCTTCCACAGATCATGGCCGGGATCGTTGGGCAGTGCGGGGTGCATGACGCGGGTGATGAGTGGGTGCTGTTCAAGGCTGCGTGCCAGCGTGACCCCATTGCTCCAGTGGCGTTGCAGGCGCACGGGCAATGTGCGCAGCCCGCGCAACGCGAGGAACAGGTCATCAGGACTGGCGGTCTGGCCAAAATCATGCGCCCCGGCTTTCAAGAGTGGCCAGGCTCGTTCATTGGCGGTGGCAACGCCGAGCAAGGCGTCCGAATGCCCCACGATGTATTTGGTCGCCGCCTGTATGGACACATCCACGCCATGCTCAAAGGGCTTGAAGTACAGCGGCGAGGCCCACGTGTTATCCAGCAGTACGAAGGCACCCACGCTATGGGCCGCCTGGCAAATGGCCGGCAGGTCGCAGACTTCAAACGTCAGTGACCCCGGCGACTCTGTAAACACGACGCGAGTAGTGGGGCGCAGTTGGCGGGCAATACCCGCTCCGGCAGCGGGGGCGAAGAACTCCACCTCTACGCCAAGACGGGTCAGTACCGTGCTGACAAACGTGCGCGTCGGGCCGTAAATGTTGTCGGTGATCAGCACATGGTCACCGGCGCTGACAAACGCCAACAGGGCATGAACGCAGGCTGCCAGGCCTGAAGGGAATACCAGGCTGGCATGACCACCTTCCAGCCCGGCCATTGCATCTTCAAAGGCGCGGGTGGTCGGCGTGCCAAAGCGGCCATAGTTGGCGTACGGATTACCGTCCTTCTTGCTCGCCTCCCAACTGTTGAAGTCTTTGGCCAGAACGGTAGAACCCCGAAACACCGGTGTATTGATGAGTCCGCCGTACGCTTCGGAATCTCGACCGCAATGCAGGTAGTGGGTGGCGTCATGCATGGGCGTCTCTCCTCAATGAACGTAGGGGAATGATACGGACGCTCAGCGTGTTTAATTTTGCTTTTAATTCTGTTTATTGGACGGTTATTAGATTTTATTTCTATTAATTTGTGGATTAAGGAATTTAATTTTGATGGATTATTTTCCAGGCGAAATATTGCCCGCTTACGCTCGCAGGAGCAGTAAACGGGCGATTCCTTACGGGGTGTGAGCGAGCGCTTGTCTTAATCAGTTGGCTCTGCCTGGTAATGCAGCAAGTCCCCCGGCTGGCAATTCAACGCGCAGCAAATGGCTTCCAGCGTCCCGAGCCGAATACCTTTGACCTTGCCTTGCTTGAGCAGCGAGAGGTTCTGTTCGGTGATGCCGATGATCTGCGCCAAATCCTTGGACTTGACCTTGCGCGTTGCCAGCATCACATCGAGTTTGATTTCTATGGGCATTTTGACCTCTTAAACAAACTGCTGATTTTCACGTGCCAACATGCACGCACGATGCAGGCTACGGGCCACAATCATGACACTTGCCGCGAGAAACAGCGCCACCACATCCGAAGGGCCAAAGCTGATGGTAAACAAACGCTCACCCGCCGGGCGCATCATCGTGATCCATACGCTCAACACAGGGCCCAGCAAGAAGCTGATCAATACCCACAGACCGACACTTTTTCCGACCTTGCCCAACAGGTCTGCTGATTCGGGTTCGAAGTATTCCCCGTTGGCGTAAAACTTGAACAATGCACTCAACGCCACCAACCCCTTGGCCAGAATCAAAAGCGGAATACTGGACAGGACAATGCCGCCTGTAATCTGCCACCAGGGCATCTGATGGATATTGGCGTCCAGCGTTTCGGTCAGGGCCGTGAGATTGAAACCAGGTCCATACAGATTCATCACGTCCGGAAACAGCCAGTAGGCAATATTGGAAAGCAGCATGAGGGCAACCAGGCCCAGCGTCGCGGTTGCAAGGACTTTGCTGTACTTCGCCAAACGATCTGTGTTCATTCAACAATCCTTCTTGTGTGGGAAATCTTGTAGTGGGGAGTAGAGGTGAATCGGGTCGCGGCAAGTGGGCGACGGCGGAATCATAAGCGCAGAAAAAATGATTTTAAAACGATAATTAAATATTGTTTTGCAGTGATAATTGCAGGGTTCACCCAGAGAAAAGACTCGTTGTTTCAGAGCTGATTTACGTAGCCTCTCGTCGTAATTTCCTACAGATAAATTGACCTTCGGCCCGCAGCGCAGTTAACTGTATGAACATACAGTTAACAGAAAGGCGAGCGTCATGGGTTTCACGGTTTTGGGTCCTCTGGCTGAAGGTGGTGTTCGCCGTCCGTGGTGTTCGTTCAAAGTGCCGGCCGGTTTTCCCTCGCCTGCGGCTGACCATGTCGAGAAACATATCTCGCTCGATCAGGCACTTAATATTCGAGCGGCACACGTGTACCTGGTCACCATTGACGGCGACAGCATGCAGGACGCGGGGATTTTTTCCGGGGATCTGGCCGTGGTGGATCGTGCCATTGAAGCGGCCCACGGCCATGTGGTGGTGGCGCTGCTAAATAATGATCCGATTTGTAAACGCCTGTGGTTGAAAGGCAGCACGGTCATGCTGGTCTCTGACAACCCCAAATACCCCAATCGCTACATCATGGAAGGTGATGAGCTGTCGATTTGGGGCGTGATCACCCACACGGTGCGCAACCATGGCCACTGAACCCCGGCCGGTCTTTGCCCTGATTGACTGCAACAGCTTTTATGCAAGCTGTGAGCGCGTCTTTCGGCCGGACCTGGCAAAGGTGCCGATCGTGGTGCTGAGCAACAATGATCTGAGGGGTGGGAATCGTTAGTAAATCCTGTAGAGTCCGCGCCACCTTCTGAACCCCTCTGGAACAGCAGTTTCCAGGCTTCATAAGGCAATCCATTGGAAGTGTTTTAGGGCAGCGGCATGAGGCTGGTATTCGCAACAAAAGACCTAGCATTAGCAGGTCGATCCTTTGAAGGCTTTCCGTTGCTGATTGGGTCAGAGGGATGGCCAGTCGAGCCAGCTCAATCCTTCCTTTGGCACACGCTTATCGAGTCAGGTGAGGCCCTAAGCGATTTGACTTGGGAAGCCTATGGACGGCGTCTGTACGATTACTTTGCCTTCCTGGAAGCCAATGGATTGGGCTGGGACGAGGAAAGCCCGGCTCACGGTCTGAGTGCTCTGTCGAGGTACAGGGATTGGTCGAGCGGAGAATTAGCACTTGATCCCGGCACGGTGAACAATCGTCTGGCCTTGATCGTGAGGTTCTACCGATGGGCTAAGCAGCGCAACCTGATAACTGTGCTGCCCTTCGGTGAGAAAAGGGTAAGAGTTGCCCAACATTCCGGTCTTCTCAGTCATATCGCTCTGCCCGGAGCCGAGAGCACGAAAGTTTCGGTGATGGTTCGCGACCGAAAGCGCTTGACCAAATTCCTGACCAAGGATCAAGTCAAGGTATGCCTTGCCCTGGATACCGATCCAAGCCACCAGATATTGTTCCACCTCATGGTGCGTACCGGCCTTCGCTCCTGTGAAGCGAGGTCTTTTCCTCTCAAATATGTGTTCAACCCCAGGTTGAAGAAGGGACTGCGCCCAAGGCAAATGATCAGTGTTGCTCTTGATCCTTCAGACATGCATATCAAGTACGACCGGCCTAGAACTATCGACGTGCCATGGTCGTTGATGGAGAGCATGTGGTCTTACTCCCTTCACCAACGAGAGGTTCGTAAGTCCAATGGTGATGGACGTGTTACCGCGCTGCTGCTGACTAATGAAGGCAGGCATTATTCAAAAGATTCCGTAGTGGACGTTATGAAGTCCTATGAAAGAAAGTGCGGTTTCTATGTTCGGGCCCACATGCTACGCCACACCTATGGGACTTATACCTTGCTTGCTCTTCGAAAAAGCAAAGAGTTTGAAGGTGAGCCATTGTTGTATGTCCGAGATAGGCTGGGGCATTCAGATGTGCAAACAACTATGATCTATTTGCATCTCATAAACCAGCTTGAAGCCCAATCCGTCCTTGCTCACGAGGACGAAATTGACATGATGTTTATGACTGATTCGGTTTCGCGTATTTGAGGTAGCACCATTGGCTCGGCAAAAAAGCTACAAGGCGGTTATGCGGTCGGTTACAAAAGGATTCGAGGCTGTCGAAGATGATATCAAGATTGACCTGCCGAGAAACCCGAGAAACCACAGGCAACTCGATCATACGAAATATTTAGGCTTGGGCTTCGACGCTTGGGCAATTCAAAGTCTTCACGTTATCAAAGCTTTGCTACAAGGAGGAAACTTCTCAGTGACGACCTTGATTGGTTACTCTACGAACGGGCTGAGATTTTTTATAAATTTCTTGAGTGGAGGTTCGGTCAAGTCGCCACCTGCAACGCCAAACAGTCTTACCAAAAGCCACTTGGATCGATACGTCTCTTGGCTGAGGCTAAAATACCCTAACGGCTCGACAGCCAAGAATTACTATACTAGCTTCAAGTCGTTAGTTGTTGTTTTGGCTGAATATGGATTTATTGAAGTTAATCTTGACGATCTTTTGCCCCTCAATCCATTTCCTAATAATTCGCAGAGCACTAAAGATGCAGATCCGCTCACCTTGGGTGAAATGCAAAGGCTGATTGGCGCTTTGAAGTCAGATCTTATTGCCATCCATAAGGGTACATTCCTTGGAAATGGCGCGGAGGCGATGGCTGTATTGCTACTAATTACTGCGGCAAGGTCTGGAATCAATACTACGCCGCTCTTGGAGATGAAAAGGGATGCCCTACAGCCTCACCCATTTATTCCTAATCTCAGGTTGATTACTACCGTCAAACGTCGAGGTAAAGGCGCACAGAGCAAAACAATCCGTCAGACTAATCTGCTAGATGAGTACAGTGCTATTCCCCTGGATGGGGTGGCAGTCCTCAATAAGGCGCTGGAGATTTCTAAGCCACTCGTAGCACTGGCACCTGATGAAATATCTTCATGTGTGTGGTTATATCGCTCGGGCCAGCCTGGCCGCTCGAACGACATCGTTACCCTTACACCCGGTGCTTTATATGTCACGGCAAAAAGCATTTGTGAGCGTCATGCGCTTCAGGATGATCAAGGCAATCGGCTAAATGTCACGCTTAGTCGGCTGCGAAAGACTATGGAAAGCCGTTTGTGGAAACTGAGCGGTGGCGACATTATAGAAGTTTCCTCCGTTATGGGTCATACCCCTGGTGTCGCCGATAATCACTATTTGAAAATCAACGATGAGATCAAGGTCGACGGGGCGACATTTGTTGGGGAGGCTTTTCCGGACAAACTACGTGGCATAAACGTTATACCAACCCCACCAGGCGGCTGCAAAGATAGCCTTTACGGTAGTCTGGCACCAAAGGATGGCGTCAATCATTGTTCTGAATTCATCCACTGCCTCGGTTGCCCTAGCTATGCAATTGTAGGCACCTTGGAGGACTTATACCGGCTGTTCAGCTACCAACAATTCTTGTATGCAGAAGTCGAATACTTTCTCACGGACGAGTGGGGCGCATGGCGCAAGCGTCAGTTTGACTATATTCGATTGATAGATGATTTCACCCAGAAGTTTGATCTTGCATTGGTTTCGCAAGCAAGGGCTCAGGCTGAGTCATCTCCGCACTTGTTCTGGGCTAAAAAAATCGAGTTCATGAAGAAAAAATTGGGCGGCGAAATTTGAGCATAAGAACCACGAATGCGGTGTTAAAGGCATATGATGTCCTCATCGCACAGCCAGTTTCAGCGAATGGTCTAAGTCCCGCAGAGCGGGATGCAATCGTGATCAGCGCTATCGTTAATGAAGATGGAGAAACCTTCGTTCTTAGCAGGTTTGGCGATGCACAGTGGGATCTTCGCCCGTTTTTTGATCAGGCCAATATTGCTCATTCTTATAAATTCATCAACTGGGATATGGGCATGCCTCGGGCGCTTATTGATGACTGCAAAGCTGTTGCTTATGCTTGGTTTAAAAGAGGAATGCCTAGATCCAAACCTCCTATCGCACGGGGCATTACTACTTTCGCCGTCGTCAGCGTGATGCCTTTTGTTCGCTGGTTAAACAATCTAGGAGTTTCAAGCTTTGCAGATGTCCGTCCGATCCATGTCAGCAATTACGTTCATCATTGCAAATATGAATTGAAGTTAAGGCCTCTCCCGCTGTATGGGCGATTACGGGTTATTGATTTTCTTTGGGTGTTTTCTGTCGACACGATGTTTCCCATTCAGAGTTATCCTTGGGGTAATTCGACATTGTGGCGGATTTGTGGGGTCGCGAATGTAAAAGGGTTGGGTGCTGCCACTAAAAACGTCGGGCGAACAGATATCATTCCTCATGATGAACAATCTAGGATTTTCAACTATTGCGAAAGCATTGTCCGGGAGATGAAGGCCGAATTGGCAGTCAATGGTATTGGATATCATCCTAGTGATGAACGGATGGCAATTCGTTGCAGAGATGCTGTTCTGTATATAGTTTCAATCACTAGCGGCATGCGCAATGACGAGGCAATTGGAATTGAGGTTGGCGCTTGGCGCAAAGAGTTAAGAAATGGAATTAATTTTTGCTGGGTGACCACAGTCGAGCACAAGACAGGTAAAGGCCAAGTCGAATATCTTGTGCCAGAACTAACGATTGAAGCTTTAAGTCTTTTGGCAAAATATTCAGCACCCATCAGAAAAGAGCTGGATGAAGAGATTAGACAGCTTGCAAGCAATCGGGATTTTTCGTATTCAACTGAACATCTCCTTAGGCTCGAAAAAGCCCGAAAAGACGCGAATAAACTATTTTTGGGACGAAACACACAAGGAGGGAAAGTTCAGGAAAGCCATCATGTTGAGGCTCTCAGCGGGCAAGCATCCAATGCTGCGTTTGACCGTATAGCTAAAGCCGCTGGAAGCGATTGGCCGTTGAGGACGCATCAATGCAGGCGAACATATGCAAGATGCTTTGTAGAATCCCGTATGGGCCGCACTTCATTGATCTACCTCAAATGGCAGTTCAAACACAGCAGCATGAGTATGACCCAACTCTATGCATCCAATCCGCAGCAAGACCTGACTCTCTTTGATGAGATCTTCCAGCAGATGACAGAGTTTAAAATTGACCTGATCGAATCATGGCTCGATGATCAGCCACTGGCAGGGGGCGCTGGCGAAAAGATTGTGGAATTGCGGGCAATTCCAATCAAGGATAGAGCTGCTTTGCTTGCCCAGACCGCCCCACATGCCAACATTCGTGCGACTGGACACGGCTGGTGCATCGCCACAGAGCGGGGCTGCGGAGGTGCTGGTCTATACGAAGCCACACGGTGTCCAGGGTGCAAAAATTCGGTGATCGATGAAGTCTTCGCCAGCACTTGGCAGGACATCTACATTCAACAGCGAGAGCTGATAAAAATTGAGGATGCAGGCCCGGCTGTTAGGCAGCGCGCAGAACGCGACTTGCAGGTTGCACTAGATGTAATTACCAGCCTTGGCCTTTCTCCAGTTGAGGAAATGGAGGAGGCGGCAAATGACTAGACAGGCGGTGGGCCCTGACTCTCCTATTCGCTCCAGGTCGAAGACACTCGCCGCGCTCAACAAGGTCGTCGACGATCTCATTGCTGGTGACGGAAAGCTTTCCATCACATCCGTTGCCCGTGCCGCAGGTGTGACTCCGGGACTCATCCATAACACTTACCCAAGCATAGCGGAAAGGATTCGCAACATCGTTGGCAAGTCGGTGCGAGCCCAGCGAGACTCTAAGCATCAAGCGTTGATGAGCGAGAAAGAAAAGAACAGGGTGCTCCGTGCAGAGAATGATCAGCTTTTAGCGGAGGTAGCTCGGCTGGCTTCGGTTAACCAGCGACTAATATTCGAGATGATTCAGCTGAAGGCGGTTGCCAACGGTAAGGTCACCGCACTCCCTCTGAAACCAGGGCCAACTAGGCCCTGATGGGGAACCCGCAGAATTCGTAAAAATCGCACGCTAACAGTTCAAGCGTCCCGGCCACGCCTGACTGTAGCTTGTTGACTGGTCAGTCTGTCTCGCGGGTAAAGCGATAGAACAAGTTCGGCTCGCTGACCACGTACAAATACCCTTCATCGTCGATGGTTACGCCTTCGGCTTGGGGTATGCCTTTCAGCAAACCAGCAAACCCCCTCGCCAAGGAGCGGAAACTCACCACCTTGCCCTCATCGGTGATTTCAATCAGCAGTTTCGACTCGTCGCTGAGCAATATCAGGTGGCCACTCTGTTGATCGAAGACGACCGAAGACAAGTCAGTGGCAAATACCTTGTCCTTTACCAAGTTGGACAGGTCGCGCACGTGCAGGGAAAAACCTCCTGCCAGGCTGGCACGAAGGCCGCCCACTTCCAGCAATTGGCGAGGGTCACGCTCCTTGGTCACAAACAAGCGATCACCTTTCAGGTCGTAGGCGAGCCCTTCAAGGCCTTTGTTGTCCGCCTTGCCAAGTGCCAAGGTCAGAGCTGGATACTGGTCTCGGCTCAATGAGCGACCGGGAGAAAGCTTACTGCCTTCGGCGAGGGGGACATCCACGATAACAAGGCTCTGCCGGCGCTCCTCGGCGATTACCAGTTGGCCGTTGCCGGCATAGGACACCGCCTCCACATCGTGGAAACCGTCCAGGCTATAGCGCCTTTCCACGTCACCGTCACGACTGAGGGCCAATAGTTCGTTTGGGCCGTTGGTAACCGCCCATAGCAGGTTCAGGTCAGGGTCGAAGGTCAGGCCCGAAAGGTTGTTGTCCACACCGGGAACCGGCTTAGCATCGAGCTCAACCCGATAGTCAGGCAGCCACACAGAGCGCTCCTGCCAATCGTCGGTGTGCCAGTGGGTCTTGATCCAGAAGTACAACCGATCATCAAGGTGATGGGTGCGGACTTGGAATACGGTAAGCAATACAAAGCACAGCAGTGCCCACATCCAGGCACTTGTTTTCTGTGTTCGGCCCAACCAGTTTTTAGCCATCAAATACATTAGAAGCCTCGTTAATTGGGACTGACGTCACGAGCTGTCATGGTTTCAATCCGACTCGGCGCGGCTCGCACAGGTGATGCACAACGGCGTGGCCGGATCGAATTCCAGGCGGCCCGAGGCGATCAACTCGCCGCATTGGTTACACCAGCCATACTCGCCCTCGTGCCAACGCTTGAGGGCCAGCTGGAGGCGGACGCGTTCATGCTGCGCCCGACTGCGGATGGCATCGTTCATCGCTTGCTGCTGGAGTGCGTCCATCCTCGACAGACGCCCTACCTTGCTTTGATCCAACTCCACCGATTGCGAGCGAGACTCAGCGTCTTCCAGCAACCGATCCAGCTCGGCAGCCCGCTGTTCCAGTAGGGTCTTGAAATGGGCAAGATCGAGGGCGTCGTCCATGGCCGTTAGCGCAGCAGCAACAGTGGGCCAGTGGTGGTGCGCAGCATGCTGGTCGTGGTGCTGCCGACCAGAAACTGACGGATGCGCGAATGACCGTAGGCCCCCATCACCAGCAGGTCGATGCCGTGCTCTTTCTGATAGGCGTGCAAGGTAGGCTCTATCTCGCCGTTCAGGGTCTCGGCGCGAACAGTGAATCCGACGTTGAGCAGCACTTTCTGCGCCCAGTCCAGCTGCGCGGACGATTCGTCGTTCACTGGCCCAACCATCACCAGGTGGATCGGCAGCCCCTTCAGCAGGGGGCTGGCCGCCAGCATCTCCACACCCTTGCGGGTAGTAGCGCTGCCATCGAAGGCCAGCATCGCGCTCTCGGGCTTTTGGAAGTTGGCCGGGGTGACCAGGATTGGCCGGTGCATGATACGAATCACGCTCTCCAGCTGGCTTCCGACATGCTGACTCAGACCGCCGCTAGACTCGCCTTGGCGACCGATGACCAATAGGCGCGTTTCGCTTTCCAGCTCTTGCAGGTTTTCCAGCAGATCGCCATGACGTTGCTTGGACTCCGGCGCGGTCACACCATCCGTCATGGCCCGCTCTTTCGCGGCCGTTAACATGATCCGCCCCTGCTCCAGGGCCAACTTACCGCGCTGTTCATCCAGGGAAGCAAGCTCATCGAGCAGATGCTCGCGGCTGCCAAGGCCGATATTGCCACTCAAGTCGGCCGCAACTGGGTACTGGCGCTGATCCAGCACATGCAAGAAGGTCAGCGGGGCTTCCAGGCTCAGACTGGCCCAGGCTGCGTAGTCGCACACAGCTGGAGCCGAGGTGGAACCGTCGATACAGGCAATTACTTGGGTCATCGTTGTTCTCCTTCTCAGTGGCCCATGAGTTGATCAATGGCGTCGGGTTTATCGTGAACTCCGAATCGATCCACGATAGTGGCGCTCGCTTCGTTGAGACCTAACACTTCAACTTCGGTGCCTTCGCGGCGGAACTTGATAACCACCTTGTCCAGGGCAGCAACTGCGGTGATATCCCAGAAGTGGGCGCGATTCAGGTCGATGGTTACCTTGTTCAGGGCTTCTTTGAAGTCGAAGGCCGCGACGAACTTGTCTGCCGAGCTGAAGAACACCTGGCCAGTGACGTTATAGCTACGATGCTCGCCGGATTCGTCCAGCGAAGAACTGATCGCCATGTAATGGCCAACCTTGTTGGCGAAGAACATCGCGGCCAGCAGCACGCCGGCCAACACGCCGAAGGCAAGGTTGTGGGTGGCCACCACGACCACAACGGTGACGACCATGACAATGTTGGTCGACAACGGGTGCTTCTTCAGGTTGCGCAGCGAATCCCAACTGAAGGTGCCGATGGACACCATGATCATCACTGCCACCAGCGCAGCCATCGGGATCTGCTTCAGCCAGTCGCCGAGGAACACCACCATCAGCAGCAGGAATACACCTGCGGCCAGGGAGGACAGACGAGAACGACCGCCGGATTTCACGTTGATGATCGACTGACCAATCATCGCGCAGCCGGCCATACCGCCGATCAGACCCGAAGCAATGTTGGCCACGCCCTGGCCCTTGCACTCGCGGTTCTTGTCGCTGGGGGTGTCGGTCAGGTCGTCGACAATAGTCGCGGTCATCATCGACTCCAGCAGACCGACCACGGCCAGCGCTGCCGAGTAAGGGAAGATGATGGCCAACGTCTCGAACGTCAGCGGCACGTCAGGCCAGAGAAAGATTGGCAGCGTATCCGGCAGTTCCCCCATATCACCGACCGTGCGGATATCCAGCCCAACCGACATGGCGACTGCGGTCAGCACGATGATGCACACCAGTGGCGATGGGATGAGCTTGCCGATCCTGGGGATATAGGGAAATAGGTAGATGATGCCGAGGCCTGCGGCTGTCATGGCGTAGACGTGCCAGGTGACATTGGTCAGCTCGGGCAGCTGAGCCATGAAAATCAGGATCGCCAGTGCATTGACGAAGCCGGTCACCACCGAGCGCGAAACGAAGCGCATCAGCGAGCCGAGCTTCAGGTAGCCAGCACCAATTTGCAACACGCCACACAGCAGCGTGGCGGCCAGCAGATATTCAAGACCATGGTTCTTGACCAGGGTCACCATCAGCAGTGCCATGGCCCCTGTCGCGGCTGAAATCATGCCTGGGCGGCCACCGACAAAGGCGATCACCACGGCGATACAGAATGAGGCGTAGAGACCAACTTTGGGGTCGACGCCCGCAATGATAGAGAAAGCGATGGCTTCAGGGATCAGCGCAAGTGCGACGACGATCCCCGCGAGCACGTCGCCACGGACGTTGGAAAACCACGTTTGTTTGAGTGTTTGTAGCATCAGAATATCCAAAGCAATGCACCGCACGCATGCCAGGAAAATGGCGAGCGCGTCGATACGAATTCAAATTGTGAGGATTATTTTGCTGTGCGCTTTGGGTGTAAGAACCGGGCATACAGCAGTACGCAGCCGCCAGCGAAACTGGCGGAGGCGAGGTTGTTGCGAGGGGGCGTAGCGCTAAGGCGGCGTAGGCTGCCAGTAGAGCGTTTGGAGTACAGTCATGCTGGTGTTCCTGTAGCTCAAGGGGTATGCGGAGCCAAAAGTATACAGTGAAGCTATCGTCGATTGCGATCCGCCGCCCTGCTTTGCGAAGCCACGTCTGAAATAGGCTTAGTCGAGGAGTATCGCCATCAGGAACGAAGGAAAATAATCAAAAAAATGTTAGGGAGTTAATTTGCTTATAAATCAATATCTTACACTCAACTAACTGTTAGGGTCATTCAGATATAATGATGGCTGTGTGATTGCTCGTAGCGCCGAAGCAAAGCCATTCATCAAGATGGGCGAGCCCTACTTTCAGATCAGAGACAAGCTCGCGCAGCACGGGATTGTGGCTTTCTCTAGCAACTACGCCCTCTACGGTGATTTGAGCCAGCGAGTGATGACCGTTATCGACAGTCTGGTTGTAAATTCGATGGCCTACAGCATCGACGAAGCATTTTGTGACCTAAGCGGAATGACTGTGCCATTGGAGCAGTTGGGCCGGCAAATACGCTCGAAGGTGCTTCGTTACACCGGCATTCCTGTGGGGGTAGGTATTGCCGGAACCAAGACACTGGCCAAGCTCGCAAACCATGCATCAAAGCGTTGGCAACTCCAAACCGGTGGTGTCGTAGACATCACTGACTCAGTTCGCCGAGACAAGCTGTTAAAGGCCTGCGACGTCAGCGATGTATGGGGCATCGGTAGAAAAATGACCGAACATCTTAAGGGAATGGATATCAACACTGCTTGGGACTTGGCCAAGGCCGATCCCTGGACTTTACGTAAGCGGTTCAGTGTATTGGTCGAGAAAACCGCTAGAGAGCTTCAAGGTGTTCCCTGCCTTGAGATGGACGAGATAGATCCACCGAAGCAGGAAATCTGTTGCAGCCGAATGTTCGGAACCCGTCTTACTGCTATCGAACCTCTCCGAGAGGCCGTCGCTACGTATTCAGCCAGGGCCTGTGAAAAGCTAAGGGCGCAAAACTCTCTCTGCAAAAAGGTACGGGTGAGCATACGCACCGGCATGTTCAATCCCGACGAGCCCAAATATGCTCGCGGTGTTATCTGTGAGCTGCCATATCCAACGGACGACACACGGGTCATCACAAAGGCTGCGGTCGCGGCCCTGAGCGAGCTGTTCCAGGAGGGATTTAAATTCAGCAAGGCGGAGATACTGCTGATGGATCTGCGGCAGCCTAACGAATTCACCGGCGACCTTTTCTCTGTTTCTCAACCTGAAGCAACCGAGAAAGTCATGAGCGTGTTGGATGCAATTAACGGTAGGTGGGGCAGGGGGACACTACGTGTTGCCAGGGTGCCCTCAGATCCTGATTGGGGCATGCGCAGGGAGATGATGAGTCAGAGTTTCACTACGCGTGTTGATCAGCTCTGGACGGTGTACTGCAAGTGAGGCGACGGTGGCAATGACAAGAACGACCGAAAAATCGGGAAACCGAATAATGGCTCAGCCATAATTATTGCTGAGCATAATTTTCGGTTTTCAAACGGATCTGTTTAACTACTAAACAACACGCCGTCCCTAGCCTAAATTGCCGTTATTCCTTCTGCCAGTACCGATACATGAATCGCCCCTAGTTTCGTAGACACCTCCAAGCCTTAAAATGAGGCCCATTAGGAGGTGCCATGAGCAACCAGCGTTATCCCGAAGAATTCAAAATCCAGGCGGTCAAGCAAGTGACCGAAAAGCA
>NZ_JYKY01000024.1 GCF_001042985.1 Pseudomonas lundensis
TTCTACAGCAGCCTCTGTTGCTGTCAAGCGGTTATTTTAAGATGTTTTCAAAGTTTCCTCTGTAACATCAACCACTTGCGCTTTCGATCTCTCGTCAGCGGGAGGCGAATTCTACAGCGTTACACGCCGCTGTCAACACCTCATTTCCTGCTTCGATGATTTGAAGCTGACACTATCAAAACCGTATAACTCATTGAAACTCAAGGAGTTTTCCGTTTCGACTGCGCCGGAAGTGGGGCGAATTATAGGCCGCTGAAATTCTGAGTCAAGCCTCAATTTCACATTTCTGTCATAAACCTTCGAAAGCTTAAAACAAAGAAGCCAGCCTTGCGGCTGGCTTCTTGTTAAACAACAGATGCGTTAAAGACTCGGAAATGCAAACTGCGACGCTTCATGGCTGGCCCGTTGCGGCCAACGCTGGGTAATTGCCTTGCGACGCGTGTAAAAACGCACACCATCCGGGCCATAGGCATGCAGATCGCCAAACAATGAACGCTTCCAGCCGCCAAAGCTGTGATAAGCCACCGGCACAGGCAGCGGTACGTTAACCCCCACCATGCCGACTTCGATCTCATCACAGAACAAACGCGCAGCCTCGCCATCACGCGTGAAGATGCATGTGCCGTTGCCGTACTCATGATCGTTGATCAGTTGCATCGCCGCTTCCAGGCTATTCACACGCACGATGCACAGAACCGGTCCGAAGATCTCTTCCTTATAGATGCGCATCTCTGGTGTAACGCGATCAAACAGGCATCCACCCAAGAAGAACCCGTCTTCATGGTCCTTGACGCTCAAACCACGCCCATCAACGACCAACTGCGCGCCCGCCGCTACACCGTCCGCCACATAGCCACTGACCTTATCCCGCGCCTGGCCGGAGACCAAAGGCCCCATGTCCAGACCGCATGAAGTCCCCGCGCCAATTTTCAACGCCTCGATTTGCGGCACCAGCTTGGCAACCAAGGCATCCGCCACCTGGTCCCCAACGCACACGGCTACCGAAATCGCCATGCAGCGCTCACCACACGAGCCATAAGCAGCGCCCATCAAGGCACTCACGGCATTATCCAGATCGGCATCAGGCATCAATACCGCATGGTTCTTCGCGCCACCCAACGCCTGAACACGTTTACCGCGCCTGGTGCCTTCGGCAAAGATGTATTCGGCAATCGGCGTGGAGCCGACAAAACTCAAGGCTTTCACCTCTGGTGCTTCAATCAGGGCGTCTACGGCTGTCTTGTCGCCATGCACCACACTCAAGACCCCTTTAGGCAGGCCCGCTTCCTGAAGCAACTGCGCAATCAACAAGGTCGAACTCGGGTCACGCTCCGACGGTTTCAGAATGAAGCAGTTACCGCACACAATCGCCAACGGGTACATCCACAACGGAACCATGGCCGGGAAGTTGAAAGGCGTAATCCCCGCCACAACCCCGATCGGTTGAAAGTCCGACCATGCATCAATATTCGGTCCTACGTTACGGCTGTACTCGCCTTTCAGAATCTCCGGTGCGGAACACGCGTATTCGACGTTCTCGATCCCGCGCTTGAGCTCACCCGCCGCATCTTCGAGCGTCTTGCCATGCTCTTCGCTGATCAACTGCGAAATCCGGGCTTCATTCTGTTCCAGCAACTGCTTGAAACGGAACATCACTTGAGCACGTTTGGCTGGAGGCGTATTACGCCAGGCCGGGAAGGCAGCCTTGGCCGTGTCGATTGCCTGTTGAATCGTCTCGCGACTGGCCAACGGCACTTGATGAATCACCTTGCCCGTCGACGGGTTGTACACATCGGCGGTACGGCCAGAATCATTAACCAGCTCACCATTGATCAAATGTTGAATCGTGCTCATTGCCACTCCAAAACAGGTTTGCTGACGCGAACACTACGCGCCAGTCGAAAATCCAAAAAAGCCTTTTCTATATAGAAGGGGTCAGTCGATCTGATTCAGCGCTTCACCCACCGCATCGAATAAACGATCCAGATCCTGAGGCTTGCTGTTGAAGGTTGGACCAAACTGCAACGTGTCACCGCCAAAGCGGACGTAGAAGCCGGCTTTCCACAGTTTCATGGCGGCGTCGAAAGGACGCACAATCGCATCGCCATCACGCGGTGCAATCTGGATCGCACCAGCCAGACCGTAGTTACGGATATCGATCACATTCTTCACGCCTTTCAAGCCGTGCAATGCTTGCTCGAAATGCGGTGCCACCTGCGCGACGCTCTGGACAAGGTTCTCTTTTTGCAGCAAATCCAGCGCGGCCAGGCCCGCGGCACACGCGACCGGATGCGCGGAGTAGGTATAGCCGTGTGGGAATTCCACCGCATATTCAGGCGTCGGCTGATTCATGAATGTCTGATAAATCTCGGTAGAGGCAACTACAGCCCCCATCGGGATCGCACCGTTAGTGACCTGCTTGGCGATGCACATCAGGTCCGGCGTCACACCGAAGCTGTCAGCACCGAACATGGAGCCTGTGCGACCAAACCCGGTAATAACCTCATCGAATACCAGCAGGATGTTGTGCTGATCGCAGATTTCACGCAGACGTTTCAGATAGCCCTGAGGCGGCACCAGCACACCGGCAGACCCAGCCATCGGCTCGACAAACACGGCGGCGATATTCGAAGCATCATGCAGTTCGATCAACTTGAGCAGTTCATCCGCCAGCGCAATACCGCCCAACTCAGGCATACCGCGTGAAAAGGCATTGCTCGCCAGCAAGGTGTGCGGAAGATGATCGACATCCGCCATTGCCTGACCAAAGAGCTTACGGTTGCCGCTCACGCCACCCAGGCTGGTGCCCGCAATGTTCACACCGTGATAGCCGCGCGCCCGGCCAATCATTTTAGTCTTGGTCGATTGGCCTTTCAGCCGCCAGTACGCACGCACCATTTTCACGGCCGTGTCCGCGCATTCAGAACCCGAGTCCGTGAAGAACACATGGTTCAAGTTGCCCGGCGTTAGCTCGGTGATTTTCTCAGCCAGCTGAAACGACAAGGGATGGCCATATTGAAACGCCGGCGAATAATCCAGCGTGCCGAGTTGCTTGGCCACGGCTTCCTGAATTTCCGTGCGCGTATGCCCTGCACCACATGTCCACAGGCCGGACAACGAGTCGTAAATTTGTCGACCTTTGTCGTCGGTCAGATAACTGCCCTTGGCGCCGATGATAAAACGCGGATCCCGATGAAAGTTGCGGTTGGCGGTGTAAGGCATCCAGTGCGCATCCAGCTTGAGCTGGCTGGCTACGTTTAACTCGGCGTTTTCAGGCATGTTCATCAGCAAAACCTCGCAAGACAGAGTGCAGTGTCGGGTCGAAATCGTTGTTGCAGCTAAATTGCCACGCCTATAAAGTCGGTGAAATCCAACTCTTCTAACCTTCAGTTAGGCATTTACTAAACTATGAGCAGCCGTCGTTCCGATACCTTGGCGCAAGTCAGCGACTTCGATATTCGCTTGTTGCGCATCTTTCGCAGTGTCGTAGAGTGCGGCGGCTTCTCTGCGGCAGAAACAGTGCTTGGCATTGGCCGGTCAGCAATCAGCCAACAAATGAGCGATCTTGAGCAGCGACTGGGCTTGCGCCTGTGCCAGCGCGGGCGTGCTGGTTTTTCCCTGACGGAAGAAGGTCGCGAGGTCTACCAATCAGCACTCCAATTACTCGGCGCACTTGAGAGTTTTCGCACAGAGGTAAACGGCCTGCATCAACACTTGCGCGGTGAGCTGACCATCGGCCTTACCGACAACCTCGTCACCCTCCCCCATATGCGTATCACCCACGCCTTGGCCCAACTCAAAGAGCGTGGGCCCGATGTGCAAATCCAGATCCGCATGATTTCGCCCAACGAGGTAGAACAGGGCGTGCTGGACGGCCGTCTGCACGTCGGCGTTGTACCCCAGGCCAGTGCGTTATCCGGTCTGGAATATCAGCCGCTGTATAGCGAGCGGTCGCTGCTTTACTGTGCCGTCGGCCACCCGCTGTTTTATGTCGATGACCACCAGTTGCAAGACGAACGCCTCAACGATCAGGACGCCATTGCACCGACGTTTCGTCTGCCCTCAGAGATTCAGGCGCATTATCAGGCGCTCAAGTGCACCGCCAGTGCATCGGACCGTGAAGGCATGGCGTTCCTGATTCTGACCGGCCGCTACATAGGCTACCTGCCGGACCATTACGCCAGTTTGTGGGTACAACAAGGTCGTCTGCGGGCGCTCAAACCTGATACCCGTTTTTATGACTTGAGCCTGGCCTCGGTCACACGCAAAGGCCGCCGCCCCCATCTGGTTCTTGAAAGTTTCCTTGAGAGCCTCGAATCGACACGCTAACGTTCGTCCCCCTCGTCAGCCCCGCCGCGAAGCCTGCATGCCTCGCGCCCAGCCCGGAATCGATATGCCTTCAACCCTGACCGGTCCATGCGAGTACCGCGAAGAAATCCGCAAGAGCCGCTTCATCACCCATGCGGCGCCCATCACCAGCGCTCAACAGGCACAGGACTTTATCGCGCTGCACAGCGACCTTAACGCGTCCCACAACTGCTGGGCCTGGAAGCTGGGCGATCAGTACCGCAGCAGCGATGACGGCGAACCCGGCGGCACGGCCGGACGCCCCATTCTGTCCGCCATCGAAGCGCAGGATTGCGATCAAGTCGTGGTCCTGGTGATCCGCTGGTATGGCGGCATTCAACTGGGCACGGGCGGTTTGGCACGCGCTTACGGGGGTGGCGCCAACAAATGCCTGCAAGCGGCCGATAAGTCACCGCTTATCACGCGAGTCGCGCTGGAATGCGCGTGCAGCTTCAGCGAATTGGCGCTGGTCAAACTGCGCCTGTCTGAACTCAACGGCGTGCTCAGCAATGAAACCTTCACCGCTAACGGGGTGGAGCTAGTCCTGGAAGTCAGTGAAGCGCAGATTCCTGACTTGCGACAGCAACTGGCCGACCTCAGCCGTGGCCGCATTGTGCTGACCCGCCAGTCGATCAATAGTGAAGAGTGACCCACTTTATCCCCCGTCAAACAGTTGCCCACAACCACTGTGCACCCGACTGTGGATAACCTGAGCACACTCCTCTACAGCCCTTGACTGGCGTGACCTGCGCCGCTTTGTACGTTTTTTGATCGACTGCGCCTTCAAAGGGTAGAAACCTCAATGCAAACAGCGCGTTACTCTGATTTATAGCCCTTCGAACCATCCCTGCGCGCGCTTATACCCAGGTGCACAGGTTGCGCACAGTTCCTGTGGAGCAACCTGTGGATAAGCCGTGCAAACCCAACGGGAGCGCACATTCTGTAACGGCTGCTTATGGCTGTACGTTTTTTAACCAACTTGCATGGGTGGGCAGTCGACGCCTGAAGGAGTAAAACCGTGTGCGGTGAACCTCATTTACCCTGTATAGGACGCGACTCATGACAGCAAAAAACGCACTTATCATTGGCGCCTCACGTGGACTGGGTCTGGGCCTGGTCGAGCAACTCATCAACGATGGCTGGAACGTCACCGCCACCGTGCGTAACCCTGGCAACGTTGAGAAGCTTAAAGCGTTGGGCAACGTCAACATCGAACAGCTGGATCTGGACAACGTTGAAGCTATCGGGAACCTGAGCCAAAAGCTGAACACTCACGTATTTGACCTGGTGTTTGTGAACGCGGGGATCAAGGGGCCGGACGATCAAACGTCAGGGCGCGCCAGTCTGTCCGACATCGGTCAATTGTTCCTGACCAACAGCGTAGCGCCGATCACCCTGGCGCAAGCCTTTGTCAGCAAAATCCGTAAAGGCAGTGGGGTGCTGGCGTTTATGAGTTCCGGTCTGGGCAGTGTTGCATCGCCAGACGCGCCTGAACTAGCGCTCTACAAAGCCAGCAAAGCCGCACTCAACTCCATGACCAATACCTTCATCAGTCAACTGGGCGAGGACCGGCCTACTGTTCTGACCCTGCACCCCGGCTGGGTCAAAACCGACATGGGCGGCGAAGGTGCCGATATCGACGTTGAAACCAGCACCCGTGGGCTGGTTGAGCAAGTGAAGGCCTATGCAGGCAAAGGGGGCCATTACTTCATCGACTATAAAGGCCAGACGATTCCCTGGTAGGCGACCGATCGGGCGGCGCCTGCACGCCGCCCTTTACGTCAAAGCCCCAGCAGCGACAGCATGATGAAGGTCGCAAACAGCACAAAGTGCGTCATGCCTTCGATCGCATTGGTCTCGCCGTCATTCAAGTTGATGGCACTCACCACCAACGTAATCAACACCATCACCGTCTGCACGGGCGTCATGGCCATCTGGAACGGCTGACCGGTATACAGCGCCATGGCCTCCATGACCGGCACGGTCAAGATAACGGTGGACAGCGAAGCCCCGAGTGCCACATTCACCACCGACTGCATGCGATTGGCCAAGGCGGCACGCAGCGCAGTCAAGATTTCCGGAGCCGCCGAGATCGCGGCCACCACAATCGCAGTCATGACAGGCGGTGCGCCCGTCCCTTCCAACCCCAGATCGAGGGCCTTGGACATCACCTCGGCGAGCGCGCCAATCACGATAATGCCAAACACCAACACGCCGACTGACAGTTTCAGGTTGCTCGCTTCCCCTTCCGGGGCACGTTTACGGCCCTTTTTCTCGGGGTAGCTGTAACTGAAAAAGTAACTGTGCGGCCCGACCTGCATGCGCAAAAACAGCGTGTACAGCAACACCATCGCGCCAATGGTGAACGCCGAGTAAATTTTCCAGTCTGCCTTGGGGATAAATTCCGGCACCACCATCGACACGCCCATGGCCGTCAGAATCATCACACTGTAGGTGCGCGCCGAATCGTCGTTGTAGGACTGCTCGCCGTGCTTGATCCCGCCCATCAGCGCTGCCAGGCCGAGAATCCCGTTGATATCCAGCATCACCGCTGAATAAATCGTATCCCGCACCAACGTTGGAGACGCCTCATTACTCATCATGATCGCGAGGATGACGACCTCAACCAAAACGGCTGACAGCGTCAAAATCATTGTTCCGTAAGGATCACCGAACTTTTCAGCCAACACTTCGGCGTGATGAGCCACACGCATGGACGCGCACACAATCGCTGCAATCAGGACGCCACCCGCCACCAGCGCTGTCACTTGCCCGTTATGCAGCAGCCAGGGCTCCAGCGGGAAGGCCACACACGCCATGACAATCGCCAGCAGCAGGAGTTTTTCATCTTTTAATAAAGTCAGCATCGCGAGCCTTTTACCTGTGAACCAATACACGTCGTTGGGTTACAGACTGCCGCAACTCACTAACGTTTCGTTACATATTAGTTCACTGAACGCACCACTTCGCCCCTGCGCACCCCGCCAATGGCCGCGGCCCGGCAAATAGCTTGGTCGGGTTTTACCAAATATGTCGGCCCGGGCCTGTAGAATGCCGCCATCTGCACCTGATTTGATGAGAAAAACTTCTATGTACGACTGGCTCAACGCCCTGCCAAAAGCGGAACTGCACCTGCACCTTGAAGGTTCTCTGGAACCTGAACTGCTGTTCGCTCTGGCTGAACGCAACAAGATCGCCCTGCCGTGGAACGACGTCGAAACCCTGCGCAAAGCGTACGCTTTCAACAACCTGCAAGAGTTTCTGGACCTGTATTACCGGGGCGCGGACGTATTGCGCACCTCGCAAGACTTCTACGACCTGACCTGGGCGTACCTGTTGCGCTGCAAAGAGCAGAACGTCATTCACACTGAACCGTTCTTCGACCCGCAAACCCACACCGACCGCGGCGTCCCGTTCGAGGTCGTGCTTAACGGCATCGCCGCTGCACTCAAGGACGGCGAACAGCAACTGGGCATCACCAGCGGTTTGATTCTCAGCTTCCTGCGCCACTTGAGCGAAGAAGAAGCCGAAAAGACCCTCGATCAAGCGTTGCCGTTCCGCGATGCCTTTATCGCCGTGGGCCTGGACAGCTCGGAAATGGGCCACCCGCCCAGCAAGTTTGTGCGCGTCTTTGATCGCGCCCGCGACGAAGGCTTCCTGACCGTAGCCCACGCTGGCGAAGAGGGTCCGCCGGAATACATCTGGCAAGCCCTGGACCTGCTGAAAATTCAGCGGATCGACCATGGCGTGCGTGCCATTGAAGATGAACGCTTGATGCAGCGCATTATCGAGGAGCAAATTCCGCTCACCGTGTGCCCGCTGTCTAACACCAAACTGTGCGTGTTCGATCACATGTCGCAACACAACATCCTCGACATGCTGGAGCGTGGCGTGAACGTCACGGTGAACTCCGATGACCCGGCGTACTTCGGCGGGTACATGACTGAGAACTTCCACGCCTTGCACACCCACTTGGGCATGACCGAAGACCAGGCCAAGCGTCTGGCGCAAAACGGCCTGGATGCCCGTTTGATCAAGCCGTAAAGCGTGTGCGTAATCGCTGCCGTGACCTGCGGCGGCGATTACCGGCGCAGCGCCCGTTCAGCACAGCGCTCGCTGAGCATGTCACGTAACAATTTCACCGGTTTGCTCAACTGCGCCCGGTGGGCGCACAACATGTTCAACGGCGCCCGTTCCCCCACCCGCTCGGGCATCAGCACCTTTAACCTTCCCGCCTGCACATCCGCAGACACGTCCAGCCAGGACTTATAAGCAATGCCCGCCCCGGCCAGCGCCCACAAACGCACCACATCAGCGTCATCGCTGAAACGGTCGCCGCTCACCGTCAGCCCGGTCTCACGCTTGCCGTCATCAAATCGCCAATGGTCGTGCACCCGCGTGCCGAGCATGTACAGCAAGCAATTGTGTTGCAGCAATTGTTCGAGCTGATGCGGCTCGCCAGCCCGCGCCAGATAGGCGGGTGACGCACACAGCACCCGACGATTGTCCGCCGCCACCGGCAAGGCGACCAAACTGGAGTCTTCCGGCTCGCCATAGCGCAAGGCGATGTCCACCGGCTGGCGAAACAGATCAGCAATACGGTCCCCCAGCAGCAGCCTCACCGTCAGTTGCGGATGCTCACGCTGAAACTCATCAAGCCAGGGCAGCAAGACATTTCGCCCGAAGTCTGAAGGCGCCGAGAGTTGCAGCACCCCACTGACCTGATCCTGCCCACGGGACAAAAGCCGCCGCCCTTCCTCCAGGCTGCCCAATGCCTTGCGCGCATAGTCCAGAAACCCCTGCCCCTCGGCCGTCAAACGCAGGCTGCGGGTTGAGCGTGCCAGCAGGCGCGCACCTAACTGAGCCTCCAGGCGCTTGAGGGCGGCGCTCGCCACCGCAGGTGACATGTCCATGACCCGGGCCGCGGCTGACAGGCTGCCCAGATCAGCAGCGCGGACAAATACTTGCAGGTCGTCAAAGCGCACCATGCTGAAAACACCGCCTATTATCAAAAAAATATTGAAAGAGCCTGCCGTTTTAGCCGGTTTTACTACGCCAGGAAATAGCGAATCATCGCCCCACGCTGTCCCTCTCTACAGGATGCCCCCATGAAAGCTGTCGGTTATTACCATTCGCTGCCCATTCAAGACCCGCAAGCCCTGCAAGATATTGAACTGCCTGAACCTGTCGCCGGGCCGCGGGACCTGCTGGTGGAGGTCAAGGCTATCTCCGTGAACCCGGTCGACACCAAGGTGCGGCAAAACACACAGCCCGACGCGGGCACAGCCAAGGTACTGGGGTGGGACGTGGCGGGGGTGGTCAAGGCCGTGGGCAGTGACGTCAGTTTGTTCAAGGTGGGCGACAAGGTGTTTTATGCCGGTTCTATTGCCCGCCCCGGTGCCAACAGTGAACGTCACGTGGTCGACGAACGCATCGTCGGTCACATGCCCAACAGCCTGAGCTTCGCCGACGCCGCGGCACTGCCTTTAACGGCCATCACCGCGTGGGAACTGTTGTTTGAACGCCTGGGCATCGCGCAAGGCAAGACTGACTTGCACCAACGTCTGTTGATCGTCGGTGCGGCGGGCGGCGTGGGGTCAATCCTGACACAACTGGCCCGTCAGCTTACCGGGCTCAAGGTCATCGGTAGCGCCTCGCGTCCAGAGACCCAGGCGTGGGTGCGCGAACTGGGCGCCGATGTGATCGTCGATCATCGCCAGCCCCTGAGCGAAGCCTTGAAGCAGGCAGGCATCGACGCCGTAACTCACGTCGCCAGCCTGACCCAGACCGATCAACACCTGGCGCAGTTGGTCGAGGCATTGGCACCCCAGGGCAAACTGGCCCTGATCGACGACCCCAAGACGCTGGACATTGCTCTGCTCAAACGCAAAAGCCTGTCACTGCATTGGGAGTTCATGTACACCCGGTCGCTGTTCGAAACCCCGGACATGATTGAACAGCATCACTTGCTGAACCGGGTCGCAGAACTGATAGACGCGGGCACCCTGCGCACCACCGTGGGCGAACATTTCGGCACCATCAACGCGTCTAACCTGCGCCGCGCCCACGCGCTGCTGGAAAGCGGAAAGTCCAAGGGCAAAATTGTGCTGGAAGGGTTTTGAGAAACGCCTGACGAGACTGATCCGGCCATTGTGTAACCGTCAGTCAGAGACTTGATGTCCGTCATATTTCTCAGCGTTATCGGGCATACACTGGCCTCCTTTGCGAACCTGAGGAGGCCAGAAATGAAAATCCTGATAAAAGCGTTAGCAAGATCCCGCGACTGCCAGTGGCAGGTTCAAATCGACCAGCAAGCCATCAACTTTCGCAGCGAATCGGAGGCCAGAGCCTTTGTGGACACGCTGCGCACACGCTTGCAAGCCCCGCACAGATTGCCTGAGCGAATGGCGGGCTGAATCAAATCGAGGTTTGAGCGGCAATCCGCGCGGTGTACAGCCGCCGGGTTGCCACCGCGATCGACACCGCCAAAATCCCGCACAAGCTGATGACCATGGCCATCGGCATGGCGCTGCCATCGTGCAATACCCCCACCAGCCACGCCGCCGCGGCCGCCACGCTGAACTGCAGACAGCCGAGCAACGCCGAGGCGCTACCCGCCCGTGCGCCCTGCCCGCTCATGGCGCAGGCCGAAGCATTGGGAATGATGCACCCCAGGCTGGCGATGCAAATAAACAGCGGGATCAACAGCGGCCACAGTTGTTCCGTGTGCAAGGCGCTGATGCCCAACAGCGTCAAACCGGCGGCCAGGTACAGCCACACCATGCGCGACAGCAAAAAGGCCGGGCCACGCTTGGCCAGTAACCGCGCGTTAACCTGAGCCACGAGAATGAAACCTGCCGCATTGCTGCCGAACAGCCAGCCGTAATGCTCGGCGGGGACGCCATACAACTGGATGAAGACAAACGGCGAACCCGCGATGTAGGCGAACATCCCGGCCATGGCGATCCCGCCGGTCAGCGCATGCCCCAGGTATTCACGATCCTTGAGCAAGCGGCCGTACTGGCGCAACGCACCGGACAACGGTTGACGTGGCACATTGGCCGGTAAACTTTCCGGCAAGCCCAGCGCCACGGCCAACGCCGCCAGGGCGCTGAAGCACGTCAGGACAATGAAAATCGCCTGCCAGCCGTACAGATTGACCAGCAGGCCACCGAGCATCGGGGCCAGGATGGGCGCCAGCCCCATGACCAGCATCAGTTGCGAAAACACCTTGGCCGAGCCCACGGCATCGCACTTGTCACTGACAATCGCCCGCGACAGCACCATCCCCGCACAACCGCCGAGGGCTTGAACGAAACGCGCCCCGATTAGCCAGTCAAGCGAGGGCGCAAAGGCACAGGCAAACGACGCCGCCGTGAACAACCCGACGCCCACCAACAAAGGCACGCGCCGACCGAAGCGGTCAGCAATGGGACCGTAGACCAACTGACCGATCGACAGGCCCAGAAAGTAAACCGCCAGCGTAAGTTGAATGTGTTTTTCATCGGTCGCAAATGCCTGGGCCATCGCCGGGAAACCCGGCAAGTAAAAATCGATGGCCAAGGGACCGAAGGCGCTCAAAGCTCCGAGAATCAAAATGGTTCTAAAGTTCATCAGGGATCCAGGTCGGACGAGTGTCAGCGCGACCCGGTAGTCTAGCTGTGCTGACGGATCTTGAACATAAAGATAGCGAGCTAGCTAATAAACCCCTGATGAGGCACAACCCGACAATGCGTTAATGGGCCGTACGCGCGTCAAAACCCGCCGTGGTAATGACATCGATGATTTCCAGTGCAGGCAATTTGCTTTCCACTTTCACGGTTTTGCTCTGCAAGTCCACTTCAACTTTTGCGTCTTCGTCTGCCTTTATGAGCGCCCGAGTTACCGAGCCCACGCATCCGCCACAGGTCATACCGTCAACTTTAAAAACGTGCATTGTGTTCACTCCTTGGTTAGTGAGGTTCAGAGTGTCCACCTTGCCATCATGGCAAGGTCAAGCCCGGGTGCAGTGACACGAGGCTGGCAATCTGTTTCGCGCTCGGCCAAGCTGCAAACCTTCCGATTTAAAAACAGGATACGTAGCCATGCGCTGGTCCGCTTTGAGCCTAGTCAGCCTTTTAGGTCTTGCCAGCTTGCCGTTGTGGGCAAACGCTGATCAGGACTACGGCGTGTTGATCATTTCCCGCGAGCGCCTTGAGGTGCCCACCAATTGCGAAATCGGTCTTTATGTAGACGATCAACTGGCTGGCCGCTTGTTCCAGGAACAAGCCACGTCCTTTAACTTCCCGCCCGGCCCGATCAGCATTCGCCTCAAGTCGTTGCCGGGCCAAGCCCCGGGTTGTCTGCCGGGCATGCTGGCCCCGCCGTCTCAAACCCTCACCTTGAAAGCGGGCGATGTACGCAAATATCGCATTGCCCTGCAAAAAGGCGGCCTCTACCTCAAGCCCGCCAAGCTCGAATATTAAGCACCGTCAAGAAGACGGCCGTCACGGTTGACAAGCGCCTTGACCTTCCCACCGGGTCAAGGTCGATTCTATGGATAGATAACTTCTTGAGGAGGATTGTTCGTGCCCATTCAATACGACTTGCCGATCGCCGGCATGACCTGCGCCAGTTGCGCCGGCCGCGTAGAAAAAGCGCTGGCCAAGGTGCCCGGTGTGACATCGGTCAGTGTCAATCTGGCCACTGAACAGGCGCGTATCGAAGCGCCTGCCGACAGCCTGCCGTTGTTGCTTGACGCGGTCGCCCAGGCCGGTTACAGCGTGCCCAGCCAGACCGTAGAGCTGAACATCGGCGGCATGACCTGCGCCTCCTGTGCAGGTCGGGTCGAGAAAGCCCTGGCCAAAGTTCCCGGCGTGACAAACGCCACCGTCAACCTGGCCAGTGAGCGGGCGCACATCGAATCGCTGGGACCTATCGACCCCGCCCGCCTGATCGAGGCGGTGACCAAGGCGGGCTACAGCGCCCAACTCACAGAAAATGTCCACGCCACCCAAGACGATCAACACAAACGCCTGCGCCGTGAGCGTTGGTCGCTGGTGGCGGCCATCGTTTTGGCATTGCCGCTGGTCCTGCCGATGCTGGTCGAGCCGTTCGGCCTGCACTGGATGCTGCCCGCCTGGGCGCAATTTCTGCTGGCCACTCCGGTGCAGTTCATCCTCGGCGCACGGTTTTACGTGGCGGCCTGGAAAGCCGTCAAAGCCGGTGCAGGCAATATGGACTTGCTCGTCGCACTTGGCACCAGTGCCGGTTACGGCCTCAGCCTGTATGAATGGGCCATCGCCGCCCCCGGCACCATGCCCCACCTGTACTTCGAAGCCTCGGCCGTGGTGATCGCGCTGGTGCTGTTGGGTAAATACCTTGAGAGCCGCGCCAAACGCCAGACCGCCAGCGCCATCCGGGCACTTGAAGCCTTGCGCCCCGAACGCGCCCTGCGGGTGGTCGATGGGCAGGAACAGGACGTGGCCATCAGCGACCTGCGCCTCAACGACCTAGTACTGGTCAAACCCGGCGAACGCTTCCCGGTAGACGGCGAAGTGGTCGAGGGTCAAAGCCATGCCGACGAGGCCCTGATCAGCGGCGAAAGCCTGCCGGTGCCAAAACAGCCTGGGGATAACGTCACGGGTGGCGCCATCAACGGCGAAGGTCGTCTGGTGATCAAAACCCTGGCGCTGGGCACTGAAACCGTACTGGCGCGCATTATTCGCCTGGTGGAAGACGCACAGGCGGGCAAGGCGCCGATTCAAAAGCTTGTGGATAAAGTCAGCCAGATTTTCGTCCCCGTGGTGCTGCTGATTGCGCTGGCGACGTTACTGGGCTGGTGGTTCTACGGCGCGCCGATTGAAACCGCGCTCATCAACGCTGTCGCCGTGCTGGTCATCGCGTGCCCCTGCGCGCTCGGCCTCGCCACCCCGACGGCGATCATGGCCGGAACCGGTGTGGCTGCCCGGCATGGCATTTTGATCAAAGACGCCGAAGCCCTTGAACGCGCCCATGAAGTCAGCGCCGTGGTCTTCGACAAAACCGGCACGCTGACCTCCGGCACCCCGCAAATTGCCCATTTCAGTGCCGTCTCGGGGGACGAAGCGCAATTGCTGCAAGCCGCCGGGGCACTGCAACGCGGCAGCGAGCATCCCTTGGCCAAAGCCGTACTCGATGCCTGCGCAGCGCGTCAGTTGACCGTGCCCGATGTCACGGACAGCCAGTCGCTGACGGGCCGAGGGATTGCGGGCACCTTGCTGGACCGTCGTCTGGCGCTGGGTAACCGTCGCCTGCTGGAAGAAACCGGGCTCACCCCCGGCCCGCTGGCCGACTCCGCCGCGGCCTGGGAAGCCGAAGGCCGCACCTTGTCGTGGCTGATCGAGCAAAGCCCACAGCCCAAAGTGCTGGGCCTGTTCGCCTTTGGCGACACCTTGAAGCCGGGGGCTCTGTCCGCCGTGCAGCAGCTCACCGGGCGCCATATCAGCAGCCACTTGCTGACTGGCGACAACAAAGGCAGTGCCAAGGTGGTGGCCGAAGCGTTGGGTATTCAGGATGTTCACGCCGAGGTGCTGCCCGCCGACAAAGCCGCCACGGTGGCCGAGTTGAAAAAAACCGGGGTGGTCGCCATGGTAGGCGACGGCATCAATGACGCCCCGGCGCTCGCGGCGGCCGACATCGGCATTGCCATGGGCGGCGGCACAGACGTGGCCATGCATGCGGCCGGTATCACCCTGATGCGCGGCGACCCGCGTCTGGTGCCTGCCGCGCTGGAAATCAGCCGCAAGACCTACGCCAAAATCCGCCAAAACCTGTTTTGGGCGTTTATCTACAACGTGATCGGGATTCCGCTGGCGGCCTTCGGCTTTTTGAACCCGGTATTGGCCGGGGCCGCGATGGCCTTTTCCAGCGTGAGCGTGGTCAGCAATGCACTGTTGCTGAAGTTCTGGAAACCCAAGGACCTTGAGTGAGGAGGCAGTCGTCATGAACATCGGTCAAGCCGCGAAGCACAGTGGACTGAGCGCCAAGATGATTCGTTATTACGAGTCCATCGGCCTGCTCAAGCCTGCCCATCGCAGTGACAGCGGCTACCGGCTGTACAGCGACGACGACCTGCACACCCTGGCCTTCATCAAGCGTTCGCGGGACTTGGGGTTTTCTCTGGACGAAGTCGGCAAACTGCTGGCGCTCTGGCAAGACCGCCAGCGCGCCAGCAGCGACGTGAAAGCGCTGGCGCGCCAGCATATCGATGAGCTGAACCAAAAAATCGTTGAACTGACCAGCCTGCGCGACACCCTGCAAGAGCTGGTCGATACGTGCCAGGGTGACCACCGTCCTGACTGCCCGATCCTCAAGGGCCTGGCGTCGGGCAGTTGCTGCGCCTGAGCCAGGCGTTTCGTCAAAGGCTCATCATGAGCACTTTGGCGAACATCAGCACACTCACCAACGCGCACAACACGGCAAACCCCTGCTGCAATAACTGCGCGGAGACCTTGGGCGAAATCACCCGGCCCGCGATCATCCCCACCAGTGTGGCGACAATAAACAGCACACCCTCGGTGGACAGGCTCACGCCCTGACGCATCAAATTGCCCAACGTGCCGAGTGACACCAACGCCACCACCATCAGCGAGGTGGACACCACGGCGTGAATGCGCACATCGCTGAACTTGCGAAACGCCGGCACGATCAAGAACCCGCCGCCCACACTCAACAACCCGGTGAGCAAGCCTGACGTGGCGCCAATCGACACCAGCGTGAGGCTGCACCGTGCATTCCAGGTCAGGCGGCCGGTGGCTGGGTTGAGCATGCAGTTTTTTTCCAGAACCCCTTCGCTGGCCCCTTCACGGCCATCGGCCCGTGCCTGGAGAAACATGCGCACGGCCACAAAAATCATCACGCAGCCAAACAGCAACACCAGCACCCTGGCGGGCAACAGCGCGGCCAGATACAACCCCACCGGCGAGGTGATCGAACCCACCAACGCCATCAGCGCGGCGGCCTTGTAGCGCACCAGGCCTTTGCGCAAGCCGTCGAGCGCACCCAACGCCGCCGCTGTGCCCACCGCCAGCAACGCCACCGGCGTGGCCTGCGCCAGCGTCCACCCCAAACCGAGGGTCAACGCCGGAATCGCCAAAATGCCACCCCCGGCACCGGTCAACCCCAGCACCACGCCCACCAAAACGCCCAACAGAATGGTCAACATAGGCCGGTCAGTTTCCCGAGCAGTCGGTGAACCACTCGCGCCCCTTGAGCATGCCTTGCCAGTAGAACCACGGCAGGAAAGACGCCTTGAGGAACCACGCTGACTGACGCGCGACAGTCGGGTCCAGCGGGAACGTTGGCAGCAATTTGCCGCCATAGCCGAACTCGGCCAGGATCACTTTGCCGTTCTCGACGGTCAGCGGGCACGAACCGTAGCCGTCATAGCGTTTGCTCAGCGCAGCGCCCTTGCGCAGGGCGATCAGGTTTTCAGCCACCACCACGACTTGCTTGCGCACCGCTGCGGCCGTTTTGGCATTCGGCGTGCCGCACACATCGCCCAGGGCAAAAATCTCCGGATGGCGCGGGTGCTGCAAGGTGGCCGGGTCGGTTTCAAACCAACCGGCACTGTCCGCCAACGGGCTGCGACGGATCACATCCGGCGCCTGTTGCGGCGGCACGACATGCAACATGTCGAATGTTTTCTGCTGACGGCTCACATTGCCGTCAGCGTCCGTCACATCAAACCAGGCCGTTTTGCCAGGGCCGTCGACCTTCACCAGCGTGGACTGAAACACCAGTGTGGCGTTGTACGCTTCAACGTATTTCATCAAGGGCGGCACAAAGGCCGGGACACCGAACAACGCCGCGCCCGACAGGTTGAACTCGACCGCTACCGCGTCCAGCACCCCCTGTTTACGCCAGTGGTCACAGGCCAGGTACATGGCTTTTTGCGGCGCGCCTGCGCACTTGATCGGCATGGGCGGCTGGGTAAACAGCGCCGTACCGCCGCGCAACGTGCGCACCAGCTCCCAGGTATAGGGCGCGAGGTCATAGCGGTAGTTGGAGGTCACGCCATGCTGGCCCAGCGTCTCTTCCAGGCCCTCGATTTTCTCCCAGGCCAGTTCCAACCCCGGGCAGACGATCAATTGCTGATAGGTCAACTCCTTGCCATCACTGAGCAGCACCACATTGCGCTCGGGGGCAAAGGCAGACAGCGACGCCTTGACCCAGGTGGCGCCCTTGGGCATCACGTCAGCCGTGGCACGCACGGTGTTTTTCACGTCATAGGCGCCGCCACCCACCAACGTCCACGCGGGTTGGTAGTAATGCTCGGCGCTGGGTTCAACCACGGCAATGCGTAACGCCGCATCCCGCTTGAGCAGGCTCGCGCACACCGAGATCCCGGCCGAGCCGCCGCCGATCACGACGATGTCATACGGTGCCGCTTCGCGAGTGCCACGGGTGGCCAGTTCATACAATTTGGAGGAGCGATTGCCGGTGCGGCAAAACGCCAGAATCGGCGTCGGCAGTTGCGCCAGTACGGTGCGCATCTGTTCGGCGTCCTGCGCCGTCGCCCCGGTGGTGGCCACAGGCACATACGCAAAACTCAACCCCAGGGCCTGCGCGGCGTCGCGGAGCGCGGTGTGCTCGGGTTGTTCGGGGCCGCCTTCATGATCGGGCCGGTTGCAGATCACACTGCGAAACCCCTGCCCCGCTAACGTTTGGAGATCAGACTGACCGATTTGACCCGCCACCGAAAAGCACGCGTCGATTCGCTTGATGTTTTGCTCCATTGAGCACTCCAGGCACAACTGAAAATGAATGGATCGGGTCCCGCTGCGCGTTACTGCTTCAACGCTTGACCACAGTACAAACCGGACAGGGTTTGCATGACCGAGACCACTTCGAAACTGGCGAGGGAATAGAAGATGAACTTGCCCATGCGCCGGGTATTGACCAACCCTTCATCGCGCAGCACACCCAACTGTTGAGACAGCGTGGGCTGACGAATACCGGTCAGCGCCTCAAGCTCGCCCACGTTGCGCTCGCCCTGGGTCAACTGACATAACAGCAACAGGCGATCTTCGTTGGCCAGCGCCTTGAGCAGCAGGCAGGCTTTGGACGCCGAATCGCGCAGCAGACCGATTTGGTGATGGGTGAGCTGTACAGACATTGAAAAAACCCCTGCCGACATAACGGTCGACAGTTTACGATTCAATAATATATCTTTCAATATATTAAGAATTGTATCGACTGATGTGAGGCCGCCATGCACCCCGAAATACAGGGCTTTTACGATCCCGCTACCTCCACCGTCAGCTACGTGGTGTACGCCGCCACGGCGGGCGCCTGCGCGATCATCGACCCGGTGCTCGATTACGATGCCGCCGCCGGGCGCATCAGCACCCAGAGTGCGGACCGGATCGCCGCCTTTGTCGAGTCCCGTGGCCTGACGGTGCACTGGCTGCTGGAAACCCATGCCCACGCCGATCACTTGTCGGCCAGTGCCTACCTGAAGAAAACACTCGGCGGCCAAATTGGCATTGGAGCGCCCATCACCCAGGTGCAGGGTGTGTTCCGCGACCTCTACAACCTTGAGCCTGAGTTCCGGCAGGACGGATCACAATTCGACAAATTGTTTACCCCTGACGAGGTGTTTCACATAGGGCCGCTGCACGTGCGCGCCTTGCATGTGCCCGGCCACACCCCGGCGGACATGGCGTACCAGATCGAAGACAGCCACATTTTTGTCGGTGACACCCTGTTCATGCCCGATGTCGGCACGGCCCGCTGCGACTTCCCGGGGGGCGACGCGAGGCAACTGTATCAGTCCATAAAACGCCTGCTGTCTATGCCGCCGACCACCCGGTTATACATGTGCCATGACTACCCGCCCGAAGGCCGCGACGTGGCCTGGACAACCACCGTGGGTGAACAGCGGGCGCGCAACATCCACGTGAATGACACCCTCGACCTTGAAAGTTTTGTGGCGATGCGCACCGCCCGTGACGCAACCTTGTCGGTGCCGCAACTCTTGATTCCGGCGATCCAGATCAATATTCGCGCGGGCAACCTGCCGCCTGCCGACGACAAAGGCATACACAGCCTGAAAGTCCCGCTGAACCGGTTTTAAGCCAGCGGGGGGAACAACGCCCACAAAAAAACCGGCCGCAGCCGGTTTTTTTGCTTCATCGAATCACTGCATCCACGGTGGAGGCGGCTCTTCGGTTTTGCCCGGGGGAGCCTCATCGGCAGCCCGTACGGCCTGACGGCGTTCTTCATCCAGCCGCGCCGCTTCGATCTCGCGCATCACTCCGCCGACATCGGCCAGCTCGTCCGGCTCATCAAACTCACCCGTCAACACGCTGCCAGGGTGCAACGTGCCCGCTTCATACAGCGCCCACATTTCCTTGGCGTATCGGGTCGTCTTCAACTCCGGCGCAAACCGGCCGAAGTACGACGCCATGTTGCCCACGTCACGTTCCAGCATGCTGAACGCGTGGTTGTTGCCGGCGGCATCGACCGCTTGCGGCAGGTCGATAATCACCGGGCCGGTCGGGGTCAGCAGCACGTTGAACTCGGACAAGTCACCGTGAACCAGACCGGTACACAGCATCAGCACAATCTGCTGAATCAAAAACGCGTGGTATTCACGGGCCTGGTCCGGCTCCAGCACCACGTCGTTCAGACGCGGAGCCGCGTCGCCGTATTCGTCGGCCACCAGTTCCATCAACAGCACGCCTTCCAGGAAGTCGAACGGTTTGGGAACCCGCACCCCGGCGCCAGCCAGACGGAACAGCGCAGCCACTTCGGCGTTTTGCCAGGCGTCTTCGGTCTCTTTACGACCGAACTTCGAGCCTTTGGCCATCGCTCGGGCCTGACGGCTGTTACGAACCTTGCGACCCTCCTGATATTCGGCGGCCTGGCGAAAACTTCGTTTGTTAGCCTCCTTGTAAACCTTGGCGCATCGCAGCTCATTGCCGCAGCGGACTACGTACACAGCTGCTTCTTTACCACTCATAAGTGGGCGCAGCACCTCGTCGACCAGACCGTCCTCGATCAGGGGTTCTAAGCGTTTTGGAGTCTTCATCAGCTTTTATTGTGGGTCCTTTATTACCAAACACGCGAATGTCACTCGTTATACGGCAATCCGCGCACCACGGGGAGAGGGACGCCGCATTCCAAGTCGCTTGCAAGCACTCCCTGTACACCTGACAGTCCGGCACATCCTGCGCCAAACCTTCTGAATGATAGACGAGCCCCGATGGGCGAGCACCGCCTGAACGCCCGACGCTCAGTGATGGCGAAACAACTCGCCGGGCGTGGCGCCAAACAGTTTCTTGAACGCGGCGATGAACGCCGACGTCGACTCATAGCCGCAGGACAGAGCCGCCCGGGTGACGTGAGCACCGTCTTCCAGCACCCGCAACGACGACAGCAAGCGTACCCGCTGGCGCTAGCCACGAAAGCTCAAGCCTGTCTCACGTTGAAACAATCGCATCAAGGTTTTCTCCGACACGCCCAGCCGGGCCGACCACAGCCCCACGCTGACTTCGGCATCAGGGGTTTCAATTAATTCATTGCACAGCACCAGAAGGCGCGGGTGGTGAGGCAATGGCAACGAAAAGCCCACTTCCGGCAATTCGGCCAATTGGTCCAGCAACACACTCACCAGTCGTTGTTCGGGGCCGCCTGCTTCGGGGTAGTTGGCCGGCAGCGCACAAAAGCGCTTGATCAGCTCGCGGGCCAGCGGCGTGACCTCCAGCACCCGGCAATGATCGGGCGCCCACGGGCAGTCTTCACGGCGCACATACAGGCTGCGCATCTCGGCGCGCATTGAGGTCATGACCTCGTGCTCCAGCCCCGCCGGAATCCAGATCCCCCACTGCGGCGGGGCGAAAAAGCTGCCTTGGTCGGTGTGCACCCCCAATACGCCACTGATGGCGTAAGAAAACTGCACCCAGTCATGCCGATGGCGCGGCGTCCAGGAACCCGCGCCCAGGCTCTCGGCCCGCGCATAAAGCGGCCGGGGCAGTGCGTCGAGTTGGGGAATCGCCCGTTGAGGGCCGCGTTGTCCGTTGGGCGGCATGGATTGGCCTTATGTCGCGAGACGTCAGATCAGGCCGACGTTAGGCTATGTCATCAATTCTTACAACATTGCGGTGCCTGCGATGCCTGTGCTCAAACACTTCAAACGCGTATTCACTGACTGGTTTCTGTGCGGCATGGTGCTGGCCACGTTTCTGGCGTACCTGTTCCCCGCGTTCGGCAGCACCGGCGGCGCCATGCACGCAGAATGGGTCATCAACATCGGCGTGTTCCTGGTGTTCTTCCTGCACGGGGTCAACCTGTCCAGCGAGCAGATCCGCCACGGCCTGAAAAACCTGCGCCTGCACCTGATGGTGCAAGGCTTCACCTTTGTCGTCTTCCCGCTGATATGGCTGGGGGCCGACCTCCTAATGGGCAGCCATGTCCCGCCGCTGTTGATGCTGGGCTTTTTCTACCTGTGCGCGCTGCCCTCCACCATCTCATCGTCGGTGGCACTCACCGGCAGCGCGGGCGGCAACGTACCGGCAGCGATTCTCAACGCCAGCCTGTCGAGCGTGCTGGGGATTTTCCTGACGCCCTTGCTGGTGAGTGTCGTGGTCGGCAGCGGCACAGGCGGAATCGACCTCGGCGCCACCCTGCTCGACCTCTGCGCCCTGTTGTTGCTGCCGCTGGTGCTGGGGCAACTGGTGCGTCCGCTGTTCGGCCGCTTTTTTGCCCGGCACAAGCGTTACACCAGCATCGTCGACAAGCTGGTGATTCTGTTGCTGGTGTACGCCGCGTTCTGCAACTCGATGGTCTCAGGGATGTGGCAACAACAGGGATCGTCAGTGATTCTCAGCGCCTTTGTCGGCAGCGCCGTGCTGCTCGCGGTCATTCTGTGGATGACCACCCGCACCGCCCGTGCGCTGCACTTCAGCACGCCAGATGAAATTGCCGCCGTGTTCTGCGCCAGCAAGAAATCCCTGGCGGCGGGTGCGCCCATGGCCGCCCTGATTTTCGGCGCCAACCCTGGGCTGGGCTTGATCCTGTTGCCCATCATGATCTACCACCCGCTGCAACTGATCGTGTGCTCAGTGATGGCAGAAAACTATGCCAGCCGCCGTCGGCAAGCGGCCGATCCTCTTATCCCCAACGCCCCGGCCGCGCCGATGCCCTAACGCGCGGGTTAACGCTCAATAATCGCGGTGACGCCCTGCCCGCCCGCCGCGCAAATTGAGATCAGCCCGCGCCCTTGGCCGGCGGCGTCGAGCAACTTGGCGAGGTTGGCCACGATACGCCCGCCAGTGGCCGCAAATGGATGCCCCGCCGCCAACGAACTGCCCTTGACGTTGAGCTTGCTGCGGTCAATCGCCCCCAGCGGCGCGTCCAGCCCCAGGCGGGTTTTGCAGTACTCGGGGTCTTCCCAGGCTTTCAACGTACAGAGCACCTGTGCTGCAAACGCTTCGTGTATTTCGTAGTAGTCGAAGTCCTGCAGACTCAGGCCATTACGCGCGAGCAAACGTGGGACGGCATACACCGGGGCCATCAGCAGGCCTTCTGCACCGTGTACGAAATCCACCGCTGCGGTCTCTCCATCGCGCAGGTACGCCAGAATCGGCAAGCCACGCGCCTTGGCCCACGCTTCACTGCCCAGCAACACCACTGACGCGCCATCGGTCAGCGGCGTCGAGTTACCCGCCGTCAGCGTGCCTTTGGCACTGCGCTCAAAAACCGGCTTGAGCGCGGCCAGTTTTTCCAGGGTCAAATCCGTGCGCAGGTTGTTGTCCCGAGTCAGGCCCAAAAAGGGCGTGACCAGATCGTCTTCCCAGCCTTCGTGATACGCCGTGGCAAGCGCCTGATGGCTGTACAGGGCCAAGGCATCCTGATCGGCGCGGGGGATGTGCCAGGTTTGCGCCATCAACTCGCAGTGCTGGCCCATCGACAACCCGGTGCGCGGCTCGCCATTGCGCGGGAACGCCGGTTTCAAAAACTGCGGACGCAATTGCAGCACGGCTTTGAGCTTGTCCAGCGGCGCCTTGGTGCGGTTGAGCTGCAACAGCCACTGACGCAACCCGTCATTCAGGCCAATCGGCACATCGGACGTGGTGTCGACCCCGCCCGCCACCGCGCACTCGATCTGCCCCAAGGCGATTATATTGGCCACCAGCAAGGCTGCTTCCAGCCCGGTGCCGCACGCTTGTTGCAGATCGTAGGCCGGGGTTTGCGGCGACAGGCGTGAGCCCAGTACACATTCGCGGGTCAGGCTGAAATCGCGCGCATCCTTGAGCACCGCCCCTGCCACCACTTCGCCCAGACGCTCGCCATGCAGGTTGAAGCGTTCGATCAGCCCTTCCAGCGCAGCCGTCAGCATCGCCTGATTACTGGCCCTCGCGTACGGCCCGTTAGCCCGGGCAAACGGAATTCGATTACCGCCAATAATCGCTACACGGCGCAAAGTCATAAGACGTCCCCTTTGATTGAGTAACCATTTGTCGTGACAAGCGTAGGTGCTATCACCCTTTAACGAACGACCCTTGTCTTCCTGTGGTCAACCCTTTGAACCCCATGTGTCGGAGAGTGTTCCATGTCAGACCGTTATATCGACTTCGCCAACTCATCCCTCGGCCGACGGTTGGTCGGCGCGGTAGGGCTTGCGTCACCGGTGCGACTGGAACGCTGGCAAGCCGGACGTCTGCGCCCGGTAGAAGGCCCGCTGCTGATGGGCGGCGGCCCGCTGGTCCGACACATCAAGTCTTTTGCCAATAAACTCACCGACGCCGTGTTCAGCTATGGCGCCGAGCCCTTGGCCGCCAGCCCGTGGATTCCAGGCCAGGGCCCCGCCCTCAAGGCCGTGGTGTTTGATGCCAGCGATGTGCTGCACACCGACCAGCTCAAACAGCTGCGCGAATTTTTCCAGCCGCTGCTGCGTAGCCTGCAACCCGGCGCGCATCTGGTGATCCTTGGCCGCCCGCCTGAACGTCAACGCGATCCGTTTGCCGCCAGTGCCCAGCGGGCGCTTGAAGGGTTCAGCCGTTCGCTGGCCAAAGAATTGCGCAACGGCGGCACCCTGCAATTGCTGTACGTCAACGAGGGCGCCGAAGATCAACTGGAAGGGGCGCTGCGGTTTTTCCTGTCGCCCAAAAGCGCCTTTATCAGTGGCCAGGTGCTGCGCCTGTCTGCCTGCGCAACGCCGGTCAGTGACTGGACGCGACCACTGGCCGGGCGCAAGGCGCTGGTCACCGGCGCGGCCCGCGGCATTGGCGCAGCCATCGCGGAAACCCTGGCCCGGGACGGCGCCGACGTCATCCTGCTGGACGTGCCAGCGGCCAAAAACGACCTTGAAGCCCTCGCGGCCCGTATCGGCGGGCGCAGTATCACGCTGGACATTTGTGCTGAAAACGCCGCCCCGCAGCTGATCGAACACTTACCGGAGGGCATCGACATCGTGGTGCACAACGCCGGCATCACCCGGGACAAAACCCTGGCCAACATGACCCCCGAGTACTGGGACGCAGTGCTGGCGGTCAACCTGAATGCGCCCCAAGTGCTGACCAAAGCCCTGCTCGACAGCGGCACCCTGCAGGACAACGGGCGCGTCGTTCTGCTCGCCTCCATCAGCGGCATTGCCGGTAATCGCGGGCAAACCAACTACGCCGCGAGCAAAGCCGGGCTGATCGGTCTGGCGCAAGCCTGGGCGCCGTTGCTCGGTGAGCGCGGCATCAGCATCAACGCCGTGGCGCCGGGCTTTATTGAAACGCAAATGACCGCGCACATTCCGTTTGCCCTGCGCGAAGCGGGTCGACGCATGAGTTCGCTGGGCCAGGGCGGTTTGCCCCAGGACGTCGCTGAAGCAGTGGCCTGGCTCGCTCAACCGGGCTCGGGCGCGATCAGTGGCCAAACGCTGCGGGTGTGCGGCCAAAGCGTGTTGGGGGCCTGACCCATGACTGTCCATTGGCTCGACCTCGACACCCCGCCGCACTTGCCCGCCCTGTACGCCCGCGCGGCGACCAAGCGCACAATCACCGGCGACACCCTGCCTGATAAAGGGCTGCGTTGCTGGGTGACGGTGGACGGCAAACCGCTGGAGGCGTTTCGTGAAGTCTGCGACCTGCCTTCCAGCCCGCTGTTGCCACCGACCTACCCGCACCTCCTGGCGTTCGGGCTGCAAATGCAGTTACTGACCGACAAAGACTTTCCGTTTCCGCTGCTGGGGTTGATCCACCTGAGCAATCAGATTCGCGTGCTGCGGCCCATGGGCGGCGTGTCTCAACTGCGCATTGGCGTGTCCGCGAACAATCTGCAAAAACACCCCAAAGGTGCGACGTTCGACGTGGTGACTCAGGTGGACGACCTCATCGGACCGCTGTGGGAGGCGCAAAGTACCTTGCTGTGCAAAGGCGTCGATTTACCGGGCGACGCGCCCCAGCCTGCTGCGAGTATTGCGAGCGGCATGACCGAGTTGACGCGCTGGTACGCCCCGGCCGACATCGGGCGCCGTTATGCCAGGGTGTCTGGGGACTACAACCCGATCCACCTGAGCGCCGCCAGCGCCAAGCTGTTCGATCTGCCGACCGCTATCGCCCACGGGCTGTGGCTTGAAGCCCGCACGCTGGCCGCGTTGAATTCGCACTTGCCTGCGGCCAATGTCGAAATCACGGTGGACTTCAAAAAACCGGTGCGCCTGCCCGCCGAAGTGAACTTGCACAGCAGCGAAGCCGGTTCCAGTGGCGACTTTCAGCTCAATGGCCATGCAGACCTGGTGCACATGGTCGGGCGCTGGCGGCCGTTGAGTTAATTCACCTCCAGTCGGCGCAGGTGTCGGCCGCGCCAGCGCCCCCCTTGCGCCCACGTCCATTCGGTCGCAAGCTTTGCGCCTTCTGGAGAGCACACCTGCAATGAACCTCGACGAATTGACCCAACGCCTGCACCGCATCCGCGATAACAACGACTGGAAGCCCTTCCATAGCCCAAAAAACCTGGCCATGGCCGCCAGTGTTGAAATGGCCGAGCTGGTGGAAATATTCCAATGGCTGACCGAAGACCAGTCCCGCCAACTGCCCGCCGACCAACTGGCCCATGCCGGTCAGGAAGTGGGTGACATCGTGTTGTACCTCTTGTTGCTGTGCAGCGAACTGGGCCTGGACATGAACGAGGTGGTGCGCAGCAAGTTGGCCGACAGCGAAAGGCGTTTCAGCCGATGAGCGACCGTCACTTCGATCTGCTGGCCACCCGCTTCGCGGAAAAAATCTATGGCGGCGCCAAAGGGGCCATCCGCCTCGCCGTGTTGCAAGCCGACCTTAAAGAATCGCTGCCCCAGCGGCGCTTGCGCGTACTGGACATCGGCGCGGGCCTGGGGCACATGTCGCTGTGGCTGGCCGAGCAAGGCCACGACGTGACGCTGGCAGAACCGGCCGCCCCGATGCTTGAAGGCGCGCGTCAGCGTTTCGCCGACGCCGGCCAGACGGGCACGTTTATTCAGGCGTCCTGGCAAGAGCTGTTGGGCCAACTCACCGAACCGTATGACCTGGTGTTGTGCCATGCGGTGCTGGAATGGCTGGCCGAACCCCACGCGATCCTGCCGGTGCTGCATCAACTGACGGCCAGCGGCGGCTGGCTGTCGCTGGCGTTCTACAACCGCGATGCGCTGATTTATCGCAACTTGCTCAAAGGCCATTTCCGCAAGATGCGAAAAAACGACATGGCGGGCGAAAAGCAGAGCCTTACCCCGCAACAGCCCCTTGATCCACGGGAGCTGGCGCAGGCGATGCAAGCGCTATGGCAGGTTGAAAGCCACAGTGGCGTGCGCGTGTTCCACGACTACATGCCCGTGGAGTTCCAGGCCCGCGCCGAACTCGACGCACTGATTGAAATGGAACTGGCTCATCGGCGCCACCCTGCCTTTGCGGGGCTGGGCCGTTACCTGCATTGGGTGTGCCGCCCGCTTTAACCGTTCAACTGGGGGGGAGTGTCATGTATCGCCGCGTTGCTCTATTGGTTCTGAGCCTGGGGTTGGGCGCCTGCCAAAGCCCCAACCCGTACACCGCCTCGTCACTGCCCATGCCTGGCGCCCCGCCGCAGGCCGCCAACGCCATTGACCTGAGCGCTTACCCGGCGCCCCCACGCGACTACGGCCGTTACCAGAGCTGGGCCTGGCTCAACGGCCGCCTGCCAGCAGGAACGGCCTGGGCCGATTCAGCACAGATCGCCGAAGCGGTGAGCGCAGCCCTGGATCAGCGAGGCTTGCGCCCGGCCCAGCCCGGCCGCCCAGCTGATGTGCGGGTCAGTGCCGATTTACATGCAGAAAAACGCTTGCGTCAGGTTCAGGACGACTATGGTTATGGGGCTGGTTACGGCGGGTTCTATGGGGATCGCTACGGTCGTTATGGCAATCGGTACGGCATGTATAACACCGTGCCCATCGTTCGAACCTACGAAGTGGACGTCATGGTGGTGCGGCTGACGCTGTATGACGGCAAGACCGGCGAGCCTGTCTGGAGCTCCAGCGCTGAAACCAGCAGCACGGGCAGCCTGAGCGAACGCGGGAATGCGTTGCGCGAATCGCTGAACAAAGCAGTACAGGCCTACCCTCCTCATTAAGACTAATTGTTGAAGTGGAGAATCATCATGCTACGTCGAATAGCGCTCGTGGGGCTGGCACTGCTGCTCAGCGCCTGCGAATCGATGCAGGTCACACACGATTACAACCCGTCCGTTGATTTCGCCACGTTCCACACCTGGGCGTGGAAGGAACCTGCCCTGCAATTTGTGCCCAACAACCCGATGCTCAAAAGCGACCTGACCCAACAACGCATCACCCAGGCGGTGGCTTATCAGCTGGACCAGCGCGGCTTGCGCCAAGTCACCCCGGCGACCAAAGCCGACCTGTGGGTACAAACCTACCTGATCGTTGCCGAACGCCAGGAACAGGTGGTGACCAATTACGGCTATGGCTACGGCGGCCCGTGGGGTGGGCCATGGGGCGGCTATTGGGGTGGCCCGTGGGAAGGTTACTGGGGCGCACCGGTCTACGATGAAGTGCGCAACATCAACTACCAAGTGGGCACCCTGCAAATCGACCTGATCGACGCCAAAACCGACAAGTTGGTGTGGCGTGGCAGCGCGGAAAAAGTCGTGGATAAAAACCCCGACCCGGCGCAACGCAGCGCGGCGATCCACGAAGCCGTGAGCAAAATCCTGAGCGACTACCCGCCCAAACCGACAGCGAACTAAGCGCCCGGCAGCGACGACACCGGCTGTAGTCGCTGCTGAGCAACGAAGCCGAGATCGGGTACGCAGCGTCCGCACACCTTGACTACACCCCCCTTCACCCGTGGAGAGTTGCGCTCGGCAGCAGGCCGGCAAAGGAGTGCTCGATGTCTCCCCCATTGCGTGGCCCGCGTCTGTGCACCCTTCGTTCGCAGCGCGGTGCAATCGGCTTGATGGCCGCCGTGACCCTCGGCGTGGTGTTGCTGTTCATGCTGCTGGTGGTCGACAGCGGCCGCTTGTATCTGGAACAGCGCAAGTTGCAACGGGTCGCTGACGTCGCCGTGCTGGAGGCCGTCAGCCGGGGCGGTAACTGCCTGGCAACCGGCACCACGACCGCCAGCACCTACGCCATCGCCAGCGCCACGCGAAACAGTTTCACCCCCGGCAGTACGCAAACGTTGAGCGCCACCTGCGGCACCCTGGTGACCGGCAGCGACAAACTGCGCACCTTCAGCGCCGATGCGAGTAAGTCCGACGCGATACGCGTCATCGCCACCACCGTCGTGCCGACCAGCGTGGCAGGCGGGCTGTGGAACCTGTTTTCCAACGGGACCTTCGGCTTCAATACCCAACTGACGGCCAGTGCGGTGGGGGCCACGGGAGGCGCCCCGCTGGCAGCGCTCACTATCAGGTCGTCTTTGGCAGATATCAATTCAAGCAACTCGCCATTGCTCAACAGCCTTGTGGGCGGCCTGCTGGGGGGCAAATTGAACTTGAGCCTTGCATCGTGGCAGGGGCTGGCCAACACCAATATCAACTTGCTGAGTTATCTCGATCAACTGGCCATCGACCTGAACCTGAATGCCGGTGATTACGCGCAATTGCTCAATACAAACGTGTCTGCAACTCAGTTGATTAATGCCGCGATTAATGTGCTGCAAAAAGGCGGGCCGGGCGCCACGGTTGCTGTGCAAGCGCTGACCACCATCAAGTTAATCGCCGCTAACACGCAAATACTGAAATTGGGCGACTTGTTGAAGCTCCAGAATGGCACCTCAAGTGCTGGCCTGAACACCAATCTGACAGTCTTTGATCTGTTGCAAGGGATTGTGCAACTGTCAAATGGCAAAAGTGCAGTGGCCGCCGATATCACATCAACGATTGCGCTGGTAGGCACCGTCACGGTGTCAATCAAAGTGATTGAGCCCCCGCAAATGTCGGTGATTGGCAACCCGGCACTGGCCATTAAAGATCCGGTTTTCGGTGCTAACCGCATCTACGTCAAAACAGCGCAAGTTCAGACGCACATTCATATTGATCTGGCAGTTCTCAAACTGGTGTCGCAGATTGTGTCTGCGCTCACCCAACTGCTCTCGCCCCTGACCGATATCGTCAACAAATTGCTGAATCTGGATTTAATCGGAGTCTTGCAGTGCGTCCTGGCGTGCGAGCGAACGTCCCTTAGCATTGCGTCGTCGTTGGATATTTATCTGGAAGCGGCGAGTGCCAACAGTTATGTGACCGCTTACAACTGCTCCAGTCAGGCCACCAAAAGCCTGACAGCGCAAACATCTACCGCGGCAGCCAAGCTGAGTATTGGCAGCCCGCCAGCCAACGGTGCGTTTCCATCGTCGATTGAAATCAACAAGCTGAATTACCTGGCCGTGGACCCGGTAAAACTGATCAGTATTGATGTCACCAAGTGCTCGGTCATGTTGCTATGCGGCCCGCTGCAAGTCGGCAAAGGGGGTGGGCTGGGCCTGAAGGTGCAAACGCAAATAGCGGCCAACTCTCAGCCGCAAACATGGAGTGCGCCTTTGCTACCCGAGGTCAACAATCCGCCCGTTTACCAAAAACCTCTGAATAGCAATGCAAGCATCATCAAGAGTCTGGGTGACTCGCTGGCTGACAACATGGTGGTGACGTACACGCCACAGACCGGCAGCGTGGCCAACGATGCCCTGACGGGCGTGGCCGGACTGATAAATCAAGTGACGGGCATTCTTTCCACCGCGTTAAGCGGCTTACTGTCCAACCTGCTGGACCCGATCCTCAACACGCTCTTGGGGGCGCTAGGGGTCAGCCTGGGTAATGCAGAAGTAGGCGCCAATCTTTCCTGCAATCAGGGCGGCCGCGCTCAACTGGTGCTCTGATCGCCCACCACCGGCAGCGCTATACAAAAGCGGGCGCCGTGTTCGGTGTTGCTGACGCTCAGCCGACCGCCCATGTTCTCGATGATGCCGTAGCTCACGGATAACCCCAGCCCCGTGCCCACACCGACCGGTTTGGTGGTGAAGAAGGGTTCGAAGATGCGCTCCAGCAGTCGCGGGTCAATGCCGCCTGCGTTATCGTGTACCCACAAGCGCACGTGGCCGGGGTCTGTTTCGATGCCAAGGGCGATCCACGGCGCGAAGTCAGGGTCTTTTTCACGCTGGCCGAGCAAGGCATCACGGGCGTTGACCAGCAGGTTAATCAGCACCTGTTCCAGTTGATCCACATGACCCCGTACGCGGACGGCGCAGTCCAGGCCTTCGCAGCGAATCTCCACGCCTTTGCCGCGCAGGCCGTCACTGAGCAGTGACAGCGTGCCGTCGATGGCAATGGCCGGGTTGAACACCTGCTGTTCGATCTCCGAACGTCGACCAAACACACGCATGTGGTCCACCACCCGCGCCGCGCGTTGCACCTGGGTGTCGAGGCGATTGAGTTTGTCTTGCAGGTAATCGATCTGCACATCGCCATTGCTCAGGCGTTTGAGCACATTGACGATGGCCATGCGCATCACATTGAGCGGCTGGTTGATCTCATGGGCCAGCCCGGAGGCCATCTCGCCCAGGGTGGCCATTTTGGCGCTCTGGGTCAGTTGCTGTTGCGAACGCCGCACTTCGGTGTTGTCGCGCCCGACCGCCTGCACTTCGACCAACACCCCGAGCTCATCAAACACGCCGCGATCCGACCAGACCCACCACGCATGTTCGCGCCCCGGCAGTTGCAGGCTGATTTCGGCGGTGCTGACCGGGAATTCGGGGGTCAAGGTGGCCAAACGTTGCACAAACGCCCGCTGTTGCTCCGGCGACAACCAGCCGCTGAGGTTGATGCCCGGTAACTGCTCGGGCGCGCACTCCAGGTAATTGGCCAGTGGGCGATTGCCGAAGGTCAGGGTCAAGTCGGGGGTGTAGCGGCAGATCATCGCCGGGGAATCCTCCACCAGCATGCGGTAGCGCTCTTCGCTGTGTTTGATTCGTTCTGCGGCTTCCGTGGCGTCGGTGATGTCCAGCCACAGGCCCACGGCTTCGACCGGCAGGCCCAGGTCGTCGCGCAGCAACCGGGCCTCGTCCAGTAACCAGTGGTAGTCGCCCTCACGGTCGCGCAGTCGATAGCGGCTGCGCACATTGCCTTCGCGCAACAGGCGTCGGGTGCGCTCGAAGTACTGCGCACGGTCGTCAGGGTGTACCCACTCAATCAACGTGGCGGCCGTGCATTCTTCACGCGTCCAGCCCAACAAGGGCTGCAAACTGGCGCTGAAGAATTCAGGCAGCAACGCGCCCTCGGCATAGCGCTGTACATAAATCACCGCCGGGGAGCTGGCGATCAGGTTGTCGAGTCGGGCATGGGCCGCCGCCGCTTGCTGTTGCTGATTTTGCATGTCGCTGACATCCAGCATGAACCCCACAACACGCGGCCCGCCTTCACCGCCCAGCACCTGGCCCTGAATGCGGTACCAGATCACCGGCCGCGTACTGTCGGGTTGGTGCAAGCGCACGCACAGCAACAGAGGCGTGTCGTGGGACAGCAGGTCATTGAAGCGGCTGGCAAGCTCTTCGCGGTCCGCCGGGTGAAACAGCCCCAACCACGCCTCTCGGGGCACATGCGCAGGCTGATCGGGCAACAGGCTGGCGGCCAGGGGCGGGGCAAGCAAAAGTTGCCGGGTGCTGGCCGACCACTCCCACCAGCCGCTGCCCAGCAGGCCCTGCAATGCCTCCATGCGCTCCATCTGCTGCACATGTTGCAACTCACGCAAGCGACTGAGCAGCGGCCCGGCCAATGCCGCGCACACCTGAAGCCAATCCATGTCGCCCATGGCCGGGGCGTGACGACTCGCCGGGTACTGGCCAAACAACAGCCATGCGCTCACCCCTTGATGATCGTTGTACGGCACCAGCAAGCCATCGGTGTTGCCAAACAGCCCGCTCAGCCGGGGCTTGTCGTTGAGGCCATACAGCGCCTCAAACCGCTGGGGCGCGTGGCCATTGAAGCTGTCGAGGGTGCTGCCCAGAGCTTGATCGACCTCCCACAGCGCGGGGGCATCATGCTGGCGGTAAACACTGTAAATGCGCCATTCGGCCTGTGTGGTGTCGGGCAACGCCAGGGCTACACACGGGATATGCCAATGGTGCGCCACCTGCTGCAGCAGATCGGTCACCACCGCGGGCAGCCGGCCATGGCCGCAATGACGCAATTGCTCCCCCATGTGGGTGGTGAGCAGGTGGGTGAGTTCCCGGCTGCGCGCCTGCTGTTGACCCATTAGCACATCGCTGATGTCCAGCAATTGCAGTAACCAGTCGTCACCGTGCGGCTGGACCCAGCCGCGGGTGTAGACAACAGGGCCGCCGCCGACCTGAAACATGAGGTCCAGGCTTTGCCCCTGCCAATCCCGGGGCGTGCCTTCCAGTGCCAGCGTGCTGCCCGGCACCAGATAATCGATCAACAGGCGCGGCGGGCCACTGCCCATCGCCATGGCCAGGCCATGCTGCTCCAGCACATGGCCGTGCTGATCGAGCCGCAATTGAATGCCCGCCTGCACACGCAGGGCAGGCGTATCCGCCAACGCTGCGGGCTCGTCTGCTCGCCCCAGCAGCCGCCCCAACAAGCGCTCGCCGCTGATCAAAACTGCAGACTCGATTGAGCCGTTAACGTGGTCGGCAAACTGGGCACCGTGATGTCTCCCGGCAGCACCAGCACCGGCATGATGGCGCTTAACGCCGAGGCTGGCAGGCTGACGGTGACCGTCAGCACCCCGCCGCTATAGACCGCCTGCTGATTGAGGCTGCCTTTCAAGGCGCTCGGCACCCACGCGAGTTGGTCACTCAACACACTCAGGGCGCGATTTTGCACATCCTGAGTGTAGGTCGCGGGGGAAACGGTCGGGTCCAGCGCCACGCTGCGGCGCACCGCCTCGGCCGTGGAATGGTTGAACGACTGCATCAGCAAGAGCGGCAAGCTGTAACTCACGACGCCGTAAAACACAGCGAAAAACGCCACAAACACCAGCGCAAATTCGATGGCCGCTGCGCCTTTTTCTTTTCTGGGGAGGCCTGGTTTCATGACTGCGTCTACCCTGAAAACCACACGTCATATCAGCATAGAATCATTCGCCAAAAAGGGACGCCGATTACGTGACGCAATTACTCATCCTGTTCCTCTGGTTGGCCGCGTGCGCACTTCAGGATCTGTACCAACGCCAGATCGCCAACACCCTGACCCTCGGCGGCATGGCCCTGGCAGTGCTGTACCTGCTCTGGAGCGGCCACACCTGGCTCGGCGCACCCCCCAGCGAAGCCCTGGTGGCACTGCTGATTGCGCTGGTGCTGACCCTGCCCGGTTATGCGCTCAATAAGTTCGGCGCGGGGGATGTCAAGCTGCTGGTAACCCTGGCATTGGCCACCGATCGTCTGACGGTGCTGGGCACCTTTATCGGCGCTGGCCTGTGTGCCGCGCTATGGCTGCTGATCGCGTCAAAAATCCTGCCGCTTGTGTATCAACGGGTTACAACACCTGCACCCGGCGACCCCGGCCCGCTGTCAAAAAAAGTCCCCTTCGCGCCCTTTTTGCTGGCGGGTTTTGCGTTGGCTACGCTGTGCATGCCCTAGTGCAGACGTAGGATTTATTCCATGTACAGCACGGGAAACTGGGTCTACTTTTAAACCAGCCTGCTCACGATGAGTGGCGCAGTTTGCCTTGAACAGGCTTGCCAGGCATGGAGTACCGCGTGAACCAGCTCAGCCCTCTCATAAAAGTACTGGTGGTCGACGACCAGCCCTTGATCGTCGAAGAACTCTGCGAGTTTCTGGAAAGCAGTGGCTACCGGTGCGTGCCCTGTGAGTCGAGCCGTGAAGCCATTGAGTGCTTCAACGCAGACCCTGAAATCGGTCTGGTGCTGTGTGACTTGCACATGCCGGACATGAATGGCATCGAACTCACCCAACACCTGCAAAAGCACGCCGGTAAACAACGCCTGTTCGAAAGCATCCTGCTGACCGGCCGCGCCGACAAACAGGATGTGATCAAAGCCTTACGCATCGGCATCGCGGATTACTACCAAAAACCGGTCGACCTCAATGAACTGCTTGAAGGCATCCAACGTCAGGAAGAGCAACTGCGCGAACGGATGAAAAGCGTCCAGCTCGGGCACTTGAACCGCAAGCTTCAGTTTTTGGCGGACTCCATTGACGACCTGTATCAGGACATGGAATCCGTGCGCCAACCGCCACTGACCGCGGGCGTGGACGGCGTCGCTGAAGAGGATTCGCACGCCATGCCGGCGATTTTCCAGCAACTGTCACCGCGCCAGCTCGACGTGGCCCGACTGGTGGGCAAAGGCCAGACCAACTACCAGATCGCCTGCGACCTGGGCATCACGGAAAACACGGTCAAACTCTACGTGTCACAAGTATTACGCCTGACCCACATGAACAACCGCACTCAACTGGCCCTGGCGCTGTCGCCCAATGCCAGCGCCAAACAGCACCGGCTGACGGCCCACTGAAGCCCCCACGCCTGTGCTCGCGGTGTTCAGCGTGCACAGGCGGTGGCGCGCGTTAATTGGACGTCCCGCCCCCGCCGCCCGATTCCTGTTTGTAGTACTCCGGGATTTCGTGATCGTAACTTTTCAGCAAACGTTGCAGGCTTTGTTCGCGCTCTTGCGGGGTAAGCGTCTGCGGCACCGTTGAACCCTCTTTGCCGCTGACCTGAACCTGCAACCAGTTTTCGGTTTCCTGCTGGTAGCGGGACGACGGCCCCGGCTCGATGGCCAGCGCGCTCAAGGGCATCCACACCAGTAACACGCCGACACGTACAGTCATCGCCATCGCACACCTCCGATTATTTGAGTACCGCCACCTGATCGCTGGCCGGGGCTTTGAGTGCTTGCGCACGGGCCTGGGCATCGGTCACTTGCTCGGGTGTCAGTCCGGCGCGGGTGACCAGTTCTGCCGCTTGCTTCCAGTTGTCCTGATAGATCAACAACGTCACCAGGTTCAACGCCGCCAACGTGTCGTCCTCTTTGCTGAGTTCCAGCGCGGTCAAAAACTCAAAGCGTGCGTCGTCCAGGCGCAACAGGTTGAGGTACACCACCCCCAAGTCATTGCGGATCTTGTCATCGGTGGGGGCCAGGCTGGCGGCCTTTTGCAGGTAGGCCAGGGCCTGGGCGTTGTCTCCTCGGGCTGCCGCCAGTTGCCCCAGGCCATGCTCGCCCTCGGCTGCCAGACAGGTGCCCTGCAAACTTCGATACAGAGGCTCGGCCTCGCTGCGGCCCAACTGACGGTAGAGGCGCGCCTTGCGCAACTGCACCTGCCCGTAGCGCTCGGGCAGGCTTTGCAGATTGGCCAGACTGGCGTGCAGCTTGCCTTCTTTGGCCATGTCGTCGGCCAGGTTCATTGACAACTCCTGATCGCCACTCAACTTGGCGCAACTGCTGTTCAGGGCCAGCCACGGCGGGTTACTCGCGCCCCCGCTCGCACAGCCGCCCAGCATCAGCAGCCCGCACGCGACGATCACAGCTTTCATGTTCACACTCCCGGTCAAGACCCGAAGGCCCGTGAAATAGCGATAAAACTGGGGCCAGCCAACACAATCAGCAGCGCCGGAAACAGGAACACCATCATCACGACCGACATCTTGGCCGACATTTTCGAGATGTATTCCTGCATGCGCGTCAGGCGCCGGTCATCGAGCAATGCTTTGAGCGCCTGCAACGACTTCATGGCGCCGCCACCCTGCTGGATCAGTTGCTGAAGAATCACACAGGTGTCGTCGAACTCATCCACCGCCAGCAAGCTCGCGGCTTTTTGCAGCTCCTGACCCAGTTCCAGCCCGGAATCGACACGGGCCAGCACCAGTCGCAGCTCGCCAGTCAACACGGGCAACAACTGCCGCGCCTCCTGACTCAGCACGCGCAGTGCTTGCTCCACCGCCATGCCTGACTCAAAGAGAATGCGCAGGAGCGGGATAAATGTAGAAACCTCAATCGCCACCTGTTGCTGACGCCGGGCGGCTGCGTAGGCCAGTAACCGTTTGGGAATCAAGTAACCGATGGCCAGCCCGAACAGCGGCCCCACCCACACATTGCCCGTGTCCGGGTAGAACACGTTATGCCCCACGAACACCAACCCGGCCAGCACCACCGGGGTGCCAATCTGAAAGGCGGCAAACAGCGAGCGCTGACTGGCCGTGCGCCACCCCAGCCGGGTCAACAGGGTTTGGGTTTCGTGGTCCAGCGACACCGAGCGCTGGCCCACTTTGCTGCTGCCGACAGCCCGCAGCCAGGTGCCAAGCGTGTGCGTACCGGTTTTCCCGCCCTCAAGGCGCTGCATCACACGTTGTTGGCGCAGCCGCTGCTGGATCACGCTATTGATGACCAGTGCCAGGGCGGCCAACAGCAAGACAACGCTTATCAGCAAGGCCATGTCATACGCTCCGCACCATGCGCCACAGGGTAAAGCAGCCAATGACCTGCATCGCCAGCGCCGTCAGCAACAAGTGCTGCCCGGAGGCGTCGCTCCACATTTTGGGCAGGTAAGCGGGGTTGGTGAGCATGAAATACACCAGCACCAACAGCGGCAAAACGGCCAGCACCATGGCCGTGAAGCGCGTCTCACCGGTCATGGCCTTGAGTTGACGGGCGCCTTGTTCGCGCTCGCGAATCAGGGTGATGAGGTTTTCCAGCAGTTCACTGGCGTTGCCGCCGTAGCGCTGGTTGACCTTGAGGCCCAGGGCAAACAGGCGAAACTCTTCACGCTCGTACAGCTCGGCCACGTCCTGCACCGCTTCCGGCAAGCTGACGCCCAATTGCACATTGCGCGACACCCGGCCCAGTGCGGTCTTGAGCGGGTCACTGGAGGCATCAATCGCATTGAGCACGGCATCCGCCAACGTGCGACCCGCCTTCAAGCTGCGCACCGCGTGATCCAGTAACGGCGGCAGTTGCTCAACCATGCGCCGCACCTGACGGTGGTAGCGCCAACTGAGGTACAGCTTCAGGCACAGCGGTGGCAGCAGCAGGCAAGCAAGCACCGCCATCCAGCCGCCTGCGAGCCCGGCCAGCAGCATCGCCCCGAGCCACAGGCCAAGCCACAGTCGCAAGCGCTCCGACGGTCGGGGCAGCCCGGCCTGCAAAAAGGCGCGGTCCAGCCAGAGCAGCCCGCCCAAATGCGGGGCCGGTTGCGGTTGCCCTTGCGCTAACCGATTGAGCACCCGGCTGGTGGTCGGATTGCGCAACACACGGAACACAATAAACAGCGCCAGGCACGCCATCAGCAACGCGATCAATAACAGCAGCAGGGCCGGGATCATGGCGGGCCCCTCAACCTTGAAGGTTTACGATTGGCTCGCGACGTAACTTGTCGCCCGCCGGATTGAGCGCTTCGCGCATGAAACCGACCCCGGTGCGCCGATCCAGCCGGAACAGGGTGTTGGTGACATACACGTCATCGCGCACACCCACCACCTCCAGCACTTCGCTGACACAGCGACGCCCGTCGGGCATGCGCGTGAGCTGGATGATGACGTCCAGCGCGGCGCAGATCATTTGGCGCAGGGTTTTCTCCGCCACGGTGCGCCCGGTCAGGCCCACGAGGGTTTCCAGGCGCAACAGCGCATCCTGTGCGGTGTTGGCGTGCACGGTGCTCATGGAGCCGTCATGGCCGGTGTTCATGGCGGTCAGTACGTCGAGTACTTCAACGCCGCGGATTTCCCCCAGGATGATGCGGTCGGGGCGCATCCGCAGGGCGTTGCGGATCAGGTCGCTGGCTTTGACCTCCCCATGGCCTTCGGCATTGGGCGGGCGGGTTTCCAGACGCACCACGTGCGGGTGACCGAGCTGTAATTCGGCCACGTCCTCAATGGTGACCAGCCGCTCATAGGGGTTAATCAACTGACTGAGGATATTGAGCAGCGTGGTTTTACCGGTGCCCGTGCCGCCGCTGATGAGGATGTTGCAGCGCTTGCTCACGGCCTCCTGAATGAAGTCATAGATCGCCTGATCGATGGTTTGCATGGCCATCAGGTCCGTGCTTTTGAGCATGTCCTTGCGAAACTTTCGAATCGACAGGCACGGGCCGTCCAGCGCAATCGGCGGGATGATCGCGTTGACCCGGCTGCCATCGGGCATGCGCGCGTCGACCATCGGTGAGGACTCATCGAGCCGTCGCCCCAACGGCGCCAAAATGCGCTGCATGACCCGCTCGACGTGGTGGTCGTCGATAAAGCGCAGTTCGCTCAGGTGCAGGATGCCGTCGCGCTCGATAAACACCCGGTGCGGGCCATTGACCAGAATTTCGGTGACCGCCGGATCGCGCAGCAGCACTTCCAGCGGGCCAAAGCCGGTGAGTTCGTCAACGATTTCCTCGGCCAGCCGTTCCATTTCATAGCGTGAAATCGCCAGGTGCAGGCGCGACACGTATTCAGCCACTTTGTCAGTGACGAAATGAGCCAGCGCGGGGCGCGCGTCTTCCAGCAGGTTTTTGCCGGTTTCCTCAATGGCCTCGATGATGTAGCGGTGCAGCACCCGTTTCAGGCTGTCGTGCTCGGCATGCCCGTGCGCCCCGTGCAGGCCGGCACCGAACAGTTTTTCACCGTTCATTTAGCCCCCCAGAAGCGGCTCAGCCAATGGGCTGAGGGCCTGGCAAGCCCTTGAGAACGTTGGGCCAGGCGCTCGCCCAGGGTTTTCAGGCCTTGGGTCAGCGCCTCACGCGGGCCGAGTTCGAAGAGGGTGGTGGCCTGGTTCTTGGCGTTCATCCGCAGTTCGTCAGCAGGTGGTAGCGTGGCCAGCACTTCAAGGCCGAAGGTTTTGGCCAGTGCGTCGGCGTCGGGCGCCACGCCGCGCAGGTAACGGTCCACCAGCATCCGCGCGTGTTCCAGGTTCATGCCTTTGGCGCGCCACAGGTTGAGAATCGCCAGATTGCGTCGGCAGTCGAGGACGTTCTGATCGGTGTACCACAGCAATTTGTCGCAATGGCTGACAAAGGTGCGCAGCGCTTCGCTGTCGGGCTGGCCGGTGAGGTTCACCACGATGTGCTGAAAGTGCTGACGCAAGGCGCTGAGCAACATGTACAACTCGGCCGCGCTGGTGTGCTCAAGAGGCTCGTCGCTGTCGCTGTACGCCAGAATGCGCAAGCCACCGGGGGCGACGCTGAAGGCGCTGTCGATCAACGTGCTGTCCAGGCGCCGCAAATGGCGCAAGGCATCACCGAAGTAGAACGCGCTTTGCAGCCCCAACAGCGCGAGACTGTCGCCACGGGGCAGGCCCAAATCCAGCAGCAGGGTTTGCTGGTCGCTCTTTTGCACCACGAGCCCCAGGTGGCTGGTCAGCAAGGCGCCATCGGCGTTGCACTGCGCGCTGTACATCACCGTCAGGCCGCCCAATTGTGCATTGGGCGTGACGGCAGGCAGGCGCTTGCTCAGGCGCCGGACCAACCCGGCCACCTCGCTGGAGCGCGAACCATACGCGACAAAATCCCGCGCCCCGGCGCGCATGGCGTTGAGCACCAACTGGTTGTCCATGCCATCGCCCAGGGCCACGATGGCCAGCATCGGCTTGGCTTCCAGCGCGCCTTCAATCAAGGCGCACTGAGCGACCACTTTCTCGCGGTCCAGCCCCACGAACACCAGCCCGGCGAAGGTCACGTCCACCAGCGCCAATAACTCATCCAGGCTGCCAGTGCTGGCGCCTACCACTTGGCCGATGGGCGCCAGCGCGCCTTGCAACCATTCAAGGTCGGTGATGTTGCGCGTTAACGCGAGAAATGTCTGGCTCAGTCCTTGGCTCATTTGGATAACCCGCTACGGCGATTGAAATTGCCGTTTTCGAGAAAATACAGGCGATACCAGTTGGGGTCGTAATTGCGCAGCTTTTCTCCGGGCAATGAAGGCAACTGGGCAGTGGCCGCCAGCGGCTGGATCAGGTGCGGGGTGACGATCATCAGCAACTCGCGCTCTTCGCGGCTGATGTTGGAGGAGCGGAAAAACGCCCCGAGAATCGGGATATCGCCCAAGCCGGGGAATTTGTCGACCTGTGAGCTATTGCGCGTACTGATCAGGCCACTGATGACAAAGCTCTCACCGTCAGCCAGGGAAATACTGGTGTCGGTGCGGCGCACCTTAAGCCCGGGGACCAGCGTGCCTGCGATGTTCACGGCGTTGGTGTAGTCCAGCTCGCTGACTTCGGGCGCGACTTTGAGCACGATGCGATCACGGCTGACCACCGTGGGGGTCAGGGTGAGGCGGATCCCGAATTCCTTGTACTCGATGGACACGTTGTCGCTGCCACTGCTGGGCACTGGCACCGGCACTTCGCCGCCGGCCAGAAACGTGGCGCTTTGACCGCTCAGCGCCACCAGGCTCGGACGCGCCAACGTGTAGGCAAACCCGCTGCCTTCCAGCGCATTGATCATGGCCTTGACCCGACCGCCCCCAAAACCGATGTTGAAGTACTTGTTGTCGGCCGGGGGGCCGCCCGTGATGACGTTTTCAGCGGTGGTAATCAGCGACCCCGGCGAGCCGAACAGGAAGTTGCTGCCCATGCCGAAAATTGAGGTGCTGGCCTCCTGAAGCTTGGTGCGACTGACTTCGACAAAGCGAATATCAGTCTGTACCTGGCTGGGCAACGTCGGGTCTTGCGATGGGGACAGTGACGCGCTGGTAAACCCGGCAGCGGCTTTACCTTTGACGAACACCATGCTTTGGCGCGGTTTGTTGGAACACGCGGTCCAGACCATCAGGCTGGTGGTGCCGGGGGCGACGCCGGTCAGCAAAAAGGCGCTGTCACCGTTGGCATAGACGTCCGCAATGGCCGGATCGCCCACGGCAATGCGGGTGATGCTGACGGGGGAATCCAGTGCTTGCTGGGTGCCCTGGGCCACTTCCAGCACCGCGGGCAATGGCCCCAATAACGCGCAATGCGCCGACGCAGCCATTGCCATGTCAACACACAGGCCGCCCAGCATCAGCGTCCAGACAACTTGTTTAAACAGCGGCACACAACGTTGACTCATGCTGGGCTTCCTTGCAGATCAGGAATGTTTTAGTGGGCGGGCGCCTGGGTGCCTCGAATGATTTCTATCCCACGGGCCCGAGGCGGACCGGCCGGGGCTGTCAGTGGCGCCTTGTTGGCCGGCGTGGCCATCGCCAGTTGATTGAACTGGTAGAGGCTGCGTCTGGCGGCCGCCAGATTGCTCGCCGCGTCTTTTTCACCTGACCAGTAGTGGCTCAAGCGTTGTTCTTGCGCGCTGCGCACCGCCAGACGCAAGGTTCCGGCCTGCGCGGCAAGCATCAGTTGATTGACCAGCGGCTCGGGGATGGCCAGCACCACGGTGCGTGCCGTCACCCGGCGCTGGGTTTGCAGTTGCGCCTGCTCGGCGGTCAGCGCCTGACTCACCGGTTGGCCGTCACTGGTCAGACCCAATTCATCGCCAATGCTCAACACCCGCACCGCAGGCAGCACCACTTGTGTGGAGGATTCAGGGTTGGTGGTGTCCTGACGCAGAAACAGCAGAATGTCGACGTAATCCCCCGGACCAAACTGCCCCGCGGCCCCGGCCACTTCATCAATCGCCACCGCCAGCGCGCGTTCGTCAGGGCGAATCATGCGCGCCAGCGGCCCGCCGATTTCGAAGCTGTGTTCATTGAGCCAGGTGCCCGCGTTCAGCCCTCGCCATGGGGTGCGTCCCACCGCCTGGTCGATAGCGGTGAGGCTCCCGGCAGGCGCCGTGCGTAATTTTTCCAGCGTCAAATCATCGGCAGTCAAGGCCACATGCGGGGCGACATCGCGGGTCAACACCACCACGCTTTGCTTGGTCTGGTCTTCAATATGGCTCACCCCTTGCTCCACCACCTGCGCCACCGGAGCAGGAGGAACAGGCTGTTGACGGGCCAGCATCAACCCCCAGAAACCGGCGGCAATAGCCCCCAAAAACAAGATCGCGGCGAGCACCAGACTCCGGCGATTGTTCATATGGCTCTCCCTTTCCCATTGCGTACGGCAGACAAAAAATCATGCGCAATCAGGTAGCTATGAACGGTTGGCCAGTTGCAACCATTTCGCTATTTGAAGGTAGCGCAGGTAGGACAAAACGCCATTACTGACCGGGTTATTTCTGACAGGACATTCGAGGACTTTGATTTGTTTAACGTTTTTGATGGCGGATGACCTGATCCGTTTGGATTACTACTTTCGGATTAATCCTTTCTTACAGTTGTGAGGTCGGGCTTTGTTGGCAATGCTCTGATGGCAAATGGGAAGTATGTAGCACCTACGTTACACAGTGCCCGCTTCGGCGCACTAAGGAGAAGTCAGATGCTTCTGGATACTGTTCTGAAAGTGTATGTGCCGACTCAGGCGTTCTGCGTGTATCAGACCCGTCAATTAATCAAGCGCCGGGACGGGGCTTCGGGCATTGAATACGCCCTGATTGCGGCCATGGTGGCGGTGGTGCTCGCACTGTTTGTCGCCAAAACGCAGCCCGACCGCCGCCGAAGACATGTCCGAGCCTTTGAATGGCAAATCGTTGAACCAGGTTTTGGCCTTGTCCAGCACCGCGTAGGGCTGCAGCAATTTCACCCACGGCCCTTCGCGGTTGAAGCTGTAGTTGACCTCATACGCCACCCCCCACCCCTTGTCGCCGGACGCCTGATCGTCGGGGTAGCCGCGGCCAAAGTTCTGTCCGCCAAACACCGCTCGCTCACTGTCGGGCAAGCTGTCTGCACTCCAGTAGAGGGCGCCGGACATCACGCCCTGCCAATTCTCGAAAAACGTATCGCTCTGCACGCCGGACAAACGCAGGCGCAAGAAATCCAGGTCGTACTGATTGCCGGTGAGGTTGGTTTCACTCTTGGCGCCCAGGCCTTTCATGCCTTGATACAGACCCGCGCTGACGATGCGCAGTTGTTTGTTATCGGACTTGCGCCAGTCCCCCTCGAACGCCAGGGCGCGTACGTCTGTTTTCTCGCTGAGGCTGACCGGGAAGCCGACCACCTCGTAATCGGTGCGGTCATTCACGCCGTACAACCGGGCGCCGACGCTGAGCCATTGGTTGGGGGCGGCGATCAGCGGGTGGCTGACGCCGATGGAGAAGCGGTCGTTCTCGCGATGCGGCTTGAGTTCAAACCCGTCACTGGTGGCAATGCTGCTCCCCGGATCGCTGCGATACCGCGCGCCATACAGGCTCAACTGCGTGCCCTCAGCGTTCAGGTACTGGCTGTAGTCGATGCGGTAGTAATGTTCTTTGTCGTTGCCGGGCGGGAACAACCCGCTGACGCTCAATTGCTCGGCCATCGCTGTTTGCGAGTTGCTGCTGACCCCGAACAGTGCCTGCGTGCTGTCGCGGCTGCCTTCGGTGAGGCTCATGCTGGTGGTGAACGGTTTGCGGCTGGCATTGATGGTCAGGGTCGAGGCGCCATCCGTGGTGCCGGGCGGCGGCACTTGTGCTTGCAAGGTGACGCCCGGCAGGCGCCCCATCAAGGTCGCGTAGCGGTCGAACGTTTTGCGGGTCAGCGGGCGCTCGCCCTTGAGCTTGTCCACCAGTTCATCGATGAAGCCCTTCACCCGACCGACATCACCCTGCACGGTGTAATCACGGATGTAGCCTTCCACCAGCACCACCCGCACCAGCCCCTGATCAAAATTTTGCGGCGGCAAAAACGCGTACGACAACAAGTAACCATCGGTTTGGTAGCGCTGGGTGATGGTGCGCGTGGCATCGATCAATTGCGCCAGGGTGATCTCATGGCCCAGTAACGATTGATAGGCAGCGCCCAGCTCCTTGAGCGGGTACACGGTGCCACCTTCAATCTGTAATTTGCGGATGGTGAGTCTGGTGCCCATCACCAACGGTGGCGGCTCGACCGCGCCGGGCTTGGGCAATTGCAACGCTGGCTTTTGCGGGCGGTAAGCGTCCACTGGCAGGTTGGGGGTGGGCAGGGTCTGCATCATTTCGTTGCTGTTGAGGTAGCGCGGCAAGGGCTCGGCCATGACGCACGGGGTCAGCACAACAAATACGAGAGGAACGTAAGTACGCATATGACACTCCATGGTCAACAACAGCGACATAACCAGGTGGGTGCGTCATCTCAGGGCGACGCTACCCGGTGCAAGCCCTAGATCCTTGGCTCAAAAAAAGACGAGAGGTTCATCAGAACCTCTCGTCTCAACCAAGCGTAGGCGCTGTAGGTGAGGCCGTCGAACCGGCCAGGTGCAATTCGTTAGTTTTACTTGCCCAGATTGCCCAGGCCTCCGAGTACCCCACCCAAGCCGCCCACAGCACCGGTTGTCGCGCCGCCTTGCGCGGTGGTGCCACCGTTCAACAGTCCTCCGACCGCACCCACCGTTTCGCCCACGGTATTGACCGTTTGACCGACTGCGCTCACGACCGGGTTGTTGCTGCCCGCATCTACTTTCACACCCACGCTGCTGACCGCCCCGCCCACTTGATTGAGCAAGCCGCTGACCGGCGCCCCGACACCCGTGGCTGCACCGACGTTTTGCGTCACGCTGGTCACGGTGCTGGTGACCGGATTAAGCGCCGTGCCCACCGTGGTGGTGACCGCTGCCAACGGGGCGCCCGCGGCGTTGTTCGCCACTCCGGTACCGCCCAGCGCACCGCCAATGGAGGCCACGGTATTGCCGATGGCATTGCCATTGGCACCGGCGGCATCCACCACACCGCTGGTGCTGCCACCGGCCAGCCCGGTGCTTACCCCATTGACCACGCCACCCACGGTTTCCAGCAACCCGGCGCCCGCAATCCCCGGCAGGCCGCCTGCCCCGCCACCCGTACCACCGCCCGCTGCGGGTGCCGGATTGACATAGCCGCCGGCCTTGTCCGTAGCCCCGGCAACACCCGTCAACACCCCGCCCACCAGACCGGTCACAGGGTTGCCATTACCGGTGCCGGCCACCTTGTCACCCAGCCCGCCAACCACGCCGCCGACTTTGTTCAGCAGGCCATCCACAGGCGCCCCGAGTCCGGTCGCCGTGCCGACTTTGCCCGTGGTGTTTTCCACCAGTGAAATCACGGGCACCACGACTTTGTCATTCAGGCCACCGGTCACTTTGCTCAATGGCCCGGTGGTGGCGGCGCCGGTGAGGGTGTTGCCGATCATGGTGACCGTTGTGCCCACATTGCCCACCAGACCACCCGTTGCATCCGTGACTTTATTGACCACCCCGCCCACCACGGGGATCTGACTGATCGGCGTGTTATCGATCAACGTGCTGACGCCTGTGCCCAATGACGTGACGCCTTTACCGACATCGCTCACGGCGTTGGTAGCGCCTGCCACGGTGATGCCCAGCGAGTCTTTATTAGTCCCCAGCGAGCCCAGGCCATTGGTGCCCCCCCCCGGTGACCGAGGTGACGGCGTTGCCGGTATTGGTCACCAGACCACCTGCCACACCGACCACGGGAACAGTGGCCAACGTCGTACCCAGATCACTGACGGTCGTGCCGACCCCGCCGAGCGCCGTGCCAACCTGGCCGACCACCTGACCGGTGACCAGCGGAGTCGTACCAGCGCCCGTTCCACCGCCTGTACCGCCACCGGTTCCGCCGCCTGTGCCACCACCGGTTCCGCCGCCAGTTCCGCCGCCTGTGCCACCACCGGTTCCGCCGCCAGTTCCGCCGCCTGTGCCACCACCGGTTCCGCCGCCAGTTCCGCCATCTGTACCGCCACCGGTTCCACCACCAGTTCCACCACCGGTTCCACCGCCAGTTCCGCCATCTGTACCGCCACCGGTTCCACCGCCAGTTCCGCCGCCAGTACCACCACCGGTTCCGCCACCAGTTCCACCACCTGTACCGCCGCCTGTGCCGCCATCTGTTCCGCCACCAGTTCCACCACCGGTGCCACCGCCTGTACCGCCACCCGTTCCACCGCCAGTACCGCCATCTGTACCGCCATCGCCTCCATCCGTGGTGCTGTCGGGAGTGCTGGCGGCCACATGACTTTTGGACCCGCCGCCACCGCTATGGCAGCCACTGAGGCTGACTGTCATGACCAGCAGTAAGGCAGTACTTGTTTTTAACCACAGTTGAGTATTCATGATTGAGTCCCTTGCACCTGCTTGCCTGAGTTCAAACGTTTCCTGATCTGTCGCCAGCAATACGTTTATCCGTTGCAGACATAACAACCCCGAGGGACGCGTCGGGCAATTCTCAACTTGGTATTAACCCCTTATATAGCGGGGGCGCGCCTATACGTTGGGGTTAATCCATTAGGAGGGACAAGGGTTTAAAAAGCGTGAATTATCAACACGCTTGAAAGAGGCACTGCGCACCCGACACCAAGGTGATAAACACAATTGATACGGTGTTTTCTCGTCGCTCGTCGCGGGCGAGCAGCGCCAAGGCGCACTGAGCCGATCACTCAACCACGCTGAATTCGACACGCGCGGTGTGCCCACCTTCGTCCAGCACGCTAAGTTCGTAGCGCCCGAGTTGTTCGAGCGAGGTGCTGAGCGCGTCCTGGTGGGCGCTGTCGCCCAGCGGCACGCCATTAAGGAACCACCAGCGTCGGCCATCGCCGCCCAGTGCCGTCAGCGTGAGCCGCAACGCTTGCACGCTCGCCGCGGGCCTGCGCAGGCGGTCACCGTCGCGCACGCCAACGATCGACAACGGCGTGACCGAATGCAGCGCCGGTGGCGGGCACTCGACCGAGGCTGGCGGCATGCGGGCGTCCCGTCGCTCTGCCCGTGGCAACCAGGGTTCCAGCGGCGCGGGCCACAGGGCCACCTCGCGAGGTTGCGCGCCGGGGCATTGCGGCCCGACGCGCTCGCCTTGCGGGTTGACCCATACCTGCTCGCGCAACCCCACACTCAACGGTTGATCGGCCGCCAGCAAGGTCGGCGGCGTGGTGTGATCCAGCGTCCAGGCAAAACGCTGGCGGCGGCAGTTGGGGTCGCCCTTGCTCAGCGGCTGGCCCAACGGCCAACAAATGGCTGCCACGCCAACATTGCCCGGCACGGCCTGCACCGGGGCAACGATGCCACGCTGGCTGTCGCGATTACTCAGCACATCGTGCACTTGCAGCATCAGCGGGGCTGCCGAGGCCAGCCCGAACTGGCCCGGCACCGGCGTGCCGTCCGGGCGCCCGATCCACACGCCAATCAAGTAGCGCGGCCCTACGCCAATCGCCAGCGCATCGCGAAAGCCGTAGCTGGTGCCGGTTTTCCACGCCAGCGCGGGGCGTTGCACTAATTCGGCACGCGGGTCACGGTCCGGGCGTGCCTGGCCACTCAGAATGCGCCGGATGACCCATGCCGAGCCCGGCGACAGCAGGCGCCGTTCGTGCAGTGGATCGTCGGGCTGCAAGCGCAACGTGGCACTTTTGCCGTCGCGGGCCAACGCGCTGTAACCACTGACCAGGTCTTCGAGTCGGCTGCCCGCCCCACCCAGAATCAACGCCAGATTGGGTTCCGCCAAAGCGGGCAGCGTCAGCGGCACGCCGCCGTTGCGCAGGTCCGCCGCAAAGCGTTTCGGCCCATAGGCCTCGAGCAACTGCACCGCTGGCAAGTTGAGGGACAGGGCCAGCGCGGCGCTGGCCGAGACCGGGCCGCTGAAGCCCATGGAGAAGTTGCCCGGCCGGTAGTCGCCATAGCGCCGGGGCAAGTCTTGCAGCAGCGACTCGGAATGAATCAGCCCGGCGTCCATCGCCATCCCGTACAAAAACGGCTTGAGCGTTGAACCCGGCGAGCGCATGGCGCTGATCATGTCCACATGGCCGAAACGCCGCGCGTCGTTGATGTCCACCGACCCCAAGTAAGCACGCACGGCCATGCTGTCGGTTTCGACCACCACAATTGCCGCCGAGGTGTGATCCGGCAAACGCGCACGCCAGCCCAGCAACAGGTCTTCCAGACGTCGTTGCAGGTTGGCGTCCAGCGTGGTGCGTATCAGCGGCGGACTGTGGGGGCGATTCAACCGCCGCGCCAGCAAGGGAGCGAGGCTGGGTTCCAGGCGCGGCGCCAGGAGCAGCGGCTCTTGAAGGGCATCGTCCACGGCGGTGCGCGGCCACACGTCGTACTCGGCCAACCGCCGCAAGACTTTGTCCCGCGCCACCTGCGCGCGCGCCGGGTGGCGGTCCGGGCGCAAGCGGCTGGGGGCTTGCGGCAACACGGCCAACAGCGCGGCCTCCGAATGCGTGAGGTGTTGCGGGGACTTGCCCAAATACGCCCAACTGGCCGCTGCCACCCCTTGCAAAGTACCCCCGAACGGCGCGCGATTGAGGTACAGGTTCAGGATTTGGTCCTTGGACAAATGCCATTCCAGCTGGGCTGTGCGCCACAGCTGGCGCAGTTTGCCGGGCAACGTGCGTTCATGGGGATCGAGCAGCCGCGCCACCTGCATCGACAGCGTGCTGCCACCCGACAACACACGCCCGCCGCTGAGGTTTTGCCAGGCGGCACGCCCCAGCGCCAGCGGGTTCACGCCGGGGTGACGGAAGAACCAGCGGTCTTCGTAGGTCAGCAAGGCGTCGAGGTAATACGGCGACACCTCATCCGTGCTCACCGGGTAGCGCCACACCCCATTGGCATCGGCAAAGCGCCATAGCGGGGTGCCGTCTTCGGCCAATACGACACGGGCCAGATCATCCTGGGGCAAGGGCAGCGGCCAGATTTTATCGGCCAGCCACAGCGCGGCACACAGCAGCACTGTGGCGGCGAGTATCCCGCGCAGGCATTTTTTAAGCCGCGATCCCATTAACATCCGCCCGTGACGCAACTTTGCGCCCTGACTGGTTGCCCAAGGGGTATCTCTGGCACAGTGGCCGTCTTCTTAATCGGAACATCCCCATGCACGTCGAAAGTTTTGTAGGAAATCTGGGCCTTTGGTTGGGCACGCTGGTTCGCTGGATCGTCGAAAGCCTGAGCGGCCTTTTCAATGCGATTACCCAGGCAGGCAGTCATTTCATTGATGGCATGGCCCGAGCGCTCGGCATGGACACCTCGATTGTCAGCATTGCGGTGCTGGTGATCGGCCTGCTGTTTTTGTACAACGCGGTGCGCGCCTTCATGCGGGCTTCCATCATCGGTGGCGTGATCTGGCTGTTGCTGGGGTTGTGGGTGTTGAGCTGGGTCATCAGCTGACACGCGGCGAGGCAGCGGGGGCGCCGTCGCTGCCCCCCCACCAGCCTCGCTTCGTGCATCACCGGCCCTTGATCACCATGTCTGCGGGCGTCTCGCCCACGGCTTGCCAGTTCGGGCGGTACATCGACTCCACTTGCGGTGGCGGCACGCGGTAAGTGCCGGGCGTCACGGCCCGCGCCAGATACAACAGGTGCGTGGTGCCGTAGCCTTCCAGATTCAACGCAGCCACGTAACGGTCATCGCGGTATTCCTGATGCTGCACGCCCGCGTTTTGCATGGACTCGCGCCATTGTTTGACCTGGCTACTGGCGTTCTCAAGGCTGGCCGCGCTTTGACCGAGGTTCTGGTTTTCAAGCTCCAGCCCCGCCGGTAGCAGGTCAACCACCAGCGCGTCCGGCACCCGCTGCTTGGCAGTGACAGCCAGGTGCACCAGCACCAGATCGCCGCTTTGCAGGTTTTTCAGGTTCAGCGGTTCGCCATTCATGCCCAAGTAATCGCGGCGAATACTCATGTTTTCACCACCCGCAGGCGGCGCGTGCTGTGGATAACCCGAAATCGTCAGCTGTTGGTACACCGGCACGCTGCCTTCATTGCGCAGGCTCAAAGGCGACGCCAGTAACGGCCCTTCCAGTTTGAGACCGGCTTGAGCCGGGTTCAGCTCACGGGTCTGGCTGCCACTGACCAGTTGCGCGGTCCACGGTTGTTCAGGCTGGTCCAGCAAGTCCCGGCCCGCGAGGAACAACGCGTTGCGCTCCTGAGTCGACAGCCACTGGCTCGCCGCCAACTGATCCGACAGGGCAAATACTCGGGCTTCACGCTGGCCGCTCATCAGGTTGTTTTCTTCGAGCAGGGCCAGAATCAGCGCCTGATCGCGCAGCGAGCTGCCGTAATCACCCAGCCATTGATCGGCTGCGCGGGTCACGGCCAGACCGGCGACCAGGGCTTGATCGGCACGAGGCTGGTCGCCCATCTTCTGCAAGGCAATCGACAGCTGCACCAGCGGCAAACCGGAGCGCGCATCGCTGCGGCGTTCGAACAGGCTGCGTAAGGCACCCAACGGCGCCTGCTGACTGCGGGCCAGCACCATGGCGGCGTAGGCTTGCACGGCAAACCGGGTGTGATCGAGATTATCGCTGTAGTCCGACTCGATCAGGTTGCGCTCCTGGGTGTAGCGCAGCAGTCGTTCACTGGCTTTCTTCAGTGCATCAGGCGGCACGGCATAACCTTGATCGCGAGCGCGCAGCAGGAAGTCAGTGATATAGGCGCTCAGCCAGTACTCTTCCTGACCGTCTGCGCCCCACAGGCCAAAGCTGCCGTTGTAGCGCTGCATGCCCAGCAGGCGCTCGATGCCCAGCTCGATTTTGCGCTTGCGGTCGGCATCCGGCTCGCCTTCCAGGCCAAGCCGCTTGAGCAACGCCGCGTCGGCATACAACGCCGGGTACAGACCGCTGGTGGTCTGTTCGGAACATCCGTACGGATACGCCTTGAGCGCACGGATCTGCTCGCCCAGGTTCAACGGCGGACGGCTCGACAGGCTGAGTAGGGCTTCACGCCCCGCCGGCTCGAAGGCTTGCAGCTCGCCCTCTGGCAACGTCCATGGCTGATCGTTGAGCACGGCGCGGTAGTGCTTGAGCAACGCCGGGTAGGCCGGACGTACCCCCAGCGTCCATTCGCGGGTAAAGGGCGCCAGCGTCTCGCCGGGCAGATTCAGGCCTTTGACGGTGACGGTCAGCTTGCCGGTGCCGTAGCCACCCAGCGCTTTGACTGGCACCTGCAAGGTGCTGCGCTGGCCGGGGCTGAGGGTGAGTGTTTGGCTGCTGAGGCCCGACAGGTTCAGTTGGCCTTCGGCGTTCAAGTGGACTTCAAGGGTTTGCGGCGTGGCCGTGAGGTTGGACAGGTCCAGCGCCAGCCGGGTCTCATCGCCCCCCGCCATGAAGCGCGGCGCGGCCAGCTCGGCCACCAGCGGCGCGGCGACCACGGTTTTGGCTTGCGCCATGCCGTAGCGGTCGTCGGTCCAGGCTTGGGCCATTACGCGTAACTCGCCATTGAAGTCGGGGATGTCGAGGCTGACTTCACCCTCGCCCTGTTCGTTGAGGGTCACCGGGGCGCTTTGCAGGGCAACGATGGTGACGCTGGTGGCCGGGCGCTTGCCGCCCTTGGCCAGCCCTGCGTCACCGCCAAAGGCCAGGCTGGCCAAACGGCCTTGCCCGGCTTCAATCAGTTGCCCATAAATGTCCAATTGGTCAGCGCCATAAGCCTTGCGACCGAACAGGCTGGCGTAAGGGTCGGGCGTCGGGTAATCGGTGATGTTCAACACCCCGACATCCACGGCCGCCAGCAGGACATGCACGTCCTTGGGCACGCTGCCGTCGGCGTTTTTAGCCTGCACCTTGACCTTCAGCGGCTGCTTGGGGCGCATGGTCTGCGGGGCATCCAGGGTCAGCGCCAGTTTGCGCTGCGTGCGGTCCAGCGGCAGGTGCAGCACACCCACGGCCCGTTTTGGCGTGATGTTGGCTATGCGCTCGCCGGGACGAATCACCAGCGCGCTGACGTACAGGTCGTGGCGTGCCCAGCGCGGGTCCAGTTTGACGGCGAAGGTCTTGCCCTCGGCCGGGACGTCAATTTCTTCCCACCACAGCGGCCCGTCGCTGCCTTCAACCAGCAAATACCCTTTGCCGGCCGCCGGTGGCGAGACCGTAACGTTGGCTGTTTCGCCCTCGGCGTAGGCCGCTTTATCCAGCGCCAGCTTGACCTGATCGGGACGCACGGCGCCGCCTTCGGCATTGTCCTGCGCCTGATAACCCGCCCAGAAGCGCAGGCTGCTGATCAAACCGGTTTTCGGGTCTTGAACTTCAACCCGATACGGGCCCCACTCCACCGGGAAGCTGACCTTGGCCGTGCCGCCTGCCTTGAAGCTCACGGTTTGTTCGCCGAGGTTCAAAAACTTCTCGTTGTAGTGGTAGCTCCAGCCGTCGTTGTCCGAGTAGTTCCAGTAGTAGTCCCGACGCTCGCGCACCAGCCGCACGTTGACGTTATCAGCCGCCAGCTTGTTGCCTGCGTCATCGGCAATCAGCACCTCGAATTCAGCCGGGCCGTCGCCATCGGTTTCCGTACCGTCGAACAGGCCGCGCAGCCCCGGCAGTCGCTCGGCAGGCCACACCGGTTGCACCAGTCGACGGGTAATCGGCCGACCGCCGGACTCTTGCAGGCTGGCCTGCACAATCAGTTGCAGCGGCGATTTGGCGTCACTCCATTTGCTCTCCAGATGCAGGGTGTCTTCGCCTTGGGCGTTGAGCACGCTTTCATCCAGTTCAAAGTCCTGGGTCAGTTCTTCTTCGGTCACCGAACCGAACTGATACCCCGGCAATGCGCTCACCGCCTCACGCAAGGGACGCACATACACTTGACCGCTCAAGCGGTTCCCGGCCGCGGGGGCACCATACAAGTAGCGGCCGTTCACGTGGATGTCGGCGGTTTGATCGGGACGCAGCGGCGTATCGCTGCCCTTGAGTTCCAGTGCCAGACGCTCGGGCAGGAAGTCTTCCACCAAAAATTCATAGAGCTGTGGCTTGCCGTCCCCCAGGTCGAACACCAGTTGCCAGCGCCCGGTGGGGGCTTCGCCCGCCAGTTGCAGCGGGTATTGATAGAAGCCGGCAGCATCGGGCTCCCACACGAACTTGCGGCTGACCTGCTCGTCCGGGCGACGGACTTCCACGCTGACCGGCTGCGGCTTGACCGGATGGCCATCACGGTCGCGCAGCAAGGCGTTGAGCAGCACGGTTTCGCCGGGACGGTACAGATCACGCGGTCCAAATACGAAGAATTGCAACGGATGCGCCTGCGGCCCGCCGATGTCGAACTCGGCCAGGTCCAGCGCCGCGGTATTCAAACGCAACAGGCTGGTCTGATCGCCCTGTCGCGCCAACAGCACCTCGGCCTTGGGCGGCAGGGCCAGTTCGGCATGGCCGTCTTTGTCGGTCGTGCCCTGGGCAAGCATTTTGCCCTTGCCGTCGAGCAGTTCCAGCGCCACGTCGCCCAGCGCATTGCCACCTTCGAGCGCCTGCGTGAACACGTCCAGGCGTTTCTGATAGCGGTGTACCGAAACGCCAATGTCACTGAGGGTGAACAGCGTGGCCGGGGTTGAATAGTTGTACGTGCCGGAGGCTTTCATTACCGCCAGGTACACGCCCGGCTGCTGCAAGGGCTTGATGCCGGAGGTTGGCAAGATCACCGTTTCACGCGTGTTGCGGGCCGGGTTCAGGTCAAACCGGGCACCGTAGACCAGATCGGCCATGCCCAGCAGGTCTTTGGCTTCATAGCTTTGCAGGCTGCTGTTGCGGCCCCACTGGCTGAGGAATGCAGGCAAGGACTGAGGTTTGACGCGGAAAAACTCCACATCGACTTTATCGACGTTGAGCGCGATGACGGGCAAGCCTTCAGCCAGTCGCGTCGGCAACAGCGTGCCGCGGCTGGCAAACCCGACGGTGGGTTGCAGGTCACGGGTTTCAAGGCGGCTGACGTACTCGGCGGCCAGTTCGGCATCGTTGACCGCGCGCAGGCCGGGGTCGACGGTGAGGATCAGTTTGCGCTGCGGCTCAAGGTGACGCAGACGCAGCTCCATCAGGTTGTCGGAAAGCTCCCAGGCGCCGTCGACCTTGCCGGAGGTGGCATCCACCAGATGCAGTTTTTCGCCAAAGGGCTGATCCGGGTCCAGCGGCACGGAAAAACTCACCGACAAGGTGCTGGCGCCGTCCACTTGCACTTCCGAGACATCCACCACACTCAACTCGCGCCCCGCGTAGCGTTCAGCGAGGGCTTTGACATCCTGCACAGGCTTGGCCGCTTGCGTGCCAACCGCCGCCGATGGCGCAGGAGGGTTGCCGGGAGAGGAAGCATCACACGCACTCAGCAGTGCCAGTGCGCAGGCCAGGAACAGTCCTTTGTTAAGCATGGTGTACTCGTTGGCTAGGCAATGAAGGGCACGACTATATAACAAATCCCCACGCCCCCTCACCCCGGCCGTCTCACGGAGCAAAGGGGCTGAGGGAAGGCCGCTTCGGCTACAATGCCGCTCCCTCAAGGAGCCTGCATGTCGTTTTCCCTACTTGCTGACTGGCGCGACCGCCTGACCCATCGCCGGGTGTGGGCGCTGGCGGCGCCGATGATTTTGTCCAATATTTCCGTGCCGCTGGTGGCGCTGGTCGACAGCACCGTCATCGGCCACTTGCCCCACGCGCATCAGTTGGGCGCCGTTGCCGTGGGCGCCAGCCTGTATGTGTTTCTGGCCTGGATGATGGGCTTTCTGCGCATGGGCACCACGGGCTTCGCCGCCCAGGCGGCCGGGCGGGGCGATGGCACGGCGCTGCGCCAGATCCTGTTGCAGGGGTTGCTGCTCAGTGTGCTGCTCTCACTGTTTTTAGGGGCCATCGCACTGCCGTTCAGCTCCCTGGCCCTGACCGTGATGCAGCCCTCTCCCGAGTTGCACCAACTGACGCTGGATTTCTTCTATACCCGCCTGTTTGGCCTGCCCGGCGCGCTGGCCACCTATGCACTGGTGGGCTGGTTTCTGGGCACGCAAAACGCGCGGGCCCCGCTAGGGATTTTGCTCACCACCAACCTGGTGAATATCGCGCTCAATCTCTGGTTTGTCCTGGGGCTGGACTGGGGGGTGGTCGGGTCCGCCCGCGCCTCGGTGATTGCCGAGTGGAGCGGCGCACTGCTCGGGCTGTGGCTAACACGCGGCGCGCTGCGACGGTTTCCGGGCAGGGTGATGTGGCAGGCGTTACGCGTATGGCAGAACTGGAAGCCGCTGTTGGGGGTCAACCGCGACATTTTTATCCGCAGCCTGATGCTGCAATCGGTGTTTTTCCTCATCACCCTGCAAGGTGCGCGCCTGGGCGATGCCACCGTGGCCGCCAACGCACTGCTGCTCAACGGGTTGCTGCTGGCGGCCCATGCGCTGGACGGCCTGGCCCATGCCGTGGAGGCCCTGTGCGGTCATGCCATTGGCGCCCGGGACCGGACCGCCCTGCGCCGTTCGATGGTAGTGGCCAGTGGCTGGTCGCTGATCGCCAGCGCAGGTTTTGCGGTGTTGTTCCTGTTCGGCGGGCATCTGTTTATCGAGATGCAGACCGACATCCCGAGTGTGCGCGAAACCGCTTTTCACTACGTGCCGTACCTGGCGCTGCTGCCCCTGATTGCCGTCTGGAGTTACCTGTTGGACGGGCTGTTTATCGGCGCCACCCGCGCGCGCGAAATGCGCAACGCCATGGTCATCAGCGTGATCCTCGCCCTGCCCGTCGCCTGGGCCATGCAACGCCTGGGCAACCACGGGCTGTGGATCAGTTTTCTGTTGTTCATGGTGCTGCGCAGCCTGACGCTGGCGGCCTATGCCTGGGCGATGCAACGCAAGGACCAGTGGTTCAACCCCAACGCGTGAACTCGGGGTGATTGCGCGCACATAAAAAACGCCGCCCGAGGGCGGCGTTGTGTCTGGCTTCGAACGGCTTACGAAGACAGGTAGGACGAACGGGTCAGGCCCAGACGCAGGGCGTCGAGGTACTGGGTGCGCTCTTTGACGCTGATGTTGGCGCTGGCCACTTTGTCGCGGTAGTGGTTCATCAGCTCTTCAGGCGACAAGTGCACGTAGCGCAGCATGTCTTCGATGGTGTCGTGGGTCTCGATACCGGCGTGGTACACGCTGCCGTCCGCTTTCTGGTAGATGTTCACCGAGTCGGTATCACCGAACAGGTTGTGCATGTCACCCAGAATTTCCTGATAGGCGCCCACCAGGAAGATGCCCAGCAAGTAGTCTTCGCCTTCGTTGAGGCTGTGGACTGGCAGGCTGGTTTCGATGCTCTGCTCGTCGACGTATTGCTTGATTTTGCCGTCGGAGTCGCAGGTCAGGTCTTGCAGCACGGCGCGGCGCAGCGGCTCTTCGTTCAGGCGGTGCAACGGCAGGATCGGCAACACCTGGCCGATTGCCCACGTGTCCGGCAAGCTCTGGAACACCGAGAAGTTGCAGATGTACTTGTCGGCCAGCTTGTCGTTGAGTTCGTCCAGCACCTGACGGTGCGAACGCTGACGCGCCTTGAGCGAGTTGTGCAGGCGACGGCATACGGCGAAGTAGCACTGCTCGGCCAGGGCTTTTTCAGCCAGGCTGATCTTGCCATCGGCGTATTGGGCAGCCACGTCACTCATGTAGTGGGTGGCGCGCCAGTAGGTTTCGGTGACCATCTCGATGTCGGTCGGGCCCAGCAGGTCGATCAGCCACTGCACGGTTTCGGGCAGGCTTTCTTTGTTCTCGATCACCGGCACGTCGTCGTTGTGCTTCTCGACGTCGGTCACCTGCACCACCAGCATGGCGTGGTGTGCGGTCAACGAGCGGCCGCTCTCGGAGAAAATGTGCGGGTGCGGCAGGCTCTGCGCATCGCAGAACTCTTTGAGCATGCCCACCACCACACCGGCGTAATCGTCCATGTCGTAGTTGATCGAGCTGGCGTTGCGCGAGTGCGTGCCGTCGTAGTCCACGCCCAGACCGCCGCCCACGTCGATGTGGTCAACCGGCAAGCCGAGGTTGCGCAGTTCGCCGTAGTAGCGAATCGCCTCTTTGAAGCCGTGCTGGTAGTCGGCCAGGTTGGCGATCTGCGAACCCATGTGAAAGTGCAGCAAGCGGATGCCTTGATCCAGACCGGCCGCGCGGAAACGCTCGACCACCGACAGCAACTGCGCCGCCGACAGACCGAACTTGGATTTCTCGCCGCCGGTGTCTGCCCATTTGCTCGATGCCAGGGACGACAGGCGCACGCGCAGGCCGACCTGCGGCTTGACCTTGAGCGATGCCGCTTCTTCGATGACCAGATCCACTTCGGATTCTTTTTCGATCACGATGAACACGTTATGGCCCAGCTTCTGGCCCATCAGCGCCAGACGAATGAACTCGCGGTCCTTGTAACCGTTGCAGACGATGGTGCCGCCTTTGGGGGCCAGCGCCAGCACGGCCAGCAGTTCGGGCTTGGAACCGGCTTCAAGGCCGATCGACACGTCCTGGGTGGCGATGATGTTTTCAATCACGGCCTCTTGCTGGTTGACCTTGATCGGGTACAGCGCGGTGTACTGGCTCTGGTATTCCAGACGCTCGATGTTGGCATCGAACGCGCCGGTCAGCTGGCGTACACGGTCTTGCAGGATATCGGGAAAGCGCACCAGTAACGGCAAGGACAGACCGCTGCTTTTGCGCAACTCGTCAACTTGCTCGTACAGGTCGATGGGCGAACTGTTCGGGCCGTTCGGACGTACTTCTACGCGACCGGCTTCATTGATCGCGAAATACCCGGCCCCCCAATGGCGGATCCCATAAACGCTGCGGCTGTCCGCAACTGTCCATTGGCTGCCATCGTCTTTGCGTGTGCGTCGTACGGACATCGAAGTCCCCTATATATAAGTCAAATAGCCCAACCTGAAACCAGGCTGGCGCAGTCTAAGGCGTGAAAGTGACGATTCGTCTGTGCAAGGTAGACCCTGGCAACAGCGCGGAGTTTAGAAACCCGTCATAACAGGCTCTGTGAAAACCATGGTCAAGCCCTCACTGTCAGCCCGACAGGGCAACAGGCGCGCTCAACGGTGGTTTTCACAGAGGCTGCTAGCCGCCGGACTTTTTGGCCTTGAACCCCTGCTTGACCAGTTCGGCCAGCAGCAGGTCGACGTGATCGCCCTGGATCTCGATGATGCCGTCTTTCAACGCGCCACCGGTGCCACAGCGTTTTTTCAACGTGGTGGCCAGCTCCTTGAGCGCGTCTTCAGCCAGCGGCACACCGGTGATGGTGGTCACGGTTTTGCCGCCGCGGCCTTTGCTTTCGCGACGCACGCGGGCAATGCCGTCACCTTCGGGGAGGCGGGTCTGTTTGCAGGTACAGGCGTCCACCGGCTGGCGACAGTCCGGACAGTGACGACCTGCGTCGGTGGAAAATACCAGGCCACCAAGGGCGGCGAAGGATGCGGCTTTTTTGGCCACCGGCAATCCTCTAGATGGAGGACAAAAAATTGGCCGGTGCAAGGCGCGGGAGCGCCATGGGATACCGACCGCGAAGCCCCACTCTGGCAGGGGCAGCGCAACTCAGACGGGAATGCCGCTTGAGCTTGAAAAAGGTCGCGCAGTGTAACGGCAAATTCGCCAGTGCCCAAGAGCCAATCGGCGCAAATGTTGTGTATCGCTCGGGGTCGCTGACGAGGGAGGCGACTGCGTTCAGACGCTGTCGAGATAACGCTTGAGCGCCGCCAGTGAATCCGGGCAATACGGCTGGGTTTGACTCAAACGCAAGGCCTGCGCCACGGGCATGAAGCACGCTTGCTGGACCTCTTCGGGCTGCACGTGCAACGGTCCGTCCCACACCGCCGAGAACACGGCGCACCACAGGTGGTTGTCCGGGCAGTCAAAGTAAAAGCGCTCATGGGCCGTCAACGGGACGCCGCTGACGCCAAGCTCTTCGTACAGCTCGCGGGCTGCCGACTCGGCATAGGTTTCGTCCACCCCGACCATGCCGCCCGCCGCCACGTCCCAGTAACCGGGGTACAGCGCCTTGCTCATCGTGCGCTGATGCACGCACAGCTCGCCGGAGGAGTTGAACAACAAAATGAAGGTGCCCCGCCCGATTTCCCCCCGTTCACGCAGCTCGGCACGGGGCAAACTGCCCAGCAGCCGGTCTTCGCGATCGACCCAAGCGACTTGCTCGGCGTCAGAAGCCGCGCGGTGGGCGGCCTCCCGGGGTGAAATGGCCATCACTTAACCTTGTGAGAGCAATTGACGAAGGTCCATGACCGCCGCGTTGGCGCGGGAAATGTAGTTGGCCATGACCAGCGAGTGGTTGGCGAGCATGCCGTAGCCGCTGCCGTTGAGGATCATCGGGCTCCAGACCGGCTCTTGAGCGGCCTCCAGCTCACGAATGATCTGGCGAACACTGACGGTTGCGTTCTTTTTGGCCAGCACGTCCGCGAAGTCGACTTCGATGGCACGCAACAGGTGCGACAAAGCCCAGGCCTGACCGCGCGCTTCATAGAACACGTTGTCAATTTGCATCCACGGGGTTTCGACGACTTCTTCGTCAACCACCGGCACCTGACCCGGTTGCAGGGATTCGGTTTTCAGCGCGCTATTGAGTTTGACCCGACCCACACTGGCCGACAGACGCTGCGACAGCGAACCCAGACGTGTACCCACGTCACCCAGCCAGTTGTTCAAGTTGTCGGCACGGGCGTAAAACAGGGCGTTTTTCTGATTAGGGTCAGACAGGCGAGCCTGGTAGCGGCTCAGGGAATTGATGCCTTCCTGATACTCAGACTCGCTGGACGGCAGCATCCAGCTCTTGTTGTCGAAGTTGAAACGCGGCTCGGCCTTGGCCAGATCCGCGTCTTCAGCCGACTGCGACTGGGAGCGGGCAAAGTCTTTGCGCAGGGCACGGGTCAGGTCGCGTACCTGCACCAGAACGCCGTATTCCCAGCTCGGAATGTTGTCGAGCACAAGGCCCGGCGGGAAACGGTCATTGGACAGGTAACCGCCCGGCTTGTTGAGCAACGTGCCCGCCACGGTTTTCAGGGTTTCGACGGTGGTGAAGCCCGGCACCATTTGCTTGCCTTCGCGCTCGGCAGCCTGCTGGGCGTTTTGCTGCACCGGGAACAGATCCGGCTCCTGACTCCAGTACCAGCCGAGCCCCAGGCACACCAGCACATACACACCCACCAGGGTGGCAATGGAGCGGCTCAGCAAGATGCTTTTGAAATAGCCACGCGGCTCTGTCCTGGTCTCCTTGACCGACTCGCGGGCACTGCCCTCACGTTTTTTCCAGTCCAGCATGGCTATATCCTTTCGATTACTGAATTCAACGGTTCGACCACAACCCTAACCCATCGTGCCTTATATGCCTGTTTTTAATCGCCTGACGGTTGATCTGCAACAAGGCGCTGGCAACAGGCGGCGGCCACTATAAACCACGCTCGCGCCCCTCACAGAAGGATCTCAACGCCTAAATGTAACCGGCCAACGTTAATTTCGTGTGAGGGCTCGTGCATTTCCAAAGAGCTGCTAGCATAGAGCCACTAGTCGAACCTCAGCATGCCCCACTCACGAAGCAGTCTGGATATGACCGAGCAAGAAGACCCGAACCGCGAGCGCCTCAAGAACCACTTTGCCCAGCGGGTCATCCATCAGGCACGTCAAATTCTTGAGATCTGGCAACGTTTACAGGGCAATGAATGGGCCCCCTCAGACCTCGCGGAACTCAGCGACGCCAACCTGCGCCTGCTGCGGTTTGCCGCACGCTTCGAGCAGCCCGAGCATTCGCAACTGGCCCGCGCCATCAGCCAGGCCTTGCAGCAGGTCGAGGCCAACCGCGGGCGCCTGAGCAGTACGCTGATTACAGAACTCAACCGCCTGATGCAGCGCTTGTCGCGTACCGGTCTGCGCCACGGCGACCAGCTGGATCACACCTTTCTGCCACCGCTGCGCAAGCCGGTGTACATCCTGCTACAGGACCATGACCGGGCCGAGCGACTGGCCAAGCAACTGGAGTTTTTCGGCCTGGGCGCGCAATCGCTGCCCAGCGTGAATGCCTTTCGCAGCGCCATGGCCGAACGCCTACCCTGCGCGATCGTGATGGACGTGGATTTCAGTGGCACCAGCAATGGCCTGCTGCTGGCCGCCGAAGCGCAGGAGGGGCTGGAGCAAAAATTGCCGCTGCTGTTTTTCAGCCTGCATGAAACCGACACCCCCACCCGACTGGCCGCCGTGCGCGCGGGCGGGCAGGAGTTCCTGACCGGCACCCTCGAAGCCTCCAGCCTGATGGAAAAAATCGAGGTACTGACCTGCGTCGCGCAGTACGAACCGTACAAAGTGCTGATCATTGATGACTCCCGGGCTCAGGCGTTGCACACCGAACGGCTGCTCAACAGCGCCGGGATCGTGACCCGCACCCTGATCGAGCCGATTCAGGCCATGGCCGAACTGGCCGACTTCCAGCCCGACCTGATCATCCTCGACATGTACATGCCCGCCTGCACCGGCACCGAGCTGGCCAAGGTGATCCGCCACAATGATCGCTACGTCAGCGTGCCGATCATTTACCTGTCGGCCGAAGATGACCTGGACAAGCAACTGGACGCCATGAGCGAGGGCGGCGACGACTTCCTGACCAAACCGATCAAGCCCCGGCACCTGATTACCACCGTGCGCAACCGCGCCGCCCGGGCACGGCACTTGAAGGCGCGGATGGTGCGCGACAGCCTGACCGGCCTATACAACCACACGCACATTCTGCAACTGCTCGAAGACTGCACCTTCCGCGCCCGCCGCGAAAGTCGCTCGCTGAGCTTTGCCATGATCGACATTGACCATTTCAAGCGGGTCAACGACTCCTACGGCCACCCCATGGGCGACCGGGTGATCAAAAGCCTGGCGCTGTTCCTCAAACAGCGTCTGCGCAAGACCGATTTCATCGGGCGCTATGGCGGCGAAGAGTTTGCCATTGTGATGCCTGACACCGATCAGGAAGCGGCCCACGCGGTGTTGAACACCATCCGCGAGCGCTTCTCGGAGATTCATTACCCGGCCCAACCCACAGATTTATGCTGCACCTTCAGCGCGGGCGTGGTGGAACTCAAAGAGGACACAGACGGCCTGGTCATGGCGTCTCAGGCAGACGAAGCCCTGTACCGCGCCAAGCACAACGGGCGCAACCGGATCGAGCGCTTCCACCCAACAAGGCAAATTGCCACTATTTCAGTCAAATTGCCGAATCCCGTCACATCGCTGTAACGCACGTGCAATAACTTCAGCCGCTTCTCATTGCGTCGTAGGCAAAATCCCAGATGCGCCTGAAGCTGCTTACCAACCTCAACACCCTGTTGCTGGTCGCCGTGTGCCTCGCCCTCGGCGCCACCCTGGCGTGGTCGCAACACGCGCTTGAACGGCCGTTTCAACTGATGGAACGCTACTTGAGCCTGTCCCAGCAGTTCCAGAATCAGGTGGCGCGCAATATTGATGATTACCTGGCCAGCGGCGACGCCCTGCGCCTGAGCGATGCCACGACCGCGCTCAACACGCTGAAAAACGAACTGACCCCGCTCCCGGTTGCGCTGGCCGAGGCCTTGCGCCCCAGCCTCGAACGCCTGAGCACGTACAGTGGCAACGAACTGCTGGCCGCTGGCAAACTGGCCGGTGACCCGCAAGCGTTGCTGTTGCAGGCCGAACGGGAGCTGGGCGCCACTCTGGAGCAACTCAGCCAGTATGCCAATCAAGCCAGCGGCCCCGACGCCCACGCCTATCTGGTGCCGCTGCTCAATGCCTCCCAACACTTGGCAAAACTCTCTTTAAGCCGCGACAAACTGGTCAGTAGCGGGCGCAGTGAGCTGGCGGCGGACGTGGCGCGCGAGCTGGACAACATGCGTGCGCAAGCGCAGACCATCGAGGCGCTGCCTTTGCTGGGGGTCAGCGCCAACAGCGCCTCGGCCAGTGACGATTTCGCGGCACTGATGGGCCTTGAGTCGGAACAGACGGGCGCGACCGAAGACGCTGGCATCCCCCTCAAACGTGAACTCAACAACCTGCTGAGCCGCTACCCCGCCGAGTTGCAACGCACCCGCAGCCAGATCGAACAACGCGCTCAACTGGCTGACGCCACGCATGAAAAGCTGGGCGCAGTGCAACAAGCCATCGCCGGACTGGAGCCGGCAGTGCGCGCTGAACACGGCCAGATTCAAAGCGAAGTGCGGCTGATTCAGGGCGCGATGATTGGCCTGATTCTGCTGATCGCACTGCTGATCGACACGTTACAGCGCAGACTGGCCAACGTGTTGACCCGCCTGGTGCCGATGCTGTCGACCTGGGCACAAGGGGATTTCAGCCGCGACATTCAGTTGGGCAAAACCAATCGCGAACTGCACGACATTCAGGCCTCGCTCAATCGCCTGCGCAATTACTTGGTCAATCTGGTGGGCACCTTGCGCGTCAACGCCGAACAGGTGGCTGGCAGCAGTGAGGCGCTGGCCGAGGTGAGCAACGGTTTGCACAGCGGCGCCGAGCGGCAGGCAGGCGATACGGCGCAAATCCGCGACGCCCTGGGTGAATTGGAAGCGACCATTTCACAAGTGGCGGGCGACGCCAGTCAGGCGGCCGATGCCAGCCGCAGTGCCGGGGTAGCGGTTGCCCAAGGCCAGCGAGTCATTGGTCAAAGTTTGACCGGGCTGCATGCACTGGTGGGTGAAGTGCAAGGCAACGCGCAAATGATCGAGCAACTGGCCGAAGAGTCGGCCACCATCGGTGGCGTGCTGACGGTGATTCGCGCCATCGCCGATCAGACCAACTTGCTGGCGCTCAACGCCGCCATTGAAGCGGCCCGTGCCGGTGAAATGGGACGCGGGTTTGCAGTGGTCGCCGAAGAGGTGCGCACGCTTGCCCAACGCACAGCAGGGGCGACCGGCGAAATTCAAACCCTGATCGGCGGGCTGCAAACGGCCGCGCGCCAGTCAGTCGAAGGCATGCGCGCCCAAGTCGTACATGCCCGGGACACCGCCCGGCAGGCGCAAGCCGCCGATGGCGCGCTGGATGAAATCGTCGGGGCGATAGCCACCATCTCCGACACCGCCATCCGCATTGCCGACGTCACTGCTCAACAAAGCGGCGCGGTCAGTGAAATACGCGATCACAGTGAACGCATTCATCAGTTGGGTGACGACAATTTGCAACGCATTAGCCAGGGTCGCCAGCAAGGTGAGCGCTTACTGGTGTTGGGGGGCGAGTTGAATGCCGCGGTGCAGGCGTTTCGGGTGTGATGCCGGGCGCGTGGATGGTTGCGATACCGCCGCTCCCCGTCAACGGTCAGCCCCGCTCGGCACAGCGTTTCTCACTCCGCTATCATGCGCGCACGTTTGATTAGCGAGATCACTATGCGCCGCCTGTTTTTGCTTTTGTGTTTACTCGTCGCCGTGCCCGCCATGGGCGCGGGACTGTTGGACAACCGCCCCAGCGCTACGCTGGGCGCCGTGAATAACAGCCGCGATTTTCTGCCGGTCAGCGAGGCGTTCAAGCTCAACCTGATCGAAAGCACGCCCACGAACATCAAGCTGCGTTTTGTGCCGACCGACGGTTACTACCTGTACCAGCACCGCTTTGCGTTCAAAACCGACCCCGCCGATATCACCCTGGGCCCGGTGCAACTGCCGCCCGGCGAACCCAAGCATGATGAGTATTTTGGCGATGTGCAGGTGTATCACGGCATTGTCGACGTGGACGTGCCGCGCCCGGCCGATGCTCAACGCGCCTTCACGCTTGTCGTGACCTATCAGGGCTGCGCCGACAAGGGCTTGTGCTACCCGCCCGAAACCGTGCGCCTGGCCATCGAAGGCACGCCCGCCGCGTCAGTTGACGCATCAAACGCGCCCGCCAGTGCCTGGAGCTGGCGTGAACTGGCGATCTTTTTCCTTGCGGGCCTGGGCCTGACGTTTACCCCGTGCGTACTGCCGATGCTGCCGATTCTGTCGGGCGTGGTGCTGCGCGGCCAAGTGGGCGGCTGGCGCGGTTTCAGCCTGTCGCTGGCTTACGTGTTGCCCATGGCGGCCTGTTTTGCCTTGCTCGGCGCCCTGATGGGACTGTTCGGTGCGCAGCTCAACCTGCAAGCGCGCCTGCAATCGGCGTGGGTTCTGGTGCCGTTCGCGCTGTTTTTTGCGGTGTTTGCACTGGCGATGTTCGGGGTGTTCGAACTCAAACTGCCACGCGCCATCAGCAATCGCCTGGACCGTGTGGCCAATAACACTCAAGGCGGCTCGCTGTGGGGCGCGGCGGTGCTGGGCGTGGTGTCCAGCTTGCTGGTTTCGCCGTGCGTATCGGCGCCTCTGGCCGGTGCGTTGCTGTACATCAGCGCCAGCGGCGATGCGCTGGGCGGCGGTCTGAAGCTGCTGGTGCTGGGGCTCGGCATGGGCACCCCGCTGGTGCTGGTGGCGACGGGCGGGGCGGCGTGGCTGCCCAAAAGCGGCCCGTGGCTGGTGACCGTGAAAAACACCATCGGCGTGTTGTTGCTGGGGTTGGCGGTGGGCCTGCTCAGCCGGGTGCTGCCGGGCCCGGCCACCCTGCTGTTGATCGGTTTTCTGGCGGCCGGGGTCAGCCTGTTTCTGGGCACGCTGGAGTTTGCCTTTAAATCGCCGCGCCAGCGCCTGGCGCAACTGCTGGGCCTGTTCCTGCTGGTGTATGCGCTCTTTTGCTGGTACGGCGCCTTGAGCGGGCAAGGCGATCCGCTCAAACCTCTGGCGAGCCCCGCGCCTGTCACCCTCGACGAGCGTGCCGACACCACCACCCGCCAATGGCAGACCGTCAACACCCCGGCCCAACTGGACGCGGCGCTGGCCGAGGCAAAGGCCGCAGGGCAGCCGGTGTTGCTGGATTGGTACGCCGACTGGTGCATCAGCTGCAAAGTCATCGAACATGAGGTGTTGAACAACCCGCGCGTGCTGGATCTGCTCAGCGGTTATCGGCTGGTGCGTTTTGACATCACGGCCAGTAACCCCGAGCAACGTGCCCTGCTCGACCGCTATCAATTATTCGGCCCACCGGCGCTGATGTTCTTTGGCAAAAATGGCAGCGAAATCAGTGACCAACGGGTCATCGGCGAGATCAATGCCGCGGACTTCGCCGAACGTGTCGCTAACGCAAATGACCAGATTTAAAGCCTGAGTCACAAACTTTGCGTGAACATCGGGCATCGTGCTGGCTATTGCAGGTAACTGGACAGCGTTTACGCTTTTCGGCATAGTCGCCCCGCACTGACATAACAAGGAAAAGCAGATGGCGACCTTTCTGGTGCTGCACGGCCCCAACCTGAACCTGCTAGGCACCCGCGAGCCGGGCGTCTACGGCGCCACAACGCTGGCGCAGATCAATCAGGATCTCGAACTACGGGCCCGCGAGGCCGGTCACCATTTGCTCTACCTGCAAAGCAATGCCGAGTATGAATTGATCGATCGCATCCATGCCGCACGCGATGAAGGCGTGGATTTTATTTTGATCAACCCGGCTGCTTTTACCCACACCAGCGTGGCATTACGTGACGCGCTGCTGGCGGTGAGCATCCCATTCATCGAAGTGCATTTGTCCAACGTGCACAAACGCGAACCTTTCCGCCATCACTCCTACTTCTCCGACGTTGCGGTAGGTGTGATCTGCGGCCTTGGCGCCAGCGGTTATCGACTGGCCCTGGAGGCCGCCCTGGAACAGCTTGAACTACAAGCTAAACGCCCCTGACCGACCCACTGGGAGTTGACGATTCATGGATATCCGTAAAGTTAAGAAACTGATCGAATTGCTGGAAGAGTCCGGCATCGACGAGCTGGAAATTAAAGAAGGCGAAGAGTCCGTACGCATCAGCCGTCACAGCAAGACTCCTGCTCAGCAGTTCTACGCACCGGCTCCAATGCAAGCGCCGGCTGCCGCTGCTCCTGTTGCCGCGACCCCGGTAGCCACCGTAGTTGACGCACCGGCTGCGCCAACACTGAACGGTTTTGTGGTCAAGTCGCCAATGGTCGGTACGTTCTACCGCACCCCGTCGCCTACTTCGCCAGCGTTCGTTGAAGTGGGCCAGACCGTTAAGGTCGGCGACACCATCTGCATCGTGGAAGCGATGAAAATGATGAACCACATCCAGGCTGAAAAAGCCGGTGTTATTGAATCCATCCTGGTAGAAAACGGTCAGCCGGTTGAGTTCGACCAACCGCTGTTCACCATCGTTTGAACCACGGGGAGCCAACGATGTTGAAGCCTCAGAAGCTGGAAAAAGTTCTCATCGCCAACCGCGGCGAGATCGCCTTGCGCATCCTGCGGGCGTGCAAGGAACTGGGCATCAAGACCGTCGCGGTGTACTCCACTGCTGACAAGGAACTGATGCACCTGGGCCTGGCAGACGAAACCGTTTGCATCGGGCCGGCACCAGCCAACCTGTCTTACCTGCACATCCCGGCCATCATCGCGGCAGCCGAAGTGACCGGCGCCACGGCGATCCACCCGGGCTACGGCTTCCTGGCGGAAAACGCCGATTTTGCCGAGCAGGTCGAGAAATCCGGTTTTGCGTTCATCGGCCCGAAAGCTGACACCATCCGCCTGATGGGCGACAAGGTATCGGCCAAGCACGCCATGATCGCGGCGGGCGTTCCCACGGTGCCAGGCTCCGACGGCCCGCTGCCCGAAGACCCTGAAACCGCCTTGCGCATTGGCCGCGAAGTCGGCTACCCGGTGATCATCAAGGCCGCTGGCGGCGGCGGTGGTCGCGGCATGCGCGTGGTCAACCGTGAAGAAGACCTGATCGAAGCAGCCAAGCAAACCCGTGAAGAAGCGGGCGCTTGGTTCAGCAACCCGATGGTCTACCTCGAAAAATACCTGACCAACCCGCGTCACGTGGAAGTTCAGGTGCTTTCCGACGGCCAGGGCAACGCGATCCACCTGGGCGACCGCGACTGCTCGCTGCAGCGCCGTCACCAGAAAGTCCTGGAAGAAGCACCGGCGCCGGGCATCGACGAAACAGCCCGCCAGGAAGTACTGGCACGCTGCGTTCAAGCCTGTATCGATATCAACTACCGGGGTGCGGGCACGTTCGAGTTCCTGTACGAAAACGGTCGTTTCTACTTCATCGAAATGAACACGCGCGTGCAGGTAGAACACCCGGTATCCGAAATGGTCACCGGTATCGACATCCTTAAAGAGATGTTGAGCATTGCGGCAGGCAATAAGCTGTCTTTCACCCAGGATGACGTGAACATTCACGGCCACTCCCTGGAGTGCCGGATCAACGCGGAAGACCCTGCGACGTTCATGCCAAGCCCTGGCATGGTCAAGCACTTCCACGCGCCGGGCGGCAACGGCGTTCGCGTCGATTCGCACCTGTACAGCGGCTACAAGGTTCCGTCCAACTACGACTCCCTGATCGGCAAGCTGATCACCTGGGGCTCGACCCGTGACGAAGCCATGGCACGCATGCGCAATGCCCTGGACGAAATCGTGGTCGACGGGATCAAAACCAACATCCCGCTGCACCGCGACCTGGTGAATGACGAAGGCTTCTGCAAAGGCGGCGTCAACATTCACTACCTGGAACACAAACTGGCTAACCAGTAAGTTTGATTCCTGATCAACAAAGCCGCTTTCGAGCGGCTTTGTTGTGTCTGGGCCACCAGGTTTTTGGGTACCCGACTACACGGTTGATTCAGGCCGCGTAGAAGCGATAGGTGGAGACATGGCTTTCATTGCTTGCGCCTTGTTTCGCCGGGGTGATCGCCGGTGCAATCCGGGAGGTTGGAGGCGATGATGATCAAACCGGCCATAACATAGCCAGAACCCTCCCCCCAACTAAGCCTGCCTCCCGCCGACTCCAGATCATAGATTTTCGTTTCTGAAATCAACTCGCCACTGCGGTTATCGAAAAGACGATAAAAACCTGGATAACCCCACCACGGAAACCACTCAGCCGGCTGATCTTCATTGGGGTCTGAACGCCTATGGAAGGTATCTGGCAAAAGCCAATAGGGCTTGAAACTCTGGATTCGATAACAGCCATCGGGACTGACGCTATCGGTCGCCAGTCGCGTAGCCCATCCTCTTTCCCACCAGTTCGAAGCGGTCCATAACCCGCCCGCAATGGTGATATAGGCGACGAAAAAGGCGATGCGTCGCGAGCTGGACTTCATTGTTCGCGCCTCATTTTTTCGGGGACATCACCCGGGCAGTCGGGGAGGTTGAGATCCATGCGGATCATCCCAATCCACACATCGCCTGATCCATTCCCCCAGTCCAGTTGCCCGCCTGCTGACTCCGCATCATAGATTTCAGTTTCTGAGATCAGATTGCCATTTCGATGATCGTAAAGACGCAAAAAAGCTGGATACCCCCACCCAGCAAACCATTTTGGCGGCAGGTCCCCGAACGGATGGGGCATGGGATGCAAAAAATCAGGGAGCACCCAATAGGGTTTGAAACTATCAATTCGGTAACAGCCATTAGGGCTGATACTCGACTCACTATCCTTGGCTGCCCATCCTCTTTCCCACCAGTTCGAAGCCGTCCATAACCCGCCCGCAATGGTGATATAGGCGACGAAAAAGGCTAACCGTCGTGAGGCTGGTTTCACACCCATCCCCCAAGATCAATGACTTGCCCAGATTTTTTCCAGAGTACATCTGAATAAATGATGAAGTCGCCGCCTTTGCCTGTTTTGTCACGATAGTCCCGAAAATCACCATTGGTGACTGCAGCAAAAGGCCCCTCCTTTAAACGCAATACAAGTTGACCATGAAGGCTCAAGGTAAAAGCGGTCTCTGCCTTGGTCAGCACACGATCCTCTGTCCAAGTGCCCAGATATTGCAGACCATTGAAGTCGTAATGGTCGCGAATATAGAAACCAACCCTTTCCACATGAAATAGATGACGAAGTTGTTTGGTCGCCGGATTTCGTTCTGTAAAAGCTTCGCCGACAACTCCAACCTTCAAAGTTGCATTACCCAACGCTCCATACATGTCATCCAGAACATCCCACGTGCCACCGAATACTGCGAAATTCACTTGAGAGATAACGTCCATCTGCAAAGCGGACATGGGGTAATGACCTAATGGTTGCGAACCTTTTCCCGACCACCCGGCTTTAGTTAGCAGATCTGTTAAACGTTTAACGCCATTAGGCGTAGCCAATCTTGACTCAGCCACTTCAACTGCTTTACGACAACGCTCAAATCCTATAGCCCACTCCATTTTTACGATGCTTTCATCACGTTGTATGGGATTAATACTTGAAGGGTGCGGCTGGGTTTTATCTTCCTTCCACGCCTCCGGCATCGCCCACGCCGGGCTGTCAAACCAGCGCTGCATCAAGGCCGCTGACGTGTGCCAGCCCATCGCGCGCATGGCGCCCGGCAAGCGGCTCAGGGCAAGGCTCTGGACGACCACTTTTTTGGCCGGTGTATGGGTGGGGCTGTAGGTGCGCGAGCTGGCTTGTGGCAGTTGATACAAGGCTTGCGGGCCTGTGGCGTTGGTACGCTGGAAATCATTCAAGGACATGCTGCTTATTCCATAACCGGTGACGGGGCGTTGATGGCGATGCCCAATGGTTCAGGGCTGACGCTGGCGCAAGAGCAGGTGTGGCCTTGTGCATCGAGTGTGCCGTAGCCCATACAGTGGTCGTTTTGCAGCACTGCATATCCCAGTTGCCTCAGGGGCAGGCCATGTTGATTGAACAATTGGAAACGCTCGTCGCACGTTGTGCTGAAGGTGGCGGGCATGGGTTGTGGCCCGGCGGTCAAGCCGCCATTAAATGCCGGGGCTGAATCGGTGACATAAGAATGCACAGTCACAGAGGCAATCAGCTCGGCCTGGCAAGGGCAACCGCTGCGGCTGTCCAGCGTGCCAGCCACCCGCCGCCCATGGCTGATAAACCCCTCAACGCCGCCGCAAATCGGGTAGGCCTTGCCGTCTTGCCCGCAACTGACCAAGTGGCCTTCGAGGGCATGCTGCATGCCACTCCACGTAATGCCAGGGTCTGACTCGAGCACCTTTCCACCGCAGGTCGTTTTGTCGTCCAGACCAATAAAATAGCCCAAGGCCATAAGCCTCTCCCATTGCATAGCCCCTCAGGGAGCACGGCTGAGAACCATGAAGCCCAGTCATTGAATGAACGAACCTCATACACAGTAATCAGGAGGAGAGTGCTCAGATTGGCGATCACGGTATGTAGGACGTGTCCATAAACGCCATCAGCCCAATATCGAATTCCTGCGCGAATGGCCCTGCCCACCCGCCTACAGATGGCCTGCCATAGCAGGGAGGCCTGCGCTCGCGTAAACTGGCGCGCTTCTCGCAGCCCACTGGCTGCACATCCCTATTTTTCAAAGGTGCCCGCCATGCCTTGGCTGCAAGTACGCCTCGCCATCAGCCCGGAACAAGCCGAAACCTACGAAGACGCGTTCCTCGAAGTCGGTGCTGTTTCGGTCACATTCATGGATGCCGAAGACCAGCCGATCTTCGAACCCGAGCTCAACACCACCCCGCTGTGGTCGCACACCCATTTGCTGGCACTGTTCGAAGGCGGCACTGAAGCCGAACTCGTCCTGTCCCATCTGGAGCTGCTGACCGGCGCACCACTGCCTGAACATCACGCAGAAGTGATCGAAGACCAGGACTGGGAACGCAGCTGGATGGACAACTTCGAGCCGATGCGTTTTGGTCAGCGCCTGTGGATTGTTCCAAGCTGGCACGCCGCGCCGCAACCCGAAGCCGTGAACCTGCTGCTCGATCCGGGCCTGGCATTCGGCACCGGTACTCACCCGACCACCGCGCTGTGCCTTGAATGGCTCGACGGTCAGGACCTGAAAAACTGCGACGTACTGGACTTCGGCTGCGGCTCGGGCATTTTGGCCATCGCCGCGCTGCTCCTTGGCGCCAAACAGGCCGTCGGCACGGACATCGACGTGCAAGCGCTGGAAGCGTCTCGCGATAACGCTGGCCGCAACAACATCGCTGAAGAACTGTTCCCGCTCTACTTGCCAGAAGACCTGCCGCAGGTTCAGGCAGACGTACTGGTGGCCAACATTCTGGCTGGTCCGCTGGTCGCACTGGCGCCGCAACTGTCGAGCCTGGTCAAACCGGGTGGCCGTCTGGCGCTCTCCGGCATCCTGGCCGAACAAGGCGAGGACGTGGCAGCCGCCTATGCGCACGACTTTGATCTGGACCCGATCGCTAACCGCGATGGCTGGGTGCGCATCAGTGGTCGTCGGCGCTAGAATGCACGCCTGTCTAATCCGGGTGGCCGCATGAGCGATAGCTTCGTAACACAGTGCCCACATTGCCAAACCAGCTTCCGCGTCAACCATTCTCAATTGAGCATGGCCCGCGGCGTGGTGCGCTGTGGCGCTTGCCTGCAAGTGTTCAATGCTGCGCAGCAACTGCTCAACAAGAGCGCTGAAAAGGAACAGCAACCCGTCGTTGCTGCACCGGCAGCCGAGCCCCGGCCGATCGAGTCGCCTGCCGCGCCTGAGCCCATCAGCCAGAAGCAATGGCAGGCTGCCGAGCTGGACCTCGACCATCTGGATCTGGACAAGGAGCTGGCCCGACTCGAAGAGCTGGAGATCCAGCCCAGCAAAAGCTTCGGCCAGCCTTCCGCCACCCGGCAAGACACACTGAGCGCACGCCGCGACAGCGATGAGGGCGAAGAACGTCAGTGGTCAGACAGCCTGTTCAGCGATTCGGCCGCCGAGCGTGCCGAGGCCATCGAGGCCGAGCCTGAGCGCCTCGAACCTGCTGACTCGGGCCGCACCGAGCCGTCGCTGTCCCTGGACCTCGACGATCCGGATGACACCCCCCCGCTTCAGCTGTCGCTGGATAAAGAGCCGGAACCGCCACTGATGCATCTGTCCGCCGTGGATGATGACGATGACGACGAGCCATTGGCGCCGCCCTCCGTCACCAAGGACAAACGCAAACGCCACGAACCGGGTGTGCGCGAAGAAGTGCTGCAAAATCTGGTCGACGACCCGCTGCACCTCGACTGGCAAAAGCGCCGTACCCCCTGGGGCAAGCGCCTGCTGTGGTTCGTGCTGGTGTTAGTGGCCGCTGCCGCGCTGGGCGCCCAATACATTGCCTACCACTTTGAAGAACTGGCTCGCCAGGACCAGTACCGGCCGATTTTCCAGCAACTGTGCCCGACCCTCGGCTGCACAGTGCCCTCCAAGGTCGACATTGATCGGATCAAAAGCAGCAATCTGGTGGTGCGCAGTCACCCCGAGTTTGCCGGAGCCCTGGTGGTCGATGCGATCCTCTACAACCGCGCACCGTTTTCGCAACCGTTCCCCTTGCTGGAACTGCGCTTTGCAGACCTCAACGGAAAAATGATTGCCAGTCGTCGCTTCAAACCCGGCGAGTACCTGAGCGGGGAGATGGCCGGCAAGGCTGAAATGCCGCCTCAAACCCCGATCCACGTTGCACTGGATATTCTGGATCCGGGCCCAAAAGCGGTGAATTACAGCTTGAGTTTCCATTCTCCGGAATGAAAACCCCGGCTTTTTGCCCGAACGCGTAAGCGGCCACTGAACAGCGACCTGCTTTTGGCGCCTTGACAGGCGGCTCAGGCATTGGCGCGCTGTTCAATTTTTATCCAATTGCGTCTTTATCCGGTCATCGAGAGCGGGTATCATGCCAACCCTTTTTCGAACTCCCAAGATCCGGCCCCACAACAGGGAAGTCCTATGTCGGCGGTACGCATCGGCCCATATACATTGCACAACGGTTTGATCCTCGCCCCGATGGCGGGTGTCACCGACCAGCCCTTTCGTCAGCTTTGCCGGCGCATGGGTGCAGGCCTGGTTGTTTCGGAAATGGTCACCAGCGACATGAGTCTCTGGAACAGCCGTAAATCGCGCTTGCGCATGATTCACGACGGTGATCCCGAGCCTCGCTCGGTACAGATCGCCGGCGGTGATGCGCAGATGCTGGCAGACGCCGCCAGGGCCAACGTGGAACTGGGCGCACAGATCATTGATATCAACATGGGGTGCCCGGCAAAAAAGGTCTGCAACAAGGCCGCCGGCTCCGCACTACTGAAAGACGAAGCATTGGTGAACGAGATCCTGCAGGCCGTCGTGGCTGCGGTTGATGTGCCGGTCACCTTGAAAATCCGTACCGGCTGGGACCGGGACAACAAAAACGGCCTGACCGTGGCAAAAATCGCCGAACAGGCCGGCATCACAGCACTGGCGGTTCATGGCAGAACCCGTGCCGACCTCTACACCGGTGAAGCCGAGTACGACACCATCGCCGCGATCAAGCAGGCGGTGTCGATTCCGGTCTTTGCCAACGGCGACATCGATTCACCCCACAAGGCCCGTCACGTCCTCGACGCGACCGGCGCAGATGGACTGTTGATAGGCAGGGCGGCTCAAGGGCGGCCCTGGATTTTCCGCGAAGTGGATCATTTTCTGCGTACCGGGCAGCTATTGCCGGCACCGGAGATGAGCGAAGTGGAACGTATTCTGCTAGAGCATCTGGCCGCATTGCATGCCTTCTATGGGGAGGTGTTGGGCGTTCGCATTGCCCGCAAGCATGTCGGCTGGTATCTCGCAACCTTGCCGGGCGCCAAGGAGTTTCGCGCCCACTTCAATCGTTTAGAAGATACGGAAGCACAATGCGCCAACGTTCAGGCGTTTTTCGCCGAACGACACAAGAGCCTGGGGACAGGGGACGAAGGATGGGTGGCCGCATGACGATGATGACCGAGACATTAGTGAGTGGAACAACGCCCGTGAGCGACAACGTCAATTTGAAACAGCACCTCAATACGCCGAGCGAAGAAGGCCAGACCCTTCGCGGGAGTGTCGAAAAGGCGCTGCACAACTATTTCGCCCACCTGGAGGGCGCAGAAGTCACGGACGTGTACAACCTGGTTCTTTCCGAAGTCGAGGCCCCCTTGCTCGAATGCGTCATGAACTACGTCAAGGGCAACCAGACCAAGGCTTCCGAGATGCTGGGGCTCAACCGCGGCACCCTGCGCAAGAAACTCAAACAGTACGATCTGCTGTAAGCATTCAATCAAACCTGAAAGGCGTCCTCGTAAAACGGGCCGCCTTTTTTGCTGACTCCTTTGCTTTTGATGGAAATCGAGATGACCGATCAGACTACCCGCCTGCCGATCCGCCGCGCTCTAATCAGCGTTTCCGACAAAACCGGAATCCTTGATTTCGCCCGTGAACTGGAAGCCCTCGGCGTCGAGATCCTGTCCACTGGCGGTACGTTCAAGCTGCTGCAAGACAACGGCGTGGCCGCGGTTGAAGTCGCCGATTACACCGGCTTCGCGGAAATGATGGACGGCCGGGTAAAAACCCTGCACCCGAAAATCCACGGCGGCATCCTGGGCCGTCGCGGCATTGACGACGACATCATGAACGAGCACGGCATCAAGCCGATCGACTTGGTCGCGGTGAACCTCTACCCATTCGAAGCCACCATCAACAAGCCGGGTTGCGACCTGCCGACCGCCATCGAAAACATCGACATTGGCGGCCCGACCATGGTGCGTTCTGCGGCCAAAAACCACAAAGACGTTGCCATTGTGGTCAATGCCAGCGATTACGCCAATGTGCTGGAAAACCTCAAGGCCGGTGGCCTGACCTACGCCCAGCGTTTCGACCTGATGCTCAAGGCGTTTGAACACACTGCCGCTTACGACGGCATGATCGCCAACTACCTGGGCACCGTGAACCAGGCCGCCGAGACCCTGAGCACCGAAGACCGCGGTCAGTTCCCGCGCACCTTCAACAGCCAGTTCATCAAGGCACAAGAAATGCGCTACGGCGAGAACCCGCACCAGAAAGCGGCGTTCTACGTTGAAGCCAAGCCGGCCGAAGTCAGCATCGCCACCGCGACCCAGCTGCAGGGCAAAGAGCTGTCGTTCAACAACGTGGCCGATACCGACGCTGCGCTGGAGTGTGTGAAGAGCTTCGTCAAACCGGCTTGCGTGATCGTCAAGCACGCCAACCCGTGCGGCGTTGCGGTCAGCCCGGATGCCGAAGGCGGTATCCGCCAGGCTTACGAACTGGCCTACGCCACGGACACCGAGTCTGCGTTCGGCGGCATCATCGCCTTCAACCGCGAGCTGGACGCCGAAACGGCCAAAGCCATCGTTGAGCGCCAGTTCGTAGAGGTCATCATCGCCCCGTCCGTGAGCGAAGAAGCCCGCGCCATCGTGGCTGCCAAAGCCAACGTACGCCTGCTGGCCTGCGGCCAGTGGAGCGAGAACCGCGCCCCGGCGTGGGACTTCAAGCGTGTGAACGGCGGTCTGCTGGTTCAAAGCCGCGACATCGAGATGATCGGCAGCGAAGACCTGAAAGTCGTGACCCAACGCGCACCGACCGAACAAGAGATCCACGACCTGATCTTTGCCTGGAAAGTGGCCAAGTATGTGAAGTCCAATGCCATCGTCTACGCCAAGGGCCGCCAGACCATCGGCGTGGGCGCAGGCCAGATGAGCCGCGTCAACTCGGCCCGCATTGCCGCCATCAAGGCCGAGCACGCCGGCTTGCAGGTTCAGGGCGCGGTCATGGCCTCTGACGCATTCTTCCCGTTCCGTGACGGCATCGACAATGCAGCCAAGGCTGGCATTACGGCGGTGATCCAGCCAGGCGGCTCGATGCGCGACAACGAAGTGATTGCCGCAGCCGACGAAGCCGGTATTGCCATGGTGTTCACCGGCATGCGCCACTTCCGCCATTAATTTAGGCGACGGCCACGCTGAAGCCGGTTTCTGCGGCGTGGGGGCCGACCTCGATGATGCGTATTGCCAACCGGCAAGTACGCTCATCGAGCAAGACCCACGCCTGGCATCAACCGGCTTCAGTTCGGTCTCCTGAAGCGTGAAACGTTTTGGGCTCTCAATAGAATTCAGCGTCATCCGAGGTTTTTGAAATGAATGTTTTGATCATTGGCAGCGGTGGCCGCGAACACGCACTGGCCTGGAAAGTCGCTCAGGACCCACGCATTGCGAAAGTGTTCGTGGCGCCGGGCAACGCCGGTACAGCCATTGAAGCCAAGTGCGAAAACGTCGATATCGACGTACTGGCCCTTGAGCAACTGGCCGACTTTGCCGAGAAGAACGTTTCCCTGACCATCGTGGGCCCGGAAGTGCCGCTGGTGGCCGGCGTGGTCGATCTGTTCCGCGCCCGTGGCCTGGACTGCTTCGGCCCAACCGCAGGCGCTGCTCAGCTGGAAGGTTCGAAGGCGTTCACCAAGGATTTCCTGGCGCGTCACAAGATCCCGACCGCCGATTACCAGAACTTCACCGAAATCGAACCGGCGCTGGCCTATCTGCAAGAAGTCGGCGCGCCGATCGTGATCAAGGCTGACGGCCTGGCTGCGGGTAAAGGCGTGATCGTCGCAATGACCCTGGCTGAAGCCGAAGACGCCGTACGCGACATGCTGGCTGGCAATGCCTTTGGCGAAGCGGGTTCGCGCGTTGTAATCGAAGAGTTCCTCGACGGCGAGGAAGCCAGCTTCATCGTGATGGTCGACGGCAAGAACGTATTGCCAATGGCCACCAGCCAGGACCACAAGCGCGTCGGCGATGCGGACACCGGCCCGAACACCGGCGGCATGGGCGCGTACTCCCCTGCTCCGGTCGTGACGGCCGAGGTTCACCAGCGCGTGATGGACCAGGTGATCTGGCCGACCGTTCGTGGCATGGCCGAAGAAGGCAATGTCTACACCGGTTTCCTGTATGCAGGCCTGATGATCGACAAAGCCGGCAATCCTAAGGTCATCGAGTTCAACTGCCGTTTTGGCGACCCTGAAACCCAACCGGTGATGCTGCGCTTGCAGTCGAGCCTGGTGTTGCTGATCGAAGCGGCACTGGCTCAGGCACTGGACAAGGTTGAAGCGCAATGGGACCCGCGTCCAAGCCTGGGGATTGTCCTGGCAGCCGGCGGCTACCCGGGCGACTACGCTAAAGACGCGGTGATTCACGGTCTGGACGCTGCGGCGCAGCTCGAAGGCAAAGTGTTCCACGCCGGTACGGCGTTGAATGCCGCGCAGGAAGTGGTCACGGCCGGTGGTCGTGTATTGTGTGCAACGGCCATGGGCGACACGGTCGAAGCCGCTCAGCAGCACGCTTACGCGCTGGCCAAAGCCATTGAGTGGGATGGCTGCTTCTACCGTAACGACATTGGTTATCGCGCAATTGCACGCGAACGTGGCGACCGTCAGGAATAAGCAATCCAGATGGATAGGCAAGGGCACCCCACTCTTGCCTAACTGTTCCAGCGCCGCGCATAGTTATTCATCAGGCTTTACTCTACGAAGGGATTTCGCCGTGCGCTGGCTCAGGATCGCCATTGGTTTTTTTGTCAGTTTATTGACCGCTCTGCTTGTTTTACTGCCGGCACATGCTGCTCAGGGCAGCAGTTGGTCTGTGCTGTCAGACCCTCAAGGCACGTTGCAAATCAGCGATGTGCATTCATCTCGATTCGCAACTCAATTCAGCCCCATTGAACTCGATCAGCTCAAAGCCGCTGAGCCGGGAGAAGCGCTGTGGCTGCGTTTCCGGCTGGTGCCGGACAAACACGAACAAATCCTGCGGGTGTTTGCGCCCGATGTGTCCCGGCTGGACCTGTACGTGCTCGACGATCAAAAACTGATCGAAGAAGTCACCGCCGGCAATACCCTGACACAGGCCGACAAACCCCTGCCAAGCAGTGACTACATGCTGCCGCTGCCCCAAAGCAGTCGCACGCTGGACGTCTATCTGCGGCTGGTCTCCGACCATCAGTTACGGCCCTACATCACCCTCGACACCGCTGTCATGCTGGCGGCCAATCAGGGCAAACCCTTGCTCTACGGCTTGCTGTTGGGTTGCCTGCTGATGCTGGTTCTGCACAACCTCACCCGTTTCGGATTCACCCGTTCGATCAGCAGCTTGTGGCTAGCGATTTGTGAAGCCCTGCTGCTCACCAGCTCTGCGCTGTTCCTGAACCTGCTGGGCCCGTGGTTGCCCGAATGGCATGGCGCGCAAACACCCGGCGCTTATCTGGCGCTGCTGCTGACAGCCCCCTGCGGGCTGATGTTCGCCTACAGCTTTTTCTCATCGCGCGGCCCGCACCCGATCAACAGGCTACTGCTGGCTGACATCCTCATCATTGCCCTCGGCGGCCTGCTGTTGCTGTTCATCGACAACCTGCCGCTCAACCTGATGACCTACGCCTTGGTCGCCCTGGCGAGCCTGAGCATCTTGCTGGTCTCGGTCTATCACCTGCAAAAAGGCTATCGCCCGGCCCGGCTGTTCGTGGTGGCCATCGCTATTTTCAACCTTGGCACGCTGGTGATTCTGCCCGCCCTGCTGGGCCTGACCCTGATAGCCCCCCAAGAGCTGGTACTGGCCCTGATGCTGATCGTCTGTATCAGCGGTTTCCTGATGAGCCTGGCGTTAAGTGAGCGCAATCGAAGCATCACAGAAGACGAATTCAGCATCAGCCGTGAATTGGCGGCCAGTAACGCCGAGGTCAATGCCAAGGCCGAATTTCTGGCCAAGATCAGTCATGAGATCCGCACCCCGATGAACGGCGTGCTGGGCATGACGGAGTTGCTGCTCGGCACGCCGCTGTCCGTCAAACAACGGGACTACGTGCAAACCATTCACAGCGCCGGCAACGAGTTGCTGACGCTGATTAACGAAATTCTCGACATCTCCAAGCTGGAGTCCGGGCAAATCGAGCTGGATGACGTGCAGTTTGACCTCAACGCCCTGATCGATGACTGCCTGAGTATTTTCCGCACCAAGGCAGAGCAACAGAACGTCGAACTCATCAGCTTCATTCAACCGCAAGTACCGCGGGTAATCAGCGGTGACCCGACCCGCTTGCGCCAGACGTTGCTGAGCCTGCTCGAAAGTGCGCTGAAGAAGACCGATGAGGGCGAAATCCTGATTGTCGTGGCACTTGAAGAGCGCAGCGACCCGCCACGCCTGCGCATCACGGTTCAGGATTCTGGCCAGCCCATGGATGAGCAGGAGCGCGATGCCCTGCTGCACGCGGAACTGCACAGCAAGAACTTCCTGGCCGCCACGCGGTTGGGCGGGCACCTGGGGCTGGTGATTGCTCGGCAATTGATCATGCTGATGGGTGGCGAGTTCGGCATCAAACCCGGCCAGAGCAAAGGCAGCAGCCTGTGGATGACCTTGCCGCTGGATCCTCAGCACCTGGAGCACCAAACTTCCGACCTCGACAGCCCGCTCAAAGGCGCCCGCGTGCTAGTGGTCGACGACAACGACACCTGCCGCAAAGTATTGGTGCAGCAATGCACCGCGTGGGGCTTGAACGTCAATGCGGCTGCCTCCGGCAAAGAAGCCTTGGCACTGCTGCGGACCAAGGCCCACTTGCGTGACTATTTCGATATTGTCCTGCTCGACCAGAACATGCCCGGCATGACGGGCATGCAACTGGCGGCCAAAATCAAGGAAGACCCGAGCCTCAATCACGACATTCTGCTGGTCATGCTGACGGGCATCAGCAATGCGCCGAGCAAAATCATTGCACGAAACTGCGGGATCAAACGCATCCTGGCCAAACCAGTGGCCGGTTACACCTTGAAAACCACACTGGCCGATGAACTCAGCCAGCGCAATAAAGGTCAGGTCATCAGCAGCAAAGCCACAGCCGGCACCCCGACGTTGCCCACCACTGTGCCAGGGGACTTCCGGATTCTGGTGGCGGAAGACAACAACATCTCCACCAAAGTGATTCGCGGCATGCTCGGCAAACTCAATCTGCAACCCGACACCGCCTGCAATGGCGCCGAAGCCCTGAAAGCCATGAAGGCCGAACGCTATGACCTGGTGCTGATGGATTGCGAAATGCCGGTGCTCGATGGTTTCTCGGCCACTGAGCAATTGCGGGCGTGGGAAGTCAGCAACCAACGGGTACGCACACCCGTGGTGGCATTGACGGCTCACATTTTGACCGAACATAAAGACCGCGCCCGTCAGGCGGGCATGGACGGCCACATGGCCAAACCGGTCGAACTCTCGCAACTGCGCGAACTGGTCGAATATTGGGTTGCCCAACGTGAGCTGCGTCAATCTCAGGAACAATCGCCCTCGTTACATTAATGGCGAGTTTGCCGACAGACCTCCAACCGCCTGATAGACTTTCGGCGCCTTCCTTCGACGTGAGCTCATACCATGCTCCATGTGCTGTTCAGTGTGTATTTGAAGATGCTGGTGCTCTACAGCCCGTTCTTCGTGCTGTCGTGCTTTATCAGCCTGACGCGGGGTTACTCGAACAAGGAACGTCGCCGTCTGGCCTGGAAAGTCGCCCTGGCCACCCTGATTTCGAGCGTGTTGCTGTACCTGTTCGGGCGCACGATCTTCAATGTCTTCGGCATCACGGTGGATGCGTTCCGCATCGGCGCCGGCAGTGTGTTGTTCATCTCGGCGTTGGGCATGGCTCAAGGCAAGTCGGCGGTGCAGACAGATAACGTGCAGCAGGATGTGACCATCGTTCCACTCACCATCCCGCTGACCGTCGGCCCTGGGACCATCGGTGCGTTATTGGTGATGGGAATTACCCAACCGCATTGGGACGACAAACTGATGGCGATCACCAGCATCGCGCTGGCCAGCCTGACGGTCGGCATCGTGTTGTACCTGTCCAACCGGATTGAACGCATTCTCGGTGAACAAGGCTTACAAATCGTCAGCCGCCTGATGGGGTTATTCGTATGCGCGCTCGCGGCACAGATCATCTTTACCGGGGTGAAGGGGTATCTGGTGCCTTGAGCTGATAGCTAAAGCTCTGCATAAGCTCTCTGGAGGCCTATTGCTTCAGATTTTTGAAAAAATCGTCACCAATTTCACTCATTTTTTGCAGAACAATCTCTCGATGAGGGTTGTAGTTTTCGGTCCTCAAATAAAACCCGGAACAGGCTGTTTGCACATCCAAAGCATCGTCCGTCTTGATTTTTTTACCATCGAAAAAAATATTATCGAGATTGACGCGCGATTTAACTTTCATCCCGCTTACGAACATATAGCTCCCCAAGGCCTTGCGATGCTCACAGGGAACAAACTGATAATGGGCCATTGAGCCATTGCGATTACGGCTCTCAAATATGTCTTGTGACGCCTTGTCCAACTTCAACATTTCAATCGAATGCTTGAGCGAAGCACGAAGCGACGCTTGATTTACGTACTTAAGGCCGTCTAAAACGGCCTCTTCCAGGCTATAAAAAATACCTGTTTCGGCCCAGCCGGAACGCATATCTTCATCGACCTCCCACCCCACCGCCATCAGGCTTTCAGTGAACAAATCGAACCAGTCCACAAGCAGTTTGTCGTTCTTCAAAGACTTGTCAGCACTGTATTGAGCAAGCGCAAGGCTGTTCATAATATCCTGTTGTTCTTGGGGCGAGAATCCGTCAACAAATGAAAGAAGACTACCACCGACCATAACGACGCGATTACTCATTCCGTATTTTCCATTCGTAGCACGTATGCTTTAAATAAGTTACCGCGCAAACCCGCCGGGCTCGGCAAATCACATTCCTGCTTCATCCCTACTCGTTGCGCGGGGTAGATGGGGTATCTACTCGATTAAACAGCCCGATGCTTTAATGAATCGCCAAGTCGACAATCTGATCGACTGCTATATCTTTCACTAAAGCATTTATATTACCTCTGACCTTATCGTACATGCGCGTATTCAACTCAGCACTTGATACCGTCAGCGAGGGCGTACCAATCAGTTCTTTACCCTCTAAGGGCCGAATAAAAATATTTGCGCCCGGATCCCCATGAACGCTCAAACGAACCTGAACCGTTAACAGCTGATTCTGAGGATTGAGCACACTGAGCAGGAAACAAACATTTAAAGAACCTTGATCATTCAGGGTCAGATCAGAGACGGAACGCTTAAAGACTGAATCAAAAAACACTTTCTGCGCCTGTGCGTCACACGTTAAAGCCTTTAGCCCATCGCGCAGGAGCTTCAGTGAAACCCCGGAGTTAATAGTGTGTGCCTGATTAATTAGCTCTGATATCACAGAGAGCACGTCAAAAAAAGCATCCTCACTTGGCTTTACATCAACATTCTGTGAAAGCGTTGTTATCCACTTCGTCTGTATACGCGCCTCACCGATATGTTGATCCCAGCTGCCGAGTTCAGCGAATCTGTCAGCTCTGCCGTCCGCATAAAACTGCATAAACAATTGCGAACAGGCAAGATCACTTTCAAACGGCACAGGCAAGTTATCCGGTAAAAAAATTAACTGGCCTGATACGACTTTGAGCTTGTACTCCATGTACATCCCCCTTATTCGGACATAGCGCTAATGAACGAGGCGACACTATAAAGTGCCGCCCCGCTGACGAATCATTTCAGATTTATGTTTGCAAAAAAATCATCAGAAGACTTATCAAGCTGACCGAGTATATGGTGCTCACGGCGCTTATAGGAATCAAAGTTCAAGTTCATCTGAGTCGCCGCTTTTTGAACACTCAGACTCGAAGCCTTCCACTTCCAGAACCAGGCACCGCCTTCGGAGGAGTTAAAAGTACATTCCAGACCGGCCAGGACAGTCACAGCAATACCGCCCTCAGACTCTAAGCACGGCATGATCTGACAACTGCCTACGCTACTGCCCTTACTGTTGTTATCAAACAACGTAATGATGGCATTGTCTTTTTTGATTCTATCGAAGACTTTACCCAGTAAAGGAACGATCGCTGCGGCATTCGCCCCTGCAGCCATAGCAACTATTTCCAAAACGAGACTGTCCATGGTGACATTGACATTTTTCGTATCATGGGTGGTGTATATATAATTGGTGAAGGTCCAACCACACGCCTTCATTGATTCATGGTAAGCCTCGTACCATGCCAAGGCATTGGTTTTACGGTTTGCTTTTGTATCGGCATAAGCTTCAGAGAGCTGGGCAATATTCATAACCGCCTGACGCTTCTCAGGAGCCACACCATCAGCAAATGCAATAACGATTGGTGTTTCCTTCCCGATCAGTGCAGTTTCTTCTGTTGTCTCGCCTCCCACGCTTGGCGATTCAGGCGTCGTTAAAAATTGCATTTTTTGCTTGACGGGCAACGCATTAAAAAACTGTTCGGCTTCTTGGTCTGTAAAAGCAACGTTTTCACTAACAATCATACAATCACTCCATTTGATTTTATTTAGCGAGCCTTCCCGACCCGTTAAATAAAACATAGCCTGCTTTTTCTACAATACAAAAAATGGTTCCTTACTTAATATTACAGAAACACGCATTACTAAAACGTTGCTTCCCGCCCCGATCAACTCCATCCGACGTTCATCCCTGAACAGAACAATAAGACAGCACTTATCAGATTGGACTGGAGAGTCGCCCTGACTACCTTGATGTACCCTGGGATTTGGTTGCGGATAGAGTCGAACAACCTCGCCGTGGCGGGCGCATGAGCGCAGGTAGTCGATTGATGCTCAACGGTTTGTGCGATGCAGTGTTTGTGATATTACTTTTCGTACAGAGCCGAACCAACGCCCAGAACACTTTCCCATGGCCTGCCCCTCAACCGAATCCTGCGCATTAGAAACAATGACGCTTACATCGAGCTCATTACAACTAACTTAATCGACCTCTCCCCCTTCGCACACGGGCTTTTGCCACGTACGCCACCTGATTCAAACTCTATATAGCCAGCATAGGAGTTATTCACACTGCCACATTAATAAAAACCAGTAAGCCTCATATATTTATTTGACGCACACTGACGAATATTCCGTAAGCGCTCCATAAACCCCACTTGGCTAAAGATGGGTAAAGCGTTTAGCTGTGAAGTCGAGGTTCGCAGTTCCACGGCAGCAAGGCTTCGTAATCCTCTACCGATGTCGCCGTTGGCAAACGTTCA
>NZ_JYKY01000025.1 GCF_001042985.1 Pseudomonas lundensis
AGATATCTGCAACCAGATCCCAGGCTGCGTCGGGGAGTTCATACCGCTTTGCCATCTTGGCCTCCTGGCTTTAATGGCGGTGTATTTTACAGAAAATCGTATTTCTTGGGTTTACGTACAGAGCCTAGCTGTATCCATGCGACTCCTAGATGGATTTTTCTGTATAAATAACAGGCCTCGAAGCCCACTGAAAAGCGTTCAGTGGCGTTTCCTCGCCTGTTTTGTTGATCACTCCGAGGTGGTCTATCCCGGGCTGATTGGACACGACTTAGGGTGGATCATCTACATGACTTGAACAGAGTTTGCCAGGCGCCTCTCATTTCCGAAAAGCGTTGTGTAAAAGCGTTGCTCGATGCCATAGATCAGCAGCTTTAACTGGTGATCGCTGCCAATATCGAAGACGCCTTTGGCTTTGTCGAAATCAAGGTGGCCGGCGCAGTAATCGTCGATGTAGCTGACCATCGCAGCTCGCTGGCCAGACGGAAGCGCTGCAAGGGTCGCCATCGCCAATCCAATGCGCTTCCTGTTCGGTGTAGACACACGTGCCGCCTCAAAATTGTTTGAAAGCCCAATAAAGGGCTCATCAAGGAATTTTTCCACTTCCTCATGAGTTGATTCTTTGAACAGCTGGCCGATCCCTTTAAAAATGCTGGAGATCGTGGCCAGACTCTTGAAAACCAGCGAATCTGTTTTGGGCAGGTAAATAGCGTCCGGCGTTGTGTTAATCACAAGTCGCAACTGCCCGTTGTCTAGCTCCGCGACCTCTCCGAAAGTGATGCTTTTTCGGGACACTAGCAGGGACGGTGTCACTTTTTGAAAGTAGAAGGAGTCATTCTGGGCACTACACAGCCATGTGATCTTATCAAACTGTTTTTTCTTGAGTTCGACATGATTTTTGCTGTCGAACGGCTCTTTCAGAAAATCGATGCAGAACGGTTGCCCTGAAAAACCAGGAATCACAAACCAGGAGTCTTCATCCAGATTATGATCAGGCTCATAAGGTACGCAGGCTGCCGCGTCAATAACAACTTCTGCATAAAGTTTACTGTCCGAAAGAACCTTTACGATGGCATTTTTTTGGAGACGTTTGATTTTAGCGAGGACAAAGTCCATTTTCAGCCTCTATCGATTAGAGTGTAGTCATTAATGCGGTACACCTTGTCAATCACGACCTCCTTAGGAGTCCGAAAGCTTTCCTTGCTAATCAAGAAAAGCGTGACATGAGACGAGGTGCTCACGTTGTAAAACTCATATCCGTATAGTAAGAATAGAGGATTGAAATACAGCGCTTGTGATCGGTATGTGAAGATAAATAGTATCAAATACACAAACACTAGAGTTTGGAAGCTATTGATGCTGAGCGCCACGAAGAAATAACCCAAATAGCTTGGCAAAAAGCTATTGTTCGCATGCTCAATGCTCACAACCTGCCCAAGTTGAAAGGTGTCACTTCCCAGTCGTCTGCTTAGTTTTAAGCTGAGGCCTGTCAGTACGATAGGAACGGCAAGATACAGGGCATAGGAGAGCCCACTAATGGCAGTTTTCAACCCGGGCAAGCTCGGATCTGCGATAAACCCACCAAACGTGATTTCGCGCTGAACCAGATACACAATCACCAGTAAGGACGTCGCGTTGAAGGTCAGCAGTAATCTGAATAGCGTGTTGAAGTCCACTTAAAAAATCATCCGTAATCATTTTCATCCTCTGATGGCAGGATGCTACCAAGAAGCGTCGGGGCTCGCCAGTTCTGGCCGATGACTGTCAATTAGCTTACACCCTTTATCTAAGCCCGAGATGCCCTGCATGAGCGAGCACGTGCGTTGAGATGATAGGTTCCGGACGCGCAGGCCGACCAGATTGAAGAAGCACGGGAAGCTGAGCACGTCCGCGTGCTTGTCGCTGATTCAGCTGAGTAAATCAATCAGGTACCCGCAAGATGCCTGATGTGTAGGAGATCGTCACGGTGCTTGCAGCATAGTTCATCCATGACCCCGGACCCCAGATTCGGGTCAATGGTACGCCTCTGACCCTGGCCAAGCTTGAGCAGCATGCTCGAACGCACACCCTGAATCTGAGTGAGGGTAGGCTCACAAAAGTCATCGTCATCAATCAACGCAGCGAACCATTCATCTATCTGACTGCACGCTCATGGGCGTTGCTCATATGTCCTTGAGCGTGTAACCAATTGGATGGGCTCGACCATGCTGGGCCATTTACGATCGGATTGACATCAGATGCTGGGTTACTGGATAAATGCGTCGAGCAACCAGCGATGAATCGGGGAGGGCAGCGATCCATTGATTGCATTTGGCGAATTATCGAGGCCTCCTGGTAACCGCTGGCCATTGAAATGCAATGGCTGTGCGCCGATCTGTGGTAGTGCCAAGTAGAATTTTAGTTCACCCTCAAGCTTGGCGGTGTGAAACCTCGACAGTTACTCACTCACTAGCCAGTAAGCTTTTGCCGAGCCCTGACGTGCGTAGCCTATGCAGAACGCCATCAAATCGCTCATGCGCTCATCAACTATGGTGCGCCGAATACCAGGTTGAACGCCTACCACCGTGAAGGTAAGAGCTGTTGCAGGTGTTAACCGCAGCAACTCGTAGGTTTCATCCCTGTCCCCGCTGACAAAGTACGAAGGAGATGTGTGTCTGCGATGCATGCGATCCTCCATATGATGCAGCAAGGTAGCGACGTTGCAGAAGTAAGCTGACTTTACCAGCTGTCCCGCAACCTCATACACATCACCAACTCGCCCTCCATTGGCTGGCCCTCCTGCACCTTTACAGTGATAGAGGGTGACGTTCACTTCCTGGGCTGCATTGACAGTGACGCAGATGTAGTCGGCGGCCTCGCCTGAGCGATGGTCGTAATACAAACACCGGAGATCTGGAAGCGTCAGAAGGTGTTGTTCCAAATGCTCCTGCACAGTTGCTTGGCCATCGAGTTCTGCACGTCGCTCCAGTGTGCGAGGCTCCTGATTGTTCGGCAGGAACTCTACCTCGATCGCGCAGCCTGTCCAATCGATTGACTCCGCATCACCTGGAGCAAGTGCGAGGGATCTGAGAAGAGGGGCAGCGATTTTGTTTAGCCCTTCAAATGAAGACTTATCTGTTGCATAGAAAATAGGAGGGCACTCACTAAGCCAGTCGGCCAATGGCATCCAGCCATCTTGGCTAGACTCGATCGTCATTGTGGCATTTGGTTCCAGGCAGCGAATCAGTTGGCCACCCTCAAGACTCAGGCGCATACGGATCTGCCCCTCAGCATGAACGATCGAAAAATCCAAGTGCCCGGCTTGTGGATCGCACTCAAAGTCCTGGATATCCCACTCCACAAGCCTGGAGGTTTGTAACTCTTGTTCCTGCGTAGCCCTGAAGTGAATACGAGGATTGCGAGTGAGGCCTTGCCGTGACCAGTTGGCTGCCATCACCGCTTCTGGTAGCTCCCGAAGAGTCGTAGTGGTTCTGACCAAGTCGAGGTGGGTTTGGCTAAACGCAGCATCTCCTACGATGCGCGCATGAAGCGTCTGCACCCAGGCAAAGAAGTCAGGAACGGATAGGCGCTGATTGCTCCAGATTCTAGAGCTGCTACTGGCTCCGATGGTTTCACGCACCTGGCCGTTCATGCCACTCCCGAAGTAGTGACCCTGAGCGTAAGCGCGGCTGTCACCGGCAGTGACCGCGCGCTCGGCTTGAGGGCCAGTTAGGGTTCGATAAGTCTCGACTTGCGAATTGAAGGTCGTGTTCTGCAAGCCAACAGCAAAAAACCTCATCCCCTCCAGTCCGGCCCTCGCTCGGCTCGTTTCTTCATAGCTCAACCCTCGGCTGCCGGCACGGCAAACGATATCCATGATGGTCAGGTACAGCTTCTCTGTCCTGAGAGTTGAGCCGATGAAGCAGTAGCTCGATTCCGGAAAATACATCAGCAGGAAGGCCTCGTGCCGAATATCAGTAAGCGTGTTTGAGGTCGACCAGTTCGGAGGTGCTTCATCTGCTGTCAGTACGAGAGACAAATTGCCATCTGGCGTTCCCCACTGCTTCACAATGCGAAGCATTCGACCAACCTTTTCTCCCAGCAAATCGAAATCCGGCCTGCGACTGCAGTGAAACCCGCGGACGTGCGCGTACAAATTGAAGGACAGCGCAGATACGGACTCATAGTCAGACTCAGTCATCCGACGCACCGGCAAGCTTTGGATGAATTCTTGGGCCTCAACTGCGCCCTGAATCTGAGCAAGCGCGGCATCATCAATCATCTGAGCCAGATCAACGCCTTCCCGGAGCAGAGTCGCTGTCGCCTCACGCACTCTGAATGCCGGTGCAATGAGGGTTGGGCGTCCCGTGGTGCCATCGATCCTGGCGAACCTGCCGATGAACTGGATTGTGGGTACCAGTGACTTGTGCGGTGCATGTAACGCCGCGACCTTGAGCTTTGGGAAGTCATAGCCTTCACCAAACATGTCTACGCAGATGATGGCCTTCAACTCACCAGAAACGAGCCTCGCCTCGATTAAGTCCTGTTGTCGTTTGGTAAGTCGGCTGCTGATGGCGGCGACGGAAACGCCCAGTTGCTCATAGATCGGGACGAGCGCTTGCGCGGAAGAGATGGTCGAGGCGCGTACGAAAAGCCTGTGATCAAAACCGTTAGCGACATCGTCTTCGAGCTGTGCCACCGCAGTTCGGGCAATCGCCCGATCAACATGCTCATCATCAAGCTCGTTATCTATGGGTGCCGCCCGGAAGACGATAGGATCGAACGCACCTTCAGACACGGCTCTCATAACAGGATATCGGTAGACCAACTTGCCCGGGATAACGCGGTCATCGCGCCTGAAGGGGGTTGCTGTCAAGAATATAAATCGAGCTGCCGAGTAGTGGTCCAGGTACGCTGCCCAGGAGTCCGCCGGCGCATGGTGTGCCTCATCGAAAATCACTACATCAAAAAGGTCGGCCGCAGCCCTTGGGGCAATTATCGGCGAAGAGCTGCCGGGGGTTGAGATCACGACGTCGAACACCCGCAATTGTTCCCAAGCCTCAGGCGTTATTGGCCGCCCCGAATGCAAGTGAACGGAAGGTAGCGGCCCGTCTTCAGGTAGCGCACCGATGCGCCTGAGTGTTGAAAGGGTGGAAAAATGTGAGTGCACCTGTTTGCGCAGAGCACTTGATGGCTCGACGATGAGTATCCGAGTTGCTCCAAGTAGAAGCGGTAGCGACATCATCAATGATGTCTTTCCATAACCAGTGGGCAGGCAGATGATCGCGGGGTCGTCTTGCAACGAGAAGTGGGCCAATGTCGCATACATTGCGCCAAGTTGGCCCGGCCTAAAGCCGCTGTTAGGTGCGTCAGTCTGCTGAAGAAGCTTGAGTGACCCCGCTTGCTCCACAAAAAATCCAGCCATTTCTACCGTCCTTGGATATTTCTTACCAATCCTAATGGGCTATGGGCTTTAAACAAGCGATGCAGGTAAAAATTTCTTTCAGCATCTCCTAGCTTCTGCTTGCTTCAGCAGGCACGGGGACTGAGGTGCCGGGACCCGAGCAACTCACAATGGCTCGCTTGAGCGCGGCCCGTTCGTTGTAATTAGTATAGGTGTTTGAATCGCCCCTGGTTTCAAATAGACACGACGCAATTCCAGGGCTGCAGTTCGCAAACCTCTACTGGGATCTTGTCCCAGGCCCACATCGTCAGAGCAGCTTCCGGACGAGTCTTTGTAGAGAAACGGTGCCCTCAGGCTCGACCACGCCGAAGCCGCGCACAGTCCAGCGCTTGCGGCGCCGCACTCATCGTCCGAATTTGGGCCTTTGCGCCGCTATTCGTGCTGTGGTGTAGGCGTTGGCGAACTCGGATTGGTCAATCGTGCCCCTCGTTAGGCTCTCATTGAGCTTGGTATAGATTCGCAACCCTTCGCTAGCCGCTACGGATTCCAACTGAGCACATTTCGAACCCAGCAACCGGATAGCAACCCTCTCAAGACGCTCGTCCATTTGATCACCATGATGAGACTCGACTAACAGCCTGTAAACCGCCCAGAGTCCTTTAGCGCTGGCCTTTGGCAAATGCCCCCTGAGTGCGGCGGCGATGATCAAAATGACAATGGTCTCAAGGGCCTGATCAGGGGCATCACTTTTCATGGCTGCTTTGACATGCCAGTGTCGCATCAGCGCTGCTAGCCCAATCTCAGGAAGCAAAGCCTGATCCACCAGAATACGTAGCACCGATGCTGCATGCTCCAACACTTTCTCAAAGGTCGCGCGGTAATCCCAGAGCGCCGAGATTACTGAGATGAACCTGGGTTCTGCGTCAAGGATTTCTACGGCTTGACGTACGGTTCGTGCAGTAAAGGCAGCCGGGGGAAGCAGCCGCACAATCTCGGACAGCTGCACGATTACCCTGACCCTCCATTCACACAGCTGCGCAATTTTGCCGGCTTTTTCAATGGGGGAGAGCTGCCCAACCTCTGTCAGTGCGGCCAGGACATCAAGCGTGCAGAAACCATCGACCTCGGAACCTGCGGCACAAAATATCCGCAGCGACTCGTCATCAGAATAGAGCCGGTACCGTTCCGGCTCTTTGCCGAGTATCTCCACGATTTCACTGTTGCTGCGCCCAATGACCCTGGCGGGCGATGCTTCGCTTGCCTCCTCTGGAGGGGAGGGCTGGAGGATCGAGGCTAGATGGGGTTTCAAAGCGTTCTGTAGCTCCAAGCATTTGCTTCGCTTTGGGCTTCCAAAAACGGGGTTCGTGAACTCGGCAAGCTCCTCCATCGTGGCCCTGGCAACCGCAATTTGACCGAAGAAAGTGATGACGGCGTCGATCAGCCCCAAGTCGTTAAGGACTAACAGCGCTGTCCAATCCAGCAAAGGCACTCGCTTGCGCAGGGCATCGGCACCGATCGGTTGCCACCCCGTATCGTTGACCATCACCAAGTGATACTGGCGATCATCCCGGCTGGACACCTTGGCAACTTCCCACAGGTGTACAATATCGGAAATGTAAGACAGCACCAGTCGCGGGCGCCACGAGAAAGGGACGGTGTTTAATCCCTGCTGTAGGGATCGCTCCATCCGTTTCTGGAACGCTTCTCTGTCGGGCGTCATTCCAGCCAGTGCTTTCAGGCTTTCCACCAACTCCGTGCCAGAGGCGCCCTCTCGAATTTCGCCTCTCCAGAGCATCCGGGAATTCGGGAAATTCCTGAAAAATGCTTCAGCGCGTGTTCGGAACTGCTCTCTATCCCTGGCAAGGTCGATGTCACTGCGTCCCCCCAGAGTGCCGCTCAGGTGCATCATCAAGTAGGTGCCTTCCTGGCTCTCTACACTCTGATCTACCAATTCGCCTGCTCGTAGGGCTAGCTCCAGTAGCCGGTCGCTCGTTGGGTCGGAAAACTGGATGAGAAAGAACAGTAATTTCACGAACTCCAATTGTTCCCCTTTGGATCTCGCAGTTTCGAGCGCTCTTTCCGCTGCCTCCACGGCGTCATCGACGTATCCGCAACGTGTGGCAATCGTCGCATAGGTGTTCAGTGCCAGTGGATCGTCAGATCCTGTGGCTACAATTTTCAACAACCGATCGCGGGCCTTTTCCGTTTCGCCCAGGTGATCAAGTGCCAATGCCTCGAAGGCTCCCATTCGATCACCAGGCTCAACGCGGACTCGATTGCTTTGACACAGCTCTACGATGCCTTGCCAATCTCTCAAGGTCACCAAGGCCAACCCAAGCCGCGCAGCCACCGCAGGCGACAGGACATAGTGCTCAGTGATCTTTTCGGAGAGTCGAACACACGCCTGCGCGCTCTGCGGGTCGGTAGGGTCAAGCTCGTGGATGAGGGTGAGTGCAATACTGACGGGCCGATCCAGTTCTTCATACCTGGCCTGCAGCGTCCTCAACGCCTCATCCTTGGCCAACCTGCTCATCTCCAACTGGAGATAAAATTGTGCGAGGGCGGCTTCGGGGGCCAGAGCAGGATCTGCTTCGAGCATCCCCATCCACTGGTTCACGAGGCCGGTCTGAACTGATTTGTGCGCCGAAATAGACGCTGCGGTGACAGCCGACCCAAACAGGGGGTGGCTGCGATCCACGTCACCGACGTATGCGCCAAAGCCTTGATAGCACGCCCGAAATTTACGGGTTTCATAGAGCAGAAGCGTGCCCCAGAGCTGCTTGTCAGGTGAGTCGGGCAACTGATCATTTGTCGACAATGCGAGGGTGAAGTCCGCCAATTGACCCGCAATGCCCCGCAAGACCTCATGGATATGGGGCAATTCCGGGCGCTTCTGCGCTGCATCCTTCAGGTCTGCAAGTATCGACTCTGCCTTGCCAAGGGCCGACGCTGTGGCCCCCCAGATGTCGACGAGCTGCTCTATGTTAGAGCCCCAGCCAGATGCCTTTATGGACAGGACAGCATCGTTAATCGCAACCCAAGCTTCCTCAAGCTTTTGAAGGTCTACACCTGGAAGACCTGCGGGTGGGATAGATTCACGTCGCGGCGTAGTGGCGGTGGCCACTGCGAGGGAAAATTTGGCTCGAGCCCTAAGCAACAGCAGCAGTTCACGAATGTCATCGGACGCGTCACAGGCTTCAAGGCCCGCCTCGCAGTCCGTCAGGGCATTTGCCGGTTCTTCAGACAGCCAATGTGCAAACGCTCTGGCGAAAGACCGTTGAGGTTCCGCAAGCAAATTCGCCTGCTCAACGGCCAACTCGTAATGCCCTTGCACGGCATGCAGCCGGGAGCGAATGGCAATGATGGCTGGATCTTCACCCTCCAGTAAATCATGTAGCTCTGCAAGTGAGTCGCTATCGTTCTCGAATCGGATGCGGATCTCCGCTTCCACCTGGGCTGCTCGGAACTTGGGGAGCGGCGTTACCTCGTACGCGTTCTGGTAGGAAGAGACTGCCGCTTTGTTATCTCCCGTTTGAACCTGCCACTTGCCACGTAAGCGCCAATATTCTGCGCGCTCAAGGGTGGCCGACCCTTCGAGTTTTGGCTCTGCCTCATCGAGCTGGATCTTCGCTCGATCCAGCGCGGTGACCTGTAGATCTGCCTTGGCCTGAGTCAAGTTCCAGGCAAGCGTGCCGCGAGCTGGGTTGACCCAGTAGTCTTCCGTTGGGCCTGCCAAGGCGTTCATCAGTGCGGAGCCTCGTGCAGCCACGCCTTTTACCACGCCCTGAACCAGGGTTAAGCGGTCATCTGCTTGCATCCCTGGGTGTGTTTGCTCTGCGCGCTCACTCAGGATATGCCCCATGCGAGACAGTTCGTTCTGGTGGCGAATGTCCTCCGAGAGATCCGTAGCTATTTTTAGTACGTTCTTTGTGGACGCACGAAGGGTGACGGATTTGCGTTCAGCGGACAGATCGTCGACCGAGATGCGATTCAGCTCATCCCTGAGCCAAACATAGTAAAGGGGGCAGTCGACAGGATCTTCGTTCACCGATAGGTCGCAGATCACCAGAAGTACCGGTTCTACGGCTCTGGCGTAATAGCGTACAGTGGTGGCTTTCAGAGACACCGAAATGTATTCGCCATCCGCCGTCAGGTTCGGAGAGCGGGTGCCCTTAAGCTGGATACGGAAAATATCCGTCGCTTGTTGATTCGGCGTGGTCTGCACTTGGAAGTCATAGCCATAGTCGTCAGTCCCTTCCAGGCTTTGCACTCGCCAATTCTTGGGATGTCGAGCCATCAGGCAACGTGTTGCATCGGCATTGATGTCGTGCTGATCACCCGTCCCAGGTAGAGGCCCGTCAACTGGCATGGTGCTTCCTCGGTATTATCAAAAATGGGTGCTGGAGGCTTGAACGGCGTTTTGATGCAGCACTACTTGTCCTGAGTATACCGGGCGTCAAACCGGGTTTGGGATCAGACTATGGGATCAATATCTCTGTAACTGGGGCTGCGAGTCAGGTTGGGTGCATCCCCCATGTTGTACGAGACTGCCCAAGTTTTTCCGAACTGCGGCCCATTCACAACGCTCGGTAATGGCTTCCTGATGCCAGTCCGGTTACGCTGATGCGTATCAGGGAGGAGGCGCAATGAGTCAGTACCTTTTAAGTTTTGCCAGGCAGAACCTTGAGGGGCGTACTGATGCGTACCTGGTGCTTCTTTGGTGTATGTACCAAGCCAACCAAAGCAAGGGCCGCTACTCCGACCACATCAAGTCACACATCACCACGGCGTCGGATCAATTGCTGGGTCGCAACTACCAGCGTGTCGCTGCTCGCTTCAAGAAAGTGCTCGATAAAAGGCCTGAACTGGATCGGATACCACCCTCGGGCTTGGGGGCGTTGGATTACCTGCGCGTCAGGAATTTCCGGGGCTTTGGCGAGTTTGGTGCTGACGACAAAGGCACGTTCATTCGATTCAGTAAGCTGAAAAACATTTTCTACGCGCCCAATGGCGGCGGCAAATCATCGCTCTGTGAAGCCATCGAAATTTGCACCACTGGGGACATCAAGGAAGCCGCCAGGCGCAAGACCAAGGTCAAGCAGTACATTGCGCGAGGAGAAACCAAGCCTCAGCTCGCTCTCCTGGGAGCGAATAAGCTCAAAATTGCGCCCAGTATCAGTTGGTCAAGCTGCTTTATTGATCGCAATCGCCTTCAGGAGTTTTCGCTCCTGGGCTCCAAGGACACTGGCAGTGGCGAAAGTGATGTCTTGGCGACCCTGTTCGGCCTGGAAGAGCTTCAGGACGTCATTTCCCGATTCGTGCGCCCTGACAGTTTTACGCTCAAGGCATTCATGCGTGCCGACCAGGCCGAGGCCCTGACGAACCTTGAACGCGCTCGAACAGAGCTTGGCCAAGTGCGGAGCAAGCACAGGGCAGATCTGTACGCTGCGATTTCGCAAACCTGTCAGCTCTTGGGGCTGCGGGCCGATCAGGATTTCGAAATTCGTACAAAGGCAAAGCGGCTGCGCAAGACGATAGACATGCACATCCGTGGGGCCGAGCGACTGCGAGCCGCCAAAGCACCGGTGGTCATTCCCATCAAGCATGTTGCGCGTACGTCTGCCATCGCCAAGCGGTTGCTCAGCCGCAAAACGCAGATCGAGACACTGTTTCTGAAAAGGGCCAGTGACGTTAACTATCGCGCTGTTTTTGAAGCCTTGGAGGCTTTGGAAGCCACCGAACAGCCGTCTGAGAAGACCTGTCCCGCCTGTTTGACGCCCCTTGACCAAGTCACGGTGAACCCTTTTGAAAGGGCTCGTGATCAGATCAAGGCGCTCGGGGCTCTGGAGGCTCTGAAGCAATCCAAACAGAAAAATGATGCTCAAGTTGTCCTCTGGGCTTCAAGGATCGCGACCGGGATCAGTTCAGTGAAGGCCAATGCCTATGCCGATGTACCCTGCCCACTGGCGATGGACGCATTGGAAGCGGTGCTCATTGAGTTCCATACGGCGACTGACCGCTCGACAGTGGCGGGGTCTGTCCTCAATGCTTTCATCGCGCTCTGCGCTGACAGTGCAGTTCAGATCGAGGTCTATCTGCGTGCCTGCGAGCGCAAGCAACGGGAGGTTGATCAGGCGGTGGTTCAAGCGGCTCGTCTGGATGCGCTCATCGAACACCTCAAGCAGGTCGATGAGTCGCTGAAACGACAGTTTGACCTCAAAACCCAGGCGCTAACCGGGTTCACAGACGCCAATGATAGGATGCTTGCGCTGATAGGGCAGAGAACGGCTTTGCTCAATGACTCGGTGGATAACAGCCACTTCAACCAGTTGCTCAAGGATCTTGAGGCTGAATACCGAACGCTCTACGGCGACCTGTTGGACTACAAGCTGGAGCTTGAAAAGGCGCGCATTACAGGGATCGAAGCCAAGGCTGCCGACTACTACCGAGCGATCAATAACCACGACGATGACCATGAGCAGATAGAGACGCTGGCCTTTGAAAAGCTTACGGAGAGCTACCGGATCAAGATCACCAACGTGGACGGATCCCTGCTGGATGCGTTTGCTGTGCTCAGCGAAGGGCATCTGAGGGCGCTGGGCTTGTCGATTCTCTTGGCGATGGCTGAGAAAAACAATTTTCCGCTCATCGTTTTTGATGACGTCGTCAACGCGATCGATACGGATCACCGATCCAATATCATCGACTTGTTTTTCAATGATGACTACCTGCGCCGGATCCAGATGGTGGTGACGACCCACGATCGCCTCTTCTGGGAGCGCTTCTGCATCATCGCTGATCGCCATCCTCAATCCGACCAGCAAGCAAGCCATGTGCTCAGCTATACGAACAAAGGCATCGTGGTCATTGATCATGCAGGCGGTTTTCAGAGAAAGGTGCACGTGGCGTTGTCGGTCTACGACGTTCGGCAAGCATTGCTGTATTGCCGGATCTGGTTCGAGTCCATGGTGCTAGAATTCTGCATTGAAAACGGCGTTCAGGTGACCGCGAATTTCAACAAATCGCAGCTAAAGAAGAGTATGTACCTGCAGGTGAGCCTGGAGCACACCTTCAAGCTGGTGGAGCCCTTCATTGACTACGACCTTTCGCATTTCAATTTCATCAAGAATGACTTGGTGAACTGGGGTGGCCAAAACCAAGAGCACCACGCCTTTGATGAAGGAAGCCTGAACTTTGTGCACTCCAAGACAAGTGGTGAGGTCCTGAAAATCTACGATGCCATCCGCTTTCTGGAATGCCAGCTCTTCATGGACAAAAAGAGAGAGTCAGGAGAAAGGTACCTTGCAGAGGTGAATGAAAAAATCGAGAAGGGCCGCAGGAAATTGGTAGGACTCGCCAGGGCTCCGGAAGAGGTGCAGCAAGAACATCAGGCCGGATTAAAGGCGCTGGAAAAGCGCGCCATTGAGCTCACCCAAGAGCTCCAGTTCATCGAGCGCTGCGTAGTGAGCGTTGCTGACCGCGAGCGAGCCAGGGATCTGCCAGCTGAGTTGCCGCCTACCTAGCCGTGTTGCAAGCCACCGTCTGGATGGTTGTTCGAATGATCAGTTTGAATCGCCCTGCGTTTTGTAGATACCTCGTTGCCCTAAAACTGAGACCGAGTACGAAGAGCCCTGAGCAATCCGCGTCTGGCTGAAAACACAACAGCGATAAAAGGGTGAATACGTGGGAACGTCTTACGAGAGTTCAGTGCAACACAGCGGAAAGGCAAAAGCCCGGTCGTTACCGGGCTTTGCAGATCCCTCAAGGGGAGATAAAGCTCAAGTGCCTCAAGGGCTACCAGCCAGACTCTACGAGCGGTAGGCGCACATGTCAACGTTTTGCGTCTGGGACGAAGTAGTCAGGATACGTGTACCATAATGTGTAGTCGTCAGAGCTGACGCAGTCCTGTCTAGCACTGTGGGCGGGATACCATGCCGTAATCTGTAGTCGATACGAAGACTACTAATCTGATTTATTGGGTGTTTCTCAACGGTGCCATTACTGACTCTACGTCCAAACCGTTCATCAGGCAGTTGTGTGCTATTACTGACAGAGCCTCGAAAAGCTTGTCTCGCTGTCTTGCCAACGCAGCGTTCTCCGCTTGAAGACTTGCAATACGCTCTTCGAGACTTCTGCGCCGGCGGGCACCATCCGGATCCCTCCCGCTTTCCCTCATTTGAACAATACGGGCGGCCTCAATTCTGTCTCCACGGTCACCTCCTAGCGTAGCTCGGCTTGTCAGGCCCAGTCGGCGCTGTACCTCCGGTCGGGAAATGGGAGCGAGCTCCACTCCTGAGCTAATCATCTGGGCGAGGAGAGTGTCTATTGCTTCGTCAAGAGTGCTGCCCCTCAATGTCTGTCGTCGCGCCATAGTTGCCCCTAGTCATCTGATACCGAACTGTGTCGTTTGTCCGAGTCCGCAACCGTGATTGGACGCCCATTTGGAAACACGCGTTGCACACCTCCACTGGTATCGCGTGCTAGGACGGATTTTAGATTATTGAGTTTGTCCTCTTGGTCCGCCAGCCATACATCGCTGCCTGCCTCTCCGGTGCCTGCGTCGCGCATGATGGATATTGCCTTCGTCAGATTCTTGGCTTGTTTTTCAAGGTTGACCCGCTCCGATGGAGTGCCCATCAGATGTAGATGCGAGCAGCCATTCCAGCATTGAAGATGCTTAGGGCAGGGGGCCTGGGAGAAATCGTGGATACAACCTCCGAAAGGGGTCACATGCAGCGCCGTGGCGTGTACGGTGAGGAATGCTTCTGCAGTTGTTGTACCTTTATCTGATAGCAAAGCATGGTAACTATCGGTCAAAGCGCCATGAATTCGCTTATCTCTTATGGCTGTATGTAGAAAGTCGAGGCGCTCGTGATAGCTATTGAACGCCAGAAACTCATGATGGGCAGCGGTGTTTTCTTCAATGCTCGTGTGTTGGTAATAAACATTCTGGTCGAGGCGTTTTCGCCCCAGAGCCAATGCTTGCTGAACATCGCTCATACCGGTCAAGTGGTAAATTGTGTTCCGCCAGTGTCTAGGTTGGTGGCTTGTTAGCCTAATCGGAGTGCCATCGGATTCGGTTAATGAACGACGCGAAAAAATGGACGTATATTTTTCATCGTCACCTAATGCGTGATTGATATCCCCGAGGGTGACCCGACGCGGGACCGCACGAAACACATTCGCCTCACGTCCACCGAAACGAAATTGGCCGTCGAAAGCGATCGCAAGCGTTTCGCTGGTTCTAAGTACGATACGAACTTGTCCCCCGACATTTTCTGTCAATGCCGCGTGCCCACGGATCCTCGGGACGATCAGTCGCTCAATCTCCCCGGCGACGTAACGTCGCTTTAACGACCTTCCTTGCTTTTCATCCGGTTCATCGTCAAATGGATGGACACCGTTGCGTGTGAGGAAAAGGTATAGATTTCTGCTTGCGCTTCTTGCTTCGCTAAAACCTAGCCAGTCCAAGACCTTTGCATCGGAGATCACTGACTGAGGGGGGTAGCTCCAAATACGTCCTGGGTGGAGTTCTTGCCAGGCGGCAATTTCTCGTTGTTCATTGGTTAGCGTTTTTAATCGCTCTACTGCGCGCCTGGCTAGAGGAATGTCGCTTTCAGCCAGCCAATGAACACGGGATTGAAATTGCTTTTCCGCGAAGTACCTAATTCCGCATTCGACGAGAGGCTTGCCATGGGCATCGACAACTACTTCTCCTGTCGTCCCTTTGATCGGCCTTTCGACCCAACAATCATAAGGTATTACTGCTACTTCGTTACCTCGTTGCCCAGTCGCTATCAATAAGTCGATCACTCGCAGCAAAATTTCTTCGCCGTCACTGAGTGGGTTGTTCGAACATATGGCATATGCCTCCATCGCCTCACGAGAAGGTAATCTCTCATCAGATTTACGCTGTTTTACCGCACGATCAGGATCGTGCAATGAGATGAACTCGTGGCGGCTTTTTTCTGGTTTTGCATCATGTGTAAAGTGGATGGCGGTGTCGGTTAATTGTAGTTTATCGATCGTATCCGCAATTACCTGAAGATGAGATATCGCGTCGTAAAGGTTCTTGTAGCCACTCCCTCTGAGAAATTCTACGACACGGTCAAAATCGCCCCGCGTCAACTGTGTAGGGTCGGATACACGTCGTTCAAACAACGGATTGTAAAGCCGGCGTACCGCAATATTGTAGGCGGCGACCATCGAAAACTTCAGGCTTCGGGTGCGTTGTAGATATACGATTAATGCCTTGCAAAAATCCTGGAAATCCAAGGGAAGGGCAGCTTTAGGAGGAACAGAATAGCCATTCTTTTCAAGTGATTGTCGTTGAGTTTCAAAGGTTATAGTCTGCTGCTTTAAGCGCTGCGGTAACCAATGCTGGACCGACCATAGCGCTGACTCCCAAGGGGTTGGAATCGATAAAGACTGAAAAAACACTTTTTCCTGTTTAATGAAGCCTTCGAGGCTCTGCCTTGCCCTAGACAGCGTCATCTGCGGCACCCTCCGTGTGCTGCCGGCAGCGTTCGATCGTAGTGCTTACTGCCAGGATGGTTGTCTGATGCTGGGCGAGGGGCCGATTGTGACTGAGATCACCGGCTTGTTCTGCCATATCAATGAACCGTTGGGCCTCCCGCTGGAGCGCATCCTTTACCTGCTCATGGCGGCCGTCAGCAAAGGGTTGGAACTTCTTGCAGGTGTAGCACGCGTATATAGGGTTGTAGGGACAGTGGGTATGGACGGGCAGGGCGCAGGCACCAATATCGCCTATGTACTGCGTATCAATGACGCCGCGGACGGCTGCTTCAGGAGCCGTATCGCGGCGTTTGACGATTTTCCCAGTTAATAAGCTGCGCATGATGCGCTGATAGGCCGGGCTCTTACCCAGAGCTTTCTCTTTGATCCGGGCAATGTTTGGGGTGGCCGTTACGTAAGCACGCGCCGCAACCGTGCTGTTGTGTCCGAGCAGTTCGGCAATCATGTCTGCCGGAGTACCCTGATCCGCCAGTCCTTGACCGAGGTGATGACGCAACAATATGGATACCTGATTCGGCCTATCTATACCAGCTTCACCCAGCTCGTGTTTGAGACCTGAACCGATTTCGCTAACCGAGAGACGCCTTCCACAAGGGTTGACAAATAATGGTTCACAGCCGCTACCAAAACGGTGTTGAATTTCTAAAATGTGGCGTGAGATTTTCACCCCCAGGCGCGAGGTTATTTTACGGGGGCGCCGCTCAGGTTTGCGTTGGCCAACTTTTTTGGCCATGGGTAGCCATAGGGTGTAGTACTTCTCGTGATCAGCGCTTTCAATAAACTCAAAATCAGCAATGTCTAGCGAATGAAATTGAATCGATCGAGGTGCGAGTTCGAAACCTAAGTGAAGTACGATATTAAACTGGACATCCTCCCAAGAGTCAGTCAAAGATTGTCGTTCAATGCGTTTAAGCAATAGAATTTCCTCATCGAGCTCCAAGCCTGACTGAGAGAGAAAAATTCGAGAGTAGGGAGATGAGCGTTCGGTTTTGAAGTCCTTGATCTTTAGATAAATATCGTTACTAAATCCGGCAATTCCTCTATCCATTACCCAGCGATAAAGCGTGCGAAAGACGACTACGTACTCTCTTGAGCTGTTCCAACTGTTGAATGCACTAATAATTTCCTCGGCTGCCCAAGGGAATTTCAAGGAAATATCACTTTCCGAAACCCGATGGAGCATTCTAGCGGCCCTATATGCAGTTGAAGGGGAGTATTTCTCTAACATATGGGCCATAAATGCCTTTGCTATTTCGACAAACTCCGAGCTCAACTTTAGACCAGACCAATCAATATTCATTGCCGTTCCGCCGTCGTACCACGTCCAGACGTTCAATCGAGTATCGACATACTTTGGCTGGTCATTAGTGCGAGTCCGAATCGTAACGTAAGCGGGCCCCCTGAACACGTAAGCTGGCAAAGAGGAGGGCGGTGACGCGTGTTCTTGAGCGGCTGATTTGGTCACGGCGAATCTCCTTAACTGTCAAGTCGGCTCCAGGCTGCCGAGGTGCGCTGGGCATTGTGGAGGTTGGCCGACTCGGCTAGATAACGACCTGCGTAACGACGTGGCATAGTCGAGGTCTCAGACCAACCGCAGACTCGCCGTAGTTCGTCCGTGGCTCGCTCGAGGTCATGCCCACGCTTTTCGACCAGGTAAGCCAAAAAGTGGTCTGCAAAGGTGTGGCGAAAGTCATGCGCAGAAAGTGTAGGCAACAATCCTGGATGAGCCAGCTCAATGGTCAGAAACAGCCGATCAAGAACGTTAGACAACGCGCGGATCGACAGCGGGCGGCCACGATCCGAGATGAACAAATAGCGATACAGCAATTTCATCGGTTTACCATCACGCAGAGGGCGCCGGTCGCTCTGGATATAGCGCTCGTAGACCTCATACAACTGTGCGGAGATGCCTACGGTCCGCCCATGTGTTTTGAGCGCAGGCTCTTCAACGCGCGGGTCGCGGGGATCATGTTCGCGATCATTGATGCTGACATAGGCGTGCTGAGAACCTTTATTGATATCCGTGGTGCAGAGCTTCAGAAGCTCTCCGCGACGGATGCCGGTCTCCAAGAGCAATTCAATCATCAGCCAGTTACGCAGTTGCAAACGTTCCGGGAACGGATTCTCCGCAGCGCCAGGGCGAATCAGTGTGCGAACGATCTGTAGTTGCGTATCTGTCAGGCTGCGGTAACGAGTGCGGTCGGGACGAGCATTGATGATATGGCTCTCAAAGCGCCGCTCAATGACGTCAGCAACATCGGCAAATACCACGTTGATGTCTGCCTGTGTGGCTGAATTCTGACGGGCGCGCGGGATGTAACGGGTGACGCACCAAGACAGGTATTTCTTCAGCAGGCGCAGGTACTGGTCACGTGTTCGTGAACTGATCTGCTGAAAAAGTACAGTGCCAGGTTTGCCGATTCGGGCGATCAGATTATCGGCATGACGGCCACTTTGGAGCCAAATAGCGTAACCGTCCAGCAAAGCCAGAATCGCCTCAAAGTGGCAGGCCAAAATGGCCTCATCGATATCCATATCTCGGCTTTTGGCATAGGCGTAGAAAGCCTGGATGGCGCGCAGGTGCGCCGCAGCCGTGTTGTAAGCGCGGTGCCTGAGTTTGAGTTGGACGTAGATGAACGGAATGAGTATGGGCAACGGCGTCGCATCACCAGCTTGTACAAGCAGCGGTAGTCGTTGACCTGAAGAGAAACGGCACTGAATCAGTTTCATCGACAGCCACCTCATTCAAGGAATCGTCATGAACACTATGGACATGGCCCGTTGAGAGAGTAGACGTCAAATACGAATTCGTCGAATCAGTGACTTACGTGTCTTATGAACATCTCTGACATAGCACCTGATTTAACATAATATACATTATGCGAACCCTTGAATGCTAAGCGTGGAGGTCTACTCAGCAGAAAGTCAAAGTGAGCACTTTTCTGAAACCGGGCTGAAGCCCCAGAAAACATCGTGAAACGTTTTCAGGTCATCAACTGTCATGACGCGCGACTCAAATACACAGAACGCAAAGGGCAAAGCTCTAAGCACAGACCAACCAGGCACGATGACAACCGGCACGCAGAAAGCATAGGCCGCCAATCGGTTGGCCTTCAAAGCATCTGACCACGATTCCTGGATCATAAAATTCCTCAGCATTACTAGATTTTCGTTAGCTGTAACACTAACAGAATTTGCGTGGTGTTCTTCGTTGAGGATTGCCCACCCATGAATGACGGCAGAAACGACAGCCGACGATCACGATCTACGTCCTTCGTTTGATCCAGTCCGCCCAGCACAATCAGTTCTCCTGGCTGCGCTGAAATCTTTGTCAGCAACTCACGCTTGGTCAACGTCGGTGAGTCGATTCCTGACAGGCTGTTCTGCGCGAAATCCGAGATTTGCTGGCTCAGCTCCAAGTCAATACGGTTACGCAAAATCGTTGGCTTGAGTTCCATGATCACACCGGCGGACCGGTACTCAATCGACTGCACAGCGTTGCCGGAATTATCCAGCGAGGAAGACGACAGCGTAGGTACTTCTTGCCCTACGATGATCTTGCCGGTGGCACCACTAACGACTCGCAACGTCGGTGTCGACACGACGTTAAACCGTGAATCACCGGACACAGCAGACAGCACGGCGGTTAGATCCGTCGACGACCATTTGACGAAATTCCCAGCCACGGGCAGCAGCGAACTCACGCCAATTTTCAGCCTGCCAGACAGCGCGGAGATAGCGAGTTCAAAGCCGGAACCCTCGGTTTTCTCGGTCGAAAACTCCAGCACGACGGCCTGGGCCATGACCTCGTTTGGCGCGGTGTCGAGTTGTTCCAGGATGAACCGGACCTTTTCAACGCTAGCCGCGGGACCGGACAAAAACACTTGATCGGAAACTTCGTAGCTGGTGCCCAACAGCCGGTTGGCAATGGGCTGAAGGATCGATGCAGGGCGGTTATGAGCCTGAAAAAGAGTGAAATTTTCCGGAATTTGACCTGCCGGAAAAGCCCGTATTTCGGGGGTTACATCCCCTGCCCCGGTCCCTGCTCCACCGGTGAAAATTCCTGCAGGAACACCCGGCAAATCACGCGAATAGTCGTCAGGTTTGGCCGAAAAAACGATTAGGCCTTCGGGCGTGACACGCTTGTAAATGCCCGCTGTGCGCAAAATTCCATCTACCGTGGCTTCCAGATCCTCGATCGGCAGCGAGCGAATGTTGACTGAAACCGGGCTGCTATTGGTCACGACGCTTGGGTCAAGAACGTAGGATTTTTCGAGCTGGTTACGATAGGTTTCAACCAGCAATTGGCTGGCAGGAATCTGATCGTAGGACAGCACAATGTTTTGTGCGTGGGCCCAACTGGTGAAAATCAGAAGCGCCAAGGGGATCAGTTTTTTCATAATGTGATGATGACCAGGTGCAGACGTGCCCGCCGTGCGCGAGCGCCCGTCGGCCCCGTCTACTCCTGTAAAAGTTTGGCCAAAATAGGCGAAGAAACACGAACAAAAGGCGTCTTGGATTCGCCCAGGAAGAACCGGACTTCAGAGCGGGAAATGTTCCAAGCGTCGTACTCGATGCGGTTGATTTGGCCAGTCGAATCCTTAAGAAAAACCACCGCTGGCAAACCGTCGTCAGCTCGGGTTAGGCCTGAATAGGTCGCCAGTGGAACCACCGGCTCGGGCTTTTTCGGCGCGGTTTCAGCGCTGGACACCAGCTTGGATTCGCCTTGATGGGATAGGCTGTAAAACACCTTCACGAACAACCCTATGGCGATCAAAGCGGCCAAAATCGGCAGCGCGATTTTCTTCCAGGGCGTGCGGTCTTTGTCGGTATGCAGCGATGAACTTTTGTAAAACTTAAAAAGTTCCTTATCGAAGGGCTTACGCGACTTCAATGAAGTTGTTTCAGACTTCGCAGGTTCCGGCGAATCATTACAACCCACCCATTCCATAATCGTGCGTCGTTTCTTACCGAACGGCCTGTAACAGTGTTCATGACGGTCCACCAGCTTACGCACGTTGGAATCAAGGAACATCGGGTGTTGGGTCATCAAAATAATGTCGAGACCCTGATGCCGATGCGTTTCAAACATCGATACTGTTTCAGGAACTTTGCTACCAGACGGACGTGGTGGGAAAAACCGCTGACACTCATCCATCACAATAATTGAGCCGTTTGGGTATTTAAACCATCCTTCGGGGTCGTCCAATTCGAAACAGCGTAATGACTCCAGGTCAAGGCCATTAACGTTTGAAAACAAAGGGCGCGGTAATTCGGCCTGAGAGTTCTTAAAAATGTACTCAACAGCTAATAACGTCTTGCCTGATCCGGGCAGTCCAGTGATCAAATGAATCATTGGCCCGCCCCCAAGACTTTCAACTTCTTAACTGATGCCATTGCAAAACGCGCAGCATAAGCCGAGAGCGTCATGTTTACCGCGTGATCAAGATCGCCGAGCCCCATAATTGACAACATATTGGCAGGCAAAGAATTAAAATTCTGCATCACCTGATCAGTAACCATGCCGAGCAGTAGGTCGAGACCTTTATAGGTCAAGTACCCAAAACCGAGACCAGAAAGACACTTGATCAACAGGTTACGGATAGACTCGATACCAAATAACTTTAGTAAGCTACTCACGCAAACCTCCGGCCACGATGGCAATAAATCCAAGTAATGCAGCAAAGCGAATAAAAGGCGCGACATAATCCGTCATGACTTTGCACAACATCGAGTAATCGAAATAAAGCGGATCACCTTTAAAATTCCAGAGCAACTGTGGGGCTGGGCACTGACGAGGCATCCAACCATTGCCCCATTTTAAGTAACTCGTGATGTCAAACACTGAACTTTCCAAGTCCGAGGCGTCAGAACACTTGCCTTGGCACGGATCATAGTTAGGATCGTCTGTACCCTCCCCCGGCGTGGTTGGCGGATTAACGATTTCATCGTCTGTCGCGGTGTCCTCCCAAGGGATCGGGTTCCAAATATTCGGGTACTTCCCGGGAGCCTCCTGGACGCCATCAGGCGACTGAAAGCCCCAGCTAGAAAGGTCAACGTCAGTTGCTGGGACTTTCTTGGCTGTGGGCTTGATGTCCGGCATCTGAGAATTGATGCCACGAGTGTAGATATAAGTTGGATTTTGATTCGGTGGGACTGAAACCGAGGTCGAATTCCAGCGAGTCACAACGTTGGGAGCGTTACCAGCCCACTCCTGTAAATCAGTACTAGGAGAAGTAGCCCAATACTGACGTTGATTGGACACATTTGTTTTATAGCAAGGCGTAGGGATATAGGCTTGCACGTTTCCAACACCAGAAGGATTGGAAACAGTAGACGTTGAAGAAGGACACGCAACGTCAAGACCAGGAAGCGCTCCACCCGGTTTATAAATGTCATAAGTAACAACTCCAAAATCATCGACAGTTTTAACAACAAGATAGCCAGCAACTGCCGCCGCAGTACCAATAGCAATTTGGACGGCAGGAATCCTGCCCATGGCCGTCCGTGCCCAAGTACCATATTTGGTTGCATTAACCGTCAGCGTTTTACTCCGATTAACAACGTTGCCAAACTTGTCTTTGGCCTGGACGACGGCGTTTGCTGTACCCGAAGGAGAAATATCAGAAACACCAATAATCTTACCGAAGGTGCCATTTGCAAGAGGTGCAACGTTGATTTCTACGGCCGCGTGAACTAACGAAAAAGAATCCAAAAGGCACCACAAAGACCCAACAACAGCACACAAGAAGGCGCGATTCCCCATAGTTCCACCAGTGTTATTTCCTATAAAAAGTCAAAAAAAAGGGAGCCCGAGAGCCCCCTAGTTCTGCTGAGGTACGGCGGGTTATTTCAGTACGCGACGGACCCAGGTGAAGGCCACCACCGCGACGACAACGGACAAGCAGGCAAGCCCGATGGTGCCAACGTCAGTGATCGAGGCCAGGATGGTGGACTTTACAGCGGTGTAATCCACCGGCACTGGATCAGCTGCAAAAGTCATTTGCGAGGCAGCCGCGAGGGCTGCTGTGATAACCAGCTGAGTAACTTTTTTCATGCTTATAACTTCCGTAGAGAGTTTATTTTATGGCTTTGCGTATTTGTCTAAGTGTCCAAGCTGTAGCCCACAACAGCGCTATTGCGGATGCCAGCTCAGAAACATCCGCGATAGATTCCATCAGGCCGAAACCTTCTGCGAATTCGGTGCGTTAACTCGGCGCCCTTGGCGCGGGTCGACATCAAAGGTCAAGCGACCATCACGCACATCGGCAATAATGTCGCACTCGTAAGTTCCGACAGGTGGAACTTGATTCTGAGTCTCTGCGTAAAAAGAAGCCTTTTGCGGATAAGGCACGTTCGGCAAATGAACATATGCCTCAAACATGCAGTAAGGCTTGCCCGACTTTTGGGCAGTACCGGTTCGATTGAAACCGGTGACTTCAACAAGAATTACATTTGACATGGTATTGCCCTTTTACAGTGTTGGGAGACGGGAACTTATGCCCGGCTCGCGATAGGCCCAACTGGGCGCAGTTGCATCAGGATTACGCCTGAAGTTTTTAAGTTCATGCAGACCACGCTGACGTTTAATATCAGCAGCAGTCAAAGTTTGCAGCAGAGTACGCATTATATTGTTCGTTGTTATTTCAGCATCAGCAACTGTGCTTTGCATAGCATCACATATAACTTGGTGAACCTGAGTGCGCAGGTTCAAATATGCTTCACGGTCCATTAAAATCCCATCCATTCAGCAATTGAAACAGTCCCTATTTGTTGAGACTCAGGAAGCCAGACTCTTTCGGGCTTAATGCCCTGCTCTTTTCTTACGTCAATAGCCTTGAGCGTTTCTTGAACCTGTTGATCAAGTACAGGGTTCAAGAAGGCAGGTTTTAAACGCTGCTGAAACTCAAGGTTCCGGCGTTGGCCGGGAGTTAATTGGCCACCCTGAAAACTAACGGTTCTCATGCTGCGACCTGCTGGAGGTGATTAGGACGCTGATACCACGTCGGCACGGCCAAGGTGGATTTTGTCACTTCGCGGCACTGGCGGACGAATACAGGTGCAAAGCGGCTGGTATCGCAAGCGTTGCGAATGTTGATACCGATTCGGTTAAGTTTGGCCGCATGCCCTTTAACCTGAGACTTTGAAAAGTCGATATTGGATGTACCGGACATCCACTCGAGAGCGTAACTAGCCGTGGTGCGAGCGGAGCGCAAAGTATCGCAAACACCCTCAGCAACTAATTGTTCAGCAATGCTTACAATATCCATGGCTGTCACCTTCAACTTTTCATCTATCTTAAGAAACTCGCTGTGGAGTTCGGCTAAACGCCTTTCATCAAATAGTCCCCAATAGCAGAGGGCTTCGCGCTGTAAATATTCGCTTTTAAGTTCTTGTTCCATGCGGACCACGCCTTCTTGTGCGCAGTAATTTTTAACCCGCAGTACGTATTTGTATTCTTCCGACTCCTCACCAAAGACACGTTTTATCTTTGGCAGACAGTTTTGATCCATCTCAAAGGCTTTGTCGTAGGCCTTTCGGTATTGGAGGCGACCGCCTTTACCGTTGCCTTTAGGGGTCCAGGCTACGGTTCGCCCGTTGGGATACAGAAAGCCAATCGAGTGCCCTATGCGCTGACTCGAAACGCCGCGAAGGTAAGCAAGTACATTGCCCTCCCCCAGCGAAACGTTTGTAGTCAAGTCGATACGCTCAATCTTTGCCCCGTCGGCGATACGGTCGCCTGACTTTGCACCTGACTCGCCCTGACGAATATCAATGCGGGTGCAGCGAGTAAAACCAGGGAGGCCATATTCACGCAACAGCCCGTTGTAGACCGAAACGCACTGCTCAATAGAGGTGAACCCAAACAGGTTGTCGAGCCGCCCTACCCGGCTGGGGTTGCCTTCAACACGAATCTTCCGGCCTTGAACATGAATCGTCACCGAAGTGGAAAAGCTGGCTTCGTGCTTAAAGCGTGGCTGACGAGTGCTCAAAACCTCGTTGGTATTAGCGTCTATCGTCAGCGTAAAGACATCGCACACGACCGGTAGGTCGTGATCGTGCTCCTGCGAAATCGTTAGCCAATCGATGAACATCTGAAATCCTGTCAATATCTGTATTCCAATACAGAACTGGCGAGATTATGAGACCCTTAGATGCTCGAATGCAAGCAGAAATGTACCGATATATAGGTACTGTATGGGCGGACAGTTAATACGATGGCAGGCATGAGCAACCACGCAGGCAACAGAGCCATGACCATCGGAACAAACCTGAGACGGTATCGGGAGGCTAAAGGCCTTACTCAGCAGGCCGTATGGGAGGCTGCTGGAATAAGTAAGTCGAGCTACACGTCTTATGAGGCAGGTCGCGGAATGCCGTCAGCTGACAAAGTTGTAAGCCTTGCCGCAGTGTTGGGTACTACCACAGATGAGCTTTTGCTAGAGCCTTCGGAAATGGTGGTATCCCAAGATATGTTGCCTATTCTTCGGCGCTTTGAGGCGTTGCCCGTAGATATCCGAAATCAAGCCAAAATCGCCTTGAAAGGTGTGCTATTCGGGTATGAGCAGGAAGCCCTGAGATAGCCAAAAGCGGGTCGCGTGATGGCTGAAAAGTATGGAAAACCATACCAAAGTGGGGGTGTAACAGCACCCCCACCCCATAAAGCAAGGAGAGCAAATGAAAACAGCACTGCCGCTCGATCAACTGATCGCCACAGCAAACGAGGAGCTCAAAGAGCACTCCTGGTACGAAGAAGGCATGGAAATCAAAGAAGCCAAGATGGTGGGCAACATCCTGACAATGCATGCAGCAGGGCTCTTGGACGATAAAGGAGTTCAAAAACCAGAGTCCGTCGTGCGATTGAACGAGTTTGCGCATTCGTTCGCGTCCAGATACACACTGATTTAAAAGCTCGCTGGGAAATTGCACCTTCCGGGACCAGACCGGCGATAGCGCTACACGTCACGGGACCGCGCTGGCTGCGCTCAAATCCCGGGGTAATGCCTCGGGGTGATCAGGGCGCGAAGTAACACCAGGGCGACTACAGGCAATTTGCACGCGACAAAAAACCCCAGGGCTCTTAAGAACGCTGGGGTTTTCCTTTGGGCGATAGACCGGCCCGCGTTGCGGGGTATCGGCGCACCAGGTGCAACGCACTAACGAGGATCTGCGAGGCGCCTAATGCCCTTCGGGCAGGTCGAGGTCGCACGATCAAGGCTGTAACGGCCAAGCCGCCGTGCAAACATGCATACTAAAAGCAATTAAATCGTCGTAATATCTCGCATGTAGCCTTCAAGGCACTTGATATTTATCCCCGCGAGGGACTTGCAAAGCCCGGTCAATGACTGGGCTTTTGCCTTTTTGGCAACTGGGAAATGTTCGGCCTCGCATAATGGACGTTATGGCTAAATTCAGCGCCGGGGCTTCGCTATTATCCCGACGCTAAATTCGTCGATTCCGACGGCGTAGCTACCATAACGTCAGAGAAATTATGCGAACCTTCGTATTGGGGCGTCAGGGCCAGTGGAGACAGCTTTTCACCAGGCAGACAGGCATGATGAGTCGTTGGCCATCGAGGGATAAAAAAAATGAACGCAACACCTGGTACTGCAAATCAACGCTGGACTGTGACCTGCCAAGACGCTGGCGATGGCTCTGGTGACCTTATTGTGCCGCTTCCTGCAGATTTGAAATCAGATATGGGATTGGCCGTCGGCGACACCTTGAACATCATTAAGGCCTATGCGGACACTCACAAAAACATTGTCTTATCAGACACTGCACCGATCCCTGACCGTGTTGATGAACGGGTTGAGCCTGTCGATTCGCAAGCGTTGGAGGACATTCGTATGACTGAGCAACGACTGTCAAAGAACAATACAGCCAGCACCAAGACGTCCGAATTCGAAGGCATATCCAAAAATTACCAGCCAGATACCGGCACCCCCGATGACCCTGAGAGCCAGCAAAACCACCATGATGTAGACACATTGCTAGGTGTATTGGTTGATCTCTACCACGTCTGCGGAATGCTTGACGCCAAGGTTGAGGTTTTGGATCAAATCATTGCTGCACTGTACGGTGATCCGTTGCCCCATGAGTCCTTGTCCGCATACGCCGACCGCGATCCTGATGGATGGGTGCCCGTTGAGGATGCCGGCCGCTGAAGACATGCCGGTTTTCTATGGTTTGAAACGTAAATACCCCCGGCTACACAGAAAAAGCGTGTGTTTCGCAGCACTTATAGCGCTTTGTATTTGAGTGTGTGTCAGCACTGAAGGCTTGAAACAGTCATATTTTTGAACAACCTACTCTTTTTTTATACGATAAGGATATAACTAAACTAAATGGTTGTTTAGTTTAGTTATATTAATAGATTCACATTAGGCGATCGCTACCGCCCTTACCTACTTCCTGAATCTGGTGTCGCATTCGTTCCCGAACGGTCGCTACAACCTTTTGCAAGAACGCTGTCGATGTACCCCGCTCATGAACGTGTTGAACCGTCGCTCGTCAATTGCTTGGGCCCGGCAATCAACCAGGCCACAAGTCCCAGCAGTGGCACGAAGATCAATACCGCAACCCACATGCAGCGGCTGTTCACGTTAGCCCCGCTCTTGAGGACGCTTTTGATGGCCCACAACTCCAGCAGCAGGACGACGATTGCAAGTGCGACCCAAATGTATTCGATTTGCATGTTCAACCTCCCAAGTAGTCCTGCTTTAGGGGGCTGATGCGCATGAGGGTTCACTAAATTTCATCCCCGATGCTTGCTCAGAGGATGAATCGGTCTGTTGCGTTGCGGCGCTCGTTATCGTCACGCATGTCGTAACTGACCGTGGTTGCGATGTTGGCGTGGTGTGCCAATTTTTGGGCAATGGAGACGTCGTATTCTTCAATCACCCGCGTAATAAAGGAGCGACGGAAGTCGTGGGGCATGATGTTGACCCCTACTTGCTTACCGCGCTGTTTGGCAATGTAGTAGATCGCGTGCTTGGTTATTCGCTCGCGGGTGATGTGGTTGCCCCGGCGAATGCGATTGAACAAAAAGTCGTCGTCATCCACACCTTCCGGCAGGTGCGCGCGACGAAACGCCAGCCATGCTTCGAGTTTTTCAAACGCCCACGCCGGCGCGAATTTGATCAACTCCTTGTTACCCTTGCCCATCACTTGCAAGCTGCGCTCGGCCACATTGATCTGGCTCAGTTCAAGGTTCACGGACTCCGATTTGCGCATCCCTGAGCCGTACAGAATGGCAATGATCGCTGCGTCACGTAACCCTTGCGGTCGCGGATCGGCGGCGCAAACGTCCATCAGTTCCCGAATCAACGTGCGGCGCAAGTTACGCCCTTTGCTCAGGCGTGTGCCCCCGCCCGCCTTCACTGCCCGGATTTTCAGCAGATGATCCTGCGTGATCAGGCTCTGTTGCCACGCCTGATTCATTACCCCGCGGATGGCATTCACGTACAGCGAAGAGGTGTTCGGCGCGTAGCCATCGGCGCGCAACGCAGCGACCAGTGCGGTGATATGCCCAGGCTGCAATTGGTGCCAGGGAAACTCGTCGATGGTGACGTCTTCAACGCCCAAACGGTCCGCCGCATCTTGCAGCACATAGCGCATGGTTTGCCGGCTGGACGGGGCAAGACGTTCAAGGTAGAGCACCACGGGCGCTTGAACATCATTCAGGGGGCTGACGTTAACCAACGGTGTTACGGGTTCGGAAGTCGACAAAACCAATCTCGATACGGTTTGAAACAAGCCCGCAATATACCGCATCGACAGCGTTTTTCTGACACCGTGTCTCGTCGCTTAAAATCCTCGCGCCAACAGGACTGCCACACCCAGCAACATAAAGGCGGTCGCTCTTTGCAACAGACGTTGCCGCGCCGGGCTTTGCAGGACCCGGCGAATGCGCTGTCCGAAGTAGCAATACAGGCACCCGCTGGCAAACTGCAGCAACAAAAAAGCTAACCCGAGGGCGGCCACGTCCAGCATTCGGGTCTCGCCCCCCTGCCCCGCAAATTGCGGAAACACTGCACTGAACATGACGATGGTTTTCGGGTTCGAGAAGCCTGTCAGCAGGCCCTTGCCGAAACGGTCCGCAAACCCGCTGGCCAAGGGTGTACGAGTGTCCTGTAAAGAAATGCCGGTACTGGTCCACTGCCGATAGGCCAGATACAGCAAATAGACGACGCCGATGTATTGAATCGCGCGACTGATTAGCACATTGCCTTTAACCAGTTCTGCAAAGCCCACAGCAAAAATCAGTATCGATACCAGATACGCGGCACTGGCGCCCAACTGCACCGGCATCGAGCGCTTGAGCCCCTCCTGCATGCCAAAGCCCATCAACAACAGGGTCATGGGGCCGGGGCTGAAGGTCATGGTCGCGCAAAATACCAAAAAGTAAGCGAATGAAGCGTAGGTCAACTGAGTAGCCATAAAACGTCTTACCCCCTGATCACATCGCCCGAACGTGCGTGGGCGGCCAGGCAGTGTGTGCAATCGCCCTCACTGCGGACAGGTAAAGACAGATCAAACTTTACCGGTCTTTACTGGTAGCATGACCGGCAAAGTTTGAGGTGGTCATGCCTATTTCCCCTATCGCGTTTCAACCCGGCACCCCCAAGGTGCAGCAAATCGTTAACGCACTGACCCAAGCCATGGATGAGGGATTGCTAAGCCCCGGCAGCAAGTTACCCTCGGTGCGCGAAATGACACTGGTGTTGGGCGTCAGCAAATTCACCCTGATCGAGGCGCTGGACCGCCTGCGCGGCCAAGCCCGCATCACGTCCAGTCAGGGCCTCGGGTACTTTGTGGCGCCTGCGCCAATCACTGCGACTGCCGAGCCGGTTGACCTGTTACCCAAAGACCTGACCAGCGTGCTGCGGCGGTCCCTGATCGGCGCCAGCGCGGCCTTGCGACCCGGCGGCGGGCACTTGCCCGAACACTGGCTCGACTCCAGCACGCTGCGTGCCAGTGTGCGCGCGGTCAGCCGCTCCCCACTGCTGCGGTTAACCGGTTACGGCGACCCGGCGGGTTACCTGCCGCTGCGTCAGGCTTTGCAGCGAAAGCTGGCGGCGCAGGGGCTGGACGTGGCGCTGGAACAGATCATTACCACCAGCAATACGGTACAGGCGCTGGACATGGTGTTGCGCCTGCGGTTGCGGCCGGGGGCCACGGTGTTGCTGGACACGCCCTGCTATTTCAACTTCCACGCTAACCTGGCGTTGCATGGGGCGCGTGTCGTAACGCTAGAGCGCACCGCCCAAGGGCTGGACTTGCAGGCGCTGGAGGCACTGCTAAAAGAGCAACGCCCCAGCGTTTACCTGACGACCAGCGTGCTGCAAAACCCCACGGGGCATTCGTTTACACCCGCACAGGCCCACGGTTTGCTGGAGCTGACCAAACGCTACAACTGCCACATCATCGAAGATGACCTGTATGGCGATCTGCATCCCGAACCGCCGCCGCGCTTGTCGACATTGGCGGGGCTGGAACATGTGACGTACCTTGGCGGCTTCTCCAAAATCCTCAGTGCCAATTTGCGGGTCAGCTTCGTGGTGACCTCACCGCAAATGGCCGCCAACCTCTCGCACATGAAATTAATGTGCGGCGGCATTACCTGCGAAATGCTGGAGCAGACGCTGTGTTCGATGCTCACCGATGGCAGTTACCACAAACACCGCAAACGTATGCTGCAAAGGCTAATGAGCGCCGGTGCACGGGTGACGGCAGGGTTGCAGCAAGCGGGGATGAGCATGAGCGTTCCGTATGCGGGCGGGCTGTTTATCTGGGCCACGTTGCCGCCCGGTCAGGATGCCGAAATGCTGGCTCAGGCCGGGCTCAAGCAAGACCTGGTGCTCGCCCCCGGAACGTTGTTCGGCTATGGGCCGCAACTGGCACGCTGCCTGCGCTTCAACGTGGCCCATACCGACGACTCGCGGGTCATGGCCGTCATGAACGCCCTGCTGCTCAACGCAGATTAAGCGGGTCCACCAACCCTGCGGCGATCGCCATGCCCACCAGGTCAGGCAAATGGTCAGCCTGCATGCGCTTCATCACCCGTGACCGATACAAATCAATAGTCTTGACGCTCACCGCCAGCAACTCGGCGATTTCACGGGTCGTGTAGCCCTTAACCAAAGGCATCAGCACATCCCGTTCCCTGGGGGTCAGGCTGTTCAGGCGCGCGTGCACATCGCTCAGTGCTTGACCGGCGACCTGTTGCGGGACGCGGCCACTCAACGCTTGCTGCACGCTGTCGAGCAGCAACTGCTGGTTGTACGGTTTCTCGATGAAATCATGGGCGCCCGCCTTGAAGGCCCGCACCACAATCGGTACGTCAGCATGACCGCTGACAAAAATCACGGGCATCGTGATGCCACGCTCCTGAAGGGCTTGTTGCACATGCAGTCCACCCATGGACGGCATGCGCACATCCAGCAACACGCATGCGTTCAGATGCGGGTCGCAGGCCTGCAAAAACGCGTGCCCGCTGGTGAACGGCAGCGCGTGCAGGCCGACCGATTCCAGCAGCCAGACGGTGGAGTCGAGCATGCCCTGATCGTCATCGACCACATACACCATGGGCTGCATTGAAGTTGTCATTGCTCAGTCACTCTCTTGTTGTTGTTCGGGTGGATGGGCTGCCCCCATCAACGGCAAGGTGCAACACATCAGCAGGCCGTGAGGTTGCGGGTGGGCTTCAAGCTCCCCGCCCAAGCCTTCGATGATGCTGCGACTCATGGACAAACCCAGCCCGAGGCCGTCGGCCTTGCTGGTGTAAAACGGGGTAAACAGTTGATGTAACTGCGCCTGACTGACCCCCGGCCCCTCATCGAGCACGCTGATCTGCAAACGCGAGTTGCCCAGGGGCTGAGCCTGCAAGCGGATACACGACGGCTCAGCCGGGCGCTTTTCGCCATTGGCTTCGATCGCGTTACGCAACAGGTTGAGCAACACCTGCTCCAACAGCACCTGGTCGGCGAATACACGCGGCAAATGAGCCGGGATCTCTTGTTCAATCGTCACTCGCCGGGCATTGGCCTCCCAAGCACACAGACTGACGGCCCGACGCATCACTTCACTGACGTCCAGTGCCTGCACGTTGCGGCGCCCTTTGCGCAGAAAGCTGCGCAACCGCGTGATGACTTCTGCTGCATGGTTGGCATGCAGGGTGATGCGCTCCAACCCCTGCGCGACCCGATCCACCGCTTGGGGGTTGCTGCTCAGGCTGTGCAAATACCGTTGACTGGCATTCGCGTAATTGACCACGGCGGCCAAGGGCTGGTTGATTTCGTGAGCGATCCCGGACGCCAGCTCGCCCAATGTCACCAAGCGTGCCGTATGCGCCATCTCGTCTTGATGCTGACGCTGCTGGGCTTCGCGCAACTCGCGCTCGCGCATGTCACGGGCCACCAATGAAAAGAAGCGCTCCCCGGCCGTTGAACGGTGCGCCAGCAACAGCAGCGATACCGGCACGGAAGGCTGGTGATTCAAGGGCAGCAAACGCGTTTCCGTGCTCCACAGACCCTGCTGCTCAGCGCGACCCCAACCGATTGCATCGAGTTGCGCCACGTCCTCACGGCTCAGGAAGGCGCTCAGTGCAGGCATCCCGGCCGAAGGCGCCAGCCCCAAAATACGGCGCGCCGCCGGATTGAGGTAGGACACCCCGCCCTGCGGGTCGATGAACAGCACCGGGTCCGGGTTGGCCTCCACCACCTCCGCCAGCCGGCGCTTGTTCTCTTCGGCCTGCACCCTGGCGGTAATGTCACGGGACACACTGACGACTTCCACCACCGCGCCGGTATAGGTTTCACGAATGGCCCGGCTCGCGGTTTCAAACCACAGGTAATGCCCGCCCTGATGGCGAATGCGGTAAGTCATGGTGTAGTAACCGTCAACGTGCAGGGCATCCCGCGCCCGATGAATCACCTCGGATAAATCGTCAGGATGAAACAGACGCTGCGCCCGTGTCCCTCGCAGGCTTTGCGGCCAGTAACCCAGCAGCGTCCACGAAGCTGGCGAGGCATCCAGAAAGCGCCCGTCGGGGGTATGACGTGAAATCAGGTCGGTGGTGTTTTCGGTAATCAACCGGTACAGACGCCTCGCTTTGGCGGCCTCACGTTCGGCCATCCATTCCTGGCTGGCTTCCCGGCCTCGGGCCAGTACCCACTGGCTGTCCACGTCCGGAATCAACGTCCACAGCCACACCTGATCCTGGTATTGCGCTTCCACGTGTTCAATGGCCCGCTGTTGTTGCAGGCAAGCACGCACCAGTTCCGGCAGATTGCCAGGTAGCCAGTCACGCACCTGCTCGCGGGACGCACCGGCCAGCACAGCTTCCAAAGCCGGGTTAACCATCAGCGGCGCGCCCTCGGCATCAAGGATCACAGAAGGGTGCGGATCGTGGTGCATCAGCGTCGCTGGCATGGGATTCCCTGAAAAACGTCTATATAGAACAACTACTATATTGCTTAGGTATTACTTCCATATCAAACCCGGAGTGGGCTATAAATCGTGTCGGACATCAACTGACCTTCTCGCCACCGGCAGAGCGGGCAGCCATAGAGCTAACAATCAGCCACCGGAATGACCATCATGTCGATTTTTGAGCAAGGCCTCGGGCCTGCCGCTGTCAATCATACTGCCCTCTCCCCGCTCGGCTTCATCGAACGCACCGCCAGCGTCTATCCCCACTACCCGGCCGTGATCCACGGTTCGATTCGGCGCACCTGGTCACAGACCTACAACCGTTGCCGACGCCTGGCGTGTGCCCTGGCCGGGCGCGGTATCGGCAAGAACGATACCGTGGCCGTGATGCTGCCCAATATTCCCGCGATGCTCGAAGCCCACTTCGCCGTGCCCATGATCGGTGCCGTGCTCAATGCGCTGAATGTGCGCCTCGACGCGGAGGCCATCGCCTTCATGCTGGCCCATGGCGAAGCCAAGGTACTGATCGCCGACCGGGAATTCCATGACGTGGTGCATGCCGCTGTGGCCATGCTCGACCACCCGCCACTGGTCATTGACGTGGATGACCCGGAATACGGCGAAGGCCAGCCGGTCAGCGCGCTGGATTACGAAGCGCTGCTGGCCGAGGGCGATCCGGATTACGCCTGGCAATGGCCCGATAACGAATGGGACGCCATCGCCCTCAACTACACCTCCGGCACCACAGGCAACCCCAAAGGCGTGGTGTATCACCATCGCGGCGCGTATTTGAGTTCGCTGGGCAACCAGATGATCTGGGCCATGGGCAATCACCCGGTGTACTTGTGGACGTTGCCGATGTTCCACTGCAACGGTTGGTGTTACCCATGGGTGATTACGGCACTGGCGGGCGTGCACGTGTTCCTGCGCCGGGTGGACCCGCAAAAAATCCTCACCCTGATACGCGAGCACCAAGTGACCCACCTGAGCGGCGCGCCCATCGTGCTCAACGCACTGGTGAACATGCCGGAATCGGCCAAGGCCGCCATCGATCATCCCGTGCACGCGCTGGTGGCCGGTGCGGCGCCGCCCGCCAAAGTGATTGGCGCCGTGGAAGAAATGGGCATCAAAGTCACCCATGTCTACGGGCTGACGGAAGTCTATGGGCCGGTGACCATCTGCGCCTGGCATGACACCTGGGATGAGCAGCCACTGGCCGAGCGGGCCCAGATCAAATCGCGTCAGGGCGTGCGCTACCCGACCCTAGAAGGGCTGATGGTGGCGGACCCGAAAACCCTCAAACCGACGCCGCGCGATGGCGAAACCATGGGTGAGATCTTCATGCGCGGCAACACCGTCATGAAGGGCTACCTGAAAAACCCCACTGCCACGGCCGAAGCCTTTGAAGGTGGCTGGTTTCATACCGGTGACCTGGCGGTGTGCCACCCGGACGGCTATGTTGAGATCCGCGACCGCCTGAAGGACATCATCATTTCCGGGGGTGAAAACATCTCCACCATCGAAGTCGAAGGCGTGCTGTATCGCCATCCCGGTGTCATGGAAGCCGCCGTCGTGGCCCGCCCGGATGAAAAATGGGGCGAAACCCCGTGTGCATTTATCACCCTCAAGGCCGATCATGGCCATGTGCGCGAAGCGGACATCATGGGCTTTTGCCGTGAACATCTGGCGGGGTTCAAGGTGCCGCGTACCGTCATCTTCACCCTGTTGCCGAAGACGTCCACGGGTAAAGTCCAGAAGTACGTGCTGCGTGACATGGCCAAAGCCCTTTAATCCGGCGCAGATCGCTTCCCATCCATGAGCTGCAATGAGGTTTTGTGATGCCTGAATTCAATGCTCCACTGCGCGACATGCGCTTTGTTCTGCACGAAGTGTTCGAAGCCCCCGCGCTGTGGGCGCGCCTGCCCGCGCTGGCCGACCATGTCGATACCGAGACCGCTGACGCCATTCTTGAAGAAGCCGCCAAAGTGACTGGCCAACTGATTGCGCCGCTCAACCGCAGCGGCGACGAAGAAGGCGCTCAATGGCAAGCCACCACCGTCACCACCCCAAGCGGGTTCAAGGCGGCCTACACCACGTACATTGAAGGCGGCTGGGTGGGATTGTCCGGCAACCCTGAGTTCGGCGGCATGGGCATGCCCAAAATGCTCGCCGTGCAATTTGAAGAAATGCTCTATGCGGCCAACTCCAGCTTTGCGCTGTATTCGGCGCTCAGCTCCGGCGCCTGCCTGGCGATTGATGCCCACGCGACTCACGCGCTGAAAAGCACCTACCTGCCGCCGATGTATGAAGGCCGCTGGGCGGGCTCCATGTGCCTGACCGAAGCCCATGCGGGAACCGACCTGGGCATTATCCGCACCCGCGCCGAGCCGCAGGCCGATGGCAGCTTCCTCATCACTGGCAGCAAGATCTTCATCACCGGCGGCGAGCAGGACCTGACCGAGAACATCATTCATCTGGTGCTGGCCAAGTTGCCGGATGCACCGCCGGGGCCCAAGGGTATTTCGCTGTTTCTGGTGCCCAAGCGCCGGGTCAATGCGGACGGCAGTCTGGGCGCTGCCAACGCCGTGACCTGCGGTTCTATCGAACACAAAATGGGCATCAAGGCCTCGGCCACCTGCGTGATGAATTTCGACGGCGCCTGCGGCTGGTTGATCGGGGAAGCCAACAAAGGCCTGGCCGCGATGTTCACCATGATGAATTACGAACGCCTGTCGATTGGCATTCAGGGCATCGGCTGTGCCGAAACGTCCTACCAGAATGCCCGCACCTACGCCCGTGAGCGCCTGCAAAGTCGCGCCCCCACGGGCAAAGTGGCGCCTGACAAAGTGGCCGACCCGATCATCGTCCACCCGGACGTGCGGCGCATGCTGCTAAGCATGAAGGCCATGACCGAGGGCGGTCGGGCATTCGCCAGCTATGTCGGCCAGCAACTGGACCTGTCGAAGTTTTCGAACGACCCGCAGGAACAGGAGCAAGCCAGTGCATTGGTGGCGTTGCTCACCCCGGTTGCCAAAGCCTTCTTCACGGACACCGGGCTCGACAGCTGCGTACTCGGGCAGCAAGTGTTCGGCGGGCACGGGTATATCCGTGAATGGGGACAGGAACAATTAGTGCGCGACGTGCGGATTGCACAAATTTATGAGGGCACCAACGGCATTCAGGCGCTGGACTTGCTCGGGCGCAAAGTGGTTGCCAATGGCGGCGCAGCCTTGCGGTTGTTTACGCGTCAGATTCGGCAATTCGCCAGCCTGCCCGGTAAGCCCTATGCCCGCGAACTGCTCGACGCCGTGCAGCGCCTTGAAGACGTGACTGAATGGCTGTTGACCCGGGCCGCGAGTAACCCTAATGAAATCGGCGCAGCGTCGGTGGAGTATCTGCACCTGTTCGGTTATGTGTCCTACGCCTGGCTATGGGCGCGTATGGCGGACGTGGCCCAGTCGTCCATGGACGCCGATCCGCCGTTCTACACCGCCAAGCTGGCAACGGCGCTGTTTTACTTTACCCGCTTGCTGCCACGCATCCTGAGCCTGGAGCAATCGATTCGCGCGGGCAGCGAACCGTTGTTTGAGCTGGACGCTGCCAGTTTTTAAGCAAAAAAAACGGCGGCCTGTACAGGGCCGCCATCAGCGCATCACTGACTCAATTCATCCAGGTACAGCACCTCACGGTGCTCAACCAAATCGGCCGCAGCAGCGACCATTTTCTGGTAGTGATCGGTTGTTTGGTGAAAATCAATTGCAGCCTGATCCGTCCAGCCCTCCATGAACACAAACCGTTGCGGATCTGCGCGGTCGACGTGCAAGTGATAGAACAGACAGCCTGGCTCCTTGCGTGACGCCGGTACGCAAGCCAGCAGCGCTTTTTTCAGGGCGTCACCCTTGCCTGGCTTGGCACACAGGATGGCAACCACTTTGATGGCGTTGGACATATCGGCTCCGTGGGCACTCATTGCGCGTGCTGAGCGTTGCTCAACCTCTTCAGTTCGATGACGATTTTATCTTTGACCTTCAACCGCTTGTCCTTGAGCAGGATTAACGTGTCATCGGAAGTGCCGATGGCCTCGTTTTTTTCGGCTTCAACCACGTGCTGATCCGCTTCACTGTACTTATCGATCAGCGCTGCAAGGTGAGGATCCTCGGCACTCAACTTGTTCAATTCTTGCTGGGTGATGCCCAAGTCCAAAGCCAAATCATGTTTTACCGGCATATCTGCACCTCATTAACGTTGCGGTGGCGAACGCAGAGTCACGGCGTGACCCTGCACCTCAGCTGTCATGCCCCCTAAGCAATAGCACGCTCTGGCCCACTCAGAAAGCCGCGCGTACACATTCGTGCGCGGGATCAATGCTGTTGACCCGTGGCAAACAGGCGTCAGGGCGCGGTATCAGGCCAGATCACACCCTTTTTGGACGTTGCGAACCGGCCAGCCGCACCCGTCGACCAAAAACGTCATTCGGTCAGGGCGATTGCCACTATGCGGCCATGCACTTAACCGATTCTTCCTGCATCGCACTCAGGTGTTTCTCCGCGCAGCAATGGGCCCTATACCCAGGACAATCAGAGATATTTCCGAGGTCAAGCCTGACTATTCTTGTCGTGTTACTTCAAAAACAACCTTCAAGAGAATCAGACATGCACGCAATAAAAGGACAAGGATTGTCCACACTGAAAGTTTCGCTGGTTTTAGCGTTAAGTTTGCTGAGTCATCCCTACGCACTTGCCACGACTGCTCACTCAACATCCAACCCAATCAATAGCGAACCCATTGAGCCGGCACAACTGCATCTGCTTGAGGGTGTTGAATACGCGAGTGTTAGCCAATTGAATGACAAGTACACACTGCAAGGGCTTACATCGGTATCTGTGGTGAACTACTTGCTGAATCGTATTGAACGCTTGGATAAAAACGGCCCCGCCATTAATTCAATTATTGAACTCAACCCCGATGCCCTGACAATTGCCGCTCAAAGGGATCAGGAACGCAGCCTGGGTCATGTGCGTGGCCCGCTGCACGGCGTACCCGTTCTGCTCAAAGACAATATCCAGACGGCCGACTCCATGCAGACCAGCGCAGGTTCGCTGGCACTGGTCGGGCAACCCGCCGCTGACGATGCCTTCATCGTCCAGCGCTTGCGTGACGCCGGCGCCATTGTTTTGGGCAAGACCAACCTCAGCGAGTGGGCCGGCTTTCGCGACCCGGCGATACCCAGCGGCTGGAGCGCACGGGGCGGACAAACCAAAAATCCGCATCAGCTGACGGCCGACCCTTGCGGCTCAAGCACCGGCTCAGCGGCCGCAGCCGCGGCGGGCTTCGCTCCGCTGACCGTAGGGACCGAGACCAACGGCTCGATTCATTGCCCCTCGTTCATGAATGGCGTGGTTGGCCTGAAACCGAGCCTGGGCCTCTTAAGCCGAAGCGGAATCATCACCGTCTCGAAAAACCAGGACACCCCCGGCCCCATCACCCGCACGGTGCGTGACGCTGCGCTGTTACTCAATGCGATGACCGGGAACGACCCAACCGATAACGTGCAACACGCGCGTGTACCTGAGTCCGTGGATTACACCGCCCAACTCAGTGCCGACGCGTTACGCGGCAAGCGGATCGGCTTTCCCGCCAGTTACGATCAAGTGAGCGCAGACCAATCCCAGGACCCCAACTTTGCACACGCCCTGCAAGTGCTCAGAGACGCGGGAGCCGAACTGGTACCGGTGGCAGAGCCCAGCTACGAAACGTCGACCTACATGGAGCACTATCAGGCGTTACTGTTCATGGACTTGAACCGTGAAGCCCCCAACTGGTTCAGTTCCCGTCAAGGCATGCCCGTTCATTCACTAGAAGAACTGGTCACGTTCAATCAAACGACACCCGGCAACCCCGCCTACGGGCAGGACACCATCACCGCATTCCTCAACACACCGTATAACGAGGATGACTACAACACCCTGTGGTCTGACCTGCACAGCCGCAGCCAGGCGCAGATAGATCAATTGCTGACTGAGCATTCACTGGATGCGTTGGTGGACAGTGCTGACGGTTTTGTACCCTCAATCGTGCCGGTCGCGGGCTACCCCGGTATCACGGTGCCTTCAGGCGCTGACGCTCAGGGCACGCTCAAAGGGCTGTACTTTTACGGCCCGCGCTGGAGCGAAGCGCTCCTGCTGGGCCTTGCTTACAGCTACGAACAGGCAGCCCTAGCGCGCCTGACGCCTGCTTTCTCATCCTGAAGCAGCGCAAACCCGCATCCTGTGAATGCGCAGGCGGTTCATGACGCTCACGATTGAATCACCTGACACGCTGAAGAAACACAGCGCCAGCCTCCACCTATCGGCTGGCGCTCCCCCCCCTGCTTTGAACCCTTGCGCGACACAACCCGGCGCGCTAGACGCCTCAATACAGCGCATAAATGTCAATTTAATGACTGAAATGCATTGCGCAGCATTTTATTGACGAAAGTTGTTTTAAATCATGAGCAAAGCAGAATTCTCGGTGATAGGATGCAAACTTTTCCGGCGTGCCTGAAAGGTCTTCAGAACCTTAGTGCACGAATTAATTACAGGGATGTGTACGAATAATCGTCTACGCTAAATACAACAGCTACGCCATTTGTTTGACGCCAAAGTGTGTTCACGCATGTCAATCCTCCGTAAGAGGGGTAGGCTGTTGTTTTAACGAAAGTGCGCACTTTGAATTCGTACGTATACATGGGGGACGTTTCGCTTGGCTCTAATTACGTTGGCCATCCGGGGCTTACTGGATCAACAAATAGCGTTGCGTACAGGCGGGCTTTATTGGGCCACTGTCGATCAGGCACCTGACGCTAAAATTCTGACACGCCAATTCATCGACGCACTCCCGCTTCAAAGCCCTGCGACGTTAATTTCCTGCGCCAATACCCCGCAAAGCATCATCAGCGATCTCGCGCCTGACCGCGGCCCGACCAAACTAATCAGGCGCTGAGCAGCTGCGTCTTGAGCACGCCCTTGAGGGTTTTGCCCGACGCGTTGCGTTCAAACGGGGTGTGCTGCACGTGAACCCGCGCCGGCACTTTGTAACTGGCCAGCCGCGCTGCCATGAAGGTCTTGAGTGCCTCGCTGTCCGGGGCTCTGCCCGCCTCGGCGCGCACAACCAGCAGCACCACTTCACCCAGGTCGTCATCGGGCATGGCCAACGCCGCCGCCTCGATCACGCCGGGCATTTCGCAGGCGCATGACTCCACTTCCGCCGCTGAAATTTTTTCGCCGCCGCGATTGATCAGGTCTTTGGCGCGGTCGGTGATGTAGAGGAAGCCTTCCTCATCCAGCCTGCCGATGTCACCGGTGTCCAGCCAGCCGTTTTGCAGGGTCAGCGCGCTGGCCTCGGGCTGGTTCCAGTAGCCACTCATCAACGTCGGCGAGCGCAGCCAGATCACCCCGCTGACGCCCGTCGGCACGGGTTGGTCGGGGCTGTCGCCGATGCGCACATCCACGATGGGCAGCGGCCAACCGGCGGCGGCCGGTTTATAGACGAACTGATCGCCCCCAATCGCCGCGCCGATGCCATTGCTTTCCGTCAGGCCATAGCCGCTGCCGCCCACGGCCTCGGGTTTACGCTGGGTCAAATGCGCCAGCAGGCTGCTGGACGGGGCCGCCCCGCCCAGACCGAGGCCGAACAGGCTGCGGGTATCGGCGGTGCCGAAGCGCGGTGATGTCAGCAGTTGCTGCATCATCACCGGGGCACCGTTGAACTGGGTGCATTGCTCATCGCGAATCAGATCGAGGGCGGTTTCCACGTCCCACTTGTACATCAGCAACAGCCGCCGACCGCTGCGCAAGGCCAAGAGGAATTGCGCATGCAACCCGCTGACATGAAACAGCGGCACCGCCATCAACGTGGTGGGCGCATAGCCACTGTTGATGACCACGCTGATGCGCTCGGGTGAACTCACCGCGCAAAACGCGCCCTGAAACTCCAGCGCCACCAGCGCCTGACACACTGCGCGGTGGGTCGAGAGCACGCCTTTGGCCAGACTGGTGGTGCCCGAGGTGTAGAGAATCAGCGCCGGATCATCGGCCCCGACCCTTGCTGGCGGGACGCTCACGAGCGGTTCAGCGAGCAGGTCATCGAAGCGGTGGCAATGCGCTTGCAGTGGCGAGCCCGCAGGCATGCCCACCACCAACGTTGCGAGCCTCTGTGCGCTCAGGTCGTCGGCCAGCAACTGCAACCGTGGCGCATCACACACCCACACCTGAGCGTTGCTGTCTTGCAGGCCATGAAACAACTCATCGCGCAGGCCCCAGCTATTGAGCGGCACACACACCGCACCGCAACGCTGGATAGCGGCAAACGCCACCAGCCAGGCCGGTTGATTGCGCATGGCGATGGCCACCCGATCGCCTTGGCGCACACCAAAACGCTGCACCAGTTGCCCGGCCAGACGGTCCACCTGATCGAAAAACTGGCTGAAGCTCAGCCGCTGCTGTTCCCACACCAAAAATTCGCGGTCCCCGTACACCCGCCCGCTGTCGATGGCCGCCCACACGTTGGCGGCGGTGTGGCGAAAATACTTGTGACCGCTGCCCGGGGTTTGCAGCACTTCATAGGGCGAGCCCGGGCCGATCAATTGCTGCCAGGCGCCCTGCCATTGCTCAAGTTTCATCTTGTTATTCTCCAGACGTTAACCGCCTATGGCTGACTCAGGCGGGCGCGGATTCCAGCGCGGCGTAGCGCTCGCAGTGGAAGTCGGCATCCCCCAGACAGGCCTGGGCCACGCGGATGCGTTTCAGAAACAGCCCCACATCCAGCTCATCGGTCACCCCGATGCCACCGTGCATCTGCACCGCTTCATTGGCCACGCGAACGGCCATGGAGCCGGCTTTCCATTTGGCCAGGCTTGCCAGCCGCTGACGCTCCACCCCCGTCATGGACGCATCGTCCAGCGCGGCGAGCCCGGCCATGACCGCGCTGCGCGCCAGTGACAGTTCGACATATAACTGCGCTGCGCGATGTTGCAGCGACTGGAACGAACCGATCGCCACATCGAACTGGACACGGGTCTTGAGGTAGTCGAGGGTCATCTCGAAGAGCTTTTCCGCCATGCCCAGCAGTTCCGCCGCCAGGCACACCCGGCCACGGTCGAGCACGCGGGTGAGCACGGGGCCGGCAGCGCCAGCCTCGCCCAGCAACGCTTGCGCGCCCAGGCGCACCTGGTCCAGACGCACTTGCGCATGGTTGCGCGAGTCAATCAGCGGCAAGGCGCTGACCGTCACGCCCGGCGCATCGGCGGGCACCAGAAACAGGCTGATGCCCTGTTCGGCGGTACGCGCCACCACCAGATAGGCATCAGCCCCCACTCCGTCGATGACGAAGTACTTGTGGCCGTTGAGCACGTAACCGTCGTCCTCGGGCCGCGCGCTCACATTCACGCTCTGCGGGCTGTGCCGCGGGCGCTCGTCGAGGGCCAGAGCCAGACGACGCTCGCCACTGATGACCGACGACAGCCAGCCGTCCTGCTGCTGCGGGCTGCCCAGCAGGTGCAGCAATGAGCCGCTGAGCACTACGCTGGACAACAAGGGCGAGGCACTGAGGTTGTGGCCGATGGATTCGAAAATCGGCCCCAGCCCCATGCAGCCAAAATCCAGCCCGCCGAGGTTTTCCGGAAACGGAATCGCACTCCAGCCCAGCGCCACCGCGTCTTGCCACAACTGAGTATCGAACCCGCAGGCACGGTGCTCATCACGCAGGGCGCGTTGCAGTGACACCGGGCTGCGCGCCGCCAGAAACTCGCGGGCGCTGTCGGCCAGTAGCCGTTGTTCTTCGCTATAAAGCAGAGTCATGGTGGGTTCCTTACTTCACGTCAGGCAGGCCGAGGACCCGCTTGGCGATGACATTGAGCTGGATTTCCGAGGCGCCGCCCGAGATGGTCAGGGCGAAACTGTTCAACCAGCCGCGAGTGATGGCCTGTTGCTGCGCACTGAACGCCGTCGCGTCCCAACCCAGCGCCTGATAGCCCATCACATCCAGCAGCACCTCGAGCTTGTCGCGCTCCTGTTCGGTGTGCACCAGCTTCATGATCGACATCAAACCGCTGACGTCTTGCCCGGCCCGGGCTTCTTCGCCCATGCGCTGCACGGTCAGGGTGCAGGCCTGCTCATTCATCGCGCACGCAACCGCGCGCGCCACCAGCGCCTGTTCACCCAGGCCTTGGGCGTCGGGCAGGTATTCGTGCACCAGCGGCAACAGATGAAAATGCGTCGGCAAACTGAACTCGCCGAACTTGGACATGGCTTTGCGTTCGTGTTGCAACAGGCGCTTGGCCAGATTCCAGCCGCCATTAAGCGGGCCGATCAGTTGGCTTTTCGGCACTTTTACGCCGTCGAAAAACACTTGGCAGAAGGCGGATTTGCCGCTGATCAAATCAATCGGTGCGACACTCACGCCGGGGCTTTGCATGTCGAGCACGATCAGGCTGATGCCCGTGTGTTTGCTCGCCGCAGGATCGGTGCGCACCAACGCGTACATCCAGTCCGACTTGTCGCCGTAGGAAGTCCAGATTTTGCTGCCGTCCACCACAAAATGGTCGCCCGCGTCCCGCGCCGAGGTTTTCAGGCTGGCCAGGTCCGACCCCGCATTGGGTTCGGAAAACCCCTGACACCAACGCACTTCGCCCAGGGTCATGGGGGTCAACAGCGCTTTTTTCTGTTCTTCAGTGCCGAATTCCAACAGCACCGGGCCCAGCATCCAGATGCCGAGGTTGATCTGTGGCGGGCGGCATTTGAGGCGGCGCAGTTCGCTCTCCAGCACTGCGTTGTATTCCGGGCTCAAGCCACCGCCGCCGTATTCAACCGGCCAGTCGGGGCAAAACCAGCCTTTGTCGCGCATGCGCTCAAACCAGACCCGGGCGTCATCACCAGCAAACGCCACCTCCCGGCCGCCCCATACCAGTTCCCCTTCCGGGATCGCCTTGCGCTGGGAGGGCGGGCAATTGGCCTCAAGCCACCTTTGGGTTTGTTCTCTGAACTGCTCAATCGCGCTCATGTGATTCACCTGTTGATCCTGGGAAACGAACAGCCCTTGCACAGCCTGGCCCCCTGACAGCGCGTCGCGGCTGGCGCGAAGGCAGGCTGTGAAACGGGTTAACGCTGCGTGCGTGGCATGCCCAGGCCGAACTGGGCAATCAGCTCGCGCTGGATTTCATTGGTGCCGCCGCCAAAGGTCAGGGTCACTGAGGCGCGCACTTCGTACTCCAGGTCGCCGTGCAACACGGCAGCCGCCGAACCGCTGCGCACCAGCCCACTGGCACCGACGATGGTGCTCAGCACGCGCAGAATCTCGATCCCCGACTCCGAGCCGTACACCTTGGTGGTGGACGCCAGCGCCACATCCATGCGCTCACGCTCCAGATCGGCAGCGATGCGCAGGTTAATCAGGCGCATGGCTTCCAGCCGTGCATAGCACTCGGCCAGCCCGGCCCGCACCCACGCGGTATCGACGGCCCGCACGCCGTTTTCATCGGGCTGGCGCGCCCACGCCCAGACACGCCGGAACAGGCCCACGACCTTGTCCGACCACGCCCCAAGGCCGAGCCGTTCGTGGTTGAGTTGGGCCGTGATGAGCTTCCAGCCGCCGTGCAACTCGCCCACCAACATGTCCTGCGGCACGCGCACGTTGTCGTAGTAGGTAGCGGCCGTCGGGTTGCTGGTGGTCGGGATGACCGTGGTCGAAAAACCCTCGGCGCGGGTGTCGAGAATCAGGATCGACACGCCCTTGTGCCGTGGCCGCTCAGGGTCGGTACGCGCGGCCAGCCAGATGTAATCCGCCGACTCCGCGCCCGAGGTCCAGAGCTTGTTGCCATTGACCACGAAGTGATCGTCCTCCCGGCGCGCCGAGGTTTTGAGCATCGCCAGGTCGCTGCCGGCCTCAGGCTCGGAATAACCGATGGCAAAGATGATTTCCCCGGCCGCGATACCCGGCAAAAATTTGGCCTTCTGCGCCTCAGTGCCGTACGCCATTAACGCCGGGCCCACGGTGCTGATGGTCACGAAAGGCAGCGGCGCCCCGGCGATGTTGGCTTCTTCGAAAAAGATGAACTGCTCGGTCGGGCCATACCCCTGACCGCCGTGTTCCTTGGGCCAGCCCACCGCCAGCCAGCCATCGCGCCCCATCTGGCGGATGGTGTCGCGGTACAGCTCACCCCCTTCCTTGCCGCGCAATTGTTCGCGCAAGGCCGGGGTCATCAGCTGTTGAAAGTAGTCGCGCACGGTATGGCGCAGGGCATGTTGTTCGGGCGTGAGGTCGACGAACATAAATAACTCCTTAGGCTGCGCCGAGAATCAAACCGCTGGTGGGCACGCCCGTACCGGCGGTGACCAGCACGTTGTGCACGTCATCCACCTGGTTGACCGCGCTGCCCCGCACTTGCCGTACCGCTTCGGCCACGCCGTTCATGCCGTGGATATAGGCTTCGCCCAATTGCCCGCCATGGGTGTTGATCGGGAACTTGCCGCCACGGGCATGGTGCCCGGCGCGGATGAACTCCTTGGCCTGGCCCCGCTCGCACAGCCCGAACTCTTCGAGTTGCGGCAGTACAAACGGCGTGAAGTGGTCGTAAATAATGGCGGTTTGCAGCGCCTCCGGGCCCAGCCCTGACTGGCGATACAGTTCTTTGGCAACCACGCCCATTTCCGGCAGCCCGGTGATGTCGTCGCGGTAAAACGACGTCATGATCTGCTGGCCCGACGTGATGCCCTGGGAGCCGGCCTTGATCATCACCGGTTTCTGGCGCAGGTCTTTGGCGTACTCGGCCGAGGTGATGACCATGGCCACGGCGCCATCGGACTCCTGACAGCAATCGAGCAAATGCAACGGCTCGCAGATCCAACGCGAGGCCTGATGCTCCTCCAGGGTGATCGGCTTGCCGTAAAAAAACGCCGCCGGGTTGGTGGCGGCAAAGTCACGCACGGCCACGGCCACGCGACCGAAATCTTGCGAGGTGGCGCCATAGGTGTGCATGTAGCGCTGGGCGAACATGCCGACCCAGGACGCTGGCGTGTGCAGGCCGTGGGGCATGTACCAGCCGTAATTGACGTTCTCGAAAATCGGCGTGGACGCAAAGCCATAGCTGCCGCTGCCAAAGCGGTACCACGAACGCTCGTTCATGGCGCGGTACACCACGACTACCTTGGCGACCCCGGTGGCCACGGCCATTGCCGCGTGCATGATCGGTGCGCAGGCCGCGCCACCGCCGTGGGGCACCTGGGAGAAAAACTTGACGTCTTTGCAGCCCAGCAAGCGGGCGATTTCATACTCGGGCACTTTGTCCACCGAGTACGAACTGAACCCCTCCACGTCGGCGGGGTTAATGCCTGCGTCTTTGAGGGCCGCCAACGTGGCTTCCAGCGCCAGGCGCAGTTCGGTGCGCCCGGAGTTTTTCGAGAATTCGGTGGCGCCCAGACCGACAATGGCGGCGCGCCCGGAGAGTGACGATTGCGACATGTGAACTGCCTCCCGCTGTCAGGGCAAAACCAGCGCGACCGTGCCGGTCACGTGGTTGCCCATGGAATTTTTGCCGCTGAGGGTGATTTCAACCGTGCGCGTGGCCGCGTCTTGATGGCTGACTGCGCCGTTGAAGGTCATGCAGTCGCCGGGGTAATTCGGTGCCCCCAGCTTGATTTTCAGCGACGTAAAACGTGCCTGCGGGCCTGCCCATGCTTCGACATAACGCTGCACCAGACCGTTGGTGGTGAGGATATTCATGAAGATGTGCGGCGACCCCAGCGCCTGCGCCGCTTGCAGGTCGTGATGGCCGGGGAAGTAATCGCGCGTGGCAATCGCCCCTCCGGTAATCAGGCCCACGGTGATAGGAATCGCCAGTTCCGGCAGGGTCTCGCCAGGGCGCACGTCGTCAAAGCGCTTGGTGTTCTTCGAGGTCATATTTCCATCCCAGCGTGTCGTGGTGGCTCAGCCAATGGCCGAGGCGTTCAAGGCTGGCGGCCGAACCGCCCAGCGCATTGCCCAGGGCCCGGCTCCAGTAGAGAAAACGGTGCATCGGGTACGTCAGGTCGACGCCAATGCCGCCATGTACGTGTTGCGCGTTATGCCCGATCAGGTGCCCGGCTTCGCACGCCTGCCAGGCCGTGGCCAGGGCTTCGGACGGCGCCGGCAGGCCCGCATCGAGGCGGTAACACAACTGCCAGAGGCAACTGCGCAGGGCTTCGAGGGCAATGTGGGCATCTGCCATGCTCATTTGCACCGCCTGAAAACTGCCGATGGCGCGGTCGAACTGACGCCGCTCGGACACGTATGCCACGGTGCGCCGCAACTGTTCGGCACTCACCCCCAGTTGCAAGGCGGCCAGCGCTGCCGTGGCTCGGGGTTCGAGCCATTGCAGGGCCGCGACCGGCAGCAACTGCGCGGCACTGAGGCTCACCCCCTCAAGGTGCAGGTCAGCGATGGCCTCGCCGTGGGTCATGCGCCCCGGCACGTGCTTGATGCCCTTGGACGCCAGTTCGATCCAGGCCAGTCGCGGTTGCCCTTGCGCCATGACCGGCAACAGCGCCGCCTGCGACTGTTCGGCCAATGCCAGTGCCGACACCCGGCCATTGACCCGCCAGCCCCCGGCATGGGGGGTCGCGTGCAACTGCACCCCGAGGGCGCTGTGCAACCCGCCCAGGTCCAGCGTCAGCAACGCCCGTCCGGCCGCCGCCTCCGCGGCCCAGGCCTGTAATGAGTCATCACCGAAGCGCGCCAGCGTGGCCGCCGCCAGTTGGTGGCGCCACAAGGGCACTTGCCCCAACGCCTGGCCTTGCGCCTGCAGCACCTGCATCAGGTCGGTCATGCCCAACCCGCTGCCGCCCTGCGCTTCGGGGATGGCCAAGGCTTGCAGGCCAGTCTCTATACACAGTTCCCACAACGGCTCCATGTAGGCCTGGTGACCGGTATCGAACTGGCGCAAGCGGTCGTCGGTGCAATAGTCGGCAAACACACTGCCGGCCATGTCCGCGATCGCGTGCTGATCGTCTGTGAATTCGAAATCCATACGCGCCCCCTTACTCGGCCACAGGCCGGAACAGCGGCAAGGTCAGCTCGCCGTCAAAGGTCTGGAACTCCAGCTGCACGGGCTGGCCGATGCGCAAGTCCTCGCGCGCGACCCCGGTCAGCCCGGCCACCATGCGCACGCCCTCTTGCAGCTCGATCAGGCCAATGGGATTGGGATGATCGAACGGCGCGACTTCGGGGTAATGCATGATCACGAACGAGTACAGCTGCCCGCGGCCGCTGGCCTGCACGCTGTCCCAATCAAAGGAATGGCATTCGATGCACACCGGCGCTGGCGGATGGCGCAAGGTCTGGCACTGGGTGCACCGCTGAATCAGCAACGTGCCCGCGTCGCAGCCTTCCCAGAAAAACCGCGTGTCGTCGCTCATGCCCGGCTTGGGGCGTTTGGCCACCGGTGCAGCGTTCGCGTCAGCCGGAGCTTGGGGCGCGGTTTGCGGGTGCGCCGGGCGGAACTTGAAGACGCGGAACAACAGCTCCCCGACGGCTTCATCACCGCTTTTATGCTCAACGAAATACTGCATCACCAGCGTGACGAAAAACCCGGTGCCCAACCCTGTGGTTTTCTCGTCGCCCACTGAATCCAGGCGCGTGGTGTAGTAGAGCTTTTCGCCGGGACGCAGGTTGCGGTTGAAGGTCAGTTCCGAGTTCACCGCCACCACGGACGGGTACCCGTAGGACTCGATCAGTTTGAGCACTTCGTAAGGGTTTTCGGTGGTTGAGCCCGGCGGGTAATGGTTGGCGTGAAAGCCTTCCATGCACCACACCTGCAACATCGAGGGCGGCGCTACCAGCCCGTCCTGATCACTGTTGGCCGCAAAGGCAGGGTCGGTGTACAGCGGGTTGTCGATGCCCATGATTTCGCACCACTGGCGAATCATTGGGGCGTTGACGTCGTCCCAGGCGTACACGCGACCATATTCGCGCCCCACCAGGGCGCGCACGTCGGTTAGCAATTGAGAATCAGCCAAGTTCGTCTCCTGCGCGATGAGCGCGGCAACCGGCGGGTTGCCGCAAAGGGTTGATCAATGCCCGGCGTTCTGCGCGGCACCCAGAAAGGCCGGGCGTTCGCCACCGCCGTGCAACAACAGGTTGCAGCCGCTGGCATACCCGGCCATGGGCGAGGCGATAAACAGGCAGGCGTTACCAATGTCTTCGGGCACCGCCATGCGCCCGGCCGGGATCCCGGCGCTAACAGCGGCCACGCCCTGTTCATCGCCGTAATGCAAATGCGATTGCTCGGTGCGCACCAGCCCCGGACTGACGGCCACCACGCGCACCTTGGGCGCCCACTCCACCGCCAGCGATTGCACCAGCGCCAGCACCCCGGCCTTGGCCGCGCCATAGGCCGCCGTACCCGGTGACGCCCGCAAGGCGCTGATGCTGCCGATAAACACGATGCAGCCGCCGTTGGCCTGCTGCTGCATCAAAACGTTGGCCTGTTGCGCCACATTCAGGGGCGCAATCAGGTTCAGGCGAATGATGCCCTCATGAAAACGCGGCGAAACGCTGGCCGCCTCGGCCGCAGGGCTGCCACCGGCGTTGTTGACCAGCACATCCAGATGCCCGAAGTCGGCACGGATGCCCTCGAACAGGGCCTTGAGCGAGTCCGGGTCACGCACATCGCAGGCCATGAAGATCGCCTGCGCCCCGCCCGCTTGCGGCAGTGCTTGAGGCGCGCTGCGGCCACACACAATCACCCGCGCGCCAGCCTGCAAAAAGCTGCACGCAATACCGGCGCCGATGCCTTTGGTGCCGCCGGTGATCAGCACCACCTTGTCGGTGTAATCGAGTCCTGAGCAGTGGCCCATGAGGTGCTCCTTTTCTTCTGATGGAGCCACTCTAGGGGCTTATTCGCGGGGGCTCGTCGTCTGAACGGACGATGAAGCCGCGCCCCGCCGACGCAACACTTCAGCGCACGCTGCACTGCCAGCCACCGCTTATGAGGACCGCCATGTCAGCCCCCTCCACCGACCCGGTTTTGCTCCAATTCCCGAGCCCGGGCGTCGCCCTGTTACGGCTCAACCGGCCCCAGGCCACCAATGCCCTGAGCCTTGAATTACAGGCCTTGCTGTCGCGCTATTTCGTGGCACTGGCCGACAATCCTCAGGTGCGCTGCATCCTGCTCACGGGCGGCGAGAAGGTGTTTGCTGCCGGCGGTGACATCAACAGCATGGCCGGGGTCGGCCCGATCGAGATTTATCAGCGTCACACCGAACGGCTATGGGCGCCCATCCAGCACTGCCCCAAGCCGGTGATCGCTGCGGTGTGCGGCTACGCCTATGGCGGCGGCTGTGAGCTGGCGATGCTGGCAGACATCATCGTCGCCGGACGCGGGGCAAAATTTTGCCAGCCGGAAATCCGCATCGGCATCATGCCGGGCATCGGCGGCACCCAGCGGCTGGTGCGGGCCGTGGGCAAGGTCAAAGCCATGCGCATGGCCTTGACCGGACAGCCCATCAGCGCCGAAGAAGCCTGGACGGCCGGGCTGGTCAGCGATCTGGTGGACGATGATCAGGTACAGGCCCATGCACTGGAGATTGCCCGGCAGATTGCCGCGATGCCCCCGCTGGCCGCCGAGCAAATCAAAGAAGTGATCCTGGCCGGGATGGACGGGCCGCTGGAGACCGGGTTGGCACTGGAGCGCAAAGCCAATGCGTTACTGTTTGCGTCGCGGGATCAGAAGGAGGGCATGCAGGCGTTCATCGAAAAACGCGCCGCGCAGTTCGAAGGCAAGTAACGCCGAGCCTGCGCCCACCTCCAGGGGGTGGCGCAGGCTGGCGGTGCAATCACTCAAGCACTCACAGCACTGCGCAGCTCATTCTTCGCCACTTTGTTCGACGCATTGACCGGCAGCGCCTCAAAGAACCGCACCTGCCGTGGCACTTTGTAGTTGGCCATGTGCGTGCGCGCCCATTGAATCAGCTGCGTTTCATCCAGCGACTGGCCGTGGCGCAGCACCACGCAGGCGCAGCCCACCTCCCCCATGCGCTCATCGGGAATACCGATCACCGCAACCTGTGCAACTGCCGGGTGCTCCAGCAGCCCGGCCTCGATTTCGGCCGGGTAGCAGTTGAAGCCGCCCACGATGAACATGTCTTTGAGGCGGTCGGTGATGCGCAGGTTTCCCGCGTCATCCAGCACGCCAATGTCGCCGGTGTGCAGCCAGCCTTCGCGGTCAATGGTCTGCGCGGTGGCCTCGGGGTCTTCGAAGTAGCCTTGCATCACATGAAAACCGCGCAGGCAGATCTCGCCCGTGCTACCCGCTGGCAACGCGTGGTTTTGCGGGTCGCGAATGCTCACCTCGGTGCCGGGAATCGCCCGCCCGCTGGTCCCGGCGATGGTTTCGGCCGCGTCGTGCGGGTCACAGAGGGTCGCCAGGCCGCCGCACTCGGTCAGCCCATAGGCCGTGGTGACGACAGCAAACCCCAGTTCATGGCGCATGCGCTCAATCAGGATCGGCGGAATCGTGGCCGCGCCCGTCACCGCAATTCGCAGGCTGGATAAATCGGTCTCAGCCAGTTTGGGGTGGGCGAGCATCGACAAATACAGCGTGGGCGGCCCCGGCAGCACGTTGATGCGCTCGGCGCCAATGCGCTGAAACACCGCTTCGGCGTCAAACACCGCGTGCGGCAAGATGGTCGCCCCGGCCAGCAGGCAGGTCAGCCAGCCCGCCTTGTAGCCAAAAGCATGGAAAAACGGATTGATCACCAGATAACGGTCGCCCGCCTGCAAGCCAATCACCTTCACGTACTCGCTGAAGGCGCGCAGGTTTTGCCCGTGGGCGCTCATCACGCCTTTGGGTTTACCCGTGGTCCCGGAGGTGAACAGCAAGTCGCTCAGGTCGGTGCTCTGCACACTGGCCGCTCGCGCCTGCGCGAGGCTTTCACTGACCGTCGCGCCCTGGCTCAGGAACACGGGCCAGCCCAGGTCGCGCTCACTGGCAACCGGTGGTTGACCCAGCAGGATCAGCTGCTCAAGGCTGGCCGGACGATGCGGGGCAAGCATGGCCGGGTAATCAATGCCCAGAAAGCTCGGCTGCACAAACAGCACGCGACTGCCGCTGCGCTGCAGGATGTCGGCCGCCTCGTTGCCTTTCATGCGGGTGTTGATCGGCACCATGACCGCTCCCGCGCAATGGATACCGAGTGCGGCGAGGATCCAGTCCCGGCCATTGGGTGCCCAGATTGCCACCCGGTCGCCCTTCTCGATGCCCAGCGCCATCAGGCTGCGGGTTACGGCCAGGGCCAGTCGGGGCAAGTCCCGATAGTCCGTGCACTGCCCATCTTCTTCAATGGCCGTGCGCCCGGCATGCTGTTGCGCCGCTTGCTGCAACAAGTGTGGGATGGAGCGCGGCAGGTTTGGCGTGGCGTCCCGCAGGGGGTCATGGCTGGAATTCATCGGTCACTCGTCTGGCGAATTATTCGGGGAAACACACGCGTAACTGTTCACTGCGCGGGATGGACTGGCAGGCCAGCACCCAGCCTTCGCTAAGTTCCTGCTGATCGAGGGCCTCGTTGCGCAGCATCTCGACCGCGCCGCGCTCGACCGTACACATGCAGGTGGCACACGACCCCACCAGGCACGAACTGGGCGGGCTCAACCCGGCGCGCTGCATGGCGCTGAGCAGGGTTTCGCCCTCGGCACACGGCAGCTCGAACTCTTCGCCGTCGAGGCGTACCGACAATTGGCTGCTGACGCCCTCGGGGTTCACGGCGGGCAACGCGGGCACGCTGCCTTCTTCGGGCAGCGAGACAAAGCGCTCCACGTGAATGCGCCCGTGTGGCATGCCCAGCCCTTGCAGGGCACTGACGGCGGCGTCCATGAAAGGGCCGGGGCCACAGATAAACGCCTGGGCATGGGCCCAGGGACGGGCGATTTCGGCCAGTTGCGCCACCGCCGGAATGCCTTGCACCGAATCCAGCCAATGAATGACCTGCAGCCGCTGCGGGTGGGCGCTGGCCAGGGCCTTCAACTCGGCGGCGAAGATCACCGAGGCTTCATCGCGATTGGCGTAGATCAGCAAAATCCGCCCGCTGCCGGTAATCAGCGCCGTGCGCAGGATCGACAGCACGGGCGTCACCCCGCTGCCGCCGCCAAACAGCACAAAGTCATCGTCAAAGTGGCGTGGCACGAAGGCCCCTGCTGGCGCGAGCACGTCCAGGTGATCGCCCTCGCGCAGGTGCTGGCACAACCAGTTGGAGGCGCGGCCGTCACGCACCTGCTTGATGGTCACGCGCAGCGGCTCATCGTGCAGCGGCGTGCTGGACAACGAATAACAGCGCGGCAACCAACGGCCTTCGAACGGCACGCGCAGGGTCAGAAACTGGCCGGGTTTGTAGGTGAACTGCTCGCGCAGCGCGGGCGGCACGTCAAACACCACAGAGCGGGCGTCCGGGGTTTCGGTGATGATGCGCGCAACGCGCAGGGCATGGTAAGCGGGTGTGGTCATGTCAAATACTCATCCCAGGCTGGCAACGTCGTGCGCGAAAGACCGCGCCTGCTTGCCGATCGCCACGGCCTTGCCGGCGCGGCGACCGGAAAACACGCAATCGGCCAGCGACAGGCCGCTGATGTACAAGTGCGAGGCGATGCCGATGGCGGTTCGCCCGGCGCTGTACAGCCCGGCAATGGGTTGGCCGTGGCCGTCCAGTACTGCGCCGGTGTGCTCGTCCACTTTGAGGCCGCCCAAGGTCAGCGCGCCCAACGGAAACACCGGGTTGCTGACGCTGATGTCACAGGCATAGAACGGGCCTTGATCCAGCACCTGACGGCTGCCCGGCGATTTGCCAAACGCATCGGGCGCCGTACCGCGCGCCCCTGCGTTGTAGGCTTGCAAGGCAGATTCCAGCGTGGCGCCGTGCATGCCGCAGGCGGCGGCCAGTTGCGACGCATCGCGAGCCTTGCGCACTTTGAGCAGCATCAACGCCAGCGCTGGCAACGCCTGAAACCACCAGTAACCGTCAAACAGCGCCTGACGAATCGCCTGCTTGCGCAAGCGTGCATCCAGCACCAGCCAGGCTTTACCGCCCTGCTCTTCGCACAGCGGCTGGCCGAGGGTGGCGCCGTAGACTTCTTCGTTGCAAAACCGGCGGCCTTCGGTGTTGACCACAATGCCTTTGGGCCAGCAAAACGGCGGGTTGATAAAGCGCCAGGCCGACACCCGACTCAGGCGGTCACTCTGCGCGCCCACCGATTGGCCCAGACGCAGGCCGCTGCCATCGCAGCCGGTGGCGCCGACCTTGAAGTTGCGGCGAAATTTAGGAGCATGTTCGCGGATCAGGTCGCGATTGAAGATGAACCCGCCCGTGCTCAGAATCACGCCCTTGCGCGCCCGTATCAGCACCGGCCGGGCATGCTCGCGTTCCAGTTGACTGACGGTCTGGCGCAAACGGTCGCAATACCCGGGGGCGAAGTTCTGCAGGCGCTCAGCCCGTGCCGCCAGGCGGGCATGTTGCCGGGCCTCGCGCGAGCCGGTCGGCAGGCGCCACAGTTCGGCACCGATCACGCTGCCCGCGTCGTCGATCACCAGACGCCGGGCGGCCGCTTGCAGCAACGGCTGGACCCCGGCGCGCAGGCAAGCGTCTTGCAGGTGGCCATACAACACTGCTCCGCACTGGCCCTTGCCCACCGTGCGATGGCCGCGAGGCGCTGGCGCTTGCGGGCCGCTGTGGGACGGCACCAGCTCGTTGCCGGAGTAATACAGGAAGTAGCCATCGGACGGGTACGAGGTCTTGCCGCCCGGTGGCACGCTGTGGGCGTACGTTGCGCCGTGGCTTTCGAGCCAGTTCAGGTTGCTGACGCTGTCTGCGCAGAATTGGCGCAGGGTGTCGTCGCGGATGACGCCCCCGGTTTCGTGTTTCAGGTAATCGAACATCGCTTGCGGGCTGTCATCAAAACCGGCCGCCCGCTGTTGCCGGGTGCCGCCGCCTGCGTAGACCACGCCGCCGCTCTTGGCGCTGGCCCCGCCGCCGGTAAAACGGTCGGCAACGATCACCTGGGCGCCGTGGGCACGAGCTTCGAGCGCGGCACACGCGCCCGCTGCGCCCCAGCCAATCACCAGCACGTCACAGCTGTCGTGCCAGGCATCCTCGGCCACATCGCCCGCGCGCAGGGGCGCGAGGATGTCGGTGTTGCTGGTGTGTTGCGCGGCCGGGCGGCTCATACCGCCGCCTCGGCTTTGGCCGCCAACGCCACCGGCGCGTGGCGGGCGATGTGATGGGCGGCGATGTAGCCGAAGGTCATGGCCGGACCGAGGGTGCCACCGGCCCCCGGATAGCTGGTGCCCATCACCGACGCCGAACAGTTGCCAATGGCGTACAGCCCGGCAATCGGCTGGCCATCGGCACGCACCACTTGGGCGTGTTGATTGGTCAGCAGGCCGCCTTTGGTGCCGATGTCGCCCGCGTCCAGGCGCATGGCGTAAAACGGGCCTTTACGAATCGGGGCCAGGCACGGGTTGGGGGTGATATTGCTGTCGCCGTAATAGCGGTCAAAAACATTGCCGCCCCGGGCGAAGTCCAGGTCTTCACCGGTCTGGGCGTAGTGATTGATCTTTTGCACGGTATCGCCCAAGCCCTGGGCATCGACGCCGATTTGCGCGGCCAAGGCCTCCAGGCTGTCGGCTTTCCAGTACACGGTGTTGAGCCACTCTTTGCGCAAGCGGCTGTCAGGCGCCACTTGGGCGGGCATCAACGGGCCCATCGCGTAATGGAAACGGAAGTGCCCGTCAAAAATGACCCACGCGGGCACCGAACGCCCGCCGGTCTTGAGGTTGTCTTTGTACATGGCATCGACAAATTCAAGGTACGGGGCCGCTTCGTTGACAAACCGGTGGCCGAGGCTGTTAACCACGATGGCGCCCGGAAACGCCCGTTCGGCAAACACCCCACGGGGTTTTTCTTCACCGGGCACGGCAATGGTCGGCGCCCACCAGGCCCAGTCCATCAAGGCCGTGGCAGCCCCGGCCTTCAGCCCCGCTTGCAACGCAGCCCCGGTGTTGTTGCCCGGTGGCGTGGCGCTCCAGATGGCACGGGTCGGTTGCGGCAAGAATTGCTCGCGCAAGGCCTGATTCTGCTCAAAGCCGCCCGAACCAAAAATCACCCCGCGCCGCGCCTTGAGCGTCAGCACGTTGCCCGCGCTGCGGACTTTAATCCCGGTCACGCGCTGATCGTCGACCAGCAGCTCTTCAAAATCGGTGTTCAGCCACAGCGGCACGTTGCGGTCCATCAGCGAGCGGCGCAGTGACGCCACCAGCGAGCTGCCCAGCGCCGCGCGGCGATCAAATTTGCTTTTACGGCGCCATTTGAAATCCAGTTTGTAGCGCGCCATCAATTTGAAAATCAGCCATTGCCAGCCAAAACTGCGGGCCATGGCGGTGTGCGCGTCCCGTGCGGTCCAGGCGATGCGCCCCATCAGCAAAGTGGAGGGAGACGGCTTACGCAGGTTCGCCAGCTCGTCACCCAGCAGGCTGGTGTCGAACAACTCCGGGTCCAGCGTTCGCCCACCCGGCAAGGCGCCGGGCAGGTGCGGGTAATAATCGGGGTATTTTTCCGCCACCGCATACCGCACACGACTGGTGTGCGTCAGTGCTTTGATCATCGGCGCGGCATTGTCCAGATAGGCCTGCAGACGCGCCTCATCGCCGTGTTCACCGGTCGCCGCCTTGAGGTATTGCATCGACAGCTCGGGGCTGTCGTGCCCGCCTTTGGCTTTGAAGTAATGGTTGTTGGGGATCCAGATGCCGCCGCCGGAGATGGCCGACGTCCCTCCATACTGGTTACTTTTTTCGACAATCAGCACCGAAAGGCCCTGATCGGCGGCGAACAGGGCCGAGGTCATGGCGCCGGCACCGGAGCCGACCACGATCACGTCATAGCTGGACTGAGACTGAACTTGAGCCGTCATTGTTGTTGTGCCATCCGCTGAGGTCTGAAATTCATGCTGACGTCACGCCCGCCACTGCCGTGAGCATTCACGGGCAGCGACGGGCGCGGTGCGGTCAACGCGTGGGGGGCCGATTAGACAAACGGGTCGGCGTTGGGCAGGCCCAGTTGCACCAGCCCGTAACTGCGCCGGTAAGCCGCCTCATTGTTGGCGATGTGCCCACGCGCTTGATGCAGGTCGCGAAAATACCGCGCCACCGGGTTGCCGCTGTACAGCCCCGAAGCCGCCATGCACCGCAGCAGGTCGCTGGCGCGGTCGGCGCACACGTTGGTCACGTGGGACGACTGATAGCGATACAACAGGCGCGTTTCGACATCCGGGTACTGGCCCGCTTCGGCCAGCGCCAACAAGTGCCCGTAGTTGCGCGCCAACACCAGTTTCAGGGCGTCCACGGTGATGATCGCTTCTGCCACGGCGGCTTGCGCGGCCGGGTCTTCGGCGGTTTTGGCGCCATGCTTGCCAATGTGCCCGGCAGCGTTGTCGCGAAACGCGTTGATCGCCCCTTGCAAGGCACCAATGGCCGAGGTCGAGACCGCCCGGGCAAACACCTGGGCGAACGGGATCGAGTACATCGGGTTGGTGTTGATCAAGCGGCCGGGGGTGGCTTCGACGCTGTAGTTGTTGGTGCGTTGTACGCGGTGGGCGGGCACGAAAACGTCTTCGACCACAATGTCGTGACTGCCGCTGCCGCGCAGGCCCAACACGTCCCAGTTCTGTTCAATCCGGTAATCGCTGGCCGGAAGCAGGAAGGTCCCATGCTCGGTGGGGCCGGTTTCGTCTTGCGGCACAATGCCGCCGAGGAAACACCACTGCGCGTGTTGGCTGCCACTGGAAAACCCCCAGCGGCCGCTGACCTGATACCCGCCTTTGACCGGCGTCACCTTGGCCACCGGCATGTAGGTGGAGGCCACCAGCGCCGCGCTGTCTTCGCCCCACACGTCGCGCTGGGCCTGTTCCGGGTAGCGGGCCAGTTGCCACGGGTGGACGCCCATCACGCCAAACACCCAGGCCGTGGACATGCAGCCTTCGGCCAGGATCATCTGGATTTCAAAGAACGTGCGGATGTCCACTTCGTGACCACCCCACGCCTTGGGCTGCAAGGCGCGCAGCAAACCGGTTTCCTGCAAGTCGCGCACCGTGGCATCCGGCAGCTTGCAGTCTTTGTCGGCCTGGACCGAACGGCTTTGCAGGGCCGGGATCAGGGTGCGTGCGCGTTCCAGCAGCTCAAGCTCTATCGGACTTTTCACTCGGGTCGGGTCCATCTTTGGTTCTCCGTCAGTCTCTCGCTGCGCGAATGCGCGGGCGGTCTGTGACGAATAATCCGGCCTGTGACGGCGGCCATCATCGTCAAAGCGGACTAGCCCCAACCCCGTTGTGGTTTAATTGCCGCCTTTTTTCAGCCTCCGTGTTTCAAGGAACTGCCCCATGTCGTCAACTGCCCCCACCCGCGTCCTGATCATCGGTTACGTGTGGCCGGAACCGCGCTCGTCCGCGGCCGGTGGGCACATGATGCAAATCATCGAGAGTTTTTTGCAGCAGGGCTGGCACATCACGTTCAGCAGCCCCGCAGGCGTGGGCGAGCACAAGGCGGATCTGGCGGCGCTGGGGATCGACGAGATCAGCATCGCGCTGAACAACAGCAGTTTCGATACCTTCATCCGGGAACTGGCGCCGGACATCGTGCTATTTGACCGTTTCATGATGGAGGAACAATTCGGCTGGCGGGTCGAGAAACACTGCCCCCAGGCCCTGCGGGTGCTGGAAACCTCAGACCTGCAAAGCCTGCGCGACGCCCGCCATCAGCAGCTCAAGGCGCGCCTCAAACACGACGCTGACCTGGACGATTTCAGCGCGCTGTTCGCCCCTGCCCCGCATGCGATCTTCGAGCACATGGCCGACACCGACCTCGCGCAGCGCGAGCTGGCCGCGATTTACCGCAGCGACCTGAACCTGATGATTTCCGACTACGAGATCGACTTGCTGGTGGAGCAGTTTCACGTCCCCAACGCCTTGCTGCACCTGTGCCCGCTGATGGTCGAGGGCGTGCCCGAAACGTTTGTGCCCTACGCGCAGCGCCAGCACTTCTTGAGCATCGGCAACTTTCGCCATGCGCCAAACTGGGACGCGGTGCTGTGGATGAAGACCACGGCCTGGCCGCTGATCCGTCAGCAACTGCCGGATGCCCAGTTACACATTTATGGCGCTTATACCCCGCCCAAGGCCACCGCCTTGCATAACCCGGCCCAGGGGTTCCATGTCCTCAACTGGGCCGAGGATGCCCTGGCGGTGATGCGCCAGGCGCGGGTCTGCCTGGCGCCCTTGCGCTTTGGGGCAGGCATCAAGGGCAAAATCGCTGACGCCATGCTGTGCGGCACCCCCAACGTCACCACACCAGTCGGCGCTGAGGGCATGCACGGTGACTTGCCCTGGGCCGGGGCCATTGCCACTTCGGCAACCGCGCTTGCCGCCGCGGCCATCGAGTTGTACCGCAACGAGGCCGCGTGGCAGCAGGCTCAAGACCATGGCCGGGCATTGCTGGCTGCGCGCTATCAGCAGAGCGTTCATGGCCCGGCGCTGGTGCAGCGTATCGAGGCCTGTCGTGTCGACCTTCAACGTCATCGTCGCAACAATTTCACCGGGGCCATGTTGCGCCATCACCATCACAAAAGTACGCAATACATGGCGCAGTGGATTGAGGCCAAAAACCGCTCACTCTAACGGCGTGATCCCCCACAGGGCTTGTAGTGCGGCACTGAAGGATGGCGCCAGCACGCGATTGCCGTGGCCACTGAGGTGGTTGGAATCAAAGAACAGCGGTTTGCCGTTTTTGGGGTCATAGGCCGAACACATGGCCGTCGGGCACAGCACCGGGAACGGATCCCACACGGCCAGCGCGGGATACCGCTGTTGCAGACGTACCAGCAATGCCCTTTGTGGCGCGCTCAACTTTTGCAATGTGCTGCGAACCATTGTCAGCCCCGGCGCGCACACCGGATTCATCTGATTGAACCAGTCAGAACAGCGGCTGGGTGCGGCCTTGAACAGCGGTTTGGGTGCTTCGACCAACACCTGCACGTCAAGCGCGTACAGCCTGCTCAGCGTCGCTAGCGCCGACGCCTCTGCTGCTGGCTGATCACGCTCAATACGGGCTAGCAGCTCACTGACGACCGCTTCTTGGCCTCTGGCCCAGCCGATCCCCTGAAGTTCAGGCATCCGCAACGAGGGGAGAAACACGATGTCACCCGGCCGGGCACGCGCCTCAATGTCCTTGAAATCAGCTTCGCGAGGTGGCGCACATTTGGCCGAGTCGCTCGCGAGCAAGGTCAGTACGCCACACCCCCCACGCTCATACTCGATGACCTTGACCCCCAATTGTTGGGAAATCAACGTGAACAAGGTACGGTAAGCGGCTGCGTGAGAATCGCCCATGACGAACAACTGTCGACCTTGCAAACGCGGATCGTCGACCGTTGCCAAGGGATCTCTTGGCCAATGGCGATAGGCGTACCAGGTATAAGTGTCTCGGGTCTGACTCAGTGATAGCTGTTCTGTGTTACGGGTGATGGCAACTGAGGTCAATACGAAAAAAACCACTGCCGCGCCGCTCATGGCGAGCGTCAGCACCGGTGACCGCTGGCGCAGCGAGATGCTTGAGCGGACGGGTCTTTCAATCCAGTGATACGACATCGCGGCCAGCGAAAAAACCAGTACGGGATACACCCACTGCACCCAAACCAACTCCAATCCCGTCGTCCACTTAAAAAACACCCTGACGGGCCAGTGCCACAGGTACAGCGAATAGGACAATAAACCGATATACGTCAGTGTCCGGCATTGCAGCACCCTTAGCAGCGGCGAGGCAACGTGGGGCGCGGGTAATAGGATGGCCGACAGCATCAACAACGTACCCAGCACCGTGACTAACGCCCACGGAAACGGAAACTGCTCAGGCCGGGCGAACCAAAAACTGACAATCAAAAAAGCCGCGCCAGACACTAACGCAGCGTTGGCCAGTGGCGCTGAGGCTAAAGAGCCTCGTCGGGCACCAATGACCTGAAACAGCATTGCCCCGGCGGCCAATTCCCAAAAACGACCGGGCAAAAGGTAAAACGCCGACAATGGCGCGGTCGTTGTCTGCAGCGCACACGTGACCAGTGATACAAACGCCAACATTGGCAGCAGCATCCGCGCAACAAAAGAGCGTTCGCGATACCGTAGCCACACCCAAAACAACGCGGGAAACAGCACATAAAACTGTTCTTCAACCCCTAATGACCACGTATGAAGAAAAGGATTGAGGTCGCTACCGGGGGAAAAATAGGTGTCGGTGTGCAATGCCAGCACCCCATTGCTCAGCCCCAAGAAAGCAGCGAGCCCGGTGCGATTGATATGGTCACTGAGCCAAAACTGCGGCATGAACATCGCAGACAGCACAAAGCTGACCAGCAGTACACACAACAATGCAGGAAGAATGCGCGCACAACGACGTCGATAAAAATCCCCCAGATACCCAATCAAACCGCCAGACGATCGTTCACTCAGCGATTGGCTGATGACATAGCCCGAAATGACAAAGAACATGTCCACCCCGACAAACCCGCCGGGCAGAATGTTCAGGTAATCGGTGTGGAAGATGATGACAGAAAGCACGGCAATGGCCCGCAGGCCATCAATGCCGGGGATATAGGAACGAGAGTGTCTGGACATTGAGGAACCTGCGCACGCGGATAATTGACCGCTTTGACACTAACTTGGCGTCGGGTTAACGGCAGTAGGCTGTGTCCTAAGTTCACGTAGTACGCTGCTCGGCTTTGACGTTCAGTCTGTTCGCCGACGCAACACATAGGTGTCCATAATCCACCCTTTACGCTGCCTGGCCTGCGTCCTGGCGTGTTTGATCTGTGCGCACACGTCGCGCAACTTGCCGGAAATCAGGATTTCATCGGCGGTGCCGAGATACGCCCCCCAGTAGATGTCGACCGGTTCATCGACGAATGCTTCAAACGCACACTGGGCGTCGAGCATGACCACCACATTGTCCAGATCATCAGCACACAATTGTCGGCCAGTGGTGATGCGGATCGGCTGGCCGATGCCGTTGAGGGGAATGCGATGCCGGGCCGCGAGGGCCTGCACACTGCTGATGCCGGGGATCACGTGATAGTCAAACGCGCTGCTGCCCTGCTCACGAACCCGCTCAAGAATACGCAGCGTGCTGTCGTATAACCCAGGCTCGCCCCACAACAGAAAAGCCCCGCAGGCTCCGTCGGCCAGTTCGCTGTCGATCAGGCGTGCGTAGACCTCGGCGCGTTGCGCGTGCCAGTGCTCGACCCCGGCGGTGTAAGACGCGGTTGCGCTGTCACGCTTGGGATCGTTGACCTGAACCACGCGATACGCCGGGTTACGGATGTAACGCTGGCAGATGTCCAGCCGAAGCCGGACCAGATCTTGGGTAATGGGGCCTTTATCCAGTACAAAAAACACGGACGCACGATTGAGCGCTTCGATCGCCTGCACCGTGATGTGTTCAGGATCGCCAGCGCCCATGCCAATCAGCAGAAGGGTTTTCATACACAAAAGGCTCCGCAGTCGTCGTGCCGCTGACTATAGAGCGCCAAGCAGCCCTGCGCACCGCGAATCAGCCGGTCGTTACCGGGCTGAGGCGCGGGGAATGTGCGTTACCAGATGTTGAGGTTGTAGCTGACGATCAGGCGGGTTTCGTCCACATCGCGGGCGAATTTGGAGTAGTTGGTGCGGTAGGTGGCATTGCGAAAGCGCAGGCTCAAGTCTTTGAACGTGCCGCTTTGCACGATGTATTTGACCTCGGTGTCGCGTTCCCACTCTTTGCCTTCTTCGGCGCGGCCCACCACCTTGATGTTGTCGCCGTTCACGTAGCGGGTCATGAACGACCAGCCGTTGTAGCCCATAGCCTTGAAGTCATAGTCGTACCGCACTTGCCAGGAGCGTTCCTGAGCGTTGGCGAAATCGTTGACTTGCAGGTAGTTGACCAGGTACGGGTTGCTGCCATCCAGATACGGCATGGACGTGTCGCCGTTCATGCGCTGCCAGCCCGCGCTGACTTTATGCCCGCCCACCGAGTAACCCAGCATGGCCCCCAGTGCGCGGTTGTCGATGGTCGATGCCTTGGTGGAACCGGCATCGTCACTTTTGAGCAGGCGCACGTCGGCCGACAGCACGCCCGGCCCGATCGGCTGGTTGGCCAGCAGACCGACGAATTGCTGGCGATAGATGTCTTGCAGTTCGGCGTAGTGGTACTGCGCGGTCAGACGCTCGTTAACCTTGTAGTCCAGGCCGTACATGTTGAAGTGATCGGCCGTGATGTTGCAGCCATAACGCTTGTTCTTGCAGTTGAGGCGCAAATCCTGCGGGTCGGTGGAATCACGCGCGGTGTAGCGATTGAGGCGCGATGCCATGATGGTCAGGTCGTTGACATCTTTGGACACCAGCATCGCGCCGTTGAACATGTTCGGCAGCAAACGGCCGTCGTTGTACTTGAGCAACGGCAGGTCCGGGAGCAAGGCACCGTACTTGAGCACCGTGTCAGATATGCGCATTTTGGCGGTGACGCCGATTTTCGCGTATTGGTCCTTGGAACGACGCGGGTCGCTGCCGGTCGAAGGCAACAGCCCGCTGTTGCTGTCGGCGGGACTGGAATCCAGTTTCAGGCCCAGCATGCCCAGCGCGTCCAGACCAAAGCCCACGGTGCCTTCGGTGTAGCCAGATTGCACGTTGAGGATAAACCCCTGGGCGGTTTCTTCGCGCTTGGAGGCGCCTTGCGGGCTGGAAGTGCTGCCGTCCCGGAAATCGCGATTGAAGTACACGGTTCGGGCTTCGAGCTTGGCGGTGCTGTCTTCAATAAAACCGCCGGCCTGGGTATGTGCGGCAAAACCGGCGCACACGGCCAGCGCGCTCAGGCGTGCAACCCGGCACGGTGGCAACAACGAAAAAGGGACAACCATGTACAAGCTCCAGCAGCGAATCATTCGCAAGACGAAAACCATTGAGCCTGCACCTTCGGTCAAAAACCGGGGCGAAAGCGCTCAATGCAAAAGGGGGCGCAATTGTACGAAAGGCTAAGCCGCTGCCTCATACGACCTTAGTCGCAAATGATGGCCTTTTGCCCAAATTTAACCCTGTTCACGTCGTTAATAGCGTTTCACCCATATCCGGCCTTAAATAGACGCACCCACGATTGACACCCTCAGGATTTTTCATGAGCGCCGTATTTTCCCTCAGCCAACTCGCGCCCCTGTCGCAACGCCTGGACTGGCAACGAAACCCGCTGGGTGATGTGGCTGACTGGCCGCAAAGCCTGCGCACCTGCGTGCAGCTGTTAATGAACTCGCCCATGCCCATGCTATTGCTGTGGGGCCAGCAGTTGACGCAGATCTACAACGACAGCTTTGCCGTGCTGGCCGGTGACAAACACCCGAACGCCTTCGGCCAGCCGGTGCACCAGAGCTGGCCCGAGTACCGGGAGTTCACCCTGCCGATCATTGACGCCGTGCTGGCAGGCGAAAGCCGCACCCACGTCGACCAGTATTTTTTGATCCCTGATCGCCAGCACGCCAATGAAATGTGGCTCGACCTGACCTTCAGCCCGGTGTGCGACGAGTCCGGCGCGGTGGCCGGGATCCTGATGATGGCGGTCAAGGCTTCGCGCCGCCGTCGCACGGCCATCAAGCTACGCCAGCGCTCAAAAGCCACGCGCCAGGCCCAGCATGACACCGAGGAACGTCTGCGACTGGCGCAGACCGTCACCAACGGCGTGGGCACCTGGGACTGGAACATCGACCAGGACCTGTTCGTGACCGACAGCCGATTCGCGCAGATGCATGGCATCGAGCCGCAGTTGTCGGGGCAATTGCCGATTACCGCGTATTTACAAGGCGTCCACCCCGAAGACCGGGGCCTGCTGACGCGCTCGATCAAAGCCTGTCTGGCCAGCAATGGCGAGTACGCCGAGGAATACCGCCTGCTGGACGCCGATGGCACCATCCGCTGGGTGTTCGCCCGCGGCCGTTGCTTCAGTGCGGACCCAGGCCGCGCCCAGCGGTTCATGGGCGCAGCGCTGGACATCACCGAACGCAAGAAAACCGAACAAGCCCTGCTCCACCTCAATGAAACCCTGGAAGAACGGGTGGCCGAACGCACGCAGGCGCTGGCTGAAGCCAACGTTCAGCTGCAACGCGAAATGCAGGAGCGCGAACGGGCCGAAGACGCGCTGCGCCATGCTCAGAAGATGGAAGCCGTGGGCCAATTGACCGGCGGCATCGCCCATGACTTCAACAACATGCTCACCGGCATCATCGGCAGTCTCGATCTGATGAAACGCTACATTGCGGCGGGCCGTAGCGCCGAGATCGGCCGTTTTACCGATGCGGCGGTTTCCTCGGCACAGCGGGCGGCAGCCCTCACCCACCGGCTACTGGCGTTTTCACGGCGCCAGTCGCTGGACCGCAAGCCGCTGGACCCCAATCATCTGGTGACCTCACTGGAAGAGCTGTTCAGGCGCACCAAAGGCGCCCATATCACCCTTGATGTGCAACTGGGCGACAACATCTGGGCCGTCAACACCGATGCGGGCCAGCTGGAAAGTGCCTTGCTGAATCTGATTATCAACGCCCGCGATGCCATGCCCCAAGGCGGCACCTTGCGCGTGCGCACCCGCAACAGCTACCTCGACGGCACGGACATCAGCACCCTGGAGCCGGTCAAGGCCGGGGACTATGTGATGCTCGAAGTCAGCGACAACGGCTCGGGCATGACGCCACAGGTGCTGGCCAAAGCGTTCGATCCATTTTTCACCACCAAGCCCATCGGCCAGGGCACGGGGCTGGGCCTGTCGATGATTTATGGCTTTGCCCAGCAGTCGGGCGGGCACGTGACCATCACCAGTGAAAGCGGCAACGGCACGTGTGTGCGCCTGTACTTGCCCCGCCATTACAACCTGCAGGTGCAACCCCGTCCGCCAGTCACCCACCCCGATGCGCCCTGCGCCATCGAAGGTGAAAGCGTGCTGGTGGTGGAGGATGACCCGGCCGTGCGCACACTGGTGCTCAATGTGCTGGATGAGTTGGGCTACACCGCCCATCAGGCGCCGGATGCCAAAACCGCGCTGGCATTGCTGGAGTCGTCGCTGCGCATCGACTTGCTGGTGACCGACGTGGGGCTGCCCGGCATGAACGGCCGCCAGTTGGCGGAAATCGCCCGTCAACAGCGATCCGGCCTGAGCGTACTGTTCATGACCGGCTACGCGGAAAGTGCGATCCAGCGCGAGGGCTTTTTGGACACAGGCATGGACATGATCGGCAAGCCGTTCTCGGTGGATAAGCTGGCGACCCTGATTCGGGCAATGATCCCGGCGAAAACTCAGGCATAATCCGCGCCCTCGAATTTGCCCTACAGCTGCAAGGTATACGCCCCATGAAAGCTCAAGCCCGCCACATTCTGGTGAAAACCGCAGAAGAAGCCGAGTCCCTCAAGCAACGCATTGCCAAGGGCGAAGCCTTCGACGTGCTGGCCAAGAAGTTCTCGACCTGCCCTTCGGGCAAGCGCGGCGGCGATCTGGGCGAAGTGCGGCCGGGGCAAATGGTTGGCGTGATCGACCAGATCATCTTCAAAAAACCGCTGCGCGTGGTGCATGGCCCGGTCAAAAGCAAATTTGGCTACCACCTGGTGCAGGTGTTTTTCCGCGACTGAGGGGCGCGGTCACCTAAGCGCAACCGCGTGCCTCAACCGCCAAAGGCTTAAAAAAAGATCTCGAAAGGCTCAACCACCGTGAGCTGTTCGTCCACCAGGCAGCCCGTACGCCATTTATCAAACGTCAGGCACGGGTGGGACGTCCCGAAGCTGATGATGTCGCCCACGCGCAGTTCAAGGCCGGGAGCGACCGTCATGAACCCGTGTTGGTCCATCAGCGCCGTTACGGTGCACGCGCTCACGTCATCGCCCACGTCAGCAGCATCCCCTTCGCGGTAACGCTTCAACGGGACGGGCAGCCCTGCGTCATACGCCACATCGCGCTTGCCCAGCGCCACCACGGCCAATCCGGGTTCGGGCAGCGATTGCACCTGAGCCCACACTTCCAGCGCCGGGCGCAGGCCCTCGTGCAAGTCGCTGCGCCGATCCAGCACGCAGCATTGCGCTGTTTTGTAGATCCCGTGATCGTGGGCCACGTAACTGCCGGGGCGTAAAACACTCAGGAAGCGTCCACTGGCTGCCTCGGCGGCGAAGGCTTCGGCAATCAGGTCATACCAGGCCGAGCCCGACGCGGTGATGATCGGCGTGTCTCGCGCAAACGCGCCGTCACGCTGCAAGGTGAGCGCCAGGCGCACCAAGGAGGCGGCAAAGGCGCGGATGTCGGTGACGGCCTGTGCGCCGTGAATCACCCCTTCGTAGCCTTCGATCCCGGTCAGTGCCAACGCCGGTTGCGCGCGGATGGCAGCGGCCAGGGCCATGACTTGGGCTTCGGTCCGGCAACCGCATCGTCCGCCTGCGACGCCATATTCGATCATCACGTTCAAACGCTGGCCGCGTTCAGCGAAGAACGCGCCGAGGGCGGCAACGTTGTCCGGGTGATCGACCAGGCAGTGAAATTCAAAAACGGGGTCGTCCAACAGTTCAGCGATAAGGGCCATGTTCGGGCGACCCACCAACTGGTTGGCCATCAACACCCGGCGCACCCCGGCCGCATACGCTGTGCGGGTCTGAACCGCGGTGGCCAGGGTCATCGCCCAGGCGCCCTGCGCCATTTGCCGACGAAACAAGGCCGGGGCCATGCTGGTTTTGCCATGGGGGGCCAGCTCGCCGCCGCTGCCCGTGACGAACGCCTGCATCCAGCGAATGTTGTGCTCCAGCGCCTGGCGATGAATCACCAGGGCCGGGAGGCTGACATCACACAGCAGGTGGTCTGCGACACGCGCCGCGCCCTTTTCCACTTCGCTCCGGCTCATGGCTCACCCCTTGGCTTTGTAGGCAATGCAGTCGATTTCGACCTTGCAGTCCACCATCATCATTGCCTGTACGCAGGCGCGGGCCGGGGCGTGTTCAGCCTTGAAATAGCTGGCGAACACCTTGTTGAAACTCCAGAAGTCCCGCGGATCGGCCAGCCACACGCCTGCACGCACCACATCTTCGAGGCCGTAACCGGCTTCTTCAAGGATCGCGATCAGGTTTTGCATGGTTTTATGCGTTTGCTCGACGATGCCGCCGGCAATGATTTCGCCCTGCTCCATGGCCACCTGCCCCGAGACGTGAAGCCAGCCATCGGCTTCCACGGCGCGGGCAAAGGGCAACGGCTGACCACCGGCGCCAATGGCGCCTGTTCCGAAACGCGTGATGCTCATGACACTCTCCTCGACAAGAACGGGCGACGAAGGCGCCCAGGTCTGGGAGTTTGCCATACACGCGCAGGCGTGGAGTTAGCGGTAGAGGGTGATGAAGATCCAGGCGAACCCGGCCAGGACGAGGGTCATGCAGACCACATACAGCAAAAACGCACGTTTCACGTTCAGTACTCAACGGCAAGGGCGCCAATCTGCTCGGACGACTGGCAGATTTTCAGCGGCGCGCAGTCTATCAGCCGGTGATGTCGCTGTGATAATGCAGCGAATAATGTTTCAGGCTGTTTCCGATCAGTGGAGTCGTTATTGCAACACCCACCACGCGGGCAACAGCTGTTGCACGTTAGGCTCGGCAAAACGGTCATCAATCAAGAACACTGCGCCCTGATCGCTCTGGGTGCGAATCACGCGACCGGCCGCCTGCACGACCTTTTGCAAGCCCGGATACAGATAGGTGTAGTCATACCCTGCTCCGAACAACGCGGCCATGCGCTGTTTGATCTGTTCATTGACCGGGTTGAACTGGCTCAGCCCCAAGGTGGCGATAAAGGCGCCAATCAGGCGTGCGCCAGGCAGGTCGATGCCTTCTCCAAATGCCCCGCCCAGCACCGCAAAACCGATGCCCTGCCCGGTCAGGGTGAAACGGTCGAGAAACCCCTGACGCGCTGTTTCATCCATGCGCCGGGCCTGTTGCCATTGGGGGATGTGCGGGTAGCGTTCAGCCAGCAGCGCGGCCACTTGCTGCAAGTAGTCAAAACTGCTGAAGAACGCCAGGTAGTTGCCCGCCCGCTGTTCAAACTGCTCGGCCATCAGCTCGACAATCGGCGCCAGTGAGGTTGCCCGGTGGCTGAAGCGGGTGGAGATGTGGCTCATGACGCGCACCGACAGCTGTTCGGCCTTGAACGGCGACTCGACGTCGACCCATACCGTGTCTGGCGCTAGCCCGAGCAGATTGGCGTAATACGCGCGGGGGTTGAGGGTGGCTGAAAACAGCACATTACTGTGCGCACTGGCCAGGCGCGGTCCGATAAAAGCCGCGGGCACCACATTGCGCAGCGTGAGCTGTGACAGGCGGCGCTTGCCGGTGTCACGCAGGGTGACGTCGAAAATGAAAGGCGTGCCGAACAGCTCCGCCACCCGGCTAAATTGCAGCGCCTCGAAGTAAAAACCCTGCAGCTCGCCGGTCATGCCGTGCGGGTGATCGTTGAGGTAATCGCCTATCGCGGTGATGCAGGTCGTCAACGCGTTCAGCCACTTGCCCGGCAGTTGCGGATGAACCTGATACGGGCCGATTTGCGCTTTGTGCAGTGCGTTCCACTCGCGATTGAGGCGTTTGAACGCCTTGTCGAGGGGCACCGGCGCATTCAGGCGCACGGCGTTCAGGCTGTACTGGTCGAGGCTTGCGCTGTACATCTGGCGGGCGCGCTCCACGAGGTTGTGGGCTTCGTCGATCAGGGTGGCGACTTTCCATTGGTTGGCCTGTGCCAGGCCATACAACAAGGCACTGAAGTCGAAGTAATAGTTGTAATCGGCGATCACCAGATCGGCCCAGCGGGCCATTTCCTGGCTCAAGTAATACGGGCATACCTGATGCGCCAGGGCCACTTCGCGCAACGTGGCCTGATCGAGAAGCGAGTGCTCAACGGCGGCCTGACGCGCGGCCGGCAAACGGTCATAAAAACCGTTGGCCAATGGGCAGGCCTCGCCATTGCAGGCGTTTTGCGGGTATTCGCAGGCTTTGTCCCGTGCCACCAGCTCAAGTACGCGCAGCGCTGTCGGGCCTGCGGCGGGGTACAGTCGTTGCGCCGCGTCCAGCGCTAACTGTCGGCCAGGGGTTTTGGCGGTGAGGAACAACAGTTTGTCCAGTTGTTGCGCAGGCATGGCCTTGAGCAGCGGGAACAGCGTGCCTACCGTTTTACCAATCCCTGTTGGCGCCTGGGCCATCAGGCAGCGGCCGGTGCTGACGGTTTTGTACACGGCCTCGGCCAGCGGGCGTTGCCCGGTGCGAAATACCGGGTGGGGAAATGCCAGCCCGCGGGCGGCCTCGTCGCGAAGGGCGCGGTGCGCCACCTCCTGTTCCGCCCACGCCAGAAACTGCTCACATTGGCGGGTGAAAAACTGTTGCAGGTCGGCGGCGCTCCATTGTTCCTGCAGCCGGGTCTCCTTTTCACTGACGATGTCGAAATACACCAGCGCCAGATTGACCGCGGGCAACTCCAATTGTTGACACAACAACCAGCCATACACCTTGGCCTGGGCCCAGTGCAGGTGACGATGATTCGCTGGCAGGGCCGCGAAGTCCCCGCGAAAGGTTTTGACCTCTTCCAGCACGTTGTTAAGCGGGTCGTAGCCATCGGCCCTGCCCCGTACACAGAGCGTGCGGTAATGGCCCTCAAGGCTCAGTTCAGCTTGATAGCTGGCAGCGCGCCGGGATGCCACGGTGCGATGCCCGGCCATGCCTTGTTGCGCACTCGGCGACGGCGTGAAGCGCAGGTCAAGGTCGCCGATTTTGGCCGTGAACTCGCACAAGGCCCTGACTGCAATGCGATAACTCACGCGGTGCATTCCTGCCATTGCACGTAACAGACCGTGACCGGCATCTGGTGCTGCTCGCAAAAGGCCAGCCAACGCAACTGGTTGTCTTGCAGGCGATCCCCTGGCCCTTTGACTTCGATCATGCGGTAGGTTTTTTGCGCGGGCCAAAACTGGATCAGGTCGGGCATGCCGGTGCGGTTGGCTTTTATGTCCAGTAACAGCCGGCTGAACCACAGCTGCAAATGCGCGGGCGGCAGGCAGTTCAGCGCCTCCTCCAGCAGGTGTTCACTCAGGTGGCCCCAGGCCACGAATGGCGACTGCACGCCGTATTTTCGGGTGTACGTGTCGCGAATGGTGTGCCGGTATCGTCCGTCGTGCAATTGCGCGAAACAGGCGTCGAACAGCTCGGCCCGCCGTGCGTGGAAGTCGTCCTCCAGCAAATCGGCGGGGCCGCTTTGATACGGATGAAAAAATGCACCCGGCAACGGCGCGAAAATGGCAGGCCAGCACAACAACCCGAACAATGCGTTGATCAGGGTGTTTTCCACGTAATGCACCGGTGCATCTTCGGTGTGCAAATGGGCCACCACGCTGAACTCCACTGAACGCTGCGCATGGCGCTCCAGGCACAGGTCAAGGCGTAGCGGAGCGCGAGGTTTGGCGCGAGGCTCGGCGGGCAGGCCGAGTTTGCGTCGCAGGCGCGGGATCATGCGCTGCACTTGCTGGAGCTCCGCGTCAGTCAACGGTGCCTGCTCGGCCGTTTGTGCCAGCGCATACGCCTGCTCGTACGCTTGCAAGTGCTCCATGACCCGCACCGTGCGCACTCGGGCTTGCGGGTGCTGGCTGTGAGGGTAAATGTCCAAGGCTCGCAGATGATCGCCGGCACGCTCGTGGTAGTGCCCCAATTGAAACAACAAACGCGCGCGGCGGCGTGATAGCCAGCGGTTATCGGCCGTGTAGTCCAGCACGTGCTGCAAAACGAGTTCGACGTCTTGCGCGGCTTCGAACTGTTCGCGGCACGCATGCAGGTGTAAATAGCCGTCAATATCAGCCCGACACCGCAGGGCACGGGACGCCGGGCTCAATGGCACGGCCTCATAGGTAAACAGACCCAAGTCAGCCAATACCAGGTCGGACCAGCTCTGGTTGAGGGTGCCGAAGAACATCAAGCGCAGACGATCACCCAGGGTCCGGTTGGTCAGGGTCAACAGCCGGTCTTCAAGGCCCGGGCACCAGTTGCCCAAGGTTTGCTCATGGGTCAGCTCAAGGCTCAACCGGGCTTCCCAGTCGGACTTTCGGCCTTTGGGATCAGCAATATGCGCCGCGAAAAAGCGCAACAACTCTGCCTTTTGCAACACCTCGAACACGTCTGCCAGGTTGATCCTTGCCTGGTCATTCACCCACCCCTGTTCCAGCAAGGGCGCCGCTGCACGGGCGATATCCCCGATTTCTGCGTAATTGAGCTTGCTGGCGCGAAAATGCGTGCCCTTGCGCATGACCAGCCTCACCCACAGCGCCTGTGAGGCGCCCGGCAATTGGAGGAAGGTGTCGATGAAGCACTGCTCTTCGAGGTTCAGCAGGTCGTCGTAACGGGATTTGATCCAGTGCAAGACGTGCTGGAAGTTCTTCAGGTAGTACAACGGGTCTTCAAGGGGATTGGAAATCACAGGCGGAACAAACCACTGATGTTTAATACTGGATAAGCGTACAGATATCAGGTCGTCCGGCGGGTTGGCAATGGCTAATGGATGAATGGTTCAGCTGCGTCGCTTACCGGGGTCGTGGGACGCCAGGATGTCGATCAGGGTCGTGCCTTCGGCCAGATCAATCTTGCGCAAGGTATAAAGCGCCTGCAGGGATTTGATAGGCAGCCCGCTGATGGTTTCAAGCCAGCCTGCGTGTCGCGCGCAGGCATCAGGTTGTGCTTGCAAGGCGTGATGGAGTTCGTTTAACAACGGTAAGTTGTCGGGGTAGTTACGCTGCAGGAACGATTCCAACTGGCCGCCCTGTTCGACAAAGGGCGATTGAATAAAACAACGGATATGCTCGTCGCTCAAGTTATACAGATCATTCAAATACTGCGTTATCTGAATTCGCAACTTCTGAATTCGCTTGGGTGTATTAAATGCACTTGCGATGACACCCGTAAGTTGCCCCTTGTATCGAGGGTTACATTCATTTTGCTTGGCCAGACTTTGCAGATATAAACTGACGCCACTGCAATAATCGCCTGCTTCGGTGTAACGGTGACGCAACCCCTGCATATGGGCTTCAACCAGCACCACTGCCGTTTGAGGTTCTTCAATATTGACACCCGGGGCATTCAATTGGCCTTCGGTAAAATGAAGGGCCTCAGAGTTGAGGATTTCCATCTCGCAGGACAAACAATCAAACACGTTAATCACCGCCAACTCCCCGCGGGGCGCGGCACTGACAGGACGCTGGTCGGGTATGGAGTGCGGGTGCATCATCAAGCGTGATGCCTGATCAAGTTGCAGGCACATATCAAGCGCGGCCGACAGTACATCGTCCGGCGGGCTGGCCGTACAGAGCCCCAGGCGCTGTGCCACCTTGATCATCCAATGCGCATATTCGCCCAGATGCGGCGGCGGGCGTCTGTCAATCAGTGCATTGACCACGCCACCCCACCTGTAGGCGGTTTGAAAGAGCGCGGCCCGTGACAACAGGTCGCCATACAAAAAAGTCGCCCTTGCGTCCCCTTCTGACACATGCCCCCACATCAAGACATCCTGCCGACTGGCCACCGGGCTCAGCTCATTGAACGGGGTATGGCGTGTGATGGGATGTGCGCCCGTGTCATCGACCTGTAGCAGTTCAACGCGATCGTCGTCATACAGGAATAACTCATTGCACTGGTGATGAAACCTTGTCATGACGGACGCCGTAAGCCGCGGCTGGCGTAGCACGGCCAGGCGCAACATGAACGTCACAGGTGATCGGGCGGCAATACTCAACTGTGCTGCGCGCAAAAACGCCAAGGTATACGCGCTTTCCTTGCCGCCCTCATGCACCACCATCACCCGGAACTGCCCGATGCGCTCGACACCGCCCGCAGCCACCAGTAACCGCTGAATCAACAATTGCAACGCAATGCGCTCATGTCGACTGAAGAACCCTGTCAGGCGATGCAGAACTTGTTGATATACAAAGCTCATGGCCTGCTCATGAAAAGTACTCATGGGTTAACCCTCCGCAACGTCTTATTAGTATTCGCAGGCACACTCAAAGCGGCCAGGCAAACCCTGCTCCCCCATAGAAACAAGGACAGGTATTACTTAAATGTAAGAATTAGACTACGCGACTAGCATTCATCCAGATGCGCCCTATACCAACCAACTTCCATATGAGTGGCCATCAGTAAGCTATCAGTATTCACACCCAAATGAAAAGCCATTTGAGCATTTAAATAATTAGACTGACCGGTCACACTTTAATGTTTAATAAGACTTAAAAGTTATCCGCAAACACTTTAAACATATCGAATAGGCTTTAAACATCAAACCAAGAAGTTTCAACCTGAATGATGAATCCAAACAAAAACGTCACCCACCCTCATCAAGGGTGGGTGACGTTATCATCTGCCCGTTGACAGGATGCGAACTCACACTTGTAGGGCGACTCGCCCTCTGCAGGGGCATTCATCCATATAACGATGCGCTTGCACAAACTCCTCGAAAGGAAACACTTTGACCACCAGCGGGCGCAGAATCCTGTCGGCCGTCCATTCATTGATGGCTTGCAACGCACGGGCCATGGCTTCTTGGTCCTGAGCGATACCCAATTCCGGCTTGCCGGTGAAATTACCGATGCAATGCACAAAGAACTGAATATTTTTCTGGAACGCCGCGCAGGCCGGAAATGGCGTTTGATTACCGCCTTGCAAACCGTAAAGTACCAGGCTGCCACGCGGGGCAAGCACATCGCCCAGCACTGACATTTGCGGCCCGCCCAACCCGTCGAACACAGTGTCTACGCCTCGACCGTCCGTGATCTTGTTGATTTGCATCAGCAAGTCCTGTTCTTCGGTAACGATCACCTTGTCGGCACCTAGTTCGCACAAGTAATCGCGCTCGGCGGCATCTTTGGTGGCCGCGATCACCTTGGCGCCCAACGCTTTGCCCATCTGCACGAACGAAGGCCCTGCGCAATGGCTGGCGTCGGTGATCAGCACGGTCTGCCCCGGCTTGACCCGCGCCAAGTCCACGTAGGCGAAATAGGCAATCAACAAGGGCGTGTAATGCACGCTGGCCTCGACCGGGCTCAGCACCTGCGGATAAAGGGTCAGGGCAGAACGCGGCATCAGGACCTGTTCGCCATAGCTCGGGTAGTCATTGGCACTGTGCGCAGGGAAGCTGGCCACCTTGTCGCCCGGCTTCAAGTCACTCACGCCCTCACCGACTGCGGTCACGACCCCCGCCATCTCCTGACCGATACCGGCGGGCAGACGAGCGTGTGACGGCGCCAGATTTTGCCGCCACAGCACGTCGTACCAACTGATACCAATGGCTTCGACGCGCACCTGCACTTCTCCGGGCGCGGGCGCAGCGACCTCGTGCTCTTCGCACTTGAGCACCTCGGCCGAGCCAAACTTGTGAAAACGGATCGTGCGCGACATCGCAAACCTCGCCAAATTAATCGCTAATACCCCAGGACTTTATCGGGGCTTTGGGCGCAAGACTAACAGACAGCATTAATAGTCGACATGTCTGACATTGATCGGCGGCCGCGGTGCTTGCGACACCGAGGCCGTCAAAAAGCTGCGCAAAGCGCAAAGTTAATCCGATCAGGCAATCAGAAAGCAAATCTAGGCAGTGACGATTTGGCCTGTATGCCCGTAAGATCCGTCACCTAAGTCCCTCTAGACCCGCCTGTGAAGCCAGCGAGATGAACCGTAACGACTTGCGTCGCGTCGATCTTAACCTGCTGATCGTCTTTGAAAGCTTGATGCATGAACGCAGTGTGACCCGTGCCGCAGAGAAATTGTTCCTCGGCCAACCGGCGATCAGTGCGGCGTTATCGCGCCTGCGCAACCTGTTCGATGATCCGCTGTTTGTGCGGACCGGGCGCAGCATGGAACCTACGGCGCGGGCCATTGAGATTTTTGCGCTGCTGTCCCCGGCGCTGGATTCAATTTCCACGGCGGTCAGCCGCGCATCCGAGTTCGACCCGGCCACCAGCACCTCGGTGTTCCGCATCGGGTTATCCGACGACGTAGAATTTGCCCTCCTCCCCATGCTGCTCAAACGCCTGCGCGCCGAAGCGCCTGGCATCGTGCTGGTGGTGCGGCGGGTGAACTACATCTTGATGCCGCCGTTGTTGGCGTCCGGGGAAATTTCGGTCGGCGTCAGCTACACCAGCGACCTCCCCGCCAATGCCAAACGCAAAGTGTTACGTCGCAGCAAGCCTAAACTCTTGCGCGCCGACACCGTGCCGGGGTCGTTGTCACTGGATGATTTCTGCGCCCGCCCCCACGCCCTGGTGTCATTCGCTGGCGACCTGAGTGGTTTTATCGATACCGAGCTGGAAAAACTTGGCCGCAAACGCCACGTCGTGCTGGCTGTTCCACAGTTCAACGGCCTGAGTACCCTGCTGGCCGGCACCGATATCATCGCCACCGTGCCCGACTACACCGCTGAAGCGCTCACAGCCGCTGGGGGCATACGCGCCGAAGACCCGCCGCTGGACACGCAAACCTTCGAATTGCACATGGCCTGGCGCGGGGCACAGGACAACGATCCGGGAGAACGCTGGCTGCGCTCGCGGATCCAGATGTTTTTTGGGGATCCTGAGAGTCTTTAGGCGTCGCCGGGTAGGCTGTTGATCTGATCATTTTTGGCTTTCCACAAACCATGGAGCTCCATTCACTTCCAGTGGATTGTTACATTGGGGGCACATCTGAGGGCATACGTTGGATGGTTTGAAAAGGATGCCCCCAGCCTGAAGTCCAACAGTTCCCTTCTAGAAAAGTCACCCGTTGTTGTCCCCCACACACCGCGGTGTGAAGGTAGGCCGATGAGATGCTCTCCTCTGCCCAAGCGCGTGAGCAACCGAGTGATACCTCCTGTGCAATTAATATTTCAAGTGTAAGTCGCCAAGCTGAATTCAGGTATTACTTCGACGCTTTTCAAAACGCTGCCAAAAGTCGGCTGCTCACTCCAGGGGGCCAGCAGGCTTTACCAGACCTCTAGTTGGAAAAAGGCTGCTAACGGTAAAGAGCAAAAATTCAGTAGGCGCAGTTCCTTGTTTGCCTTGCTGCGATATCTGACACACAGGCAGTCGTGGTCTGACAGCCGCTCTCAGCAATTTTCCGTCGTACGTGAATGGTTGCTTTCGGTTAGTCTTCTCAACTAGGAGCAGGGGAACAAGATGCAATAGGACGCCTGCATTGGATTGTCGTCAAGGAAGTCAACCTTAGCATGCACATCACTTTTGGCCTTTTCTTGGATACCCGTCAGGGTCCGTCCCCGACGAACTTCTTCAACACCCCGATAGTGGGCCGCCTCGGATTCCTATCCCTGCTGGAGACCTACCTTGGTCTAAGCGCGCCAGAAGCGTCCAAGGCCAGACGCGTGACCATCTACTCTGGCCTGCTGCGCGCCCATGACAACAACTCGCGCTTTTACAGTGAGTCCCTGAAGGCCGACAGTATTGGTACGGCTGCGCGCCTCCTGGCCTGGCGTGACGAGTGGCGGCTTGGCGGTTGGGACGGCAGCGCTAATCCAGAGCATGCTTCGCGAATCCAGGAGCTTGCCGCCATTGAAAAGGCAGCTCTCGAAACGCTGCCGCCCGGAGAGGCCGATCGCTTGCACCTGGTGATACAGGCTCTGAGTGCGTCCGGCCTCGGCCCCATCAAGTCAGTTCACCTGGTTGACCCGCCCGAGGACTTCCCGCTTCTCTGGCGGCAGGTGCTCGAGCGCCTGCCAGCGGTCGAAGTCCGACTTCCCGAGCCACAGGGAGAAGGCCAACTTCGTGCGTTGCAAGAGCAAGCCCTAACCGTTCTGGCTGGAGGCTCCGCGGGCAATCTGACCGTGCAGACCGACGGGAGTGTCTTGCTAGGCTCTGTACGTAAAGTATTGTCGCAAGCACCGCATAGCGCAGGCCAATGAGACCATCGCCGCAAAACTTGTTGCGAGCTTGTCGAAGCGCGTCACGATGCGACGGTTCTCCTTCAGCCAGCCA
>NZ_JYKY01000026.1 GCF_001042985.1 Pseudomonas lundensis
TTCTTTTCGGTCACTTGTTTGACCGCCTGGATTTTGAATTCTTCGGGATATCGCTGGTTGCTCATGGCACCTCCTAATGGGCCTCATTTTAAGGCTTGGAGGTGTCTACGAAACTAGGGGCGATTCATGTCGTACCACGAGAGGACCCGTTTGGAGTTCCTTACCAGCCATTTACGCAGTTCGTCGCGCCTTGCCGTGAAGGCGAAATATGAGACCGAGATCGCTCAAATCCTCGACGGCAAAGACCTGACCCGAGGCGACTTGGCTCTGGCTGCTTATTACTTCCAGAACAGCGGCATAGATGCCGACTCAAGCGAAACGGCCCAGTCATTCGCTCAGGCATACCGCGACGCACCAACCGAATAACACGCCACTAATTAAGGAGACCCACTATGACCGCTTCTAAAACCCCGACCGCTGAACAATTCGCTCGCTTATCCGATGCCGATCTAATGGCCCCGATCACAGCGGGAGATGCCGCTGTGGAGGCTGTGGCACTAACCATCGTCCCAAGCGCCTCGCCAGTTGCCCCACCTGTCCCTGCGCTGGCTGATCTGCTGGCTCAAGCGCAAGCCGTTCTGGATTGCACCGTAAGCTCTGCGCTTCCATCTCGTGTGCTGTACGCAGCCGGTATTAGTGCTGGTGAGCCAGTGTCGTACCACTTCCGCACCAAAGGTGGACAGATGAGTGAGGACTTACGCAAGGCTGCGGGTGACGACATCAAGACTGTTCAAGATATTGAGTACGCGGTGCGGGTGTTCGCTGCGCATGCATTACACAAGTTGCAACTAAACCGATACGTTGAGTTGTCCATGCGTGAGCGCACTGCTGCCGCTGAGGTGCACAAGGATTGGCAGAGCCGTTTGCAGGTTGCCGCTGTCGGTGAGTTGGCCGCTATCGACGCATCGAAGTCCCTGAGCGCGGCTGAGTTCAAGTTCCTGCTTGAGCTGGTTGACACCGACCGATCTGGTATGGCTCAAAACCTTGCTGGCCCCGGTGTGAATGTCCCTGCGCTGGTTGCTGGTCGTGGCAAAGATTGGCGCGCTATCGCTGATGCATGGGCCGGTGAATGCAAGTCGCGTGGAACCGTATCCTTTGAAGGTGTGGGCACAGCGACTGCCGGGTGCAGTTACAACCTTGAAGTTCAACCCGGCGACGGTTGGGTCTTGAGTCAGTACATTGGCCAGATTTGGGTGCCAGTAGAAGCCTGCGTTGCTGGTCAAGAGCGCGCTCTTGAAGATCGTCGCCGTATTGCCCGTGACTGTGCACGAGAAGGCCGTTCGATCCCGCGTATTGCTGGTGGGTTCGCTGACAAGTTGCAGGCGTTGGTGTGATCGCTGAACAGCCTGCGCTTCGGCGTGGGCAACACCCCTCCGCTAATGACCTCATAAAGATGCGCCTCGGGTATCCGGGGTATGAGGCGAGGCTACAGAGTATGCGGGTGATGAAGCCTGCTCGGTACGCTGCTGTCATGTCCGGTGCGAAAACCTTCAATGATCCAGATTGGCGTTGCACTGAATGCGGTGGGAACGAGCGGCATACCCGGAACCTGACTTGCCGAGCCTGCAACGGGGCCCGAGTCCCGAGCGTGTTCAAGACCCTGCCTGACGGGCAGGTGGTGTACATCCCGAAGGACGCGAACGCCTCTGAGAACTGGCAGCAGCGACACCTACGAACTACCCGACTACTAGATCAGCAGTTGATGCTGAACCGGCTGGGGCCGATTCAGGTCGGTCGATACCACCTCTCAGGGGGCGTTGTGCTCCGTGCCGGGAGCGTTCAGCTCGATACCGAGACACTGATGCTTGCTGTGGACGCGCTGCTGTCCGGTGATCCTGAACAGTCACGTGCTGCCCTTACCCCGCTGCTGAGTATTCACCGGGAACTGGTGCTGCTAGTTCGCACAATTGCTGCCGCTGTACAGGCCGGTGCCTTCCCTAAACCTAATCGAACTTGATGCTTGCCCAATGGGTGGGCCGCACCTATTGGAGAACCCCATGAAAGCTAAAATCACTCGCAAGATCCTGCGTACTTTCACCGAGGCATTCAGCACCGATCTCACCTCACCGTCTGGGTTGCGCTGGTTGCGCTGGAACGGCTGCACTGGCACCCGTAGCCGTGAGGCTGGAGATGTTGCCGGAGGTTCAACGAACACTGGGACGTACGTTGTCACTCTGAACGGTGAGAAATACTTGGCTATGGAAGTGCTCGTTGCACTGCACCGCGCCCAACACCGCGTCCCGGCAATGTCAGAGGTGGCGGCGTGAGCGCCCGAGGTTGCATCAGTCGGACTCCGCCGCGGATGAAGGGTTGGCATGAAGAGTACGTGCTGTCTGACACTTCACCCTGCGGCTTGCGGTACGTGGTGAGCGGTCTACCCAGTGTGGTGGCGGGCTGCCCGATTGAGATCACGTGGCCGCATGATAAGAGCATGGCTCAGCATTGCATCTGGCCTAGGAATTATCACCTGCCGGTAATCGTTGACTGGGAAGGCACCGACCTCGGTGGGTTCATGCACTGGGACATGCAGCTTCTGACTGTCCCCGCTTGGGTTGTCCGTGAAATCCTTATGGAACACGCCGAGCGTGCTGAACAGATCGAACTGCTAGAGCAGCATTTACACCGGCATTCACAGCAACATCTGGAAGTGGCCTAAAGGCTGCTTCCCTTTTTGGCCTCTGGCTGAAACCTAAAATTATTATATTCACGCGAGAGGGTCCCTCCACTGAAAGCACAGCCTCGCCCCCATGCCGGTCCTGCCGGTGGCTCCTTAACGCGCGGGCTCAGGCGCGAGCGGGCGTACTGATCCTGCGCGGGCCTGCGGTGTTGGTCGCGCACATCCTGCGCCTGAGCATCGCGCCTTGAAGCATCGTGCTCGCGTTTCTGGAAGCCTCACGCACTGCGCAGCGCGTCGAGAGGATGCGGTGCTGCCACGTACAACACCGTGCGATGCTGCCATCAGCCTGCTGTGCTGACCCTCCTTTGCGTCATCACAGTATCACCCTAGGTCTCTGTGGGACGTGCTGCTGCATGGTGGCCTGAATGGCTGGTAGCTGTTAGGTGTCATTAAACGTCCGTTAGGTGCTACCGTCTGTCAGTGTTTAAGGCTGGTGTCATAAAACGTGCTTTACGATTAAGTGACACTAGCGTACCTTGACACCACATTAGATGACACTAGCGCTGGAGACACAGCATGAGCCGTACCTTCCTGTATGCCCGAGTATCGACCACTGACCAGACCACTGCTAACCAAGTCTTGGAGGTACACAATGCTGGCTTTGACGTGCAACCCCAGCGCGTCGTACAAGAGACAATCTCAGGCAGCACTTCTGCTGCTGAGCGTCCGGGGTTCATGAAGCTGCTAGAGCGCATGGAGAGTACAGATGTGCTTATTGTGACCAAGCTCGACCGTCTGGGTCGTAACGCAATGGACGTGCGCAGCACAGTAGAGCGACTGGATGCGATGGGTGTTCGTGTGCATTGCCTCGCCTTGGGCGGTGTAGACCTGACAAGTGCAGCGGGCAAAATGACGATGCAGGTGCTCGCTGCTGTCGCTGAGTTCGAGCGTGACCTGCTGATTGAGCGTACTCAGGCTGGGCTTGAGCGTGCAAAGGCAGAGGGCAAGACTCTAGGTCGACCTGCGGCTACTGGCACCACGTCGGCTGTGCAGGCTCAGAAGGCCGCTGGCGTGAGTCAATCGCGGACGGCTACCGCGCTTGGCATCAGCCTTGCCACTGTGAAGCGGCATTGGAATGTCGCAGCCTGATGGAGCCAAGAGCCGAACTTTGACGTGTTCACTTCAAGGAGTGAGCACACCCGATTAAGGCACCCCTGTGCACCGCCTGAAACAACGGGAGCACCGGGCAAGGATTGCCGCTCGCTTGGATTCATTGAGGTTTGGAATAACCCCAGTGCACCACTGGCAAGCAATGCGGACTTTAATCATCGGGAGAGGGAATTGATCGGTTCTGACTGTGACACGTGATGCGGGCGCACAGTGCCGACGAGTGGTACTGATAGGGCTGAAAGCCTTCTAAACCGGGCCTTTCGGAGCCTAAAAAACAAAAGGGCCACTCAATAATTGAATGACCCTTAAAAATCCCGCAGAGCGGGTAATCGTGGCGTCCCCTAGGGGACTCGAACCCCTGTTACCGCCGTGAAAGGGCGGTGTCCTAGGCCACTAGACGAAGGGGACACAAACCCTTCTAACAGTGATCAGGCATTTGCCTGATCGCTTCAACGCCAGTGTGGCCCGACGTTGAACTGTAAATTGGTGGAGCTAAACGGGATCGAACCGTTGACCTCTTGCATGCCATGCAAGCGCTCTCCCAGCTGAGCTATAGCCCCGATTTATCGCCTGGCGGCGGAGCAACACCGAAGTGCTGCTTCTGTAAAACTGGCGTCCCCTAGGGGACTCGAACCCCTGTTACCGCCGTGAAAGGGCGGTGTCCTAGGCCACTAGACGAAGGGGACACAAACCTTCTAACAATGATCAGCGCTGAGTGCTGATCGATTCAATGCCGGTGTGGCCAAGCATTGAACTGTAAATTTGGTGGAGCTAAACGGGATCGAACCGTTGACCTCTTGCATGCCATGCAAGCGCTCTCCCAGCTGAGCTATAGCCCCAAACAGTCAGTGTTGCGTGTTGCTGTGTGGACGGGGCGCATATTAAGACTGGATCGGTAGGCTGTCAAACTTATTTTCAAAGTTTTTTAAAAAAAATGGTCGAGAGAACAACCACTTACCCTTCCCACCCCGTAAATACGGGCCCCGCATACAAAACGTGCCGTCGCTGCCAAAGGCCTAAAAGGGCCGCGCAGCGGTCCTGACCCCAGCCTGCGGCAGCGACGGCACCTCAAAACCGATCAAGCGATTGCGTTGAACAGCTTTTCCCACTCTTTGTTTTCTTTCTTCGAGACACCGCCCAGCAGTTCCAGCGCCTGACGCAAGCGGAAACGCGTGAGGTCCGGGCCCAGAATCTCCATGGCGTCCAGCACCGACACCGAGCTGGCCTGCCCCGTGATCGACGCAAACATCAGCGGCATCGCATCGCGCAGCTTCAGCTCAAGGGCATCCACCACCGTTTGTATGCAACCGGTGATGGCGTCTTTTTCCCACTGACGCAGGCTTTCGAGCTTCCACAGGATCAGTTGCATCAGTTGACGCACTTGATCGCCGGACAACTTTTTGTGCTCAAACAGCTTGGCATCCAGTTGCAAGCCACCCGAGAAGAAGAACCCGGCCAGCGGCGCGATCTGACTGAACGTCTCGACCCGCCCCTGTACCAGCGGCGCGATCTTCATCATGTACTCGGGGTTCAGCGCCCATTGCTGGACACGGCTGGCAAATTCGTCCAGCGGCAAGTCACGCAACCATTGGCCATTGAGCCAGGAGAGTTTTTCAATATCGAAAATCGGACCGCCCAGCGAAACACGGGACAGGTCAAAGTTGTCGACCATCTCTTGCAGCGAGAACTTCTCGCGCTCGTCAGGCATCGACCAACCCATGCGACCCAAGTAGTTGAGCATCGCTTCGGGCATGAAGCCCATGCGCTCGTAGAACGTGACCGAGGTCGGGTTCTTGCGCTTGGACAGCTTGCTCTTGTCCGGGTTACGCAGCAGTGGCATGTAGCACAACTGCGGTTGTTCCCAGCCAAAGTACTCGTAGAGCAGGATCAGTTTCGGCGCCGACGGCAGCCATTCTTCCCCGCGCAATACGTGGGTGATGCCCATCAAATGATCGTCGACCACGTTGGCCAGGAAGTACGTCGGCAGGCCGTCGGTCTTCATCAGCACTTGCATGTCCATGCGGTCCCACGGGATCTCGACGTCGCCGCGCAGCAGGTCTGGCACCACGCACACGCCTTCGGTCGGCACTTTCATGCGGATCACGTGTGGCTCGCCAGCGGCCAGGCGCCGGGCCACTTCTTCCTTGGACAGCAACAGCGCGCGACCGTCGTAGCGCGGGGTCTCGCCCTTGGCCATTTGCTCGGCGCGCATCTGGTCCAGCTCTTGTGCGGTGCAGAAACAAGGGAACGCATGCCCCATGTCGACCAGTTGCTGGGTGTACTGCTTATAAATATCGCTGCGCTCGCTCTGACGATACGGGCCATGCGGGCCGCCAACGTCGGGGCCTTCGCTCCAGGTGATGCCGAGCCAGCGCAGCGCATCGTAAATCTGCTGTTCGGACTCACGGGTCGAACGCAATTGGTCGGTGTCTTCGATCCGCAGGATGAACTCGCCGCCATGCTGCTTGGCGAAGCAGTAGTTGAACAAAGCGATGTAAGCGGTGCCGACGTGGGGGTCGCCGGTAGGCGATGGCGCAATGCGCGTGCGAACGGTGGTCATGGGCGGTCTCGAAGTGGAGATAAAACAAAGTGCCGAATGGTAACAGGCCGACCCCGCTTGGCTCCAGCTCAGGACTGACCGTCGAGACAGATCGCCGCCCCCGTGACTGTAAAAACAGCAATAGCCCCGCTGTATCGACCCTATCGGCGGAAAAAACCCCACGACCGATGTAACCTCACACCCATTGCCCCTGCCCGCCTCCCGCACAAAAACAACCGGAGCCTGCACTTGACATTCAGCCTGCCGAAAATCCCCACGGCGCCCTTCTGCCCGCCTGAAGTCAGCGGCAGCGTAGCGGTGGACCCCCGCGCACCGTTCTGGAAGCGCGCCTTGCGTTTTGCCGGGCCGGGCCTGCTGATCAGTATTGGCTACATGGACCCCGGCAACTGGGCGACCGCCATCGAAGCCGGGTCGCGCTACGGCTATAACCTGTTATTCGTCGTGTTGCTGGCCAGCCTCGCGGGCATGGCGGTGCAATGCCTGTGCTCGCGACTCGGCATCGCCACCGGCCGCGATCTGGCGCAACTGTGCCGCCAGCGCTACAGCACGCGCTCAGCCAGGGTGCAGTGGCTGCTGGCCGAAGTCTCGATCATTGCCACCGACCTCGCCGAAGTCCTTGGCTGCGCCTTGGCGTTCCACTTGTTGCTGGGCTGCTCGCTGACCTTCGGCATCGCGCTGACGGCCTTCGACACCCTGCTGATCCTGGCCCTTCAAGGCAAAGGCTTCCGTCGGCTGGAAGCCATCATGCTGGTGCTGGTGATGACGATTGGCGTGTGCTTTTTCGTCGAGCTGGTGCTGATCAAACCCTATTGGCCTGACGTCTTCGACGGATTCAAACCGTCCCTTTCGGCGATCAGCGAAGCGGCGCCGCTGTACCTGGCCATCGGCATCCTCGGCGCCACCGTGATGCCGCACAACCTGTACTTGCACAGCTCCGTGGTGCAAACAAGGCGGGTGGGCAACGACTACGCCAGCAAGCTCGACGCCGTAAGGCTGGCGCGGATCGACACCATCGGCTCGCTGGCGCTGGCGCTGATGGTCAACGGCGCGATCCTGATTCTGGCGGCGGCCGCGTTTCACACAACCGGCCACACCGACGTGGTGCAAATCCAGGACGCCTACCGCCTGCTCGACCCACTCGTGGGCGGCGCGATGGCCAGCGTGCTGTTTGGCGTGGCGCTGCTGGCGTCCGGGCAAAGCTCGACGTTCACCGGCACCATCGCCGGTCAAGTCATCATGGAAGGCTACCTCGACCGCGCATCCCGTGCTGGCAGCGGCGCCTGATTACCCGCGGGCTGGCCTTGATCCCGGCATTTGCGGGCGTTTGGTTGATGGGCGACAACGCCGTCGGCAAGCTGCTGATCCTCAGTCAGGTGGTGCTCAGCCTGCAATTGCAGTTTGCGCTCTACCCCCTGATCCGCATGACCAGCGACGTCAAACTGATGGGCCCCTTCGTCAACCGCCTGCCGACGCGCTTGCTGGCGTGGTTTCTGTTCGCGGTGATCAGCGGGGCCAACATCTGGTTGATTGCGCAACTCAGCGTGGGTGAGTGAGGGCGCGCCCTCACCCGGCCAGCCGCTCATCCAGCCAGCCCGCCACCCGCTCATGAATCCCGGCCACTTCTTCGAGCAAGCCGCTCATGCGCATGAAGTCATGGGTCATCCCCGGTTCTTCCCACCTCACCACCTCATTGCCCGCCTGTTCCAGTTTGGCGGCATAGGCCAGCCCCTCGTCATGCAACGGATCAAACCCGGCCAGGTACACCAACGCAGGGGCCACGCCGCTGACATCCGGGGCCAGTAACGGTGAAAGACGCCAATCCTGCACATCCGCCGTGGTTCGGGTGTAGTGCCCGTAGAACCAGTCCATGGTGGCGGTTTCGAGCAGATACCCGTGGGCGAAACGCTGGTGGGATTCACGTTTGCAACTGCCGTCAGTGACCGGGTACAGCAACACCTGCGCGCGCGGCACGATGGCCACCTCCTGCGGGTCACGCACCGCCAGAATCGCGAGCACTGTGCTCAATGTGCCGCCCGCACTGTCACCGGCAAACGCCACACGGGTGGCGTCCAGCCCATGACGGGCGCCCTCGCGCAGCAACCAGTTCACTGCGTCGCAGGCATCTTGCACCGCCGTGGGGAACACCCACTCCGGGGCCAGCCGGTAATCCACGGCCAGCACGGCGAATTGCCCGGCATGGGCCAACCGGCGACACAGCCCGTCGTGGCTGTCCAGACTGCCAATCACATAACCGCCGCCGTGGAAGTAGACCACCACCGGCAGCGGTTGTGGCGTTAGCTGCGGGGCGCGATACAGGCGCGCTGGCAAGCTGAAACCATCCCGGGCCGGCAGGCGCAGGTCGTAACTGTCGATGCCCGACAACGGCTCGTCCAGCACCCCGGCACTCATTTCAAACTCCAGCCGGGCCTGCGCCGGGCTCAGGTCATGCAGGGCCTGGCTTTTGCCGGTCATGCGGCTGAACTCGGCCAGTTCCAAAAAGGCTTCCAGCTCCGGTACTACTGACATACGTGTGTCCTTGCAAATAGCCTTCGGCACGGGTTGCCGAAGGCGGTGATGGTTAGCGCTGAACCTCAACGCACGTGCATAAGGTGCCGTCACACCCGCTCGGCCTGCCCTGCCAGTAATTGCTCCAGTCGGATCAGCAATGGCGCCTGACGCAACACCTCGTAATGCCCGCCCTTGAGCACGCTGTGACTGGCGCCCGGCCCCACTTGCGCCCCATGCACGCGGCGCTCGTCGTCGCGCCCGGCCACCCACCAGTGGTGCGCCTGAACCCGGGTTGCAGGCAGCATCGGCTGCTGCAAAGCCAACTGCTTGAGGCGCGCGCCCACGGCAAAGATGTGACTCAGCTCCGCCGACCCGAGCAGCCCGTGCTCGCCCAACCCGGCACGTGGCTCGGCCATGGCGGCGGCAATCACCTGCTCGGCGCTGCGCCCCTGATCCTCCATCAACCCGCACGCGTCGTGCTCGGACAGCCCCAGCACAAAGCGCAAGAAATCCTGCAAGTCTTCACGCCCGTCACTGGCCTCGGCCGTCCCCGCCACGTAGGTGTCCACCAGCCCGGCAAACGCCACCTGCTGACCTTGCGCCTCCAGCGCCTGGGCCACCAGCAAGGTCAACGCCCCGCCCAATGACCAGCCCAGCAGGTGATACGGGCCGTCAGCCTGTTGCTGGCGGATACGTCCGGCATACGCCTGCGCCATGCTATGCAACGAGGTGTCTTGCCATTCAGGGTCGAGCAACATGCGGCACTGCACACCATAAACGCTGCGGCGCCCGTCCAATTTACGGGCCAGCGGCTCGTAGTCGAACACCGTGCCGAACCCCGCGTGCAAACAGAACAACGGCGGCACGTCACCAACGCGGCTATTGAGCGCCAGCAGCGGGTCGGGGGCCTGAGCGAGCGCCACAGGTTCAAAGCCGCTGAGCTCGGCAATGCACGGTTTCTGCATCAGGTCGCGCAGCTTGAGGCTGAAACCCAACTGCGGCTGATTACGCACCCGTGAAATCACTTTAAGCACCTGCAACGAGTCGCCGCCCAGCTCAAAGAAATTGTCGTCGATCCCCACCTGCTCCAGCCCCAACACCTCTTGCCAGATCAGCGCCAATGCCTGTTCCAGTTCAGTGCGCGGCGCCCGGTACGTGCCTTGGGCAACCTGCGGCTCGGGCAGTGCGCGACGGTCCAGCTTGCCGTTGGCGGACAGCGGGAAACGCGCCATCGGCACGATGTGGCTCGGCACCATGTAATCCGGCAGGTGCGCCTGCAATTGCTCTTTGAGTGTGCGTTCCAGCAGGGTGCCGGACGCGACCACATACCCTGCCAACTGCTTGCCGGTCGGCCCTTCGATCACCTTGACCGCCGCATCCTGCACCCCTTCGCACTGACGCAGACGCGCTTCGATTTCCCCCAGTTCAATGCGGAAGCCGCGGATTTTTACCTGTTGGTCCAGGCGCCCCAGGTAGTCGATCAGGCCGCATTCGCGCTGACGAACCCGGTCCCCGGTGCGGTACATGCGAGCGCCCTTGGCATCGAACGGGTCCGGCACAAAGCGCTCGGCACTCAACCCCGGTTGCCCGTGATAGCCACGGGCCAGGCATTCCCCGCCCAGGTACAACTCGCCACTCACACCGGCGGGCAACGGGTTCATGTCCGCGTCCAGCACATACAAACCGCGTCCGGCGACACCCCGTCCAATCGGCGCATAGGCCGCTTCACAGCAGTCCGTCACCTCGGCCCGCCACAACAGCGGCGTGACCACGGTTTCGGTCGGCCCGTAGCCGTTGACCAGTCGTTGCGGGCGCAGGGCTCGCTTGACCAGCTCAAAGCTGGCATCCGGCACCGCGTCGCCACCAAAACAATAGGTGTGCACGGGCGGTGGGTTGCCTTGGGCCAGCGCGACTTCTGCCAGCTGTTGCAGGTAAGCGGGCGGGAAGCACGCCACCGTCACGTGTTGTTGGTGCAGCACGTGTAAAGTCTGCTCCGGGGTCCACAGCTGATCGTCGCGGATCACCAGGCTGCCACCGGCCAGCAAGACGCTGAGCCAGCGCTCCTGCGCACCGTCAAACGCGAAGGACATAAAGTGCAGCTCGCGGCTGTCCGGGTTGAGCGCGTACAGGTCGATGATGCCCTGACAGTGCCGCGCAATCGGCTGGCGGGCCACGGCCACGCCTTTGGGCTGGCCGGTCGAACCCGAGGTGTAAATCAGGTATGCCAGATGCCCGCTCAGCGACTCAACCGCCCGTGGCAACGCCACCTGATCGCTCAATTGGTCGAGCAACAGACGCGGGGTGGCGGCATCGAAGGTCACCCGCTGGTCCACATCGCTGTTGCACAGCAACAGGCTGGCCGCTGAATCGGCCAGCATGAAGGTCAGTCGCTCAGCCGGGTAGTCGAGGTCCAGCGGCACGTACGCGGCGCCTGCCTTGAGCACGGCCAGGAACGCCACAATCGTCTGCTCCGAACGCGGCAACGCCACCGCCACCCGTGTCTCGGGGCCAATGCCGCGCCCTTGCAAGTGAGCCGCCAGCACGTCGGCCTGCCGGTCCAGCGCGGCATACGTCAGTTCACGGCCGTCGCAGATCAAGGCCACGGCATCGGGCTGGCGCCGCACCTGCGCCATGAAGCCATGCACCAAGTCCGTCGCAGGGGCCTGCACCTGTGCCTGCTCAATGCGTGACTGTGGCAAGCCAATGTCGCCAATCCGGCACTGGGCATCCTGCGGCAACTGCGCCAGCAACCCTTCCAACTGGGCGCGAATGGCCTCGACCTGCGGCGCCGTGAAACGTTCGCGCAAGTACAGGTATTCCACCTCCAGCCCTTGGTCGGTGGCACTGACCATCAAATCCATCGGGAAGTTGGTGACCCCGCCGCTGCCGACTTCGGCAAACCTCAATTCGCCGTTCTGCTCGCCGCGCAGGGCGCGGTCCACCGGGTGGTTTTCAAACACGATGATGCTGTCGAACAGCCCTTGGCCGCCCTGCCCGGCCCAGCGCTGAATATCGGCCAGCGGCGTGTGCTCGACCTCACGGATCGACAGATTGTAGTCCTGTAACTCGCGCAGCCAGTCGCCCAGCGTCTGTTGCGGATCGAGGGTCTGGATCACCGGCAAGGTGTTGATGAACAGGCCCAGCATGTCCTGCGCGCCTGGCAGTTGGGTCGGGCGCCCCGCCACGGTGGCGCCGAAAGCCACGCTGCGCTGCCCGGTATGACGCTGCAACAGCAGCAGCCAGGCCGCTTGCACCAGCGTGTTCAACGTCACCCGTTGTTGAGTGGCAAACGTGTACAAACGGCGGGTCGCCTCGCTGTCCAGATAGCTATAAAGCACGCCGTGGCCGCTGCCGCCGGTGTTGGCCGCATTGGCCAGCATCGTCGGCGCTTGCAGCGTCTCCAGGCGTGCGCGCCAGAACCCTTCGGCCAGCGTCACGTCCTGCTGCGCCAGCCAGTGGATGTAATCGGCATAGCGCCCGGTCAGCGCTGGCAAGGTCTGGTGCGCGTACAGGCGCAGCATCTCGCCGAGCAGACGTGACGCGCTCCAGCCGTCCAGCAGCAAGTGATGGTAGGTCCAGATCATCTGGTGCCGGTTATCGCCCAGACGCACCAAGGTGAAACGCATCAAGGGCGGGCAACTGAGGTCGAAGCCACGCGCCTGATCGTCCGCCGCCAAGGCCAACAACGCCGCCTGCGGGTCGGCGTGTTCACGCCAGTCCAGTTCCACAATCGGCACTTGCGCCTGCTGATACACCGCTTGCAGCGGATCCGCCAGACCGTCGCGCCAGAGGAAGGCCGCACGCAGCACTTCATGGCGCTGCAGCAAGGTGTCCCAGGCGGCGCGGAAACGGTCGACCTGCAACCCTTCAACCGCCACGCTGAGCTGGTTGACGTACAGGTTCAGCTCGGGCGACTCAATGCAGTGGAACAGCATGCCCTGTTGCATCGGCGACAGCGGGTACAGGTCGTCCAGCCCCTCGCGCTCCACCTGCACGGTGGTCGGCGCTTGGGCAAAAGGCACGGCGTCGGGAGCATGCGCGACACGGGGTGCTGCCGCCACGGCCCGTTGTGCCAGCGCACGAATGGTTTGCGCCTCGAACAGTTGTTTCGGGGTGAACGCCAAGCCCAGCGCCCCTGCACGGCTCACGGCCTGCAACGAGATGATCGAATCGCCGCCCAACTCGAAGAAGTTTTCAGTCACCCCCACGGCTTCCAGCCCCAGCACGTCTTGCCAGACCGCCGCCAGCAGGGCTTCTGCCGGGGTGCCCGGCAAGACCCGTTCCGCCACCTGGCGGCTGGCCTCGGGCGCCGGCAGCGCCTGACGGTCCAGCTTTCCGTTGGGGGTCAACGGCAACGCGGCCAGGCACATTAAATGCGCCGGCAGCATGTGTGACGGCAGACGGCTGCGCAGGTGCGCTATCAATGCCTCGCGCAGCGCGCTGTCATCGGCCAGTGGGTCGCGGGGCACGATGTAACCCACCAACTGACGGCTGACCGGACCTTCGCGGTCGACCACAAAGGCTTCGCGCACGCCGTCGTGCTCCAGCAGACAGGCTTCGATTTCCCCCAGCTCAATGCGGAACCCACGGATTTTCACCTGCTGGTCGATACGGCCCAGGTACTCGACCACCCCGTCCTCGCGCAGCCGCGCCAGATCGCCACTGCGGTACAGGCGCGCGCCTGCCACGAACGGGTCCGGTACAAACCGTTCCGCCGTCAGGTCGGGCCGCTGATGGTAGCCACGCGCAATGCCCTCGCCGCCCATGTACAGCTCGCCCGCCACGCCCACCGGCAAGGGTTGCAGCTGACTGTCGAGCACGTAAGCGCTGCGCTGCCCCACCGGACGGCCAATGGGCAAAAACGGCGAGTCAAACTGCGTGCCCGGATACGCGCACCAGATCAACGGTGTAATCACGGTTTCAGTCGGGCCGTAGCCGTTGATAATGCGCGGTGGCTGCAACACCCGCTGCACTTCATCGAAGGCGTGTTTGGGCATGCCTTCACCGCCCACGGTGTAAGAACGGATCGGTAAGGCACGCCCGGCTTCACCCAGGTAGTCGGCCATTTGCAGCAAATAGCTGGGGGTGAAACAGGCAATGGTGATGCCGTGCCGCTCGATCTCTTCGCAGGTGCGTTGCACGCTCCAAAGCTCGTCATCACGGGGCATCAGCGCCGAGCCGAAGACCAGCGGGGTCAGCCAGCGCTCGTGGGCGCCGTCGAAACTGATGGAGGCAAATTGCAACTCGCGGTCGTGCGGGGTCATGCCGTACAGCGCGCCGATGGACAGGCAATGCATGGCCAGCGGGCCATGGGCGACACTGACGCCTTTCGGACGCCCGGTGGAACCCGAGGTGTAAATCAGGTAAGCGAGGTTCTGCGCGTCGTTCAGGTTGCGCAGGTCGGTGCCCGGCAAATGCGCCACGGCCTCACGGTCCAGTTCCAGCACCGGCACCCCTGCCACCGGTGGCAATGACGGGCGCAGCCACGATTGGGTCAACAGCAGCGCAATGCCGCTGTCCTGCATCAAATACCCCAAACGTTCGGCCGGGTACGCCGGGTCCAGCGGCACGTAAGCGCCCCCGGCCTTGAGGATCGCCAGCAGGCCGATAATCATCTGCGGCGAGCGCTCGACGGCCAGCCCCACGCGCACCTCGGGGCCGATACCCAACTCACGCAAGCGATGAGCCAAGCGGTTGGCACGTTGATTGAGGTCGTGATAGCTGAAGGGGGTGTCGGCAAAGATCAGCGCCACCGCCTCGGGGCGAATCGCCGCCTGCGCTTCGATCAACTGATGCACGCATTGCGTGGTCGCTGGCCCCGGTGCCGGGTTCCAGTCATGCAGCAACTGCTGGCGTTCACCTTCGCTCAACCAGGGCAACTCGCCCAGGCGGGCCTGCGGGGCGGCCACCATGGCGTTCAGCAGGCACGCCAAATGCTGGCTCATGCGGGCAATCACCGGGGGCGAGAAGTGGCTGAGCTGGTAACTCCAGGTCAGGCTCAAATGCCCTTCACTCACCGCCGCCAGCGTCAGCGGGTAGTTGGTGCGCTCGTGGTTATCCGGCAGCGAAAAGCGCAAGCCGTCCGGGGCACCCTGTTGCAAGGCCTCGGCAACCGGGAAGTTTTCGAACACCAGCAAGCTGTCGAACAGCGGCTCACCCGCACGCCCGGCCCAACGCTGCACGTCACTCAACGCGGTGAATTCGTGCTCCCGCAGCTCAAGGTTATGTGCCTGCAAGCGGTCCAGCCACTGCGCCACGCTTTCAGCGGCCTGCGGCTGGCTGATCACCGGCAAGGTATTGATGAACAGCCCGAGCTGATGCTCGGCACCCGGCAAGTCCACCGGGCGCCCCGAGACCGTGGCGCCGAACGCGACCGTCTGCTGGCCGCTGTAGCGCTGTAACAGCAGCGCCCACGCGCCTTGAAGCAGCGTGTTGAGGGTGATGGCGTGCTGGCGGGCAAATGCGGTAAACGCCGCACTGCTGGCCGCGTCGAAGACCTGACGATGGTCGGCGTACTCATCCGCCTGTGGCGAAGCCGTGTACGCCACGCTCTGGGCCAACAGGGTCGGGTTTTCCAGACCGGCCAGCTGGGTGCGCCAGAACGCCTCATCGGCTGCTGCATCCTGCCTGTGCAGCCAACCGATGTAGTCGGCAAAACGCCCTGAATGGCTCGCCACAGTGTCCCCGGCATAGCGCTGCAACACTTCGCCCAACAACAGCGCGTTGCTCCAGCCATCCAGCAGCAGGTGATGATGGGTGTAAATCAGTTGCTGACGCTGTTCATCCAGCCGCACCAGCGCCAGACGCAGCAAGGGCGGGTGCGCCGGGTCAAACTGCAACCGCTCGCTGCGCGCCAGCAGTTGCAATTGGCCAGCCTGATCGGCGCGCCCGCGCCAGTCCAGCACAGTCAACGGCAACTCCAGTGTGCGCTGCACCACTTGCACCGGTTGCGCGGCGCCCGGCGGCCAATGGAAGCCGCTGCGCAGAATCGGGTGTGCGTCCAGAGTCGCCTGCCACGCCTGCGCCAGACGCGTCGCGTCCAGCCCGGTGGCTTCCACGCTGAGCTGGTTGACATACGCGCCCGCCAGCGGCTCGTACACACTGTGGAACAACAGCCCGCGCTGCATCGGCGACAGCGGATACAGATCCTCGATCTGCCGCGACGTCACCGGCACGTCATCAAGTTGCGCCTGGGTCAGGTCGGCCAGCGGGAAATCGGCCGGGGTCACACCGCCGTGGCGCGGGTCGATGCAATGCGCCACCACGGCCTGCAGGTTCGATTCGATGGCCGCTGCCAACGCCTGAATATCGGCCTTGTCGAAGCATGCCTGACTGAAGCTCAGGTCCAGTTTCAGCTCCCCGCCAAACACCTGGCCGTCCACCGACAACCAGTTGGCCAAGGGTGAATCCGGGCTTTGCGCTGCGCCGCTGGCTTGACGCGCGGGCACGAACAGGGCGTCGTCGCTGAAGCTCTGGTCGAACTGCCCCAGGTAGTTGAACGTGACCCGCGCGCTCGGCAATGCCGCCAGGCGAGCTTGCACCTCGACGGGCCCTTGGTAGCGCAGCAGGCCAAACCCCAGCCCTTTGCCGGGAATGTCGCGCAGTTGTTGCTTGATGGCTTTGATCGACGTCGCCAGATCGGTGGCCGGGGTCAACTTGACCGGGAACAGGCTGGTGAACCAGCCCACGGTGCGGGTCAGGTCGATGGTGTCAAACAGGTCTTCACGGCCGTGACCTTCCAGTTGAATCAATGCATGGGCGTCGCCGGTCCAGTCGCACAGGGCGCGCGCCAGCGCAGTGAGCAACAGGTCATTGACCTGGGTGCGGTACGCCGCCGGGGCCTGTTGCAGCAGTTGGCGCGTACGCTCGCGGTCCAGCCCCAGGCTGACCACCTGGCGGTGACGCACGGCCTGGCTGGCGTTCGGGCGAGTGTTGGGCAGCGCAGCACTGGCGTCTTGCAGGTGCTGTTGCCACCAGTTGCATTCAGCTACCACGGCGTCGCTGTTGGCGTAGGCACCGAGCTGGTTCGCCCAGTCTTGCAAGGCGCTGGTTTTTTCCGGCAACGGCTGGTCGGCATACGCTGCTTGCAAGTCTTCAAGCACAATCCGCCACGACACACCGTCCACCACCAGGTGATGAATCACCAACAGCACGCGTTGCCCGCCGTCTGCGTGGTCGATCAACACCGCACGCAACAGCGAGCCCTCTTGCAGCGACAGGCTGCGCTGGGCTTCATCGCACAACCCCTGCAATGCCTCATCGCTCTGCACGTGCGCGGTCCACAGCACGTCGGTGGCCGCCGCGCTGTCGAGCGGCACATACCGCGCCGTCCATTGCCCCTCGACCTGACGAAATTGCAGGCGCAGCGCATCGTGGCGGGCCAACACCCGTTGCAGGGCAGTCTGCAACCGCAGCAGGTCCAGCGGCTCGCGCACCTCCAGCAACACGGCCTGGTTCCAGTGCTGTGGCTGCACGGTCTGGTTGTCGAAGAACCAACGTTGCACCGGGGTCAGGGCTTGTGTGCCGAGCACCGGCCCTTGGGCGATCTGCGGCACTGCCTGCTGACTGGCCACGGCCGCCAACGCCTGCAAGGTCGGCTGTTGAAACAGGTCGCGCGGCTGTAAACGCAGCCCGGCACGCCGGGCCCGGCTCACGACCTGAATCGAGATGATCGAGTCGCCGCCCAGCTCAAAGAAGTTGTCCTGCCGGCCGACCTGTTCGACCCCCAGCACCTGCTGCCAGATCGCTGCTAGCTGCCGTTCGTGGTCACTGCGTGGCGCTTCAAACACGCGCTGACTGACGCTCACCCCAGGCGCAGGCAGCAATTTGCGCTCCAGTTTGCCGTTAGGGCTTAACGGCATCCGCTCAATCACCATCAGGTGCGTCGGCACCATGTAATCGGGCAGGCTCTGCAACAAGCGCGCTTTCAAGGCGTCGCGCCACGGGCCTTGCGCTTGAACGTCGTGGGCCAATTGCGCGTCGGTCGGCACCAGGTACGCCACCAATTGATTGTCCAGCGCCAGCACCACGGCTTCCTGCACCTGCGGGTGTTCGTGCAGGCGCGCTTCGATTTCCCCCAGCTCAATGCGCAAGCCGCGAATTTTCACCTGATGGTCGATGCGGCCGCAGTACTCAATGGCGCCATCGGCGCGATAGCGGGCCAGGTCGCCGGTGCGGTACAAGCGCTCGCCCGTGCCGAACGGATCGACCACAAAGCGCTCCGCTGTCAGCCCCGGCCGGGCATGGTAGCCCCGGGCCAGACCGCTGCCAGCCAGGTACAACTCGCCGATTGCACCACAGGGCAACGCCTGCAATTCGGGGCTCAGGATATACGTGCGCAGGTTGGCAATCGGGCGACCTATGGGCACGCTGTCGCGGCCTTCTTCGACACAGGTCCAGTGGGTGACGTCGATCGCGGCTTCGGTCGGGCCGTACAGGTTGTACAACGCCGCCTTCGGCAAGCTGCGCAGGGTCTGGCGCTGCAATTCGATTGGCAGCGCTTCACCGCTGCACACAATGCGCCGCAACGAGCTGCACTGGCGGGCTTGATCGACACTGATAAACGCTTGCAGCATCGACGGCACAAAGTGCAGCGTGGTGATCGCCTGTTCCACGATCAGCGCCGCCAGCTGTTGCGGGTCGCGGTGGACGCCTGGCGCTGCCACCACCAGCGTGGCGCCGTGCATCAGCGGCCAGAAAAACTCCCACACCGACACGTCGAAGCTGAACGGTGTCTTCTGCAACACCCGGTCGGCCGCGCTCAGGCCATAGGCCTGTTGCATCCATGCCAGACGGTTATAGAGCGCGCCATGGCTGTTGCCCGCGCCTTTGGGGCGCCCGGTGGAGCCGGAGGTGTAAATCACGTACGCCAGGTGCTGGGCACAAGCGAGGTTGGGCAGATTGTCGCTGTCGTACCCGGCCAGCCAGGTGTCGCCCGCTTCCAGGCAGATGACCGGTAACGCGTCAGGCAACGGCAGGTCGGCCTGCACATGGGGCTGGGTCAGCAACAGGCTGATAGCACTGTCTTCAAACAGATAGGCCAGACGCTCAGCCGGGTATTCCGGGTCCAGCGGCACATAGGCGCCCCCGGCCTTGAGAATCGCCAGCAGCCCGATGACCAGTTCCAGCGAGCGTTCGCAGGCCACCCCGACACGCACTTCAGGCCCCACCCCTGCGTCGCGCAGACGCCGGGCCAAACGGTTGGCGCGCTCATTCAACGCGCGGTAGCTCAGGTGCTCATCAGCAAATATCAGCGCACAGGCATCGGGGGTGGCGGCCGCTTGCGCTTCGATGTGCTCCTGAACGCACGCGGGGCCGGGATAGCGGTGTTCGGTGGCATTGAGTTGATAAAGGGTGGATTCAACCTCGGCCGCCGTCAGCATCGGCAATTGGCCAATCGCGCACTCAGGATTGGCCACAATGGCCGCCAGCAGGTTGCGCCAATGGGCCGCCATCTGCTCGATACGCGGTGCGTCAAACAGGTCGGTGGCGTAGGTCAGGCTGGCCATCAGGCGCTCGCCTTCCTCATGGGTGTCCAGTTGCAGATCGAATTGAGTGGTACGGCCTTGCCACTCCACGCTTTCGACCTGCAACCCGGCCAGCATCCCGCTCAGCGCACCGGGTCGGCTTTGCTGGTGGTTGAACATCACTTGAAACAACGGGCTGTGGCTCAGGCTGCGCTCGCCCTGTAGCGCCTGCACCAGACGCTCGAACGGCACCTCCTGATAGGCCTGTGCATCAAGCGAACGATCGCGGGTCTGCTCCAGCAAGCGGGCAAAGGGCATGCGCCCGTCCAGTTCGGCGCGCAGCACCTGGGTGTTGACGAAAAAACCGATCAACCCACGGGTCTCGGCGCGCGTGCGATTGGCCACCGGCACGCCGATGCGCAGGTCCGGCTGGCCGCTGTAGCGATGCAGCAACGCCTGAAAGCTGGCCAGCAACAGCATGAAGGGGGTCACGCCCCGCTGACGGGCCAATGCCATGAGGTTTTTGGCCAGCAGCGGGTCCAGGGTGAAGTCCAGCCGCGCGCCCTGCTGCGTCGGGTGAGCGGGACGCGGGCGATCAGCGGGCAGCTCCAGCACCGGCTGCTCGTCACCCAATTGCGCGCGCCACCAGTCCAGTTGGCGTTCCAGTTCGCCCGCCTCCATCCAGCGCCGCTGCCACCGCGCGTAGTCGGCGTACTGAATCGGCAAGGGTGGCAGGGTCACGGACTGGCCCTGGGCATGGGCGGCGTACAGCTGCGAAAACTCATCGACCAACACGCCCATCGCCCAACCATCGGCCACGATGTGGTGCAGGGTCAGCACCAGCACGTGATCGTCGGTGTCGAGCTGCAACAGGCTGACCCTCAGCAAGGGGCCATGTTGCAGGTCGAACGGCCGGGCGATGTCGTCCTCCAGCAGCGTCAGCGCCTGGTCGAGGCGCTGGTGGTGGGGCAGATCGCGCAAGTCGTGGCGCGCAAGCCTCAGCCAAGGGCCGCTGGCCGCGAGCGGTTGCACCGACGCGGCCACCTTGAAGGTCCGTGACGGGGGTTGGCTGTCGTCGCCAGCGGCCTGCGGGTCTGGCTCGACAAAGACGCTGCGCAAACTGTGATGGCGCTCCAGCAAGGCGTCGAAGCTGCGTTGCAGAGCCTCGATATTCAGCGCGCCGAGCAGGCGCAAGGCCGCCGGAATATGGTAGGCCGCGCTTTGCGGGTCCAGTTGCCATAAAAACCATTGCCGTTGTTGCGCGTACGACAGTTCGCACGGCGCGTCGGCGTTGGCATTGGCGGTGGGCGGAATCGGCAACTGGCCGAAGCTGACGCCCTGCTCCTGCATTTTTTGCAGGAATTCACGGCGCTGGTGCGGCGCCAGGCTGGCAAAACGGTTGGCAATACGCCACGCGGTAGAATTTTCCATCAGTTGATCTCCATCTCGTCGAGCAGCGACTCAAGTGCGCTCAGACGACCATCGTTATCCGCAGGCGTGTGTGCTTGTGCCAAGGCGGCATAGGCTTGCAGGTCGGGCGCCTCGAACAGCGCACGCAGCGCCAGCTCGATGCCCAGCTCCAGCTCGACCCGGGCACTGGCCTGGGCCGCCAGCAATGAGTGCCCGCCCAATTCAAAGAAGTTGTCATGTCGACCCACACGCTCCACGTCCAGCACGCTGGCCCAGATCGCCGCAAGCTGCGTTTCCAGCGTCCCGACCGGGGCGCTGTAAGGGCGCTGCCAGCCTTCGGCATCGGCATCCGGCTGCGGCAAGGCCTTGCGGTCCAGCTTGCCGTTGCCGGTCAGGGGCAGCGCATCCAGCAGCCGCCAGTGGCTGGGCACCATGTAGTCCGGCAGGTCGACCTTGAGCGCCGCGCGCAAATGTTCGCGCCAGGCCAGCGGATCGGTCGGAGTGTCGATTGCCACCACGTACGCGCACAGTTGTGAGTCTTGGCCGCTCGCATGCACCGTCAGCACGGCCTCCGCGACCCCCGGTTGCTGCTTGAGGCAGGCCTCGATTTCCCCCAGCTCGATGCGGAAACCGCGAATCTTCACTTGCTGGTCGATGCGGCCCAGGTAGTCGATGTTGCCGTCTGCCCGCTGACGCGCCAGGTCGCCGCTGCGGTAAAGGCGTTCCCCCGGCGCAAACGGGCTGGGCACAAAGCGTTCGGCGCTGAGCCCGGCGCGGCCGTGATAGCCCCGCGCCAGCCCTTGACCGGCGATGTACAGCTCGCCCGCGCACCCCGGCGCCACGGGCTGCAACTGGCTGTCGAGCAAGTACCAGCTCAAGTCACTGAGCGGGCGGCCAATCGGGCTCTGCACGTTGGCCTGCAGATCGGCCGGGCTGAGCGCGCGGAAGGTCACATGCACCGTGGTCTCGGTGATGCCGTACATATTGACCAGCGTCGTGGGGCGATCGCCAAAGCGCTCGTACCACGGCCGCAGACTCGCCACCTCCAGCGCTTCGCCGCCGAAGATCACCCAGCGCAATGCCAGCGCTTGCGGGCTTTGGCACGCCACCGGCATCAATTGCCGGAAAGCGGTCGGGGTCTGGTTGAGCACCGTGACGCCTTCATCACACAGCAGTTGATGGAACGCGTGCGGCTCGCGGCTGATGAAATACGGCACGATCACCAGGCGCCCTCCGCTGCACAGGGCGCCAAACAGCTCCCACACCGAAAAGTCGAACGCGTAGGAATGGAACAGCGTCCACACGTCGTGCTGATCGAAACCGAACGACTGTTGCGTGGCACTCAACAAGCGGGTGACGTTGGCATGGCTGAGCAAGGCGCCCTTTGGCCGCCCGGTGGAGCCCGAGGTGTAAATCATATAGGCCAGGTTGTCCGGTCGGGTCAGGTTCGCCAGGTTCTCGGCACTGAACGTGTCCAGCGTCAGGTGCTCCAGACACAGGCTTTGAACCCCGACGTGGGGCGGCAGACTTTCCAGCAAGTGCTCTTGGGTCAGCAGAAGGCGGATGCCGCTGTCCCCGATCATGTAGCTCAAGCGTTCGGCCGGGTATTGCGGGTCCAGTGGCACATAAGCGCCCCCCGCCTTGAGGATGGCCAGCACGCCCACCACCAGCGGTATCGCACGTTCCGTGGCAATCCCTACCCGCACTTCCGGGCCGACGCCCAGTTCGCGCAGCTTGCGCGCCAGTCGATTGGCGCATGCATTGAGCTCGCCGTAATCCAGCGATTGCTCGCCACAGCGCACTGCCACCGCCTGCGGCTGCGCCGCGGCCTGTGCTTCAAACAGCTGATGCAAGCCAGGTGCTACGGGCTGAACCTCGACCTGCGGGTTCCACTGCCGGATCAGCGCCTGTTGCTCGGCAGGGGCCATCAGCTCAAGCGCCGCAATCCGTTGTTGTGGTTCACGCACCACGGCGCGCAGCAGGTTCAGCCAGTGCTGCGCGAGGCGTTCGACGGTGGCGGCGTCGTACACGTCGCTGGCGTAGGTCAGGCTGGCGTGCAAGTGCTCGCCCTGCTCTTCGGTGTCCAGCGCCAGATCGAACTGCGCCGTGTGCTGTTGCCACGCCATGCGCCGGATGACCAGCCCCGGCAGACTGCGCTCGACGCTCTCGCCGATCGGCCGCTGGTGGTTGAACAGCACTTGGAACAACGGGCTGTGGCTCAGACTGCGCTCAGGTTGCAGCGCTTCCACCAGTTGCTCGAACGGCAATTCTTGATGAGCCTGCGCCCACAACGCGGTGCTCTTGACCTGTTGCAGCAGGCTGGCAAATGTCTGCTGGCCGTCAATCTCCGCGCGCAGCACGTGGGTGTTGATGAAGAAACCGATCAGGCCTTCCGTTTCGAGGTGGCTGCGCCCGGCACTGGGCACACCGACGTTGATCGCCGACTGACCGCTGTAGCGGTGCAGCACGGTTTGGAAACTGGCCAGCAGCACCATGAACAGGGTCACGTGGTGTTGCTGCGCCAACTGCCGCAAACCGGCCGCCAGTTCGGGCTCGACTGCCAGTTCCAGGCGCGCCCCGCGTTCGCTGCGTATCGCCGGGCGAGTCAGTTCGCTGGGCAGTTCAAGCGGCGGATGCTGTTGGCCCAAATGGGCCTTCCAGGCACTCAACTGACGCTCGCCCTCACCGGCCTGCAACCTGTCCCGTTGCCAGACCGCAAAATCGGCGTAACTGACAGCCAGGGCCGGCAGCTCGGGCGCCTGCCCCAGCACATGGGCCTGATACAGGGCGCTGAACTCATCGACCATGATTTGCATCGACCAGCCGTCGGCCGCGATGTGGTGCACCGTCAGCACCAACACGTGCTCATCGGCCCCGACGGTGAGCAACAATACACGCAGTAGCGGGCCGTGACGCAGGTCGAAGGGTTGACGCATCGCCTCGGCGACCCGTGCTTGAATTTCGGCCTGCGTCGGTGCCGCCAGCGTCAGCTCGCGCAGGTCCAACGGCAGGCTGGCGTGCACGACGCCACGCGCCTGTTCGCCGTCCTGAACAAAGGTGGTGCGTAAGGTGGCGTGCCGCGCTTGCAGGTCATTGAAACTGCGCACCAAGGCATCGCGATTGAGCGTGCCCGTGAGCCGCAGCGCAGCCGGGATGGTGTAAGCGGAGCTGTCCGGGTCCAGTTGCCAGAGAATCCACTGCCGCTGCTGTGCGTACGACAGCACCCCCGCCTGCCCTTGCGCCATCGGCTTCAAGGTCGGGGCACTGAGCGTTGGCGGCTGCGCCTGGCAACGGGCAGCAAACTCGCTGAGCACGCTGGTTTCAAACAGGCTGCTGAGGGGCAGTTCAATCATCAACTGCTGACGCACGCGGGACACCACTTGCGCCACCAGCAGCGAATGGCCGCCCAATTCGAAGAAGTTGTCGTCGCGGCTGACGGCGTCCAGTTTGAGGACTTCCTGCCAGATCGCCGCAATACGCGACTCAATGCCTGCATGGGGCGCCACCAGCTCGCGCTGCCAGTCGGCCGCTTGCGCCTGCGGCAAGGCCTTGCGGTCCACCTTGCCGTTGGCATTGAGCGGCAAGTGGTCCAGAGGCAGCCATTGCAACGGCACCATGTAGTCGGGCAACTGCGCCTTGAGCGCGGTTTTCAGTTGTTCACGCAGCGTTGACCACTGCGGCGCCGACGGTTGCGCCACGATAAATGCCACCAGCGCCTTGCCGGTCGGACCGTCCTGCACCACCACGGCCACTTCACGCACATCGCTCACGTCGCGCAAGCGTGATTCAATTTCCCCCAGCTCAATGCGGAACCCGCGCACTTTCACCTGCTGGTCGATCCGGCCCACGTATTCCAGCTGACCGTCAGCGCGGCGGCGCGCCAGATCGCCGGTGCGGTACAAGCGCTCCCCCGCTTGCCGGGCGTAAGGATTGGGCAGGAACACACTGGCGGTGCGCAACGGATCACCAAAATACCCGCGCCCCACGCCGGTGCCGGCCACGTACAGTTCGCCCACCACTCCGGTGGGCACAGGCTGCAAGCCGCCGTCGAGGACGTACAGGCGATTGTTGTCGGTGGCCAGACCAATCGGCAGGTACGCGCTGTCGGCCGACGCTGCGTCGACCCGGAACAGCGCCACGTCGTCCGAGCACTCTGCCGGGCCGTAGACATTGACCAGACCGATGTCGGGGTATCGCTGCAACCAGCGCCGCGCCAGTTCGGGCGGCATGGCTTCACCGGTCGGCAGCATCCAGCGCAGGCCGGACAGTTGACCAAGGGGTTCATCCAGCAGGCTCTGGATCAGCGACGGCACGCTCTCTAGCACGCTGATGCCGCGTGCAGCGACGTGGCCCAGCAACGCGGCCGGATCATGGGCGATGGCGCTCGGCACGATGTCCACCTGTGCGCCAAACAACGGCGCCGCGAGGAATTGCCACACTGAAATATCGAAACTCTGGGACGCGGTCTGGGCAATCACAGCGTCACGGCCCAGGTCGAGGTAAGGCCGTTTGCTCAACTGGTTGTTGAGCATCCCGGCCTGCTCGACCATGACCCCTTTTGGCGTCCCGGTGGAGCCCGAGGTGAAGATCACGTAGGCCAAATGGTCAGGCCCGGTGTAGACCCCCGGCCGCGCGCTGGAGAAGTCCTGGGCCTGCACGTCCTCCCACACCACCAGGCGCGGCCGTTGCGCCGGGGCTAATTGCGCCAGCAAGGCACGGGCCTGATCGCCACACGCCGCGCTGGCCACCAGCACGGGCACTTGCCCCAGTTGCAGCAAATCGAGCAAACGCCGGGCGGGTAATTGCGGGTCCAGCGGCAAATAGGCTGCACCGGCCTTGAAGCTGCCGAGCATCATGCCCAGCAGCGCCAGGCTGCGCTCGGCCAGCAGCGCCACTGGCTGATCGACCCCCACACCCGCCGCCCTCAAGGCATGGCCGAGGCGGTTGGCGCGGGTTTCCAGCTCGCGATACGTCCAGCGCTGATCGAGGCATGTCGCCACCACCTGCTCCGGGTGCGCGTCGTGCTGCGCTTCAAACAGGCGCACATAACCGTCGGCCAGGGGGTAGTCGCGGTCGGTGTGATTGCCCGCCTGCAACAGGTGCTCGCGCTCGGCGGCGTCAACCACCGGCAACTCCGCGAACGGCCCGTCTGCATGCTCGCCAATGGCCAGCAGCAGGCGTTTGAAATCGGCCAGCAAACGCTCGGCGGTGGCGTCGTCGAAGAAGCGCGTGTCGTAAGACAGGTGCAGGCCGAGCGCGTCGCCGGGGTACACCACCACCGTCATCGGGTAGTTGGTGTGGGTGCGCGCGCTGTCGGATCGGGCGCTGATGTGCTCGGCCCCCGTGACCACGGCGCTTTCCACCGGCGCGTTTTCGTAGACAAACAAACTGTCGAAAATCGACTGGCCTTTGTCCAGCGCACTGCACGCCTGAACCTTCAACAGCGGCAGGTGCTCGTGCTCACGCAGCGCCAGGTTGTGCTCGAACAAGCGTTGCAGCCACGCCTTGACGCTGACGTCCTGCCCGGCACGCGGCAGTTGCAGGCGCAACGGAATGCTGTTGATGAACAGGCCCACGGTGTCCTGCATCTCGGGGCGATTGACCGGGCGACCGGCCACGGTCACGCCAAACAGCACCTCATCGAGGCCACTGTAACGCTGCAAGACCAACGCCCAGGCCGCTTGGGTCAGGGTGTTGACGGTGAGCTGGAAACGCTGCGCCAACTCGCGCAAGGCGCGGCCCTGACTGACCTGCAGATCGGCATACACATCGCCTATCACCGAGAAGCCGCCCTGACGCCGCAAGGCCCGGTCAAACGGCAACGGGGTGGGTTGCTCAAAGCCCGCCAGCTCCCGGGTCCAGGCGGCTAGCGCCTCGCGCTCGCCCTGTTCTTGCAGCCACTGGATAAAGTCGCGGTAACGGGCCGCGGGCGGCAGGCTGCGTTGACCGCTGTAAAGGGCGAAGAAATCTTGCAGCAACAGCGAACGGCACCAGGCATCGATCAGGATGTGGTGGTTACTGAGGATGAACCAGTAATGCCCGGTGCTGCGGCGAATCAGGCGCAGGCTGAAAGGTGGCGTGTTGAGCAGGTCAAACCCTTCGGCGCGGTCTTGCGCCAGCAACGCTTGCAACGCCGCTTCGTGCTCAGCCTCGGGGCGATCGCTCCAGTCATGCACCTGCACCTTGGGCGCTGCGTCGCGGTGGATGATTTGCAGCATGTTGCCGTCATCGTCGAGGCTGAACGACGCCCGCAATGCATCGTGACGCTGCACCACGGCGTGCCAGGCCGCCGTAAAGCGTGGCAGGTCGATGTCACTGTCGATGATGTAACGGTCTTGCATGAAATAAATGCCCGACCCCGGTTCCAGCAAGGTGTGCACCAGCAACCCCTGCTGCATCGGCGACAGCGGGTAGATGTCTTCAATGGCCCCGGGCGCTACCTTGAGGGTGTCCAGTTGCTGCTGAGTAAGGCGCGCCAACGGGAAGTCCGACGGCGTCATGCCGCCGGTTTCATGGGTCACGCAGTGCTCGATCAGCGCCGACAGTTCGCGCTGGTAGTCGTCCATCAAGGCGTGAATGGTTGCCGGTTCGAACATCTCGGTGCTGAAGGTCCATTGCAGGTTCAGCTCGCCGCCATACACCTGCCCTTCGATGCTCAGCCAGTTGGCCAGCGGCGCCTGTTCATCCTGCGCCTGACCGGCGCTTTCGGCCGCCGGGACGAACAGCGCCTGACCGTCGAACTGGCGATCGAACTGGCCCAGGTAGTTGAAGGTGATACGCGGGGTGGCCAGCGCGGCCAGTTGCGCACCCGCCTCGCTGCCGGCCAGATAGCGCAGCAGTCCATAACCGACGCCTTTGTCCGGGACGCTGCGCAATTGTTCCTTGATGGCCTTGATCGACTCGCCCATGCCCACGGCTGGCGTCAATTGCACCGGGAACAGGCTGGTGAACCAGCCCACGGTACGCGACAGGTCGAGACCGTCGAACAGCTCTTCGCGACCGTGGCCTTCAAGCTGAATCAGGCTGCTGGTGTGGCCGCTCCAGCGGCAGATCACCCGCGCCAGCGCCGTGAGCAACAGGTCATTGACCTGCGTGCGGTAGGTCGCGGGCGCCACTTGCAGCAATTGCCGGGTACGCTCGGCGTCCAGGCTGAACGCGCGTGTTTGCCCGTGACGGTTCTGCAACCCGCCCCCGGCACGGTCGCAAGGCAATTCACTGCTGGCCCCGCTCAGGTGAGCGTGCCAGTACGCCAATTCCGGCAAACGCGCCTGCGCGGCGGCCTGCAAGTGCGCGGTCCAGGCCTGATAGGCACTGGTTTTGGCCTGCGGCGCCTGCGTCGGCTGCGCGTAGAACTGTTGCAAGTCCTCCAGCAGCACCCGCCACGACACGCCATCCACGGCCAGATGGTGCACCACCAGCAGCACGCGCTGGCTGTGGTCGGCCATGTCGATCAGCACCGCACGCAACAGCGGCCCTGCTTGCAGATCAAGGCTGCGCTGGGCGAGTTCGCACAGGCGGTTGAGTTCATCTTCCGACGCCGCCTGTTGCTGCCACAACACCGGCTCGGCCGACAGTTCGCCATAGGCCTGCTGCCACTGGCCATCGCGCTGTTCAAAACGCAGGCGCAGGGCATCGTGATGGGTCAGCAGTTGCCGCAACGCCTGCTCCAGCGGCGCGGCCTCGACCGGCTGACGCGGGTGCAACAGCAATGACTGATTCCAGTGATGGCGTGACGGCATCGGCTGCTCGAAGAACCCGTGCTGCACTGGCGCCAAGGCCACCGGGCCGTGGGCAATGCCCTGATCGAGGGCGGTGTGTGTGCTCAGTTCGGCCACCCGCGCCAGGCTGCGGATGGTCTGATGCTGGAACAGGTCACGGGGACTGAAGGCGATGCCTGCCTGACGCGCCCGGCTGACCACTTGAATGGAGATGATCGAGTCGCCGCCCAGCGCGAAGAAATTGTCGTCCACGCCGATGTGCGCCACGCCCAGCACCGCCTGCCAGATCTCAGCCAGACGCTGTTCCCGTTCCGTGGCAGGCGCGCTGTAAACCTGCTGCGCTGACACCGGGTCGGGGCGCGGCAAGGCCTTGCGCTCCAGCTTGCCGTTGGGCGACAGCGGCAGGTGCTCAAGGCTGATCCAGTGGCCAGGCACCATGTACTCCGGCAAGCCGCGCAGCAGGTGGGCCGTCAGCGCAGCCTGCCAGTCGCCAGCGCTGACCGGGTCTTGCAGGACCACGTAGGCCACCAGTTGCTTGCCGTCGAGCACCAGCACCACGGCTTCACGCACGCCAGCGTGTTCGGCCAGGCGCGCTTCGATTTCCCCCAGTTCAATGCGCAGCCCGCGCAGTTTGACCTGATGGTCGAGACGGCCCAGGTATTCGATCACCCCGTCCACGCGCTGGCGTACCCGGTCGCCGGTGCGGTACAGGCGCTGGCCGTCATGGAACGGGCACGGCACAAAGCGTTCGGCGGTCAGCCCCGGACGTCGATGGTAGTGACGGGCCAGACCGGCGCCTCCCAGATACAGCTCGCCTGCCACACCCACTGCCACCGGCGACAGGTCAGCGTCGAGCACCACGGTGCGCAGGTTGGCAATGGGCAGGCCAATGGGCACGCTGGCTGCGCCTTCATCGACACAGGTCCAGTGCGTGACGTCGATGGCGGCTTCAGTCGGGCCGTACAAGTTGTACAGCTCGGCACCCGGCAGCTTGGCAAACACCTGCTGCTGAGCGTCCACCGGCAAGGCTTCACCGCTGCACACGATGCGCCGCAGGCTGGTGCAGTGCTGCACACCGGTTTCGTGGATAAAGGCCTGCAGCATCGACGGCACGAAATGCAGGGTGCTGACCTGATGCTGGCGGATGGTGTCGATCAGGCGCAGCGGCTCGCGGTGTTCACCGGGCTGCGCCACGACCAGCCGTGCTCCGGCGAGCAGTGGCCAGAAAAACTCCCACACTGACACGTCAAAGCTGAACGGGGTTTTTTGCAGCACCGTGTCGTGCGCATCCAGGCCATACGCCTGCTGCATCCAGCACAACCGGTTGACCAGCGCCGCATGGGTGTTGCCCGCGCCTTTCGGGCGGCCGGTCGAACCCGAGGTGTAAATCACATAGGCCAGTTGCTGTGCGTCATGGCTGAGGTTCAGGTTGCTGTCGTCATAGCCGTGCAGTGCTTGGGCGGGGTCATCGAGGGCGATGATCCGGATGTCGGCCGCGGGCAGACCGGCCACAAGCGCCTGCTGGGTGAGCAACAGGTCGATGCCGCTGTCCTCGATCATGTAGGCCAGGCGCTCTTGCGGGTATTCAGGGTCCAGCGGCACGTAGGCGCCGCCCGCCTTGAGGATGGCCAGCAGGCCGATCACCATCTCCAGCGAACGTTCGAGCGCGATGCCCACCAGCACATCCGGGCCCACGCCCTGTTCGCGCAGGTGCCGTGCCAACTGATTGGCGCGGGCATTGAGCTGCGCATAACTGAGCGCCTGCTCCCCGAACACCAGTGCGCAGGCTTGCGGGGTGCGCGCCACCTGCGCTTGGAGCAAATGATGCACGCTGCGATCGGACGGGTACGCGGCGGCCGTGTGGTTCCATTCGTAAACCTGCGTGTGCAATTCGCTGGCATCGAGCATCGGCAACTCGCCGATCCGGCACTCGGTATTGGCCACCAGCGCCCGCAGCAGGTTGCTCCAGTGGCGCGCCATGCGGGTGATGGTCGCGGCGTCGAACAGATCGTTGGCATAGGTCAGCGCTGCGTTGAGGCGCCCGCCTTTTTCCCAGGTGTCCAGGCTCAGGTCGAACTGAGTGGTGCGCGCTTCCCATTCGATCAGGCCCAGTTCCAGGCCCGAGGCCGTCTTGACCGTTTCAAGGTCCGCCACCTGCGACTGGTGGTTGTACATCACCTGGAACAGCGGGTTATGGCTCAGGTTGCGTTTCAGCTTGAACGCCTCGACCAATTGCTCGAACGGCAGCTCCTGATGGGCCTGGGCGCCGAGGGCGGTTTCCTTGACCATACGCAGCAGGTCCGCCACCGGGGTCTGGGCATTCAGTTCGCAGCGCAACACCTGGGTGTTCACGAAAAAGCCGATCAGCCCTTCGACCTCACGCCGGTTGCGGTTGGCGATCGGCACGCCGACACGCACATCGGTCTGGCCGCTGTAGCGGTGCAACAGAATGTTGAACGCCGCCAGCAACAGCATGAACAGCGTGACCGAGTGGCGTTGCGCCAATGTGCGCAACTGCTCCACCAGTGCAGGATCGAGCGCGAATTCATGGCGGGTGCCGCGATAGCTTGGCATCGCCGGGCGCGGGTAATCGGTGGGCAACGCGATGACCGGGTGTTCGTCGCCCAGCCTGTCACGCCAATACGTCAGCTGCCGCGCCTGCTCGCCAGCCTCCAGCCAGCGGCGCTGCCACAGCGCATAGTCGCGGTATTGAATCGGCAGTTCGGGCAGTTGTGGTGACTGACCGCGCTCAAAGGCGTCATAACCGCGCATGAATTCGTCGATCAGCACATTCATCGACCAGCCGTCAGACACGATGTGGTGCAAGGTCAGCAGCAGGACGTGTTCATCGTCAGCCAGTTTCAGCAACATGATGCGCAACAGGGGGCCATTGGCCAGATCGAAGGGCAACAGCGACTGGCGCTGCGCTTGGGCAGCCACCGCCTGATCGCGCGCCACGGCAGGCAGCAGGGTGAAATCCATCGACTCGACCGCCAATGGCTGGCTCAAGGCCACTTGTTCGAGGCTGTCATCGGCGTTCTGCCGAAACACCGTGCGCAGGGTTTCGTGGCGCTGCACCACATGGGCGAACGCCTGCTCCAGCGCCGCGACGTTCAACTCACCCTTGAGGCGCACCGCGCCCGGCAAGTTGTACGCGCCGCTGTGCGGGTCCAGTTGCCACAAAAACCACATGCGCCGCTGTGCGTAGGACAGTGCGTGGCGGTCGTCTTGCGCCACCTCTTTAGGAATCGGGAACTGAGAAAAGTCGATCCCTTCCCCGCGCAATCCGTCGAGGAATAACCGGCGTTTTTCCAGCGGCAATTCGATGAACCGGCGGGCAAGTTTGAGGGACTTCTCAGCATTCATCTGGCTTCTTCCGTACGTATTGGCTATCGAGCATTGGCTCGGCTATCCCTACGGAACGGATGAACGCGGCACAAAATTAACCTGCGCCCGCAGGCCGGGGGTCGCAGGTTTCGGGGTGGCCGTACCGGGGTAAATACCGGCGGCACTCACTCGTTATCCAGCATGACTCCCACTGACCGAGGTGCTGTTTATGTCTGCCGCTGCCACGCTGGTGCACACCCTGCGCAAACGCCTGAGCAAACCTGGCGGTTATGAACTGTTCGACATCCACCTCCAGCAGCGCATTGCCCTGAGCCCTTCGCTGATGCGTTTCGTGTTCACCGGCGCAGATGTGGGACTGATGCAAACCCTGGCCCCGGATCAGCGGGTCAAGCTGTTCTTCCCCAGTAACGACGGGACCTTGCCCTGCCTGCCGAAGAGCGGTGACTGGCAGGCAGCGCGGCGCGCCTTGAGCGCTGACAAAATCCCGCCCATGCGCACCTACACCGTTCGCGACCTGCGGCCCGACGCCCACGAGCTGGACATCGACTTCGTCCTGCATGGGGAAACCGGCCCGGCCTCGCGCTGGGCCGTGCACAGCCAGCCGGGCGACCGCCTGCAAATCGTCGCGCCGCAGGCGGCGTATCGAGGCGACCCCGGAGGCTATGAATGGCAGCCGCCCCAAGGGGTGCGGCAGGTGTTGCTGATTGGCGACGAAACCGCGTTACCGGCGCTGGCCGGGATTCTGGAGCAACTGACCGACCACCCCGATGCGCCACGGGTACAAGCCTTTATCGAAGTGCCCGAAGAAGCCGACTGCCTGCCCCTGCTCTGCGGCTTGAATGCCAAGGTCCACTGGTTGCCCCGCGCCAGTCTGGGCAAGCGCCACGGCGAAGGCATGACCCTGGCGGCCCGGGAGCTGGCGAGCTTGCCGCCGGTGAACACGCGCATGGCCAACACGGCGGCCGCTGAAGAGCTGGACCTCAACACCCAGCGCCCCTGGGAGCGCGCCAGCGCCAAACAGGGCGACTTTTATGCCTGGGTTGCCGGTGAGTCCGCTGCGGTGATGGCGATTCGACGGTTTTTAATCAACGAACAAGGGCTGGCACGCCAGCAACTGACATTGATGGGTTACTGGAAACTGGGGCGGTCACTGGAATAATGACTCAGCGTGCAGGCGATTGAACCTAATAAAGTTCAATCGCGCACACTTGATTCGCTTCCCCTGTAAGAACATTCCACAAGTACAGGTTATGAGTCATACATCAACATCGGATTTGCGAAATATTTAACCCTGAACAACCACAACCTTATCAGTCGATGCAGGCACAGGGCATTGGGCGAGAGAGGACTGTTTCTTCAATTTTTTATACAGGGATTGCACGCCAGGCAGTTGTAACGCCTCAGGGTTGTAGTCAGGCACATCAGAACGAACTAACACCAGTTCATTACACGGCATAAAAAAAATAATAATGGACTTGTCCGTTACATCATCAACAGGCGCCAGCTTGGCTTCCTTAATCTTGGTTGTGTTTCGATAGCGCTCACCCTCCGCCCCCTGATACTCCGGACCCAATTTGTGAAAGCTGTAGGTGGTCTCTGAATTGTAGGGATAACGTGAAAACAGTCGTGCCGGATTGATCACCCCGGCCACGGGTTTTACAGGCCCGCCGGGGCTGGGGGCTGACACCGCGCGTGCCGTGTAGCTGTCGGGCTGTTGGAGCGCGGTCACTTTTGTAAAGTCAGTGTTGTTTCGAGGCGCATCATAATACGTCCATATCGCATAATCGAAGTCACCACCGCCGGTTAAATTAATGCTGTACAGCGGGGCCGAATAACCCACGGGACGAGGTGTATCTTTGACCCGCAAACTATTTTTTAGCCAAACATCGAACGGATACAAAACAATATCCACTGCCAAATCCACCGGCATGGAGGCGATTCCCATCATCGGGAGCAACCCGAGTGAACCTATCCAGAAAAAGGGCTCTTTGGCAATTTTCATATCTTCTCGAACCCCGCTAAACCCTCCTGACCGCTCACTCATCAACGTCCCACATCCGGACATCAGCGACATACACACCACCAAAACATATCCCTGTATTTCTTTATGGCGACTGACTTTCATTGCAACTCCTTGCTTCTTCTTTTTATCTGGTTTTTAACGGATCCACATGAATAAATCTATAAATTAACAGGTCGCAATGCCTATATTTTTGCCCATGTCTGTGACTATCAACAAAACTGAATACCCTCTCTGAAATGCCCTACGAAAACGCGCTGTAATAATTCTTTACATCTCAAGGTTCGGGTTTCGGCCTGCTCATCCGTCCTACATGGATAAGCAATCGCTTCTCAATGGCGATTAACACCCGCTCAACCGCGAGTTTGCCGTTACCCATGTCCAAAAAATCCCGTTCCAAGCTCTGGTTTCTGGTGCACAGCTGGCTCACGTTGCCGATCTGGTTCTTCGTGCTGATCGTGTGCGTGACCGGCACCCTGGCCGTGGTGAGCCAGGAAATTGTGTGGCTGGCGACCCCTGAAGCCCGTGCCAGCCAGCCCTCGGACGATGCGCCGCTACTCAGTTATGAACAGGTGCTCACTGCCATTCATCAGGCCGAACCCGCCCTGGCCGTGCAGTCGATCAGCCGACCCGACGAGGCCCACTTCGCGCTGGTGGCCGATGTGGTGTACCCCGACGGGCGCTCACCTTCGCTGTACATCAACCCCTACACCGGCGCCATTCAGGGCGAGAGCCCGAGTTTCAATTTCAAGGCGTTCACCCGCGCCCTGCACGGCTGGTGGCTGGTGCCGTTCACCAATGGTTACAGCTGGGGCTGGTATTTGGTGTCGTTCCTCGGCCTGCCGTTGCTGGGCTCGCTGATTACCGGGCTGGTGGTCTACAAGAAATTCTGGAAAGGCTTTTTCAAACCCAACTTGCGCTTCAAGCACGGCGCGCGAATTTTCTGGGGCGACTTCCATCGCCTGTGCGGGATCTGGTCGATCTGGTTTATCGCGGTGATTTCCATCACCGGCCTGTGGTTCCTGATTCAGGCGTTCATGTTCGATAACCAGATTTCCATTTCAACGGCCGGCAACCCGCCGGTGGTGGCCCGTCAGGACGTGCCGATCATGGCCGACGGCAAACCGGCGCCGCAGATCAGTCTGGACAAGGCCGTGTCGATTGCTGCCGAGAAAATTCCCGGCCTTGAAGCCAGCTTCATCAGCCTGCCGAGTAATGCCTACGGCCATATCGAAGTCGGCGGCCCGGGCTGGTACCCGCTGTTGTTTCAGACCGCCGAGATCAACCCGTACAACGGCCTGATTGAAGGCTCGCGCATGATTGCCGACCGCTCCGGCCTGGAGCTGGTCACCGAGTCGATGCGGCCGCTGCACACCGGCGACTTTGGCGGCATTTGGGTCAAGCTGATCTGGTTCTTCTTCGGCCTGATCCTGAGCATGATGGTGCTCAGCGGTTTGCTGATCTGGACCAAGCGCACCGCACTGGCCACCGCCCACGCCCTCAAGCGCAGCAACACGCCTGCGCGCGCGCCTGCCGCTCAGGCCGCCACAACAACCACCGATAACCACACGCAGGTCAACGCATGAGCAAGGCAACCACGGCGCAGCCCGCCTCGCCCTTGAGCCGCTGGTGGCACCAATGGCGCTTTCACCTGAACATTTTGCTGTTGCTGGTGCCGCTGGGGTTCATGCCCAAGTACTTCGCCGATGCGTCGCTGTTTCGCGGCGACAGCGGTCTGGGCGAACGCGACATCGGCACCCTGCAGGTCGGGCCCTGGAGCCTGCAACTGGCCGAACTGCGCGACGAAGCGCCACGCCCGGACGGGCCTGCGGGCTACATGAAAAACTTTAACGCGGCCTTGTGCGACGCCTGCATCGAACCGGTCAAGGCGGTCTACCTGCGCATCGGCAAACCCCGCAGCCTGCGCACCGCCGGGGTGATTTTCTTCGGCACGCCCTATCGCCTGGGCGCCACCGTTCCCGTGCCGCTGCGCACCCAAGAGAATGCCGAGCTGTGGGTCACCCTTGAAGGTTGGGACGGCTCGGTGCATCAGGCATCCATCCCCCTGAAAACGGCATCACCTGCCACGGTGGCCTGGCTGAAACAACAAGGAGGCAAACCATGAACATGCGACTGTCCAGACTCCCTGCGCGGCGCCTGATGACCGCAGGCTTTGCCGCCTGCATGGTCATGAGCACCCCGGTGCTTGCGCACAACCCGATGTGCGAATGCAAAGAACTAGATGGCGAACAGATCCGCTGCACCGGCGGATTCTCGGACGGCAGTGGCGCGCCGGGTGTCACCCTGGACGTCATCGGTTACGACGAAACCATTCTGGTGCCCGGCAAGTTGGGTCAGGACTCCAGCCTGACGTTCAAAAAACCCAATGGCGAATTTTACGTGCTGTTTGACGCGGGCCCCGGGCACATCGTTGAAATCGACCAAGCCGACATCGAGGCCCCATGAATACGCACGTGGTACGCCCCGCCGGGGCCGGGCATGAAACCCTGTACGCCCTGCTGTTATGCCTGTTGATCCTGAGCGTTGCCGGTTCGGTGGTGGCGTGGCGCCATGAATCGCTGAGCGAAACCCCAGTAGCGGCCCACCAACTGGATGCGCGACGGGACTTGAACGCCGCCGAGCAAGGGATCTACGCCGACCTGCGGGTCACACTCGACGAAATCCAGTGGCTGCGCGAAGACTCGAATGCGCTGGCCGAGCCCTCAGAACTGGCCGCTGAAGGGTTTGCCCCTTTTGCGACCGACGCCAGCTCAATCAGCCGCGGCGGCCACGTGTGGCAGTTGCTGGGCGACCAGGCATACCTGGGCGTGAGCCCCCACCCTGAGGTTGCGGGCTCGTTTTTGTTGCGTATCGGTGCTGAGCCGGATGTCTGGCTCAACCGCAACAGCACGGTCAGCGTACCCGCCGACGTCAGCGATGCGGCCTTGCGCAGCAACGGCTGGCAGCAAGTGATCGCGCAATTCGATGCCGGGGTGACTCGCCAGCATCGGCACTGAACCCACCGCCTGACCTGAGAGAAGCCTGCTCGCCATGTCCATTTCATCTGTTCTGCGTCGCCGCACCCTGTTGCTGGCCGGGCTGATTGCCTGCTGCCTTGCCCCGCTCGCTTCGGCCGACAGCCCAACAGCGCTCGCCAAGCCGTTGCGCATCGGCATCACCTTGCACCCCTATTACAGCTACGTGAGCAACATCGTCGGCGACAAGGCCGAGGTGGTGCCGCTGATTCCCGCCGGTTTTAACCCCCACGCCTACGAACCCCGGGCCGAAGACATCAAACGCATCGGCACGCTGGATGTGATCGTGCTCAACGGCGTGGGCCACGACGACTTCGCTGACCGCATGATCGAAGCCAGCGAAACGCCCGACATCCCGGTGATCGAGGCCAATCAGAACGTGCCGTTGCTGGCCGCCACCGGCAATGCCGCCCGCGGTGCAGGCAAAGTGGTCAACCCTCATACCTTCCTGTCCATCAGCGCCTCGATTGCCCAGGTCAACAACATTGCCCGCGAACTGGGCAAGCTGGACCCGGCCAATGCCAAAACCTACACCGCCAATGCCCGCGCGTATGGCAAACGCCTGCGCCAGATGCGGGCCGATGCGCTGGCCAAATTGACCGAAGCCCCCAATGCCGATTTACGGGTGGCCACTGTGCATGCCGCGTATGACTACCTATTGCGCGAGTTTGGCCTTGAAGTCACGGCCGTGGTCGAACCTGCCCACGGCATCGAGCCCAGCCCGAGCCAGTTGAAAAAGACCATCGACCAATTGCGCGCACTGGACGTAAAGGTGATTTTCTCGGAGATGGACTTCCCTTCCACCTACGTCGACACCATCCAGCGCGAGTCGGGGGTCAAGCTCTATCCGTTGTCACACATTTCCTATGGCGACTACAGCGCTGACAAATACGAAAAAGAAATGACCGGCAACCTCAACACCGTGGTCAAGGCCATACAGGAGGCCGGAGCATGAGCGCTGCCGAACCGCTGGCCACCCTCGCCACCGGCCCCGGGGTTGAGTTCGACCAGGTCTCGCTGACCCTGGGCCAGACGCCGATTCTCGATCACGTCAGTTTCAACATCCGCCCCGGCAGTGTGCATGCGCTGGTCGGCCCGAACGGCGGTGGTAAAAGCTCGCTGATCAAGACCCTGCTGGGGCAGATGCCGCATCAGGGCCGCCTGTGCCTGAACTGGCCGGGCGCAACCGGTCCGATCGGCTACGTGCCGCAGGCGCTGGAATTCGACCGGGGCTTGCCCATGACGGTGGACGACTTCATGGCCGCCATGTGCCAACGGCGACCGGCCTTTCTGGGCCTGTCGCGCAAGGTAGCGCCCGCCATTGGTGAAGCACTGGAGCGGGTCGGCATGCAGGACAAACGCAAGCGCCGCATGGGCGCATTGTCCGGCGGTGAACGCCAGCGTGTGCTACTGGCTCAGGGCCTGATCCCGGCCCCGCAGTTGCTGGTACTGGACGAACCCATGTCCGCGCTGGACGAAGCTGGCGCCCGCGTGTTTGAACGCTTGCTCAAGGACTGGCGTCAGGCGGGCGTGACCGTGGTGTGGATCGAACACGATCTGGCGGCCGTCAAGCGTTTGGCTGAACGAGTCACGGGGCTCAACCGTCGGGTGCTGTTCGACGGTCCACCCGAACAGACTTTGAGCCCCGAACGCCTGCTGAACCTGTTTGCGACTCACCCCACCGGCCACGGGAGCACTGATTCATGAGTTACGAAGCCTTTCGGCTGATGGTTCAAGGCTGGGCCTCGGCGGGTTATCTGCCCGGGGTACTGGCCTACGGTTTTGTGGTCAACGCGTTGCTGGCCGGTCTGTTGATCGGCCCGGTCCTTGGCGGCCTGGGAACGCTGGTGGTGGTCAAGCGCTTTGCGTTTTTCTCCGAAGCGGTGGGCCACGCGGCACTGACGGGGGTCGCCATCGGCATTTTGCTCGGCGAACCCTATACCGGGCCCTATGGCAGCCTGTTCGGCTACTGCCTGCTGTTTGGCGTGTCACTCAATTACCTGCGCAATCGCACCGGTCTGGCACCCGACACACTGATTGGCGTTTTCCTCTCGGTGTCACTGGCGTTGGGCGCCAGCCTGCTGCTGATTCTGGCGGGCAAGATCAACGTTCACATTCTCGAAAACGTGCTCTTTGGCTCCGTCCTCACCGTCAACGGCAACGACTTGCTGGTGCTGGCGATTGTCGGTGCGCTGGTGCTCGGGCTAAGCCTGCCGCTGTACAACCGCATCATGCTGGCCAGTTTCAATCCGCAACTGGCCGCCGTGCGCGGTGTGGCCGTGAAGTCGCTGGATTACCTGTTCGTGATTCTGGTGACGCTGATCACGGTCGCGGCGGTCAAGGTCATCGGTGCCATTCTGGTAGGCGCCCTGCTGGTGATTCCGGCAGCCGCGGCACGGCTGCTGAGCCAGTCGCTGAAGGGTTTCTTCTGGATCTCGGTAGTCATTGCCACGTTCAGCACGTTGTGCGGGATTTTGTTGCCCATCGTGTTCGACCTGCCCATCCCCTCCGGCGCCGCAATCATTCTGGTGGCCGGTATCGCCTTTGCCCTCGCCGCCATCGCGCGCGGTGTGGTCCCCAGCCTGAAAGGGAATATTGGATAAATGCCTACTCTGCGCACACTCACCCTCGCGCTGGCCCTGACCGGCCTGCTCAGCACCCCGCTCATGGCCGCCGACCCAGCGGCACAACCGGTGCGCATTCTGGCCAGCTTACCAATCACCTATGGCCTGGGCCAGTTGTTGCTCAAGGACACTGACGTGACCCTGGAGCGCGCTGCGGCCGCCAATCTCCCAGGCAGCCGCCAAAGCGCTTACTTCAGTGGGCGCGGCGCACCCGCCCTGCACAAACTGGCCGAACACGCCGATGCCGTCATCGGCCTGCGTTCGGTATGGGCCGACGACCCGCTCTACCCCATGGCACGCCGCAGCAACCTGCGCATCGTCGAAATCGATGCCGCACGCCCGGTCGATGGCAGCCTGCCGGGTATCGCCTTGCAACCGGGCGCCCCGCGCGATGGCCTGAACACTCAGCCGTGGCTGGTCAGCAACAACATGGGGCGCATGGCCGACGTTATGGCCGCCGACCTGGTACGCCTGGCCCCCCACGCCAAACCGCAGATCGAAGCCAATCTGGCCGCCCTCAAGCAACGCCTGCTCAAGCTCAGCGCCGACACTGAACAGCAACTGGCCAACGTCGACAACCTGAGCGTGGTGAGTTTGTCCGACCGACTGGATTACCTGGTGGCAGGGTTAAACCTGGAACCGGTGACGGTCGACCACCCATCTGACCAGCCCTGGACACCCGAAGCCCTTGAAGCCCTGACCCGCACCCTGAAAGACAACGACGTGGCGCTGGTGCTGGACCATCGTGCCCCCAGCGACGCGTTAACAGCGGCCGTGGCACAAAGCGGCAGCCAACTGCTGGTGGTCAACGCCGACGGTGCAGATCCGGTGGCGCAACTGCAGGCCACGATCGAAGCAATCATCAAGGCGTTGAACAAGGCGTAACACGGTATCGGGCGGGATGTTGGCGCGGCCGTGTTTGCGTCCCCCTCGAAGCCGGAGGACTCCACCCTCCCAGCCACTGGAATGCACCAAACGGTTGCGAAATGTCGCGCAGTTAAATACTGTATGCACATACAGCTAACCAAGGACCGCATCATGGCTAAAAAAGCAGCGAAAGCACCGACGCCTCCAACACCCTACGAATTGTTCGGGCTTCGCATACAAAAAGAAATCAGTTCTCCCAAGGCACAAAAGGCCAAAATGGCGGTCCTTTTGCGTCAGGAAGGCGATAACCCGGAATTCTGGGAGCGCCTGCTGGAAGAAATCTCCGAAAACGACAACGTCACCGTTGCCCATCGCGATGATGGCGGCGTGAACGTTTTCTGGACTGTGCCTGAGGAAGACTGAGTCAATGAGGGTTTGTTTACTGGCATTTGCCAGCCTCTTCACTGCTTTAAGCGTTCACGCGGCTGCGCCGCAAACCTTTAGTGAAGCGAAAAAGGTTGCCTGGAAACTCTACGCACCTCAATCCACCGAGTTTTACTGTGGCTGCAAATACACAGGTAACCGCGTCAATCTAAAAGCCTGTGGGTATGTGCCGCGCAAAAATGCCAACCGCGCGGCACGCATTGAATGGGAACACATCGTGCCGGCCTGGCAGATTGGCCATCAACGCCAATGCTGGCAAAAAGGAGGACGCAAAAACTGCACCCGCAACGACCCGGTCTACAAAGTGGCCGAGGCCGACCTGCACAACCTGGTGCCGAGCATCGGAGAGGTCAACGGTGACCGCAACAACTTCAGTTTCGGCTGGCTCCCGCAGCAGCCGGGGCAATACGGTTCGTGTTTGACCCAGGTGGACTTCAAGGCAAAGAAGGTCATGCCCCGACCTTCTATCCGGGGGATGATCGCACGCACCTATTTCTACATGAGCAAGCGCTACAATTTGCGCTTGTCCAAACAAGACCGACAGTTATACGAAGCGTGGGATAAAACCTACCCGGTGCAAGCTTGGGAACGCCAGCGTAACCAGGCCGTGGCCTGTGTCATGGGTCGCGGTAATGAGTTCGTCGGCCCGGTTAATCTCAAGGCCTGCGGTTAGAGCAACCCGCAAGCCCGTTACCCCTTGAGTCTTGCTGCCCTGAGGCTCAAGGGGCTTTTCACATCAGCACCGCTGTAACCCTTCCTGCATGCCCTCGATTCAGAGGCCCTTTTATTGCCGAAGTGCCATTATTGAGCTATTACTCTGCACATGATTAGACAAGCTCGATTCAATAAGAAACAACACGTGGTAGATGAACTGGTTCACCGAATAGAAAGCGGACGTTTAGTCGATGGCTTACCCCTGCCCGAAGAAGACAAGTTGGCACAAGAACTGGGTGTCACCCGCCATACGTTGCGTCAGGCCTTGACCGAACTCGAACGTCGCCGTTATATCGCCACCCGTGCCGGGGGCGGCTCTGTCGTGACCTACGACGGCATCACGCTGGATCAAAACAATGGCTGGACCCAGGCGCTGGCTGATACTGGCGCGCGCATCCATACCGAACTGTTGCGTTTTGAAGCCATTGAGCGGCCCGAGCTGCTTCATCAGTTTGGTGTCAGCCAGTTCATTACCCTGGACCGCCGACGCCGTCGCGCCGATGGCACCGCGGTGTCGCTGGAGCGCTCATTGATGCCGGCCACCAACGGCCTTGAAAGCTTGCCACGGGTAGGGCTGATCGACGATTCACTCACCATCACCCTCGCCGCTTATGGCTTTGTCGGTGAGCGTGGCGATCAATGGATCGGTGCCGAACCGTTGACCGTCGACGACGCGCAACTGCTGGGGCGAACCCCCGGCACGGTATTTCTAAAGGCACTGCGCACCACCTATGACCGACAAGGTCGCTTCATGGAGCAGGTCGAAAGCTGGCTGGACCCGCAGCACTTCCGCATGCACCAGTCATTCGGGGCGCCCCTGTGACACAACGTGACCGGGCGCTGGGCGCGTTTTACGGACTGGCACTGGGGGATGCGCTGGGCATGCCCACCCAGTCGTTCAGCCGTGCCGAAATCGCTGCCCGTTTCGGCCGCATCACCACCCTTGAATCGGCGCCCGCCGATCAGCCCGTAGCCCCGAACATGGCAAAGGGCTCAGTCACCGACGACACCGAGCAAGCCATTCTCGTCGCTCAACTGCTGATCGAAAATCAGGGCTGCATCCCCGCCGCTCTGTTGGCACAGCGGCTGATTGACTGGGAGGCCGGGATGCAGGCCAAGGGCTCACAAGACTTGCTGGGGCCCTCCACCAAACGGGCCATCAGCCTGATTTTGGCGGGCCACAGCCCCGAAGAAGCAGGCCGTTATGGCACCACCAACGGTGCGGCCATGCGCATTACGCCCGTCGGCATCGTCAGCGACATCGCGCACCCCGAACGCTTCATACAGGCGGTCGTCCAGTCGTGTCAGGTGACCCACAACACCCGTTTGGGAATCGCCAGCGCTGCCGCCGTCGCGGCCGTGGTGTCCAGCGGGATCAACGGTAAAAAACTCGAACACGCCTTGAATGCCGGCACTGAAATGGCCTACATAGCCGAGCATCACGGCCATTGGGTGGCAGGCGCCCGCATCGGGCCTCGCCTGCGCTGGGCACGCGATGCCAGCGCGCATTGCAACAACGATAACGTCGGGGATCTGCTGTACGACGTGATAGGCACCTCAGTCGCCTCACAAGAATCCGTGGTCGCAGCCTTTGCGCTGGCACAGCGGGTGGCCAGTGGTGAAATGAACAGTTTTGATGCGCTGTGCAGGGCGGCCAGTATTGGCGGCGACACCGACACCATCGCTGCGGTGCTCGGGGCCATGCTGGGCGCCTGTGAGGGGCTCGACACCTGGCCCACGGCACTGATTGAGCAGGTGCGGGACGTCAATCACTTGCAACTCGAACCGCTGGTCGAGGCGTTGTTAACCCTGCGCAACGCTTAGATGCCCCCTCGCAATGGACTGCACACCGGTTTGCGGCCCAATACCGGCGCGACACTTTGCTTAAAAACGCTAAATAAGCATCAGGAGCGACACCCATGAACAATCGCCCCGTCGGCCACAGCGCCGGTCAACTGGAAACCCGTGGCATCGAACCCGTCCCGGAAACGGAGTGCAATGGCAATCCGCTGCAACTGTTTTGGGTCTGGTTTGCCGCCAACATCAGCATTTTAGGGTTGCCTTTGGGCGCCACGCTGGTGGCCTTTCACCACTTGGCGATCTGGCAAGTCATTCTCGTCGCGCTGATCGGCGCCGCAGGCTCGTTCGCCGTGGTCGGGGTCATTTCCATTGCGGGGCGACGCGGCCGCGCGCCAAGCCTGACACTCTCCAGAGCCATTTTCGGCGTGCGCGGCAATATCGGGCCGACACTGGTGTCGCTGATTTCGCGGGTCGGCTGGGAAACCGTGAATACCACCACGGCAGCGTTTGTTTTGCTGGCCCTGAGTGCCATCGTATTTGGCACCCCGACCGACGCTAAAAGCGCCCCGCTCCTGACCCTGCTGTGCATTGCCATTTTTGCCCTGCTCACCTTGTCAGTGTCCGGGCTTGGCCATGCCACGTTACTGGTCATCCAGCGATGGGCCACCTACGTGTTCGGCGCCCTCAACGTACTGGTCGGCGGTTTTCTCTGCGCCACCATCGACTGGCAAGGTGTGTTTGCAGCGCCTTCGGCCCCCATGAGCGCTGTGATTATCGGTATCGGCATCATGGCGGCAGGCACGGGTATCGGCTGGGCGAACGCCGGGGCCGACATGTCGCGCTATCAAAAACGCAGCGTCAGTGGCCCGCAACTGGTGGCATCTGCGGCCTGGGGCGCTGGCATACCGTTGGTGCTGCTCATTACCCTCGGCGGTTTGCTGACCGTGGGCAATCATGAACTGGCTTCGGCCACCGACCCGATTGCCGCCATCCGCAACCTGCTGCCCGCCTGGATGGCCGTGCCCTATTTGCTCAGCGCCTTTGGCGGCCTGTTGCTGTCCAATCACCTGTCGGTGTACTCCGCGGGCCTGACCACCTTGACCCTCGGGGTAAGGATCAAGCGCGTCCAGGCGGTGGTCGTGGATATCGTCGCGATTTTTTGTGGCTCGATTTACTTCATGTTGTACGCAGACAGCTTTTATGGCCCGTTCATTACCTTTATCTCCCTGACGGCCATTCCGATTACCGCGTGGGTCGCCATCTTTGTGGTCGACCTGATCCACCGTCATTACTACAGCGCTCAGGACTTGATGGACGTCAGCCCTTCCAGTGCCTATTGGTACACCGGCGGCATCGAATGGCGGGCCTTGGGTGCCTGGGCCGTGGCGCTGATCCTGGGGTTCTGTTTTACCCGGGTGGGCAGCAGCGAGGCCGACTGGTTTGTCGGCCCGCTGGCAGATGCCTGGCTGGGGCATAACGGAATGGGCTGGGTGGTGACCTTCGTGGTGGCAGGCGGCCTGTATGCCCTGCTGGGCGGCGCGCGTGACCGGCGTCTCAGTGGCACGGAGCCTGTCCATGCCTAGGATGCTGCACACGGGCCAAATCATCATCGACCTGGTGATGGCACTCGATACCCTGCCACCCTCGGGCGGTGATGCGCTGGCCAGCAGCGCCAGCTTCCACGCCGGGGGCGGTTTTAACGTGATGGCCGCCGCCCGGCGTAACGGCCTGCCCGCCCTGTACCTGGGGCGACACGGCCAAGGCCGGTTCGGTGAACTGGCGCGTCAGGCCATGCGCGACGAAGGCATCACCCCGACCCTGCCACCCGATCCGCACACAGACACCGGCCTGTGTGTGGCCCTGACGGAAGCCAGCGCAGAACGCACGTTCATCTCGTACATCGGCGCCGAGGGCGTGCTGAGCGCCGATGATCTGCAACAGGTGCAGGTGGCCCATGACGACTACGTGTATGTCAGCGGTTACAGCCTGCTGCACGCTGGCAAAGCGCAACCCTTGCTGGACTGGCTGCTGGTCTTGCCGGGGGATGTTCACATCAGCCTCGATCCCGGCCCGTTGCTCCACGACATCGCCCCCCACTTGCTGGACGCACTGTTGCCACGCCTGAACCTGTGGACCAGCAATCGCCATGAAGCGCAGGCCCTCACAGGTACGTGCACGCTGGAGGATGCCCTGACGGCGCTGGATGAACGCTTGCCTCGCACCTGCCTGAACGTGGTACGTGATGGCGCGCACGGCTGCCGGGTCAGCGATACCCATGGCCACCACCGCATTGCCGGGTTCAAGGTGCACGCGCTGGACAGCAACGGTGCGGGTGATGCTCACACAGGCGTGTTGCTGGCGGCATTGGCCCATGGCGCTACGCCGGTTGAAGCCGCGCGACGGGCCAACGCCGGGGCGGCCATTGCCGTGACCTGGCGGGGCCCCGCCACGGCGCCTCGTGCAGAGGAGATCGATGGGTTCATGGCACAGCAAAACGCCCGTACTTCCGAGGTGTGAACGCAATTTCTGAATCTCTTCAGGGTTAATTCCCACAATCAACACGACCAAAGAATGTAAGCAAAAGTGTATAAAACCTTCACAAAAGCTGGAAAATGCCTAAAGGGCTGATTTAACCTTGCCCTTTAACATCCCTCCTGTTGCACCTGTGCGCGGTAATTCTTACGTTTCCCGAGCCATTTGCGTGCTAACAGGGCGGCGTTTTCTCTCGACTTGTGACGATACTCTTGAAACTCATCATTATTGCTGTCTACGTTTTGTCCATCGCATATGTCCACTTGCGGGGCAAGGTTCGGCATAAGCTGAGCCGTCAATTAAGCGACCATTCAACCTTTCTGGCACCGATCAACTGCTTTTTGTACCTGTTCTCCAAAGTCCCCAGCCAGCCTTACTTCAAGCCTGAGGACTTCCCGGAACTGCAACCGTTGCAAGCGCACTGGGAAGAGATCCGCGAAGAAGCCCGCAAGCTGATGCACGCGGGCGAGATCAAGCGCTCAGAGCAACCGAATGACGTGGGTTTCAACTCGTTTTTCAAAACCGGTTGGAAGCGCTTCTACCTCAAATGGTACGGCGACAATCACCCTTCGGCCGTGGAGCTGTGCCCACGCACCATCGAACTGCTCAATGGCATTGGCACGATCAAAGCCGCCATGTTCGCCGAGCTGCCGCCCGGCTCAAAGCTGGTGCGCCACCGCGATCCGTACGCAGGTTCGTTGCGTTACCACTTGGGCCTGGACACGCCGGACGATCCAGGGTGCTACATCAACGTGGACGGTCAGAATTACGCGTGGCGTGACGGTGAAGCCGTGATGTTCGACGAAACCTTCATCCACTACGCCGAAAACAAGACAGACAAAAACCGCATTATTTTGTTCTGCGATGTCGAGCGGCCGATGCAGTACCGCTGGGCGGCGGCGTTCAACCAATGGTTCAGCCGTACCGTCATGGCCTCTGCCAGCTCGCCGAACGACGCCAATGACAAGGTCGGCGGCCTGAACCGTGCGTTCACCAAACTGTACAAAATCCGCCTGCGCGGCAAGGAACTGAAAAAGCGCAACCGCACACGCTACTACCTTGAAAAGTGGGCCATTTTCGGCGGCTTGCTGGCGCTGTTCCTGCTGATCTGAACCGCTCGCCCGTTGACCCCGACACCCGCAGTCGCTCACCTGTGAAGCGGCTGCGCGGCGCTTGCTACCCTCCTGCCCCACGTCTCACGCCTCACGTCGTTCCCGCACCTTGTGTTAATCAGCCATCATGGCAATGCGCCTTGAGTTGCGAAAGCGCGCCCATATACTGGTTGGCGTGTGCTTGTTGAACCGCCCTGGCAGGCGATTGTGTGACAGGACTCTGGAGGTCTGCACCATGCCCATTCGTCTCAGTTTTATTTGCCATGCCCGTACCGAAGCCCAGCGTCTGGGCCGGTTCCCGCAAGATGAGCCGGCAGAAAGCAAAAGCCTGGAAAAAGCCGGGCAACTGGCCACAGTGCTGAAAAAACCGGTGCGGATTCTCTGCGCCCCTGAGACCCGAACCTTGCAAACCGCCCATGCCCTGGGCAGCGAAATCGAAATCGTGCCCGCGCTGGAAGAATACGATTTTGGCGACTGGAGAGGCCAAAGCCTGTCTGACCTGCAAGAGAGCACCCCGCAGGCCCTGGCGGACTGGCTCAGCAACCCCTATGCCGCGCCCCACCATGGCGAGTCGGTGCAAGACCTGTGCCTGCGGGTGGGCGCCTGGCTCGATGAATTCCGCGAGGAAGGCCATTTTGCCGTGGTCACGCATCCGTTCGTGATCCGCGCCGCCATTTTGCATGCCCTGGCGGCCAGCACCGCTTCGTTCAACCTGATTGACATCGAGCCGTTAGCGGTCGTGGATTTGCGTTTTAACGAACGCTGGCGGCTGCGATTCTGAGCTGAGGCAACTCGAGGCGGGTCCCCGCATCCGGTTTAGCGTTCTTCGAGCACCAACCCGCCCGGCGGCAACGGCAGCGCAGTTTTATAGCGCACTTGCTTAAGGGCGAAACTGGAGCGGATGTTGGCAACGCCGGGGACTTTGGTCAGGAAGTCCATCATGAAGCGCTCCAGCGCCTGAATGCTCGGCACCAGTACGCGAATCAGGTAGTCGGGGTCACCCGCCATCAGGTAGCACTCCATCACCTCGGGCCGGTCCGAGATGGCCGCCTCGAAATGTTGCAGCGCCTCTTCCACCTGCTTTTCCAGGCTCACGTGAATAAACACATTGACGTGCAGGCCGAGCATGTCGGCATCGAGCAAGGTCACTTGCTCGCGAATCAACCCGCGCTCTTCCATCGCTTTGACCCGGTTGAAACACGGGGTGGGCGACAGGTTGACCGAGCGCGCAAGGTCCGCATTGGTGATGCGCGCGTTCTCCTGAAGGCTGTTGAGAATCCCGATATCCGTTCGATCCAGCTTGCGCATGAGACAAAACCACCTGTTTTTTATGTTTATGCAGAATTCTTATCCTTATTCGCCGTAAAGCACAACGAACTACAGATAAATATTCTTCACTGTCCGGAATATGATTGTTGTAGGACAAGATCTGCCGGTTGAACTGACATTTCTTGCATGCAGTACCTAGCTCCCGCGCCCTAATAAAACACGACAAGATCGAGCGTAGAGAAAGCCATGAATCAAGACTATGCACCACTGCGCCTGCACGTTCCCGAACCTTCCGGCCGTCCCGGCTGCAAGACCGATTTCAGCTACCTGCGTCTTACCGACGCCGGTTTGGTACGCAAGCCGCCCATTGATGTAGAACCGGCAGACACCGCAGACCTGGCCAAGGGCTTGATCCGCGTACTCGACGATCAGGGCCGGGCCTTGGGGCCGTGGGCCGAAGGCGTCCCGACCGACGTGCTGCGCGCCGGGATGCGGGCGATGCTCAAAACCCGCATCTTTGACACCCGCATGGTGGTTGCCCAACGCCAGAAAAAGATGTCGTTCTACATGCAAAGCCTGGGCGAAGAAGCCATCGGCAGTGCCCAGGCGCTGGCACTGAACCTTGACGACATGTGCTTTCCGACCTATCGCCAGCAAAGCATTCTCATGGCCCGCGACGTACCGCTGGTGGACCTGATCTGCCAGCTGCTGTCCAACGAGCGCGACCCGCTCAAAGGCCGCCAGTTGCCGATCATGTATTCGGTACGCGATTACGGCTTCTTCAGTATTTCCGGCAACCTCGCCACCCAATTCGTCCAGGCCGTGGGCTGGGGCATGGCGTCGGCCATCAAGGGCGATACCAAAATTGCGTCCGCCTGGATCGGTGACGGCGCCACCGCCGAATCCGACTTCCACACCGCCCTCACCTTCGCTCACGTGTACCGCGCCCCGGTCATCCTCAACGTGGTGAATAACCAGTGGGCCATCTCCACGTTCCAGGCCATTGCCGGGGGTGAATCCACGACATTCGCCGGGCGTGGCGTGGGGTGCGGCATCGCCTCCCTGCGGGTCGACGGCAACGACTTCATCGCCGTTTACGCCGCCTCGGTATGGGCCGCAGAACGTGCGCGCCGCAATCTGGGCCCGACGCTGATCGAATGGGTCACTTATCGCGCCGGCCCGCACTCAACATCTGACGACCCTTCCAAGTACCGTCCTGCAGATGACTGGAGCCACTTCCCGCTGGGTGATCCGATCATTCGCCTCAAACAGCACCTGATTGCCACCGGCAACTGGTCCGAAGACGAACACGCTGCCGTCAGCGCAGAACTCGAAGCCGAAATCATCGGGGCACAAAAGGAAGCCGAACGCTTCGGCACCCTGGCGGGCGGGCAAATGCCGAGCGCCGCAACGATTTTCGAGGACGTCTACAAAGACATGCCCGAGCACTTGCGTCGGCAACGTCAGCAATTGGGGTTATAACCAGATGAACGACAACAATAAAATTCAGATGGAGAACGCCGTGAGCACCAGCACCATGACGATGATCCAGGCCTTGCGCTCGGCCATGGACGTGATGCTTGAGCGCGACGACAACGTGGTGGTATTCGGCCAGGACGTGGGTTACTTCGGCGGCGTGTTCCGCTGCACCGAAGGCTTGCAGGCCAAATACGGCAAGTCGCGGGTGTTTGACGCGCCCATCTCCGAAAGCGGCATCGTGGGCGCCGCGGTCGGCATGGGCGCGTATGGCCTGCGCCCGGTGGCCGAGATTCAGTTTGCCGACTACTTCTACCCCGCCTCCGACCAGATCGTGTCCGAAGCCGCCCGTTTGCGTTACCGCTCAGCCGGGGAATTCATAGCCCCGATGACCCTGCGCATGCCCTGCGGCGGCGGGATCTACGGCGGCCAGACCCACAGCCAGAGCCCCGAAGCAATGTTCACCCAGGTCTGCGGCCTGCGCACCGTGATGCCGTCCAACCCTTACGACGCCAAGGGCTTGCTGATCGCCTCCATCGAAAACGATGACCCGGTGATTTTTCTCGAACCCAAGCGCCTGTATAACGGCCCGTTCGACGGTCACCACGAACGCCCCGTGACCCCGTGGTCCAAACACGCCGCCAGCTTGGTGCCGGACGGCTACTACACCGTACCGCTGGACTGCGCCGCCATCGTGCGCCCCGGCACAGAAGTCACCATCCTGACCTACGGCACCACGGTGTACGTGTCACAAGTGGCGGCCGAAGAAACCGGCATCGACGCCGAAGTCATCGACCTTCGCAGCCTGTGGCCGCTGGATCTGGACGCCATCGTCAACTCCGTGAAAAAGACCCGCCGCTGCGTCGTCGTGCACGAAGCCACCCGCACGTGCGGTTTTGGCGCCGAGCTGATCGCACTGGTTCAAGAGCACTGCTTCCACTATCTGGAAGCGCCGATCGAGCGTGTCACGGGCTGGGACACCCCTTACCCGCATGCTCAGGAGTGGGCCTATTTCCCCGGCCCGGCGCGAGTGGGAGCGGCTTTGCAACGGGTTATGGAGGTCTGAATGGGTACGCACGTTATCAAGATGCCGGACATTGGCGAAGGCATTGCGCAAGTGGAACTGGTGGAATGGTTCGTCAAAGTCGGTGACATGGTCAGCGAAGACCAGGTGGTCGCAGATGTGATGACCGACAAGGCCACGGTGGACATTCCTTCGCCAGTGGCGGGCAAGGTGTTGGCTCTGGGCGGCCAGCCCGGTGAAGTGATGGCCGTGGGCAGCGAACTGATTCGCATCGAAGTCGAGGGGGCCGGCAACCTGCGCGAAAGCGCAGCCGCCCCCGCCGAACCTGCTCCTGCGGCGGCGGCGCCAAAAGCGGCACCCCAGGCCCGGGTCGAAGTGGCCGCCGTGACCGCGCCGCCCGCCAAACCGGCGGTGGCTCCGGCCTCACGCCCGGCGCCGGTGGCCCGTGAAGCCAATGAGCGCCCGCTGGCCTCGCCGGCCGTGCGTAAACGCGCGTGGGACGCCGGTATCGAGCTGCGCTTTGTGATCGGCACCGGCCCGGCTGGCCGCGTGCTGCATGACGACCTTGATGCCTATTTGGCCCAGGACACGCAAACCAGCCCTGCGCCGGTCGGCAGTTACGCCAAACGCAACGACGAACAACAGATTCCGGTGATCGGCCTGCGCCGCAAGATCGCTGAGCGCATGCAAGATGCCAAGCGCCGGGCCGCGCATTTCAGCTATGTCGAAGAAGTCGACGTGACCGCCCTCGAAGAACTGCGCGCCCAGCTCAACCAGAAATGGGGCGACAGCCGCGGCAAGCTGACCCTGCTGCCATTCCTGGTTCGGGCCATGGTTGTGGCGCTGCGTGACTTCCCGCAGATCAACGTGCGCTACGACGATCAGGCACAGGTCATCACCCGTTTTGGCGCCGTGCACGTGGGCGTCGCAGCGCAAAGCGACAACGGCCTGATGGTGCCGGTGGTCAAGCATGCCGAAAGCCTGACGCTGTGGGGCGCCTCCGATGAGATCGCCCGGCTGGCCAATGCCGTGCGCACCGGCAAGGCCGCCCGTGAAGAGTTGTCGGGCTCGACCATTACCCTGACCAGCCTCGGTGCGCTGGGCGGGATCGTCAGCACGCCGGTGGTCAACCTGCCGGAAGTGGCGATCATTGGCGTCAACCGCATCGTCGAGCGCCCGGTGGTGGTCAAAGGCCAGATCGTGGTGCGCAAAATGATGAACCTCTCCAGCTCGTTCGACCACCGGGTGGTGGACGGCATGGACGCGGCACTCTTTATCCAGGCCATGCGTGGCTTGCTCGAACAACCTGCCACCCTGTTTGTGGAGTGAACATGCAGCCAACTCAACACACCACGCTGCTGATTATCGGCGGCGGCCCCGGCGGTTACGTGGCGGCCATCCGCGCTGGCCAGCTGGGCATACCCACGGTCCTGATCGAAGGCCAGTCGCTGGGCGGAACCTGCCTGAATGTCGGCTGCATTCCGTCCAAAGCCCTGATTCACGTAGCCGAGCAGTTCCACACCACGCAACGCTACAGCGCGGGCGGTTCGCCCTTGGGGATCAAGACCACGGCCCCGACCCTGGACATCGGGCAAAGCGTGAGCTGGAAGAACGGCATCGTCGATCGCCTGACCACGGGCGTCGGCGCGTTGCTGAAAAAGAATGGCGTCAAGGTCATCCATGGCTGGGCGAAGATTCTGGATGGCAAGGCCGTTGAGGTCGACGGCCAGCGCATCGAGTGCGAACACCTGCTGCTGGCCACCGGCTCAGAAACGGTCAATCTGCCGATACTGCCACTGGGCGGCGCCATTATTTCGTCCACCGAAGCACTGAACCCCACACACATTCCCAAACGCCTGACCGTGGTGGGCGCCGGTTACATCGGGCTTGAGCTGGGGATCGCCTACCGCAAGCTGGGCGCGGAAGTCACGGTGGTCGAAGCCCGCGAGCGCATCCTGCCCACCTATGACATGGAGCTGACGCAGCCGGTTGCCGAATCCCTCAAAGCGCTGGGCATCACGCTGTACCTGGAACACAGCGTCGAAGGGTTCCAGGCCAGCACCGGCACCTTGTCGATGCGCAATCGCATGGGGGAAAGCCAGACGCTGGAAACCGATCAGGTGCTGGTGGCGGTCGGCCGTCGCCCGCGCACGCAGGGTTTCAATCTGGAAACCCTCGCCTTGACCATGAACGGCCCGGCGATCCGTGTCGACAACCGCTGCCAGACCAGCATGCGCAACGTCTGGGCGATTGGCGACCTGACCGGCGAGCCGATGCTGGCCCATCGCGCCATGGCGCAGGGGGAAATGGTGGCCGAGATCATTGCTGGCCAACAACGTGAGTTCAGCCCGGCGGCGATCGCGGCCGTGTGTTTCACCGACCCTGAAATCGTCGTGGTCGGCAAGACCCCGGCCGAGGCTGAGGCCGCAGGGCTGGATTGCCTGAACGCCAGCTTCCCGTTTGCGGCCAATGGGCGAGCCATGACCCTGGAGTCCAAAAGCGGCTTCGTGCGGGTGGTGGCGCGGCGTGACAATCACCTGATTGTGGGTTGGCAGGCCGTCGGTGCGGGTGTGTCGGAATTGTCCACGGCCTTTGGCCAATCACTGGAAATGGGTGCGTGCCTGGAGGACATTGCTGGCACCATCCACGCCCACCCGACCCTGGGCGAGGCAGTGCAGGAAGCCGCGCTGCGCGCACTGGGGCATGCGCTGCATATGTAACACCGTGCCGTGCACGAGGCGGCGTCCGGCCTGACCGGCGCCGCTTCGTTTTTCGTCAGGAACCTTTGAACAGGCTCCACAAGAACGCCAGCAACCCGCCCAGCGTGGCAATCCCCGCCAGCCAGCCGATGGCCGAGAGCCCTTGCCATACGGGTCCCGCCGCCGCGATCTGGGGGCCAAAGGCGATCAACAACGCACTGATCAACAGCGCCAGCGACAAGCGCGTTGAAGCCAGGCGCAGTGAGCGCTCCAGCTTTTCGATCCCCGGCAGGTCGACTTTCAGATCCAGCACGCCGTGCTTGAGGCGATGCACCATCAACCGGGTCAATTTCGGCAAATCTTCCAACACACCGCGCCCCAACTGCAGCCCGTCCATTGCGAGGCGCTGGGCAACGTTCCAGCTCAACTGCTCGCGGAGCATCTTCTGCACCGCAGGTTGGGCGGTTGCGACCAAATCCAGCTCCGGGTCCAGCCGGGTCAACACGCCATCGGCTGTTATCAGCGCCTTGAACAGCACCAGCAGGTCCGGGGGCAACAGCAAGCGGTATTCACGCATCACCGTCAAAAAATCACGAATCAGCGCACTCATGTTCAACGGCTGGCGGGTGTGCTGTGCCATGTATTGACGCGCCGCACGTTCGATCTGGGTCACGTCCTGCACCCGTTCGCCCTGCCAGTCGATCAAGACCGAGATCAGGGTTTCAGTACTGCCTTCGGTCAACGCACGCATAAATGTCATGACCTCCAGACGCCGCCGCTCATCCAGGCGCCCGACCATGCCGAAGTCGATAAATCCGACGCGGTTTTCACTCATGGCCCGCAGATTGCCGGGGTGCGGGTCGCCATGGAACAGGCCGTCCTCCAGCAACATCTTGATGAAGGCTTTGGCGCCGCGTTGCGCCAACAGGCTTGGGTCCAGGCCTTGGGCAATCAACGCCTCGCGCTCCAACGGCGTGAAGCTGGGGAGAAATTCCTGCACCAGCAGCCGCTGGCTGCTGTAGGCCCAATGTATACGCGGGATCACGATGGCGGGGTCGTGTTCAAAATGCTGCGCCACGCTGTCGCAATGCTGGCCCTCCTGGGTGAAATCCAGCTCTTGCAGCATCGCCCGCGCCAGTTGGCGCACCATCTGGCGGGGCTGATCCACCGCCAGCGCCTCGTTTTGCTCAATCAACTGGGCGACGCTTTCCAGCAGTTGCAAGTCCGCCGTCATTTTGCCCCTCAGCCCGGGACGCTGAACCTTGACCACCACCTCCTCGCCCGTGTGCAAACGTGCGCGGTACACCTGCGCCATGGAAGCCGCGGCCAGCGGCTGGGTGTCAAACACCGCGAAAACCTCTTCCAGCGGGCAGCCCAGGTCTTCAAGCACCTGCACGTGCAGCGCCTCCCACGGCACGGTCGAGGCCTGACTGTGCAGCGCCTGCAGTTCTTCGACCCAGTGCGGCGGCAGGATGTCGCTGCGGCTGGCCAGAATCTGCCCGCACTTGATAAAGGTCGGGCCCAGGGCTTCTAACGCCATGCGCACGCGCTGCGCGCTGCTGGCTGGCAGAGCCTCACCCGGTTCTGCGCTGACCTGGGCGAGCAAACGCCCCAGCCCCAGGCGCACCACCACGTCCTGCGCGCCAAAACGCACCAGGGTGGCGATGATCTGATGAAGGCGGCGGTGATGTTTGACGGCGGTCCAGGTGGGTTCGAGCATGGGCACGGGTCCTTGTTTCTGGGGGGCTGACAGCCGGGGCGGCTCTATCTGGGACCGTCGGCGGGCCTAAACATTCGACTGATTAAAGCCTGCGACCGGTTCAATGGCACGCTTGGGTACGCAAACGCTGGGCGTGCTGGCCTAACACCAGTAGAATCGCGCTCTTTTTTCCAAGGGCGCTCGCCATGACCTCTCCCAAAACGCCGCTTGAAGCCGAGTCCCAGAACAGCGATCTGGTCTTTGGTCTTGAGGACCGCCCCAAGCCGTGGATCGGCTTTCTGGCGGCCCTGCAACACTTGCTCGCCATCATTGTTCCGATCGTCACCCCCGGCCTGCTGATCTGTCAGGCGTTGGGCGTGTCCAGTCGCGACACCAACCTGATTGTCTCGATGTCGTTGGTGATTTCGGGGATCGCCACATTTGTGCAGTGCAAACGCTTCGGCCCATTCGGTGCTGGCTTGCTGATTGTGCAAGGGACCAGTTTTAACTTCGTCGGCCCGTTGATCGCGGGCGGCGCGTTGATGGTCAAGCAAGGCACGCCCGTCGAAAGCGTGATGGCGGCGATCTTTGGCGTGGTGATTGCCGGTTCGTTCGTTGAAATGGGCATCTCGCGGGTGCTGCCTTTCGTCAAGCGCATGATTACCCCGCTGGTGACCGGCATCGTGGTGTTAATGATCGGCCTGACGCTGATCAAGGTCGGCCTGATCAGCATGGGCGGCGGCTTCACCGCCATGGGCAATGGCACGTTCGCCAATGGCGAAAACCTGATGCTGTCAGGCGTGGTGCTGGCGATCATCGTGATCCTCAACCGCATCCCGCTGGTGTGGATGCGCAGCTGCGCCATCGTCATCGCACTGGCGGTGGGCTATGCGCTGGCAGGCTATCTGGGGCGTCTGGATTTTACCGGCATGCACCAGGCCGAGCTGTTTCAAGTGCCGGTGCCACTGCACTTTGGCCTTGGGTTCTCGTGGGCACTGTTCATTCCGATGCTAGTGATTTACCTCGTCACTTCGCTGGAAGCGATTGGCGATGTGACGGCCACCAGTAAGGTGTCACGCCAGCCCGTCGAAGGCCCGGTGTGGATGCAACGTATCAAGGGCGGCGTACTGGTCAACGGGGCCAACTCGCTGCTGGCCGGTATTTTCAACACCTTCCCCAGCTCGATCTTTGCCCAGAACAATGGCGTGATTCAGCTGACCGGCATTGCCAGCCGCCACATCGGCGTCTGGATTGCCGCCATGCTGATCCTGCTCGGCCTGTTCCCGAGCGTGGCCGGGGCGATTCAGGCTGTGCCCGAGCCGGTACTGGGCGGTGCAGCCATGGTGATGTTTGGCGCGGTGGCCGCATCGGGCATTAACATTCTGGCCAGCATCACCCTGGACCGTCGTGCGCTGCTGATCATTGCCGTGTCGCTGGCGCTGGGCCTGGGCGTGTCGCAAGTGCCTGAGTTCCTCGCCCACATGCCGGCGGCGTTACGCAACGTACTGGAATCGGGCGTGGCGACCGGCGGTATCTGTGCGCTGCTGCTGAACTGGTTCTTGCCGGAAGCCGAGCAAAAACCAGGCATTTAAGTCGATAACCGGGCAGGCTCCCCGCTGATCCTGCCCGATTATGAGACTCACCCCGCACGCTGGCGACATGCCACATTCCAGGCTTTTCCTCTTGCGGCGCTTCCAGTACTCTTTTTCCATCCCCCAGCCTGAAACAGGCGTCGATATGAATACCTACGGAAAACGACTGCAGCAGGAACGCATGCGCCTGGGCCTGACGCAACAGCAACTGGCGCAGGCCGGTGGAGTCGGTCGGCACGCGCAAAGCCTGTATGAGCGTGACATGACCCTGCCCCGCGCCAACTACCTGGCGGCCATCACGCTGGTCGGAATCGACGTGTTGTTCGTCCTGACCGGCCGCCATACCCCGCACCCGCCTCACCCGCACACTGAAACATCCGGTAATGGCCAGCTCAGCGAGCGCTGAGTATCAGGCCGCGTGTACCCAGCGTCGATGCAGGCCACGGGCCAGTGCATCCAGCGCAAACCCCAGCACACCGATCAACAGCACCATGGCCATCAGTTCTGAATAGGCCAGCCGGTCGCGGGTGTCGAGAATGAAATAGCCCAGCCCCGCACTCACGCCGAGCATTTCGCAAGGCACCAGCACGATCCACAAAATCCCGATGGAAAGCCGGACCCCGGTCAGCACATGCCCCAACACACCGGGCAGGATCACCCGGCGCAAGGTTTCCCAACGCGTAGCACTCAAGCTGCGGCTCAGTTGCAGCCAGCGCGGGTCCAGTTGGCGTACCCCCGCAATGGTATTGAGCAAAATCGGCCACACGGCGGCAAAGGTCAGCAAGAAGTAGATGGGCTGATCGCCCACGCCCATCAGCATCACCACCACCGGCATCCAGGACAGCGGCGAAATCATGCGCAGGAATTGAAAGGCGGGCGTGGTGGCGGCCTCCAGATTACGCGAGCCGCCTATCAGCAGCCCTAATGGCACGCCGATCAATAACGCCATCACCAGGCTGACCACGATGCGCTTTAGGCTCACCCCAACGTTCTCGTACAACTGAGCGCTGCCCAGTAATTCGTACAGACTGACAAACGTGGCTTGCGGCGAAAAGCGGGCCGCCAGCCCCTGTTCACTGCCCAGCCACTCGACACCCAGCCACCAGGCCAGCAACAGGCTCAACAGCCCTGCGCCACCCAGTAGCCATTGCCGCGCGGTGGAAGGTGCTGGCCCAGTCAAAAGCCAAACTCCTCGGTGCGTTCAAAGCTGTCTGGCAAACCGAATGCCTTGAGCCCGCCCACGGCGGCGATGCTGTTTTTGACGAAGCGGTCATCGACCAGATCGGTCGCCACATGCGCGGGGTCCAGGCCCGCCAAAAACTGATTGTCGCCCTGAATCAGCGTGTGCTTGAGCCGCGTGACCAGCTCTTCGGTATAGCTGGCAAAGGGATAAGGCTGAAAATCAATGCGCTGTTCATCCCAGTCGCCATGCTGAATCGCCCCCGCCGCTTCATAGCGCGCGCGATCGCTGGCGGCAGGCGCCAGGACTTTTTGCAGCACGGCACTGCTGTGCGGCGTGTACCGGTTTTCTCCGTCCTTGGCCAGCAACTGGGCGGCGGCCTGTCGGTTATCGCGGGTCCAGAGCTGCGCCTTGACGATGGCGTTGACCACTTTTTGCGACCATTCAGGCCGGTTGTTCAGGTCATGCTCGTGCATGAACACCACGCAGCACGCGTGATTGCGCCACAGATCGCCGGTGAAGCGCTGTACGCGGCCGACGTTCAAGTCTTCGGCCAAGGCATTGAACGGCTCGGCCACGATGTACCCGGCGATGCGCTTGGTCGCCAAGGCGGGCGGCATGTCGGAAGGCGGCATGACCACCAGGTTCACTTCATTGGCGGCCAGCGTGCTGCCTACCGGGCGTGTGACCGGTTGCAAGCCGTTGTCGCGAAACAGCTGTTGCACCACCACGTTGTGGATCGAGTACCAGAACGGAATCGCGATGGATTGGCCGCCCAGTTGCCGGACCTCTTGGATGTCGGGGGCTACGGTCAGCCCGGAGCCGCCCACGTGATTCCAGGCCACGACTTTGGCAGGCACTTTGCTGCCGTAACGCGCCCACACCGTCATCGGCGAGAGCAAGTGAATCACGTTGACCTGCCCGGAGATAAAGGCTTCGATCACCTGCGCCCAGCTGCGCAGCAACACAGGGCGCTCAGCCTTGATGCCCTCGGCCTCGAACAGGCCATTGTTGTGCGCCACCAGCAACGGCGTGGCGTCGGTGATCGGCAGGTAACCGATGCGCACCGGCGCATCCGGCTCGGCCGCCGCACGGGCCTGCAGGCTGCTGAGCATCGGCAAGGCGCCCGCCGCGGTGAGCATGGCGCTGAGTTTTAAAATGTCACGCCGAGTGTGTGTGAAGTCGTCCAGGCACATGTGCTAGCTCCAGCGAGTCGCGTAAAGGTTCAAGGTCAGGGGTGCGGCTCGCCCGCCGAAGGGTTTTGAGAATGTCGATGCGCAAAGCGCCCAGCTCCTCGACCCGGTCTTCACGCGGTTGCGCAAGGTCGATGCGCCACTCACCGACAGTCCGCGCCGGGCTGTGGCCCAGTAGCAGAATCCGGTCGCTGAGCAGCAGGGCTTCGTCAATATCGTGAGTAATCAACAGCGCCGCCGTGTTGTGCCGCGCAATCACGCTGAGCAACAACTGCTGCATGTCGGCGCGGGTGACTTCGTCCAGCGCACCAAACGGTTCGTCGAGCAACAGCACTTGGGGCTGACGCGCCAGGCAGCGGGCCAGCGCCACCCGCTGCGCCATGCCGCCGGACAACTGCGCCGGGTACTGCCCCCTTGCGTGTTGCAAGCCCACTTCCGTAATGGCCTGATCGACCCGCGCCTTGCGCGCTGCGGCGGCCACTTTGGGCTGGCGGGCGAAATCCAGCCCGAAGGCGACGTTATGCTCAAGGTTCAACCAGGGCAACAGGCTCGGGTCCTGAAACGCCACCGCGACCCGGGGGTGCGGTGCGGTGACCGCTTCGCCCAACAAGCTCACCGTGCCTGAGTGCGGGGTTTGCAACCCTGCCAGAACCCGCAGCAGGCTGGATTTGCCCACCCCGCTTGGGCCCAGCACTGACACGATTTCTCCGGGTGCCAGTTGCAGGTCGAACCCCTCCAGTACCGATTGCCATCCCTGGCCCCGGGCATAGCCCAGGGTGATGTCACGCGCGTCCAGCAAGACCGTGCTCATCACGCGCTGACCTTGGCCTGACGCAGCAACTCGGCCCGCAGTTGCACCAGGCTCGGGGTCACGATCGGCACAAAGGCCGACTCGCGCCAGCGTCGGGCGAACGCGCTGCCATGGGCACACAGGTAGGCTTTGCCGCCACTGGCTTGCAGTTCGAACTGCACCGCGCTGGCCGTGGCTTCTGCCAAGGCAATGCGGATGTTAAACAGGGCCGCCGGGTTCGTCAGGAACCGACCCTCCAGCAGGCCGGTTTTCAAGGCGTCCACCTGAGCTTCCAGGTGCGCCTTTTGTTCATTCAACAGTTCGAGCAAACCGGAGCGCGGACCTTGCAAGTGCGCTTCGGCCTCCTGCAACGAGCGTCGTGCCAGGCCGATCGACAGCCCGCATTGCAGGCCTAAAAACGCCGGGCGCACGGCAGGCAGAAAGACTTTGGCGTTGTCGTGCAACAACCATTCTTGGGCGACCTGCACCGCCTGGAAGTCGAGTGCGGCCGTGTTACTTGACTGCAACCCCATCAATTCAAGGTCATCGGAACGCTGCAGGCCCGGCAAGCCGTCAGGGATTGCCAGCACAAAAGGCGCGCCGCCCTCTTCACGCTCAATGGCCGCCGCGACCACGAACCCGCTTTTGCGCAAATTAGTGACCCAGTGCAACCGACCGTCCAGCGCCCAACCATTGGCGTGGGCACGGGCGCGCACTTGCAACGATTCAATCCCGGACAAAAATTTCATGGCGTTGGACAGCCCGGTGGCGCCCGCCAATTGGCCACTCAGCAAGTCAGGCAGCAAGCGTTCGCGCAGCCCGGTGTTGGGACTGTGCAACAGGTATTCGATAAAAGCGCGCTGGCCCCAAAACACAAAAGCCGAAGCCAGGGAATGGCTGGCAACGCTGGCCATTACTTCCAGTGCATCGGCCAGATTGCCGCCGGTGCCACCCAGCTGTGGGCTGATGCCGACCCGTAGCACATTGGCCGATGCCAGTTGCGACAGGACGTGTTGCGGGTCACTGTGGCCGAGGTCCAGCGCCTCGGCTTCGGCATCCAGCCAATGACTCAGTACAGGGTCTAGCATGTCGATTTCTCCTTTAAATCGGGACCGCCGGATTACTCAGGACGGGTCCAGCTATAACGCGCCAGTTCAGGGTTCAACGGCGTGCGGGCGAACACGTTAGCAAAATTGCACAAGGTTGCCAGGCTTACGCCCAGAATCACTTCCAGCGCCTGCCCTTCGGTGAAACCGGCGGCCTTGAATTCGCTGTACGTGGCGTCGCTGACGTCCCCGCGCTTGGCAATGACTTCGCGGGTAAACGCGGCCAGCGCTTCGAGGCGCTCTTCAGGCAGCTCAGTTTGCCCGCGCAGGGCGGTGACGACTTCGTCGGGCAGTTTGGCCTTGTTCTGCGCCACGGCGGTATGACCTGCGACACAGAAGTCGCACCCATGGCGCGTTGCTGCGATCAATTGCACCACTTCCCTTTCCGGCAGGGTTAGCTCAACCTTGCCGTTGATGCCCGAAACCGTGACATAAGTCTCCAGTGCCGCCGGCGCATTGGCTAGAATCCCCAACAGGTTGGGAATGAACCCGGCATTTTTCTGTGCGGTTTCCAGGTATGGCTTCGCGGCTTCGGGAGCCGAATCGAGGGTATGAAGCGTGACACGAGACATGAAGTGACTCCTGCAAAAGGTGTCGGAACAGTCTGTTGGTTATAAAAATTTGATTCCATATTCTAAAGTAGCGATTACTTGCTTCTGAGTGTTTCCATTAGATGAATTCGTCCAGTCCCCTGATTGATTGGTTATTAGAAAGCCTTGAGCTAGACGCCAGCCTGTTCCATGTCGGGCGCTATTGCGGCGGATGGCACAGCAGCACTCACGGGCTGGCCCGCGCCAGTTTTCACGTCGTGGTACAGGGCCATTGCTGGCTACACGTGGAGGGGCAGGCTCACGGCGTGCAATTGAACGCCGGGGATGCGCTGTTTTTGCTGCAAGACCCGGACTACCGGCTTTCCAGCGCAAATGACGCCGGGCTGGCCGCGCAGTTGCCGCGTCAGGCCATGCAGGCACTCGATCCGCACGCCGACGAGGGCGTCGGATTGGTGTGCGGCTTTTTTCAATTTCAGCCGGGGCTGTCTGACCTGATCCTTGAAGCCCTGCCCGCTTGGTTGATCCTGCGTGCCAACGACCCGTCCTCCAGCGCGGCGCGCACTGTTTTCCAGTTGATTCTGGATGAGTGCGAGCGTGTGCCAGCCCCTTCATCGGCCTTGCTGGAGCGGCTGAGTCATTTGTTGTTTCTGTACGTGCTGCGCCAGCAAGTCAGCCACAACCCCGACCTCGGCGGCCTGGTAGCCCTGGCGCGGCAACCGGCATTTTCTACCCTGTTGCAACAATTGATCGAACATCCCGAGCAGCCGTGGACCCTGGAAAGCATGGCAGCGTGTACTGGCCTGTCGCGTTCGGCGTTTTTCAAGCGCTTCAGTGAACATGCCGGGCAATCCCCCGGTCATGTCTTACTGGCCTTGCGCATGCGCCACGCCTGCCAGTTGCTACAGACAGACCACACCGTCGAACAAGCCTGCGCAGCGGTGGGCTATCACTCCATTGCAGCGTTTACCCGGGCGTTCACCAAGTCCATCGGTGTGCAACCGGGCGCGTATCGCAAGCAGCATGAACGCCGCTGACCTCCCCCTTCGTTAACAGGAGACACCCGTGACTGAACCCGGCCCTACCCACCAGCAAGCCCTTGACCGTTTTCTTGCCGAACGCCCCGACCTGCGCGAGCAACTCGATTGCCTGAACCCCCTTGAAGCCCGCGCCGTCGGGCAGCTGCCAGAGGTGTATCGTCAGGAGCGGCTGAACGAAGCGTTCGAAGCCGAAGCGGAGCGACTGGGCTTGTTCGCGTGGGAATTGACCCTGAAATTGACCAGTGACAGCGAGGCCGCTTTTGAAGCTCAACGGCTGGAAGTACACCGCGAAGTGGCGCAAATGGCAGGCATGGCGTGGGCCGATTATTGTGAGCTGTACGGGATCGTTGCCAGTCCGCACTGAGGGCCCTGCGCCTGCGGGTACCAGATGCTTGAACAGACTTTTTCCAGCAACGCCTTATTGTGGCTGAACACAATCAACCCCAGATCACGGCGCCGGACCTCGTCAAGCAGCACGTGCCACACCTGCGCCTGAATGTGCGCATCCAGTTGCGCGGTGACTTCATCGGCAATGAGAAAACGCGTGCGCGGGTCCAGCGCCCTGAGCAACGCAATACGCGCCAGTTCGCCACCGGACAACTCGTCAGGACGTCGTTTCAGCCACGCCGGGCTGATCGCCAGCCGGTCCAGCCACGCGGCCGTCGGAGACCAGGCATCGCGCAGGCTATCGCCCGTGCTGCGATAGGGGTTGAACGTCAGCTCCGGGTGTTGGGGCACCAGCTGGATCGGGCAGTAGCCCTGCTTCGCCAGCGGTTTTGCGTCCACGGTGATCCGACCCGACGTCGCCCCCTGCCATTGCGCCAGCACCCGGCCCAGGGTGGTTTTGCCATAGCCACTGGGGGCCGAAATGCCCTGACGCTCCCCGGCGCTGACGTGAAACGATACCGAGTCCCACAGCCGCTGGCCGTTTTGCTCAATGGTCAGTTGTTGGACTTCAAGCATGGGGCGGGCACTCCGGTTGCGGCACACGCCGGTGAATGAATTGCTGCTCGGGCAACGCCGCCCACAGCGACTGCAACCAGGGGCTGGCGCCGTTATCGCGCAGCGCCTGCGCACTCACGGTTTCGTGCAATTGGCCGTGGTGCAACACCGCGATGGTGTCGGCAAACCGGGCGGCCAGTGCCAGATCATGGGTCACCCATAAAACCCCACGTCCTTGCTGGCAAAGGCGCTTGAAGTGATGCAGCAGTTGGCAGGCGTGTTCGTCATCGAGCCAGGCGGTGATTTCATCAGCAAGCAGGTAGCGGGCGTGGGTCAACGCCGCACCACTGGCCAGCACCCGTTTGGCCATCCCGCCGGACAACCTGCGCGGATACGTGGCCACCAGCTCAGGTTGCAGGTTGTACTGCTGTAACTGTCGGGCTACGTCATCCAGGCCCAGGGCGACACCACTCAACCGCGCAGCTCTTTGTAACTGCGGGCCCACTTTAAGCAAGGGATTGAGGGCACTCACCCCTTGCGGGACGTAACACAGGGTTTTGCCCCGCTGATGGATTTTGTCGGTGTCACTCAGGCATTGCCCGTCCAGCCGGATCTCCCCGCGACAGCGCATGTTGTCAGGCAGCAAACCCAGTGCACTTTGCAGCAACAGGCTTTTACCTTCACCACTTGAACCCACCAGCGCGACCAGCTCACCGGGTCGCACGTCAAGGGTAATGTTGCTCAGCAACGGCTGCCAGGTGGTGTGGCCCAACCAGCGGTAGTGGGCAATGTCGATGGCCAGGCGGTTGAATGTCAGCATCAGGTGACCCTTATCCATAACTGCTGCAAAGCCCGCGCGAACTGGTCGAACACCAGCACCAGACTCACCAGAATCAAACCGGGGAAAAACGCCAGCCACCACGCGCCACTGCTCAGGTAACGCAGGGCGTCGGCCAGCAATAAACCCAGCGACGGGTCATGGGGCGCCAGCCCAAAACCCAGAAAACTCAGGGCCGCCGAGTGCAGCACCGCATGGGGGAACATCAGCAAGGTGCCGACGATCCATTGCGGCAGCAGTAACGGTAGCAAATGGTGACGCCAGCGATAAAAACTGCTGTTGCCCAGCCGGTGCGACAGCATGACGAAATCACTTTCGCGGATTCGCAACAGCTCCCCGCGAAGAATCAAGGCCAGACGCGGCCAATGGGTCAGCGCAACCGCCAGAATCACCCCGTGTTTGCCGCCGCCGAAGGTGAAGCAGATCAACACCAGCAACAACAGATGTGGCAAGGACAACAGGCTGTCGATCAACCCGCGAATCAGAAAATCCAGGGTTTTGTTTACGGCACACAGGCTGGCGGCAAGCATGGCCAACGCGCCACTGCTGAACGCAGCAACGAGGCCGATGTGCAAACTGGTGGTCATGCCCTGAAAGCAGCGCAACCACAGGTCGCGGCCGAGGCTGTCGGTGCCGAACCAGAACTGCGTCGAGGGCGCCTGACGCCGCGCCAGCAAGTCCATGGAGACCTCGACACCCGACACCGAAATACCGTAGGCGACCAGCAGGATCAGCAGTAACAGTGAGGCACTGAGGCGTAACAGGGCGCGCTGAGGGTTAAACGTCATGACTGGCGCGCCGCCCCGCGGTTGAGGCGCAGTAATAGCGCGTTGGCAATGCTGTTTCCCGTGAACACCAGCACGGCGCAAAACATCACAATGCCCATCAGCAGCGGGATGTCGCCCCGTAAACCTGCGTCGATCGTGGCCTGCCCCAATCCCGGATACGCGAAAACTTTTTCGGCCAGCAAAGATCCACCAATCAATTCGCCCACCGACGCAAATTGCAGGCACACGGCAGGCGTCAGCGCGTGACGCAGCACATGAAACCTGATCAGCGGCCAGCCGTTGTCCCCTTGAGCGCGGGCATAACGAATGAACTCGCTGCCCATGACTTCAGCGACCCGCGAGCGGGTGTGCAATGCAATGTTACCCACCCCCAATAATCCCAGCGCCAGCATGGGCAAAATCAGGTGATGCAATTTGTCACGCCAGGTCGCGGTCGCAGCGTCGGTGCCGGGCGGCCATGCACAACAAATCGGTGCCCAATTGAGGGTCACGGCAAACAGTGACAGCAGCAACAAACCGATCCAGAACGTGGGCAAAGACGACAGGACGTAAGACAACGTGGACAGCAGCCGATCAGGCCAGCGATGTAAATAACGGCCGGCGGTGAGCCCCATTGCCAACCCGACGAATCCTGAGAACAGCCACGCCGAAAACAGCAACGCAAACGAGGTGGCAAAACGTTCGCCAATCACCTGTGAGACCGGTGCGTTGTACAGCATCGAATAGCCGAAATCGCCGTGTAGCATTTGCGTAAACCAATGCCAGAAGCGTTCCCACAACGGCAGGTCTAGCCCCCATCTCGCCGCGATCAAGGGGTATTGTTCGGGCGGCACGTGCAACAAATCGTTACCGATGTAAGCGCGGATCGGGTCAACCGGAGAAAAACTGAGCAACGTGAACGTGCCTGCGGCCGTCACCAGCAACAAGCCCAGTAAGCGCACCACAAACCACACGGCCTCACGGATCACTGGCAGGTCCATTTCCAGCCATCAAGGCTATTGAGCAATGACCAGGAGCCGTGAATTTCAGGGGCGCCTTTGCCTAAATCGATGCATTCATCGGCCAGATACGTGTGTTGCACATTAAGCAACCACGCCCAGGCAGCATCCCCTTTGACCCCAACGCCGGTTTTGCCGTCCCACTCCACCTGTTGCCAGAACGGCACCGCCTGCTGCCAGTTGGGCGCGTCCAATGCTTGCTGCAAGTGTTGATCGACCACCGGATTGCGGTAATAGCCGGGGTTGTAGTACTCCACGCCAGCGGCCTTGCTGCTGTAGTGGTGGTAAAGCTCCATCGGGTCGAGGCTGCCCCAGCCAAAAAGCGTCGGGTTGGCGTGCATGTTGCGTTCAACGGTTTCCCAACTGCCGGATTGCAAATCCACAGCAATGCCGACCGGCTTGAGCATGGCGCGCACGGCCTGGGCAAGATCACGCCGCGTGGCATCACCGCTGGCATACCAGAGGGTCACTTTGGCTGGCAGACCGTTTTTTTCGCGCACACCCGTGGGGGTTTCGACCCATCCGGCGTCTTCGAGGATCTGCTTGGCTTTCGCGCTGTCGCCATCTTTGAAGGCGGCGTCGGGGTTATTCCACGGCAGGCCTTCAACGCCTGTAAAAGCGGGGATTGCGTGCCCTTCCAGCACCTGATCGGCCAGCAACTGACGATCGATCGCGTAGTTGATGGCTTTGCGAATGGCCACGTCGGCGGTCACGTCATTGCCGATCGGGTAGCCCTGCGCGTCTTTTTTGCCAGAAGCCGTGGTGGGCAACACAATGCCGCGGTTCTCGACACTGGGACGAACCCAGAGCTTCATGCCATGGGCAGGCGTGACCGCCAATGCCGGTGCAATCCGCACAATCCCCAACTGTTTGCTTTGTGCCGCTGCAAAGGCGCTGTCTTCATCTAGAAACACAAACACCAGTCGGGGGAAATCATTCTTGTGCCCGGCGTAATAGGGGTTGGCTTCAACGATCAATTGCTGACCCGGCTGATAGCTGACCAGCCGATAAGGCCCGGCACCAATCGGTTTTTGCGCATAGGTTTTAGCGTCGTACTGGTCAGCGGACACGATGCCCAATGAACCGAGCACATTGACGAAGGTGCTTTGCGCTGCCTTGAGCGCAATCCGCACAGTCAAGGGATCCACCGCTTCAGCCTTCAGAAAATTGCCCATGTCCACTTTGCCGCCGCTGGCCGCTGCATTGTTGTACGTGTAGGCAACGTCTTTGGCCTCAAGCGCCGAGCCATCGGAAAATTTCAGGCCCGGCTTGAGCGTCAGAGTCCAGGTTTTCCCGTCCTCACCCGTTTGATAATCACTGAGCAGAAAGCTGCTCCAGGACAGGTCTTCATTCTGTTTGAGCAAGGGGCTGTGCAGCAGCAAATAACTGCCATGACTCCACCCCAGCATGGGATCAAAACCTTCGGTGGGCTCATCGCCAATGGCCAGCTTCAATGTGCGCGCCTGCGCTGAATAAACTGGCGCAGCCAGTATTCCGAGCAAGGCCACTGTGATCCCTAGTGAGCGCATCCATGCGGGCCTGGACATTCATCCTCCAAAAAGAAATATCAACATGGCTAACGCGCAATAGTTAAGCAGTGCTGCTTCAAATAGCCAGCCAGGCGATAGATTGTTTGGGCGCCTCCTAACATCCAGTCACACTTGCGCGTCCCGGCAGAAACTGACCCTGCCCCCTGATTCAGGCGTTGAAAAAACAGCGCACACGGTCGTGTGCTATACCCATGGGTATGCATTTGCAGCGATCAACGACTTCACTGACAGAGGTTCGCATGTTCAACGTACTCGCCAGTCACTTGAAAGATAAAAACGTCCATTCAATCAACGCCTTGCCCTCGAACAATATCGAACTGTTCGATTGCTACACCGGCATGGTCTTCGGCAAGCTGTACCGCAGCTTCCCACTGCCTGTCAGCATCAGCGCAGAAGACTTTATCGACTACAAAACCTTGCGCGCCGGCACCCGTGAAGCACTTGAAAAAGAAGAAAGCCTTTTCCTCGCCACCATCAAGTGGCTGGCTGACGTCGGTTACATCCACTTCGATGGCATGTCAGGGGTATCGTTTTTTGAGGTGATTTTGACCAACAACGGTTTGCTGATCCTGCGGGCCTTGCCACAAGCGGCCGAAGAAGGGTCTACCCTCGGTGAAAAAATGACCCAGAGCATCAATGAGGAAAACACCGACAGCCTGCGCGGGCTGGTAACAGAGGCGCTAAGCCTGGGCAGCCGCTTGATCAGCCCCATGATCCGTTCGGGGATTTGAACCACAAGCATTGATCGGCGTGCCGTCGGAGAAACTCCCTGCCTGACCTGCGCAGGGAGTGAGGCGCTGAGATCACTGCCAATGGTCAACCAAGCGCCTCCACCACCCGCCTCACTTTCAGCAACGCTTCGCGTAACGCAATCATGTCAACTGACCCCAGCGCCAGCCTGATTGCATGCGGAATATGGGCCGTGATCGCAAATGGCTCTGCGGTAGAAACAGAGACATGTTCGCTCATCAACATCATGGCTACCTGGTCGGCACGCACGTCCTCGGACAACGGTAACCAGATCAAGTAAGACGAGGGGTGGCGAAGATACGGCAACCCTGACAACACTTCGTCAGCCAGATGTTGGCGTGCTTGCGCATCCTCCCTTTTTTGCGACTCCAGCAGACTGACGGTTCCATCATCCAGCCAGGCGGTTGCAATAGCGGTCATTACGCCCGGCACGTTCCAGACCGTCGCCCGGATCGCGCGCTCCAGCGCGCTAATGTGCTGTATCGGAGCGACAACAAACCCCACACGCAGCCCGGTCGCCACGCTTTTGGATAAGCCTGACACGTAGACCGTGCGTTCAGGCGCCAAGCTCACCATCGGCAACGGCGCTTTTTCGATCAAAAACGCGTAGGCCGCATCTTCAATGATGGTCAGGTCGTATTGCCGCGCAATGGATACCAGGTGGGCCCGTTGTTCGGTTCCCATGACCCAGCCCAGTGGGTTGTGCAAGGTCGGCATGCAGTAAACAGCACGCACAGGACGGCCGCGGCACAGTCGTTCAAACGCGTCCAGATCAGGCCCGTGAGCGGTGACAGGAATGGGCAAAACTTCTAAATGAAGACTTTGAGCCAGCACTTTGAAACCGGAATACGTCAAGGCATCCGCCGCGATGACGTCCCCCGGTTTCAACAGCGCCATCAGCGCTACGGCCAAGCCGTGCTGAGCCCCATTGACCATCAATACCTGCTCGGCCGATGCGTCGATGCCGCGGGTCGCCAAGTGCCTGGCCACACTTGCCCGTTCATGCAGACGCCCGCCATGGGGCTGATAACGCAGAAGGGTTTGCAGATCTCCGCTGAGCGCCAATTGGCGCAGTGCCTGTCGCAAAAGGTCCGTCTGGCCTGGCAATGAAGGGTAATTGAAATTCAAGTCCAGCATCCCCGACTCAAGGGGTGGCTGGTCTATGCCCTGCCCAGGCGGCAAAGCAGTTTCCCTGACGAAAGTCCCGCGCCCGGTCTCTCCGCTGACCAGCCCCATGGCCGCCAGTTCTGCGTACACGCGACTGGCCGTTGCCAACGCCAGGCCATGGGCCGCCGCCAGTTGACGGTGCGTAGGTAACCGGGTGCCAGGGCCAAGACTGCCTGAACGTATAGCTGCGGCCAGGCGGTCGACCAGGTATTTGTAACGGGAGCGCGTCATTTCACTTTGTATCCATGACAATTTTTTGATTGTTCCGAATCATTAACCCTAGGATGCAACGCACGCAATTGAAACTTCCTGGACGCATCTTCGTCCTGGCGATGCACTCAACCTGTCACTCATCAGCTCAGGATTTCACAGCATGGACAGCATCTGCGGGTCTACCAAACCGAACGACGACCGTATCAAACGCGGATGGATCAATGGATTCATCGGCGTTGTGATCTTTAGTGGCTCTTTGCCCGCAACCCGGATCGCGGTAATGGAGTTTGACCCCGTATTCCTGACGGTTGCCCGCGCAACCCTGGCAGGCCTGTTGGCTGCGTGCGCACTCTGGTTTTTCAGGGAGCGACGTCCTGTAAGAAATCAACTTTTGTCCCTGCTGATAGTGGCTATAGGCGTGGTCGTCGGATTCCCCTTGTTAACGGCATTGGCGCTCCAGCATGTGACCTCGGCACACTCGATTATCTTCCTCGGCATGCTGCCTTTGGCCACTGCTGTATTCGGGGTCCTGCGCGGTGGAGAAAGGCCCCGGCCGGCCTTCTGGCTGTTTTCGGTGCTGGGCTGTTCATTGGTGGTGGCCTACGCCATAGCGCAAGGCCTGAGGGCGTCGCTGCAAGGAGATGCGCTGATGCTGTGTGCTGTGTTGGTGTGCGGCCTGGGTTACGCAGAAGGCGCGAAACTCTCGCGAACCTTGGGGGGGTGGCAAGTCATCTCATGGGCGCTGGTGTTGTCATTACCGCTGATGGCCACGCTCAGTGGTTTCTATGCTCCACCTTCGTTCGCCGGCATCAGCCCGCAGGCATGGTTAAGCCTGGCCTACGTCTCGGTGTTCAGCATGCTGATCGGTTTCGTATTTTGGTACCGCGGGCTTGCTCAGGGAGGCATTGCGGCGGTAGGTCAACTCCAGTTATTGCAACCCTTTTTCGGTTTGGCGCTCGCCGCCTCGTTGCTGCATGAGACCGTTAGTCCGGGCATGTTTGGGGTAACGGTCACGGTGATCGCCTGTGTGATCGGGGCAAAACGGTGTGCGAAATAGCGCGCCACTTATCTTGCAGGTAGACCGTGCAAGATCAACAGCGTCACTCAATCCGTGACGCGTCCGGTCTTTGCGGCCCCCGCTAAGGCTGGCACCCCGGCGTAACCTTTGAATGCGCGCTTTAGCGCCTGGCAAGTTTTTTTGGAAGAAAGCTGCTCACGAACCATGCAACTTATTCTTACTACCATTTTTAAATTAACTCCCTATCCCATTGATATCTCCTACAACTCCTGCCCAGAAGTCGGAAGGAAGCATCCTGCAAAGCCAAGTAACCTTGGCGAACTGTAATTTCTGACAGGTTACAACGCTCAAATCAGCGCGTTATAAATCCCTCACTTGAACACCCGTTTTTTACTGCCAAAAAGCGTCCGGCAGTGTGGTGGTGTCGATTCCGCATCCAGGCATGAGGGAGAAAACAACATGATCCGTCAACGTCCGCTCCAACCAGAGCAGCGCAGTCAGGCTTTTCATTCATACGATGAAGAGGCTACGGAGAACGTCAAATTGACCCCAAGGGAAAAGGAAGTTTTACAGTGGAGTTTGCTTGGAAAGTCCTCATGGGACATCGCTCGAATCGTCGGTTGTACAGAGGCCGGTGTGAATTTTCATTTTTACAACCTGAGACGAAAATTCGGTGTGTCGTCACGTCACACTGCCGCCCTCAAAGCGGTGCAACTCGGGCTGATCACGTTTTCTTAAATGCCTCATGGCAATACGGAGCGCGTCAGTGCTGAGCCTCATTGTGGCGGATGATCATCCCGTGGTTGTGCAAGGGGCGATGATGACGTTATCGGGGCAGTTGGACGCCTCATACAGCATCGCTGGCCATGCGTTCGGCACAGACGACCTGATCGATAAACTTCAACGCTACCCGTGCCAGATCCTGATTACTGATTACTCCATGCCACGTGGTAGCCAGCCAGACGGTCTGGCACTCATCAGCTACATTCGACGACATTTCGAATCGGTAAAAGTTATCGTTATGACCATGCTGAACAACCCCTCGGCGTTGAAAGCCTTGCTGGGGTTGGGGGTTGCTGGGCTGTTTGACAAACACAATGATTTATCCGAGTTAGTCCATGCCGTACGCGTTGTGAGCAAAGGCAAACGTTACATTAGCCCTACTTTTGTGAAAGCGCTTGATGAGCAGTCTTCTTTCACAAAGCACCTGCCCAAGGGCTCGTTATTGGCGCTCTCGCCCAAAGAAATTGAAGTTGTAAGATTATTCATCTTGGGGCATTCCGGCCGCCAAATTGCTACGCGACTCAGCCGTAGCGAAAAGACCATCAGCCGCCAAAAGCGCATGGCAATGAATAAACTTGGACTCGCGCGTGACAGCGCACTGGTGGAGTGGGCAGCAGGGATGGGGCTCAAATCTTGAAAACCCCAGCAAGCGCTTATTAATGCGTCGCTGATCGCGAACATCTGCCCTTGCATCCACTTGCCAAGTTTTGGTCATACCGCTACTGTCAGGCCCATGGATCACCTACGCATTGCCTTGACTACGACAACCACGACCGCCAAAGGCGGGTCGTGAGAGGTGTCGTGAGCCCATAACACACGAACTTCAAAGGCCCGCCAGTGATGGTAAGGGCCTTTTCTTTTGCCCTTGTGTCTCTGGCCACAACGCAAGGAAAGCCCCATGTATGCTCTGTTAATTCTCGATATGCAGGTTGGATTACTGCATGGCCCGGACAAACCACTGGCCGGCGAAGCACTGGTTACAACGGTAAACACGTTGATGAGCAAAGCCCGGATAGCGGGCGCACCTATTTTCCTGGCGCGCCACATTGGTCCACCCGGCTCACCGATCGAACCTACAAGCCCGCTGACGCAACTGGTGCCGGAGTTGGTGTTAAAGGGTGAGGAAGTCATCTTCGAGAAAACCCGTCCTGACGCCTTTACCAAAACAGAGCTGGCCGATCAGCTACAGGCGTTTGGCGTTGAAGGCGTGGTCATCACGGGTATGAAAACCCAATATTGCGTTGACAGCACCTGCCGCGCTGCAAGAGATCTTGGATTCGACGCCGTGTTGATAGCCGATGGTCATACATGCAGTGACACGCCCACCCTTAAAGCAGAGCAGATTATCGCCCATCACAATGCGACCCTTGCGGGGCCATTCTGCCGTGTCGTAACCGCTCAGGAATGGGTGTTCTAACACCTGTAGACAGATCGGCCCTGAATAGGGCTGATCTGGGGACTTGTGACGTACCCGGTTCATACCCATTTTCGTTCCACACTAAACGTTAGACGGGCCTTCACCTCCACGTCATTCAGACCGCTACTTTTTACCCGCTTCCCACTTAGCTGCTCTTGGCACCCGTGATGGTCTGTAGTGGTCTAATGAAACCGGACACCCATTTAGGCGAGAATGCTCGCCAGATCAAGGTGTCAGATGACCAAACAACGCCGCTCCTTTACTCCTGAATTCAAGCGCGAGGCTGCCGACCTTGTGCTCAAGCAAAACTACAGCTACATCGAAGCCAGCCGTTCACTCGGCATTGGTGAGTCGGCATTGCGCCGCTGGGTTGACCAGATTCAGAAAGAACATAAAGGCGTCACCCCGCAGAACAAAGCACTGACTCCTGAACAGCAAAAAATTCAGGAGCTGGAAGCTCGGATTGCTCGGCTTGAGCGAGAGAAATCAATATTAAAAATCTATGGTCACCCCCTTTTTTGCAATGCTGATTCAAGGGCGAAGTAGTTGGCTTGCTTAAATCTATCCGGCGTCTATTGGATGATTCACCCGCGCCATGATGAGAGTCGCGCCTGACGTTCCTGAAAAGGCTAACGGCTTCTTGCTGAGCCAATTTTTAAAACAGGTTCTTCGTCAGGCCGGTAGGCCGTTTACGTCATCCATTATTCAGCTATCGCAAAACCTGAAAGGTGAATCGTGGTACAGCAACAACTGCAGAATCAGGCGTTCAAGGCGTCTGGCCCTGCTTCGTATTGCGTATGGTGCGCGGCCATCGCCCAAGCGATACGCGCCAGCTTGTTAGCCAAGGCACAGGCCACGACATTAGAGTGGCGTCGGCTCAGCAATGAGCGAACCCAGTCGGCCAAGGCTCCTTTCTGGTGATCGAGTCTCTGCATGTAGACCCTGGAACATTGCACCAACAACTGTCGAAGGTGCTTGTCGCCGCGTTTACTGATCCCCAATAAGTTGGCCTTGCCGCCGGTGCTGTATTGCTTGGGTACCAAGCCCACTGATGCGGCAAAGTTCCGGCTGCATCGGTACTGCTTGCCATCGCCCATCTCCACAGCCAGCAGGCTGGCGGTGATCGGGCCGACACATGGAATGCTCAGCAAACGACTTCCCAGATCATCGTCGGCCAGTTGGCATGCCAACTCTTTATCCATTGCCTTGATTTGCTCATCCAGATAGACGAAGTGATTGTGCAAACGCTGCAGCAGCACCGTCAGACGAACGGGAAGTTCATGCTCAGCCAAAACAACCGCCATACGCGTCATGATGGCCAAACCTCTGGGTAAGCTGACGCCAAACTCCAATAGAAAACCGTGCATTTGATTAGCGGTTCTGGTGCGATCACGCACCAACGATTCGCGCATCCTATGGAGTACAGACAGGGTTTGCTGGGATTCAGTCTTGGGCGTAACGAAACGCATCGAAGGACGAGAAGCCGCTTCGCAAATCGCCTCAGCGTCGACAAAGTCGTTTTTGTTCCCCTTGACGAAGGGCTTAACGAACTGCGGGGAAATCAGCTTGGCCGCGTGTCCCATTGCCGCCAACTGACGAGCAACATAGTGCGACCCCGCACAGGCCTCCATTGCCACGACACAGCTCGGCGAGCGGGCGAAAAACTGCATCATTTGCGCCCGTGAACATTTTTTGCGAAACACCTCCCGGCCTGACTTATCCTGGCCGTGCAGATGGAACGTATGTTTACCGAGATCAATACCTATCAGCGCTGACTCGCTCATGATGATGCCCTCCGAAAATAAATCACCCTGCTAAAGCCTAGCCCTCGCAAGGTGTGGGGGAGACCATCTCATTAGGCTACCGCGCTCTTGATGTCGGAAGATCACGAGCGTTCGCGCTGATTGACCAGTTGAGCGCACATGAGCCGGTTGATTGGCTGTGCAAGGTGTTTGACGTCACTCGCTCGTGTTACTACGCCCAG
>NZ_JYKY01000027.1 GCF_001042985.1 Pseudomonas lundensis
GGCTCGCTGATGGCCTCTTCGCCTTTGAATGCCAGCACCGAAAAGGGCTGGTCGCTGCCCATGAGGGTCAGCTGGAAGCGGGTTTGGCGGCTAACGGTGGACATCCTTGGTTCCTCAGAAACTGAGGGTGCGCCTCATCATGAAGCCACCCCTCGGCAAAGGAGGTAAACGCTAACGGATACACCGTCATAGCCTTTGTAGGAGGATTCCTAAATTTCTAAAAGAACGGCGCCAATCTCTGCTACAAACCCTCGGCCGTGCTTTCACAAAACCTTTTTGACAGCCCGGCAATCGCGCAGGTTAGAATCGCTGGCACGCAAACTGCTAGATCGGTATGCGCCCTGCCTTTGAGTTTTCTGGAGTACTGCCTTTGAATGCGACGACCATCAACAGCCTGTTCTTGATCGGCGCGTTGCTGGTGGGTGCAAGCATTCTGGTGAGTTCCCTGTCTTCCCGCCTGGGGATCCCGATTCTGGTGATCATTCTGGCCGTGGGCATGGCTGCTGGCGTCGACGGCGGCGGCATCATTTTTGATAACTACCCGACGGCCTATCTGGTGGGCAACCTGGCGCTGGCGGTGATCCTGCTCGATGGCGGCTTGCGAACCCGGGTTTCCAGTTTCCGCGTTGCGCTCTGGCCCGCGTTATCGCTGGCCACGGTCGGGGTGATGATTACCACCGGGCTGACCGGGCTGATGGCCGCCTGGCTGTTCAACCTGAACCTGATTCAAGGCTTGCTGATCGGCGCCATCGTCGGGTCCACCGATGCCGCGGCGGTGTTCTCCCTGCTGGGCGGCAAAGGGCTGAACGAGCGGGTGTCGGCCAGCCTGGAGATCGAATCCGGCAGTAACGATCCGATGGCCGTGTTCCTCACCGTGACCCTGATCGACATGCTGGCCAGCGGCGAAACCAGCCTGCACTGGAGTTTGCTGCTCAATTTGCTGCGTGAGTTCGGCATTGGCGGCACCATCGGTCTGGCGGGCGGCTGGATGATGCTGCAACTGGTCAACCGCATAAACCTGGCCAACGGCCTGTACCCGATTCTGGTCGTGGCGGGCGGCCTGGTGGTGTTTGCCCTCACCAACGCACTGCACGGCAGCGGCTTCCTCGCGGTGTACCTGTGTGGCCTGGTGATCGGCAACAGCCCGATCCGCAGCCGCCACGGCATTTTGCACATGCTCGACGGCATGGCCTGGCTGGCGCAGATCGGCATGTTCCTGGTGCTGGGCTTGCTGGTCACGCCTCACGACTTGCTGCCCATCGCGGTCCCGGCACTGGCCTTGGCGTTGTGGATGATCCTGTTCGCCCGCCCGTTGTCCGTGCTCGTGGGCCTGCTGCCCTTCAAAGCCTTCCACTCCCGTGAAAAAGCCTTTATTTCATGGGTCGGGCTGCGCGGCGCGGTGCCGATCATTCTGGCCGTGTTCCCGCTGATGGCCGGGCTGGCGAATGCGCAGCTGTATTTCAACCTCGCGTTCTTTATCGTGCTGGTCTCCCTGTTGGTGCAGGGCACCAGCCTGCCGTGGGTCGCCAAACTGCTGAAAGTGACCGTACCGCCCGACCTGGCCCCCATCTCCCGCGCAGCCCTTGAGGTTCACGTGACCAGTGAGTGGGAGTTGTTTGTGTACCGTCTGGATGCACAAAACTGGTGCATCGGTGCCGCCTTGCGAGAACTGAAAATGCCCGAAGGGACGCGTATCGCCGCGCTGTTTCGCGGCCAGCAACTGCTCCACCCGTCGGGCAGTACGACCCTTGAAATTGGCGATTTGCTCTGCGTGATCGGCCACGAACACAACCTGCCGGCCCTCGGCAAACTGTTCAGCCAACCGCCGACCCGTGGTCTGGACCTGCGCTTCTTCGGTGACTTCGTGCTTGAAGGCGACGCCCATCTGGGCGCGGTATCGGCGCTGTACGGCCTCAAGCTCGACGGGATCGACCCCAACTTGCCGCTGAGCAGTTTCATTGCGCAGAAGGTCGGCGGTGCGCCCGTCGTAGGCGACCAGGTGGAATGGAACAACACCATTTGGACCGTGGCCGTGATGGACGGGAACAAGATCGCCAAAGTGGGCGTCAGATTCCCCGAAGGAAGTGCCCCGGGTCCGGGGTTGTTCCTCTAAACTGCCCACTTCTGTCCCTCGTATGACCGGAATCTATGCCCACTCTGCGCACGTTTTTCGCCACCGTCCTGCTCGGCCTGAGCCTTTGTGTGGGTTCGCTTCAGGCGGCTGAACCCCTGACCGCAGAGTCGGTTCAGCAAAGCCTGGATAAAATTGCCGATCGAAAGCTGCCCGACGCCGACCAAAAGGCCCTGCAAGCGGTCCTCGAAAAGACCCTTGCCCAGTTGGCCAACAAGGCGGAATACGAACAGAGCCTGAGTGAGGTCAAGCAACTGCTCGGCACCGCGCAGCAGCAAACCCTCGAAAACCAGCGCGAACTGACGCGACTCAAAGCCAGTACTGTCGTGCCGGTGGCCCAACGCTATAAAAATCTGAGCGTGCCCGAGCTGGAGCAACTGGTGGCGGATCGCACCACGCAGCAGGGCGAACTGCAAAAAGCCCTGGCCAGCGCCAACAGCATGACCATCGCGGCCCAAACCCGACCTGAGCGGGCGCAGGCCGAAATCAGCACCAGCCAGACGCGCATCCAGCAGATCAACACCACCCTCAAGCTGGGCCGCGATAACGGCAAGTTGCTGACCCAGGATCAGCGCAACCAACTCACCACCGAGGCGGCTGCCCTCACCTCGCTGATAGCGTTGCGCCGTCAGGAACTGGCGGGCAACAGCCTGCTGCAAGACCTCAGCGGCAGCCAGCATGACCTGCTGCTGGAAAAAACCGCGCGCCAGGACCAGGAGATTCAGGAGCTGCAAACCCTGATCAACCAGAAGCGTCTGGCGCAATCGCAACAAACCGTGACCCAGCAATCGCTGGAAGCGCAAAAGTCTGGCAGCAGCAGCCTGCTGGCCACCGAGAGCGCGCTCAACCTCAAGCTTTCAGACTACCTGTTGCGCAGCACCGACCGCTTGAACGAAGTCACGCAGCAGAACCTCGAAACCAAGCAACAACTGGACAACGTCACCCAAAGCGATCAGGCGCTGGATGAGCAAATCAGCGTGCTGAAAGGCAGCCTTCTGCTGTCCAAGATCCTCTACAAACAGAAACAAGCGCTGCCGCGTCTGCAAAGGATGGACAAGAACCTGGCGGACGAAATCGCTGACATCCGCTTGTATCAATTCGAGATCAACCAGCAACGCGAACTGATCAGCAACCCGGTTACCTACGTGGACAACCTGCTCAGCACGCAACCGGCCGATCAAGTCACCCCGCAACTGCGCAAAACCCTGCTGGAACTGGTGGGCACCCGTGGCGAACTGCTGGAGCGCCTGAACCGCGAACTGAGCGCGCTGCTCAACGAAACCATCACCCTGCAACTGAACCAGAAGCAGTTGCTGAGCACCGCCCAAAGCCTGCGCGCCACGCTCGATGAGCAAATGTTCTGGATCCCGAGCAACAAGCCGCTGGACCTGGAATGGCTCGAAACCGCCCCGCACTACCTCAAACAGCAACTGCTGACCTTGCCCTGGACTTCCGGCCTGAGTGAGCTTCGCGATGGCCTGGCCCAGCGCCCGTGGCTGTTTTCACCACTGGCATTGCTGATCGTGGCCCTGCTGTGGAAACGCCGTTACCTCTACGGCAAGTTGAACAAAATCCATCAGGACATTGGCCACTTCAAACGTGACAGCCAATGGCACACGCCGATGGCAATCCTGATCAATGTCCTGCTGGCCATGCCGATTTCGCTGGCCCTGGCTTTGTGCGGCTATGCGTTGCAAACCGATGCCCGGGGCATGAACGCCAACCTCGGCGCGGCGCTGATCCAGATGGCCCAGGCCTGGCTGGTGTTTTACACCGCCTACCGCATCCTGGCGCCGGGCGGCGTGGCGGAGCTGCATTTCCGCTGGGAAAAACCACTGGTGGCGTTCCTTCAGCGCTGGGTGCGCAAGCTGGGCTTTGTGGTACTGGCGCTGGTGGCCGTGGTGGCATTTGCCGAACAGCAACCGGCCGCGCTGGCCGACGACGTGCTGGGCATCGTAATCGTGCTGAGCTGCTACGCCGCCATGGCGTGGCTGCTGTGCCGCCTGCTGCTCAATGATTTCGAAACCGAGAAAAAAGCCTACCGCCTGCGCAAACTGCTGGGCTTCGCTTTTGCCCTGCTGCCGCTCGCCCTGTTTGTGGCCGTGTGCTTCGGCTACTACTACACGGCGCTCAAGCTCAGCGACCGTCTGATCAACACGCTTTACCTGCTGATGTTCTGGCTGGTGGCAGAAGCCGCCTTTGTGCGCGGGCTCGCCGTGGCGGCCCGCCGTCTGGCTTATCAACGCGCACTGGCCAAACGCCAGGCCGCCAAGGAAGCCGGCGAAGGCAACGAGATCATCATCGAAGAACCCACGCTGGACATTGAACAGGTCAACCAGCAATCGCTGAGGCTGATCCGTCTGGCGCTGCTCGCAGCGTTTGTCGGCGGTTTGTACTGGGTGTGGGCCGACCTGATTTCAGTGTTTTCGTACCTCGACAACATCACCCTCTACGAATACACCAGCGGCACTGGCGCCAACGTCAGCATGGTGCCGATCAGTATTGGCGACATGATTGGCGCACTGATCATCATCGGCATCAGCATCGCCCTGGCGCGCAACCTGCCGGGGCTGCTGGAAGTGCTGGTGCTGTCGCGCCTCGATCTGGGGCAAGGCAGCGCTTACGCCACAACCACCTTGCTGACCTACGTGATCGTCGGCGTGGGCTTTGTCGCCACCCTGTCGACCCTCGGCGTGAGCTGGGACAAGTTGCAGTGGCTGGTGGCCGCGCTGTCGGTAGGCCTGGGCTTCGGGATGCAGGAGATTTTCGCCAACTTCATCTCCGGCATCATGATCCTCTTCGAGCGCCCGGTACGGATTGGCGACACCATCACCATCGGCAACCTCTCCGGCACCGTGAGCAAAATTCGCATCCGCGCCACGACCATTACCGACTTCGACCGCAAGGACATCATCGTCCCGAACAAAACGTTCATCACCGGTCAATTGATCAACTGGTCGCTGACCGACACCGTCACCCGTGTGACCCTGAAACTGGGTGTCGATTACGGCTCCGACCTGGACCTGGTCAAACAGCTGCTGCTCAAGGCTGCGCAAGAAAACCCACGTGTGCTCAAAGACCCGGAGCCGCTGGTGTACTTCCTCAATTTCGGCCAAAGCACGCTCGACCACGAACTGCGTATGCACGTGCGCGATCTGGGCGACCGCAACCCGGTGATTGACGAGGTCAACCGCTTCATCAACCGCGAGTTCAAAAACCACAGCATCAACATCTCGTTCCAGCAGATGGAGGTGTACCTCAAGAACTTGCAGGGCCAGGAATACAAACTGGTGCCGGTCGGCCCTGAAGTGCCGCAAGCGCCGAACACGCCCGACTCGCCGCCGCGACTGGACAAGCCCGACGCGCCCAAAACCCTGTAAGCGCCCAAAGCTGCGATCGGGCCCGCCGGGATCTCCTTAAAACGGGTGGCCCGGCACCCCGTCGCCGCCCGCTGCAGCGACGCCATTCATTTATGTGGGAGACGGCCATTGAAAGCCCTCGACGAACTGACCTTCGACAACCGCTTTGCTCGCCTGGGCGACGGGTTTTCGACCCACGTCCTGCCCGAGCCCATCGACGCGCCACGCGTGGTAGTGGCCAGCCCATCGGCCATGGCACTGCTTGATCTTGACCCGGCCGTGGCCGACGACCCGGTCTTCGCGCAGCTGTTTGGCGGCCACACCTTGTGGGCCGACGCCGAACCGCGCGCGATGGTGTATTCCGGCCATCAATTCGGCTCCTACAACCCGCGCTTGGGCGACGGCCGCGGCTTACTGCTGGGCGAGGTCTACAACGACGCGGGCGAGCATTGGGACGTGCACCTCAAAGGCGCGGGCATGACCCCCTACTCGCGCATGGGTGACGGCCGTGCCGTGCTGCGTTCGTCCATTCGCGAATTCCTCGCCAGCGAAGCGCTGCACGCGCTGGGCATCCCCAGCAGCCGTGCGCTGTGTGTGATCGGGTCCGACACCCCGGTGTGGCGCGAAAAACAAGAACGCGCAGCGATGGTGCCACGGCTGGCGCCTAGCCATATCCGCTTCGGGCATTTCGAATACTTCTATTACACCCAGCAACCGGAACAGCAAAAACAGCTGGGCGAACACGTCCTGGCCCTGCATTTCCCGGAATGTCTGGAGCAACCGGAGCCCTACCTTGCGATGTTCCGCGAGATCGTGGAGCGCAATGCTGAACTGATCGCCAAGTGGCAGGCCTACGGGTTTTGTCATGGCGTCATGAACACCGACAACATGTCGATCCTGGGCATTACCTTCGACTTCGGGCCGTTCGCCTTCCTCGACGACTTCGACGCCACATTCATCTGCAACCATTCCGACCATGAAGGGCGTTACGCCTTCAGCAACCAAGTGCCCATCGGCCAATGGAACCTCAGCGCGCTGGCTCAAGCGCTGACGCCGTTCATCAACGTCGAGGCCTTGCGTGAAACCCTCGGCCTGTTCCTGCCGCTGTATCAAGCCCATTACCTGGACCTGATGCGCCGCCGTCTGGGCCTGACCACGGCTGAAGACGGGGATCAGGCGTTGATCGAAACCCTGCTGCAACGCATGCAAGGCAGCGCCATCGACTACACCCTGTTCTTGCGCCAACTGGGTCAGCTCCCGGCAGCCCAGGCCGTGGCCCGCCTGCGGGATGACTTTGTCGACCTTAAAGGCTTTGATGAATGGGCGGCGCACTACGTGGCCCGGGTCGCACGTGAAGGCCACACCGACGAACAGGCGCGCCGCGAACGCATGCACGCCGTCAACCCGCTGTACATCCTGCGCAACTACTTGGCGCAAAAAGCCATCGACGCCGCCGAGTCCGGGGACTACAGCGAAGTTCGCCGGTTGCACACCGTCCTGACGCAACCCTTCACCGAACAACCGGGCATGGAAGCCTACGCCGAGCGGCCCCCTGAATGGGGCAAGCACCTGGAGATCAGTTGCTCGTCATGAACCCGATCAATGCGTGACAGGACGTCCCGCTCACTCGCGCCCTCACCGTGTCACTGGCAGGTTGAGCATTCATCTGCTGAACTTGCACGCCATTGGCCTGGAGCCGCTGACGAACAGCGCAAGCGTGAGCGCGTCGTGATCCATTTTTTAAAGGAGCTACCCCATGACTGACCCGCTGCTGATCCCCTGCCCTCACTGCAACGGCCTGAACCGCATCCCCGCCGCGCGCGTGGGCGAGCATCCCAAGTGCGGACGCTGCAAAAATGAGGTGCTGCTGAGCAAACCGTTCGACCTGAATCAGGCCGATTACGTCAGTCAGATCAAAGGCGATTTGCCGTTGCTGCTGGATGTGTGGGCCCAGTGGTGCGGGCCGTGCAAGTCGTTTGCACCGGTGTTTGAGCAGGCGGCCAGTCAATGGGTCGGCAAGTGCCGTCTGGCCAAGCTCGACAGCGAGGCCAATCCGCAACTGGCCGGGCAACTGGGCATCCGTTCGATCCCCAGCCTGATTCTGTTCAAGAACGGCCGGGAAATCGCCCGCCAAAGTGGCGCCTTGCCGTTACCTCAACTCAAAGCCTGGCTCCACAGCCAGGGCCTCAGCGTTTAAGCGTTCTGGTCCAGAAAGTCGTGCAGCTCGATAAATTGCTGGGTCAGCTTGTGCCGGGGGTCGTAATGCACCAGCGGCTGGCTGGCCTGGTGCGATTCGCGCATGCGCACAGAGCTGCTGAGGTAGACCGGCAACACCGGCAAGCCCTCTGCTATCAGCTCATCCAGCATTTGCTGCGGCAGGCTGGCACGGGCCTGAAACTGGTTGACCACGATGCCTTCGACCAGCAGGTCTTCGTTGTGGTCGTCTTTTAGCTCTTCGATCTCGGACAACAAACCGTACAGGGCTTGCCGGGAGAAACTGTCGCAATCAAACGGGATCAATACGCGATCACTGGCGATCAACGCCGATACCGCATAAAAATTCAAGGCAGGCGGGGTGTCGATGTAAATGCGGTCGTAATCCTCTGCCAACTCATCCAGCAGTTTTCGCAGTTTATTGATCTTGTGCTTGGCTTCCAGCTTGGGCTGTAGGTCCGCCAGTTCTGCGGTGGCCGTGATGACGTGCAAGTTTTCGAAAGGCGTTTCGTAAATGTCGACCCGATTTTTCTTACTCCCTACCCCGGCGGACAAGGTTTGCTTGAAGAACTCTGCGATGCCCATCGGGATGTCGTCGCCGGTCAATCCGGTGAGATATTGAGTGGAGTTGGCCTGGGCATCGAGATCCACCAACAGGGTTCTGTAACCCTCGCTGGCGCTGACGGCCGCCAGGTTGCACGCGATGCTGGACTTGCCCACACCGCCTTTTTGATTGAACACCACGCGACGCATTTGAAAACCTCCGTGTATCAATGAGAGCCCGAGTGTAGATGCCCTTCGCGCGTATCCGCTACCTCGCAGCGAAACGAACTACAGCTCTAGGTCGCTTATCTTCGAATACCCGCAAATATCTCCTATTCCTGTGACAGTCTTGCCTGACTCATAGACCAATACTGGCAAAAAGACAGTGTCTTTTTTGTAGATCGCGAAAAAACCATACTCAAACTGTAAGCAATATTTGCTACCAGCTAACTGCACCGGGATAATGCCGCCCATCTGTTACAGGTGTGGCGTCGGTCGATGCTCACTTTCGCATCAAGGAAGCCTGCAAAGGCGGGATGAACTCCAGTGATCAATTTCAATATCGCCGCGTGGCGTGCCTGGGCTCCGGGCCTCGACAGCGTGGCCGATTGGCAGGCCTGGAGCCAGCAACCCAGCCTGTTGGCCGCCAGCGGTGCAGCCCCCGACGTCTCGTTTTTACCCGCCATGCAACGCCGCCGCTTGAGCCGTCTGGCACGCATGGCGTTCAGCGTCGGCTGGCCACTGGCTGAAGGCCACCCTGCGCTGCCGCTGGTGTTTGCCTCGCGCCACGGCGAAACCCCGCGCACGTTCGAGATCCTCAGCGACCTCGCGGCCGAACAGCCCCTGTCCCCCACGCAGTTCAGCCTGTCGGTGCATAACGCGGTGATTGGCCTGTGGTCGATCCTGCGTGGCGAAACCAGCGAGATGACGGCGCTGGCCGCCGCCGGGGATGGCCTGGAACACGGCCTGATTGAAGCCTGCGCACTGCTCAATGAGGGCGCGCCCGCCGTGTTGCTGGTGATTACCGAAGAACAACCGCCCGAAGCCTACGCCTGCTGGATCGATGACGTGCCCTTCCCCTATGCCGTGGGCCTGCTCCTGACCCCCGGCACACAGTGGCAAGTGACTCTGGAGACGGGCCCGGCAGACGCCGAACACGCGCCGTGGCCTCACGCCCTGAACCTGCTGCGCCACCTGTTCGACGAGCAGGCCTCATTCCAACACGCCTGGAAAACCCGCGTATGGACCTGGCAACGCAACCTGTGAGCACGCGCCGCGATGCCTGGTGCTGGCGCCTGATTGCCACGGCGATCAGCTTCGGCCTGTTCGGTCTGGGCTGCCTGGGCCTGCGCCTGATTATTTTCCCGCTGCTGAGCGGCCTGCCCGGCACTGCCGTTCGTCGCCGTGAACGCGCCCGCGCCACCGTCAGTCGGCTGTTCTGGCTGTTTATACGCTCAATGGCGCGCATGGGCGTGCTGACCTATGACGTGCAAGGTGCCGAGCGACTGGGACGGCCGGGGCAAATGATCATTGCCAACCACCCGTCGCTGATCGACGTGGTTTTTTTGATCGGCCTGGTGAGAAACGCCAATTGCGTGGTCAAACAGAGCCTTTGGCAAAACCCGTTTACCCGCAGCCCGGTGCGCGCCACGCAATACATCAGCAATGACGGCAGTGTCGACATGCTGGACAACGCCGCCCAGGCTTTGCAAGAAGGCCAGACACTGATCATTTTTCCTGAAGGCACACGCACGCCGCCGGGGCACACGCCCGCCTTTCACCGTGGCGCCGCCTCGATTGCACTGCGGGGTGCGAAGGTCCTGACCCCGGTGATTATCAAGGTCAGCCCGACCACGCTGACCAAGGCTGAACCCTGGTATCGCATCCCGGATCGCCGCGTGCACTTCAGTTTTCGCGTGGGGGCCGATATAGACCCACACACCTTTGCCGCGCTGGGCCCGCCACCCAAGGCCTCGCGACTGCTCAATGACTTCGTGCATGACTACTTTATTAAGGAGCTCGCCACAGATGAGCGATCTGAACACGCAAATTAAACAACTGATCATCGATGCCCTGGGCCTCGAAGACATCACCCCCCACGACATCGACGACGAACAGACCCTGTTCGGCGAAGGCCTCGGGCTGGATTCGGTCGACGCGCTGGAGCTGGGCCTGGCCATTCAAAAGACCTACGGCATCAAAATAGACGCCGACGCCAAAGACACCCGCGATCATTTTTCCAACGTGGCCAGCCTTGCGGCTTTTGTCACTGCCAAACAGGCCGCCTGAGACCGAACCATGCAAACCCGTGACGACATCTTCAACACCCTGCGCGACGCTCTGGTCGAACTCTTCGAGCTGGAACCCGAGCGCGTCACCCTGGACGCCAACCTGTATCAGGACCTGGAAATCGACAGCATCGACGCCGTCGACCTGATCGATCACATCAAGCGCAAAACCGGCAAAAAAATCGCCGCCGACGAATTCAAGTCAGTGCGCACCGTCAATGACGTGGTCGAGGCGGTTTACCGTCTGGTTCACGCGCACGCATGAGTCGCCTGATTGGCCTTGGCCTGCTGCTGGCCGGTCTGCTGTACCCCTTTGCGGTGTATTTCGGCATGGCCCATTTCGCCCCGTGGCAGTTTGCGCTGTTGCTCGGCGGCCTGTGGCTGGCCCGCGCACTGACCGGCGAACGTCGCCCCGGCAGCCTGTGGATGGCGGTGGTCGCCCTGGCGTTTTGTGCGCTGCTGGCGCTGTTCAACAGCCCGACGCTGCTGCGCTGGTACCCGGTGTTGATCAGCGGCTTCATGCTCAGCCTGTTCGGTGTGAGCCTGAAATTCGGGCCACCGGTGATCGAGCGTCTGGCGCGCCTGCGCGAGCCGGTACTGCCTGACATCGCGATTCACTACACGCGACAGGTGACCAAGGTCTGGTGCCTGTTTTTTTTGCTCAACGGGTTAGTCGCAGCTGGGTTGACGCTGTGGGCGCCGCTGAGCTGGTGGACGTTGTACAACGGCCTGATCGCCTACGGGTTGATGGGGCTGCTGTTTGCCATTGAATGGCTGATACGACAACAGGTAAGAGGCCGGGCATGAATTGGATAAAACTTGAGCAGTTGTTGCTCAAGGGGCACGCAGGACGCACCGTCGCCGTTGAACCCGCATTGGACCACGCCGCCCTGTGCGAACAGGCCTTGCGCCTGGCCGGCGGCCTGCAACAACGCGGCGTGCAGCGCATTGCCGTGTACCTGGAAGACGCCGCCGAGCTGGCCGTCACCTTGCTGGGCGCGTGGCGGGCCGGGGTCAGCGTGTTATTACCCGCCGACCTGCAAACGCACACCCGTCAACGCTGGGACGCTGACGTCGACCTGTGGATAACTCAACACAGCGAGCTGTACGGGTTGTCCGCCGAGCCGCTGACCCCGGCGCCCCTGGACCTCGACGCCTGCCAGCTCAGCCTGTGCACCTCAGGCTCCAGCGGCGCCCCCAAGCGCATCGACAAAAGCCTGCGCCAGATCGCCAACGAAGTGCAGGCACTGCAAGCGTTGTGGGGCGCAGAGCTGGGCGACGCGTGCGTCATCGCCAGTGTCGCGGCGCAACACATCTACGGGTTGTTGTTCCGCGTGCTGTGGCCGCTGTGCGCGGGCCGTCCCTTTGTGCGCCGCCAGTTAGCCTTCCCTGAAGACATGCAACGCGCCAGCCGCGAACACCCTGCTTTCGTCTGGATCGCCAGCCCGGCCCTGCTCAAACGCACCGCTGACAACCTCGACTGGGCCGCCCTGAGCCGGGTGCGCCGGGTGTTTTCATCGGGCGGCGCGTTGCCGGCCGATGCCGCCGCTGCCCTGTTTGAACGCCTGGGCCAGTGGCCCACCGAAATCCTCGGCAGCTCGGAAACCGGCGGCATCGCCTGGCGCCAGGGTCAAACCCTGTGGCAACCGTTTGCCGATGTGCAACTGAGCCAGGGCGAAGACGGCGCCTTGCGCATTGCGTCGGCGTACCTGCCCGTGGGCCATGTCGAACACACCGCCGACGCGGCGCGCATTGAGGCTGACGGACGTTTCACGCTGCTCGGGCGCCTGGACCGCATCGTCAAACTCGAAGAAAAACGCATTTCCCTGCCCATGCTCGAACAGGCACTGGTCAGCCATGACTGGGTGGCCGACGCCCGCTTGGGCGTGGTCAACGAAAACCGGGCTTCACTGGGCGCGCTGCTGGTGCTCAGCGACAGCGGCCTGTTCGCCCTGCGCGAACACGGGCGCCGGGCGCTGACCCACGCCCTGCGCCAGCACCTGAGCCAGCACTGCGAAGCCCTGGCGTTGCCGCGCCGCTGGCGCTTGCTGCGCCAATTGCCGCTCAACAGCCAGGGCAAACTGCCTCAGGCCCAGGTCGATGCCTTGTTAATGGCGCCGCGCCCGAAAATGCCCGAGGTCCTGAGTCAGACCGAAACCGACGGCCAATGGACGCTGAACCTGTCGATCCCGCCGGATTTGGCATTTTTCAGCGGCCACTTCCCCAAAACCCCGGTCCTGCCGGGCGTGGTGCAAGTCGATTGGGCGCTGGCGCTGGGTCAGCAACGGCTCGACCTGCCGCCACGCTTTGCCGGGATGGAAGTGCTCAAATTCCAGCAACTGGTGCGCCCCGGCGACGCCATTGAGCTGACCCTGCGTTTCGACCGCGAGCGTCAGAAGCTGCACTTCGCCTACCGCAACGACACGGCTGCGTGCTCCAGCGGCCGCATCCTGCTGGAGGCGGCCTGTGGATAACGCATCACGTCGCGCCCCCGGTGCCACCCGCTCGCCCACAAGGCTCTCTTATGCATAAGCCCTGCGCCGTGATCCCGGTCTATAACCACGAAACCGCCGTGCCTGCGGTGGTCGATGCCCTGCTCGCGGCGGGCTTGCCGTGTGTACTGGTGGACGACGCCAGCAGCCCGGCCTGTTGCGCGGTGCTTGAACAACTGGCCGTGCGCGAACAGGTGTTTCTGATTCGCCTCGCGGTCAACCAGGGCAAAGGCGGGGCGGTCATGGCCGGGCTGCGCGAAGCCGCGCGACTGGGTTTCACCCATGCCCTGCAAGTGGACGCCGACGGCCAGCATGACCTGCGTGATGTCGCCACGTTCCTGCACGTCTCGCGGCACAACCCCGAGGCGCTGATTTGCGGTTATCCACAGTACGACGCCAGCGTGCCCAAGGGCCGTTTGTATGCACGCTACCTGACCCACGTCTGGGTCTGGATCAACAGCCTGTCGTTGCAGATCCCCGATTCAATGTGCGGCTTCCGGGTCTACCCGCTGACCCCGACCCTGGCGCTGATCAACAGCGTCAAGCTGGGCAAACGCATGGATTTCGACCCTGAAATCCTCGTGCGCCTGGCGTGGCGCAACCAACCGATGCGCTGGCTGCCGACCCGGGTCCACTACCCGCAGGACGGCCTCTCGCACTTTCGCCTGTTCCACGACAACGCGCTGATTTCCAGCATGCACACCAAGCTGTTTTTCGGCATGTTGCTGCGGTTGCCGAGCATTCTGTGGAGACGCTGCACAGCATGAGCGACCCTCAACAGCATTGGGCTGACCACAAGGAGCGCGGCAGTTTCCGGCTGATGAAGCTCACCGCATGGGGCGTCAAACTGCTGGGCCGTCGCGTGCTCGCGCCGGTGTTGTACGCCATCGTGCTGTACTTCTTTTTGTTTGGGGGGCGCGCGCGGCGCAGCATCTGGCAGTACCAGCAGCGCCTGGCCGACTGGAGCGGGCAAGCGGCGCTGCGCCCCACGCGCCGCCGCGTGTTCGCTCAATTCATGTGCTTTGCCGACGCCCTGCTCGACAAGCTCGACGTGTGGAACGGCAAGCTGAGCATCCACGACATCGACATCGTCGACCCGGCCCGCCTGCGCGATCAACTGCGGGGCGAACGCGGGCAAATGCTGGTGGGCGCGCACCTGGGCAACCTTGAGGTGTGCCGTGCCCTCGCTGAACTGGGCGAGCAAGTGACCATGAACGTGCTGGTGCACACCAAGCATGCCGAGCAATTCAATCGCCTGCTGGGCGAAGCGGGCGCCAGCCACCTGCGGCTGATTCAGGTCAGCGAACTCAACCCCGCGGTGATGCTGCAACTCAACCAGCGCCTCGAAAACGGCGAGTGGCTGGCCATTGCCGGGGACCGCGTGCCCCTGCATGGCGGGCGCAACGTGCAGGTCAATTTCCTCGGCCATCCGGCGGCGTTTGCGCAAGGCCCGTGGCTGTTGGCCGGGCTGCTCAAATGCCCGGTCAACCTGATGTTTTGCCTGAAACAGGCGGGCCGCTATCGCGTGATCCTCGAACCGTTCGCTGACGCCGTGCACTGGCGACGCAGCGACCGCGAACAAGTGATTGCCGACTGGACCGCCCGCTACGCCGAACGCCTGGGGCATTACTGCCTCCAGGCGCCGCACCAATGGTTTAACTTTTACCCATTCTGGAAGACCGATGACGACGCATCCGCATGAGCCAGTAACCTTCGGCCAAACCCCTTTGCGCATTGAAGACGTGCTGGCGCTGGCCAATCGTCAGGCGCCGACCCGGCTGCAAGACGACGCCGAGTACCGCGAGCGCATCGCCAAGGGCGCGCGTTTCCTCGACTCGCTGCTGGACAAAGAAGGCGTGATTTATGGCGTGACCACCGGTTATGGCGACTCGTGCGTGGTGGCGGTGCCGCTGGAGCACGTCGAAGCGCTGCCGCGTCACCTGTACACCTTCCACGGCTGCGGGCTGGGCAAATTGCTCGACGCCCAAGCGACCCGTGCCGTGCTGGCGGCGCGCTTGCAGTCGTTGTGCCACGGGGTGTCCGGGGTGCGCATCGAACTGCTGGAACGCCTGCACGCCTTTATCGCCCACGACATCCTGCCGCTGATCCCCGAAGAAGGCTCGGTGGGTGCCAGTGGCGACCTGACGCCGCTGTCCTACGTGGCCGCGACCTTATCCGGCGAGCGCGAAGTGCTGTTCAAGGGCGAGCAACGCTTTTCGGCCGACGTACACCGCGAACTGGGCTGGACGCCGCTGGTGCTGCGGCCCAAAGAAGCGCTGGCGCTGATGAACGGCACCGCCGTCATGACCGGGCTGGCGTGCCTGGCCTACGCCCGCGCCGATTACCTGCTCAAACTGGCCACGCGCATCACCGCGCTCAACGTGGTCGCACTGCAAGGCAACCCGGAGCACTTCGACGAGCGCCTGTTCGCCGCCAAGCCGCACCCCGGGCAGATGCAAGTCGCGGCGTGGATTCGTGAGGACCTGGCCATCGACGCCCCGGCCGCGCCGCTGCATCGCCTGCAAGACCGTTACTCGCTGCGGTGTGCGCCCCACGTGCTCGGCGTACTGGCCGACAGCCTGAACTGGCTGCGCGGGTTTATCGAGATCGAACTCAACAGCGCCAACGACAACCCGATCATCGACGCTGAAGAAGAGCGCGTGCTGCACGGCGGGCATTTCTACGGCGGGCACATCGCTTTTGCCATGGACAGCCTCAAGACCCTGGTGGCCAACGTTGCCGACCTGCTCGACCGCCAGCTCGCCCTGCTGGTGGACGTGCGTTACAACCACGGTTTGCCGAGCAACCTGTCGGGGGCCAGCGCCGAACGCGCCATGCTCAACCACGGGTTCAAAGCGGTGCAGATCGGCACCAGCGCCTGGACCGCCGAAGCACTGAAAAACACCCTGCCCGCCAGCGTGTTCTCGCGCTCTACCGAATGCCACAACCAGGACAAAGTGAGCATGGGCACCATCGCCGCCCGAGACGCGATCCGTGTGCTGGAGCTGACCGAACAGGTCGCCGCTGCCACCTTGCTGGCGGCCAATCAGGGCGTGTGGCTGCGCAGCCGCGCCGAAGACGCCCGCCCGCTGCCACCGGCGCTGGCCGCGATGCACGCCGAACTGGCCAAAGACTTCCCGCCGGTGGTCGAAGACCGCGCCCTGGAACGCGAACTGCGCCTGTGCCTGAGCCGCATCGCCCAACAACACTGGAGGCTGCATGCGTAGCAAAGGCGTGTTGCACGTAGATACCGAAGTGTTGGTGCCGTTTTTCGACATCGACACGATGCACGTGGTGTGGCACGGGCATTACGTCAAATACCTCGAAGTGGCGCGCTGTGCGCTGCTCGACCACATCGGCCACAACTACACCCGGATGCAGGAAGCGGGCTATGCGTGGCCGGTGATCGACCTGCAACTGCGTTACGTGCGCGGCGCCACGTTCGGCCAGCGCCTGAACGTGCGCGCCAACCTGGTGGAGTGGGAAAACCGTTTGAAGATCAGCTACCTGATTACGGACCTGGCCACGGGTGAGCGTTTGACCCGTGCGTGTACCGTGCAAGTGGCGGTCGAGATTGCCAGCCGCGAGATGCAACTGGCGTCGCCTCAATGCTTTATCGAGGCGGTTGAGAGCGTGTTGCCATGATGCTGCTGTTAAACGCCAAAGGCCCTCACCCTCGGGGTGAGGGCAAGCGCCGTACGCGCCTCTGCCTGCTGATCGCCGCCCTTATGGCTTTCTCGCCGCTGGCCCACGCCTTCGACCTGCAACAGCTCAGCGAACAACTGGCCAAGCCGCACGTCATCCACGGCGACTTCATCCAGGAAAAACACCTGCGCGCCCTGCCCAAACCCCTCACCAGCACCGGCACCTTCGTGCTGGCCAAAGACCACGGCCTGCTCTGGCAACTCAAAACGCCGTTGCAACAGGACTACCGCATCACCCCCCAGGGCATCGCCCGGCGTGACGGCACGCAGTGGCAGATGCTTCCCGGCAAAAGCGCTGGCGCGGAACAGAACCGCTTGTTCCTCGCGGTGTTGCAAGGCGACAGCAGTGGCCTGCAACGGGATTTCGACCTGCAACTGCAGGGCCAAGCCGATCACTGGAACCTGACCCTGACCCCGCGTTCGTTGCTGCTCAAACAGGTGTTCAAGCACATCGACATCGAAGGCGGCGCGCTGGTGCAACGCATCGAGCTGCACGAAACCCAGGGCGACAGCACGCTGCTGACGATGCACAACAGCATCAGCCATCAACCGTTGACGGCAGCGGAGCAACACGACTTTGCGCAGTGAACGCTGGTTGCCACGGGGCTTTTTGATCCTGTTGCTGGCCGTGCTCGCTGTGGCGGGCTGGCAGTGGCGCCAGGGCGCGCCCTTGTCGGCCAACCTGATGGCGCTGGTGCCCGGCGACGCCCCGGACGCGCTGCAATTGCGCGCCGAACAGCGCATGCAAGAGCCACTGAACCGCGAAATGTTGGTGCTGGTGGGCAGCGCGGATCGTCAGCAGGCCATCAACATGGCCCAGCAACTGGGGGAGCAATGGCAGGCCAGCGGCCTGTTTGAACAGGTGCAATGGAACCTGCAAGCCGATCTCCCGGCGCTGCGCGAACAATTGCTGCGCGGACGACTGGCGATGCTCTCAGCCGCCGACCGCGAACAGTTGATCGCGCACCCGGACGCTTTCATTGAGCAACGGGTTCAGGCGTTGTTCGACCCCTTCACCGGCTTCAGCCTGGTGCCCAGTCAAGACGATTGGCTGGGCCTGACCGGGCGCATACAGAACAGCCAGCCGCAGCGTGGCGCGGTGCAGTTGGACATCGGCAGCGGCGCGCTGATGGCCCATGCCGACGGCAAACAGTGGGTGCTGTTACGCGCCCGCACGCAAGGCAATGCGTTTGACCTGACCCTGCCCATGCAGGTCGCGGCCTTGCTGGAGCAGAGCCGGGCGCAGGCGGCCACGCAACAGGTCGAGCTGCTGGCCGCCAGCGGGTTACTGTACGCCGCCAGCGGTCAGCAACAAGCCAGCCGGGAAATCACCTGGGTCGGCGGCGGCGCCACGGTCGGTATTGTGCTGCTGTTGCTGCTCGCATTTCGCCGTTGGCGCGTGCTGCTGGCGTTCGTGCCGGTGCTGGTGGGCATGCTGTTCGGTGCCGTGGCCTGCGTGGCCTTTTTTGGCAGCATGCACGTGATGACGCTGGTGCTGGGCTCCAGCCTGATCGGCGTGGCGGTGGATTACCCGCTGCATTACTTGTCCAAAAGCTGGAGCCTGAAACCCTGGCGCAGCTGGCCCGCCCTGCGCCTGACGTTACCCGGCCTGAGCCTGAGCCTGGCCACCAGTTGCATCGGTTATCTGGCACTGGCCTTTACCCCGTTCCCGGCGCTGACCCAGATCGCCATTTTTTCCGCCGCCGGGTTGGTCGGGGCCTACCTGAGCGCCGTGTGCCTGTTGCCCGCCTTGCTCAATGGCGTGGTGCTGCGACCTGCGCAGTGGCCGTTGAACGTCGCCCAATTCTTGCTCAACGCCCGCCAAGCCTTGCTGAAAAAAGTCCCGACCCCGGCGCTGCTGGCGCTGCTGCTGATGTTCTGTGCGGCAGGGCTGTGGCAGTTGAACAGCAAAAACGACATCCGCCAGTGGGTCAGCGCACCGCCGCAGTTAATGACCCAAGCGCAAGCCATCGCCCGCATCACCGGGTATCAGCCCACCAGTCAGTTCTTTCTGGTGCGCGCCGACTCTGAGCAACAACTGCTGGAGCGCCAGGCCGCGCTCAGCGAACGGCTGGACGCGTTGATCGGCAAGGGCACGTTACAGGGCTATCTGGCGCTGAATCAGTTGGTCAGCCCGCCTCGCGAGCAACAGCGCTTACGGGCAGCGCTCAGTGCGTTGCCCCGGCATTGGCAACCGCTGCTGGCGCTGGGCGTGCCGCTTCCTGCGCTGCAACACGAACTGGCCCAGTTGCAAGCCCTGCCCGAGCAACGCATCGACGCTGCGCTGAACGGGCCGCTGGCCGAGCCGTGGCGCCTGTTGTGGCTGGGCCGTGACGCCGACGGCGTCGCCGCGATGGTCAGCCTGCAAGGGTTGAACGATGCCAGCCTGCTGCGCGAGCAAGCCCGGGATTTGCCCGGCGTCGAGCTGGTCGACCGCTTGGGGGACCTGAACACGGTGTTCGCCGCCACGCAAATCAGCGCCGCCGAACTCAAGCTGTTGTCCTGCGCCCTGATCGTGTTGTTGCTGATTGCACCGTTCGGGTTGGGCGGCGCCGTGCGCATTGTCGCCCTGCCGCTGCTGGCCGCGCTGTGCAGCCTCGCCAGCCTCGGTTGGCTGGGCCAGCCCCTGACGCTGTTCAGCCTGTTCGGCCTGTTGCTGGTGACAGCGATCAGCGTCGATTACGCGATTCTGATGCGCGAGCACATCGGCGGCGCGGCCGTCAGCTTGCTCGGCACATTGCTGGCGGCGCTGACCACCTGGTTGTCGTTTGGCTTGCTGGCCGTGTCCAGTACGCCCGCCGTGAGTAACTTTGGCCTGTCGGTGAGCCTGGGGCTGGCGTTCAGTTTCATCCTCGCGCCGTGGGCCGCACGTCAGGAGCCTACAGCGTGATGACCCTGGTGTTCTGGCTGCTGGCCTTGGCGCTGTTTGCGCTGGCGACCCGTGTAGGGCGCCAGTTTGGCGTGATCCCGATTGTCAGCCAGTTGCTGCTGGCCTCCATCGGTTTGCCGCTGCTGATGCTGCTGTGGATCGGGCCGCACTGGCACCTGAGCGGCGCGCAACTGGTCGCCCCGACCTGGCTCAAGGGCTTGTACAGCCTGAGTTTCGCCTTGTTGCTGGGGCACATTTTGAGCGACGTGATCGACCTGCGCCTCGACCGCCAAAGTGTAAAAATCGCCCTGCCCAGCTTTCTCGTACCGTTCGCCTGCGGACTGGCCTGCGCCGTGTGGCTGTTGCCCGAGCAACCCTGGCTGAGTTCGCTGGCCGTGGGGCTGGTGTTTGCCATCACCGCCATCCCGGTGCTGTACCTGTACCTGCGCCACATCGGTTATCCGCCCGCCGCTACCCGGCGGCTGGTGCACAGCGCGATCCTGATCGACCTCACGTGCTGGACCCTGTTCGGGCTGGCGCAAGGCAGCCTGGACCTCGCCAGTTTGCTGCTGCCGCTCGCCGGGGCCCTGTTGCCGCTGGCTGGGCGCCTCCTGCGGATTCGTCAGCCGTTGTGGTACAGCCTGAGCTTTTTTGCCGGGCTGGTGGTGGCCGAACATTACCGCCTCAATGCGCTGATTTTCGGGGTCGGCTATCTGTTGTGCATGGCCGCGCTCAAGGTGCCGCTGGTGATGCCGTTAAACGCTGTCTGGGCTGAACGTTTACACACCTGGCTGGCGATCCCGCTGATCCTCACATTTGGCATTGTGCAGATCAACGTCCACAGCGCTTTGAGTGACATCAGCCCGCTGCAAATGAGCGCGCTGTTGCTGTTGCCGGTGGTGAGCAAAGTGCTGGGCAACTGGCTGGGCCTGAGCTGGGCCACGCCGTCGTTTGCCGGTGCCAGCCGCTGGCGTGAAAGCCTGTTACTGAACATTCGCGGGTTGAGCGAGATCGTGTTCCTCAACCTGTTGTTGCAACAACAGCTCATCAGCCCCGCGCTGTACTTCGCGCTGATGCTGATGGGCCTGATCGCCACGCTGTTACCGGCGCTGGCGGGTATGAACAAAACCCCGTTGAAGTCTGCCGTAGTCCCCGGCAAGGAGCCCTTGTGTCAGTAGTAGAAATGGAACGTCGTCAGGTGGTGGTGATTGGTGCCGGGCCGTCCGGCGCGATCGCGTCGGCCTTGCTCAAACGCAACGGTCACGATGTGTTGATCGTCGAGCGCCAGCACTTCCCGCGTTTCTCCATCGGCGAAAGCCTGTTGTCGCATTGCATCGATTTCATCGAAGAAGCCGGCATGCTGGACGCCGTACAAGCCGCGGGTTTCCAGTTGAAAAACGGCGCGGCCTTCGCCTGGGGCGATCACGTCAGCGCGTTCGACTTTGGCGACACGTTCAGCAACGGCAAACCCACCACCTTTCAGGTACAGCGCGCCGATTTCGACAAACTGCTGGCCGACCAGGCCGCGCTGCAAGGGGTTGAGATCCGCTACGGCCACACCGTGATCGCCACTGACATTGAGCGGGCCAAACCGCGGCTGGAGATCGAGCGCGAAGACGGCAGCCGCTATCAGGTCGAAACCGATTTTATCCTCGACGCCAGCGGCTATGGCCGCGTGCTGCCGCGCCTGCTTGACCTGGAAGCACCGTCGAATTTCCCGGTGCGTCAGGCGGTGTTCACCCACGTCGAAGACCGCATCGCGTGCGACGGTTTTGATCGCAACAAAATCCTCGTCACCACCCACCCGACCCAACGCGACATCTGGTTCTGGAGCATCCCGTTCAGCAATGGCCGCTGCTCGGTGGGCGTGGTCGCGGCGGCGGAGCATTTCGCAGGCCGCAGCGAAGACCTCGACGAGCGCCTGCGCAGCTTTATCGACGAGACCCCGAGCCTGCAACGGGTGCTGGCCAACGCCGTGTGGGACACCCCGGCGCGCACCCTCAGCGGGTACTCGGCCAACGTCAAAACCCTGCACGGCCCGGGCTTTGCGCTGTTGGGCAACGCCGCCGAATTCCTCGACCCGGTGTTTTCTTCGGGCGTGACCATTGCCATGCGCTCAGCGAGCATGGCCGCCGCCGTGTTGCACCGCCAGTTGCAAGGCGAAGCCGTGGACTGGCAAACCGAGTTCGCCGACCCGCTCAAACGCGGTGTCGACACCTTCCGCTGCTACGTCGAAGGCTGGTACGCCGGCACCTTCCAGGACGTAATTTTCCACCCCGGCAGCTCGCCACAGATTCGCCGCATGATCAGCTCGATTCTGGCGGGCTACGCCTGGGATGAACGCAACCCTTTTGTCAGCGAACCCAAGCGCCGGTTGCGCATGCTGTCCGATATCTGCGCCACGGAGCCCGCATGAAACCTCTGAGCGACACCTACGTTGAAGAAACCCGTTTCGGCTTTTGGTTTTTGCGCAGCCACACGTGGCAGCACCACGTGTTGCGCGTGGCCATCAACGACCTGCGCAGCCTGTTCAGCGACCCGCTGCCTGCCGCGCCGGTGCTGCTGGACGCCGGGTGCGGGCAGGGCAAGTCGTTCCAGTACCTGCACCGGACGTTCGCCCCAGGCCGTCTGATCGGTCTGGATGCCGACCCGCTGAGCCTTGAGATGAGCCGCGAAGAAGCCAGGCGCCAGGGGCTCGACATCGAACTGATCGGCAGCGACTGTGCCGAACTCGACATGCCCGATGCCAGCGTCGACCTGCTGTTCTGTCACCAGACGTTTCACCACCTGGTGCAGCAGGACCGCGCACTGGCCGAGTTTTACCGGGTGCTCAAGCCGGGCGGTTACTTGCTGTTTGCCGAGTCCACCGAAGCCTACATCGACACCTGGGTCATCCGCTGGCTGTTCCGCCACCCGATGCACGTGCAAAAAAGCGCCGCGCAATACCTCGAGATGATCCGCGACCAAGGGTTTGAGTTTGACGCGCGCAACGTGTCGTACCCGTACCTGTGGTGGAGCCGTTCCAAGGATTTCGGGCTGCTGGAGCGCATGGGCCTGCGCCGCCCAAAACCGGTGGGCCAGCGCGAAGAAACCCTGGTCAACGTCGTGGCGCGCAAGCCCCTGCAAGGCGCCTCGGCATGATGCGTGCCGACGTGACCATTGCGCGCTCGGCTCGCAGCCGGGGGATGCTGGCGCTCTTGACGTGCCTGTTGCTGTTGCTCACCGGGTGCAGCGCCCTGCCGCTGCCCCGTCAGACACCGACCCTGGCGCTGCCGATGCAGCTGCATGTGCAGCGCCAGCAAGCCGATCAGCGTCAAGACTGGCTGCTGGTGATCCAGCAGGAAGACGCCGGGCTGCGCTGGTCGTTGATGGACCCGCTGGGGATTCCGCTGGCGCGCCAGTTGCTCAAGGACAACCGCTGGCACGCCGACGGCTTGCTGGCGCCCAACCCTGAGGCCCGCGAGCTGTTCGCCGCGCTGCTGTTTGCGCTGACCCCGGCCGACGAATTGAAACGTAATTATCCACAGGCCAAATCCATGTCCACTGTGCGCGTGTTGCCCCACCGCTGGATGATTCAGTACGAGCAGACGCAGGCGTTTCGTATCAATACCCAAGGCGATGTGTATTACGACATCAGCCCGCTGGATGGCGAGGCCAGCCGATGACCGCCTACCTGAATGCCTTGGGTGTTGTGTGCGCGCTGGGCCGGGGCCAGGACGAAGTGGCGCGCAACCTGTTTGCCGGTGATTGCAGCGGCATGCAGCGAGAAAGTGGCTGGGTGCCGGAACGCTCGCTGACCGTGGGCGCGGTGCGCGGCGCGCTGGCGTCGATCCCGAGCGGGCTCAATCAGCAAAGCAGTCGCAATAACCAATTGTTGCTCGAAGCCGCCTTGCAGATTGAAGACGACCTCCGGCAGGCGATTGACACCTACGGCGCTGACCGCGTGGCCATCGTGCTGGGCACCAGCACCTCGGGCATCGACGAAGCCAGCCGTGGCATCGCCCACTACCTGCAAACGCAGCACTTCCCCGGCGACTACGACTACCAGCAGCAAGAACTCAGCGCCCCGGCGACCTTTTTGGCCGAGTGGCTGAACATCAGCGGCCCGGCCTACGTGATTTCCACCGCCTGCACCTCCAGCGCGCGCGCCCTGATGAGCGCCCAGCGCCTGCTGGACATGAACCTGTGCGACGTGGTGCTGTGCGGCGGTGTCGACAGCCTGTGCGCGCTGACCCTCAACGGGTTCTGCTCGCTCGAAGCGGTGGCCGATGAACGCTGCAACCCGTTTTCAATCAACCGGCGCGGCATCAACATCGGTGAAGCCGCCGTGCTGTTCGTGATGAGCAAGCAACCGGCGACCACTCACGCCATCGCCCTGCTGGGCGCGGGCGCCAGTTCTGACGCGCACCATATTTCCGCCCCCGAACCCTCCGGGCGCGGCGCCGTGCAGGCCATGCACACGGCCTTGAGCCGGGCGCAATTGCAGCCGCACCAGATCGCCTACCTGAACCTGCACGGCACCGCCACCCAGCACAACGACGCCATGGAAAGCCAGGCCGTGGCGCAGGTGTTCCCGGACGGCGTGCCGTGCTCCTCGACCAAACCCATGACTGGCCACACCCTGGGCGCGGCCGGTGCGCTGGAAGCTGCTTTTTGCTGGCTGAGCCTTGAGCGCAATGCGCTGGCGCCGCACGTGTGGGACGCCCAACCCGACCCGGCGTTGCCCGCCCTGCACTGGGTGACGCCCGGCCAACCCCTGACCACGACCGCTGAGCGCTGCCTGATGAGCAATTCGTTTGCCTTCGGCGGCAATAACGTCAGCCTGATTATCGGAGACGCCCCATGATCGATTGGCCGCTCGCCGAATTACTGCCCCACGCCGGTGACATGATCCTCATCGATCAGGTGCTGGCGTTTGATGAAGAACAAATCCACACCCGCCTCACGGTGCGCGCGGGCGGTTTGTTCAACCGTGAAGACGGCAGCCTGCCCGCCTGGGTCGGTGTCGAACTGATGGCGCAAAGCGTGGCCGCCTACGCCGGTTGCCGTGCGCGCCTGCTGGGCGACCCGGTGGTGCTGGGCTTTTTGCTCGGCACGCGCAAATTTGAATGCAACGTTGAACACTTCCCAGCGGGCACCGAGCTGCACATCCACGCGCTGCGCTCGCTGGAAGACGACAACGGCATGGGCGTGTTCGAGTGCCACCTCACCGGCCCCGGCATCCATGCCACCGCCCGCCTGAACGTGTTCCGCCCGCCTCAGGCCGATCATTACCTTGCTCAACCCACTTCGGAGACCCGCCATGTCTGAGTCCATTTTGGTCACTGGCTCCAGCCGTGGCATCGGCCGCGCCATCGCCCTGCGTCTGGCGCAGGCCGGTTTCGACCTGGTGCTGCATTGCCGCAGCGGCAGGCCGCAAGCCGATGCCGTGATGGCCGAGGTTCACGCCCTGGGCCGCAGCGCCCGCGTGCTGCAATTTGATGTGTCGGACCGCGCCGCCTGCAAGGCCGCACTCGACACCGACGTCGAGACCCACGGCGCCTATTACGGCGTGGTGCTCAACGCCGGGCTGACCCGTGACGGCGCGTTCCCCGCGCTCAGCGAAGACGACTGGGACGTGGTGATGCGCACCAACCTCGACGGTTTTTACAACGTGTTGCACCCGGTGATGATGCCCATGATCCGCCGCCGCGCCGCCGGGCGCATTGTGTGCATCACTTCGGTGTCGGGGCTGATCGGCAATCGCGGGCAGGTCAATTACAGCGCCTCCAAGGCCGGGCTGATCGGCGCCGCCAAGGCCCTGGCCATTGAGCTGGGCAAACGCAAGATCACCGTCAACTGCGTCGCGCCGGGTTTGATCGACACCGCCATGCTTGACGAAAACGTCCCCGTTGAAGAATTGATGAAAATGATCCCCGCGCAACGCATGGGCACCCCGGAAGAAGTCGCAGGCGCGGTCAACTTTTTGATGTCCGCCGAGGCGGGCTATATCACCCGCCAGGTGCTGGCCGTCAACGGAGGCTTGTGCTGATGAAACGCGTTGTCGTCACCGGCATGGCCGGCATCACCTCGCTGGGCAGCGACTGGGCCAGCATCGAAGCCAACTTCATGGCCGGGCACAGCGGCATTCGGCGCATGGACGAGTGGGACCGGTTCACTGAACTTAACACCCGCCTGGCCGGGCCCATCGATGACTTTGCGGTGCCCGCGCATTGGACCCGCAAGCAGCTGCGCAGCATGGGCCGCGTGTCGCGGCTGGCCGTGGGCGCCGCCGAGCAGGCGTTGCAAGACGCCGGTTTGCTGGGCAACCCGATCATCCGCGACGGGCGCATGGGTGTGGCGTGCGGGTCGTCCACCGGCAGCACGGACGAGATCAAAGCGTTCGGCAACATGCTGCTCAACTCCGTGGCCGAAGGCCTGAACGCCAACAGCTACGTGCGCATGATGCCGCACACCACGGCGGCCAATATCAGCATCTTTTTTGGCCTCACCGGGCGCCTGATCCCGACCTCCAGCGCCTGCACCAGCGGCAGTCAGGGCATCGGCTACGCCTACGAGGCGATCAAGTTCGGGCGCTTGCCCCTGATGCTCGCCGGCGGCGCCGAAGAGCTGTGCCCGACCGAAGCCATGGTGTTCGACGCCCTGTACGCCACCAGCCTGAAAAACGACGCCCCCCAGACCAGCCCGCGCCCTTACGACAATGGCCGTGACGGGCTGGTGATCGGTGAAGGCGGCGGCATGCTGGTGCTCGAAGAACTGGAACACGCACAGGCGCGAGGCGCGCACATCCATGCCGAAATCGTCGGTTTTGGCAGCAACGCCGACGGCCAGCACACCACGCGCCCGGAGGTCAGCACCATGCGCCGGGCGATGGAGCTGGCGCTCGAAGACGCCGGCCTTGAGCCCCGGGCCATCGGCTACGTGAACGGCCACGGCACCGCCACCGAGCAGGGCGACATTGCCGAAACCCTGGCCACCCATGCGCTGTTCGGGGCGCGCATGCCCATCAGTTCGCAAAAAAGCTTTTTGGGCCACACCCTCGGCGCCTGTGGGGCGCTGGAGTCCTGGTTCAGCATCGAAATGATGAACCGCGACCGCTACGTGCCAACGCTCAATCTGGACCACATCGACCCGCGGTGTGGCGAGCTGGACTACCTGCGCGACGAGTTTCGCCCGATGCACAACGAGTACGTGATGAACAACAACTTTGCGTTCGGCGGGGTCAACACGTCGTTGATCTTCCGTCGCTGGGCGTGAACCCGCTGGAGCCCATGAAATGACTCACCTGCTACGCGCAACCCTGATCGCCCTCGCACTCCTGAGCACGGTGGCGTGCAGCAGCAAACGCCTGCTCACCCCGGACCGCACCCTGCCCGTGACCCTCAAGACCGACCGCGCGCAAATGCAACAGGCGATCGTCAAAACGCTGGTGGCGCGCCAATGGACGGTGCAGCAAATCACCCCGAACAGGGTGCAGGCGCAGATCACGGTGCGCGGCCAGTACCACGCTGAAATCGACATCCCGTACAGCGCCGACCACTACCGCATCCAGTACCGCGACAGCCGCGGCCTGGACTACAAGGACGGCAAGATCCACAAGAACTACATCCGCTGGGTGCGCCTGCTGGACAAGGGCATCTTGCGTGAACTCAAAGACCACCAAAACGAACTGACAGCCCGACAGCTGTCTGAATCGGCTTTGGCCACACCGCAGTAACGCACTCATACAACGTCATGGAGACTTCAATGCGATTCAACACTCTGGCAGCCGCCACCACCCTGCTGCTGTGCACCCTGCCTGCCGTCAGCCAGGCCCGCGACACCGCGCTGTACCTGCCCTTCGATCAGGTTGTGACCGAAGCCATCAGCACCGGCAAGATCGACGGCAGCGTCAAGTTCTACCTGGCCGGCAACACCCCGCGCGGCAAAGTGACCGTGGTCAGCCCGGGCGCGGTGACCAACAAAAAAACCAACGCCTTCAACAAGAGCGACGAACAAGCCTGTTCGTGGGCCCTGCAATCGGCGCTGATCACGATGCATGAAGCGGCGAAAAAAGTCGGTGCCAACGCCGTGACCAACATCGCCAGCTTCTACAAACGCAACGAACGCAAAGACCCGAAAACCTACGAGTGCCATGCGGGCGCCGTGATTGCGGGTGTTGCGTTGAAAGGTGATCTGGCGAAGGTGAACTGAAGCCTGGTGACACGGCAGGCGATTAGAGGGAAAGGTGCAGCTTTAACCCCAGCGCCTTGGCCACTTTAAGCAGCGTGCCGAACTCGGGGTTTCCTTCCCCGGACAGCGCGCGGTACAGGCTTTCTCTGGAGAGTCCTGCATCGCGCGCCACCTGACTCATGCCGCGCGCTCGCGCAATGGTGCCCAGTGCCTTGGCAATAAAGGCAGGGTCGTCGCCCGCTTCTTCCATGCAGGCTTGAAGGTAATGACCGATGTCCTCTTCGGTCTTGAGGCCTTCAGCCGTGTCCCAGCGTGAGAAATGTTCAGTCACAGGTTTTGCTCCTTCCACGCATGGGCAATCAGCCTGGCGTGCTTGATGTCGCGCATCTGGGTGGTCTTGTCGCCTGCACAGAGCAGGAGGATCCATTGGCGGCCAGGTTGCATCACGTACAGCCAGCAATTTGTAGCCCACAAGCAACATCTTCGACATCATCCACTGCGATTTCCTTTCGTCAGAAAGGGCTTCTCGTCAGGTAGCCGTTGCCAAGCTGCGGGCCGGGTCGGAGGGGTTGTCGCTTTCCTTTGCAGGACGTTTCCTAGAGAATCCACGGGCCTTGCGTCTGTCTCTTTCGATCGATAGCCTCCGGTTCGTCATCCCCCATGGGTGGCCGGACGTGCAAGTTCGAAATACGCAAATGTCACTTTCAGAAGCCCGATTTATGGCGGCTGTATGTGGGAGGTCTTTGGCCTGCCGGTTTGCGTTCCTCCGGTCTTGCACACCCGCATACAGCTGCCACCCTCTTTGTGTGCAAGCAAATGGCGTCAGCTCTTATCACTTAAGGAACTGCGCATGAACCACACCCCCGAATACGAACAACACCTGGAACACACCCACGAATTACTGCGCTGCGCGCTTGCGACGGCGTACGCCTCGGCGGACAACCTGCAAGGCTTGAACCGCGATGTGGCGCTGGCAGTGGTGCACCTGATTCAACAGGCCCGTACGGCAGTGGACCGGTTGCTGGCCTGACTCAGACCGGGGCCACGGTTTTGCGGGTCAGCAGGTCTGCAAACGCCGTGGCCATCGGTGACTGACTGCCCTTGCGCTGCACCAGCCACACCGCGGTGTTGGCGTCCGGGTCCAGCAGCGGCCGGTACACCACGCCTTTGATGCGCATGTGCTGGAACGAGGCGGGCAATACCGAGACGCCCAACCCCGCCGACACCAACCCGATGATGGTCATGGCCTCGCCGGCTTCCTGGGAGAAGTGCGGGCTGAACCCGGCCTGCCGCGCCAGGCTCAGTAATTGCGCGTACAAGCCGCTGCCATAGCTGCGCGGGAAGAACACAAACGGCTCTTCGGCCAGCGCCGCCAGGTGCAGCCCCGCTTCACTGCCGTCAGCCAGCGGGTGATCGGCGCGGATCACGGCCACCAGCGGTTCGCGAAACAACTCCACGGCGTGCAGAGAATCGGGCAAGACCAACGGCCGCATCATCCCCACTTCGATGGATTCGTCCACCAGCCCGTCGGCCACTTCGCGGCTGCTCATTTCCTTGAGGTGCAAGTGCACCGCCGGGAACGCTTGCCGGAAGGCAAAAATCGCTTGCGGAATGCTGGAGCTGAACGGCGCCGAGGAGGTAAAGCCGATCTTCAGTTCGCCCAGTTCACCCAGTTGCGCCCGCCGCGCCACGTCGGCGGCCTTGTCGACCTGCGCCAGCACCCGACGGGCCTCTTCGAGAAACAGGCGCCCGGCTTCACTGAGGGCGACGCGGCGGTTGGTGCGCTCGAACAGACGAGCCCCCAGTTCCTGCTCCAGCGCTTGTATTTGCTGGCTCAGCGGCGGTTGCGAGATGCCCAGCAACTGGGCGGCACGGCCAAAGTGCAGCTCTTCGGCCACGGCGATGAAGTAGCGCAAATGACGCAGTTCCATACCCTCTCCAATGAGTCGTAAAACCTATCAAACAGGTCGAACAATATATTGGAAAGAATCGTTAGCCGCCTATATTCTTTTGCCATTGCCGCTCGGCTTTACGCGCTTTTTGAGGTCCCCCGTGAAAACTGCTGTCGCCCCGCTCGCCCACGAAGTCCGGCCGTCTGCGCTGGATGATGGTGTCGCTGAACTCAATGATGTGTTTATCGAAAAAGGCACCCCGATGTTTATGCGCACGGTACTGGCGCTGTTCTCGGGTGGGTTCGCGACGTTTGCGTTGCTGTATTGCGTGCAGCCGATGATGCCGGTGCTGTCCCATGAATACGGGATCAACGCGGCGCAAAGCAGCCTGATCCTGTCGGTGGCCACGGCGATGCTGGCCATTGGTCTGCTGATTACCGGGCCGATTTCTGACGCCTTCGGCCGTAAACCGGTGATGGTGTTTGCGCTGTTTTCGGCGTCGATCTTTACCGTATTGAGTGCGCTGATGCCCACGTGGGAAGGCGTGCTCATCACACGGGCCCTGGTGGGGTTGTCGCTCAGCGGGCTGGCGGCCGTGGCGATGACGTACCTGAGCGAAGAAATTCACCCGCAGCACATCGGGCTGGCCATGGGCTTGTACATCGGCGGCAACGCCATTGGTGGCATGAGCGGGCGTTTGATCAGCGGCGTGCTGATCGATTTTGTGAGCTGGCACACGGCGATGCTGGTGATCGGCGGGCTGGCCATGGCGGCCGCGCTGGTGTTCGTGAAAATCCTCCCCGAATCGCGCAATTTCCGGCCGCGGGCGATGAACCCGCGCAGCCTGCTGGACGGCTTCACCATGCACTTTCGCGATGCCGGTTTGCCGTGGCTGTTTCTCGAAGCCTTTTTGCTGATGGGCAGCTTTGTGACGCTGTTCAACTACATCGGTTATCGCTTGTTGGCCGATCCGTACAACATGAATCAGGCCGTGGTGGGCTTGCTGTCCATCGTGTATTTGTCAGGCATTTACAGCTCGGCACAGATTGGCGCGCTGGCTGACAAACTGGGGCGTCGCAAAGTGCTGTGGGCCGTGATTGTGTTGATGCTTGCCGGGATCGCCCTGACCCTGCTGGAGCCCATCGCGTGGGTGGTGATCGGCATGTTGCTGTTCACGTTTGGCTTTTTCGGCGCGCATTCGGTGGCCAGCAGTTGGATCGGCCGCCGCGCCACCAAGGCCAAGGGGCAAGCGTCGTCGCTGTACCTGTTCAGTTATTACGCCGGGTCGAGTGTTGCCGGGACGCTGGGCGGTGTGTTCTGGCACTTGGCGGGCTGGAACGGCATCGGCCTGTTCATTGGCGCGCTGTTGGTGGTTGCCCTGTTGGTGGCGCTGCACCTGGCGCGTTTGCCCGCACTGCCGGGCAATATCAAACACGCTTGATGACGAGCCGGGCTTCAAGCAGGCGGTCGCGTTTTTCCAGGTGCAGGCTCTGGAACTCGGCGCCTTCATGCTCGATGCGCGCCAGCCAGGTCAGTAACGCGCCTGCCTCGGCACTGACGGTGACGCGCAGCACGTCGGTATCCATCTCAAATTGCTCGACGTTCAACCCGGCGGCCACGGCGCTTTCACTAAGGCGGGTGGCCAGCGGTTGATCGGGGACTTTCATCGGCTGGGCGGGCCGTGTGCGCTGTATTTCACCGGCCAGGGCAAGGTTTTTGTAATAGAGCGCCTGCGCCGTTTGCAGGCGCTGCTGCGTCGGTTGCCACAGGCCGTACACGGCCAGCACGCCCGACAGAAACACCGCCAGCGCCACGCACAATTGGCGGTCGCGGCGCGGCAGTTGCTGCCACGTTTGCACCCCCTCACGCAGACGAGCCTTCATAAAATATCCTCAAGTGTGAGTAAGGCTTGCACCCGCTTGCCGTGCTGACGGGCATTGCCCACGTTGATCGGCAGCGCACTTTGCTCGCCCCGCTCACGCAACCGCTCAAGCTCAGCGAAGCTGGACGCCGTGATGGTCAAGGCCCAGCCGCCATGTTCACGCCACTCAAGGCGCTGGACATCGACGCTGCTGGCGCCGATCACCTGTTCGACCAAATGGGCCAGACGCACCATGTGGCCGTCGGCGGGCGCCCCGCCCCGTTGCTGTAACCCTCTGAGCTGCGTCGCCAAATCCAGACGGCTGGTTTGGCCCGGATAGAGGATGTTGAAGCGTTCTTCACTCAGTGCGTACAGGCGGGCGGCCTGGGTTTCGAGGTAGCTGCTGCGCGCATGGGTGAAGCCCAGCGCAATGGCCAACGTCAGCCCCACGCAACAGCAGACGCTACGCCACGGCAGGGCTTTGGCCGCCGGACGAAAGGGTCCTTGCAACAAGTTGATCGCCTCGCCGCCGGACGCACTCAACAGCGTGTTGAGGCGCTCGCCCGGTAATTCGATGAGGTCGGCGGGTAGCCCGGCTTTCACGGTGTCGTAGTCTTGATCCGAGAGCGCCAGCCTGAGGTCCTGCGCGCCGCCGACGAGCCAGCGCCCGTGACAGCGCGCTGCGCAGGCCTGTTTGCGAGGCAGCAAGTCGGCATCCACCCGCACGCTGGCGATGTCCAAGCCCAGCGCCTGCAACTGGTCGAGCACGCGGCTGAAGCGCTGTTTGTGCGTCACCCATAAGGGGTAGCGGCGCTGCGCGTCCATCGGGCCTACGGCGATATGCAGCGCGTCGAGATCGTCAGCCAGTTGTTCTTCAACGGCGAAGGCCAGCGCCTGAAGGCCGGGCCGTCGCTTGTTGGGCCAGGGCTCGGTCAGCAACCAGCTGCACATTTCCATGGGCACGATCACCTGCACGGGGTGGTGCCGGAACGCCGTGGCGGCGTCGTGCAGCCCGCCACGGCACACGCCGGTGTCGTCCTGCCAGAAGTGAACGCAGGCACGTGTGAAGTCGATGTCGTCGCTGCGGGCAAAGTCTTCGGCGGGGAGGTAGAGCCAGCTGTTCATTCGTGGGGTTCGCTGTGTAGGGGCGCGAGAAAGCGTCGCTGCAAAAGACGCCATTGGCCGGTGGTGGAGTGGCGCGCGACGTCACTTTCCAGACGCAAGCGACTCTGACCCAGGCGCACGTGGGTGGTGATCCGAAACCGGTGGCTGTCGATGCCCAGGCCATTGGCCGGAATACCAAGCCCCCTCAGCGCCGGGAGAAAGGTAAACGCTTCGACGCTGGCATAGCCTTGAGCAGGCCGCTCGGCCACCAGGCGGCGGGCCAGATCGGGGGTGATCCCCGCCAACGAGGACAGCAGCGTGACGGAGGCGGTGTTGAGGTTGAGCCGCGCGCCTTTGTCCAGCAGGGCGACCCAAGGTTGCATGCGCGCCCACCATTGGGCATCGACCCCCGGCACCTGCCGCAACTGGCTGATGTCACTCAAGCTCAAACCCTGAAATGCGGTGGCCTCGATCGCCGGGACCTTGAGCTGTTTTTGCAGGCGCAACCAGCGCTGGGCGACGGCGTCGTCGGGCGGGCCTTTGGTCAGCAGAGCGGTGACGTTGAAACGCCCGCTGAGGTCTTCGATGTCAACCTCCACCCGGCCGTCTTCGAGGCTCAAGCCCGGTTCGCCCTCGGCCCAGGCTTGCCCGGCCGCCACCGGTGACGCGGGGTCGGGCAACAGCGTGCGCAAGCGCTCGCGGCCCCAGGCTTCGCCGACGAAACCCAGCTGGCGCAACTGCAATTGATGGATTTGTTGGGCGTTGCTGTGCAGCGACAGCCGCTGGCTGCGCAGCATCCCGGCCGTCATCAGCAAGGCCAGGCTCATCACCAGCAACACGGTGATCAGGGCCACGCCTTGCTGGGCGCAGCGCTTCATTCTCCCTCCGGCAGCAACATCACGCGGCGCACCTGCTCAAAACGGCCCACTGATATCTGGAGTTCAAGGGCTTGCGGGGTCTTTTTCCCATAGGCCTTGCGGGTGGGCCACGCGTTGAGCCAGCCGGTCTTGGCATCAAACAGGCGCCAGCGCACGGCGCGCACATCGCTCAACAGTTGCTGTTTTTGCACTCCGGCCACGCCCACGCCCTGGCTGTAACGCCACAGCACGCCCTGCTCCAGCCGGTAGCTGACGTCTTGCAGTTCGCTGCGCGGTTGGCCCAGCGGATTGCGCCAGTTACCCCGGCGCAGGTTGAGCCGGTCGGGATAGAGCGTCAGGCCGGGCGACTTGGCCGAAGTGTGCACGTGCAAGGCATCGCGCTCGATCAACGCCACCGCCCGTTGCAAGCTGCGCAGCGCCTGTTCATGGGCACTGCTGGCACGCTCGGCGCGCACCACCCCGTCAAACAGGCGCCAGCAGCCAATCCCCAGCAGGGTAAAAATGGCCATGGCGATGACCAGTTCGAGCAAGGTAAAACCGGCCTGGGCGTTAGGGCGCATGGTGGACTGCCAGCCAATGCACCCGCGACTGCATGACCTGTGCGCTGCCCGCCGGGCTGACCTCCAGCTCAACCCGCCACAGCCCTGTGCCGGGCTCGCGTGCGAGGCGCTGCTGCACGCGCCAGTCCCGCTGCGCAAACGTGAGGTTAAGGACCGTTTGCCCTTCTGCCAGCGGCTGCGGGCGCAGTTGCAAGTCGCTCAGGTGGTTGTCGGCCAACCAGGCGGCGAACAAGCGCGACTCGACCCGTGCGCTGTGCCCCAGCACATAGCTGCTGGCCGACATGATCGCGGCCGACAGGGTGGCGAAGACGGCCAGCGCGACCATGATCTCCAACAAGGTGAAGCCTTTTTCAGCCTTCATGGTGGTGAGCCGTTGTCGTCGATGCGCGCGTCGTTCAGACCGTCGCTGACGATGCTGCGCCAGCGCACCGGCGGGCTCTCAAGGTGCAGATCAAAGGCGGTGTTTTCGTCGCTGCTCAGCCATATCAACTGTGGCCGGTGGGCGCTGTCGTGGAGCGGGTGAGACTGGCCTTCGAGGGTCAAGGCCAGTTGCAGCCCGTCGGGCAGTGGCACGGCAGGTTGCAAGGGCTGCCATTGGTCCTGCGTGAAGCCCATCAGTTGGTAGGCCGTCGGCTCCAGCCGCAAGCCGAATTCGAGCCCTTCGAGCACGGCTTTTTCACGCAGGCCGTGCATCAGGTTCAGCAGCACGTCAGCCTCCTGACGCGCCAGCCGCGCGTGGTTGTCGCCCTGACTGATGCGCACCATCGACGCCATCACGCCGATCAGCACAATGACCACCATCATTTCGATCAAGGTAAACCCTGCCACCGCGCGCCGCATGGCTCACTCGCTCCAGTTACCGATGTCGGCTGCATAGCCCTCGCCCCCGGCCACGCCATCGGCGCCGAAGGAAAACAGGTCGTAACCGGCCGAATGGGTGCCGGGGTTGGAATACTGATAGGGCGTGCCCCAAGGGTCGAGCGGCAGGCTTTTCAGGTAACCCTGAGGGTTCCAGTTTTTCGCCACCGGCGTACCGGACGGACGTGTGCTCAACGCGTCGAGGCCTTGCTGGGTGGAGGGGTAGTTGAAGGTGTCCAGGCGGTACATTTCCAGCGCCGTGGAAATGGCCTGAATGTCCGTGCGTGCGGCCGTGACTTTGGCCTGATCCGGGCGGCTCATGAATTGCGGCACCACAATGGCGCCGAGCACGCCGATGATGACCACGACCACCATGATTTCGATCAGGGTGAAGCCGCGTTGGGTCGATTTCGAGGAGGTATTCATCAGTCAATTCACCAGTTGATTGAGGCTAAGAATGGGCAGGAGGATGGCCATCACGATCAATAAAACGACGCCGCCCATGAGCACCAGCATGATGGGTTCGAACAGGCTCACCACCAGGGCGATGCGGGCGGCGAGGGTTTTTTCCTGTTGCTCGGCGGCCCGGGCCAGCATGTTGTCAAGCTCACCGGCGCGTTCGCCGCTGGCAATCAGGTGCAGCATCATGGGCGGGATATCGCCGCTGCGTTCCAGGCCCCGGGCCAGGGTCCCGCCTTCGCGCACCGAACGGGCGACCTCGTGCAGGCGTTGGCGGATCGCCAGGTTGGCGATGACCGTGGCCGAGATTTCCAGCGCATCCACCAGCGGCACGGCACTTTTGCCCAGGATCGACAGGGTGCTGGCAAAACGCGCCGCTTCCATGGCCCGCAGTACGCCGCCCACCACCGGCGCGTCGAGCAGCAAGCCGTGCCAGCGCAAGGTCAGCCGGGGCTGGCGCAAGGCCCAGCGGGCAGCGCCCACCCCGGCGATCAGGACGATCAGCAAGAGCACGCCGTAGCGGCGCAGCCCGGTGCTCAGGGCAATCATGGCCTGGGTGAGCACCGGCAGGGCCTGGCCGCTGTTGACGAAAATTTTCACCACGTCCGGGACCACATACCCCAGCAAAAAACCGACGATGGCCAACGACGCAAACAACAAGATCATCGGGTACACCAGCGCCAGCTGGATCTTTTGGCGCGCGGCATGACGGGCTTCGGTGTAGTCAGCCAATTGCTCAAGCACGTGCCCCAGATGACCGCTGCGTTCGCCCGCCGCGACGGTGGCGCAGAACAACGCGGGGAACGCCGACAGCGCGGTGGCCAGCGAATGGCCTTCCATGACACGGCTGCGCACCGCCGCCAGCAAGCTGCCGACCTTGCGCTTGTCGGTTTGCGCGGCCACGGCCAGCAACGCTTCTTCAAGGGGCAGGCCGGCATGCACCAGCGTCGACAATTGGCGGGTCAACAAGGCCAGATCGGGCACGCCCAAGCGTGTGCCGGGCTGCCCGAAACGCCCCGCCGTCCGGCCGACGCTGGCTTCGCTCACCTGAAGGGGGCGCAAACCGCGCTCGCGCAAGCGTTGCCGCGCATGCCGTGCGCTGTCAGCGTGCTGCTGGCCCCGGCAGGTGCGGCCATTGGCGTCCTGCGCGCGATAGTCGAACGTGGGCATGGTCAGTCTTCCTGCGTCACGCGCAGCAGTTCATCCAGGCTGGTGCGGCCTTCGAGCACCCGCCGTTGACCATCCTGAAACAAGCTCGCTGAGCCCCCGCGCGCTTCGCGGGTTAACTGCGCCTCGCTGGCGCCTTGATGAATCAGGCCCGCCAGCGTCGGGGTCACACGCACTAACTCGTAAATCCCGATACGCCCCCGATACCCCTGCTGGCACTGGTCACAGCCTTGTGCGCGATAGAGGGTCACGGCCGCCTGCGGATCAAGCCCGAGCCGCGTACACAGCGCCGGGTCGGCGGTGTACGGCGCCTTGCATTCGGGGCACAAGGTGCGCAGCAGACGCTGGGCCAAGACCCCGACCAGCGATGAGGCCAGTAAAAACGCATCGACGCCCATGTCGACCAGTCGGGTGACGGCGCCAATGGCGCTGTTGGTGTGCAGGGTGGAGAGCACGAGGTGCCCGGTCAGCGAGGCCTGCACGGCAATTTCGGCGGTTTCCCGGTCTCGGATTTCCCCAACCATGACCACATCCGGGTCCTGGCGCAAAATCGCCCGCAAGCCACGGGCAAAGGTCATGTCGACCTTGGTGTTGACCGGCGTCTGGCCAATGCCCGGTACGTGATACTCCACCGGGTCTTCAACGGTCAGGATGTTGCGCGAGGTGTGATTGAGATGACTCAGCGCGGCATACAGGCTGGTGGTTTTGCCGGAGCCGGTTGGCCCGGTCACCAGAAAGATCCCGTGGGGCCGCGCCAGCACTTGCTCAAAACAGGCCAGCGTGTCGGCGGGCATGCCCAGGCATTCGAGGTCCAGTCGGCCGGCCTGTTTATCGAGCAATCGCATCACCACCCGTTCGCCGTGGGACGAAGGCAGGGTCGAGACGCGCACATCCACCTCATGACCGGCCAGGCGCAAGCTGATGCGGCCATCTTGCGGCACGCGCTTTTCAGCGATGTCCAGCCGGGCCATGACCTTGATGCGCGAGACCAGCAGATTGGCCAGCTCACGTTTTGGCCTGAGCACCTCGCGCAGTTGGCCATCGATGCGCATGCGCACCGACAGGTAATGTTCGAAGGTTTCGAGGTGAACGTCGGACGCTTTTTCACGCATGGCTTCGCGCAGCAACGCGTTGATCAGCCGGATGATCGGCGCGTCCCCTTCTTGCTCCAGCAAGTCGGCGGTCTGCGGCACCTGTTCGGCCGCGCTCATGAGGTCCAGTTCGCTGTCCAGCCCCTGCGCCACCTGCTCGGCGGCGCTCTGCCCCGCGCTGTAGGTGCTGGCCAACGCGGTATTGAAGTCGGCATCCGACACCCGTTTGAGCACCAGCGCTGTGGCCACCCTGCGCCGCACTTCGGCCAATACGCTTAACGGAGTGTCACTGCGCATCAACAGCGTGGCCGGGGTGCAAGACGCGTCCAGCACGACGCCAAAACGCCGTGCAAAACTGAAAGGCAAACGCGCACTGGATTGGGTCATGGCTGCGCCGGCGTCGACAGGTTGCCGTCAAACATCTGCTGCGGGTCGCGGGGCAGCAGCAACGAGTTGTTGTCTTTGGCCTCAGGCTGGCTGAGGGCGCGCAACGCGTCGTAGCTCTTTTGGCTCATGGCGTGGATGTCTTCTTTGCTGCGCACGATGGTCGGGCGCAGGAAGACCATCAAGTTGGTTTTGGTCTGGGTGTCTTTGTTCCAGCGAAACAACGCCCCCAGATACGGAATGCTGCGCAAGAGCGGAACGCCGCTGACCTGAGTGCGCACGCTGTCTTTGATCAGGCCGCCGATCACGATGATTTCACCGTCCTCGGCCAGGATGGTGCTTTTGAGTTTGCGCTTGTTGGTGATCAGGTCACTGGAGCCTTCGGGCGCTGGGGCAAGCTCGGAGCTTTCCTGCTCGACTTCCAGACGCAATGAAGAACCGTCATTGATGTGCGGCTTGATCTTGAGGCTGATGCCGATGTCTTGACGGGTAAAGTTGGTGACCGGGGTTTGTGAACCCTCGCTGGGCGGTACGTAGCTGCTGGTCTTGAAGGGGACGTTTTGCCCGACCAGAATTTCGGCTTCCTGATTGTCCAGGGTCAGCAGGCTCGGGGTGGACAACACGTTGTTGTTCACATCGCTGGCCAGGGCCGAAATCAACGCATTGAAGCGATCACTGCCGATCTGCAAGACCGCCCCTTCGGGTAATTGGGTTTTGCTGTCCGAGAGTTGGCCGATTTGGATATTGGTCCCCGGGAAGGTGATCGCGCCCTGCCCGCCGCCAGTGTTCACGCCCCATTGCACGCCCAGGGTTTTGTTAATGTCGCCCGAGATTTCAACGATGGCTGCATGAATCAAGACCTGTGAGCGCGGCTGATCGAGCTGTTTGACGATGCTCTCCAGGGACCGCACCTGCGCCGGGTCCGCCATGATGACCAACGCGTTCTGGCTGATGTCGGCCGCCACCATTGCTTCGCGCTTGCTCACAGCGGGTGTCGCGCCACCCAACGGAGCAGTGTCCTGAACGCCCTGCCCGACAGCTGCCAGCACTTCGGCCAGCTGTTTGGCATCGCTGTGCCGCAGACGAATCACCCGCGCATTTTCTTGCTGGAGGGTGGCGGGTTTATCCAGTGAGTGCGCCAAGGTGTTCAAGCGCATGCGCACCGATTCCGTGCCGATCACCACCAGACGATTGGAACTGCTGTCAGCGATGACCTGCCCGCCACCGGCGTTCTTTTTGTCGATCGTTTTCTCGATGACCGCGGCGATGTCGCTGGCCAGGCCATGGCGCAATTCGATGACCGAATGCCCGAACTGCCCGCCGGCATCGAGCTGGCGCGCCAATTGGACAATCCGTTGGGTATTGGCCGCTGTATCGGTGACGACCAGCGCATTGGCTGAAGTCGAAGGCCCAACATAGCCATTGTTCGACACAAGGGGGCGCAATAACCCGGACAAGTCGGCGGCGAGGCTGGTGTTCAGCTCGATGATTTCGGTGACGAATTCTTCATCCAGCGCTGGGCGAGTGCCGGCCGTGCTGGCCCGGGTTTTGGCGTCTGCCGCCGGAATAATCAATAAACGTTCGCCCTGATCAACCACCGCAAACCCTTGGGCCTCCAGCACCGAGTAGAACAAGTTGCGCACGCCTTCGCGATCAAGCGGCTGATCGGAGATCACCGTAATGCGCCCCTGAACACGCGGGTCGAGCACCACCGTGGCGCCCAGCACGCTGGACATGTGCTGCACCACATCACGCAACTCGGCGTCTTTCATTGCCAGTTGCCACGATGGCGCTTGAGCATGCCCCGGGCTTGCAAAAAACAGCGCGGTGCACAGCGTGCTACGCAGCAGTAAGCGGCCGATGCCGAACCTGTGTGGCCTGTTCATGGTGAGTCTCTAAGGTTGTTCGGCAACGGGCCGCAAATAAGTGGAAGCAGGCTGCGCTTTGGGGGCATCAGCCCGTGTAACCGGCAGCAGGTACTGCCCGGCGGATTCGAGGACCAGGCTTTCTTCCCGGCCATTACGCCAAAGCACCACGCGGGACACTTCAATACGGCGTAAAACACTGCCGCCCGGCAGGCGATCACCCACGCTGTAAAAACGTGCCTCGCTGGTACCGGCCAGCAGCGCGCGGGACTGGCCCTGGCTGGAAACCAGACTGGCGCGTAACGTCAGCGCCTCGGCACTGCGCACGGCTGCGCCCTGCGGGGCAAAACCCAGGACCGTCGCGATGCCATTGGGGTTGAACACCACGGGCTTCGAAGGGGGGGCAGCCTCAAGGGGCGTCAACGCGGTCAGGCCGGGCAATGCGGTGCGATACGCCCACTCTTGCCAGGCATGCCAGAGCGCCACGCCTACAGGCAGCGCAATCAGGCATAGCGTCAGGATCAGCCGTGAAGAACGCGTCGCTAAAATTGCTGAAATACTCAAATCCTGACCGTCCGCCTGCTGTGTGCCCTGCTATTGATCGGGTGCCTTGTGCAAAGGCCTAGAAAAACATGCCCTTGAGTACCGGCCTGCCCGTGAGGTGATGCTTGATCACTGCGGCTACGTGCATGAACAGCAACAGCGCCAGCCCATAACAGGCCAGGGTATGAGAGTCAGAAAACCATCCATGCAATCGCGGATCGGTTATCACGGCAGGGATGTAAAAGAGGCCGAACACATCGATGTCGCGATTCATCATCAGAAATCCCGACACGATCACGATCAGCGTCGTTATATAAATCAAGTTGTGAACAACAAATGCGGCATAACGCATGACATCGCTTGATCTCAATACGTCGGCATAGCCTTTACCGAACGACACACACATTCGAAACACAAAGACGGGTGCAAACAACGTGGCCAACGCAACATTAAAGGCACTCACCGCCTCTTTGACTTCAGGGATACGCGTGATATATGCAGCGAAATAACCGGAGGCCATCAACCACACAATGATCATCATCGAAATAGCATGTAACCCTTTCTGCAACCCCGAATACGTCGAATGAATCACAGCGTCAATCCAGAACAGTTTAAAAGACAAGACTTCTGATTAAACGCAAGCACTCACACGAAGGCCAAGCCGCGTTAGTCACGCAACTTGGCCTGTCGTTGCTTTAGTTCAGCTCAGTCCAGGCATCCGCCCAGTTCGAACCCACACCCGGCTCGTAACCGTTGGACGTCGGCGAGTATTGAGAGCACCAGCCCGAAAACGGGAACGGCTTGCACTCGTATACCTTGTCGTTCTTCGGCTGAAGCACCTTGGTGCCCGCCTTGTATTGCTTCACCCCTTCAGGGAACACGAAATCGAAGTCATGCTCGGCAGCTTCGCCGGTCAGGTTCAACGCCTTGGCTTCCTGGAAGTTTTCACGACCGTCCTGGCTGCTGGCGATCAGTTTCAAGGTATGCACGCCCGGCGCGCTGATCACAGGAACAACGACTTGTTCGGTGGATGCATTCAGGGTCTGTTTAACGGTGCCGACGGACGTGTTGTTGGCATCGTAAACGGTGGCATCAACGTTGATTTCCTTGTTGGTCATCAAGGTGAAGCCTACGTTGCCGCGGCCTTTTTCAAGGACGTATTGCGGCTTGACGTCATGCACATGCATGTACGCATCCGGGTCCGGGACCATCGTGGTCTGCATCTGATAGCTGGTCACGCCTGTTTGGGGCTTGACGTAAAAGATGTTGGTGCCCTTGATCGGCTCGATTTCGCCTTGCGCATTGCGAACGCCTGCACGCACCGATTTGTCAGCGGCATTCACCGCTTGGGCCAACTTGAGCGACCAGTTTTGCGGCTGGCCTTCTTCAACCGAGTCGATGCCTACCGAGAAGCTGTACTCGGCGCTCTCGGCACTTCCGGTAAAGGCGCGGGCCTTGACCGAATCACCCGGCATCAGCGCTTGGGTGGGGGCAAGGGCACTCACACGCTGCCAGCCATCCGGGTCGGGCTCGTACTCGGACTCTGCCGTGATATTCACGTCAACAACGTCATAGAACGTGGCGCCGGTGTCATCGATGGTCCAGGCACCCAGGATGATGTGGTGGCCGCTGCGATCACCGGGAATGGTGCACGCGTGTTTCTGCTTGAGCGGGCCATTGCCGCCAGCCGCCCCGTCAATGGGCACCGCGCCGCCGCCTTCAACGGTACAGAAGGGTGTCAGCTCAAAAGCGTCACGGGCCAATGGCAGGTTGGGGTTCCAGCCCGTTTTGGTAATGAAGTATTCCCACTTGGTCGTTTTGTGAGCCGCGGTGAAAAACCAGCTGAACGTCGCGTTGCGGTCGTTGATTTCGGTCAAATGCCAACGGTCCGGGGACTGGGCATCCATTGCTGCAAACAAGGCGTTTTCACCACTGGCGATCTTGCCGTCGGCCGGGCCCAATGCCGGGAAGCCTTTGGGGGCTTCACCGACGGTTTGAGGTTCATATTCCGCAGGGCCGCAGTCGGCATTCAATTTTTGCTGACAGGCATAAGCGCGCGAAGGCGGGCTGTCCATGTAACCATGGGCCGCAACCTGTTGCGATGCAAACATCGCGGCCATCAGCGTTAACGACGATATACAACCCGTTAAAGATAACGACCTTGAACGTGAAGACTTCATATGTAACCTCATATTATTTTTTATTCAAACGTGATGCACGTTCGCGCATTAATCAAACGCACGCCCATCAGTAACTCAACAACATGAACAATTAACTTCCTAAATAAAAACTACAAAAAACAAAGAAAATTCCTTCAATACTTTTCTTCATAGCAGTTTAAATTCAGTCGACACCCCCCGGGAGGTGGGAGATTTTACCGTCTTACATTGATTAGTCTGTAAGGCAATACGTTACTTAAGGTAGGGAATTTCTTATGGCTTGTAAGTTTAAGCTCAACGCATTTAGTTGATCAGCGGTTGTTATTGAGTGTTTTAAAACACGTCTTCACGGGCGCGCCGTACACACAAAAATGCCCGGCATTAGCCGGGCATTGGGTGTAATGCGAAATACTTAAACGTGGTATTGCGCCGAAAACTCATGCACTGCGCTGATGAAGGCGCCAGCGTGTTCGGGTTTCACTTCTGGGGTGATGCCATGGCCCAGGTTGAACACGTGCCCCGAACCGTTGCCGTAGCTGGCCAGAATGCGTTTGACCTCGGTACGGATCGCTTCCGGGTTGGCGTACAGCACGGTCGGGTCCATGTTGCCCTGCAAGGCGACTGTGTTGCCGACGCGACGGCGGGCTTCGCCCAGGTCGCAGGTCCAGTCCAGACCCAATGCATCCGCGCCTGCATCGGCAATGCTTTCGAGCCACAGGCCGCCGTTTTTAGTGAAGAGGATGACGGGCACTTTACGGCCTTCGTGCTCGCGGATCAGGCCGCTGACGATTTTGCGCATGTAGGCCAGGGAGAACTCCTGATAGGCCGCCGAGGACAGGTTGCCGCCCCACGTGTCGAAGATCTGCACCGCTTGTGCGCCCGCGAGGATCTGGCCGTTGAGGTACGACGTCACCGACTGCGCCAGCTTGTCGAGCAGCAAGTGCATGGCCTGCGGGGTGTCGTAGAGCATGGCTTTGGTTTTGCGGAAGTCTTTGGACGAACCGCCTTCGACCATGTACGTGGCCAGCGTCCACGGGCTGCCGGAGAAACCGATCAGCGGCACGCGGCCGTTGAGTTCCTTGCGGATGGTGCTGACCGCGTTCATCACATAACCGAGGTCTTTTTGCGGGTCCGGGATCGGCAGGGCTTCGATGTCGGCCAGGGTGCTGACAACCTTTTTGAAGCGCGGGCCTTCGCCGGTTTCAAAATACAGACCCTGCCCCATGGCATCAGGGATGGTCAGGATGTCGGAAAACAGGATCGCGGCATCGAGCTGCGGGAACCGGTCCAGAGGCTGCATGGTGACTTCGCACGCGAACTCGGCGTTCTTGCACAGGCTCATGAAATCACCGGCCTTGGCGCGGCTGGCGCGGTATTCCGGCAAGTAGCGACCGGCCTGACGCATCATCCACACAGGCGTTACGTCAACGGGTTGCTTGAGCAAAGCGCGAAGGAAACGGTCATTCTTGAGATCAGTCATGTCAGCATCCGGAAAAAAAGTGCGGGCATTTTCTCAGAGACGGACACAAAAGGCACGGCAAGAGCCGTGCCTTTTATCTATCGGGGCGATTTGCCGCGGTGGGGGGGCAGTTTTTCCCTCACCCCAGCCCTCTCCCACAGGGAAAGGATTAGGGTGAGGGCCGGGTCAGACGCCCAAGTAATCCAGAATCCCTTCCGCCGCCGTACGGCCTTCAAAGATGGCGGTGACGACCAGGTCTGACCCACGCACCATGTCACCACCGGCGAAGATCTTCGGGTGGCTGGTCTGGTGTTTGAACGGTGACTGCTCGGGCGCAATGACGCGGCCCTGGCTGTCGGTCCGGATGTCGAACTGTTCAAACCACTGCGCCGGGCTCGGGCGGAACCCGAACGCGATGATCACCGCATCCGCCGGGATGATCTCTTCAGAACCGGGGATCGGCTCGGGGCTGCGACGACCACGGGCATCCGGCTCGCCCAGACGGGTCTCGACCACTTTCACGCCTTCAACCCGACCTTCACCCACAATGGCAATCGGCTGACGGTTGTAGAGGAATTTCACGCCTTCTTCCTTGGCGTTTTTCACCTCTTTGCGCGAACCCGGCATGTTGGCTTCGTCACGACGGTACGCACAGGTCACGGACTTGGCACCCTGGCGGATGGAGGTGCGGTTGCAGTCCATCGCGGTATCGCCACCCCCCAGCACCACAATCCTTTTGCCTTTCATGTCGACGAAATCGTCCGGCGACTTTTCAAAGCCCAGGTTGCGGTTGACGTTGGCAATCAGAAAGTCCAACGCGTCGTGTACGCCCGGCAAGTCTTCACCGGCAAAGCCGCCTTTCATGTAGGTGTAGGTGCCCATGCCCATGAAGACCGCGTCGTACTCGTCCAGCAGCTGTTGCATGCTGATGTCTTTGCCGATTTCAGTGTTGAGGCGGAACTCGATGCCCATGCCGGTGAAGACTTCGCGACGGTGGCTGAGCACGGTTTTTTCCAGCTTGAATTCCGGAATACCGAAGGTCAGCAGACCGCCGATTTCCGGGTTTTTGTCGAACACCACCGGGGTCACGCCGCCACGCACCAGCACGTCGGCACACCCCAGGCCCGCAGGCCCGGCACCAATGATGGCGACGCGCTTTCCGGTCGGCACGACCTTGGACATGTCCGGGCGCCAGCCCATGGCAAAGGCGGTGTCGGTGATGTACTTCTCGACCGAACCGATGGTGACGGCGCCAAAGCCGTCATTGAGGGTGCAGGCGCCTTCGCACAGACGGTCTTGCGGACACACCCGGCCGCACACTTCGGGCAGGGTGTTGGTCTGGTGCGACAGCTCGGCGGCGGCAAGAATATTGCCCTCGGCCACCAGCTTGAGCCAGTTGGGAATGAAGTTATGCACAGGGCATTTCCATTCACAGTACGGATTGCCGCAACCCAGGCAGCGGTGGGCCTGCTCGGCCGACTGCTGGGGTTTGAACGGTTCGTAGATTTCCACGAACTCTTTTTTGCGTTGACGTAACAGTTTCTTCTTCGGATCTTTGCGCCCGACATCGATGAACTGGAAGTCGTTACTCAGACGTTCAGCCATGGTTAAAACCTCATCACACTCTTCAGGCGCATATCACTGCGGGTTGGCACGGATGCTGGAAAGCAACGATTTCAAGCTGGCAGCCTTGGGCTTGACCATCCAGAAACGGCGCAGGTAATCATCGAGGTTTTCCGAGAGATTACGGCCCCACTCGCTGTGGGTTTCCTCGACGTATTCGTCCAGCACGTGTTGCAGGTGGTTGCGGTAGGCTTCCATCGCTTCGCCACTGATGCGCTGGATTTCAACCAGTTCGTGGTTCACCCGGTCAACGAAGGTGTTGTCCTGATCCAGCACGTAGGCGAAACCGCCGGTCATGCCTGAACCGAAGTTGTAACCGGTTTTGCCCAGTACGCAGACAAACCCGCCCGTCATGTATTCACAGCAGTGATCGCCCGTGCCTTCCACAACGGTGTGGGCACCCGAGTTACGCACCGCAAAACGCTCACCCGCCGTACCCGCGGCAAACAACTTGCCGCCTGTGGCGCCGTACAGGCAGGTGTTACCGATAATCGCGCTGTCCTCGGTTTTGTAGACGCTGCCGGTCGGCGGCACGATCACCAGCTTGCCGCCAGTCATGCCTTTGCCTACGTAGTCGTTGGCATCGCCTTGCAGGTAGAGGTTCAAACCTCCGGCGTTCCACACGCCAAAGCTCTGACCCGCGGTGCCTTTGAAGCGGAACGTGATCGGGGCCTTGGCCATGCCCTGATTGCCGTGGGTGCGGGCGATTTCACCGGAGATCCGCGCGCCAATCGAACGGTCGCAGTTACAGATGTCGAGGTCGAACTCGGCTCCGCTCAGGTCGTTGATCGCCGGGCGCGCCATGTCGAGCATTTTTTCGGCCAGCAGGCCTTTGTCGAATGGCGGGTTGCGCTCCACTTCGCAGAACTGCGGCTTGTCGGCAGGCACGTTGTCGCTGCCCAGCAACGGGGTCAGGTCGAGGTGTTGCTGCTTGGCGGTTTCGCCCGGCAGGATGTCCAGCAAATCGGTGCGTCCGATCAGCTGTTCAAGGCTGCGTACACCGAGCTTGGCCAGCCACTCGCGGGTTTCTTCGGCCACGTAGGTGAAGAAGTTGACCACCATGTCGACGGTGCCGATGTAGTGGTTTTTACGCAGTGATTCGTTCTGCGTTGCCACACCGGTGGCGCAGTTGTTCAAGTGGCAGATCCGCAGGTATTTGCAACCCAGGGCGATCATCGGCGCGGTGCCGAAGCCGAAGCTTTCCGCCCCAAGGATCGCGGCTTTGATCACGTCGAGGCCGGTTTTCAGGCCGCCGTCGGTCTGCACCCGCACCTTGCCGCGCAGGTCGTTGCCTCGCAGGGTTTGGTGGGTTTCAGCCAACCCCAGTTCCCACGGAGCGCCCGCGTATTTGATGGAGGTGAGCGGCGAAGCGCCGGTGCCGCCGTCATAACCGGAAATGGTGATCAGGTCGGCATAGGCCTTGGCCACGCCAGCGGCGATGGTGCCGACACCCGCTTCGGCCACCAGCTTCACCGAGACCAGGGCCTTCGGGTTGACTTGCTTGAGGTCGAAAATCAGCTGCGACAAGTCTTCAATCGAGTAGATGTCATGGTGAGGCGGCGGCGAAATCAGGGTCACGCCCGGTACGGCATAGCGCAGCTTGGCGATCAGGCCATTGACCTTGCCACCCGGCAGTTGCCCGCCCTCACCCGGCTTGGCGCCTTGGGCCACCTTGATTTGCAGCACTTCAGCGTTGACCAGGTATTCCGGGGTCACACCAAAACGGCCGGTGGCCACTTGCTTGATTTTCGAGCTTTTGATGGTGCCGTAACGCGCCGGGTCTTCGCCGCCTTCACCGGAGTTGGAGCGTGCGCCCAACCGGTTCATGGCTTCGGCCAGCGCTTCGTGCGCTTCGGGCGACAACGCGCCCAGCGAGATACCGGCCGAGTCGAAACGCTTGAGGATTGACTCCAGCGGTTCGATCTCTTCGATGGCCAGCGGCGTGTCGAGGGTTTTGACCTGCAACAGGTCACGGATCATCGACACCGGGCGCTTGTCGACCAGTGACGTGTATTCCTTGAATTTGTTGTAGTCGCCCTGTTGCACGGCGGCTTGCAGGGTGGCGACCACGTCCGGGTTGTAGGCGTGGTATTCGCCGCCATGCACGTATTTGAGCAGGCCGCCTTGCTGGATCGGCTTGCGCGCACTCCAGGCTTCGGCCGCCAGCAGTTTTTGCTCGGCTTCAAGGTCGACAAACCGCGCGCCCTTGAGGCGGCTCGGCACGCCACGGAAGCTCAGGTCGCAGATTTCTTCGGACAGGCCGATGGCTTCGAACAGCTGCGCACCGCGGTACGACGCGATGGTCGAAATGCCCATCTTCGACAGGATTTTGAGCAGGCCTTTGGTGATGCCTTTGCGGTAGTTCTTGAACACCTCATAAAGGTCGCCCAGCACTTCGCCTGTGCGGATCAGGTCGCCCAGCACTTCGTAGGCCAAAAACGGGTACACCGCCGACGCACCAAAGCCGATCAGCACCGCGAAGTGATGCGGGTCACGGGCAGTCGCGGTTTCGACCAGGATGTTGCTGTCACACCGCAAACCTTTTTCGGTCAGGCGGTGGTGAACGGCGCCGACCGCCAGCGAAGCGTGAACCGGCAACTTGCCGGGCGCGATATGGCGGTCGCTGAGCACAATTTGTGTACGGCCCGCACGGGCCGCTTCTTCGGCCTGATCCGCGATGTTACGCACGGCCGCTTCGAGTCCCAGGCGCTCGTCGTAGTTGAGGTCGATGATCTGACGCTCGAAGCCCGGCAGGTTGAGGTTCATCAACGAACGCCATTTGGCAGGCGAGATGACCGGCGAGCTGAGGATCACGCGCGAAGCGTGTTCAGGGGATTCCTGGAAAATATTGCGCTCTGCACCCAGGCAGATTTCCAGCGACATGACGATGGCTTCACGCAGCGGGTCAATCGGCGGGTTAGTCACCTGCGCAAATTGCTGGCGGAAGTAGTCGTACGGCGTGCGCACGCGCTGGGACAGCACGGCCATCGGCGTGTCATCGCCCATGGAGCCGACCGCTTCGTAGCCCTGCTCGCCCAGTGGGCGCAGCACCTGATCGCGCTCCTCGAACGTGACCTGATACATCTTCATGTACTGCTTGAGCTGATCGACGTCGTAAAACGCCGAACCGTGGTCGTGGTCATCGATGGTGGCCTGAATGCGCAGCGCATTCTTGCGCAGCCATTGCTTATACGGATGGCGCGACTTCAGGCGGTTGTCGATGGCGTCGGTGTCCAGCACCTGACCGGTTTCGGTGTCGACAGCCAGAATCTGGCCCGGCCCTACGCGGCCTTTGGCAATCACGTCTTCGGGCTGGTAGTTCCACACGCCGATTTCCGAGGCGATGGTGATGTAGCCGTTGGTGGTCGTGACCCAGCGCGCCGGGCGCAGGCCGTTGCGGTCGAGCAGGCAAACGGCATAGCGGCCGTCTGTCATGACGACGCCCGCCGGGCCGTCCCACGGCTCCATGTGCATTGAGTTGTACTCATAAAACGCCCGCAGGTCGGGGTCCATGGTCTCAACGTTTTGCCAGGCAGGTGGAATCAGCATGCGCACGCCACGGAACAGGTCGATGCCGCCGGTAACCATCAACTCCAGCATGTTGTCCATGCTTGAGGAGTCGGAACCCACGCGGTTAACCAGCGGGCCGAGTTCGTCCAGATCGCCGATCAGGTCGTTGGCGAACTTGGTGCGACGGGCCAGTGCCCAGTTGCGGTTGCCGGTGATGGTGTTGATCTCACCGTTGTGGGCGAGGAAGCGGAATGGCTGGGCCAACGGCCATTTCGGCAAGGTGTTGGTGGAAAAGCGCTGGTGGAACACGCAGATCGCGGTTTGCAGGCGCTCGTCGCTGAGGTCCGGATAGAAGGCGGTAAGGTCCGCCGGCATCATCAGGCCTTTGTAAATGATGGTCTTGTGGGAAAAGCTGCAGATGTAGTGGTCGGTGTCGGCGGCATTGGCCACTGACGAACGACGACGTGCGCTGAACAGTTTGATCGCCATGTCCTGATCGCTCAGGCCTTCACCGGCAATGAACACTTGCTCGATCTGCGGCAAACGCTCCAGCGCCAGACGACCCAGTACACGGGTGTCAATCGGCACCTTGCGCCAGCCCACCAGTTGCAGGCCCGCCGCGAGGATTTCGCGGTTCATGTTATTGCGGGCCGCTTCGGCCTTGATCGGGTCCTGGTTGAAAAACACCATGCCGACCGCGTATTGCTTGGGTAATTGGCTGCCGAAGTGTTGCTGGGCGATTGCACGCAAGAACACATCGGGCTTTTGAATCAGCAGGCCACAACCGTCGCCGGTCTTGCCGTCTGCGTTGATCCCACCGCGGTGGGTCATGCAGGTCAGTGCCTCAATGGCTGTTTGTAGAAGGGTATGACTGGGTTCGCCCTGCATGTGGGCAATCAGGCCGAAACCACAGTTATCCTTGAATTCGTCGGGGTGGTACAGACCTGCTTTCATAGACACTTTCTCACCAGGCTGCCCCAAAAAGGGGCAAATTTCTTTTTAATTCAACCACTTGCTTCCCGCGCTGAACGTACGCCAGCTTGGCAGGGGCAAAAGGGTGGTCATTCTACACACCGCCAAAAACGCCCACAAATTGAGCGGCTATTAACCGTAAATTCGTGTCGCATTTGTGAAAGGTTTAAAGAGATTACTTGTGCTAGTCAAAACATTTTTGATGTTGACTGCCACAAGGCGCAGACACCACAAGGCACACGGCTTAAAAGCCGCATGCTCAAGCAGGCATGTTTAGGTGTGAAGCGCGGCGACCTGGGTAAGGTCGCCGGAGCATCAGCGAGCTGCTGCCAGTTCTTGTTGGACGCTGGCGACAGTGCGAGGCCAAGGTTTACCAGCCTGAATCTTCGCTGGCAAGTTCTTGATGGCGGCGGTGGCCGCGGCGTGGCTTGGGAAATTGCCGTAGGTCACGACATACAACGGTTTGCCGTTAAGCATTTTTTTGAAGTAGCGGGACTCGCCGCCCACTTCTTTCACGACATTTTGCGCCGAGGCTTCAGAGCTGGTGCCCACGATCTGCACCACGTAGTTGCCCGCGGGCTGGCTGGCGTACCAGCTGCTGCCCGGTGCGGCCTTGGCCAGGGTGACGGGTTTCTCGGCCGGTTTGGCAGCCGGTTTGACCACAGGCGCGGGCGCAGGCTTGGCCGCCGGTGCAGGCGTTGGCACTGGTTTGGCTGCCGCCACTGGCGCTTGCTGCACCGGACGTGGCGCTGGAGCCGGAGCAGGTGCCGGGACTGGCTCAGCCCCCGCAGGCACGCCCACAGGCGGCGCTGTGGTGGTCACGGTAGGAGGCACATCGGCGCCCCCGTCAACCGCTGGCACGCCACCGTCATCACCTTCAGAAATCCCCCCGGCCGCTTCGGCCAGCGGGCCGCGCATGACCGGCTGCGACTGACCCACCAGTGGCAGCGGCATGGGTTGCGAGGAACCGGCGAAATCCACCGACGGGTTGGCACCGCCATTGGGCGCGGCTTGCCCCAGCGGCAACTGTGCCTGCTCAGCATTAGGGGTGGTCGGCGTTTTGCCGCGGCCCGGAATCAGAATGGCAGCGGCGACGGCCACTACCACTACGGCACCAATGGCCAATACGTGTTTTTTCGGCATGTTGAACCCCATACTTGGACGCTTGACCGCAGTGCGGCTGGCAATCATGGCTTCGATCATTGCATCGCGGGCAACCTGGTTGATGTTCCCAGGCCAGCCGTCGGAGCTCTCGTGAATATCTGAGATCTGTTGTGCGCTCAAGAGTTCGATTCCGGCCCCGGCACCTTCAAGACGCTGTGCCAGGTATTCGCGGGTCTCTTCTTCGCTGTAGGGCTGCAATTCGATGACGTGGAAGCGCTCTTCGTCCGCGCTGAGCTGCTCAAGCCCGGCGATCATTGAAGGCTCGCCAAACAGGAACACATGCGGACGGCCTTCCGGCGTCCCGGCCGCCAGCGCCAGCAGGGCTTCGAGGGCCGAGTCGTCAAGCTGCTCGGCGTCATCGATCAGCAGATAGACTTCCTGACCGGTCAGGGCCAGTTGCACCACTTGCGCCAGGATCGATCCGACATCGGCATGGGCGACGTTCAGGGTTTGCGCAATCTGACGCAGCACACCAGCTGCATCACCGGCGCCACGCGCCGAAACCACGACACTTTGCACCGACTGTTTGTTGGTGCTGGCGACCAGCGCCTGACGCAACAACGTCTTGCCGCTGCCTTCAGGCCCGGTCACCACCAGCAACAACTGGCTGTAACGGGCGAGGTGGTGCAACTGCCCCAGCACCGGCTTGCGCTGGGCCGGGAAGAACTTGAACCCCGGCACCCGTGGAGCAAAGGGGTCGTGGTTGAGTTGAAAGTGACCGAGAAACGCCTCGTCGGCATGCAAACTAGTCATCGGGATCTTATTAACCTTTGAGCTGAGCCAGCGCGCGGTAATCCGCACCCAGCGTGGCCTGTAGAACCTCTTGTGGATAATCGTCGGTCACTGTGGCTTCGCCCATGCGGCGCAACAGCACCAGGCGCAAGCGGCCGTCGATCACTTTTTTATCAATTGCCATGTGTTCCATGAAATCGGCAGGCGTCATCTCGTCAGGCGGCACCACCGGCAGACCCGCACGCTGGAACAGGCGAATACCGCGGTCACGTTCGGCCTCGGTGATCCAGCCCAGTCGCGCTGACATCTCCAGCGCCATCACTGTGCCTGCCGCCACCGCTTCGCCGTGCAACCACACCCCGTAGCCCATATGGGTTTCGATGGCATGACCAAAGGTGTGGCCCAGGTTGAGCGTGGCGCGCACGCCCGATTCACGCTCATCGGCGCCCACCACGGCGGCCTTGGCCGCGCAGGAACGCTCAATGGCCGTGGTCAGCGCGGTCTGATCCAGCGCGCGCAAGGCGTCAACGTGTTCTTCCAGCCAGGTCAGGAAAGGCTCGTCGCAAATCAGGCCGTACTTGATCACTTCCGCCAGCCCTGCCGACAGCTCGCGGGCTGGCAAGGTGTTCAGGCTGGTGGTGTCGATGAGCACCAGATTGGGCTGGTAAAACGCACCCACCATGTTTTTGCCCAACGGGTGGTTGATGCCGGTTTTGCCACCCACCGACGAATCCACTTGCGACAGTAGCGTTGTCGGCACCTGGATGAAGTCCACCCCACGTTGGTAACACGATGCGGCAAAGCCGGCCATGTCGCCGATCACGCCGCCGCCCAGTGCAATCACCGTGGTACGGCGATCATGGCGCGCCGTGAGCAAGCCATTGAAAATCAGTTGCAGGGTTTCCCAGTTTTTGAAGGATTCGCCGTCGGGAAGGATGATCGGCAGCACCGAATACGCCGCCAGGCTGCGGGTCAGACGTTCTAGGTAGAGAGGCGCCACGGTTTCGTTGGTCACAATCGCCACTTGGCGCCCGGCGATGTGCGGGGCCAGCAACTCAGGCTGATCCAACAACCCCTCGCCAATGTGAATCGGGTAGCTGCGCTCGCCTAGATCAACCTTCAGTGTCTGCATGAATCCCCGCATTGAAAAAGGACGACGGGCGCCCTGTCTCGCAATTATCAAGTGTTGGCCACGCCGGTGGGGGGCGCAGCCCAGTCGCTTTAGGCCCTACCGCTGTGCGGGCAAGGCCGGCGCCGAGGATAGCGCATTTTGTACCAAGCTTTAACGGGGAGGAAGCTGGGCCAGACGCTCAAGAATGTCCAAAACCACCATCCGCGGCGGCCGTTCATCGGTTTCGACGATGACGTCGGCGATTTCACGGTAAAGCGGATCACGAATGGCCAGCAAATCGCGCAGGATTTTCTCGGGGTTCGCATTGCGCAGCAGGGGGCGATTGCGATCGCGCGAGGTGCGCGCAACCTGCTGCTCAATGGAAGCATGCAGATAAACCACACGCCCGCCTGCATGCAGGTACTCGCGATTGACCGGGCGCATCACGGCACCGCCCCCGGTGGCGAGCACAATGCCATCTTCGTTACATAACGCTTTGATCATGGCCGTCTCACGATCACGAAACCCCGCCTCGCCTTCTTTATCGAAGATCCACGGGATATTCGTGCCGGTGCGCAGTTCGATTTCCTTGTCGGAATCTTTGAACGGCAGCCGCAGCTCCTTGGCCAGCAAACGTCCAATGGTGCTTTTACCTGCGCCCATCGGCCCAACAAGAATCAAATTTCGCACAGAATCAATGACTCGCAGCAATCGCCAGGTCGTTCATGATACGCGGAGTCAAGAACACCAGCAGCTCGGATTTTTTTTCGAGGACCAGGTCCCGACGGAAAAGTCGGCCAACATACGGCAGATCGCCCAAAAATGGCACTTTATCTACCACCTTGCTTTGCGTATTTGAGAACACGCCCCCAATCACGATGGTTTCTCCGTCCTTGACCAGCACCTTGCCCCGGACTTCATTTTTCTTGATGGGCGGCACATTGTTGACCATGTTCATGTAGTCCGGCTCGTCCTTTGTCACCACCACCTGCATGAGAATGCTGTTGTCCGGAGTAATCTGCGGGGTCACTTCCAGCGACAGCGAAGCCTCTTTGAACGACACGGACGTGGCGCCGCTGGAGGTGGATTCCTGATACGGAATTTCAGTGCCCTTCAGGATTTTGGCGGTCTCCTTGTCGGAAGTGACCACCTTGGGCTGCGAGATGATTTCACCATTGCCCGTTTTTTCCATCGCGCTCAGTTCAAGGTCGAGCAACACATTGTTGGTGATGAAGGCGATGCCCAATCTTGACGTGTTATTGGCAACCCCCAGATCCACGAAAGGCGCGCTGATCTGCGCCGCCCCTTCTGCTGCCGGCCCTCTGATCCCGCCCGCTTTCCAGTTGCCAAGATTGCGAAGCTCACCGCCCCAACGCACCCCCAGCTTCTTTTCGAAATCCACGCCCGCCTCAACGATGCGCGCTTCAATCATCACCTGGCGCATGGGCACATCGAGCTGCGCCACAATGCGTCGAAGCTCACCGAGGCGTTCAGCCGTCTGGAACGCGATGATGTGGTTAGTGCGCTCATCCACCGTGATCGAGCCTTGGTCTTCCCTACCCGCCGCATTGCCCGTGGCAGACTGAAACAGCTTGGCAATGTCCGCAGCCTTGGCGTGATTGACCTGCACCACGTCTCGGCGCAAGGGCGCAAGGTCGGCCATGAGATTGCGTGCCTCCAATGCTTGACGCGCTTGAGCGGCGATTTCATCCGCAGGTGCGATCAACAGCACGTTGCCCTCCCAGCGTTTATCGAGGCCTTTGCTCTTGAGCACCAGGTCCAGCGCCTGATCCCAGGGCACATCTTGCAGGTTGAGCGTGACATTGCCTTCCACGCTATCGCTGACCACCAGGTTGAACCGGGTGAAGTCCGCCAGAATCTGCAGCACGGTGCGCACTTCAATGTCCTGGAAGTTGAGCGACAGCACGTCACCTTCATAGGTGTGCGCATTGCCAGGCGCAAGCTGCTCGACCCGGGAGGTCGACGCATCGGGAAGTATCACAGGCGCACTGGCGACTGCTACCTGTGAATTCAGCGCACTCCATAGCGCCAGTCCACAGACCGGGAAAATCCTTTTCATGGTTTGTTTCCGTTAAGACTGCTGTTTCAAAGGAAGGGTCAGGGTTCTTTCCAGCCAACCACCCCGACCATCAGAAATCACTTCAAACACTTCAACGTAGTGCGGGCTGAGGGCCACAATGCGGCCGTTCTGGCGACCCAGATAGTCGCCGGGTTGCAAGCGGTGCACCACGCCGCTGACGCGCAACAGGACGCTGTCTTCGTACTGATCTGACAGCGTGCCGACCATCTCGAACTGCTCAAGTGCAATACTTTCCAGCCTGCTCTTGCTGCGCTCGCCCTCAGCGCTGTGGTCCGTATCACTGACCTGCCAGCGTGCCCCTTCATCCCCGGGCTGACCTTGAAAAGGGCTGCGCAGCGCAGTGGCGTCATAAGCAAACGCAGGGTGCTGCACACGGGTCGGCATCGAGGGCGCGGGGACGCCCGTTGCCCCACGAAGCGCCTGCAACTCCTGCTCAAGGGACTCAATATCCGGCGGATTGTCGCAACCCGCCAACAGGGCCAGCGCACCGGCCAGCACACATCGATACTTCACACTCACGGGATCAATCCTTGATCGTTGGCGCGATAGGTTTTAGCCAGTAACGTCATGCGCAACGGGCCGTTGGCCGCCGGTGTGGCCGCCGTCAGGGTGAAATCATGCAGCGTGACAATGCGTGGCAAACCCGCAATACCACCGAGAAAAACCCCAAGGTCGTGATACCCGCCCACGACCCTCAATTGCAGGGGGAGCTCGCTGTAAGCGGGTTGCAGTGTTTCAGGCAACCACTGGATCTGCTCGATGATCAGGCCGCTGTTTTGGGCAAGCCGGGACACTTCGTCCAGCAGCCCCGGCACCTGGGACTGGCGCGGCAGTTGCCGCATCACCTCGTCGAAAGCCGTTTGTAATGCTTGAAGGTGCTGGTGGTGGTCAACCAGTGACGCCGCCTGTTGGGCACGGGTTGCCAGTTGGGCTTTGAGGACCGGCTCGGCGCTGCGTTGCTCATGAAGCCGGGCCAGTCCGGGCTGCAACCAGAGCGCATAACCCGCCAGCACCAGCAACGCCACAAACCCTGTCGCGACACCTGCTTTACGCTTGCCTGACCACGTCCCGGCCTGTTTGAGATTCAATTCATGCAGGTCAACCGTACGCAGGCTCTCCAGCCATTGCGCGACCATCAGAACTGCCCGCCATCATGGCCGTTTTGCGATTGCAGCACGGTCATGTGAAATAACCGTGCAGGGCTGCCGTCCTGGGCGTCTTCGGCGCCCACTTCAATCAACGTGGGGGCTTCAAGCCAATGGGAGGCGTCGAGATTGCGCATCAACTCGGCGACCCGTGCAGTGGACTGCGCCACCCCTGTGATCGCAATGGTGCGCTCGGCCATCTTCACGTCAGTGAAATACACACCTTCCGGCAAACTGCGCGCCAATTGATCAAGCACGATGCTGCTGCCCGAACGATTGCCTTGCAGGGTCTCGATGGTTTGCATGCGCTCCAGCAATTGCTCGCGACGTACTTTCAGCTGATCGATCTGCTGCGCACGCCCATCCAGCTGGACCATGGCGCTCCTGATCAGGTCATTACGCGCCAACTGTCGCTCCACGGCGCGGTCCACAAAATGATCCAGCACAAACAAACCCGCAGCCGTGACTACCAGCAACGCCACCAACATGCCTATATACCTTTTGCGGCGCTTTTCGCGCAGCCACTCACGCCATGGCAACAAATTGATTCGCGCCATCAATCGAACCCCCTCAAGGCCAGACCACAGGCTGTCAACAGCTGCGCAGCATCGCAGAAGAGTGCTTCGGGCGCGAGGCGGGGATGGATTTTCACCCCGGCAAACGGATTGTCCGGCTGATAACCGGGCACCCCACTCAACCAGTGCAGGCCCCGGGCATGGGCGTGATCGCGCACATCAATGACCTTCGCCTGCAAGCCGGCCTGCACCAGTACCGATTGATGCCACTCAAGCGCTTGCTGGCGGCACACCACCAGCAACACGTTCGTGCGGTACGGGTCATCGGCGCAAGGCCCCAGCACCTCGAAATCCAGCGCGGCGTCATCGAGGTTGTAAGGGACGTAGTGTTCCGCTTCAAGGCGCACGTGCAGTTCAAGGTCCTGCTCGTTCAGGCCGGTTTCAACTTGAATGGTTTTACACATCACCAGTGTGTCTGGCATCGACATCGCGGCACTGCGGGCCTGGATGCCTGCCTTGCTCAGCACAACGGACAACACGTGGGCGACACTTTTTGCCGTGTCGCCGGTCAGATCGTGCAACGCCATGGTCGGCAAAGGCTCAATGGCATAGGCTTGCAGCTCAAAGCCGCTGCGCGACTGGCTTAATTCGACCACATTGATCGCGTGTTGGCCGACCTCGACACCCGCGTAACGCTGAGGTTTTTGTGTGAACAATCCGGGCACTGCTGTTTTCCCTAATGCAATCCGTGACTTACGGAGGGTGAAAAATGAGATCCGTTCATAACCCGACCCGACATGAGGCCCATGACGCCCATGGCCGAAAAATGCTTATAATGCCGGGCGTTTTTTCCCGCATTGTCGACCCGTCGCGCCTGCGCACTGCCCTGACGTGCAACCCACTTCTTAATCTGGAAATCCAAAAGCCTTGATTCGTCTGCTGAAGTTTTTCGGGTGGTCATTCGTTGCTGTGATCTGCGGGCTCGTGCTCGGGTTGAGTGGCGCGTTTCTCTATCTTAGTCCTGGCTTGCCGTCCGTAGAGTCGTTGAGAAGCATCCAGTTGCAGATTCCTTTGCGGGTCTACACCAGCGACGGAAAGTTAATCGCAGAGTTTGGCGAAATGCGCCGCTCTCCGATCAAGTTCGCCGACATTCCCCCCAACTTCATCAATGCATTGCTGTCGGCCGAAGATGACAACTTCGCCAATCATTACGGGGTCGACCCGAGCAGCCTGATGCGTGCCGCGACCCAGTTGGTAAAAAGCGGACACATACAATCGGGTGGCAGCACCATCACGATGCAGGTGGCGAAGAACTATTTCCTATCCAGTGAGCGGAGTTTTTCCCGCAAAACCAACGAAATTCTGTTGGCACTGCAAATCGAACGCGAGCTGACCAAGGACGAAATCCTTGAGCTGTACGTGAACAAGATTTACCTGGGCAACCGCGCCTACGGCATCGAATCGGCCGCCCAGGTGTATTACGGCAAATCGATCCGCGACTTGAGCCTGGCGCAGATGGCGATGATCGCTGGCCTGCCCAAAGCCCCCTCGCGCTTCAACCCGCTGGCCAACCCGGTACGCAGTAAAGAACGTCGCGACTGGATTCTGGGCCGCATGTACAAGCTGGGTAAAATCGACCAGGCCAGCTACGAAGCAGCGATTGCCGAACCGGTCAACGCCAGTTATCACGTGCCGACCCCGGAAGTGAACGCCCCTTACATTGCTGAAATGGCCCGTGCCGAAATGGTCGGTCGTTATGGCAGCGAGGCCTACACCGAAGGTTATCGCGTCACTACCACGGTGCCGAGTGACCTGCAGGAACTGGCCAACAAGTCCGTCGAAGACGGGCTGATCACCTACGACCAGCGCCACGGCTATCGCGGCCCTGAGTCGCGCTTGCCCGGCAAGACGCTGGCGGTCTGGAAGCAAGAGCTGGCCAAGCAGCGCTCGATTAGCGGCCTTGAGCCAGCCATCGTGACTGAAGTCGACAAAGATGGCTTACATGTCCTGACCCGCACGGGTGAAGGCCGCGTGAGCTGGGACAGCATGAAGTGGGCGCGACGCTTCCTGAACACCAACAGCATGGGCCCGTTGCCCAAACAGCCAGCCGACGTGGCGCAGGTGGGCGATCTGATTCGCGTCCAGCCGCAAGCCGACGGCAGTTTCAAGTTCAGCCAGGTGCCGACCGTACAAGGCGCGCTGGTTTCACTTGACCCCAACAATGGAGCCATCCGCGCCTTGGTGGGCGGGTTCGCGTTTGAGCAGAGCAACTACAACCGTGCAATGCAGGCCAAGCGCCAGCCAGGTTCAAGTTTCAAGCCTTTCATTTATAGCGCAGCACTGGATAACGGCTACACGGCCGCCACGCTGGTGAACGATGCGCCGATTGTGTTTGTTGACGACTACCAGGACAAAGTCTGGCGGCCGAAAAACGACAACAACACCTTCCTCGGCCCTATCCGCGTGCGTGAAGCGCTGTACAAGTCGCGCAACCTGGTGTCGATCCGCCTGCTGCAAAGCCTGGGCGTCGACAAGACGGTCGACTACATCAGCAAATTCGGTTTCAGCAAACAGGACTTGCCGCGCAACCTGTCGCTGGCACTGGGGACCGCGACCTTGACGCCCATGGAGATCGCCATGGGCTGGAGCACCTTTGCCAACGGCGGTTATAAAATCACCCCGTACCTGATCGACAAGGTTGAAAGCCGTAACGGCGAGACCCTGTTCGTGGCCAACCCGCCGAGCGTGCCTAAAGAGGCCCGCAAAGACGTGCCGCCCGAAGCCGAAGCGCTGACCATCGACACCCTCAATGCCGCGCCGGGCTTGCCGACCACTGAAACCCAGGCCGTGGCCGAGCGCATCGTAGACGGGCGCACCACGTACATCCTGACCAGCATGCTGCAAGACGTGATCAAGCTCGGCACTGGCCGCCGCGCCTTGTCGCTGGGGCGTACCGATCTGGCCGGTAAAACCGGGACGACCAACGAATCCAAGGATGCGTGGTTCTCGGGCTATAACGCCGATTACGTGACCACGGTGTGGACCGGCTTCGACCAGCCCGAAAGCCTCGGTCGTCGCGAATACGGCGGCACGGTGGCGCTACCGATCTGGATCAACTACATGGGCGGCGCACTGAAAGACAAGCCGCCTCACACCCAGGCCGAACCTGAAGGGATTCTCAGCCTGCGGGTTGACCCGATCAGCGGCCGCGTGGCGTCGCCAGGTACACCGGGCGCGTACTTCGAGCTGTTTAAAAGCGAAGACACGCCGCCGTCCAACAGCGAGTTGGGCAATGGCGTTGCACCGGGCAGCCCGCTGCCCGCAGAGGATGGCGCCCCGATCGACTTGTTCTGACGGCATCACCCTTCGCCAGAGGCCGCACCCTTCGGGGTCGGCCTCTCATGCTGACAAACCGCCCGCCTGGGCCATGCCCTTTCTCGCAGAACCAAAAAAGCCCCGACACTCGCGTGCCGGGGCTTTTTGTTTAGCGCTGTCGAACCTTAGCCGTTGAACACGTCATCCACGCTTTTAAGCGGGTAGTTCTTCGGGTACGGCAGGGTGGCAACGCCGGTCTCGATGGCGGCTTTAGCCACAGCATCGGAGATCACGGTGATCAGGCGAGCGTCCATTGGTTTAGGAATGATGTACTCACGACCGAATTCCAGCTTGATGCCGCCGTAGGCGTCACACACGTCCTGTGGCACTGGCAGTTTGGCCAGTTCGCGCAGGGCGTTGGCCGCAGCGATCTTCATCTCTTCGTTGATGCGCTTGGCGCGAACGTCCAGTGCCCCACGGAAGATGAACGGGAAACCCAACACGTTGTTGACCTGGTTCGGGTAGTCCGAACGGCCGGTGGCCATGATGACGTCGTCACGGGTGGCGTGCGCCAGTTCCGGGGCGATTTCCGGATCCGGGTTCGAGCAGGCGAACACGATCGGGTTGGCCGCCATGGACTTCAGGCCTTCAGCGCTCAGCAGGTTAGGACCCGACAGGCCGACAAACACGTCAGCGCCTTCCAGGGCATCGGCCAGGGAACGCTTCTCGGTGGCGTGAGCAAACACTGCCTTGTACTGGTTCAGGTCATCACGGCCGGAGTGAATCACACCGGTACGGTCAACCATGAAGATGTTTTCGATGGTTGCACCCATGCTCACCAGCAATTTCATGCAGGAGATGGCGGCCGCACCAGCGCCCAGGCAGACGATTTTGGCGTCAGACAGGGTTTTACCGGCGATTTCCAGGGCATTGATCATGCCGGCTGCGGTCACGATCGCGGTGCCGTGCTGGTCATCATGGAATACCGGGATGTCGCACTGCTCGATCAGCGCACGTTCGATCTCAAAGCACTCAGGGGCCTTGATGTCTTCGAGGTTGATACCGCCGAAGGTGATGGAAATGCGTTTAACGGTATCGATGAAAGCCTGTGGGCTCTCGGAATCGACTTCGATATCGAACACATCGATACCGGCGAAGCGCTTGAACAGGACGCCCTTGCCTTCCATCACAGGTTTGGAAGCCAACGGACCCAGGTTACCCAGGCCCAGAATGGCGGTACCGTCAGAAATAACGGCAACCAGGTTGCCCTTGCCGGTGTACTTGTAGGCCAGCTCGGGATCGCGGGCGATTTCGCGCACTGGTTCGGCTACACCCGGGCTGTAGGCCAACGCGAGATCGCGGGCAGTTGCGGTGGGCTTGGTGAGCTCGACACTCAGTTTCCCTGGACGGGGCTGGGCATGATATTCGAGAGCGGCGGTTTTCAAATCAGACATGTGGGCATTCCGCTTTTTTGCTGTTGGACAGACGGATCGCCGAGCATACGCGTGTCGCAAAGTCCCGACAAGACTGGCCGGTCAGCAGTGTCAAGGGCTTTACCCTACGACTTTGGGCCAAGAGCCGCAGCCCGCAAGGGCTTGAGTGTTCACAATCCACATTTAAAATTGTCTACAATTTTTTAGCGAGAAACGACTTTCAGCATCCCCGGATGCGTCAAAGGCAACATCCAGCGTGCCTGCCCCGCTTTCAAACCGCCCCGGCGCGAGCGATCAAGTACCCAGCCACGCGCCTCAAGCTGCGTCCCTTGTAAACCGGATAAGGTTTTTGGGTCGAAACTGGCCAGATGATTGGGTGCAATGTGCAGCACCAATCCCCCTTCCAGGTCGATCCAGAGCCCACCGCGATTGCGTTGCACCTTGCTCACCGTACCGCTCACCAGCAAGAAGCCCGAGCGACTGATTTGCGACGGCGCCAGCACCGGCGAATGCCGCCACAGCCCCGCCCCCGCCGAACGCGCGCGCTGTTCAGCCGTTTGTTGGCAAGCCAGCAGCTCTACGTTGGGCGCAATCGCCACCTGATACGCCAAGCCGTCGGCCAGCAATTGCGCTTCGAAATTGCTGCCATCTGCGCCGAATACGTGGGCAAGCGTGCGACCGTAGCGGTCCTTGGGTTGCTTGCCCGCCAGCACCCCGACCCGCCCGTCGCTGCGCGCCACCAGCGCCTGCAAACGCTTGCGGGCCGCATCCGCATAAGGCTCGGCGCTTTGCCCCTTTTTACCGGTCTCCGGCGCATTAAGGCCAATCATGCGCACACTGCGTCCGTCTTTGAGCCGCAAGGTGTCGCCATCGACCACGCGCTCGACCTGAGCGGGCGTGACCGCACGCGGCGCCGGGCACAACACCTCGGCCTGAACCGAAGAAAGCCAAATCGCGGGCACAAAAAAGGCGCCCGCAAGGGACGCCTTTTTCAATAACCCGGTCAGACCCAAGAGCCTGTCCAGAGTCATACGCCTTACTCGGCGGCTTTTTTGGTAGTACCGAAAGCACCGAAACGAGTTTTGAAACGATCAACACGACCGCCAACGTCCAGAGTTTTCTGCTTACCGGTGTAGAACGGGTGGCACTCGTTGCATACGTCAGTGTTCAGTGGCTTGCACAGGTTCGAACGGGTTTCGAACTTGTTGCCGCAGCTGCAAGTTACTTCGATCACTTCGTACGCTGGATGGATATCGGCTTTCATGGGTATTCCTCAGGCTAGCGTGCCGCCACTCAACACCATTGTTGAATACCGCACGTAAATTTAGGGCGCCGATAATACCAGACCTTTGCATTGACGCAAGCGGCCAAGCATGCTCCTTCCAAAATCATTGCGCTTTAAACGGCCTGCCTTTTAGTCCCCAAGTACGTTGTCTGCTAGTCTGCGGGCCATCTTTGCCGTTCATCACTTGAGAGCCTCGCGTGCCCGACGCCATTTTGCGCCTTGCCCTGCCTTCCCCTTTGCGCCGCTTGTTTGATTACCGGGCGCCTGCGGGCGTGCGCCGCGATCAGTTGCAGCCGGGCATGCGCTTGCGGGTGCCGTTCGGTCGACGCGAGATGATTGGCATATTGGTTGAAGTGGTCGATCACAGCGATGTGCCCGCCGATAAGCTCAAGCCCGCGATTGCGCTGCTCGACACCACCGCGCCCCTGCCCCCTTCGCTGTTCAAACTGTGCCTGTGGACGTCGCAGTACTACCAGCACAGCCTGGGCGACACCCTGAGCTGGGCATTGCCGGTACTGTTGCGTCAGGGCGAATTGGCCGAAGCGCGTCAGGAACGCTTTTGGCAGGTGGCCCCCGGTGCTCGCCTGGACGACCCGCGCATCGCCCGCGCACCCCGTCAGCGGGAGGCACTGGCGACCTTGGCGCAGCACCCCCATGGCGTTGCGCACGCGCTGTTGAGCAAGTTGATGCTGAGCAAAGACAGTCTGGACCTGTTGCTGGCCAAAGAGCTGGTCACCGTTGAAATCTGCCGTCATGCGCCAAGCCAGCGCCACGAACACTGGCTGGCGCAGCCCGAACTGCCGCTCAACAACGAGCAACGGGCCGCGTATGAGGCCATCCACGCCGGGCTCGGCAGTTTTCATGCATTTTTGCTGGCCGGGGTAACGGGCAGCGGCAAGACCGAAGTGTATTTGCAACTGATCCGCGAGACCCTGGAAGCCGGCAAGCAAGCGCTGGTGCTGATCCCGGAGATCAACCTCGGCCCGCAAACCCTGGCCCGCTTCGAGCAACGCTTCAATGCGCGCATCGCGCTGGTGCATTCGGCGGTCAATGACCGTGAGCGCCTTGAAAGCTGGCTGGCCGCGCGAGATGGCGAAGCCGACATTATTATTGGCACCCGCTCGGCACTGTTCACCCCGATGAAAAACCCGGGGCTGATCATCATCGATGAAGAACACGACGGCTCTTATAAACAGCAGGAAGGCTTGCGTTACCACGCCCGTGATCTGGCACTGGTGCGCGCACGACAGGAAAACATTCCGATCGTGCTCGGATCTGCCACCCCGTCGCTCGAAAGTCTGCATAACGCCTACACCGGCCGTTATGGGTTGCTGCGCCTCAATGAACGCGCGGGGGGAGCCAAACAACCGCGCTTCCTGCGACTTGATGTAAAAAGCCGTCCGCTGGACAGCGGTATTTCCGGCCCGATGCAACAAGCCATTGGGCAGACGCTGGCAGCAGGCCAGCAAGTGCTGGTGTTTCTCAATCGCCGGGGTTTTGCCCCCACACTGCTGTGCCACGATTGCGGCTGGATGTCGGAATGCCAGCGTTGCGACGCACGCATGACGGTTCACCAGCGCTCGGGCGAGTTGCGGTGCCACCATTGCGGCTATGTCGAACGCGTCCCGCGCAACTGCCCGCAATGCGCCAAGGTTGACTTGCGCCCCGTCGGCGCAGGCACCGAGCGTGCCGAAGAGCGGCTGGGTATTCTGTTCCCGGATTACCCGGTGCTGCGCGTCGACCGGGACAGCACCTCGCGCAAAGATGCGATGAACCAACTGTTTGCCACCATCCAGAAAGGCAAGCCGTGCATTTTGATCGGCACGCAAATGCTCGCCAAAGGCCACCACTTCCCGCGGGTCACGCTGGTGTCGATCCTGGACGCCGATGGCGGTTTGTTTTCCGGCGACTTCCGCGCCAGTGAGCGCATGGCGCAGTTGATTGTGCAGGTGGCCGGACGCGCCGGACGCGCCGAGGAGCCGGGCAAGGTGATTATCCAGACCCACTTGGCCGACCACCCGTTGCTGATCCAGCTGACGGAGCAAGGCTACTTCGCCTTTGCCGAGCAAGCGCTCAGTGAACGCCGCGCGGCCGGGTTGCCGCCGTTCGCGCACCTGGCCTTGTTGCGGGCCGAAGCGCATAAACCGGGGCAGGCCGAAGGGTTTCTGGATCAAGCGTGCAGCGAGGCAGAGCGCCTGCTGGGTGAGCTGAACCTGACCGGTGTCGAACTGCTCGGCCCGGTGCCCGCGCCAATGGAACGCCGGGCCGGGCGCTACCGCGCGCAATTGCTGTTGCAGGCCAACGCCCGCGCGCCGTTGCACCGGTTGCTGAATCAATGGCTGCTGGTGCTCGAACAAATGCCCGCCGGGCGACAAGTGCGCTGGTCGCTGGACGTTGATCCGGTTGACCTCTATTGACCGCACAGTCGTTGATCGAGAGCAACTGCACCCCTATCTATATAGGCACCCTTAAAGGTGTGAATGGATCCCGGATCACGCAAGGATCGTCACCACAGATCCATTACCCGACTGCCAAGGTTGGCAAGGCCGACCCGGCAACGGATAATGCCCAGTTTTTCCACCTGCGCACTGAAGCGCTACCGCGCTTGCGGTCGAAAGAGAAGACCATGAAAGACACCATTCGCCAGCTTATTCAACAAGCCCTTGCTCAACTCGTCACAGAAGGTGTGTTGCCTGAAGGCCTGACGCCAGCGATTCAGGTGGAAAACGCCCGTGACAAAACCCACGGTGACTTCGCCAGCAACATCGCCATGATGCTGGCCAAGCCTGCTGGCATGAAGCCGCGCGACCTGGCTGAAAAAATCATCGCTGCCCTGCCGGCCGATGAGCAGATCAGCAAGACTGAAATCGCCGGCCCCGGCTTCCTGAACTTCTTCCAGAACACCCAGGCGCTGGCATCGCGTCTCGACACCGCGCTGGCCGACGAGAAAATCGGCGTGCGCAAGGCCACCCCGGCCATGCGCACGGTCATCGACATGTCCGCCCCCAACCTGGCCAAAGAGATGCACGTCGGCCACCTGCGCTCGACCATCATTGGTGACGGCGTGGCGCGCGTGCTGGAATTCCTTGGCGATGAAGTGATCCGTCAGAATCACGTGGGCGACTGGGGCACCCAGTTCGGCATGCTGATGGCTTATCTGGAAGAAAACCCGATCACCAGCGACGAGCTGTCTGACCTCGAAAACTTCTACCGTGCCGCCAAACAGCGTTTTGACGAGTCGCCGGAGTTCGCCGACCGTGCCCGTAGCCTGGTGGTCAAGCTGCAAGCCGGCGACCCGGACTGCCTGGCGCTGTGGTCCAAGTTCAAGGACATCTCGCTGTCGCACTGCCAGAAGATCTACGAACTGCTGAACGTGAAACTGACCATGGCCGACGTGATGGGTGAAAGCGCCTACAACGACGACCTGATCAACGTGGTCAACGACCTCAAGGCCAAAGGCATGCTGGTCGAGAGCAACGGCGCACAATGCGTGTTCCTCGACGAGTTCAAAAACGCGGAAGGCGAGCCGCTGCCGGTGATCATCGTCAAGGCCGACGGCGGTTACCTGTACGCCACCACTGACCTGGCGGCCATCCGCTACCGCAGCGGCGTTCTGAAAGCCGACCGCGCGCTGTACTTTGTCGACCAGCGTCAGGCCCTGCACTTCCAGCAAGTGTTTGCCGTGGCGCGCAAGGCCGGTTTCGTGACGCACCCGATGGACATGGAACACATGGGCTTCGGCACCATGAACGGCGCTGACGGCCGCCCCTTCAAAACCCGCGACGGTGGCACGGTAAAACTGATCGACCTGCTCAACGAAGCCAAAGAACGCGCCTACACGCTGGTTAAAGAGAAAAACCCGGAGCTGCCGGAAGAAGAACTGCGTGCCATCGCCAAAGTGGTCGGCATCGATGCGGTCAAATACGCCGACTTGTCCAAGCACCGTGCCAGCGACTACAGCTTCAACTTCGATCTGATGTTGAACTTCGAAGGCAATACCGCGCCTTACTTGCTGTACGCGTACACCCGTGTGGCGGGCGTGTTCCGCAAGCTGGGCAAAAACTTCAACGAAGTTGAAGGTCATATCGTGCTGCAAGCACCCCAAGAGCTGGAGCTGGCCGCCAAGCTGGCGCAGTTCGGCGAGGTGCTGAACAACGTGGCCGAGAAAGGCACGCCGCACATTCTGTGTACCTATCTGTACGAAGTGGCAGGCCTGTTCTCCAGCTTCTATGAGAACTGCCCGATCCTGAACGCAGAAGACGAAACACAAAAGCAAAGCCGCCTGCGCCTGGCTGCCCTGGCGGGCCGTACCCTCAAGCAAGGTCTGGAATTGCTGGGCCTGGAAACTCTGGAGCGCATGTAAGTTGGCCGCCAAGAAAAAACCTGCACCCAAGCGTGGCGCCAGTCGGTATCAGGCGCCCGCCAAACAACCGATTCCCGGTTGGCTGTGGATGGCCATCGGCCTGACCGTGGGCGCATTTATCGTGTTTCTGATGAAACTCGAGCCCGGCAAGGGCGACGACGTCAAACGGGTCAAGCAAGAGCAGCAGAAGGCTTCGCAAACGGCACAAGCCAATAAAACACCGCCAAGCCCGACGCAGCCGGCCAAGCCAAAGTACGACTTCTATACCTTGCTGCCCGAGTCTGAAGTGATCGTGCCGCCAGAAGCCGTGCCGGAAAAAACCCCGCCGACGCCGCAAACCGCGCCGCTGGCACCCGTGACCCCGGCCGAGGCGGCCAAGATCGACACCGCGCGTGCCCAGGCGGCATTGAGCGGCATCACGCCACCGCCTGCACCACCGGTGGCCAAAGCAGCGCCGGTCACCAAGTTCTTCTTGCAGGCGGGCTCGTTCCGCAAGCAGGCAGACGCGGAAAAGGTGCGCGCACAGATCATCCTGCTCGGCCAGACCGCCACGGTGGAAGCCGGGACAGTGAAGGATGAAACCTGGTATCGCGTGCTGGTGGGTCCGTTCAGCAACCGCGACCAGCTCACCGTCGCCCAAAAGCAATTGGCGGGCAGCGGCTTTAGCAACCTGTTGCTACAGCAGCGCCGCTAACCCTCGCCAGCCCGGCGCCCCGCAGATCCCACGCAAGATCTGCAGGTGCCGGCTGACGGGCGATTGTTTGTTCACCACTCATCCGCATTCCCTCCCCACAGTTGAAATACTCGACTGCACCCCCATATGTATCTCCATCAGGCATTTTCGCCCCGCTGCGTGGAGACTCTTCCCTTGACCACCATCGTTTCAGTACGCCGTCACGGCAAAGTTGTCATGGCTGGCGACGGCCAGGTTTCACTTGGCAACACCGTCATGAAAGGCAACGCGAAAAAAGTCCGTCGTCTCTATCACGGTCAGGTCATTGCCGGTTTCGCTGGCGCCACCGCTGATGCATTTACCCTCTTCGAACGTTTTGAAGGCCAACTGGAAAAACACCAGGGCCATCTGGTTCGCGCTGCCGTCGAGTTGGCCAAAGAATGGCGTACCGACCGCTCGCTGAGCCGCCTTGAAGCCATGCTGGCCGTAGCCAACAAAGACGCTTCATTGATCATCACGGGCAACGGTGATGTGGTTGAGCCCGAAGACGGCTTGATCGCCATGGGTTCGGGCGGTGCATTCGCTCAAGCCGCTGCACGCGCCCTGCTGATGAAAACCGAGCTGTCGGCCCGCGAAATTGCCGAAACCGCTTTGGGCATCGCGGGCGACATCTGTGTATTCACCAACCACAACATCACTATCGAGGAGCAGGACCTCGCCGAATAAGCCGCCTGCCGGGTCAATTCACCGACCCGAATGTGCCCTTCATTCAGCTAGAGGAACGCCAACTACTATGTCCATGACCCCCCGCGAAATCGTCCACGAACTCAATCGCCATATCATCGGCCAGGACGATGCCAAACGCGCCGTCGCCATTGCGCTGCGTAACCGCTGGCGCCGCATGCAGCTCCCTGAAGAGCTGCGCGTTGAAGTGACCCCCAAGAACATCCTGATGATCGGCCCGACCGGTGTCGGTAAAACCGAAATTGCACGTCGCCTGGCCAAACTCGCCAATGCACCGTTCATCAAGGTAGAAGCCACCAAGTTCACGGAAGTGGGCTATGTGGGCCGCGACGTGGAGTCGATCATTCGTGATCTGGCAGACGCTGCCATCAAATTGCTGCGGGAACAGGAAATCGTCAAAGTTCGCCACCGTGCCGAAGACGCGGCCGAAGAGCGCATCCTCGACGCCCTGCTGCCACCGGCGCGCACCTTTGGCGAAGAAGCCGCTGCCCCGCAGGACACAAACACTCGCCAGCTGTTCCGCAAGCGCCTGCGTGAAGGCCAACTGGACGACAAAGAGATCGAAATCGAAGTGGCTGATGCCGTTGGCGTCGATATCTCCGCGCCCCCAGGCATGGAAGAAATGACCAACCAATTGCAGAGCCTGTTTGCCAACATGGGCAAAGGCAAGCGCAAGAGCCGCAAGCTGAAAGTCAAAGAAGCCCTGAAAATGGTGCGTGACGAAGAAGCCGGCCGTCTGGTGAACGACGAAGAACTGAAAGCCAAAGCGCTGGAAGCCGTTGAGCAACACGGCATTGTGTTCATCGACGAAATCGACAAAGTGGCCAAGCGCGGTAACGTGGGCGGCGCCGATGTTTCCCGCGAAGGCGTACAGCGTGACCTGCTGCCGCTGATCGAAGGCTGCACCGTCAACACCAAGCTGGGCATGGTCAAAACTGACCATATCCTGTTCATTGCCTCGGGCGCCTTCCACCTGAGCAAGCCCAGCGACCTGGTGCCTGAGCTGCAAGGCCGTCTGCCGATCCGCGTAGAACTCAAAGCGCTGTCGCCGGAAGACTTCGAACGCATCCTCAGCGAGCCGCATGCTTCGCTGACCGAGCAATACCGCGAGCTGTTGAAAACCGAAGGCCTGAACATCGAGTTCATGCCGGAAGGGATCAAGCGTCTGGCCGAAATCGCCTGGAAGGTGAACGAAAAAACCGAAAACATCGGTGCGCGCCGTTTGCACACCCTGCTAGAGCGCCTGCTGGAAGAGGTGTCCTTCAGTGCAGGTGATATCGCCAGCGCGCAAAAAGATGAACCGATCCGGATCGACGCCGAGTACGTCAACAGCCACTTGGGCGAGTTGGCAGAAAACGAAGACCTGTCGCGCTACATCTTGTAAGTCCACTGGCCCGCAAGGGCAAACATGGCACCTGTAGCCGCTGCTGCAGGTTACGAAACGGGTTAACGCCTGTTCGTAACCCGCGCCAGCGGCTACGGTGTTTGTGAAGACCAAAGGTTATGACCATGATTCCTAGCGCCATCAACCTGCATAAAGCCTCGAAAACACTCACGCTGAAGTACCCCTCGGGCGAGGAGCACGATCTGCCTGCCGAATTCTTGCGCGTGCACTCACCGTCCGCCGAGGTACAAGGCCACGGCAATCCAATCCTGCAATTTGGCAAGATCAATGTAGGTATCAGCCACGTCGAGCCCGCAGGGCAATACGCACTGAAGATCACCTTTGATGACGGCCACGACAGCGGGCTGTTTACGTGGGAGTACCTGTACCAGTTAGGGCAGCGTCAAGCTGAACTCTGGGCGGAGTATCTGGCAGATCTGAAAAAAGCCGGAAAGTCTCGCGACCCGTCCGAGTCCATCGTCAAATTGATGCTGTGAAAAACGCTGCTATCGCACTTCGACCCTATTTCACCCTGTGTAGTCGCCAACGCTTCATACGCAGCGGACATCAGTCGGAAACTGCGAGGCTGCGCTGTAACGCCATATGAAACTGGCCGCAGACTCGCATTGCTCGTCAGGACGCCGGGGTTTCCGTTTTTGGCGCGCTAGCAGCAGGCGCTGAAACGGCTGGGGTTTTGGGCGCTGCCGGTTTTTTGCTGGCGGCAGGCTTTGAAGCCGCGGGTGTAGCGGGTTTAGTCGTTGCCGGTTTTGTCACAGGTTTACTGGCAGACGCAGGGGCTTTTTTGGGCGCAGGTTTTGCTGCCGGTTTAACCGCTGGTTTGGCTGTGGTTTTGCTGGCAGGTCTGGCGGGCGCCGCTTTGGCCGCAACCGGTTTGGCCGCAGGCTTTGCAGAAGCCGGTTTGCTGGCCACCGGTGCTTTGGTCCCCGCCACTTTGGCGGCGGCAGCTGACAGCTTTTCAATGTGCTTGGTCAGCGTCTCGACTTTGGCCTGCAACACTTTCACTTCATCGCGACTGGGGACACCCAGCCGGGCAATTGCCCCGCTCAGACGCTTATCAAACGCCTCTTCCAGTTCACCCCATTTACCCAGCGCCAACTCTTTAACATCCTCGACCTTGGAACGGGCGGACGACTTGGTTGATTTGGGTTCAGCCGCTTTAGTCAGCTTCTCGGCTTTCTCGCCATCCTTGACCAGACTGTCAAACAGCTTGCTGCCGTCGGTATCAATTTTCGAATATACACCCAAGCCTGCCAGCCAGATTTTGCGTGAATACGCTTCTACCTTGCCTACCCATGAGTGGCTTTCATTAGCAGGTGCAGCTTTTGCAGATGCAGCCGGTTTTTTAGCAGCCATCGTGTTCCCCTCAATGTTCAGTCGCGACATCCGTAGCCAAACTGTCGAATCATCAAGATGAACAAAATGTTCACCTCCATCAGGTTTAGACGCTAAAGCCGTGTATTTCAAGGGTCGGAGGTGGGCGCTAAAACCATGGCCTGCGAAGGCCATGGTGTTCAAACAACAAGCGTTAAAGCCGCCACGCCCTAAATCAGTTCTTTCGCCAGGATCGAATTGATCGTGGACTCAATAACGCCCTTGAAAGCGCTTTGCAGAAAATTCAGTTCAACAATCACAGTGACCGTTTTTTCGGAGACTTCCAGCGTCCCGGTGATACCGGTCATTCCATGTTTAACCGTCACGCCTTTATCAGACCAAGAGGTTTTCAAACCATACTGCTCGGCCAAGCCATCGACCAGGCCTCGCGCTCGGATCATAGCCTGTGCAATACCCAGATTATGCTCACGTGTAATTTTTACATTCGCCATAACAAACATCCTTTTAAAATTATAGGGGTGAATTAACATTACCACGCGCCATCCTGGCGCCCGGCAGAGCAACTACTGCAACCTCATGCGATATTAATAACTTCAATTTCGCGTTCACATGAGCGAATAACACAGTCATTCAGAACCACATCACTGTGGATTGGCGAATACCAAACCGCCTCAAGCACGACTGTAATCGAACAAAACACTGACTGATGAGCCATTGCTGTATTCGCTATAAATAACTGTAGCGCCCCTTGTCCAACATACAAATACATCAATTTGACTGCCTGTTTACGGCGAACGCTCTAATACGCACTTGACATAGCTTTCACTGTTTTAACTTCATGCTTTACAGCGCTTTAAAGTAAAACCACCTACCGCCTGGAGCACCAATGCGCGTTTACATCCCTCTATAAACCCAACATTGCTGGCCTGTGCTTCAGCCAGCGGTTAATCCATTGGCGAAGCGCTCAGGGCCAGGCGTGCTCTCTGTGCCTTTCGCTTCCTCCTTCGATACATCCCATCTCAGCGTCAACCCCCACTGCAACGTACAAAACGCCATCCCATTGAAGGGATAGCGTTGTTGATAAAGCGTGACGAGGGGTTAATTAATGCAGGCGTGAATTCGGAAAGGCTTCTTCCATCAGATCCGTCGCATCAATTTCCATACGCCAGTTATCTTTCTCGGCGACGGGGCCAGCCAAGGTAAAAATCACACTATTGCGATAAACAATAAGGCTACCGACATCTGCTTCTTGGGTGTCTTGGAGAATAAATTTGGTGAGGTCTTCATCACCGCGCTGCTCATCCACTCGTAGATGTTCACGATCTTTGACGAAAGCATGGATAAGGGCCCGTGACTTTTCAAGCGCTTCTTTATGTTCAATTTTAGGGCCGTACGCGAGCATATAACGATAGACAGACATTTAATAATCCCATGGTGGTTTTTGAGTCCTGAAAAACAATAACCACTGACAGAGCATTATCAAAACGAACAGCCCGCCTCATGCCGCCCCGATAAAACTTAAACAAATAAGTCACTTAAGAAAATTCTCAAGCCTACTTCCATCGTTAGTGTAGTGGTCAACTTATCCCGGACACGACTTTAAGTTTTTCCTCGGCCCGCGCTGGAGCCAACCCATCGTTGAATTGATGAGGCCTAATCCAATTGTAGCGATGCATCAAAAAATGGCTGATATCGC
>NZ_JYKY01000028.1 GCF_001042985.1 Pseudomonas lundensis
TGACTCCACAAGCACCCACACGAATTGCTTGATTCAGTTGTTAAAGAGCGGTTGGTTAAGCTTTCGCTCAACCGAGGCGCGCATTCTACAGCAGCCTCTGTTGCTGTCAAGCGGTTATTTTAAGATGTTTTCAAAGTTTCCTCTGTAACATCAACCACTTGCGCTTTCGATCTCTCGTCAGCGGGAGGCGAATTCTACAGCGTTACACGCTGCTGTCAACACCTCATTTCCTGCTTCGATGATTTGAAGCTGGCATCTTCAAAACAGTCTAACTCATTGAAACTCAAGGAGTTTCCCGTTTCGACTGCGCCGGAAGTGGGCGCATTATAGGCCAACAAAATGCGCCGTCCAGCACTATTTTCAAGTTTATTCAGATTTCAACGTAATTCGCGCAAACGCCTTCTTACCCGCCTGACAAACATGAGTGGAGCCCAATGCATATATATAGGAGCGATCAACCACCTCTCCATCAATACGCACACCACCCGAACCCAACAAATCACGAGCAACCGCAGAGTTCTTCACCAGCCCAGCTTTATTCAGCACTGCAGCAATCGGCATGTCTTCAGTAGCGCTCAGCTCAATCTCAGGCAAGTCATCCGGCAGCTCACCCTCTTTCATGCGGTTACCCGCACCACGGTGCGCATTAGCTGCAGCCTCTGCACCGTGAAAACGCGCCACAATCTCTTCAGCCAGCTTGATTTTTATATCTCGCGGATTGGCCCCAGCCTCAACCTCTGCCTTAAAGGCATTGATCTCATCCATCGAGCGGAAGCTGAGCAATTCAAAGTAACGCCACATCAAAGCATCCGGGATCGACACCAGCTTGCTATACATCACACCAGGCGCTTCCTGAATACCAACGTAATTACCCAGGGATTTGGACATCTTCTTGACGCCATCCAACCCCTCAAGCAAAGGCATCGTGACGATGCACTGCGCCTCCTGCCCATAACCACGCTGCAACTCACGACCCATCAGCAAATTAAACTTCTGATCAGTGCCACCTAACTCGACATCCGCTCGCAAGGCAACCGAGTCATAGCCCTGAACCAACGGATACAAAAACTCGTGGATAGCAATAGGCTGATTCGTGGTGTAGCGCTTATCAAAGTCGTCGCGCTCAAGCATGCGCGCTACAGTGTATTGGGACGTCAGACGAATAAAATCCGCAGGCCCCATCTGATCCATCCAGGTTGAGTTGAACGCCACTTCGGTTTTCGATGGATCCAGAATCTTGAAGACCTGTGTCTTATAGGTCTCGGCGTTGTCGAGCACTTGCTCGCGCGTCAGCGGAGGACGCGTCGCACTCTTGCCACTTGGATCACCAATCATCCCGGTAAAGTCACCGATCAGAAAAATGACGTGATGACCGAGCTCCTGAAACTGGCGCAGCTTATTGATCAGTACGGTGTGACCCAAATGCAGATCGGGTGCAGTAGGGTCAAATCCCGCCTTAATACGCAGCGGCTGGCCACGCTTCAACTTCTCGACCAGTTCAGACTCGACCAGTACCTCTTCGGCACCACGCTTGATTAGCGCTAGCTGCTCTTCAACCGACTTCATATCAGACCCGTAAGGCTCAATTTCAAAGGGAACCAACCATACAAGATCACCCACTAATTACAAGTTCTGGCGGGCGCACGGGGGGCTATCTGTCAGTTAATGTGTGGTCAACTTGCTTCAAGGGCGTTTTGGTTATATTTTATACAGTTATTTCATCTTCACAGTGTCAGTCGTCTTTTCCAATTCATCCTTTATCTCAAAGTCAAATTACCTATGACCAGTCAACCGCCTAAAGCGCCACCGCTTTATCCGAAGACCCACCTGCTCGCCGCAAGCGGGATCGCAGCCTTATTGAGTTTGGCACTGCTGGTATTTCCATCCAGCGAAGTCGAGGCCAAACGCACAACGCTAAACCTGGAACTGGAAACCCCCGCAGAACAACTTACACAAGATCAAGACGCCGCAGACCTCGTTCAGGCCACAAATGAAGCGACATCTGCTCCGTTTACCCAAATAGACCCGCAAGACAGCGCGCCCGCTGCGACTGCCAAAGCTGAAGACAAAAAAGCGCCTAGCCACCGCGAAGTCATTGTCGCGAAGGGCGATACCCTCTCTACCCTGTTTGAGAAAGTGGGCCTGCCCGCTGCGTCCGTACACGAGGTTCTGGCCAGCGACAAACAGGCCAAGCAGTTCAGCCAGCTGAAACACGGGCAGAAGCTCGAGTTTGAAATGGGCACAGACGGTCAGCTCAATAACCTGCACAGCCGCATCAGCGATCTCGAAACCATCACCTTGAGCAAAACAGCCAAGGGCTATTCGTTTCGCCGTGTGACCGCTCAACCGACACTGCGCACCGCCTATGTTCACGGTGTAATCAGCAGCTCCCTGTCTGCTTCCGGCCAGCGCGCCGGCCTGCCTCACAGCATGACGATGGATATGGCCAAAGTATTCGGCTATGACATCGACTTTGCACAAGACATACGGCCCGGCGATCAGTTCGAGGTTATCTACGAGCAAAAAGTGGTCAACGGCAAAACGGTTGGCACGGGCAACATCTTGTCTGCTCGCTTCACCAACCGAGGCAAAACCTATACGGCAGTGCGTTACACCAACAAGCAGGGCATCAGCAATTACTACACCGCTGACGGCAATAGCATGCGCAAAGCCTTCATCCGCACCCCAGTAGATTTCGCCCGCATCAGTTCACGCTTCTCTTCGGGACGCAAACACCCGATCCTGAACAAGATCCGTGCCCACAAAGGCGTGGATTACGCGGCACCACGTGGAACACCGATCAAGGCTGCCGGTGATGGCAAAGTATTACTTGCCGGCCGTCGTGGCGGCTACGGCAACACCGTCATCATTCAACATGGCAACACGTACCGCACGCTTTACGGCCACATGCAGGGCTTCGCCAAGGGCGTCAAAACGGGCGGCGCCGTCAAGCAAGGGCAAGTCATTGGTTACATTGGCACGACCGGCCTGTCGACCGGCCCACACCTGCATTACGAGTTTCAAGTCAATGGCGTCCATGTAGATCCGCTGGGGCAAAAGCTCCCGATGGCTGATCCGATTGCCAAAAACGAGCGTGCCCGGTTCATGCAACAAAGCCAGCCATTGATGGCTCGCATGAATCAGGAAAAAGCCACCCTGCTGGCTTCGAGCAAGCGCTAAGTCATGGCGCTCTACATAGGAGTGATGTCCGGCACAAGCCTCGATGGCATGGACATCGCTCTGATCGAGTTAGGGGCGAGCATCAAGCTTCTCGCCTCTCACTACACCCCCATGCCATCCTCATTACGCGCCGAATTACTCAGCCTGTGCGCCAGCGGCCCTGACGAAGTTGCCCGCTGTGCCATTGCTGAAAATCACTGGGTTGAACTGGCCGCACAAGGCGTAAACGCACTTCTCACACAACAACAGCTCTCCCCACAAGACATCCGGGCGATAGGCAGCCACGGCCAGACCATCCGGCACGAACCCGCTCTTGGCTATACCGTTCAAATCGGTAACCCTGCTTTATTGGCCGAGTTGACAGGGATTTGCGTGGTGGGCGATTTCCGTCGGCGGGATGTCGCAGCTGGCGGCCAGGGCGCGCCGCTCGTGCCGGCATTTCACGAAGCCTTGTTCACTCATGAGAGTGGCTATCGAGCCGTTTTAAATGTTGGCGGATTCAGCAACCTAAGTTTGATAACACCTGCCGAGCCTGTAGCCGGATTCGATTGCGGGCCCGGAAACGTCTTGCTGGACGCCTGGATACAAGACACACGCGGTGACCTGTATGACCGTAGTGGCCAATGGGCTGCCAGTGGCAGAGTAGAACCCGTTTTGCTGAACACGTTGCTCAGCGACCCATTCTTCAAGACACAAGGCCCAAAAAGCACCGGGCGCGAAGTCTTTAACCTGAATTGGCTGAAGCACCATCTCTTCAGCCTGCCCGCCTTCCCCGCTGAAGACATTCAGGCAACCCTGCTCGAACTCACAGCCCTAACGATCGTGGACTCACTGCAAAGCGCTCAACCGCACACCGACGAGCTTCTGGTATGCGGTGGCGGCGCGCACAACACCGCACTGATGACGCGGCTCGCTTCACTCCTCCCCCAAACCCGGGTCAATAGCACCCAGGTTAAAGGCGTGGATCCAGACTGGGTGGAGGCCATGGCTTTTGCGTGGTTGGCCCATTGCTGCCTGGAAAACATTCCTACCAACCGCCCCAGCGTCACTGGCGCTCGCGGCTTGCGCATCCTTGGCGCTATCTATCCCGCCTGAACACCCGTTCAATAAACGGCAGACAGCAAAACGCCGCGTATCGACGCGGCGTTGAGGGTCAAACGTGTGTGCGGACAATCAAATCGAGAAGGACGAACCGCAACCACAGGTCGTGGTGGCATTCGGGTTTTTGATCACAAAACGCGACCCTTCGAGACCTTCCTGATAGTCCACCTCAGCGCCAGCCAGGTACTGGAAGCTCATCGGATCAACCACCAGGCTCACGCCCTCGCGCTCAACGATAGTGTCATCGTCTGCGACTTCTTCATCAAAAGTGAAACCGTACTGAAAACCCGAACAACCGCCGCCCGTCACAAATACGCGCAGCTTCAAACGATCATTACCCTCTTCATCGACCAGGCTCTTCACCTTGTGCGCAGCACCTTCGGTGAATTGCAAAGCCATGGGGGTGAAGGATTCGACGCTCATGCTGACTATCTCCCGGCGCTATGCCGCCATAATGCGTGATGACGCGCATTATCCGCTTCTCCTAGAAAAGCGGTCAACTATTCATAAGTAGCAGCGGTAAGCTGGACGCTTACCGCTTGAGGATATCTGCAAGGTTTACGGCAGCATTCCGGCATGGGACAGGCCCAGACGCTCATCCAGACCAAACAGGATATTCATATTCTGCACGGCCTGACCTGACGCCCCCTTGACCAAGTTGTCGATAACCGACAAAACGACCACCAGATCGCCATCCTGCGGGCGGTGAATGGCTATGCGGCACACATTGGCGCCGCGCACACTACGTGTTTCGGGATGGCTGCCAGCAGGCATTACATCCACAAAAGGCTCGTTTGCATAACGCTTTTCAAACAGTGCCTGCAGATCCACAGAGCGATCAGTAACCGTCGCGTACAACGTGGAATGAATCCCACGAATCATTGGCGTTAAATGCGGGACGAATGTCAGTCCTACCTCTTTCCCGGCGGCACGGCGTAAACCCTGACGAATTTCCGGCAGGTGACGATGCCCTTTGACGGCATAAGCCTTCATGCTTTCAGACGTTTCGGCATATAGAGAGCCAATACTCGCGCCCCGACCAGCTCCGCTGACACCGGATTTACAGTCAGCAATCAAAACCGACGTATCGGCAAGACCTGCTTCGAGCAAAGGAAGAAAACCCAGTTGGGTAGCAGTCGGGTAGCAACCCGGCACTGCAATCAATCGCGCTTGCCTGATGTGTTCGCGATTGACTTCCGGCAGGCCATAAACCGCCTCTTCTAGCAGTTCAGGCGCACCATGCGGCTGGCCGTACCACTTGGCCCACTCCTCTGCATCTTGCAGACGGAAATCGGCTGACAGGTCGATCACCTTGGTTCCGGCCGCAAGCAATTCACCTGCCAAGGCATGAGCCACGCCATGGGGCGTCGCGAAAAACACCACATCACACGCCGCCAATGTCTGAGTATCAGGCACGCTGAAGGCAAGGCCATCGTAATGACCGCGCAGGTTGGGATACATATCAGCAACAGGCAGGCCTGCTTCGGATCGAGAAGTGATCACTACCACTTCTGCCTGCGGATGCTGCGCCAGCAAACGCAGCAATTCGACACCGGTGTAACCCGTGCCGCCGACAATACCGACCTTGACCATAACCTGCCCCTCAACGAACCCACTGGAAAGCCCTCGATAATAGGGACAGCGCGCCCCTGCGACAACCGCCAAGGTGACTCCCGGACGCTCTACTACTACTATTTGATCTACCGTGAACCTGGGAATAACTAAAAATGCTTTATCTATGGCTCAAAGCCTTCCACATCATCAGCATCGTCTGTTGGTTTGCTGGCCTGTTTTACCTGCCTCGCCTGTTCGTTTACCACGCCCAAAGCGAAGATTCCGTCAGCAAAGAGCGCTTCAGCGTCATGGAGCGCAAGCTGTATCGCGGCATCATGGGCCCCGCGATGATCGCCACAATCATTTTTGGCGGCTGGCTGATCAGCCTTAACCCTAGCGGCTATTTTAGCCAGGGCTGGATGCATGCCAAATTGACACTCGTGGTGCTGCTCATCGGCTATCACCACATGTGCGGGGCTCAAGTTAAACGCTTCGCCCGTGGAGAAAATACCCGCAGCCATGTGTACTTCCGCTGGTTCAACGAAGTGCCGGTCCTGTTTCTGATCGCCATCGTAATTCTGGTGGTGGTCAAACCGTTCTAACGGCAACTCATCTTTCAACGAGGTTATCCGATGTCACTGCCCGCTCTGCTTGAACAACGCTTGCGCCTGCCGGTGGTGGCCGCTCCTATGTTTCTGATCTCCAACCCGCAACTGGTGCTTGCCTGCTGCCGTAACGGCGTAGTCGGCAGTTTCCCGGCACTGAACCAGCGCGACAGCCAAGGGTTCAAAGCCTGGCTGGAGGAAATCGAAGCAGGTCTGGCACTACTGGATAACCCGGCGCCCTACGCCGTGAACCTGATCGTGCACAACAGCAACCCACGACTTGAAGCAGACCTCGCCATTTGCATTGAGCACAAAGTGCCCATCGTGATCACCAGCCTGGGCGCCGCTAAAGAGGTGATCGACGCGGTTCACAGCTACGGCGGGCTGGTCTTCCATGATGTCACCACCCGCCGTCACGCCGAAAAAGCCGCACAAGCCGGTGTCGACGGTTTGATCGCTGTTGCTGCTGGCGCAGGCGGGCATGCGGGCACCTGGAGCCCTTTCGCTCTGGCGGCTGAGATACGCCAGTTTTTCGGCAAAACGCTGCTGCTCGCAGGCTGCCTGAACCACGGCCACGAGATCTTGGCAGCTCAAACACTTGGCGCCGACTTGGCCTATATGGGCACGCGCTTCATCGCCACCCGCGAAAGCCATGCGCCTGACGCTTATAAGCAGATGCTGCTAGCATCCCGCGCGGCCGATATCATTCACACCCCGGCGGTATCAGGCGTACCTGCCAGCTTCATGCGGCAAAGCCTTGAAAATGCCGGGTACGACTTGGCAGCGTTGCAAAGCAAGGGGGAATCAGGAAACAAACTGAAACCGCTCAACGATGAAGCCAAAGCATGGAAAACCGTGTGGTCGGCCGGTCAGGGCGTAGGTGAAATCTTCGACTTGCCTTCAACGGATGAACTGATCGCACGCCTGGACGAGGAATATCGTCAGGCGTTAAGTCGAATTCAACGGTTATCCAGCCATTGGCCACACCTTTGAAACATCGAAGCCCGCCCAATCAGCGGGCTTCATTTTTTAAATACCTGACAAGGACGCAGTAATGCCGGAAGTAAGCCTGGATAAAAAATCTCACGAATCGTATGGCACGCTGGACCCATTGGGGTTCGATGGCCGAATTGGCCGCATGCGAATGCTGGCCTGGCCACTGGTGCTCACCGCAATCGCGGTTGCACTGCTCATCCCGTGCCTGCTGTTAGCCCAAGTCTCATACACGCTGGGGTTCACCTGTAGCCTGACGTTACTACTGGCCTATTTCGTCATTAGCATCAGGATCAGCGCACAGCGCCTGCATGATCTCAACTGGTCAGCGTGGATGCTCTTGCTGCATTTAGTGCCTGTGGCAACCCTGATCCTGTCCTTTATGTTGGTACTGATGCCCGGTACTACCGGTCCGAACCAGTATGGCCCACCACCGCCGCCTAACAGTCCGGCAGTCAAAGTACTGGCTTGGGTTGCGATCACGCTGATGATTGTTTCGTTAATCGTGACGGTCCTCGCCTTTGCACTGGGCCTTGCAACCTCGTTCATCAACGCAGCCGGCACCAACAGCCTGTAGACTGCGTTCTTTATTAAACGCGCTAACGCCAGGGACATCATTGTCACCGGACTGAACCGTTGCGATGGAGAACAGCATGACCCGTTACGCTTTGATCACTGGCGCCTCAAGCGGCATTGGCCTGGCCCTGGCAGAAGCCCTTGCCCGTCGCGGGCGCAGTTTGATTCTGGTTGCCCGCCAACGGGACGCACTGGAGGCCATAGCCCTCGAATTCACCCAGCGCTTTGGCGTAGAAGTGCTGATTCGCGCCTGCGATCTGGGCGAGCCGCTGCGGTTGTCCGGCTTCCTGCTGGAGCTGGAAGAAGGTGACAGGCAGATTGATTTGCTGATCAATTGCGCAGGGATCGGAACCTGCGGCCCCTTCCTGGCGCACGACTGGAGCGCAGAGCAAGATTTGATCGAGCTCAATGTGCTGGCCCTCACGCGGCTGTGCCATGCCATCGGCAATATGATGGCGGTCCAGGGCGGCGGGCAGATCCTCAACGTTTCCTCGATCGCGGCGTATCAGCCGGGCCCTTGGCTGAGCACCTACTTCGCCAGTAAAGCCTACGTGCTGCACTTTTCAGAGGGCCTGCGCGAAGAGGTCAAGAAAACCGGGATCAAAGTGTCAGTGCTCTGCCCCGGCATCACCCGCACCGGTTTTTTTGAAGCGGCGAACATGAATGCCGACACGGTCAAACACAATCGCCATGCACTGAGCCCTGAAGAAGTCGCGCTTTACACCGTACGCGCACTTGAAAAGAACAAGGCGATTATCATGCCGGGCTGGCGAAACCGCTGGATGACCCGCGTCCCCCGGCTGCTATCACGCTGGATGACACGCAAGATTGCCGCCTCGGTTAACAAGTCGTACTGCCCACGTTAAGGTGGCTGGTCGCCAAACGATCCCCTGCGTACACTCAGATCGGACTTCACTTACGGAGATACAGCTTTGGATACTCTGTTCACCAAGATCATCAACCGTGAAATACCCGCAAAGATCATTTATGAAGATGATCAGGTTCTGGCGTTTCACGACATTGCGCCACAAGCGCCGGTGCACTTTCTGGTCATCCCGAAAAAACCGATCCGCACCCTCAATGACCTGACCGAAGAAGACAAAGCGCTGGCCGGTCATATTTTGTTCACCGCGCAGCGTCTGGCGGTCGAACAAGGCTGCGAGAAGGGCTTTCGTGTCGTGATGAACTGCAATGAAGAGGGCGGCCAAACGGTTTATCACATTCACATGCACGTGTTGGGTCAGCGCCAAATGAACTGGCCGCCGGGCTGATTCATCGATCGGTTTGCGCGGGAGTGCCAAAACCTCCTGCGCTGACCCATGATCCAACGCAAACCCTGCCCGTCCGATTGGGGTAAACTGGCCGCCGTGATTTTTTCCGGAGGTAAGCATGACTACCCAACGTCACTACTCGCCGATTGACCGTCTTCTGTTACAAGCTGATACCGCAATGCGCACTTTGCTGCCTTTCAGCGGCCAGCCGTATCGCCCCTCACCTGCCATCGTCAAACCTGAAAACCCGCTGGGGGAACAGGCCACGCGTCATGTGGCGGGTCTGATGCGCATCAACCATACCGGCGAAGTCTGCGCCCAGGCTTTGTATCAGGGCCAAGCCCTGACCGCTAAGCTGCCGCAGGTGCGCGAAGCCATGGAACATGCCGCTGAAGAAGAAATCGATCATCTGGCCTGGTGCGAACAACGCATTCGTCAATTGGGTAGCCACCCGAGCGTACTGAACCCGCTGTTTTACGGCATGTCTTTCGGGATTGGCGCTGTGGCCGGCCTGATCAGCGACAAAGTCAGCCTGGGGTTTGTCGCCGCCACCGAAGATCAAGTGTGCAAGCACTTGAACGAACACCTGGCGCAACTGCCGCCCGAAGACGAAAAGTCGCGCGCCATTCTCGAACAAATGCGCATCGATGAAGAACACCATGCTGAGTCCGCACTGGAGGCGGGCGGTTACCGTTTCCCGGCACCCGTAAAATTCGGGATGAGCCTGATGGCAAAAGTCATGACCAAAAGTACCTATCGCATTTAATCGCCCCTGCGCAAAATGCACACAAAAAAGGCGGCTCACCTCACGGTAGCCGCCTTTTTTGGTTGCTCGTTGCTTACGACATATTGCGTGCGTAAAAGATTTCGAGCATTTCGTGCTTCACACGCTCAGTGACCTGAGCGCGCTGCTCGGTCGACAGATTGCTCGTGGCATCGCCGAACAGATAGTTATCCAGTTCGAAGTCCTTGAGCAGCATCTTGGTGTGAAACAGGTTCTCTTGATACACATTCACGTCGGTCATTTGATAACCGTCGCGGGTGTCTTCGGAGAGGTAGTTCTGGATCGAATTGATCTCGTGATCGATAAAGTGCTTTTTACCTTCCACGTCGCGGGTAAAGCCGCGCACGCGATAGTCGACCGTCACGATGTCCGAATCAAATTGATGGATCAGATAGTTGAGAGCTTTAAGCGGTGAAATAACGCCGCACGTCGACACGTCGATGTCCACACGGAAAGTCGCGATTCCGTCCACCGGATGAATCTCCGGATAGGTGTGTACCGTGATATGACTTTTGTCGAGGTGACCCAAAATGGTCTCTGGCAGCGGGCCTGGGGATTCTTCGATCTGGCTTTCGGTAGGTGTTACCGGCTGCTCGGAAATCAGAATAGTCACGCTGGCGCCTTGGGGATCGTAATCCTGACGGGCGATGTTCAGGATGTTGGCACCAATGATATCAACCACATCTGTAAGGATCTGCGTCAGGCGTTCTGCGTCGTACTCTTGATTGATGTACTCAACGTATGCCTGCTGGTCTTGCGGGGTTTCCGCATAGCAGATGTCATAGATGTTGAAGCTCAAGGTCTTTGTCAGGTTATTGAACCCGTGGAGCTTGAGTTTGCTTTTCACCGTAATAAAACTCTCTATGTCGATGCGGCTCGGCCGCGTGATCCAGCATGCCCGTCAAGTGCGTGGGACGCACCTGCGTAGGACGGTTAACACCTCTTCGCGATGGCGATTTTGGTTATCTGTTCGGACCCGCCGCCGGGATGATTCCCCGCCACGACCCTTAAAAAAGTGGCGCATTATGCAGACGTCAGCGACTGATCGCCAGAGTCTGCAATGCTTTTATGAAAATTGAATGTCCACTCAGCCCAGTTCGATTATTTCGTAGTCATGGCTGATGGCGACGCCAGCCGCGCCCAGCATGATCGACGCCGAGCAATACTTCTCAGCCGACAGTTCGATCGCACGTTTAACTTGTGCTTCTTTTAGCCCACGTCCCTTGACCACGAAGTGCAGGTGAATCTTGGTAAACACTTTCGGGTCCTCAGTGGCGCGCTCCGCCTCCAGGAACGCCTCGCAGCTTTCGACTGCCTGACGCGACTTTTTGAGGATGCTGACCACATCAAAATTGCTGCAACCGCCAAGGCCCAGCAGCAGCATCTCCATGGGACGCACACCCAGGTTCCGGCCGCCACTTTCTGGAGGCCCGTCCATGACGACGACGTGGCCACTGCCCGACTCGCCCAAAAACATGGCTTCGCCCGCCCATTGAATGCGTGCCTTCATCGCTCAGACTCCACTGTCTTAAAAGGGGCGCCAGCTTATCACAGGGCCAAAATTCAATGACTGGCAGGCCCGAAGCGTTTCTCTGACGCCGCATGAGGAAATTTCTGCGTTAGGTGAAGAATTCGTCTGTTAAGCTGGCGCCAATTCGCTGGCGCCATGCCGGCAAGCGCTCTACATAAAAATAGATCAAACCCCTTACCGTGCAGGCTTTACGGGACACAACTATGGTTGCCCTTACTCCCATACCCAAGATCAAGAACCTCGACAAATTTCTGACTCATTGCCAACGCAGGCGCTATCAAGCCAAAAGCAACATCATCTGCGCCGGTGAACGTTCACAGACGCTGTTCTTCATCGTCAAAGGCTCCGTGACCATCGTGATCGAAGACGACGACGGTCGTGAAATGATCATCGCCTACCTCAATGCCGGGGATTTTATTGGCGAACTGGGGTTGTTCGAACAGCCGGGCCTGGAACAGGCGCGCAGTGCGTGGGTCAGGGCCAAGACCGAATGCGAAGTTGCAGAAATCACTTACGCCAAATTCAGGGAGTACGCGCATCAAGAACCTGAAATCCTCTACGCGCTTAGCGGGCAAATCGCACAACGATTGCGCAATACCACACGCAAGGTAGGTGATCTGGCGTTCTTTGACGTGACCGGCCGCGTAGCCCGTTGTTTGTTGGAACTGTGCAAGCAGCCTGACGCAATGACTCACCCCGACGGCATGCAAATCAAAGTGACGCGTCAGGAAATCGGCAGGATCGTCGGGTGTTCGCGGGAGATGGTGGGACGCGTGCTCAAGGATCTGGAAGAACAGAACCTGGTCAGCGTTAAAGGCAAGACCATGGTGGTGTACGGCACACGTTAAGGCTTTAGCAACGGCGCCAGAAGGTCTTGATAGCGGGAAGCCAGCTGTTCAAAAAAGTCGGGCGCCGCAAACACCTCGTGCAACGCAATGTGACTCTGCGCACGGCAACGCTGCTCCAGTGAACACAGCCCATTGAATCGGTTGACCGACGCCACCATCGATTCGCGCTCGTTATCCAGCAGCAGAGCACCGTGAACCAGCCCCACCGGCCGTTGCCCCCCCTGACTCTGGCGCCAGCGCTGAGCGGTACCCACCAACTTGCGTCCATTGAGGTTGACGTTGAAACGGCCATCACAGAAAGCCCCTTCAATTTCCCCCAATGAAGCAACGCCGCCCAGTTCGGTCAAAAGATCACAGATGGGTTGGCACAGGCGCTGATAAGCAGTTTCGATACGCCCCTGATCCCCCTCGCTGCGAAGCGGGGCGTAAACCAGCGCGATGTTGACCGTAGAAGCGGATTGAGGAACCGGCTCGCCGCCTGTTTCCCGCAACAGGATCGGCCAACCGTGGGTCGCCAGTTCAACACTCGCGCTCTCGAAACCGGGCAGTCGAGCCAGGCGTTTAGGCATGACCAACGCCCGGTCGGTAGGCTGCCAAAACAGCACCCCGGCTTCACACTCACCCGCGCAGACCGATGCCAGCAAATCCTGTTCGGCTTTGAGCCCGGCTTCGACACAGAGACGCTGAATACGAGTCATAGCAGTCCTTGGAAAACGCTGGCCGGGTTTAATCCGCTGTTGAGCCCGAAATGGGTGTACCGCGCTCCGGGAAGAACAACCGCTGCAATTCTGCGCCCGGACTTTCAGCGCGCATGAATGCTTCACCGACCAAGAATGAATACACCTCGCTGATTTCCATCAGCTCGACGTCGGCGCGGTTCAAAATCCCGCTTTCGGTAATCACCAGTCGATCACGAGGCACACGGGGCAACAGGTCCAGTGTGGTGTCCAAACTCACCTCAAAGGTGTGCAGGTTGCGGTTGTTGATGCCGATCAAAGGCGTATCAAGGGTTTTCAGCGCTCGCTCAAGCTCATCGCCGTCATGCACTTCAACCAGCACGTCGAGCCCCACGCTTTTGGCAACACTGGCCAGTTCGGCCATCTTGACGTCATCCAGCGCCGAAACAATCAACAGCACGCAGTCCGCACCCAGTGCGCGGGCTTCAACGATCTGATACGGATCGATCATGAAATCCTTGCGGATTACCGGCAGCTTGCACGCCGCGCGCGCCTGCTGCAGGTACGCGTCTGCGCCCTGAAAAAAATCGATGTCCGTCAGCACTGAAAGGCAGGTTGCGCCGCCTTTTTCATAGCTTTGTGCAATGTCAGCAGGCACAAAGTGCTCGCGGATCACACCTTTGCTCGGTGATGCTTTCTTGATTTCGGCAATCACCGCCGGCTGCTTCAACTTGGCCTGCGCCAGCAATGCTTTGGCAAAGCCACGGACCGGATCGGCCTGAGCGACCTGACGTTCAAGTTCAGCCAAACTGATGCGCGCGCTACGCTCGGCCACTTCCTGAACCTTGCGCGCCAGAATATTTTCCAGAACGGTTGGCACACTCATGCTTCATTCTCCTGCTTGAAAATCGCGGTAAACGCGCCCAGTTCTTCCAGCTTCTCCCGGGCCAGCCCGGTGTGCAGCGCATCGTGCGCCAGCGCCACACCCTCTTTCAGAGTGTAGGCAAGATCAGCAGCGTATAACGCAGCACCCGCATTCAGCACGATCATCTCGGCGGCCTTCTGCCCGGCCTCGGTCTTACGGCGCCCCAGCGCATCGCGAATCAGCTCCAGCGATTGCTCGGGGCTGTCGACCACCAGGCCAAACAGGCTTTGGCTCTTGATGCCCAGGTCTTCAGGCTGAACCCAATATTCCGTGATCTCGCCTTTGCGCAGCTCAGCGACATACGTCGGCGCGGCCAGGCTGAACTCGTCCAGGCCGTCCTGCGAATGAACCACCAGCACATGCTTGCTGCCCAGACGCTGTAACACTTCGGCCAAAGGACGGCACAACGCCTGGCTGAACACGCCGACCACCTGGTGCAACACACCGGCTGGATTCGTAAGCGGGCCAAGCATGTTGAACAGGGTACGCAGGCCCAGATCACGACGCGGGATGGCCGCGTGCTTCATGGCGCCATGATGGGATTGGGCAAACATGAAACCAATGCCCACGCTGTCAATGCAGCGAGCCACTTGCACCGGGGTCAGGTTCAGGTAAACGCCTGCCGCCTCCAGTAAGTCAGCACTGCCGCTTTTGCCAGAGACAGCGCGATTGCCGTGTTTGGCAACCGTGCAACCGGCCGCTGCGATCACCAGGGCGGACGCTGTGGAAACGTTGAAAATATTCGCACCGTCGCCGCCGGTGCCCACAATGTCGACCACGCCATCGAGTGTGTTGAGTTCGACTTTGTCCGCCAGCTCACGCATTACTGTGACCGCACCGACGATTTCGTCGATGCTTTCACTCTTCATGCGCATGCCCATCATGAAGGCGCCGATCTGCGCCTCAGTGCATTCGCCGGTCATGATGTCGCGCATCACATCGCGCATTTCCTCGGTGCTCAGGTCGAGGTGACCGACGATACGGTTCAGGGCAGTCTTGATATCCATATGAAGTCCTTAGCGCGTGCCGCCGGTTTGTTTAAGAAAGTTGGCGAACAGTTCATGACCTTGCTCGGTCAGGATCGATTCAGGGTGAAACTGCACCCCTTCGATGTGGAGGGTTTTGTGACGCACGCCCATGATCTCGTCGACCGAGCCATCGGCATGTTGCGTCCAGGCCGTCAGCTCAAGGCAGTCCGGCAGGGTCTCGCGCTTGACCACCAGCGAGTGATAACGGGTGACGGTCAACGGGTTGTTCAATCCCTCGAACACCCCCGTGTCGCGGTGATAAACCGGGCTGGTCTTGCCGTGCATCACTTGGCGCGCACGCACCACATCGCCGCCAAAGGCCTGCCCGATGGATTGATGCCCCAGGCACACGCCCAGAATCGGCAATTTGCCCGCGAAGTGTTTAATCGCTTCAAGTGAGATGCCCGCCTCATTCGGCGTGCACGGGCCGGGCGAAACCACAATGTGCTCGGGGTTGAGCGCTTCGATCTCGGCCACAGTCAGCTCATCGTTGCGCACCACCTTGACCTCTGCACCCAGCTCGCCGAGGTACTGCACAACGTTGTACGTAAAAGAGTCGTAATTATCGATCATCAGCAACATGGCTAAGCTCCTCAGACGTCGGACGCGGGGGTTTGTTCGGCGAGCGCTACGGCACGAAACATCGCGCGGCGTTTATTCAGCGTCTCTTCCCACTCCAGGGCCGGTACCGAGTCGGCAACAATCCCGCCGCCCGCTTGCACATGCAACTCACCGTTCTTGATCACCGCTGTACGAATGGCGATAGCCGTGTCCATATTGCCGTTCCACGCAAAATAACCGACCGCGCCGCCGTACACGCCGCGCTTGACCGGTTCCAGTTCGTCGATGATCTCCATCGCACGGATTTTCGGCGCACCCGACAACGTGCCTGCCGGCAAAATCGCACGCAAGGCGTCCATCGCCGTCAGACCGCTCTTCAACTGGCCGGTGACATTGGACACGATGTGCATCACGTTGGAGTAACGCTCGATCACCATTTTTTCGGTGAGCTTGACCGAACCAATTTCAGAGACCCGCCCCGTGTCATTGCGCCCCAGGTCGATCAGCATCAAGTGTTCAGCGATTTCCTTGTCATCACCGAGCAAGTCCTGCTCCAGCGCCAGATCCGCCTCTTCGGTCGCACCCCGCGGACGCGTCCCGGCAATCGGGCGCACGGTGATCAAATTATCTTCAACCCGCACCAGCACTTCAGGCGAGCTGCCCACCACGTGGAAGTCGCCAAAGTTGAAGAAGTACATATACGGCGTCGGGTTGAAGCAGCGCAGCGCGCGATACAGATCGATCGGCGCGGCCTTGAAATCGATGGACATGCGCTGCGAAGGCACCACCTGCATGCAATCGCCCGCAAGAATGTAATCCTTGATGGTATCGACAGCTTTCTCGTAGTCGCTCTGGGTAAAACTGGAACGGAATACCGGGTCGGCTGCCTGTTGGGCCGTGAAGTCCAGACCGCGGCGCGGCGCAATCGGCTGACGCAATTGCTCAAGCAATGCTTCAAGTCGCGCCTGCCCCTCTTCGTACGCACCTGGCTGTGCAGGATCGACCAGCACAATCGCGTGCATCTTGCCTGCGAGGTTGTCGAACACCACCACGGCATCGGACACCATCAGCAGGATATCCGGCACGCCCAGCGGATCCGGGTTCGGGCATTGGCCCAAACGTTTTTCCACGTACCGCACACAGTCATAACCGAAGTAGCCCACCAAACCACCGTTGAAACGCGGCAACCCGGCAATGGTCGGCACGTTGTAACGGGCCTTGAAGGCTTCGACAAACGCCAGCGGATCTTCGGCCTCGCAGGACTCGATCTCGACACCGTCGTGGGTCACACGCACCTGATGGTCGTGCACGCGCAATACGGTGCGGCACGGCAAACCGATGATCGAATAACGCCCCCACTTCTCGCCGCCCTGCACCGACTCCAGCAAATAGGAGTTGGGCTGATCGGCCAGTTTCAGGTAGATCGACAGCGGCGTGTCAAAGTCGGCAAGGGTTTCGCGGGCAAGCGGGATACGGTTATAGCCGGCAGCGGCCAAACGCAGGAATTCTTCACGGATCATGAGGTGCCTCGTGGTCTGAGGGTCAAACTGTCAGGTATGCAAACGTGCCGGATCTCCGGCCAGATTCAAGTCAGGCGCGCCAACGCCAGCGGGCCAGGGCCTTGATAACTTTCATCCAGAGTTTGCGAGTGACCACCACGATGGAATCTCTACGAGAGGGGTGAACAGAAGAGCCCAACGGTATCTCAGCCGCCGAATCTAAGCAACCGGCTATCAGCTCCTGCAAATTGCCAATCACCATGTCCGGCGACTCTTCTTCAATCGGGCGACCGTGGTTGTAACCGTAGTTCAGGGCCACACAGCGCACGCCAGCCGCCTTGGCGGCCAGCACGTCATTGCGCGAATCACCGATAAACATCGATTGCTGCGGGGTGACGCCAGCCATTTTCATCACAAACTGCAGCGCAGCGGGATCGGGCTTTTTCTGCGGCAAGGTGTCGCCGCCGATGATCCAGCGGAAAAACCGGCCCAGCTTCAATTCATCCAGCAGCGGCGCCACGAAACGCTCGGGTTTGTTGGTGATCAGCGCCATTTCGACGCCCTGCTTTTGCAGCCACTTGAGGCTTTCGCGTACGCCGGGGTAAACCTTGGTGTGCTCATGGCCGCCGTCGTAGGCCTCCATGAAAATCTCCAGGGCCCGCTCCGCCTCGGCATCATCGACGCCCGACGCATCAAGATTGCCGGCCAGCGCACGGCGCACCAGCATCGGCGCACCGTTGCCAATCCACATCTTGACGTTTTCGAGCCCGGCCGGCGGTCGGCCCATCGTCTGCAGCATGGTTTCCACGGCAGCCGCCAGGTCCGGCACCGAATCAATCAGCGTGCCGTCCAGGTCGAACATCACCAGTTTTGGCAGCTGCCCTTGAAGGAGCTGCTCAAAACGGCTCATGGGCGAGCCAACGCAAGCTCGGCGCGCATTTGCTGAATGACGTGCTCGTAATTCGGCGTGTTGAAAATGGCCGAGCCCGCGACAAATGTGTCGGCGCCAGCTTCAGCGATTTCACGGATGTTGCCGACGTTGACGCCCCCATCGATTTCAAGACGGATGTCGCGACCCGACGCATCGATCAGTGCACGGGCTTCACGCAGTTTGTCGAGGGTGCCGGGAATGAACTTCTGACCGCCAAAACCGGGGTTCACACTCATCAGCAAGACCATGTCGACCTTATCCATCACGTACTTGAGCACGTCCAGCGGGGTGGCCGGATTAAATACCAGGCCCGCCTTGCAGCCGCCTTCGCGGATCAATTGCAGGGAGCGGTCGATGTGCTGCGTGGCTTCGGGGTGGAACGTGATGTAGGTCGCGCCCGCCTCAATGAAGTCGCCGATGATGCGATCCACAGGGCTGACCATCAAATGCGCATCGATAGGCGCCGTGATCCCGTACTTGCGCAAGGCCGCGCACACCATCGGGCCGATGGTCAGGTTGGGCACGTAATGATTGTCCATGACATCGAAGTGAACGATGTCAGCACCCGCTGCGAGAACGTTGTCCACCTCTTCGCCAAGACGGGCGAAATCGGCAGAAAGAATCGATGGGGCAATAGCGAAGGGCTGCATGACGCACCTTTTAGTGAGCTAAACACGGTGGCGCGCATTGTATACCGCCGACCGCGACCCGCACACCGCCTCGCAGACGCTACGCGACCGATCGCAGCCTCAGGCGGCGAGGGAGCCCCTGGGAGCCCCCGGCAATATCTTGCGAACAAAGGCACAAGGCATGCCTTCACAACCCGTCTAGGTTTAAACAACGATCACCACGAGGAAGGCAACGGAATGCCGAAGTCCTACAGCAGCGGGCAACTCTTGAAAGGCCGTTACACCGAGCCCGGCCGTGTTTATTTACTCACCACCGTTACCGAACAACGCCGCCCGATCTTCAGCGACTTTCACTTGGGACGTCTCGTGGTCAATCAACTCAAGCAGGCGCACGACGATGGCATCGTCCAGTCAATCGCATGGGTTGTGATGCCTGATCATTGCCACTGGCTTGTCGAGTTGCGTCACAAAACGCTGGGAGAAGTGATGTGCAGAGTTAAATCGCGCAGCAGCCTGACCATCAACGAAATGACCTGCGCCAGTGAGCGTATCTGGCAAAAAGGTTTTTACGACCGCGTCCTCCACAAGGAAGAAGACCTCAAAGCCACCGCCCGCTACCTGATCAAAAACCCGATTCGCTCGCAACTGACCACACGAATCGGGGATTACCCCTTATGGGACGCCTGTTGGGTCTAGCCCTGAATCTGCGCGGTACGCATTTTCTCGCTGCGCCCGCGCAACCACTCAAGGGTCAGCAGCAGTACCACAGAGAACGCGATCAATAACGTGGCCGCCGCCGCAATGGTCGGGCTCAGGTTTTCGCGAATGCCGCTGAACATCTGGCGTGGCAAGGTCGCTTGCTCAGGCCCGGCCAGAAACAGCGTCACCACCACTTCATCAAATGACGTGGCGAAGGCGAACAAGGCACCAGAAATGACGCCCGGCGCAATCAGCGGCAAAGTCACCCGACGGAACGCCGTCAAGGGTGACGCCCCCAGGCTGGCCGCCGCGCGCACCAGGTTGTGATTAAAACCCTGCAAGGTCGCGGACACGGTGATGATGACAAATGGCACACCTAACACCGCATGCACCACGATCAACGAGAAGTAACTGTTGCCCAGTCCCAGCGGTGCGAAAAACAAGTAACTGGCCACACCGATGATCACCACGGGCACCACCATGGGCGAAATCACCAGCGCCATGACCAGCGCTTTACCCGGGAAGTCGCCACGGGTCAGGCCAATCGCCGCCAACGTACCGAACACCATAGCCAGCACTGTGGCAGCCGGCGCAACGATGACGCTGTTTTTCAGCGCGCGCATCCACTCGGCAGAGGCGAAGAAGTCCTGATACCAATGCAAGGAAAACCCTTGCAGCGGGTACACCAGAAAGCTGCCCGAGTTGAAGGACAACGGAATGATCACCAGCACAGGCAAGATCAGGAACAACAGGATTAGCCCGCAAAGAATGCGCAAGCTGTAGAACCAAATCCGCTCAATGGGGGACATGTAAGGGCTCAGCATGGCGATCTCCTTAACTCAAACGCAGGCGGGTAGCACCCACCAGCCAGTTGTAAATCAGGTACAGCACGACGGTTGCCAGCAGCAGCAAACCGCCCAGCGCCGTGGCCATGCCCCAGTTGATACTGGTGTTGGTATAGAACGCCACGAAGTAACTGACCATTTGATCGTTCGGGCTGCCGAGCAACGCCGGGGTGATGTAGTAGCCAATCGCAATGATGAATACCAACAAGCAACCGGCGCCCACACCCGCGTAGGTCTGTGGGAAGTACACACGCCAGAAGCTGGTAAACGGATGGCACCCCAGTGAGATGGCGGCACGCATATAGGTCGGAGAAATACCCTTCATCACGCTGTAAATCGGCAGGATCATGAACGGCAGCAAGATGTGCACCATGGCGATGTACACCCCGGTGCGGTTGAACACCAGCTCCAGCGGTTTGTCGATCAGCCCCATGCTCATCAGCGCGCTGTTGATCAACCCGCCCGATTGCAGCAACACGATCCAGGCCGCGACCCGTACCAGCACGGACGTCCAGAACGGCAGCAACACCAGAATCATCAACAGGTTGCTCTGGCGTGCAGGCAAATTGGCCAGCAGGTAGGCCAAGGGATACGCCAGCACCAGACAGATGCAGGTGATGACCAGCCCCATCCAGAAGGTACGGGCGAAGATATCCAGATAAATCGCCTGGTCCGGTGTGGCCGGGGCCACTTCACCCAGGTCATCAATACGGTGATCGACGGCCGCCAACAGGTAAAACGGGGTCACGCTTGAGCTGTTGCGCTTGATCGCCTGCCAATACGCCGGATCTCCCCAACGCTCGTCGAGGGCTTCCAGTGCATCTTTATAAGAGTCAGGCGCCACCTTGAACGGCAGCGCTTTGGCGGTTTTCATCAGCAGGCTGCGATAGCCGGCCAATTCCATGTTCAGACGCTTCGACAAATCGCCCAGCACCTGATTCTTGCGTGCTTCGGCCAAGTCTTCGCTAAGCGCCAGATACACCGGTTCGGCCGGTAAGCCTTTGCCATCCCACCCGTGCACGGCCACCACAGTGCGCGGCAGGCCTTCGACCACTTCCGGGTTGCCGACACTTTTATAAAGCAGCGCCGCTATCGGCACCAGAAACACCAACAGCAAGAAAATCACCAGCGGCGCAATCAACGCCTGCGCTTTCCAGCGATTCACGCGCTCGGCATGCGCCAGACGCTTCTTCAAACTGGGGCTGGCGACTTCGTTCAGGGGGATGGCGATGGCCATGGCGAACTCCGCAAATCTTTAAACGGGAGCGGCGCGACCAGGTCGGGCGCGCCGCGTGTCAGCGCTGCTTACTTGGCAGCCCAGGCGTTGAAGCGTTGTTCCAGTTGCTCGCCGTTATCAGCCCAGAAGCTGACGTCGATCTGTACTTGATCCTTGAGGTTCTCAGCAGCAGTCGGCATGTTGGCGGTCACGGCCGGGGGCAGCAATGACATTGCCGCTTTGTTGGCCGGGCCATAGGCGATGTTTTGCGAGTAGACGCTTTGCTGCTCAGGTTGCAGCGTGAACTGCATGAACTTCTTCGCTGCGTCGGCCTTTTCTTTGCTCAAACCTTTAGGAATGGCCCAGGCGTCAAAGTCATAAATCCCGCCGTTCCAGACAATTTTCAGGTTGCTTTCTTTCTGCACGGCAGCAATTCGACCGTTGTAAGCAGAACTCATGACCACATCACCCGAGGCCAGATACTGCGGCGGCTGTGCACCGGCTTCCCACCATTGAATGCTGGGTTTCAACTCGTCGAGTTTCTTGAACGCGCGGTTCTGACCGTCCTTGCTCGCCAGCACCTTGTACACGTCCTTGGGCGCGACGCCGTCTGCCATCAAGGCAAATTCCAGCGTGTATTTGGCGCCCTTGCGCAACCCGCGCTTGCCAGGGAAGGTTTTGGTGTCCCAGAAATCCGCCCAACTGGTCGGCGCCGTTTTCAGCTTGTCAGCGTTGTAGGCCATCACGGTCGACCACACGAAGAAGCCAGCCCCGCACGCCTGGATTGCACCGGAGACGTACTGATCGGGATTGCCAAACAGCGCCGGGTCCAGTTGCTCAAACATGTCTTCGTCACAGCCACGGGACAATTCAGGAGACTCCACTTCGACCAAGTCCCACGAAATGCTTTTGGTGTCGACCATGGCCTTGATCTTGGCCATTTCGCCGTTGTATTCCCCGGCGATGATTTTGCCGTCGCCCTTGGCTTCCCAAGGCGCGTAGAAGGCTTTGACCTGAGCGGCCTTGTTCGCCCCGCCAAACGAGATCACGGTCAGATCGGTGGCGGCCAACGCATTGGCGGCGCACATCAGGCCCAAGCTCAGGGCCGTGAATTTCAGAGTGTTATGCATTTTTATTCTCCACAGGGTTGGTGAAGCCGGGGCGATTAATTCGCCTCTAAGAGAGGGTCCAGCGCACGTACGTGTTCAACCTGCCAACCGAGTGGCACCACGTCACCGACGGCCAGCGTCGGGTCCAGTTCGGCAATCGGCTGTTTCACAAAAAAATCGTTCTTGCCGCAGACTTCCAGCCGCACCCGCACGTGGTCGCCCAGATAGATGAACTCTTCAACGCGCCCCGAGAACCGGTTCACGCACGCCTCGCTGGCGCCGTTAAGGCTGATACGTTCGGGGCGGATCGACAGGGTCACGGGTTCGCCGGGGCGACCGACATTCACCGCCAGTGCCTGAACCTTCTCGCCACGCCCCAGCTCAACCACGCAGCGCTCGCCATCCTGGCTGTGCAGGCGGCCATTGAGGCGATTGTTCTCGCCGATGAAGTTGGCGACAAAGGTGTTTTTCGGCTCTTCGTACAAGCAACGCGGCGGAGCGATCTGCTGAATTTCCCCTTGATGGAACACCGCCACCCGGTCCGACATGGTCAGGGCTTCGCCCTGATCGTGGGTCACGTAGACCACGGTCACGCCGAGGCGCTGGTGCAGGTGCTTGATCTCCATCTGCATGTGTTCGCGCAGTTGTTTGTCCAGGGCCCCCAACGGTTCGTCCATCAGCACCAGTTGCGGCTCGAACACCAGCGCCCGTGCCAGGGCCACCCGCTGTTGCTGGCCGCCGGACAACTGCGCCGGGTAACGCTGGGCGAAGGCATCGAGCTGTACCATGCTCAGCACGCGTTTGACCCGCTCGCTGATGTCGGTGCGATTGAGGCCACGCACCGACAACGGAAAACCCAGGTTTTCAGCCACGGTCATGTGCGGGAACAACGCGTAGTTCTGAAACACCATGCCGATGTCGCGCTTGTGCGGCGGCACGTTGTTGATAGCGCGGCCCGCGAGCTGGATCTCGCCCGCAGTCGGGGTTTCAAACCCCGCCAGCATCATCAGGCTGGTGGTTTTGCCCGACCCGGAAGGCCCGAGCAAGGTCAGGAACTCGCCTTTGCGAATGTCCAGGTTGAGGTCTTTCACAATCAGGTTTTCGCCATCGTAGCTTTTCTGCACGCCACGAAAGCTGACCAAAATGTCATTCGACCCAGCGCTTGCACCGACCTCACTCATAGCCACACCTTTTTGTTTTGGACTGCTGTAGTCCAAGACTAAAGAAGGCGTCAGCCCCCAGAAATCAGGGCGCAGGAGAGATTCACATCAGCAGGCTGGAAGATTGTGGGTAGGGCACGCCCTACAGGGATGTCGCGAATAGAACACTGGGTATCGCAACACACAGCGCGCGGCTGAAGCACCACTCAAAAAGCGTCGCAAACAGGCATGCCCTGTCGCCGCGGCTCTAATGCTCGCGGCGCGTCAGCCCTTACACCAGCTTATGTTCCATGGCGTATTTCACCAGTTCGGCCAACGAGGTGACGTGAAGTTTTTGCATCAGCCGCGCTTTATGGGTGCTGATGGTTTTGCTGCTCAGGGCCAACTGCTGAGCGATGTCATTCACGTTCACCCCTTGCGCCAGCCGTTCAAACACCGAGAATTCCCGTTCTGACAGCAGCGCATGCAGCGGACGCGCGTCAGTCAGGCCAACTTCAAAGACCATGCGGTCCGCCAGCTCGGGGTCGATGTAGCGCCCGCCTGCCGCCACTTTACGAATGGCCATGAGCAAGAGTGCCGGGTCGCTGTCCTTGGTCGCGTATCCGGCCGCGCCGAACTTCAACGCCCGCGCCGCCATCTGCGCCTCGTCGTGCATCGACAGCACCAGGATCGCCGGCGGGTTATTCAAGGCGCGGATACGCGGGATCGCTTCCAGCCCGTTAACGCCGGGCATGGAGATGTCCAGCAGCACCACCTCGCACGGCACATGGCGCAGGGTTTCCAGCAATTGCTCGCCGTTGCTCGCCTCCCCCACCACCCGCAGGTCTTTGGCCAGGCCGATCAATTGCTTGATCCCCTCCCGCACAATGGTGTGGTCTTCAGCTACCAGTACACGGATCACAGACAACGCCTCCTCAAAGTCACAACGGCACCCGCACACTCAGGATCGTGCCTTCGCCCGGCACACTGTGCACCGACAGCGTCCCGCCCATCATCAATACCCGCTCACGCATGCCCACCAGTCCGAAGGATGTCGGCCTGCCGGTGGCGGGAATAAACCCCTGGCCATCATCGCTGATGCTCAGGCACAGCGCATGCTCTTCAACACTCAGGGTTAACTCTACGGTTTGCGCCTGAGCATGACGCATCACGTTGGTCAGCGCCTCCTGCAAAATTCGGAACAGCCCGACTTCCTTGGCTGCACTCAGCGGTGGCAGATGCTCAGGAACCTGCACCAGACACGGAATGTGCGTACGCGCTTCGAAGCGCTGCGCCTGCCATTCGATGGCCGAACTGATGCCCGCATCCAGAATGGGCGGCCGCAGTGCTGTGGCCACATCGCGCACCAACTGGAACAACTGCGCGATGAGTTTTTTCATGCTGTTGAGGCGCTCACGCAGACCGGGGTCCAGATCCGCGTAGGCCAACTCGCACATGGACGTTTCAAGTTTGAGCACGGTCAACATCTGCCCCAGCTCATCGTGCACTTCTCGGGCAATGCGCGCCTTTTCTTCTTCGCGCACGCTTTCAAGGTGCGCGGACAGTTCGCGCAGCTGGCCGCGAGAGCTGTCCAGCTCCAGCTCGATTCGCTTGCTTTCGCTGATGTCCCACACGATGCCGTCCCAGACCACGGTGCCATCTTGCAGGCGGCGGGTGATGGCCTTGATCTCGGCCCAGCGCTGCTCGCCTTCACGCGTGACAATCCGGCCCTGCCAAGACCAATCGCTGTCACTGTCGAGCGCCTGATCCTGCACGCGGTGGTAATCCGCTTTGTCGTCCGGGTGCACAAGGCTGCGCAGACCGACTTCACGTTTACGCAACGTCGCGGGCGAGAACCCGGCCAGGCTTTCACTGCCTTCGCTGATGTAGGGGAAGTCCAACTCGCCCGTGAGCAACGAACGTTCCAGACGAAACACCAGCCCGGGGACGTTGGCCGCAATGCCTTGCAGGCGTGCATCACTTTCTTGCAGCGCGGCCTGCACGCGGCGGCGCTCGGTGATGTCATTGAGGTACACCACCAGGTATTCCGCCGCCTGAAAGCGCAAAAAACTGAGCGTGACGTCGGCCGGAAAGGTGCTGCCATCCGCCCGCACGCACTGCGTTTCAAACCGTTGCGCGCCCTCTTCACCGGCCCGCGCACGCTTCCACAACCCCAGCCAGCGGTCCATGCTCAGCCCCGGTTCGAATTCACTCAATGGCCGCTCCAGCACTGCACCCGGCGCGCACCCGAGCATGTGCTCGGCGGCCAGGTTGGCGTAGCGCACGTGGCTGTCCCAATTGACCCACAAAATACCAACCGGGCTGCGATCAATTGAAAACTGAGTCAGGCGCAAGGCTTCGGCACTGGCGGCGCGCTGGGCAATGTCTTCGCGCGCGCGGAGCAGGGCACGCTCCAGCGAGGTTTGCTGACGCCGCTGCCAGAACACAATCGCCATGCTCGCCAACAGCAAGGCACCGATCAACAGGCTGACATTCTGCCAAAAACCGGGGGACGGCCCGGCGTGGGGATACTTGGGCTGCAACCAGCGCGCGTGCAATTGCTCCATGTCCCGCGCCGGGATGGCGTGCAAACCGCGCTCGACGATGCTGGCCAACTCCGGCCAGTCACGCCGGGTCGCCACGCGCAGCAACAGCGGCAAACCAATATCACCCACCACGGTCAACCCGGAGAACTCCGGTTCAATGGACAAGCGACTGAGCTGCGCTTCATCAATCACGGCGTAAGTGGCTTGCTGGCTCAGCAACAATTGCAGGGCCTGACGCTCCAACGGCACGCCCTGCACATTCAGGCCCGGATAGCTGGTGCGCAAGAACTCTGCCGTGCTGCCAGGCATGCGCACAGCCACGCGGGTCTGGCTGTCGAGCCGCTCCAGATCGACGGAGCCACTGCCGTCGCGCACGCCCACAATCAACTGCGGGACGCGCATGTAAGGGTCGGAAAATTGCCACAACCTCAACCCTGCGGGGGTTTGCAAAAGGCCCGGCACCAGGTCGATTTCCCCGGCTTGGGCGGCTTTTTCCAGTTGCGTCAGGTCCGGGTAATTGCGCCACCGCAACTCAACGTTAAGTGCCTGCGCCAGCCATTTCATCAGCTCCACATTGGCCCCGGACAACTGCTGCAAGCGCTGGTCGAAGCGCGCGTAAGGGGCTTGCAACACCAGCCCCACGCGCAATTCCCGATGTTGCGACAGCCACTGCTGTTGCCCGGCACTCAATTGCGCCGACGGCACAGGCGCTGCATGGCTCATCAAGGGCAGCCAGAACCAGCCGATAACTAACAGATAGCAAAAACGTGTCATCTGAACGCTCACACCCTGACAAATACGGATCAACCCTTTAGGCTGCCGGGATTACTTCTGGCCTGGAAAAAACGATGTCTTCTTACCGTCTGGCACTGCCAGCCCTGTGCCTGTCGTTGTTATTGCCCCTGGCGTTACCTGTTCAGGCGGACGACCCGGCGCCCGCCGCAGAACCCGCCCAACCCCAGCCCGTGGTGCGCGAGCCGCTGCCCGAGCGCAGCCAGGAAGACGCGGCCGCGCTGGAGCGACAACTCCCGCCCCATGAGCAGCAACAGCTACAGGCCGGGGAAGTCAGCTTTCTCGCCCTCTGGAAGCCCGCCAATAACAGCGACCCCAGCGGGGCGGTGATTATCGTCCCCGGCGCTGGCGAAACCGCCGACTGGCCCATCGTTGTCGGCCCGCTGCGCAGCAAGCTGCCCGACGCCCGCTGGGCAAGCCTGAGCCTCAGTTTGCCGGACATGCAAAGCGAAGCCAGTCAGGCACGCACCGTCGAGCCAGAGAAATTGCCTACACCGCAAGCGCCAGACAGTAGCAGTAAAGACGCCAGCACCACAGCCAAACCTATCGAACAAGCCGCCAGTGTCGGCACCGAAAACCCGGCACCGGACCTGACACCAGTGGCGTCGCAGGAAGACATGAACAAGGCGGATGCCGAGCGGGTTTTCGCCCGTATCGAGGCGGGCATTGCCTTCGCGCAGCAACAGAATGTGCGCAGCATTGTGCTGCTGGGGAACGGCACAGGCGCGTACTGGGCAGCACGCTATATCGCCGAGAAACAACCGGCGCAAGTGGGCAAACTGATCATGGTCGCCGCGCAGACACCGGCTCAGGCACAGGCGGACTTGAGCCAGATGACACCCAACCTGAAGGTGGCGCTGCTGGACGTGTTTTACAAAGACAATGCGCTACCGCGCAAAGCCGCCCTGGAACGGCTGCAAGCCAGCAAGCGGGTCAATGGCGGGAATTTCACTCAGGTCGGGTTGTCCGCGATGCCGGGCAACCGCGATGCCAGTCAAGAACAGTTGTATCGCCGTATTCGCGGTTGGCTCAGCCCGCAGCCTGTGGATAAGTAACGGTCAAAAACCGCGACGCTGCCGGATTAACGCGTAAGCGTGATGCAGCTCGCGGGTTTTCTCCGTGGCGTCGAGCACCTGAGCCGGACCGGCGCCTGAACCGGCCACCTTGTCGGGATGATGACGACTGAGCAAACGTCGGTAAGCCCGTTTGATGTAGGCCGGGTCGCTCTGATGGGTGACACCGAGTAGCGTGAGTGACTCCTGATAGGTGCCACCACGCGTGGCCAGCGGCTTTTTGTGCGGCTCGTAATCGGCCCCCAGCGCCTGAATCTGTTGCGGGGTCCAGCCCAGCCATTTGCCCCACAGCCCTATCAAGGCTCGCTCTTGAGCATCTACACGTCCGTCCGCCACGATCATCCGCCAGCAAGCGCGCAACACGCCTTCGGCCGCATGGGGCTGGGCCTTGAGCCGCCGCAAATAACCGCGCAACGAGTCGTTGCCAGACTTGCCCCGATTAAACGCAGCAATCGCCCGCTGCTGCGCGGGCGCGCTCATGTCGAGCAGGCGCATCTCTTGGCGTGCCTGCTCGATGTGCTTATCCACCACGCGCCCGCCGCTTTTGGCCAGACGGCCGAGCAACACAAACAACAGTTCGTCATTGCGCAGCGCAGCGCGACCGCCCAGGCGTTCGCGCAGATGGGCCCAGCTTTGCAGGTTCAGGCGCCGATCCAGCGCCTGCCCCAACAACGCACCCAACATGGCCCCCGGAATGCTGGCAATCAAAAACCCGCCTCCGGCTCCGATCAGCGTCCCTGGCCACAGCATCTTACTGAGCGCCCTTGATCAGGCCTTCGGCCTCAGCCAAACGCTCGTGTGTGCCTACATCCACCCAATGCCCTTGCAAATGCTCTCCTGTGACATGGCCTGCGGCCATGGCTGTACGTAATAACGGCGCCAGCTTGAACGCGCCGGGCTCACACCCGAGGAACAGCGCCGGGCTCAACACGGCAATGCCGCTGTAAGTCAGCGCGGGGCCATCAGGTTGCGCATCCTGAACCTGCGATCCCATCAGGCAAAAATCACCCGTGGGGTGATGAGGCGGGTTATCGACCAGCACCAGATGCGCCAGACCGGCGCAAGGTTTGCGCAAAGCAGCAAAATCGTAGTCGGTCCAGATATCACCGTTCACCACCACGAACGGGTTATCGCCCAACAAGGGCAATGCTTTAAAAATCCCCCCGCCGGTTTCCAGTGGCTCGCCCTCGGCGGAGTACTGAATGCTCAACCCGAAGCGCGACCCGTCGCCCAGGTAATCTTCAATTTGCTGACCGAGCCAGGCGTGATTGATCACGATCTCGGTAAATCCTGCGGCCGCGAGCGCCCGCAGGTGGTACTCGATCAAAGGCACGCCGCCCGCGCGGATCAAGGGCTTGGGCGTATGCAGGGTCAAAGGCCGCAGGCGTTCACCTTTGCCGGCGGCCAGAATCATCGCCTTCATGCCTGAGCCTCGACCGGTTCACGCAGACTGACAAATAGCTCACCCAGCTCTGACAGTTCCGGGCGGCGGGCCAACACGGCTTCTATATAAGAGAAGAAGCGCGGCACATCGGCCAGATAACGTGGTTTGCCGTCGCGATGGCAAATCCGGGCAAAAATGCCGATCACTTTCAAATGCCGCTGCACACCCATCAGGTCACTGGCGCGCAGGAAGTCCTGCAGCACGGGCTGCACCGGGATCGCCAGATGACGCGCATTTTCCCAGTACTCGGCCAGCCATTGCAGCACCCGCTCTTCGGGCCAACTGAGGAAGGCATCCTTGAACAGGCACGTGATGTCATAGGTCACCGGCCCGTACACCGCATCCTGGAAATCCAGCACGCCGGGGTTGGGGATGCTCAGCATCAGGTTGCGCGGCATAAAGTCGCGGTGCACCAGCACTTTGGGCTGCGCCAGCGCGCTGTCGATCAGCACATCGCTGACCCGTTGCCACTGCGCCTGATGTTGCGCGTCCAGTTCGATCCCCAGGTGACGGCGGACATACCACTCAGGGAACAATTCCAGTTCGCGGCGCAGCAACGCCACGTCATAGCTGGGCAACGGGGCGGTCATGGGCAATTGCTGAAAAGCCAGCAAGGCTTCGATGGCATCGTCGAACAGTTCATCGGCGTTATCGTCATTAATAACGTCAAGAAAGGTTTTATTGCCCAGGTCATTGAGCAAAAGAAACCCTCGATCGAGGTCCTGAGCAAAAATTTCCGGCACATTTATCTCGCTGATACGCAGCAATTGGGCGATATCGACGAAGAGTTTGCAGTTTTCCTGGGGCGGCGGCGCGTCCATCACGATAAAACTGCGCCCCTCTCCTTCCCAGCGAAAATACCGCCGAAAACTTGCGTCACTGCTGGCCGCAGTCAACGTGGCCGGGGGCACGGCGCCCCACCCGTTGTTTAAATACAGGGCTGACAATTGCTCATCGAGCCAAATTTTAAGGTGTTGCAAGCGTACATCTTGGTCAGGCATTACGTGGGTCTCCGACGGCCCTAGCCGTCAAGCGGGTCATGCTTTATTATCCAGCATCTTTTCCAGACCATCGAGAGGCGTGCGGCCCCCACCGCGGGCTGATGGCACGCAGGAAGCCCGGACTAATAAGATGGCATTGAAATCCCCCGCGTTTCGTAAAAAATTTCCGTTGCTGGTAACCGGCAGTTTGCTGGCCATGCAACCTCTAGCCACGCCTTTCGCTGTTGCCGAGGAGCAGTATGACTGTTCCGTGTCGGCTTCGGGCGGCTGGGACTGCGCACCGAAAGCGACCACGGCCCAATTGCCGCCGCGCCCGGTTCACAACGCCAACTCGGTGGGCGCCAATGGCGAACCCGTCGAGGAGGTCGCCCAGACCCCTTTGGTGACAGAAGCCAAGGGCCGTGGTCTCAAAGCGCGCAGTGCCGACTACAGTCACCTCGACTGGGTTCCGCGAGACAAGCTGACCCCCGCACAACTGGCCGAGACCGGCCCGTATTGCGCAGGCGCGTATGTCGAGCCGATCCGTCCGGGCATGAACGACCCGACCAGCAAAAGCGATGCGCCGACCTTTATCGGCGCCAAGGCTTCCCGCTACCAGCAGGAAGAACAGATCGCAACGCTGGCCGGTGACGTTGTCATGCGTCAGGGCAGCATGCAGATCGAGGCCGACGAAGCCAGCCTGTATCAGGCTGAAAACCGCGGCGAGCTCAATGGCAAAGTCCGCCTGCGCGACAACGGTGCACTGATCGTCGGCGACCACGCCGATGTGCAGCTCGACACCGGCGCGGCCAAGGTCGACAACGCTGAATACATCCTGCACAAGTCGCGCATTCGCGGCAGTGCGCTGTACGCCAAGCGCGGCGATAACGCGATCATCCGCCTCAAGGATGGTACGTACACCACGTGCGAACCGAACAGCAACGCCTGGCAACTCAAGGGCAACAACATCACGTTGAACCCGGCCACCGGTTTCGGTACGGCGACCAACGTGACGTTACGGGTCAAAGACATTCCGGTCTTCTACACCCCGTACATCTACTTCCCGATCGACGATCGCCGTCAGTCCGGTTTCCTGCCGCCGTCGTTCAGCAGCAGCACCGACACCGGCTTTATGCTCGTGACCCCGTACTACTTCAACCTGGCGCCCAACTACGACGCCACGTTGTACCCGCGCTACATGACCAAACGCGGCTTGTTGATGGAAGGCGAATTCCGCTACCTCACCGAGTCCAGCGAAGGCCAGTTCGGTGCGGCTTACCTGAACGACAAGGACGACAAGCGCAAAGACCAGACTGACTACAAAGACACCCGCTACATGCTCAACTGGCAGCACAAGGGTGGCCTGGACTCGCGCGTCCTGACCGAGGTCGACTACACCAAGATCAGCGATCCGTATTACTTCCAGGATCTTGAAACCGAACAGATCGGTATTGAAAGTCAGGACTACGTGAACCAGCAGGGTTCGGTGACGTACCGTGGCGACACGTTTAACGCGAAGTTGAATGCGCAGGCCTATCAAATGGCCACCGTGACCCAAATCACCCCTTACAACAAACTGCCGCAAATCACCTTCAATGGTGCGCTGCCGTATCATCCGGGTGGTGTGAACTTTAACTACAACACCGAACTGGTACGGTTTGATCGTGACCTTGAAAACGGTGACTTCATCAACGAAGACGGTACTCCAGCTAAAAGACTCGACACCAACGTCACCGGTTTGGCTAGAGCAAACGGTACGCGTCTGAATCTTGCGCCGAGCATGAGCTTGCCGATGACGGCGAGCTATGGCTATGTCACGCCAAAGCTCAAGTACATGTACACCCAGTACGATCTTGATCTGGATGGTACCGGCAAAACCCAAATGACGACTGCGGGGCAGAAATTCAACAGCTCTCAAAACCGCAGCGTGCCAATCGCCAGTATCGACAGCGGGCTGTACTTCGATCGCAACACCCAGTGGTTCGGCACCAACTACCGCCAGACCCTGGAGCCGCGTGCGTTCTACCTGTATGTGCCTGAGCGCAATCAGCAAGACATCCCGGTCTTCGACACAGGCGAAAGCACCTTCAGCTACGGCTCCCTGTGGCGGGACAACCGCTTCTCGGGCAGTGACCGTGTGGGCGACGAGAACAAACTGTCGCTGGGCCTGACCAGTCGCTGGATTGAAGAAAACGGCTTCGAGCGCCAACGCATCAGCGTGGGCCAGGCCTATTACTTCAAAGATCGCAAAGTGCAAATGCCAGGTATTGAGGAGAACCGCGACGACTCCACCTCCAAAGTTTCGCCGTATGCACTTGAGTACGCCTACCGTTTCAACCGCGACTGGCGCGCAACCGCTGACTACAACTGGGACCCGGAAACCCGCAGCCCACGTTCTGGCAGCGCGATGATGCACTACCAGCCCGAAGACAATCCGAACAAAGTCGTCAACATTGGCTATCGCTATCGCAATGACCAGGTGCGCTACAACCAGTACACCGGTAAGTGGGAAATCGGCGGCGGTGACTTCGGTAAGAAAGGTGATCCGAACTACATCAAGGACTACTACAAGATCCAGCAGCATGACTTCTCGGTTATCTGGCCGATCGTACCGCAGTGGAACGTTATCAGCCGCTGGCAGTACGACTACAACCGTAACCGCACGCTCGAAGCCTTCGGTGGTTTCGAATACGACAACTGCTGCTGGAAACTTCGTCTGATCAACCGTTACTGGGTCGACAACGATGAGTACACCCAAGAAGCCCCGACCAACGAAAAGGGCGACCATGGTCTCTTCCTTCAAATTGTGCTGAAAGGTCTCGGTGGCGTTGTTGGCACCAAAGTAGAGAGCTTCCTCGACAAAGGCATCCAAGGTTATCGTGAACGTGAAGATCAAGCTTTCTGAGTGTTTGCGCCCGCTAGTGCTGGGCGCGTTGTTCCTGGGTACCGCGGCTCACGCCGCGGTTGAACCTCTCGACCAAATCGTGGCCATCGTCGACAACGACGTGATCATGCAGAGCCAACTGGACCAGCGTGTTCATGAAGTTCAGCAAACCATCGCCAAACGCGGTCAGGGCGTACCGCCTACCAGCGTGTTGGATCAGCAAGTGCTGGAGCGCCTGATCGTCGAGAACCTGCAATTGCAGCTCGGCGAGCGCATGGGCATTCGTATCACCGATGAAGAGCTGAACGATGCCGTGGCCACCATTGCCCAGCGCAATGGCATGACCATCGATCAGTTCCGCAGGGCCCTGGCACACGACGGTCTGTCTTATGAAGACGCCCGCGAGCAGATTCGCCGCGAAATGACGATCAGCCGTGTGCGCCAGCGTCGTGTGGCCGAGCGCATTCAGGTCACCGATCAGGAAGTGCAAAACTTCCTGAAATCGGACCTGGGCAAGATGCAGATGTCCGAAGAGTTCCAGTTGGCCAATATCCTGATTCCAACGCCTGAAAGCGCGAATTCGCAAGCCATCCAGAACGCCTACAAGCAAGCGGTTGATGTCTACAACCAACTGAAGAAAGGCGCCGACTTCGGCCAGATGGCGATTGCCCGTTCGGGCAGCGACACTGCTCTGGAAGGTGGCGACATGGGCTGGCGTAAAGCAGCTCAACTGCCACCTCCATTTGACAGCCTGCTCAGCAAAATGCCGGTTGGCGAAATCACCGAGCCTATTCGTACACCGGGCGGCTTCATCATCCTTAAGCTCAATGCCAAGCGCGGCGGCCAGTCTGTGGTAGTGGACGAAGTACATGTTCGTCACATCCTGATCAAGCCAAGCGAAATCCGCACTGAAGCGCAGACCGAAGCCCTGATCAACAAAATCCACGACCGCATCGAAGCGGGCGAAGATTTTGCCACCCTGGCAAAAACCTACTCCGAAGACCCGGGCTCGGCACTTAACGGCGGCGATTTGAATTGGGTCAACCCCAACTCACTGGTTCCCGAGTTCCGTGCTGCCATGTCCGACACGCCTCAAGGTGTATTGTCCAAACCGTTCAAGACTCAATACGGCTGGCATGTGCTGGAAGTACTCGGTCGCCGCGCCACGGACAGCACCTCTCAAGCGCGTGAGCAACAGGCCATGAACGCCTTGCGCAACCGTAAGTACGACGAAGAGCTGCAAAGCTGGTTGCGTCAGATCCGTGACGAAGCCTACGTAGAGATCAAACTGCCCGGCGCGAACTCGGACGAGAGCGCAAGCCAGGCGGCTCAGTGAACACCCAGCGGTTTGCACTGACACCCGGCGAACCGGCAGGCATAGGTCCAGACCTGTGCCTGCTGCTCGCTTCGCAACACCAGCCCCATCCCCTGATTGCCATCACCAGCTGCGACCTGCTCTCTGAGCGGGCCGCCCAGCTGGGGGTGGACGTCAACCTGCTGCCCGTCGTGCCGGGGCAATGGCCCGAACAACCGGCGCCCGCAGGCAGCTTGTATGTGTGGGATACCCCGCTGAGCGCTGCGGTGACGCCCGGCGTACTGGACAAGGCCAATGCCGCCTTTGTGCTGCACACGCTGACCCGCGCCGCCCAAGGCTGTGTGGACGGCGACTTCGCAGGCATGATTACCGCCCCTGTTCACAAGGGCGTTATCAATGAAGCCGGCATCCCGTTTTCCGGTCATACCGAATTCCTCGCCGACCTGACCCGCACCGAACAGGTTGTGATGATGCTCGCCACCCGCGGCCTTCGCGTGGCGCTTGTCACCACACACTTGCCGCTGCGTCAGGTCGCGGATGCAATCACCCCCGAGCGCTTGATGCGGGTGACGCGCATTCTGCACGCCGACCTGCAACAAAAATTCGGCATTGCCCAACCGCGAATCCTGGTGTGCGGGCTCAACCCCCATGCGGGCGAAGGCGGACATTTGGGCCATGAAGAAATCGACATTATCGAACCCACCCTGGAGCTTCTGCGCAGCGAGGGCATGGACCTGCGTGGCCCGCTGCCTGCCGACACTCTGTTTACCCCCAAATATCTGGAGCACTGTGACGCAGTGCTGGCGATGTACCACGACCAAGGCCTGCCCGTGCTGAAGTACAAGGGGTTTGGCGCCGCCGTCAACATTACCCTGGGCTTGCCGATCATCCGCACCTCTGTTGACCATGGCACCGCCCTGGATCTGGCGGGCAGCGGCAAGATCGACACCGGCAGCCTGCAAGTCGCCCTGGAAACCGCCTACCAGATGGCCGAGACCCGTTTATGAACGAGCAATACCAACACAAGGCGCGCAAGCGCTTTGGTCAAAACTTCCTGCACGATGCTGGTGTAATCGACCGCATCCTGCGCGCCATCAATGCCAAGGCAGGCGATCGCCTGCTGGAGATCGGCCCGGGCCAGGGCGCATTGACTGAAGGCATCCTCCACAGTGGCGGCCAACTTGACGTGGTCGAACTGGACAAAGACCTGATCCCGATCCTGAACCAACAGTTCGCAGGCATGAGCAACTTCAACCTGCATCAGGGCGACGCCCTCAAGTTCGACTTCAACACACTGGGCGCGGCACCCCGCACCCTGCGTGTGGTCGGCAACCTGCCGTACAACATCTCCACGCCGCTGATTTTTCACCTGTTGAAAAACGCCGAATTGATCCGCGACATGCACTTCATGCTGCAAAAAGAAGTGGTTGAGCGTATGGCCGCAGGTCCGGGCGGTGGCGACTGGGGCCGTCTGTCGATCATGGTTCAGTACCATTGCCGCGTGGAACACCTGTTCAACGTCGGGCCGGGCGCCTTCAACCCGCCGCCCAAAGTCGACTCGGCCATTGTGCGTCTGGTGCCACACGAGACCCTGCCGCACCCGGCCAAGGACCATCGTTTGCTGGAGCGCGTCGTGCGCGAGGCCTTCAACCAGCGTCGCAAAACGTTGCGCAACACCCTCAAAGCCTTGCTGAGCAACGCTGAAATCGAAGCCGCTGGCGTCGATGGCAGCAAGCGTCCCGAGCAACTCGACCTGGCAGCATTTGTGCGTCTGGCCGACAAACTGAGCGAGCAAGCCGTCGCAGCGCCCGCTGCCGACTGACCGTCCTTACAAATCGGGTACTGGCCGCATCTGGCCTAGTACCCGTGACTTGGCCTAGACTCAGGCATCAGTTTTATCCCGAGCTGTGTCTCTGCTTTCAAGTAAGGCCTACCGCATGTCCGAACCCCGCTATCAGGTTGACGTCAGCGTCGTCACCCGTTACTTGCCAGAACAATCTCAACCCGAGCACGACCGCTTCGCCTTCGCCTACACCATCACGGTGAAGAACAACGGCTCAATCCCCGCAAAACTGTTGTCACGTCACTGGATCATCACCGATGGCGACGGGCACAGCGAAGAAGTACGCGGTGCCGGTGTGGTCGGGCAACAACCGTTGATCAAGCCGGGCCAGGCACACACCTACAGCAGCGGCTCCGTGATCACCACACAGGTCGGCACCATGCAGGGCAGCTACCTGATGCACGCCCAAGACGATCATGAATTCAAGGCCATCATTGCGCCCTTTCGCCTCGCCGTCCCCGGAGCACTGCACTGATGGCGGTCTATGCCGTTGGTGACCTCCAAGGCTGCCTCCAACCCCTCAAATGCTTGCTGGAGCGGGTCGCCTTTGATCCGACCAAAGACACCCTGTGGCTGGTAGGCGATCTCGTAAACCGGGGACCTGAGTCGCTGGAGACGCTGCGTTTTCTGTATGGCCTGCGTGAATCACTGGTCTGCGTGCTGGGCAACCACGACCTGCACCTGCTTGCGGTGGGCAACAACATTGAGCGCCTGAAAAAGGGGGACACGCTTCGCGAGATCCTTGAGGCACCGGATTGCGACCAACTGCTGGACTGGCTGCGCCAGCAACCGCTGTTGCATTACGACCTCGAGCGAAATACCGCCCTGGTCCACGCAGGCATTCCCCCGCAATGGAGCCTGAAAAAAGCCCTCAAATATGCTGGCGAAGTGGAGCGCGCATTGCGCGATGACAGCCTCTTGGGCCCATTCCTTGATGGCATGTACGGCAACGAGCCTGCCAAATGGGACAGCGACCTCACGGGCATTGCACGCCTGCGGGTCATTACCAACTACTTCACCCGCATGCGGTTTTGCACCCGCGACGGCAAACTCGACCTTAAAAGCAAAGAAGGCGTGGGCAGCGCTCCACCCGGCTATGCACCGTGGTTCAGTTATAAAGAACGCAAAACCCAAGACCTCAAGATTATCTTCGGTCACTGGGCCGCACTTGAGGGCAACTGCAAGGAGCCCGGCATCTACGCCCTCGACACCGGCTGCGTCTGGGGCGGCGCCATGACCCTGCTCAACGTCGACACCGGCCAGCGTTTGAGCTGCGACTGCGATGATCTGCACCTTAAAGCCCCCGCCAGCGTCCAACCCCCTTCCCAACCTTTGGGCGTAACGACTCCACGCCCGTAGTCAGGCCACAGGAATTTCCCATGACCGATTTCAAACGTATCCCTCCCGAACAGGCCCAAGCACTGCGCGATCAAGGCGCCGTGGTGGTCGACATTCGCGACCCGCAAGCCTATGCCGCCGGGCATATCAAAAACGCGACACACTTGGACAACCACTCGCTGCACGACTTCATTGCCAAGGCCGATCTGGATGCGCCGCTGATCGTCGCTTGCTACCACGGCAATTCAAGTCAGAGCGCGGCGGCCTACCTGGTAGGTCAGGGATTCAGCGAGGTGTACAGCCTCGACGGTGGTTTCGAGTTGTGGCGTGCGACTTATCCGGGCGAAATCGCCCAAAGCCCGGAGGAATAATTTTTTAAAACACGCCAAGCCCACGTATTCAGTGGGCTGGCGCCCTGCCTGACCAACGGTCGCACACAACAATTCGCGCATCTCGCCTTGACCTCTCCCAGAACCAACTATCCTTTAGCTCAGGCCATCCGAATCTGGGGAGAGCCGGTACACCGGCGTGAGGATCATCAGTAGTAACTTCAAAGGGTTAGCCCCTTTGATGGTGTCCTGGGGGGTACACAGCAACAGCAACGTTGCCGCATGCCAGCACTCGAACTGACCGATCAATCGCCGGCTCCACGTATCGAGCGAGGTGACGTCATGAGTATTTTTAGCCACTTCCAACAGCGCTTTGAATCCACGCGCCAGGAAGAACTTACGCTCCAGGAATACCTTGAGCTGTGCAAAAACGATAAAAGCGCTTACGCCTCGGCCGCCGAACGGCTGTTGATGGCCATTGGTGAACCGCAACTGCTGGACACCTCGACAGACTCTCGCCTCTCGCGAATCTTCTCCAACAAAGTGATTCGCCGGTATCCGGCCTTTGCCGACTTCCACGGAATGGAAGAGTGCATTGAACAGATCGTTTCCTACTTCCGCCATGCAGCCCAAGGGCTGGAAGAGAAGAAGCAAATCCTTTACCTCCTCGGCCCGGTGGGTGGCGGTAAGTCGTCCCTGGCTGAAAAACTCAAGCAATTGATCGAGAAAGTCCCGTTCTACGCCATTAAAGGCTCGCCGGTATTCGAATCGCCACTGGGCCTGTTCAACGCCACGGAAGATGGCGCGATTCTTGAGGAAGACTTCGGGATCTCCAAGCGCTACCTGAGCACCATCATGTCGCCCTGGGCCACCAAGCGGCTGGCTGAATTTGGCGGCGACATCAGCCAGTTCAGGGTGGTCAAACTCTACCCGTCGATCCTTAACCAGATTGCAGTGGCGAAAACCGAACCCGGTGATGAAAACAACCAGGACATTTCGGCATTGGTGGGCAAGGTCGATATCCGCAAGCTCGAAGAATTCCCGCAAAACGACGCCGACGCCTACAGCTATTCCGGCGCTTTGTGCCGCGCCAACCAGGGTCTGATGGAGTTCGTCGAGATGTTCAAGGCACCGATCAAGGTGCTGCACCCATTGCTCACGGCCACTCAGGAAGGTAACTACAACAGCACCGAAGGACTGGGGGCGATTCCGTTTACCGGGGTTTTGCTTGCGCACTCCAACGAATCGGAATGGCACACCTTCCGTAACAACAAAAACAACGAAGCGTTCATCGACCGGATTTACATCGTCAAAGTGCCGTACTGCCTGCGGGTCAGTGACGAAGTCAAAATCTACGACAAGCTGCTGTATAACAGCTCGCTGGCCAAGGCCCATTGCGCACCTGACACCCTGAAGATGCTGGCGCAGTTCACAGTACTGTCACGCCTCAAAGAACCGGAAAACTCCAACATCTACTCCAAAATGCGGGTCTACGACGGCGAAAACCTCAAGGACACCGATCCAAAGGCCAAATCCATTCAGGAGTACCGCGACAGCGCCGGTGTAGACGAAGGCATGAACGGTCTCTCGACCCGCTTTGCTTTCAAGATTTTGTCCAAAGTCTTTAACTTCGACCCGCACGAAATCGCCGCGAACCCGGTGCACTTGCTCTACGTGCTTGAACAACAGATCGAACAAGAGCAGTTCCAGCCCGAAACCCGCGAGCGTTATCTGCGCTTTTTGAAAGAGTACCTGGCGCCCCGGTATATCGAGTTCATCGGCAAGGAAATCCAGACCGCTTACCTGGAGTCCTACAGCGAATACGGGCAGAACATTTTCGACCGCTACGTGCTGTACGCCGATTTCTGGATTCAGGACCAGGAATACCGCGACCCCGAAACCGGAGAAATCCTCAACCGCATTGCCCTTAATGAGGAATTGGAAAAAATCGAAAAACCTGCGGGCATCAGCAATCCGAAAGATTTCCGCAACGAAATCGTCAATTTCGTTCTGCGTGCCCGCGCCAACAACAATGGCAAGAACCCGACGTGGCTCAGCTATGAAAAACTGCGGGTGGTCATCGAGAAGAAAATGTTCTCCAACACTGAAGACCTGTTGCCGGTCATCAGCTTCAACGCCAAGGCGAGCAAAGAGGATCAACAGAAGCACAACGACTTTGTGACCCGAATGGTTGAACGCGGCTACACCGACAAACAAGTACGACTGCTCTCCGAGTGGTACCTGCGGGTCAGAAAATCGCAGTGAGGCAGCGGCAAGCGCCCGGCTACACGCTGCTCGCGCCTGACGAACACTCCCGATCCCGGGAGCTCGCAGTGGCTTGCGGCGTGCAGCTCACCTCTTGAAGCGGCCCGGAGGGCTTATGAGCTATGTGATCGATCGACGCCTCAATGGCAAGAACAAGAGCACGGTAAACCGCCAGCGTTTTCTGCGGCGCTATCGCGACCACATCAAAAAGGCCGTCGAAGAAGCCGTGGGCCGGCGTTCCATCACTGACATGGAGCATGGCGAACAGATCAGCATTCCCGGTCGCGACATTGATGAGCCGGTGTTGCACCACGGTCGCGGCGGTAAACAGACCGTCGTACACCCGGGCAACAAGGAGTTCACCAGCGGCGAACACATTCAGCGCCCCCAAGGCGGGTCCGGGGGTGGGGGCGGCCCGGGCAAGGCAGGCAATTCCGGCGAGGGCATGGATGAGTTCGTGTTCCAGATCACCCAAGAAGAGTTCCTCGAATTCATGTTCGAAGACCTCGAGTTGCCGAACCTGGTCAAACGCCACCTGACCGGCACCGACACCTTTAAAACCGTGCGTGCCGGTATCAGTAACGAGGGCAATCCCTCACGCATCAACATCATTCGGACGTTGCGTTCAGCCCATGCCCGGCGCATCGCACTGACCGGCAGCAGCCGCGCACGGCTCAAAGAAGCCAAAACTGAACTGGAGCGCTTGAAGCGCGAAGAACCGGACAATTTCGGCGATATCAAAGACATCGAAGCTGAAATCGAGAAACTCAGCGCCCGAATTCATCGCGTGCCGTTCCTCGACACCTTCGACCTGAAATACAACTTGCTGGTCAAACACCCCAACCCGAGTTCAAAGGCGGTGATGTTCTGCCTGATGGACGTTTCAGGCTCCATGACACAAGCCACCAAGGACATCGCCAAGCGGTTCTTTATCCTGCTGTACCTGTTCCTGAAGCGAAATTACGACAAGATCGAGGTGGTCTTTATTCGCCACCACACCAGCGCACGGGAAGTGGACGAAGAGGAGTTTTTCTATTCACGGGAAACCGGCGGCACCATCGTGTCCAGCGCCCTCAAGTTGATGCAGGAGATCATGGCCGAGCGCTATCCCACGAATGAATGGAACATTTACGCCGCCCAGGCTTCCGACGGTGACAACTGGAACGACGACTCACCCATTTGCCGTGACATTCTGATCAACCAGATCATGCCGTTCGTGCAGTACTACACTTACGTGGAAATTACCCCGCGCGAACATCAGGCACTCTGGTACGAATATGAGCGTATCAACGAGGCTTTTCCCGACACCTTCGCTCAGCAACAACTGGTCTCGGCCGGCGATATTTACCCGGTCTTCCGTGAACTCTTCCAGCGCAGGTTAGTGACATGACCGCCAAAGAGAATAAGCGCCACCCTATCTCCACTGGCTCCGAGTGGACCTTTGAACTGATCCAGGCCTACGACCGGGAAATCGGTCGCTTGGCAGAACGGTATGCACTGGACACCTACCCCAACCAGATTGAGGTGATTACCGCCGAGCAAATGATGGACGCCTATGCCTCTGTCGGGATGCCGTTGGGGTATCACCATTGGTCCTACGGCAAACATTTCTTGAGTACCGAGAAATCCTACAGCCGTGGGCAAATGGGGCTGGCGTACGAAATCGTCATCAACTCAGACCCGTGCATCGCTTACCTGATGGAAGAAAACACCATTTGCATGCAAGCCCTGGTGGTTGCCCATGCCTGCTATGGCCACAACAGTTTCTTCAAGGGCAATTACCTGTTCCGGACCTGGACGGATGCCAGTTCGATCATTGATTACCTGGTGTTCGCCAAGCAATACATCATGCAATGCGAAGAGCGCCACGGTATCGATGCCGTGGAAGACCTGCTGGACTCTTGCCATGCACTCATGAACTACGGCGTAGACCGCTACAAACGGCCTTACCCGATTTCGGCCGAAGAAGAGCGGCGGCGTCAGAAGGAGCGCGAAGAGCACCTGCAAAAACAGATCAATGACCTGTGGCGCACCATTCCCAAGAACGCTGACAAATTCAACGAAAAGGACAATGCGCGTTTCCCCGACGAGCCACAGGAAAACATCCTGTATTTCATCGAGAAACACGCGCCGCTGCTGGAACCCTGGCAGCGGGAAGTGGTGCGTATCGTACGTAAAATCGCGCAGTACTTTTACCCGCAGCGCCAGACACAAGTCATGAACGAAGGCTGGGCAACTTTCTGGCACTACACCCTGATGAACGACCTTTACGATGAAGGGCTGGTAACGGAAGGCTTCATGATGGAGTTCCTGACCTCGCACACCAGCGTGGTGTTTCAGCCGGGTTTTGACAGCCCTTATTACAGCGGTATCAACCCGTATGCACTGGGGTTTGCGATGTACCGCGATATCCGGCGCATGTGTGAAGACCCCACCGAGGAAGACCGCCGCTGGTTCCCGGAACTGGCCGGTAGCGATTGGTTATCCAGCATCAAGTTCGCCATGAGCAGCTTCAAGGACGAAAGTTTCATCCTGCAATACCTGTCTCCCAAGGTGATGCGCGACCTCAAGTTGTTCAGCATCATGGATGACGATCAGAAAGACGATTTACTCGTTCCCGCCATCCATGACGAAAACGGCTACAGGATCATTCGTGAAACCCTGGCAGCGCAGTACAACTTGGGTAATCGCGAGCCCAACGTGCAGATCTGGAGCATTGACCGCCGCGGCGACCGCTCCCTCACCCTGCGCCATCAACAACATGACCGTAAACCGCTGGGCGATTCCACCGACGAGGTCCTTAAACACCTGCACCGCCTGTGGGGCTTCGATATTCATCTGGAGACGCTGCAAGGAGATCAAGTGATGAAAGTCCATCATGTTCCGCCTAAAGGCGAACATGGGGACGCTGACTATGGGCGCCTGGATTTGAGCGCCATTCACCTGTGACGCACGTGAACCTCCGTTTGCGCGACGCAGCGGTTATCCTGTCGCGCTAACGGAGGTTTTTTATGAAGATTTATAAAGTCGGCGGCGCAGTCCGAGACCGCTTGCTGGGCAAGCCTGTCACTGACATCGACTGGGTCGTGGTAGGCGCAAGCGCAGAACAAATGCTGGCCAAGGGCTTTCGTCCCGTGGGTTCCGACTTCCCGGTCTTTCTGCACCCCAAAACCGGTGAGGAATACGCCCTCGCCCGCACCGAGCGTAAAAGCGGACGCGGCTATGGGGGCTTTGTATTTCATGCCAGCCCTGACGTGACCCTTGAAGAAGATTTGATCCGCCGCGATCTGACCATTAACGCGATGGCCGAAGATGATGCGGGCACTATCACCGATCCCTACCACGGCCAACGGGACCTGGAAGCGCGCATACTGCGCCATGTTTCCCCGGCATTCGCCGAAGATCCGCTACGGGTGCTGCGCGTTGCACGTTTTGCAGCACGTTATGCGGGCCTGGGTTTCAAGGTTGCAGACGAAACACTTGAACTGATGCGTCAACTGTCGGCCTCGGGCGAACTGCAGGCGCTGACACCGGAACGCTGCTGGAAGGAGATTTCCCGCGCGCTGATGGAAGATCATCCCCACATCTTTATCGACGTGCTCAGACAGTGCGGCGCCCTTGAGGTGCTGTTACCGGAAGTTCAGGCATTGTTCGGTGTACCGCAGCCGCCGGCTCATCACCCGGAAATCGACAGCGGCATTCACACCCTCAGCGTGCTTGAACAAGCTGCGCGACATCATCAGCCTTTGACCGTCCGCTGGGCGTGCCTACTGCATGACGTGGGCAAAGGCCTAACACCTGAAGATAAATGGCCTCGCCACATTGCCCATGAACACAAAGGGCTGCGGCTGATCAAGGCGGTGAACGAGCGTTTCAAGGCGCCCCGCGATTGCCAGGAACTTGCATTGCTGGTCGGTGAATATCACACCCACGGGCATCGTGCCTTTGAGCTGAAGGCCTCGACCTTACTGGATTTGCTGCAACGGTTTGACGTATACCGCCGGCCTCAGCGCTTTGAGGAGTTTATCGTCGCGTGCGAGATGGACGCCAAGGGCCGCCTTGGACTTGAAGAGCGGCCTTACCCGCAGGCTGATTACCTGCGCGGCGCCGCAAAAGCGGCACAGGCCGTTGCCGTTCAGCCGCTGCTGGAACAGGGCTTCAAGGGGCCGGAATTGGGAGAAGCCCTCAAGCGCGAACGGCTCAGGGCTATACACACGTACAAAGAGACCCGCAAACACCCGGGGCCTGCTTCGTAGCCGCTGTCCAACAGGTTAGAGCGGCAGCGCCTTACAGGTGCCTCAGCATCTCTTTAGGTGTTAAGGGTTCGCCCCGCCATTCAAACGCAGCCGGGGCGAGCACTTGGTCAATCTGCGCATCAGCCCACATCTGACTCAGCGTGATGCCCACAATCGGGTGCAATTTGTCAGGGGCGATGAGCGAAAGCGGCCACAGCACAAAGGCATTCTTGAGAATCTCGGCGCGCGGCAGGACCAAACCGTCAAAGTTGCCCACCAGATCGCCGTAAAACAAAACGTCAATGTCCAGCGGCAGACCCTTGCGATCCTGGGCATATCGTCCGTTATCGGCCTCGATCAGCTTCAAACGTCGGCTCAACTCAGCTAAAGGAAGATCCGTGTTGGCCACCACCACCAGGTTGAAAAAAGGCCCACTCTTGATGCCTACAGGCTGGCTTTCGAAGACCGCCGAGCACTGCATGCCGTGCAGGAAGCCAGCCAGCGCATCGAGCCCCGCCTGTAAATGCTTTTCGCGCTCGACATTACTGCCCAACCCGAGAAAAACCTGAGTTAGCGACATCCGCGCTCAATCTCCACGCCCACCCCTGTGGCGGCCGCGACGGCGCCCGGCTTGGTCAGCTTGAGGTGCATCCAGGGAATATTGAATTCACGCATCAACACTTCCGTCAGACGCTCGGCAAAGGTTTCTACCAATTGGTAGTGGGCTTGCTCGGCAAAGGCCTGAATTCTGGTCGAGACGCTGGCGTAATCCAGCGCAAGGGTCAGATCATCCCCTGCTGCGGCCGGGCGGTTATCCCACGCAAAATTCAGATCAAGGCGCAAACACTGACGGATGCCACGCTCCCAGTCATAGGCACCGATCACGGTGTCAACTTCCAGGCCTTCGATAAACACTCTGTCCAAGCACTTTTCTCCGCAGCACGACAAGGGCGCAATGCGCCGTTAGAATCAGGGCGTCCTCGCCCGGAATAGTTAGCATGTTTTGGTTACTGGCGATTATCGCCTACCTGCTTGGCTCGCTGTCCTTCGCCATTTTGCTCAGCCGCCTGACGGGTAATCCCGACCCGCGAATGAGTGGCTCAGGCAATGCTGGCGCGACCAATATGTTACGCCTGGCCGGTAAAAAACTGGCCGTCCTGACCTTGCTCGGTGATCTGTGCAAAGGCCTGCTGCCCGTCCTGCTCGCCAACCAACTCAACCTGCCACTCCAGCAACAAGCCTGGATTGGCGTGTGCGCCGTCATCGGGCACATGTATCCCCTGTACTTCCGCTTCAGGGGCGGCAAAGGCGTCGCCACGGCTGCCGGCATGCTGCTGGGGCTTTATCCTCCCGCCGCCTTGCTGGCCGTTCTGGCCTGGCTGCTGACCTTCCAGCTGACCCGCACCAGCTCACTCGCCGCACTGATCGCCACCCCCTTGACCCTGCCACTCCTGGCCTGGCAAGAGCCTGCCGCGCTGCTGCCCATGTGTGGATTAACCGCACTGATTGTCTGGCGCCACCGCGGCAATTTACGCGACCTGATGGCCGGGCGCGAACGGCATTTCTGATTTACCCGCATGAAAATACCTCATGCTGGCCAGTAAACGCCTGAACACCACCGTCACAAAGGCTTCAACTGCTCCATCGGCCAGCGCGCCTGCACACTGATTGCCAAACTTTCGTGCTGGCCCGCCTGCAAGCGCTGACACCCGGCGAATGCGATCATCGCGCCATTGTCCGTACAAAACTCAGGCCGCGCATAAAACACCTGACCGTTCATGCCACCGAGCATGGTCTCCAGCGAAGCCCGCAACGCCTTGTTTGCGCTCACACCGCCGGCTATCACCAGACGCTTCATGCCTGCCTGCTTCAGGGCGCGCTTGCACTTGATGGTGAGCGTCTCCACCACGGCCTGCTGAAACGCCAGCGCGATGTCGCAACGGGCCTGTTCGTTATCATCACCCGCCGCCACGCAGCGCTGCCAAGTGTTCAAGGCAAAGGTCTTGAGGCCGCTGAAACTGAAATCGAGGCCAGGGCGATCGGTCATGGGCCGCGGGAACACAAAGCGTCCCGCCACACCTTGGGCGGCAAGGCGGGCAATTTCAGGCCCCCCCGGATAGTTGAGTCCCATCATCTTCGCCGTTTTGTCGAAAGCCTCGCCTGCGGCATCGTCCAGCGTTTCGCCCAGCAGCGCGTATTGACCGATGCCATCCACCTGAACCAGCTGCGTATGACCACCTGACACCAACAATGCGACGAACGGGAACTCTGGGGGCTGCTCTTCCAGCATGGGGGCCAGCAAATGGCCTTCCATGTGGTGTACGCCCAAGGCAGGAATGCCCCATGCGAAGGCCAGTGCCTGGGCGCAGGAAGCCCCGACCAGCAAGGCCCCGACCAAGCCTGGACCCGCCGTGTAGGCGATTGCATCGATTTCGGTCAGCACGCAGTCTGCCTCGGCCAACACCTGACGAATCAAGGGCAGCATGCGTTTGACGTGATCCCGTGATGCCAGCTCAGGCACCACGCCACCATAGGCACGGTGCAAATCGATCTGACTGAACAGTGCATCGGCCAAAAGCCCGCGTTCACTGTCGTATAGCGCGACGCCGGTTTCGTCGCAGGAGGTTTCTAATCCCAGTACTAGCATGGGTTTGCGCCTTGTAGAGGCTAAATTCGAAGGCGCGCATAATAGTCGCCACTACCGCCCCCGGCCAGCGGTTTTCGATCAGAGGCTTTGCATTCCGGGCGATGAGGGGTTAACATCCGCAACCCTTAAAAACCGACGTCTTCCAACGCGATTTTGCCTTGAGACGTTGACCCCGGTAATGAATGAAGGTAGCTCTGGATGCCAGCCGTCAAAGTAAAAGAGAACGAACCCTTCGACGTAGCTCTGCGTCGTTTCAAGCGCTCCTGCGAAAAAGCCGGTGTACTGGCTGAAGTTCGCAGCCGCGAATTTTACGAGAAGCCGACTTCCGAGCGTAAGCGCAAAGCAGCAGCCGCTGTTAAGCGTCACGCGAAGAAAGTTCAGCGCGAGCAGCGCCGCGCCGTTCGTCTGTACTAATACACAGACGTTCGTTGCATGCTTCTGCCAAGCCCGGCCTAAAGCCGGGCCGTAGGCAGTTGCAGCAAGTTACACGCTTTACCGTCAAGGCCGCAGATGCGACCGCGACAAACTGCTACACCACGTCAGACCTGGCCTTTAAGCCAGCGGTGCACGTCTTTACTGACGAGCCTTCAAGGCTACCGACGAGCACACACCTCTGATTCTCCTCAAAGACGATCAGCCCAAGGCATCTCTCCCATGCCTGCTTATGAGCTATCCGAGACCAGCCATTGGTCAGCGCCGGACTCAGAGCGTGATATTTCGAACCCATTTACTCTGTTTTAAATACGAGTCTGCGGAGCTTCGACAGATACACTTCCCGACATGATTGAGCAGACGTCACACGTACGAGCAGCGTTTTCGCCTGCACGCCGCCATGACCAAACCTTTCTATACGGCTTTTTTTGCGCTGAGATGACGAGAACGCCATGGCCGGGTTAATCCCCCAGAGCTTTATTGACGACCTTCTGAACCGCACCGATATCGTCGATGTCGTCAGCTCGCGCGTGCAAATGAAGAAAGCAGGCAAAAACTACACCGCCTGCTGCCCCTTCCATAAAGAAAAAACACCGTCGTTCAGTGTCAGCCCGGATAAACAGTTTTATTACTGTTTTGGTTGTGGCGCAGGCGGCAATGCCCTCGGCTTCATCATGGACCACGACAACCTGGACTTCCCCCAGGCCGTCGAAGAACTGGCCAAAGCCGCAGGCATGGAGATTCCCAGAGAGGAAAGCGGTCGCTCGCACAAACCGCGACAGCCGACCGACTCGCCGCTCTACCCGCTGCTGACCGCAGCCGCCGACTTTTATCGGCAGGCCCTGAAAAGCCACCCGGCGCGCAGAGCCGCCGTGGACTATTTGAAAGGCCGGGGCCTGACCGGCGAAATCGCCCGGGATTTCGGCCTGGGCTTTGCTCCGCCCGGCTGGGACAACCTCTACAAGCACTTGAGCAGCGACACCCTGCAGCAAAAAGCCATGATCGATGCGGGCTTATTGGTTGAGAACGCTGAAACCGGCAAACGCTACGACCGCTTTCGCGATCGCGTAATGTTCCCGATTCGCGACAGCCGTGGCCGCATCATTGCGTTTGGCGGTCGCGTGCTCGGTGATGACAAGCCCAAATACCTGAACTCCCCTGAAACACCTGTCTTCCACAAAGGACAGGAATTGTACGGGCTGTTCGAAGCGCGCAAGTTCAATCGCAGCCTCGACGAAATCATCGTGGTTGAAGGTTATATGGACGTCATTGCCTTGGCCCAACAGGGCTTGCGCAATGCCGTGGCCACGCTGGGCACCGCGACCAGCGAAGATCACATGAAGCGCCTGTTTCGGGTCGTACCCAGCGTATTGTTTTGCTTTGATGGTGATCAGGCCGGCCGCAATGCCGCCTGGCGCGCGCTTGAGGCCACGCTGCCCTGCCTGCAAGATGGCCGCCGCGCCCGCTTCCTGTTTCTGCCAGAAGGCGAGGATCCGGACACACTGGTGCGCTCCGAAGGCACTGATGCGTTCAAGGCGCGCATTAACCAGCACGCGCAGCCGCTGGCAGATTATTTTTTCCAGCAACTGACTGAAGAAACCGATCCGCGCTCGCTCGAAGGCAGGGCCCACATGGCCACGCTGGCAGCACCGCTCATCGACAAAGTGCCGGGCGCCAACCTGCGCAACCTGATGCGCCAACGCTTGAGCGAAATTACGGGCCTCAACAGCGAAGCGGTCAGCCAACTGGCGCAAAGCGCACCACCCCCCTCGCAACCCGCCTACGACCCCGGCATCGATTACGATGCCATGCCGGACTACAGCGACTTTCAGCAGCCGGAAACGTACGTTCCCCAACAGGAATGGACCCCGAAAAAGTCGGGGGCGGGCGGTAAAAAGTGGGAAAACAAGCCATGGGACAAAAAAGGCAAGCGCGGCGGCGAACGCGAGCAGGCCTGGATCCCGGTCGGCGTTGAACCGCCGACATTAACCGCCCTGCGCACCTTGCTGCATCACCCGCAACTGGCCAAAAAAGTAGAAGACGCGGGCCACTTTGCGGCCGAAGACCAGACGAATAACCAGCTCTTGATCGCGCTGGTCGAGGCCGTACAGAAGAATCCTAAGCTAAGCTCTATTCAGTTGTTGTCCCGCTGGCACGGCACTGAACAGGGCCGCTTGCTGCAAAGACTGCTCGAAAAGGAATGGCTAATTGACGCCGACAACCTTGAACAACAGTTTTTCGACACCATAACTAGCTTGTCAGCTCGCCAACGCGAGCGAAATCTGGAACAACTTCTTCGAAAAGCACGTCAAGGCGAGCTAAGTAGCGAGGAGAAAAATCAGTTACGCGACCTTCTGAGTCGCAATAATCCCGCATCAAACCCGACCTCAACTGGCGCGTGAGGTCATAGCTAAGGTATAATCCTCGGCTTGTTTTTTGCCCGCCAAGACCTTCAGTGGATAGGGTGTTATGTCCGGAAAAGCGCAACAGCAGTCTCGTATCAAAGAGTTGATCACCCTCGGCCGTGAGCAGAAGTATCTGACTTACGCAGAGGTCAACGACCACCTGCCCGAAGATATTTCAGATCCGGAGCAAGTGGAAGACATCATCCGCATGATTAATGACATGGGGATCCCCGTACACGAGAGTGCTCCGGATGCGGACGCCCTTATGTTGGCCGATGCTGACACCGACGAAGCCGCTGCTGAAGAAGCAGCGGCAGCGTTGGCGGCAGTAGAAACCGATATTGGTCGCACTACCGACCCAGTACGCATGTATATGCGTGAAATGGGCACGGTAGAACTGCTGACACGCGAAGGCGAAATTGAAATCGCCAAGCGTATCGAAGAAGGCATCCGCGAAGTGATGGGCGCAATCGCGCACTTCCCTGGCACGGTTGACCATATTCTCTCCGAGTACACTCGCGTCACCACCGAAGGTGGTCGCCTTTCTGACGTCCTGAGCGGTTATATCGACCCGGACGATGGAATTACGCCGCCTGCAGCCGAGGTTCCGCCTCCTGTCGATCCTAAAACGGCCAAGGCCGAAGGTGATGACGAAGAGGAAGAGAAGGACGACGCTACCGATGACGAGGAAGAGGTCGAAAGCGGCCCCGATCCAATCATCGCGGCACAGCGCTTCGGCGCCGTTTCCGATCAGATGGAAATCACTCGCAAGGCACTGAAGAAGCACGGTCGCGACAGCAAGCAGGCGATTGCCGAGCTGGTTGCCCTGGCTGAGCTGTTCATGCCGATCAAGCTGGTGCCCAAGCAGTTCGAAGGCCTGGTTGAACGTGTTCGTAGCGCTCTGGAGCGTCTGCGTGCACAAGAGCGGGCCATCATGCAGCTGTGCGTCCGCGATGCACGCATGCCGCGTACTGATTTCCTTCGCCTGTTCCCGGGCAATGAAGTCGACGAAAGCTGGAGCGACGCGCTGGCCAAAGGCAAAAGCAAATACGCTGAAGCCATTGCCCGCTTGCAACCGGACATCATCCGTTGCCAGCAAAAGCTGTCTGCTCTAGAAGCAGAAACCGGCTTGAAGATTGCCGAGATCAAGGACATCAACCGTCGCATGTCGATCGGTGAGGCCAAGGCCCGCCGCGCGAAGAAAGAGATGGTTGAAGCCAACTTGCGTCTGGTGATCTCCATCGCCAAGAAGTACACCAACCGTGGCTTGCAGTTCCTCGACCTGATCCAGGAAGGCAACATCGGCTTGATGAAAGCGGTAGACAAGTTTGAATACCGCCGCGGCTACAAATTCTCGACTTATGCCACCTGGTGGATCCGTCAGGCGATCACTCGCTCGATTGCCGACCAGGCACGCACCATCCGTATTCCGGTGCACATGATCGAGACGATCAACAAGCTCAACCGTATTTCCCGCCAAATGCTGCAGGAAATGGGTCGCGAACCGACCCCGGAAGAGCTGGGCGAACGCATGGAAATGCCTGAGGACAAAATCCGCAAGGTATTGAAGATCGCTAAAGAGCCGATCTCCATGGAAACCCCGATCGGTGATGACGAAGACTCCCATCTGGGTGATTTCATCGAAGACTCGACCATGCAGTCGCCAATCGATGTTGCCACCGTTGAGAGCCTTAAAGAAGCGACACGCGATGTACTCGGCGGCCTTACAGCTCGTGAAGCCAAAGTACTGCGCATGCGCTTCGGTATCGACATGAATACCGACCACACCCTTGAGGAGGTTGGTAAGCAGTTCGACGTTACCCGTGAGCGGATTCGTCAGATCGAAGCCAAAGCGTTGCGCAAGCTGCGCCACCCGACGAGAAGCGAGCACCTGCGCTCCTTCCTCGACGAGTGATACCAAAACCCCCGGCTCTGCCGGGGGTTTTGCTTTGTACCCGCCAAACCTTTCCAGCGCCTCACGTCCATATCCCACAGCCCGTCTACACTCGTCACATTCGCGAGTAGAACGAGCCCCGCATGCCACGACTGCCAGCCACCCTCCTCTTGCTGCTAATCGCCTTTTCCACAGCGGCCAACGCCTTGACGTTGACCGATGAAGAGCGACAGTGGCTCGACAAGCATCCCGAGCTACGCCTTGGGGTGGATGCGTCATGGCCACCCTTTGAGTTCCGCGACGAAAAGGGCCTCTATACCGGCCTGGCCGCGGACTACGTGGAACTGATCAAAAACCGTTTGGGTGTGAGCATCAAACCCGTGGAGCCCTACGACTGGAGCAGCGTCCTTGAGCTCGCCAAAGAAGGCAGTCTCGACTGGCTACCCGGCATCATGTCGACCCCTGAGCGTCAGAAAACCCTGGCCTTTACGCGCCCCTACCTCGACTTCCCGATTGTCATCCTCGCGCACAAAGGCGGCCCCGCCCCAAAAAACATTGATGAGCTGTATGGGCTGAAAATCGCCGTGGTCGAAAACTACGCCCCGCACGAGCTGTTGCATGCCCAACACCCCGACCTGAATCTCGTCGCCCTGCCCAATGTCAGCTCCGCGCTACAAGCATTGGCTACCGATCAAGTCGACGCCATGGTGGGCGACCTGGCGTCCAGCGTCTGGAGCCTGCGCCAGCTCAAGCTGGACGGGTTGTACGTCAGTGGCGAAACCCCGTATCGCTATCAACTGGCAATGGCCGTACCCAAAGACCAAACCATCCTGTTGCGCCTGCTGGATAAAGTCATGGCCGACATGACACCCCGTGAAATCGAAGCCATTCAAGCGCGCTGGATCGGCAACACCGGCGATTATCAGGCGTTGTGGCGCGGGTTACTGCTGTATGTACTGCCGGGCATCTTGTTGCTCGTCACCGTATTGATCGTGGTCGTGCGCATCAACAGGCGCTTGAGCTCCGAAATAGCCCGCCGCGTTGCCCTCGAACAGGAACTGCGCAGTAGCGAATACCGCTACAGAGGCTTGGTCGAAAGTCTGTCTGCCATCGCATGGGAGGCCCAACGGGATGACTACACCTACACCTATGTTTCCCCTCAGGCCGAAACACTCATCGGCTACCCCTTGGCCGACTGGCTGACCCCTGGGTTCTGGGAGCGAATCATCCATCCCGATGACCTGCCCCGAACCAAAACGTATTGCGAAAGCGAAATCAAGGCCGGGCGCGACCACAGCATCGACTATCGCGTGATAACCGCCGATGGCAGAACCCTGTGGCTACGGGACATCATCACGCTTTCCACGCACAATCAGACGCCCGTACTGCGCGGATTGATGATCAACATCAGCGAAACCAAACAAACCGAAGAAGCGCTGCGCCTTTCTGAGGAAAAATTTGCCAAAGCCTTTCATGCATCGCCAGACGGATTGCTGTTGAGTCGGCAAAGTGATGGCTTGCTGATCGAAATCAACGAAGGCTTTAGCCGCTTGACGGGCTACGACAGCGCCAGCGCACTGAATCGATCCTCTCTGGACCTCAACATCTGGGCCGATGTTCACCAACGCCAAGAGCTACTCACACGCCTGAGTGAGGACGGGTTTGTACGGGATTTCAGGTGCAAATTGCGCCACAAAAGCGGGCGCATACGCATCTGTGAAGTCTCTAGCCGACCGCTGAAAATCGGTGATGAAGACTGCATGTTGACCATCACGCGGGACATCACCGAACGCCAACAGATGCAGGAAAAACTCCTGCAAACCGCCACCGTGTTCGAAAGCACGGCTGAAGGCATCTTGTTCACCGACCCGGCGCAAACCATCACCGCCGTGAACCGCGCCTTCACCGAAATCACGGGCTACAGCGAGGCCGAAGTGCTCGGCCAGACACCGCGGATTCTGGCCTCCAATCAGCACGACAGCGCCTTCTTTGCCGCCATGTGGCATCAGTTGTCAGGCGAGGGACACTGGCAAGGGGAGATTTATAACAAGCGCAAAAACGGGGAAGTCTATCCTTGCTGGATAACGATCAGCGCAGTACACAACTCCGAAAATATCGTCACTCACTTTGTGGCCGTCTTTGCCGACATTTCCAGCCTCAAGCACGCACAGGCGCGTCTGGATCACCAGGTCCATCACGACCCGCTGACTGGCTTGCCTAACCGTTTGCTGTTCGAGAGCCGACTGGACCAGATCCTCAATCAGCAAAATGCGCAAGACCAACACGCGGCAGTACTGTTTCTGGACCTTGATCGCTTTAAAAACATCAACGACAGCCTGGGCCACCCGGTGGGCGATCTGTTGCTCAAAGGCATCACCGCACGCCTCAAGGTGCAGCTGCGCGACATTGATACCGTCGCCCGCCTCGGCGGCGATGAATTCATTATCCTGCTGCCCGGCCTTCAGCAACCCCGTGATGCCGAGGTGATTGCCAACAAGTTACTGGCCTGTTTCAGCGCACCGTTCCCAGCGGGCGAACACGAACTGTTTATCAGCGCCAGCATTGGCATCAGCGTGTACCCGCATGACGGCACGGACGTGGCCACACTGGTAAAAAACGCCGACGCCGCCATGTACCGCTCCAAGCTCAAAGGCCGCAACCGGGTTGAGCGCTACACCCATGACCTCACCTCACAAGCGAGCGAACGGGTGATCCTCGAACAGGAACTGCGACGTGCGCTGGAGCGCAACGAGTTATCACTGTTCTATCAACCCAAAATCAGCTTGCACGACCTGAGTCTGGTCGGCGCTGAAGCCCTGATTCGCTGGACCCACCCCACGCTGGGCGTCATTGCCCCTGAGCGCTTCATTCATCTGGCGGAAGAAAACGGCATGATCATCCAGGTGGGTGACTGGGTGCTGGAGCGTGCATGCATGCATGCAATTGAATGAGTGGAATCAGACATACGCACCTTTTGGCCCGGTTTCCGTAAACCTGGCCGGCGCCCAATTACACCAACCCCGACTGGTCGGCCGCATCCGCCAACTTCTGAAAAAATACAACCTCCAGCCGGGTTGCCTGCAACTTGAGATCACTGAAAACTTCATCATGAACCAGACCGAAGAAGCACTGGACGTCCTGCATCAGCTCAAGCGATTAGGCGTACAACTGGCGATAGATGACTTTGGCACCGGATATTCCTCACTCAGCTACCTCAAACGCCTGCCCCTGGACACCTTGAAAATTGACCAGTCATTCGTGCGCGGCTTACCCCACGACCCCAATGACGAAGCCATCGTACGGGCCATCATTGCCCTGGGTCGCAGCATGCAATTCACCGTCATTGCCGAAGGTGTGGAAAACCAGGCCCAGCAAGACTTCTTGGCCAACGCCGGCTGCGAACAGATTCAGGGGTACATCGTCAGCGTGCCTTTATCGGCTGAAGAATTCGCGACGACCTTCCTTCGTATCTCTATTTCAGACTTTTCGGATAGCACTGCCGAGAAACCATCGTTATAATCCGCGACCTACTGAGGGCCTATAGCTCAGTTGGTTAGAGCAGGGGACTCATAATCCCTTGGTCGTAGGTTCGAGTCCTACTGGGCCCACCATACTCAAAGCCGCGCACTGCGCGGCTTTTGTGTTTCTGGCGTTTGCAGGGTTGTGCTGCGAAGAGTCGTGATCGTCCATATCCCGTCCAACACTGGACGTCCCGCCCCTCAAGCGCTGTACCATAAGCGCCCACTTCGATGACGCCACTGGAGCCTCTCTTGCCTGACTCTCGCCCACCCGTGCTGGATGAAATCGATCGTCAGTTGATTGCCGCCTTGCAGCTCAATGCACGCGAAAGCGTCGCCATGCTGGCGCGTCAGTTGGGGATTGCGCGCACCACGGTGACGTCACGGCTGTCACGTCTGGAGAAAAACAACGTCATCACCGGTTATGGCGTTCGACTGGGGCAGCGCCTGATTGATGGCGGGCTGCAAGCGTATGTCGGGATTACCGTGCAGCCACGCTCGGGCAAGGAGGTGGTCAGGCGGTTGAGTGCCATGGCGCAGGTGCAGCAACTGTGCGCCGTCAGCGGTGAATTTGATTACGTCGCGTGGCTGCGCAGCGATTCCCCCGAGCAACTTGATCAATTGCTGGACCAGATCGGCAGTGTCGAGGGCGTTGAAAAAACCACGACCTCCATCATTCTCAGCAGCAAAGTCGACCGCGGCTAAGCCGTTTCGCCCCGCCCGAACAACATTTTGCACACGACCCTCGTCACACTGCGCAAAGACAATGCAAAACGACGACACTTTGCGTCTTAATAACGTGTTCTGTGCTCCCTATCATGGTGCCTGTCTTTTCCTATACTCAGCGTTAAGCGCGGGTCGCCAGCAAGGTCAGCCATGAATAAGAACAATCGCCACCCGAATGACGGCAAAAAACCGATCACCATTTTCGGCCCCGACTTCCCTTTTGCCTTCGACGACTGGATCGAACACCCGTCCGGTCTGGGCAGTATCCCCGCACATAAACTGGGCGCAGAGGTCGCGATTGTTGGTGCTGGCATGGCCGGAATGGTCGCCGCGTATGAGTTGATGAAGCTCGGCCTCAAGCCTGTGGTGTACGAGGCCTCGAAAATGGGCGGACGTTTGCGCTCGCAAGCGTTTGAAGGCAGTGAAGGCGTCATCGCCGAGCTGGGCGGGATGCGCTTTCCGGTGTCCTCTACCGCCTTCTACCACTATGTCGACAAACTCGGGCTTGAGACCAAACCGTTCCCCAACCCGCTGACACCCGCCTCTGGCAGCACCGTGATTGACCTCGAAGGTCAAACCTTCTACGCGCAAAAACTGTCGGACCTGCCTGCACTGTTCCAGGAAGTGGCTGACGCGTGGGCGGATGCACTGGAAGCAGGGTCGCAATTTGGCGATATCCAGCAGGCCATTCGCGATCGCGATGTCCCGCGTTTGAAAGCGTTGTGGAACACCCTGGTCCCACTGTGGGACGACCGCACGTTTTATGACTTTGTCGCCACCTCCAAAGCCTTTGCCAAACTCTCGTTCCAACACCGCGAAGTGTTCGGCCAGGTCGGCTTCGGGACGGGCGGATGGGACTCAGACTTCCCCAATTCAATGCTCGAAATCTTCCGCGTGGTCATGACCAACTGCGATGACCATCAGCACCTGGTGGTGGGCGGGGTTGAGCAGGTGCCGCTGGGAATCTGGCGCCACGCGCCGCAGCGCTGTGCTCACTGGCCTGAAGGCACCAGCCTGAGTTCGTTGCACCATGGCGCACCGCGAACCGGGGTCAAGGCGATTTCCCGCACAGACGACGGTTTGTTTTCTGTCACCGACAACCTCGGTGTGACCCGCCCGTTCGAGGCTGTGTTGGTGACGTGCCAAAGCTGGCTGCTGACCACCCAGATCGAGTGCGAAGAAGCGCTGTTCTCGCAAAAGATGTGGATGGCGCTCGACCGCACGCGCTACATGCAATCGTCCAAAACTTTCGTCATGGTCGACCGCCCGTTCTGGAAAGACAAAGACCCGCAAACCGGCCGCGACCTGATGAGCATGACCCTCACCGACCGCCTGACCCGTGGCACTTATTTGTTCGATAACGGCGACGACAAACCAGGCGTTATTTGCCTGTCGTACTCATGGATGAGCGATGCGCTGAAAATGCTGCCGCACCCCGTCGAAAAACGCGTGAAGCTGGCCTTGGACGCGTTGAAAAAGATCTACCCCAACGTCGACATCGCCAGCCGGATTATTGGCGACCCGATCACCGTTTCGTGGGAAGCCGACCCGCACTTCCTGGGGGCTTTTAAAGGCGCGCTGCCCGGTCATTACCGCTACAACCAGCGTATGTACGCGCACTTTATGCAGCAGGAGATACCGGCAGAACAACGCGGAATTTTCATCGCTGGCGACGATGTGTCGTGGACACCCGCGTGGGTGGAAGGAGCGGTACAGACCTCCTTGAACGCCGTGTGGGGCATCATGACCCACTTTGGCGGGCGCACCCACGCCGACAATCCCGGGCCGGGCGATGTGTTTAACGACATCGGCCCAATCGCCCTGCCGGATTGAACCGCGCGCCAACCCACCCGGAACAGGAGAACCCCATGCGCGTCGCCCTTTACCAATGCCCGCCCCTGCAACTGGACATCGCGGGCAACTTGAAACGCCTGAGCCTCGTTGCCCAGCACAACCCCGGGGTTGATCTGCTGGTGCTGCCCGAAATGTTCCTGACGGGGTACAGCATTGGTCAGCCTGCCGTGGCGCAATTGGCTCAACCCCACGACGGCGACGCGGCCCGAGCAATCGCCCAAATAGCCAAGGCCTGCAACATGGCCATTGCTTACGGTTACCCGGAGCTGGGCGCGGACGGCCGCCTCTACAACAGCGCGCAACTGATCGATTGCCACGGCCAACGCCTGCTCAACTACCGCAAAACCCACTTGTTCGGGACGCTTGACCACGCCCAGTTCAGCCCCGGCGAAGAAGCGTACCCCGTGGTCGAGCTCAACGGCTGGCAGGTCGGCATGCTGATTTGCTATGACCTGGAGTTTCCGGAGAACACGCGGCGTCTGGCACTGGCCGGCGCGCAATTGATCGTTGTGCCCACCGCCAACATGCAACCCTACGACTTCATTGCCGATGTCACGGTGCGCAGCCGTGCGTTTGAAAATCAGTGTTACGTGGCCTACGCCAATTACTGTGGCCACGAAGACACGCTTCATTATTGCGGCCAAAGCAGCATCGCAGCGCCAGATGGCCAGCAAGTAGCACTGGCTCAACGGGATGAAACGGTGATCGCCGCCGAGCTTGATCCACAAAAACTGACGGACGCGAAGGCTGGAAACAACTACTTGGCCGACCGCCGTCCGGAACTTTACGGTGCGCTGAGCGCGCGCTGATTGCCAGTAATCCGCTAGCATGAGCGCTTCTCTGTAACGGAAGTGCCCATGCCCGCGTTGAACACCCCAGACGTCCTACGCCTGACCACCCGCAATGGTCTGACGCTGACCGTGCGCCATGTTCCACGGCTCACGCGCAGCGCGGCTTGCATCCGAGTGGCGGTAGGCAGTCATGACGTACCCGCCGACTGGCCAGGGCTGGCGCATTTTCTGGAGCATTTGTTGTTCCTCGGCACCGAGCGCTTCCCCGCGGCGCAGGGCCTGATGGCCTATGTGCAACAGCATGGCGGGCACCTCAACGCGCGCACCAGCGAACGCCATACCGACTTCTTTTTTGAATTGCCGCCCGAAGCCTTTGCGGGCGGGCTGGATCGCCTGTGCGACATGCTGGCTCATCCGCGTCTGGACCCGGACGACCAGCGGCGCGAACGCGAAGTGCTGCACGCGGAATTCATTGCCTGGGCCCGCGAGCCTTCGGCGCAACGCGACCTGCAAAGGCTTCAACCGCTCAACGCCACACACCCGCTGCGGGGCTTCCACGCGGGCAATCGCTACAGCTTGCCCGTGCCACGCGCAGCCTTTCAGCGCGCCTTGACGCATTTCCATGAGCAGTTTTACCGAACCGGGCACATGACCTTGAGCCTGGTGGGCCCGCAATCGCAGGACACGCTGATCGCACTCGCCGAGCGTTACAGCCTTGAGCTTCAACCGGGGACGGCCGCCACGCCACAGCCCCCGCCGCCTCTGATGAGCAAGGGTTCGTCACAGTACCTGCAGGTCGAGGGTTCACACGTGGACCTGATGTTTACCTTGGAGCAGCTACCCACTGCATCAGAAGAAGCGCTGGCATTTCTGTGTCACTGGATCAACGCCGATAAACCGGGCGGACTTCTCGCTCACTTACGTCAGCAGCAACTGACCGACAGCCTGCGTGCCACATCGGTGTACCAGTTTCAGGACCAGGCCCTGCTCGGCCTGACGTTCACAGGGTCGACGGACATGAGGGCCAAGGCTCAACCGATCCGCGACGCCGTCGACGACTGGTTGTGCTTTTTCAGCGCTCAGCAACCCTGGACCGGCCTGCGCAACGAATACCGACGCGTACAGGAGCGTCAACAACAGGTCAGCAGCGCCTTGGAATTGGCCCGCCGCGATGTTCAGCACCTCCCGACAGGGCTGTCAGACCACGGTGTTGAAGCACTGGCGGTGATCCTGAAACACCTGCAAACCGAGCCCCGCCCGAGCGGGCAGCACGCCTGGCAATTACCCACACCCAATCCCTTCCTCATATCGGAGAAACACCCCGTGACCGCTGGCCTTATTCGTGGACAAACCAGTGCCCATCGCGGCTTGCGCACGTTTGCCCAGGACCGCTTGCGCAGCCGCCGCGAAGTATCGGCCATGACGTTCAGCCCTGCTCTCGCGCCCCCTAATGGCGAAGCCGCTGTGTACTTGCGCTGGCACTTGGGCGTGACCCCTGCCCCCTCGCTGTTACCGGCGCTGCAACACCGCCTGCTGACACTGCAACACGATGCGCGCGAAGCAGGCGTTGAAATGTCGCTCATCGCGCAGGGCAATGACTGGTTGCTGAAGTTGCATGGCCTGCAAGAGCCGATGCCTGCCATTCTCGAACACGCGCTGCCATTGCTCACCCCGCTGACGGATGATGCGCCGGGAGCGACGCCGCAAACGCCACTGATGCCCATCCGCCAGCTACTCAAACGCCTGCCGGAACTGCACTCCCGCTTCGCACTGCCTGCGGCTGACTCCGTGCAGCACGTCTGGCCATCCGCCCGATGGCACGGTCTGGCGGTGGGCGTTTCCCCGGCCAGTCAACCCATGATCAGCAGCGCGCTCAGCAAAGCCCCCGGCACCCCGGACCCGCACCTGACGCACATCGTCGAAGCCCCCTCAGCACGCCACTGGCACACCGCACCGTGCGAGTCGAGCGAACAGGCGTTGCTGCTGTTCTGCCCGGCACCGCGGGCTGACCTCACGCAAGAAGCCGCCTGGCGACTGCTGGCCCACCTGGCGCAAACCCCGTTCTATCAGCGTCTGCGGGTGGAGCTGCAAATGGGTTACGCCGTGTTCAGCGGCGTGCGCCAGCTTGGCGACAGAACCGGCCTGCTGCTGGGGGTGCAATCGCCTCAAGCCACGACGGCAGACATCTTCGAGCAGGTCCGCACTTTCCTCGGGCAATTGCCGCAGCAGATTGCCGCACTGGATGAAGCGTCTTTCATCGAGGCACGCACCGCACTGGCTCAACAGTTCTCAGCCGAGGCCCTCAGCCTGGCTCAAGCCGCCGACCTGCTCTGGCACGCTCAACAGGCGGGCCACTCGTCGGATTACCTCAAGGTGCTCTACAACGCACTTATGACGCTGGACCGAGCCACTACACTCAAGGCAGCTGAGTGCCTCAATGACCCGGACAGCGACTGGCTGTGCGTGGCCACCGAGCCGCAAACTGAATCGTTTTATCAGCGTAGAAGCTGATTTTTACCATCCACGTAATGAGCTTTCTTCGACTTTGGTCGTTCATGCTCAGTCAAATTTAGTAACATAGCCACCTAAGCATCTGAACATCTCCTTCGGGAGCTGGACTAAGTTAAAGACACCCCACCCACCCCCACTGCTAAGGAGTCACCTCATGGCTTGGACTAAACCGGCTTACACCGATCTGCGCATTGGCTTTGAAGTCACCATGTACTTCGCAAGCCGTTGATCTGCCGCTTTTATTGAGCAGAGCAACCCAACGCCTCGGTTCGCCGGGGCGTTTTTATTTTCAGATTTGCAAGAGAACAGCCTCCCATGTTCGTCCAGATTCTAGGTTCCGCCGCTGGCGGCGGGTTCCCGCAGTGGAACTGCAACTGCGTCAATTGTGCCGGTTTTCGCGAGGGCACCTTGCGCGCCACGGCCCGTACCCAGTCTTCCATTGCGATCTCCGATGACGGCGTGAACTGGGTGCTGTGCAACACCTCGCCCGACATCCGCGCCCAGCTCCAGAGCTTCGCCCCCATGCAGCCCGGCCGCGCCCTGCGTGACACCGGGATCAGCGCCATCATCCTGATGGACAGCCAGATCGACCACACCACCGGCCTGTTGAGCCTGCGCGAAGGTTGCCCGCACGATGTCTGGTGCACCGACATGGTCCACGAGGACCTGAGCACCGGTTTCCCGCTGTTCACCATGCTCAAGCACTGGAACGGCGGCTTGAACTGGCACCGCATCGAACTCGAAGGGTCGTTCACCATCCCGGCCTGCCCGAACCTGCGCTTTAGCCCGTTGCCGCTACGCAGCGCTGCGCCGCCGTATTCGCCGCACCGCTTCGACCCGCACCCAGGCGACAACATCGGCCTGATCGTCGAAGACCTGCGCACCGGCGGCAAACTGTTCTATGCACCAGGGTTGGGCAAAGTGGATGCGCCCTTGCTCGACATCATGGCCAGCAGCGATTGCCTGCTGGTGGACGGCACGATGTGGGATGACGACGAAATGCAGCGCCGCGGTGTCGGCACGCGCACCGGCCGTGAAATGGGCCACCTTGCACAAAATGGCCCCGGCGGCATGCTCGAAGTGCTGGAGCAATTGCCCGAGCAACGCAAAGTGCTGATACACATTAACAACACCAACCCGATCCTCGACGAAGACTCCGCCGAACGTGCCGAACTGGCCCGCCGTGGCGTAGAAGTCGCCTTTGATGGCATGAGCATCGAGCTGTAAGCCACACCCTGTCGCTGCCACACGCTGCGTTCACGGACGCAGCGCTCAGGTCGGCGTCACCCCCTGCGGCTGCAACGACACACCGTATTTTTTGGAGGCACCCGATGACCCAAGCCCCACTGTCCAAAACCGAGTTCGAAGCCGCATTGCGAGCCAAGGGCGCGTATTACCACATCTACCACCCGTATCAGGTGGCGATGTACGAAGGCCGCGCCACGCGCGAACAGATCCAGGGCTGGGTCGCCAACCGCTTCTACTATCAAGTCAACATCCCGCTCAAGGACGCCGCGATTCTGGCCAACTGCCCTGACCGCGAAGTACGCCGCGAGTGGATTCAGCGCTTGCTCGATCACGATGGCGCCCCCGGCGAAGACGGCGGTATCGAAGCCTGGTTGCGCCTGGGGCAGGCCGTCGGCCTTGACCCGGATCAACTGCGCTCCCAAGAGCTGGTGCTGCCCGGCGTCCGGTTTGCCGTGGATGCCTACGTCAACTTTGCCCGCCGCGCCACTTGGGAAGAAGCCGCCAGCAGCTCGCTGACCGAAATGTTTGCCCCGCAGATCCATCAGTCGCGTCTCGACAGCTGGCCGCAGCATTACCCGTGGATCGACCCGGCGGGCTACGAATACTTCCGCACGCGTCTGGGCCAGGCACGCCGCGACGTCGAGCACGGGCTGGCTATCACGTTGCAGCACTACACCACGTGGGAAGGCCAGCAGCGCATGCTGGAAATTCTCCAGTTCAAACTGGACATCCTTTGGAGCATGCTCGACGCCATGACCATGGCTTACGAGCTGGGCCGCCCGCCGTACCACAGCGTGACCGACCAACGCGTCTGGCATAAAGGAATCACCCTATGAGCTTCGATCGCAGCAAAATCCCGACCTGGCGCCCCGGCTATCGTTTCCAGTACGAGCCCGCGCAAAAAGGCCACGTGCTGCTCTACCCCGAAGGCATGATCAAACTCAATGACAGCGCCGCGCTGATCGGCGGCCTGATCGATGGCCAGCGCGACGTCGCGGCCATCATTGGCGAACTGGATGCACAGTTCCCCGACGTTCCCGAGCTCGGTCAAGACATCGAGCAATTTATGGAGGTCGCTCGTGCAGAGCACTGGATCGAACTGGCCTGACAGCCGGGTGCCACCCACGCCAGAAGTTGGCTTGCCGCTATGGTTATTGGCGGAGCTGACCTACCGCTGCCCGCTGCAATGCCCGTACTGCTCCAACCCGCTGGATTTCGCCCAGCAAGGCAAAGAGCTGACCACCGAACAGTGGATCAAGGTGTTTCGCGAAGCGCGCGAAATGGGCGCCGCACAACTGGGCTTCTCGGGCGGCGAACCATTGGTGCGTCAGGACTTGGCCGAACTGATTGGGGAGGCGCGCACGCTGGGGTTCTACACCAACCTCATCACCTCCGGCATTGGTCTGACCGAGCAAAAAATCAGCGACTTCAAAAAAGCCGGTCTGGACCATATCCAGATCAGTTTTCAGGCCAGCGACGAGCAAGTGAACAACCTGCTCGCCGGGTCGAAAAAAGCCTTCGCACAAAAGCTGGAGATGGCCCGCGCCGTCAAGGCTCACGGCTACCCGATGGTGCTCAACTTTGTGACCCATCGACACAACATCGACAAAATCGACCGCATCATCGAACTGTGCATCGCGCTGGAGGCCGACTTCGTCGAACTCGCCACCTGCCAGTTCTACGGCTGGGCGCAGCTCAACCGCGTGGGTTTGCTGCCCACCCGCGAGCAATTGGTGCGGGCCGAACGCATCACCAACGAATACCGCGCCAAACTTGAGGCCCAAGGTCATCCCTGCAAGCTGATATTCGTCACCCCGGACTATTACGAGGAACGCCCCAAAGCCTGCATGAATGGCTGGGGCAGCATCTTTTTGACCGTCACCCCGGACGGCACCGCGTTGCCCTGCCATGGTGCGCGGCAGATGCCGGTTCAGTTCCCCAACGTGCGCGACCACAGCATGCAACACATCTGGTACGACTCGTTTGGCTTCAACCGTTTCCGCGGGTATGACTGGATGCCCGAACCCTGCCGCTCCTGCGACGAGAAGGAAAAGGACTTCGGCGGCTGTCGCTGCCAGGCGTTCATGCTGACGGGCGACGCCAGCAACGCCGACCCGGTGTGCAGCAAGTCACCGCACCACGACCTGATCCTCAAGGCGCGCGAAGAAGCCGAGCACGCCACCCAAACCATTGAGCAACTGGCCTTCAGAAATGACCGAAACTCACGACTCATCGCCAAAGGCTGAACCGTTCAGCGCCGCCCTCGCCGTGGCCGCCGGGGTGGATTTTGCCGAATTGAAACTCGGCCGCCACGGCCTGTTCTGGAACGAATATCGCCCCCAGGACGCGGCCTGCCGCCTCTGGCACTGGCGCGACGGTCAGGCGCACTGCCTGACACCCAACGGCTTCAGCGTGCGCAGTCGGGTGTATGAGTACGGCGGCGGGTCGTTTTGCCTGAGCGATGACGGCGTGGTGTTCGTCAACGAGGCCGATCAACAGGTGTATGTGCAAACCCTGGAGGGCACTGCGCCTCACGCCCTGACCCAAGGCAACTGCCGCTATGGCGATGTGCAGTTTGCCCATGGGCAGGTGCTGGCGGTCGAAGAAGACAACGACCGGCATCGTTTGGTGAGCCTTGACACCGCTTCGCGGGCGCGCCACGTACTGGCCGAAGGCGCTGATTTTTATGCGGCGCCGACGCTCAGCCCGGACGGCCAGCGCCTGGCGTGGATCGAGTGGTATCGCCCACATCAGCCGTGGACCTCAACCCGCTTGATGGTCGCCCGGCGCAGTCACGAAAACCGTTGGCAAGCGCCGCAGTGCATCGCGGGCGAGGCGGGCGAGGAGTCGCTGCAACAACCGCGTTTCGATGAGCACAACCGCCTGTACTGCCTGACGGACCGCGAAGGTTTCTGGCAACCGTGGGTCGAATCGTCCGGGGGCTTGAAGCGCTTGCCGTGCGAGCGCGCCGACCATGCGCCTGCGCCCTGGCAGCTAGGTGGCAACACCTGGCAACCGCTGAGTGACAACGCGTATGTCGCCAGTTGGACGCAAGACGGTTTCGGACGCTTGGGCATACGCGCATCCGACGCCAGCCTTGAGGATTTCACAGGCCAATACAGCCGTTTCCGCAGTCTGGCGCTGGATGACGACGCCCTTTATTGCATCGCAGCCTCACCGGTCAGCCCGTCGGCCATCCTTCGCATTGCCCGCAACAGCCGGCAGGTGACGGTGTTGGCCGGTGGGGTGGCGCCATTGCCGGCTGATCGCGTCAGCCGCCCGCAAACGCTGCGCTACCCCACGGCCGGTGGCGAGGCTCATGGATTTTTCTACCCGGCGATGCACGGCGAAAAACAGCCGCCGCTGGTGGTGTTTATCCATGGTGGCCCGACCTCGGCGTGTTATCCGATGCTCGACCCGCGCATTCAATACTGGACGCAACGCGGCTTTGCCGTCGCGGACCTCAACTACCGGGGCAGCACCGGCTATGGCCGCGAGTACCGGCAGGCGCTGCACCTGAAATGGGGTGACGTGGATGTGGAGGATGCCTGTGCAGTGGTCAGCTATCTGGCCGATCAGGGGTTGATTGATCGCCAACATGCCTTCATTCGAGGCGGCAGCGCAGGCGGTTACACCACGCTGTGCGCGCTGGCATTCAAGGACGTGTTTCGGGCAGGCGCCAGTCTGTACGGGGTCAGCGACCCGGTGGCGCTGGCACGCGATACCCATAAGTTCGAAGGCGATTACATGGAGTGGCTGATTGGCGATCCCGACCGGGATGCCGAGCGTTATGCCGCGCGCACGCCCTTGTTGCACGCCGCCAACATCCGCGTGCCGGTTATTTTCTTTCAAGGTGAGCTGGATGCGGTCGTGGTGCCGCAGCAAACCCGCGACATGCTGAGCGCCTTGCAGGCAAACGGTATCCCTGCCAAAGCGTATTACTACCCCGACGAACGCCACGGGTTCCGCATGGCCAGCAATCAGGCCCACGCCCTGGAGCAGGAATGGATGTTTTATCGGGAAGTGATGCAATCAACCCCTGAATAAGTCGGGCGAATCGCTGCCGGGCAACGAAGCTGCGTGGGGCGCAGCTTCGTGCGGATCGGCAACAGTGACCGATCAGGGCGAAAGGAAAGTTATCGCTTGGCGATGATGTACACCGCGTGGATCACGCCCGGGAAATACCCCAACAGCGTCAACAGAATATTGAGCCAGAAAGCACCGCCGAAACCGACTTGTAAAAACACACCCAGCGGCGGCAGCAGGATGGCGATGATGATTCGAATAATGTCCATATGTTCAGTCCCCAATCAATGGTGGGCTCAATCAAGCCCTATGGTTAATCGACTCTGAGCACTGTCAAAAGGTTCAGTCGGTACTTTTCCACAGGCAAAAAAACGCCCCGTGCCGAACGAAACAGGCACGGGGCGATGCGTTATACCGCGAGACGGTTCTTTAAATTCTGTGTGTGCCGGTGTGTCAGCGATTACACCAACACGGCACGGCGACACTGCAACTGCGCGGTTCTGACCCGGGAAAACGCGCGGGCCAAACGCAGCAACATTTCATCGATATTGCCTTTGCTGACGCACAGCGCCGGGGTAAAGCGCAGGCAGTCGGGTTGCGGCGCGGTAATCAGCAAGCCTTCATACAACGCTGCTTTTACGACCTCATCTGCCGAATCATCCGACAGTGTCAGGCCCCACATCAGGCCCTGACCGCGTAATTCTCCCTGTGCATAACGATTGGCCAAACGCCCCAGGCCCTCGCGCAAGTGTTGCCCTGCGTCGCGAACCTGCTGCAAAAAGCCCTTTTCAACAAGCGTTTCCAGCACGGCACTGCCCGCTGCCGTCATCAGGGCATTGCCGTGATGCGTGCCGCCCAGCTCGTCCGCTTCCAGGCAACACGCTTTGCCGCGCGCCAGCAGCGCAGCCAGTGGCACACCACCGCCCAAGCCTTTGCCCAGGGTGATGACATCGGCACGAATGCCGTAATTCTGTTCCGCCAGCAGGGTGCCGCAGCGCCCCATACCGGTGTGGACTTCATCAAGAATCAGCAAAATGCCCAACTCCCGGCACAGGCGCTCGACCCCTTTGAGGTAATGCTCGGTCGCGGGAATCACCCCCGCTTCGCTCTGCACCGGTTCCAGCATGATGGCCACGGTTTGCGCATCGACTGCAGCGTGCAACGCGGGAAGATCGTTGAACGGCACATTGATGAACCCCGGCAGTTGCGGCTCGAAACGGTTATCGAACGTGCCGCTACCCGACGCCGACATCGCGCCAAAGCTGCGACCGTGACAACTGCCGGTCGCCGTGATGATCCGGTGAGCGCCGCCGCGATGCAGTTGGCCCCATTTGCGCGCCAGCTTGATCGCGCCTTCGTTAGCCTCGGCCCCGGTGTTCAAAAAATGCACCTGATCGCTGCCCGTGCTGTGGCACAGGCGTTCAGCCAGGTCCAGCATGCCGCGATTGAAAAACCCGGAGCCGGGGTTGATCAATGACTGCGCCTGTTCTGCGATCGCCCGGGTCAGCACGGCCGGGATGTGGCCCAGACAATTGGCGGCCCCGCCCTGGGTGAAATCCAGGTAAGCCCGACTGTCGCTGTCCCACATCCAGGACCCCTGACCGCGCACGAAAACCTGCGCTGGCCGCTCTACGCTGGGCATCAAACACGCTCTGGATACGGCGTTATTCATAGGCAATGACTGAGGCTCAATCGCCAGCTCATCAAGGCTGGGGGATTGGCGACGCAGGTTAAACAGGTTCATGCACGCTGACCTTGTGACCATAAGCCGTTTCGATTTGCAACCGGGGGCGGGGCATATTCAGGGTGAATCCCTCTGCGGGGTTTTCTGCCTTGCCTATGCAAAATTGCGCTACGCCCATGCACTTCATTGGGCTCTGTGACGCTATGAGCCCTGTGGAATGGGCGTAGACTAGGCGCCTGACGGCGTTTGAGCCATTTCGTTTTTTAAGCATTTTCGATAAGTATTACTTATGGATTTCAAGCAACTGCGTTATTTCGTCGCGGTGTACGAAGAAGGTCATGTGGGACGCGCTGCCGAACGGCTTTCCATCTCGCAACCGGCCCTTTCGCAACAGATCCGCCATCTCGAACACAACCTTGATGTCAGCCTGTTCGAGCGCAGCAGCAAACGCTTGCTGCCCACACTGGCCGCGCACACGTTGTATAACCACGCATTACCACTGCTTGACGGGTTGCAGCGGGCGAAAGAAGCCTTGCGCAACTTTCAGGGCCAAGCCTTGCGCACCATTGCCATTGGCGTGCTGCAAACGGTCCACACCAGCTTGGTGCCGCAGATGCTGGAGCGAGTGCGTCAGGCGCAACCGCACCTGGTGGTGCAGATTTACGAGCTGACAGGCCTTGAGATTGAACGTCGCCTGCTCAATGGCTCACTCGATATCGGCATCAGCTACCTGCCGCCGCGCCAGCCGGGGTTACACGGCATGCTGCTGTACGAAGATGAGCTGCAACTGGTCATCCCGGCAGATCACCCACTGCGGGAATTCAAGAAGGTCTCGCTGACGCAGGCGGCAGAGTTGCCGATGCTGCTGTTGGGGGAAGAGTTTCAGGTGCGCCAGATCTGGCAGAGCCAATTGGCCAATCTGGGCCGTCGTCCACAGGTCCAGGCGGAGCTCAACAACATGGCCGGGATTCTCGACAGTTTGCCGCACACCAAATTGGCCACGGTGCTGCCGGGGCGTTCGCGTCACGAACACGACGACAAGGCGCTGCTCTGGAAACCGCTCAGCGAGCCGAGGGTGCCATTGAAAGTGGGATTGGTGTGTCGAGATGTACAACGCCAGCAAGCCACATTGGGGTTACTGCGCACGCTGCTTGAGGATGTGATCCAGCAGGAAGAAACCCCGCTCTAACGTTTACGCCCCATGAGAAGGCTTGCTCCTACACGTTGAACTGCCCCCCAAAAGTTGGACAGATTAACTAGCGCCCTGCACAGCCTGAGTCCTGTATCCCACAGGGCTTAGGCTGTTGAGCGTCAGTTTGATACGGTCATGGTTGTAATAATGGATGTATTCA
>NZ_JYKY01000029.1 GCF_001042985.1 Pseudomonas lundensis
TAACATGGAAAACCGGGCGAAAAACGCCCTCGATGAACACTGCATCAGGTCGTTTTGAGCAAATAGCGCTGCGTGCCGTGCAAATTACGACTTGCGGCCGCCGCGCAGCAAGTTGATCGGAGCATCCCTAGCTCTTTTTCTAAAAGGTCAACTTTATCTTCCAAACGCTTAATATTTTTACCATTTGATGAGCCGGAGCCCTTGTTAGCCTCAGCACGACAAGCCTCGATCTTTGCGAGTATGGGAAAATGTGCTCTGCGAGACTTCTTCAGATAACCACGGTCAAATCCAGCCTCAAGGCTGACGATGCTCGCGGTAAGTTTGGATAGGTCTAGCCCTACATGCTCGGGTACAAAAGGCTTCCCATCGAGTAGGCGTTGCAACGCTTCCTCACAGGCACCAACTCCCTTTCTTAATCCTTCACTAGGCTTCATGACTAAAGCTCCACCGTGTCGATTTGGCGAGCCTTGAAAGCCATTAGGCGCTCAATATCACCCGTCACAATTTGATATTCGCCTGAATCTTCTGCGTAGTTTGACAATTCGTTTTTAGCATCCTCAATGGCCGCACTTAACTTGGCGGGCTTGATGATCGCACCCTCGCAGGACAAACATTCGGTATAGTCACCCAGCATGAAGGAATCACAGCGGCCCACCTTGGTGCAACCGCCGAGCAGCGTTGGCCGGTAGCTAATTTCACCATTTTTCACCCGAAGTTCTGTGTCGGAACGAATATCTTCAATCTTTATCTCGCCAGCTTTAACACGCTCTTTCTGCCTCTCCATGTACGAGCCAGTGCCGCCAAACAGCGGCTCTTCTTTGAACAGCATATCTGCAATCAACTGATTGGCCACCGACATCGGCATGGCCATTTGGAAATCAAAAGCAAAGTGATTATTTGGTAGCACAAAGTCTTTTTTCTTTTCGTCATAGTAGCCAAAAATGGTACGCAGGTTATCGAAGCCATTCGCATAATAGCGCGCCATCTGAATGGTCATATGCTTGAACTGCGCTCGTAGAGTCGGCAGCGAAAGAAAGCCACTACTGCTTCCATAAAACGCTAAAGAACGCCGGAATTGATGGCTAGTCAGCGGCCAGGGCTGGCCTACTGCAAAATCTGGTTCATTGTAAAAGTCACGAGAAGGGTCGCTCTGAGCCAACTCTTGCAAATCCTCGACTTGAATTTTCAAAGTACTAAGGATATTCAGCTGCTCCCTTCTCGAAGAATAAAAGTCTGAAACGGAAATATTATTAGCCTTCTTATATTTTAAAATTGACGGATTAAGGAAAAGCAGACAATCATCATTCGGTTCGAGTTTATAGAGCTTGGCGAGGCCACGACAAATAGCTTGGGCAACTTCAACAGCCTTGACGACTTCGCTTGAGGCGAACCATGCCTCATGCTTCCTATAACCTGTAAACTTCGTAGTAGTCGAGAGCACACAAACTGTTTGCGGCCGATCGCGTACAACATTATGGTCATCAATGACTGGCGCCATGACGACCTCTTCACGCAAACAGTTATACTTCATACGTAAAACTTCTTGGTCACGCATACCGGTATAGAGATGAATAACTGTTTTTACCACATACTGCATTTGTAGCAGAACACGTTGCAGGCTAGCTCTATGGGAGCAAATGAAATCATTGACAAAAACTTCGACCAAACCGTGCTCTCTGAGTGCTTGCTGCATATCGGATCGGTAGTTCGCTCTTCCGCCCAACCCACGAGACTTCTGAGTATTAATATTGATCCCATAATGCTCGTCAGAGAAGGACGAAACAAATGACTCGATAGAATCGACACCCTGGTAAATTTGATCAAGCAGATCGCCGACAATATTAATTAAATTTAAATATATTCGCGTCGGAATTATAGGGTGTTGATTGGACTTTGGTCTTTTTAGATCGAACCTATTAGGGTTTAGAACAACGTATCCAAGCCGCTCTTGCCCAACATGAACTAGCTGATTCAAAATCCCACATAAACTGCCAGTAACATTTCGTTCGCGAATGAATGCCGCCAGATACACAGGAACGGTAAATAGTTGGCGCAAGGACAGCACACCAACCATTGGCTTTTGCCCCTGCACGAAGCAGAATTGCATAGCGATGCGCAACACGCCAAAATAATTTGACAGTGTGGACGCGCTGAGCGTGCCGAGCCGCCCACCAGTACCAAAATAAATCAGGCAATACAACAAATGCTTAACTTCTTCGATCAGTGCCTCCTGCTCATTGCTTCTATCGTCGAAAATAGTATCAAAGCGTATTCTACGTATTTTCTTGGCACTAAGCCTGTACGGATTAAAGTCCCATACAGGCTCACCGTATACCGCCGTTGCATTGCCGTGCTCATCTCGGCAAAGAACGAAATCTAGCGCAGGCTTGCCATACATTTGCGCCGCATTATCTGGCTCACTAGTAGCAGGAAACTGACCACTGGAATATAAACTGCCTATCGACAGAACAACAGCGCTCAAAATACCACCCCAATTTTTTTATAACGACTCAAACGTGCCTCCCAAAACGCAGTTAACTCGCCGTACTCAAAAACTTTAGCTTTAACCTTTTCGGCTGTTTGCTTCACTGAACCGGAGCGCTCACTAAGTGCGTCGATGATAAACTCGATTCGGATAGACAACTCTTTAAAAAGAGTTTCAGCATGAGCAAAATCGGGAGCGACTGTGCGCACAGCATTAACCACGTACTGCAAACTCAGGAGTTTGTGTAGGTCTTCTTCATCGCTGTGACATACATAATGCTCGCAGTACAAGCAGCCGTATTGCGTACGGCAGTTCGGCTTCACAAGGGCTTCAGCACCGGCTATCGCTGCCGGCTGGTTGAAACCGTCGCAGTGGCCTGCCGCTGTTGCGATCATAATTTCTGCGGCCTTCTGACTGCGCTCACGAAGGACATAGGCGGCATGCCGCATGGACTCCCAGAACTGACCGAACTCGACTTGCTGCTGTTCAGGCGTCCCCACTGCATAAGTCGATAAATTAACCTCCTCACTGTGATTTAAGGATGCCGCTACCGTGGACGGCGACATGCGAGCAAAGTGCAACTCGTTGCTTTTGTGCTTGCGCATTTTACGCGGAGAAAGACTCGGCAAATTCGGGCCAAGAAAGACTCCACGGATAGACTTATAGAACTTTCCCATGGCATCCGAAACCGGAAGCTCGCCAAAACCTGTTACACCCCCACTATTTCTATTTTTAGACCAAGAGAAAAACAATCGATCATGTCGCTCGCCATTCAAAATCCACTCGCGGAGCTTGAGGTACTCCTTTAGCAGCGGAAGACCATTCTCCCGCCCAATATTATAAAAATTTGATTTTCCACCTGCGCGAAACTTGACTGCAGAAAGCTCTTTCTTGAGCGGAGATTTTATAACCTCTAGGGCGTCCTCATAATAAAACTGACCAAACTCGGTCGGCGAAGCACCTGTAATCAGCAAGAAAAGCCCAGCATAGGCTTTCGCAGCAAGGCCAGCCAACTCAAACCGATGCCAATTACGTGCATCTCCGTTTGCCACAACCAGATTCTGCTCAGCCTTAGCTAGAGTCCTATTTGCATCTCTTTTTGCAACGCCATGTCGACCAAGCCTGGCTGCAGCATCCATGTACTCCTCGAGAGTTGATATACGATGCTCTGCCGCATTGTAAACAGGCGGCCCTTCCTTAAACGGCCCAACTGTACCGCAGGTTGATGGATAAACAACAACCTCATAATCCCTAACATTGATCACACATGGATATTTTTTATTATTAATTACAAAATCGGCACATTGCCGAGCAATTGCCAAAAAAACATCCTTATACAACTCAACGTGATCAGCACTTGGTGCTGGCGAGCCTTTTCCAGGGTTTATTCTGATAGCGCCCGATAGAATTTTGTGGCTACTTTCAGGATATAGATTCTCAACTACAGAAATTGCGGAAATTTGATAATTATATGCAGTTACAGGCTTCATCTGCTGCATGTGTATGCAATGATTCAAATGCTTAGTAAAATCCCGATACGCCTGTTGAGCGTGAACCTCACTTGCAAAAATCTCTTTATAGCCGCTTTCGTTGAGCCAGTTGACTAGGTATTCAGTACGAATGAAATAATTCAAGACTGAATGATCACGCATACCGACCCAAGACTCCATCAGCCTCAAAATCATTTCGCGGCGTCCCTCAACAAACGATGAGGTAACAACAGGTACACCTCGACTATCACTGGCACGCTCATTCTTGCCTCGAATGAAATATGCAAGGCTGCCTATATCCAGCGACTTCTTCATTACCTTAGAGGATAATTGCAGGCGCAAAAATTCAGGCTCGGAAAATTCTTGCGACAACTCACCAGGTGTAATAATTCGCGTATTGGGACGATGCTCGAACCGCTGCCAGCTATTCATCTTGAACTGTTACCTTTAACACTTCGTAGCTACCGTTAAACAACCTCTCTTCCCACACCTCTTGAGCAATTACTTTTTCGTGAGTCATCCTAAATAACTTCAGGTAATTCTCAGTCGTTTCCCTAGACTCGTGGTGCATACGTTTTTGAATAAAATCAATATCCTCTCCTGGTCTCAAAACGCCTTCTTGAACCAATGGCTGCAGGCGCTGGTAGAGTTGATAGGCGAAAGTCGCTCGCAGCCAGTGATATGAAAAATCTTTGGGAAATCGGCTAGATGCTGTACTTTGCAATTTCCGCTTTATTGTTTCCGTTACCTGCCCAGTCTGTGGCGACCTAACAATCGTGTAACGCGGATCGTTTGAAGCCATGTAATAACAATTGCCCTGATCAGAGAGAAACAAATACATATCGTCCTCTTCTATAAAAAGACCGGGGTGACTGACCTCTAATTGAGCACGGAATTTTTCCCGCCGCTTTCTCATAACTGGACTACGGGCAAGCGTGACCAGCTCTTCAGCAAGTTGCTTTGGAACATACAGAACTTGAGCTTTGTCAAATTTGGTATCAATTCCTGTGCGCGGACCGGCATGCAATTTATAGGCACCTTCAGGCACTAGTTTTTCTTCTGTAAATCCTTTCAAATGCCTCAAGCGTATGGTCAAAACGCTTTGCTTACGAGCTCCAGTCATAAGAGAAATGAGAAGAATCAACCGCTCAATGGTTGACCATTTATTTCCATTAATAGTCTCCAAAAGCGCGCCCAACTCAAGATTGGAAAGTGGTCGAAGATCCTCGCCATCTTCACGCACGAATCCCAATGGCACGGAGCTACTAGGCGGCGTGCGCCGCGTTTGGCTGCGCTTTTCAGCATCGATGATTTTCGCGCCTTTTGGGCTCTGCACGATAAACCGTACTTGCTTGATCGTATCAACACGCTTTATGTCGAGGTAATGCCAATGCTCGGAAACGTACTTATAAAAGTGATAAACAGCAGCGGTATATTGATTGATGACCTGATTACTGCGACGGCCTTCGTTAATCAGGTGATAAAAGTATTTGTAGGTCGGGCGAAGCGGAGGACGGGCACCGGAAAAGTCGAGCCAATCCAGATTGTTATCCTCACAGAACAGGAGGTAATCCAACAGTTTGCTGGCACGGCGCCTAACATCATCAGTGCGTCGACTTGCAGAGGCCCTATCACGCATGAGGCTCAGCAAGTAGTCGTTCGCTTCGTGCCAAGGGTTGCCATTAGCACTAAACAAAAATGGGAAATTGAACAGGTCACGGTCATTCCCTGAACCGACTTCATCGCATCTATAAAGCAGGTTGGATTCAGCCCCTTCAAGCGCTGACTCAATAGAGCCGCGTGGCATTTCACTGACATGCAGGATAGCGAAGGCATCCTGCAAATTTTGGATGAGAATCAGACGACCCTCGTGACGCGGATTGGTATAGGACATTCGCCCCCCTGATGAATCAGTCAATCCTATATGTTATGCGTTAGTTTACAATCGCTACTTGTCAACCTTGTTTTTGTTAAGCGATTCTACCCAGGGATCCAACTTATGGAATAGTTTGGGGTAACGCCCTTTCAGGTCTTTTTTGACCTCGGCATAGGTGCTGCGCCAAAAGTTGGCCAAGTCCTGCGTCACCTGCACCGGCCGCCGCGCCGGCGACAGCAGGTGCAATTTCACCACCTGCCGCCCGCCCGCAATACGCGGGGTATCCGCCAGCCCGAACAGCTCTTGCAGACGCACAGCCAATATCGGCGGGTGTTCGCTGTAGTCCAGCCGCACCGATGAGCCAGACGGCACTTTGATGTGATGGGGCGCCTGCTCCTCTAACCGTTGCGGTAATGGCCACGGCAGCCGGTTATGCACAATGCTGGACACATCGAGGCTGGCGAAATGGCTGAGCCGCGAGACACGTGTCAGGTACGGCGCCAGCCAGTCTTCCAGGCTGGCCAAGAGCGCCGCATCACTGACATCCGGCCAGTCACTCTGGCCCTGGGCCTCAAGGTCCAACTGACGCAACAGGCCTACCCGGGCTTGCCATTGACGCAGCTCCGGCGTCCACGGCAACAGTTCCAGGCCCTTGCGTCTCACCAGATTGACCAATGCCTGTGTGCGCGCGGTTTCGTCGAGCCCCGTCAACGGTTCGCGGCTCAACACCAGCTCACCCACTTTGCGTTGGCGCTCAGCGCGCAACACGCCTTCGCGCTCGTCCCAATCCAGTTGGTCGATCACGCTGACCTGCTCACTCAACACATCGTCCAGCAACGCGGGATCAAACTCTGCCGCCAGGTAGATACGCTCTTCGCGCTGCCCCTGGCGGCTGCCGAGGTCGGCGATGACCAGCCACGGCTGCTTCATCAGGGCATCGACCTCGCTGAACAACGCGGCCCGGCCATTGGCCAGACGGTATTCGGCGCCGCCGGGTTTGCGCTGCTGGGCGATGCGGTCGGGATAGGCCAAGGCCAGCAAGGCGCCGAGCCAGCGCGGGTGCTCGGGATCTGCCACCGGGCGGGCCGGTTTGCCGCGTAACTGCGCACGGTACTGGCGCGCCAGTTGTCTGGCACGCTGTACGCCGCCCTGCCCGCCCCGCGCTGCGCGGGCCTCACCGTCCAACAAGGCCAGGCGGCTGTGCACATCGGCCCCCGCGCCGCGAAGAATATCCCGCTCACCCAACAGCGCGGCGACGTAACAGGCCATGTCTGCCAGACCCCATTCCTGACCGCGCAGTAACAAGTGCGCGATACGCGGGTGCGCCGGTAACTCGGCCATTGCCTCGCCATGCGCCGTGAGGGGGCCTCCTTGATTCGACGCAGGGTTCATGGCGCCCAAACGCTCCAGCAACTGTAGCGCCTGTGCATAACTTGCCGCGGGCGGGGCATCCAGCCAAACCAGCTCCTGCGCACTGACGCCCCAGCGCGCCACTTGCAGCGCCAGCCCCGCCAGATCGGCCTGCATCATCTCGGCAGTGCCATACGCCGCCAACTGCGCGTGCTGATCTTCTGACCACAGGCGATAACACACGCCGGGCTCCAGTCGTCCGGCGCGACCAGCCCGCTGCGTGGCGCTGGCGCGGGAAATACGCTGGGTGTCGAGGCGCGTCATGCCACTGCCGGGATCGAAACGCGGGACACGCGCCAGCCCCGCATCGATCACCACCCGCACGCCGTCGATGGTGAGGCTGGTTTCCGCAATATTGGTGGCCAGCACCACTTTGCGCAGGCCCGAAGGCGCCGGCTCGATAGCCGCCCGTTGCGCTGCCAGCTCCAGTTCGCCGTGCAGCGGGCACAGCAGAATGTCGCTCTGTGACTCCAGCGCTTGTGCTAATTGTTGATGAACCCGCCGGATCTCTGCCTGACCGGGCAGGAACACCAGCAGACTGCCCGTTTCATCATTGAGGGCGTCCAGTACGGTCTGTACCACCCTCGGCTCGATGAACTCACCGGGCACGAACGGACGGCCCCAGCGCATGGCGACCGGGTACATGCGCCCTTCGCTACGTAAGATCGGGGCGTCGTCGAGGACGCTGGCAAGCCGCTCGCCCTCAAGCGTGGCCGACATCAGCAAGATTTTCAGCGGCTGTTCATCGCGAAACAGCTCGCGGCCGTTGAGGCTCAGGGCCAACGCCAGATCGGCATCCAGACTACGCTCATGGAACTCGTCGAAGATCAGCAGGCCGACGCCCTCCAGCGCCGGATCCTGCTGCAAACGCCGGGTGAGGATGCCTTCGGTGACCACTTCAATGCGCGTCGTGGGGCCCACTTTACTGTCGAGGCGGATGCGGTAACCGACGGTCTCGCCGACCTTTTCACCCAGTTCGCTGGCCAGCCGTTCGGCCGCGGCACGGGCAGCGAGGCGTCGGGGTTCGAGCATCACAATCTTCTGCCCCGCCAGCCACGGTTCGTTGAGCAAGGCCAAAGGTACACGGGTGGTTTTACCGGCGCCGGGCGGTGCTTCAAGCACGGCTTCGTGACGTTCAGTCAAGGCGTGGCGCAGCGCGGGTAAAACTTCATCAATCGGCAGAGAAATCATGGTGGCTCCAGAACAGTGCGGCGAGTATAACGGCGAACAGTTCGGCATTAAGCACCGTCTTGATGCCGGGATCGGCCCTTCAAACGTTTATGAGGTTTTGAGATGCGTATGTCTTCGCGCGTGATAGGTGGCGTTGTGATTGCCGCCCTGTTCACTCAACTGACTGCCTGCGGCAGTATTTTCTTCCCGGACCGTCGCGGGCAGATCGACGGCAAGATCGACCCGATGATTGCGGTGCTCGATGCCGTGGGCTTGCTGTTTTATGTGATCCCGGGCCTGATCGCCTTTGGCGTCGACTTTGCCACGGGCGCGATTTACTTCCCGCCAGGCAAGACCGCGCACATCGCCCCACAAAAACTGCAAGACGCCATCGGTGCGGACGGCAAGGTGGATAACAGCAAGCTGCAAACGATCCTTGAACGTGAATTGGGCGGCAGCTTTCCACTCGACGATCCACGTCTGATCCAGCACACGGGCAGCGTGCAGCAATTGGCCCTTTACGGCCTTGCCCCCGCCGCCTGATACAAGGAACGTTCATGACCAGCAGCCCGGAACACGCGCGCCTGTTACGCCTTGCTACCCGAGCCTCGGTGGCAGTGGCGAGCCTTTTGATCGTGACCAAGGCCATCGCCTGGTGGCTCAGCGGTTCGGTCAGCATGCTGGCCGGGTTGACCGACTCGTTGCTGGACGGCGTGACGTCGTTTCTCAATCTGTTGGCCGTGCATTACGCCTTGCGCCCTGCCGACGATGACCACCGCTACGGCCATGGCAAGGCCGAGTCCCTCGCCGGGATGGCGCAGGCGCTGTTTATTGCCGTAAGCGCCGTGCTGATTGCGTTTCAGGCCATCGAGCGCCTGAAACACCCCGAGCCCATTGGCGCGCCATGGATCGGCATTGGCGTGATTGTGTTCTCGCTGGTGATGACCGTGGCGCTGCTGGTGTTACAGCATCGGGTGGTCAAGGCCACCGGGTCGAACGCGGTGCGCGCCGACTCGCTGCATTACCGCTCCGACCTGTTGCTCAATGGCAGCATTCTGGTGGCGCTGGTGCTGGCCAGCTTCGGTTGGCCGCAGCTAGACGCGTGGTTTGGCTTGGGGATTGCGGGATACATCCTGTGGAGCGCGATCCAGATCGCACGCCAGAGTTTTTCCGTGTTGATGGATGAAGAGTTACCGGCTGACGTAAGCCAGAACATGCTGGAACTGGCCTGCAGCGTACCGGGCGTGTTGGGGGCACATGACCTGCGCACGCGCATTTCGGGGAATATCTGGTACGTGCAATTGCACCTTGAATTGCCCGGCGAGCTGACGCTCTCGGTGGCTCACGACCTCAGCGACCGCGCCGCCGAAGCGATTGAGCGCCGTTATCCACAGGCCGAAGTGCTGGTGCACGCCGACCCGCAGGAAGTAGTCAAACACCGGGATCAGTAAGTGACCTGATAACCGCGGCTGCTCAGGCAGGTGCCCTGCGCCTGACGATAGGTTTGCACCACCGCCGGTGAAGGCGCGTAGGTCACGCTGGCGGGGTTAAAGCCGCTCTGGTCGACGGCCCAGCGGTAACAGTCGTAGCGATCCTGATCCACTTGCGCAGGTGTCTGGCCATTGGCCGGATAGGCCACCACGTCGTAGCCGTTGCTCAGCGGTTGCGGCGCGGCCACGGGGATGGGCGCTGGCGGTTGCACCACGATGTAGTCCTGCGTCGCGGGTTGATAAGCGTAATACGCACCGGCGGCGAGAAATAACAGCGAGCTGCCGATCCACACTTCACGCGCGTAATCGGGCAGATAGCCTATGCGGATCCCGTAGGGCGGCTGCACCACGACATAGCGCGGGCCGTGGGGGCGATACCAGTAACCGCCGGAGTAGAAATAGTCCTGCCCACGGTAGGGTACTTGCCAATAGCGGTCGGGAAAGCGCTCAACCCTGTAGCCGGGACGATAGCGAGGGCCCGGCCCCCAACCATTGCCATGCCCGTCCGGCCGCCCCTGCCAATGGTTGTCATCGGGACGCCCGTTATTGAAACCGGGGTTTGGGCCGTAGCCGGGCCGTGGGCGACCTTGCCACTGGGAATAGTCGCCGGGACGCCGGGGAATATCCTGATAGTGACCCTGACGCGGTGGCTGAGTCTGCTGCACGGAGTCAGGTCGCGGCTGAATGCTTAATTGATTGCCGGGCGCTGACGGGCGATGTTGCGCCCCGTCGCCCTGAGGACGACTTTGCCATTGGCCACCTTGCGGCTGACCATGGCCGCCGGGCAGCGGGTTGTAATCGGGGCGCGAGGGGGCGTTCGCGCCTTGACCGTGAGGGCGATGCTCGCCGCCGTCGGGCCGACCTGGCTGAGGATGGCCTTCACCCCGCTCATCAGCCACCACATGACCGCTGACACCGACACTGAGCAAACTGACGACAGCCAAACGCCAGAGACGCGATTTCATGATGTTCCTCACTGCAGGTAGGGGCGTAACGATAAGACTGGAAATCCGGGAACCGGTTCGGCGGCAGGTTAGCAGGTCCGGCACTTATTTTTGGCCATAAAAAAGGGCGACCCGTCGGCCGCCCTTTGAATTTTTTCGTCCTGGCTCAACACGTGTGGTGTTGGCTCACCTCGCTCCGTCTTCTGGACAGTGCGTAGCCCGGGGGCCGGGGCAACCCTGTAGGGTTGGCGGCCGCGGCTGGCCTGATTCGGCGGGCCGCAGTGGACTCTATGTCCGGGCAGTGATTCTGGTGTAAAGCATAGGCCTGTGCAGACGGCACACGATTGCGAAGATTGCTCAATAAAACATTACTTGCGCAATTTTTGACTTAAGGTGGATACTTTCACGCAATAGTTATGACAAAGGGTAACTTCGTGAGCAAACTCGACCGATACGACTTGAGTATTTTGGCGGAATTACAGCGTGATGCACGCATCTCCAATCAGGAACTGGCCGAACGCATTGGGCTCTCGCCTTCGCCGTGCTCAAGACGGGTCAAGCAACTGGAAGACGATGGCTACATCTCGCGCCAGGTCGCCTTGCTGGACCGTAAAAAGCTGGGGTTGAGCCTGACCGCCTACGTACTGATCGGCATGGACCGTCATACGCCAGAACGTTTCGAGAATTTCGAATCCGCCATCCGCAGCCTGCCCCAAGTGCTGGAATGCAGCCTGGTGACCGGGGTTGACGCAGACTATCAGTTGAAAATCGTGGTGCCGGACATGGACCACTATCAACAGCTGTTACTGGGCCATCTGACCCGGATCGAGGGCGTGACCAGCGTGCGTTCGAGCTTTGTGCTCAATCAGGTGCTCAACAGCACCGAGTTGCCGCTCACGCACTTGCGAACGTAAGCCGCCACCGGCTACGGGTCACTACCCGCCGCGGGCATTGGCGTATACTCGCCCGGCTTTTCACCCCCGATGACGCTGGAGAACACTGATGGATCCTGCCGTATTTGAAGAGTGGATGATGACGATTCTGGTCAGCATCCTGATCATGTTCATGGCTTTTATCGTCTGGGATCTGGCGAAGAAGTCCAAGGCCGGGCGTTTCGGCTCGTTTATCCTGTTTTTCGTGCTGGGGCTGGGTGTGGCCGCGTTCATCATCAAAAGCGTGGTGATCGGCTTGATTGAGTCTGGCGCGCTATAGCCGCGCCGGCACTTCCCTGTACTGCCCCTGCTCCAGGCCCTCGATGCTCCAGTCGCCAATGCGCACACGCACCAGCCGCAACGTCGGTAAACCGACAGCGGCGGTCATGCGCCTGACCTGACGGTTACGCCCTTCGCGAATCACCAGTTCCAGCCAGGCCGTGGGCACGCTTTTGCGAAAGCGCACCGGCGGGTTACGCGGCCATAGCTGCGGCTCTTCAAGCGCCCGCGCCTCGGCGGGCAGCGTTTTGCCGTCGTTGAGCACCACACCCTCGCGCAGCTGTTGCAATTGCTCCGGGGTGGGCTCGCCTTCTACTTGCACCCAATAGGTCTTGGGCAGTTTGTGTTTCGGGTCCGCGATCCGCGCTTGCAACTGGCCATCATTGGTCAGCAGCAGCAACCCTTCACTGTCCCGGTCCAACCTTCCGGCCGGGTAAATGCCGGGGATGGGGATAAAATCCTTGAGCGTCGCCCGCCCGCCTTCGTCGCTGAATTGAGTCAGTACATCAAACGGTTTGTTGAACAGGTACAGCTTGGGCTCAGCAGGTGGTGCCTTGGCCACGCGACGACTGGCGGTGTGGGGTTGAGGGCTTTTAGACGCCGGACGGCGTGGGGCGGGACGAGCAGGACGGGACATGGCACACCGGACATCTAGCGATCAGGGCGGGCAATGCTAGGGGCTGTTCCCGTTTCATTGCAAGCCGCGTCGCTGAATCACATTTAGCCAGGCAAGGCGCAGCGCGAAGGGAATGGGGGTTCCCTTCTCAAGCTCTGCAACGCAGCCTGGCTAAATGACCATCACCAATCAACGGAACGGCGGTTCGTCGAAGCTGCGCAATTTGCGCGAATGCAACGAGTGCAACTGATTGCGCATCAAGTCCACGGCGGCAATGCCGATCTTCAAATGCTGGCTGACCGCGCGCTCATAAAACGCGTTGGCCGAACCGGGCAATTTGATTTCACTGTGCAGCGGTTTGTCCGAGACGCACAGCAGCGTGCCATACGGTACACGCAAGCGATAACCTTGCGCGGCGATGGTGCCGCTTTCCATGTCCACGGCCACGGCGCGAGACAGGTTAATCAGTGGACGTTCCTGCGCCCAGCGCAACTCCCAGTTACGGTCGTCGTAGGTCAGCACAGTGCCGGTGCGCAGACGCTTTTTCAGCTCATCGCCATGCTCGCCCGTGACCTGCGCCGCCGCTTCTTGAAGCGCCAGCTGCACCTCGGCCAGGGCCGGGATCGGAATGTTCGGCGGCACCACACGATCAAGAATGCCGTCGCGGCGCATGTAGGCGTGGGCCAGCACGTAGTCGCCAATGGTTTGCGACTGACGCAGGCCGCCGCAGTGGCCGATCATCAACCAGCAGTGCGGACGCAGCACCGCCAAATGGTCGGTGATGTTTTTCGCATTCGACGGGCCAACCCCGATGTTCACCAGCGTCACGCCATGGCCATCGCTGGCTTGCAGGTGATACGCCGGCATTTGGTAGCGGTGCCACACCACACCTGCCGCAATGGCTTGCGCTTCGCCGTAGTCCATGGATTTTTCGATCAGCACATTACCCGGCAGCACCATGCGCACAAAGCGCGGGTTATCGCGCAGTTGTTCGAGGCCGTGGAGGATGAACTGGTCGACATAACGGTGGTAGTTGGTCAGCAGGATCCACGGCTGCACATGGCGCCAGTCGCTGCCGGTGTAATGCACTAGCCGCCGCAGCGAGAAATCGACGCGGGCGGCATCAAACAGCGCCAGCGGCAGCGGGTCGGTGTTTTCCCAGTCGTACAGGCCATCCGCGATGCCATCCGTGGCAGCCGACAGGTCGGTGCTCGGGAATACCCGCGCCAGCGCAGCGGCCGTCACGCCGGAGCCCGCGAGTTCGTCGCCCTGCTCCACCACGTACGGGTAAGGAATGTTTTGCTGGCTGACGCCGACCTCGACGTCAACGGTGAAGTCGCGCATCAGCGGCACCAGCTGTTCCAACAAATAATTACGGAACGCGGCGGGATGGGTGACGGTGACGCTGTACGTGCCGGGCAGTTGCACCTTGGCATAGGCGCGGGTGATAACGGGCACTTCGCCATGAAAGCGGTAGGTCAACCGCAGTTCCGGGTAGCGGAACAGGGCGCGCTCTTGCGCAGACGGCTCGATGCGGTCTTTGAGATAACGCTTGAGTGCCTGGCTTAACGCCGTGGTTGCGCGCTCATGCAAGGCTGCGAGGCGGTCGACAGCCTCTTCAGCGGTGGGGACGACAATAAAAGCTTCAGTCACGATGAGCATCCTGTCTTCTGAACGGGCAGGCCGTTATCTTGCCTGCATCGCTGAGCAAAACACAGCCCGTTACAGGTCGCGGTGGCCGACCAATCAGCCCACGGACGGCGTTGAGCGCGCCACGATGGCCGCGACGTTCAAGCCGCGCGGCAAAGCGCCATAGGTTCGCGCGCTGCCGTGCAGGCGGCTGGCGATAAAGGCGTCACTCACGTCGCTGTTACCGGCTTGGAGCAGTAATGTCGCCTGTAACCCCAACGCGATGTCTTCGGTCAGTTGCCGGGCGCGGTATTGAATGTCGTCGGTGTCCTTGAACGCGGTTTTGAGCTGCGCGATGTGCTGCGCCAGTCGCCGGTCGCCATGCCCGTCCCCCAGTTCCATGAACAACGCGTCCAGCACACCCGGCTCTTTGGACAAGGCGCGCAACACGTCCAGGCACTGCACGTTGCCCGAACCCTCCCACGTTGAGTTGACCGGGGCTTCGCGGTACAGACGCGGCAAGATGCTGTCTTCGACATACCCCGCACCGCCCATACACTCAGCGGCTTCATTGATCATCGCGGGCGCCCGTTTGCAGATCCAGTACTTGCCCACGGCAGTCACCAGGCGCGAGAACTTCGCCTGCTGCGGGTCGTGCGGATGATCCAGTGCCTGCCCCATGCGCAAACTCAAAGCCAGCGCCGCTTCGCTTTCCAGCGCCAGGTCCGCCAGCACGTTTTGCATCAACGGCTGCTCTGCCAGCACCCGGCCGCCCACGGTGCGGTGCGCACAATGATGGCTGGCCTGGGTCAATGCCTGACGCATCAAGGCGCTGGAACCCACCATGCAGTCAAACCGGGTCATGGCCACCATCTCGATGATGGTCGGGACGCCGCGCCCTTCTTCGCCCAGCATCCATGCCAGCGCCCCGCGAAATTCAACTTCGCTGGAGGCATTGGAGCTGTTGCCGAGCTTGTTTTTCAGGCGCTGGATGTAAAACGCGTTGCGGGTGCCGTCCGGGCGGTGGCGCGGCAGCAAAAAGCAACTCAGGCCCTTGTCGGTTTGCGCCAGCGTCAGGAAGCCATCGCACATGGGTGCCGAGCAAAACCATTTATGGCCCAGCAGCTCATAGGCCTGGCCCGGCCCCGGCGCCCCCACCGGGTAAGCACGGGTCGTATTGGCGCGGACATCGGTGCCGCCCTGTTTCTCGGTCATGGCCATGCCCAGCGTCACACCGGCCTTCTGGCTGATGTCGACGTTGCGCGGGTCGTAGTGGGTCGCGAGCACTTTGGGCAGCCAGATCTGCGCCACATCCGGCTGCAAACGCAGCGCGGGGACGCTGGCAAAGGTCATGGTCAGCGGGCAACCACTGCCGGCTTCAGCCTGGGTATGCAGGTACGTCATGCACGCCCGGGCCACGTGGGCACCAGGGCGCGGGTCCGTCCAGGGCAACGACGGCAAGCCGTGTTCAATCGCCGTGCGCATCAGCTCGTGATACGCGGGATGAAATTCCACCAGATCGATCCGATGACCAAAACGGTCATGGCTGACAAACACGGGTTTGTTTTCGTTGGCCAGAAAGCCCGCGGCCATCAACGGCCCACCGGCCAGGGCGCCGTATTCGTCGATGCGCGACTGCGCCCAACCGGCGCCAAAGCGCTGCCCCCACGCTTGCAGCGGCAGGTCGATGCGGTACAGGTTAACGCCGTCCAGGGAGGGCGGCTGGTTGGTGACTTCGTGGGTTTCTGCGTACTGATGCAAATTCATTGCGCGGGCTCCTGGGAATCAGGCCAATGGAGCCAGTGAAGCACGCATTGCCACCTTCACAAGTGGCATAAGCGCCTAAAACTCGACGCTTTTGTCCTCATCGCCGGTTAACAGCCGTTGTGCCAATGCCTGTTGCAGGTCTTCGAAACGCAGCGGTTTGATCAGGAAATCGGTGATGCCCTCCACCTGCGTGCGTGCCGTTTGCGCAGCGGCCTGGGACTCAAACAACGCCAGCACCGGCAAGCGGGCGCATGCGGCCAGCGTCAGCAGCTGGCTGCCCATGGATGAGCCGGACACGTGACTGAACGGGCACGCCAGCAACACCGCATCCACGCGCTCCCGGCGCAACGTGTCGACCGCGTCTTGACCGCTTTGCGCCGTCAACACCCGGTAACCCGATTTGAGCAGCATCGCGCGTAACACCGCCGAGTTGGCGGTGTTGTCTTCTACCAGCAAAACGACGTATTGCTCGGGAAAACGCATCGGCATTTGTACGACTTGCGCTGTTTCGAGCGGCGACTCCATTTCGATGGACAGCTGAAATTGCGACCCCTGCCCCGGCTGCGAATGATGGGTCAGGCGACCGCCGAGCAGTTCAACCAAACGCCGGCAAATCGCCAGCCCGATGCCCAAGCCGCCATATTCCCGGGTCATGGACCCGTCGACCTGGAAGAAGTGCTGGTACAACTCGGCTTCTTCCTGATGGACAAAGCCGATGCCGCTGTCGATCACGTTAAAGGCCAGGTTCCAGCGACCCGGCCCGGCGGTTTTACCCGTGACGCGCAGGATGACCCCGCCCTGATGGGTGAACTTGATGGCGTTATCCAGCAAGCACTCCAGGCACTGCCGGATCTTCTGGGCATCGCCCAGCCATGTGTCAGGAAGGGTGCGGGCCACTTCGTGGGTGAAGGAAAGCCCTTTGACCCGGGCTTTTGGCCCGAACTGGTCGTGCAAACCCTGCAACAGCTCGCCCACACTGAAACGGTCACTACGGGCCGACAGGCGACCGGCTTGCAGCTCGGTCAACGTCAAAATGCCATTCACCATGCCCATCATTTCTTTGGCCGAGCCTTCAGCGGTCTGGGTGTACTGATCAAGTTCGGGCGTCATGTCCAGCGTCTTGATCAACTCCAGAGAGCCAATCACACCGTTCATGGGCGTGCGCAGCTCATGGGTCACGGTGGCCAGGAACTCGTCCTTGAGCTGGTTGGTGCGCTCCAGTTGCTGGTTCATGGCCGCCAGTTTTTGCCCGGACTCTTGCAGGGTCCGGGCTTGCAAGTCGCGCATGGCATTGATGCGGTCCGCCAGCGCCAGCGACAGCAGCCCGACTTCAATCGCCGAACCGATCTGGCTGGCATACATGGTGAGAAATACATTGGGCAGATAACCCAACACCATCAACGTGTTGACCAGGCCACCGACCAAAAAGGCGGTCCAGGCGATGACGAAATAACGCGCCACCCGCAGGCCGCGGCACCACGCCACGATCCCGGCCACAAAGATGGTGAAGATAAAGGCCAGCGCCAGCCCGGTGGCCAGTCGCAACGAAATCGCGTAGCTGGTGGTCAGCGCCAGCACCATGACCAGCGCGCCGACCGCCATCAGCAGCATCAGCGCACGGTCGAGCCAGCGGCTGTGGCTGGCGGTATGCAGGAAGGTGCGGGCGAACTGACAGCCGAAAAAGGCTGCCGAACCGATCAGAAACGGCGTCGCCGCGTTCGCCCACCACGGGTTGTCAGGCCAGAAATACTGCACTGCGGCGCCATTGACCGACAGTTGATACAGGCCAAACGAGGCAATGTAGAAGATGTAATAGAGGTAACTGGTGTCACGCACACTGATGTAGATAAACAGGTTGTACACCAGCATGCCGAGCAGTACGCCGTAGATCAGGCCGAGGATGTAGATGCGCACGGGCTGGTCTTCGAGGTAGGCCTTGGCAGACCACAGCGTCAACGGCGCCTGAATGGAGCCTTCGCTGGCCAGACGCAAGTACACGGTCTGGGTGTGGCCCGGAGAGAAATTCAGCTCGAACAGGTAGTTGTTTTCTTTGACCGGGCGGCTGTCAAAGGGCAGGGCGTCGCCGGTGCTCTGCGTCAGTTCGAATGCGCCGTCGGCGTTTTGCTGATACAGGTCGATATGGTCCAGCGGCGGGTACGCCAGCTCCAGCAACCAGGACGTACTGGCTTGCGGGTCACGCGGCTGATAGTTGAAATCGACTTTAAGCCAGAACACCGAATGCGAGTAACCCGCGTTCAGGGTGTCTTTTTTATGGGGTTGCAAACGTTCAGGATGGGCCACGATATCGGCGATGGTCGCTTGCCCGGCCACATCTTCATAGACGTGCATCTCACGGCCCAAGGGCAGGCGTTGAGTGGTTTCGTCAAAGGTGATTGCGCTGGCCAGCGCTGGCAGCCAGCCCATCAGGAAAATAAAAAAATAGCGCATACAGCCCCAAAATGGCCTGCCCGATTGCGTCTTTGGGCCTCCTTTCCCTTTGAGACGACGTAAACCAGCATTACCTGTTATTCGTTTGAGGGTCACTCTAGCACAGCAGCTAATGGCAAATACACATCACGTAAACATTCAATGCAAAGCGTCTAGATCAAGCCTTACAGCGATACTGAGCCTGCAAAAATACAATCTGATACGGTAGTTTTTTCCGAAACTGACGTGAGAAAAATCGCCACACCCTGAGCCGCCCGCAAAAACGGTTTGGTGGTAAGCTCGCGCACCATGAATATCTACAGCTCTCGCCCTGTTGTCCTCTGTCTCTCCGGCCATGACCCCAGTGGTGGCGCCGGCTTGCAGGCAGATATCGAAGCCCTGCTGGCTCAAGGTTGTCACGCCGCTCCGGTGGTCACCGCCCTGACTGTGCAGAACACCGTTAACGTCAGCGATTTCCGCGTGCTGGATCGTGAGTGGGTGCTGGCGCAAGCCGCTGCCGTGCTCAGCGACTCCAACGTGGCCGCGTTCAAGCTTGGCATGCTCGGCTCTTTAGAGATGGTCGACACCGTCGTCGAGCTGCTCAAGGCCCACCCGCACGTGCCGATGGTCTGCGACCCGGTGCTGCGCGCAGGCGGCGGCGGGCGGCTGGGCAAGGACGAAGTGGGGTTCGCCATGCGCGAGCGCCTGCTGCCCCTGGCCACTATTGCGACCCCTAACTTGCCCGAAGCCCGCATTCTGGCCGAACTGCCGGAGGGCAGCGCCGACGCGTGTGCCGAAAAACTCCTGCCGTACTGCAAGCACCTGCTGATTACCGGCGGGCACGGCGATGAACACGAAGTGCACAACCGCCTGTACAGCCGCGACGGCAGCCGTCACACCTTCACGTGCTATCGCCTGCCTGGCAGCTACCACGGTTCGGGCTGCACGCTGGCCAGTACCCTCGCCGGGCGCCTGGCCATTGGCGAGCAGTTGGTCAGCGCGGTTGAAACCGCGCTCAACTACACGTGGCGCACCTTGCGTGACGCCGAGCAATTGGGTCAGGGGCAATTTGTGCCGCGCCGCTTGCCGCTGGACTTTTGCTCGTAACACAAGGGGCTCGCACCATGAAACTGCGTGGACTTTACGCAATCACTGACAGCCAACTGCTGGCAGGCAAATGCCTGACGTACGTGGAGGCCGCCCTTGATGGCGGTCTGACATTGCTGCAATACCGCGACAAGAGTGCAGATGACGCCGGCCGCCTGCGCGAAGCCGAGGCATTGCGCGAGCTGTGCGCACGTTACGGCGCGCAGCTGATTATCAACGATGACGCCGAGCTGGCGGCGCGGCTGGGCGTTGGCGTCCACTTGGGTCAGACCGATGGCCCGCTGAACCCGGCCCGCGCCCTGCTGGGCCGCAACGCGATCATCGGCTCGACCTGCCACAGTCAGATCGAACTGGCTCAACAGGCCGCCCAGGAAGGCGCGAGTTACGTCGCGTTTGGCCGTTTTTTCAATTCAAGCACCAAGCCCGGGGCGCCGACCGCTACGCTGGAACTCCTGGATCACGCCCGTGCGCAGCTCACTGTGCCGATTTGCGTGATCGGCGGCATCACCCTGGAGAACGCCGCGCCACTGGTCGAACATGGCGCCGACCTGCTGGCCGTGGTGCACGGGCTGTTTGGCGCCGAGACGGCGCAGGCCGTTACCCGCCGCGCCCGTGCCTTCAACGATTTGTTGTCACTTTAACTACCGAATCCTGATTCAGAGAGAGCCCACCATGTCTCGTTCCGAAACCCTGTTTGCCAACGCTCAAAAACACATTCCCGGCGGCGTGAATTCGCCAGTGCGGGCCTTCAAGAGCGTCGGTGGCACCCCGCTGTTTTTCAAACACGCCGAAGGCGCCTACGTGACGGACGAAGACGACAAGCGCTACGTGGATTACGTGGGCTCGTGGGGGCCGATGATTCTGGGCCACAGCCACCCGGACGTTCTGGACGCCGTGCGTTCGCAACTGGAGCACGGCCTGTCGTACGGGGCGCCGACCGCCATGGAAACTGAAATGGCCGACCTGGTGTGCTCCATCGTGCCGTCGATGGACATGGTGCGCATGGTCAGCTCCGGCACCGAAGCCACCATGAGTGCCATCCGCCTGGCGCGTGGCTACACCGGCCGCGACAACATTCTCAAGTTTGAAGGCTGCTACCACGGTCATTCCGACAGCCTGCTGGTTAAAGCAGGCTCCGGCGCACTGACACAAGGCGTACCCAGCTCGGGCGGCGTACCGGCGGACTTCGCCAAACACACCCTGACCACCACGTTCAACGACATCAACGCCGTGGAAAAACTGCTGGCCGACGTCGGTGACACCGTCGCCTGCATCATCGTCGAGCCTGTGGCCGGCAACATGAACTGCGTGCCGCCAGCGCCGGGCTTTCTGCAAGGCCTGCGCAGCCTGTGCGACCAGCACGGCGTGGTGCTGATTTTTGATGAAGTGATGACGGGCTTCCGCGTCGCCCTCGGCGGTGCCCAGGCGCACTATGGCGTGACACCGGACTTGAGCACGTTTGGCAAAATCATCGGCGGCGGCATGCCGGTTGGCTGCTTCGGCGGCAAGCGCGAAATCATGGAATGCATCGCACCGCTGGGCCCGGTCTATCAGGCAGGCACCCTGTCCGGCAACCCGCTGGCCATGGCTGCTGGCCTGACCACGCTGCGCCTGATCAGCCGTCCGGGCTTCCACGCCGAGTTGACCGACTACACCACGCGCCTGCTCGACGGCTTGCAGGAACGGGCGGATGCGGCGGGTATCCCATTCGTTACCACCCAGGCAGGCGGCATGTTCGGCCTGTACTTCAGTGGCGCAGACGACATCGTCACCTTCGACGACGTCATGGCCAGTGATGCCGACCTGTTCAAGCGCTTCTTCCACTTGATGCTTGAAGGCGGCGTGTACCTGGCGCCCAGTGCCTTCGAAGCGGGCTTCACGTCCATTGCCCACGGCGATGCCGAGTTGAAGCTGACCCTGGACGCCGCAGAACGCGCATTCGCCGCCCTGAAGTGATCCGCCAAAACGACAAGGGTTGTGGCCCTTGTCGTTTTTTTATGCCCGTAATGCACTGATCTTTTAACCCACTCGTCCAAAATCGTCTTAAATCAACCGATATCACGTTCGCGCAGCAGAAAAACGAGTAAAGACTTTGTAAGGTTGCCTCGGCTTATTTCATAATGCGCGCCTATACATCCCTTGGTCGGGCCCGCCCGTCTTTCAGAGGTACGTCGATTCCCATGAACCGCACCGGCCGCGCCCTTGCAATGGGCTGCCTGTTGCTCCTACAGCCGTTGCTTGCTCAGGCAGGCGGTAACTCGTTGTTGATCCCGGCGATGGGTCGCTGCACCCTCAATACTCAGCCAGAGAATCTGGAAGAGGCGCTCGCTGCGTGCGTGCAAGCGGCAAAAGGCGGGGATGCAGAAGCCGAATACGAGTTGGGCGAGTTCTACTACGACGTCAATAATCCCAAGCGCGACCTCAACCAGGCCCTGAGCTACTTCGAACAAGCGTCGCTCCAAGGCCACGCCATGGCACAGTTCAAGCTCGGCACCATGTTCTACAAAGGTGAAGGCGTACCCGCCAACAACATTCAGGCGTATATCGTGCTGAAAATGGCGGCCGTCAATGGTGCGGAAGACGCACTGGACACCGCGGATGAAGTGGCCGAACAAATGCCCCGCGACCAGCTCGAAACCGCGACCCAGGTGCTGGGGCAAATCTTCCGCAAATACCTGATGGAACTGCAATCGACGGACGCCCGTTCGCCGTTTTCGCCATTGCCTTGAGTTCCGGCAGCCCAGGGCTGCCATCTGCATGACTTATCCAGACGCGAGCCTTACTTCTCCGGCATCGGAAACGGAAACGGCATGACATTGCTGACGCCCCGCGCCTCGCTGATTTTGGGCGTGCCCAGGCGTTCCACTTCGTCGATGCGCACAATTGAATGCATCGGCACAAAGCTGCGCACAACGCCTTCGAACTGGGCCTTGAGTTTTTCTTCGCTCGGGTCAACGACCATTTGCGTGCGCTCACCGAAGACGAATTCTTCTACTTCCAGGAAGCCCCACAGATCACTTTGATAGATCTGTTTGGCGTACATTTCGAACACCTGTCCCTGGTTGAGGAAAATCACCTTGTAGATTGGAGCTTCACGTTTGGTCATGGAGGGCGGGTAAACATCTGAAGGTATAAAAGAGGGCGCGAACTATAGCATAGCCTCCTGACGCACAGCGCTAGGAAGCAACGGCTATGCCCCCTATAATGCGCGGTTCTTTGAACCACTTGATGAACACCCATGGCCAAGAAGCTTTACATCGAAACCCACGGTTGCCAGATGAATGAGTACGACAGCTCACGCATGGTCGATCTGCTGGGTGAACATCAGGCCCTGGAAGTCACGGCGCGCGCCGAAGACGCTGATGTGATCCTGCTTAACACCTGTTCCATCCGCGAACGCGCCCAAGACCGGGTTTATTCGCAACTGGGCCGCTGGCGCGAGCTGAAACTGGCCAACCCGGAGATGGTAATTGCGGTTGGCGGTTGCGTGGCAAGCCAGGAAGGCGCGGCGATCCGGGATCGCGCGCCTTACGTGGACGTGGTGTTCGGTCCGCAGACCCTGCATCGCCTGCCTGAGATGATCGACGCGGCGCGCATGACCAAGCTGCCACAGGTCGACGTTTCGTTCCCCGAGATTGAAAAGTTTGATCATTTGCCGGAACCGCGCATCGACGGCCCAAGCGCCTATGTCTCGGTAATGGAGGGGTGCAGCAAGTACTGCACGTTCTGCGTCGTACCTTATACCCGCGGCGAAGAAGTCAGCCGTCCGTTCGATGACGTGGTAGGCGAAGTGATTCACCTGGCTGAAAACGGCGTGCGTGAAGTGACCCTGCTCGGGCAGAACGTGAACGGTTATCGCGGCCTGACCGACGACGGTCGCCTGGCCGACCTGGCGGAACTGATCCGCGTGGTGGCGGCGGTCGACGGGATCGAGCGTATCCGCTACACCACGTCGCACCCGCTGGAGTTTTCCGACAGCCTGATTCAGGCCCACGCTGAGGTCCCGGAACTGGTCAAACACCTGCATTTGCCGGTGCAGTCGGGTTCGGATCGTATTCTGTCGGCGATGAAACGCAACCACACGGCGCTGGAATACAAGTCCAAGTTGCGCAAGCTGCGCGCCGCCGTGCCGGGTATCTGCATCAGCTCCGACTTCATCGTCGGCTTCCCCGGCGAGACCGAAAAAGACTTCGAGCAGACCATGAAGCTGATCGAAGACGTGGGTTTCGATTTTTCTTACTCGTTCGTGTACAGCCAGCGCCCGGGCACGCCCGCCGCCGACCTTGCCGACGACACGCCCGAAGAGCGCAAGAAAGAACGCCTGAACGCCTTGCAACATCGCCTCAACCAACAAGGTTTCGAGATCAGCCGACAAATGGTGGGATCCGTCCAGCGGATTCTGGTGACCGATTACTCGAAAAAAGACCCCGGCGAACTGCAAGGGCGCACCGAGAACAACCGCATCGTCAACTTCCGCTGCGATAACCCGCAGTTGATCGGCCAGTTTGCGGACGTGCATATCGATGCCGCTCAACCCCACTCCCTGCGGGGCTCGCTGCTGAACTGAGCCGACGCGCAGTCGCTGACCCCTGATCGTCAAGATCCTCGATGTTTAAAGGGCAGACACCTGCCTTGCGGACCATCGCAGCGGGCGTCAGCGACTACAGATTTTACGTGGTATCAGTAAGCCCTTTCGTCCATGACCTGCTAGCGTTATCCTTCAAACCATCTCAATTGCCTCAGGGCGGCTAAAAACGACTTTGAACGCACCCATCGAACCACATCGTTTTCTCCTCGAGCCTTTTGAGGCTCGCCGCTTCGCCAATCTGTGCGGGCTATTCGACGAGCATTTACGTTTGATCGAACAGCGCATGGCCATCGAAATCCGCAATCGCGGCAATCAATTCGAATTGATCGGCGACCCTAAAACCACCTCCTCGGCAGAACACCTGCTGCGCCGCCTGTACCGCGAAACCAAAGCCACAGAGCTGTCGCCGGACATGGTGCACCTGTTCTTGCAAGAATCTGCCGTCGAAGACCTGGCCAGCAACCCCGTGGCTGACCCCAGCGTGTCGTTGCGCACCAAAAAGGGCATGATTCGCCCTCGCGGCATCAATCAGCAGCGCTACGTCAAAGAGATTCTGGGCAACGACATCAACTTCGGTATCGGGCCGGCAGGTACGGGTAAAACCTATCTGGCCGTGGCGTGTGCCGTGGATGCCCTGGAGCGCGAGCAGATCCGTCGCATCCTGCTGGTACGTCCGGCGGTCGAAGCGGGCGAAAAGCTCGGCTTCCTGCCCGGCGACCTGTCGCAGAAAATCGATCCGTACCTGCGTCCTTTATATGACGCCCTGTACGAGATGCTCGGCTTTGAATACGTGGCCAAGCTCATTGAGCGCCAGATCATCGAAGTCGCGCCGCTGGCCTATATGCGCGGCCGGACGCTCAACAACAGCTTCATCATCCTCGACGAGAGCCAGAACACCACCGTCGAGCAAATGAAGATGTTCCTGACCCGCATCGGCTTCGGCTCCACCGCCGTGATTACCGGTGACATTACCCAGATCGACCTGCCTAAAGGCACCAAATCCGGGCTCAACCATGTCATCGAAGTGCTCAAGGACGTACCGGGCATCAGCTTTACGCATTTCCAGTCCAAAGACGTCGTGCGCCATCCATTGGTGCAGCGCATCGTGGAGGCTTATGGCCGCTACGAGCAGGAAGCCGCCGACAAATTGGCCGCCCTGCCAGCTGCCAAGGATTACCGCCACGATGCTTGAGCTTGATCTGCAACTGGCGACCCAGGCCGTCACACCGAGCGAAAGTCAGTTCCGCCAATGGTGCGAGCTGGCCTTGCGCCAGCGAACTGCTGACTCGGAAATGACCATCCGTCTGGTGGACGAAGCGGAAGCCCGCGAATTGAACCACACGTGGCGCGACAAAGATTACGCCACCAACGTGCTGTCCTTCCCGGCCGATGTCCCCGATGAATTCCTCGATATCCCGCTACTCGGCGACCTGGTGATCTGCGTCGCTGTGGTTGAGCGCGAAGCCGCCGAACAAGGCAAGGAACTTGAGGCCCACTGGGCCCATCTAGTGATTCACGGCTGCTTGCATCTTCTGGGTTACGACCATATAGACGATGACGAAGCTGAAGAAATGGAAGCACTGGAACGAACGTTGCTTGCAGAACTGGGTCACCCAGACCCGTACGCAGACGACGAAAACTGATCAACACCACTGAAACTACCAAGGGATACGAGTAAATCGCTATGAGCGAAGACCGATCGAGCAACGGGCAAAAGTCATGGTTGGGTAAGCTGACCCAGGCCTTTGCCCATGAGCCGAAAAACCGCCAGGAGCTGCTTGAGCTGCTGCGCGAAGCACACCAGAACAAACTCTTGGACAGCGAAGCGCTGGCCATCGTCGAAGGCGCCATTCAAGTGGCTGACCTGCAAGTGCGCGACATCATGGTGCCGCGCTCGCAGATGATCAGCATCAAGGCGACCCAGACACCCCGTGAATTTCTCCCGGCGATCATCGACGCGGCGCACTCGCGCTACCCGGTGGTCGGCGAAAGCCACGACGACGTGCTCGGCGTGTTGCTGGCCAAAGACCTGCTGCCGCTGATCCTTCAAGAGAACGGCGACAAGTACAACATCAAGGATCTGCTGCGTCCGGCGACATTCGTTCCCGAGTCCAAGCGCCTTAACGTGTTGCTGCGTGAGTTCCGTGCCAACCATAACCACATGGCCATCGTCATTGACGAGTACGGCGGCGTGGCCGGTCTGGTGACGATTGAGGATGTACTCGAACAGATCGTCGGCGACATCGAAGACGAACACGATGTCGAAGAAGACAGCTACATCAAGCCGCTGCCAAGCGGTGACTTCCTGATCAAGGCCCTGACCCCGATCGAAAACTTCAACGAGTTTTTCGACAGCGAGTTCTCCGACGACGAGTTCGACACGGTGGGCGGCCTGGTCATGAGTGCGTTCGGGCACTTGCCAAAACGCAATGAAACCACTGAAATCGGCCCGTACCGCTTCCGCATCCTCAATGCAGACAGCCGCCGTATTCACTTGATTCGCCTGACGCCTATCGCCCGCTAAACCTCCAACACCAAGGATTGAAATGCGCTGGATAACCTCCCCCGGCTGGCCCGGTAACTTGCTGGCTGTGGTCGCCGGCGCACTCACCACCCTGGCGTTGGCACCGTACGACATTTGGCCGCTGGCGCTGGTCGCCCTGGCCCTGTTCTACCTCGGCTTGCGCGACCTGTCGCCACGTCAGGCGCTGGGCCGGGGCTGGTGCTTCGGTTTCGGCCTGTTTGGCGCGGGCACCAGCTGGATCTACTACAGCATTCACAACTTCGGAGGCGCGTCAGTCCTGCTGGCGGGCCTGCTGATGCTGGCATTCACTGCCGCCATTGCCTGGTTCTTCGCCCTGCCCGCGTGGCTATGGGCGCGCTGGATTCGCCGCAATGAAGCCCCGCTGGCAGACGCCTTGGCCTTTGCGGCCCTGTGGGTCATGCAAGAAGCGTTTCGCGGCTGGTTCCTCACCGGGTTCCCGTGGCTTTATTCCGGTTACAGCCAGCTCGACGGTCCACTGGCCGGGCTCGCGCCGCTGGGCGGCATGTGGCTGATTTCCTTCACCCTGGCGCTCACCGCCGCCCTGCTGTGCAACCTCCCTCGGCTGATTCGGGCCAAACGCAAGGCTTTCATCGCCGCCGGAGCCGTGCTGCTGGTCGGCCCGTGGATCATCGGTAGCGCCCTCAAACACCACGCTTGGACCAGTCCTTCGGGCGATCCGCTGAGCGTGGCGGCGATTCAGGGCAATATCGAACAAAGCATGAAATGGGACCCGGCGCAGTTGAATGCGCAACTGGCCCTGTACCGCGACATGACGTTCAGTTCCAAGCGGGTCGATCTGATCGTCTGGCCTGAAACCGCGATCCCGGTACTCAAGGAAAACGCCGAAGGCTACCTGTCGATGATGGGCCGCTTTGCTGCCGACCGGCATTCCGCCCTGATTACCGGTGTGCCGATCCGCCAGGAAGTGCGTCACGAACCCCGCTTCTTCAACGGCATTACGGCCGTGGGCGAGGCGGATGGCACCTACCTGAAACAAAAGCTGGTGCCGTTTGGCGAATACGTGCCGTTACAGGATGTGCTGCGCGGGCTGATTGCGTTCTTCGACCTGCCGATGTCCGACTTCGCTCGCGGGCCTGCGGAACAAGCGCTGCTACAAGCCAAGGGCTATCAGATCGCACCGTTCATTTGCTACGAAGTGGTGTACCCGGAATTCGCTGCCAGCTTGGCGGCCAAGAGCGATGTGCTGCTGACCATCAGCAACGACACCTGGTTCGGCACCTCGATTGGCCCGCTGCAGCATTTGCAGATGGCCCAGATGCGCGCGCTTGAGGCTGGCCGCTGGATGATCCGGGCAACCAACAACGGCGTCACCGGGCTGATTAACCCTTACGGGCAGATCACGGCGCAAATCCCGCAGTTCGAACAGGGGATTCTCTACGGCGAAGTGGTGCCGATGCACAACCTCACGCCGTACCTGCAATGGCGTTCGTGGCCGTTGATCATCCTGTGTGTGGTGCTGATCGGCTGGGCCCTGATAACCAGCCGCATTGCCAAGACCGTATGAGACGTCGCGTGTCGCAGCCAGTGCATGAGGCTGCGACACGCACAGGGTTACTATCCTCCAGCGCGTGAGCCGGCTCAGCGGTAAAACAACGGGTAAGCCACTTGCCCCACCGCCTCGTTCAGCAACTGCCCGGACTGCCAGATCGATTTGAATTCTGGCATCCATCCGCCCAGAGGCCGGGCGTTGTCTCGGCCCAAAAAGCCCACCGGCGCTGCCACCACTTCAAACCCGGCCTTTTCGAAACTCCAGACGGCACGCGGCATGTGCCACGCTTGCGTGACCACCACCACGCGCTTGATGCCCTGAGGCAACAAGAGATCGGCCGTCATTTGCGCGTTTTCCCACGTCGTGCGGCTGCGCTCTTCTTTCCAGCGCACTTGCACACCGAAGTCATCGCGCAAGGAGTCTGCCATCAACTGCGCCTCACTCGGCGGCGTGCCGTAATGCAGGCCGCCCGTGGTCACCAGCGGCAGCCCGGAAGCCTTGGCCAGTCGGGCCGCATAACGCTGACGCTCTAGCCCGGTGCCCGTCGGCTGATCGCTGCCCCACGCCGGATCGCCCCGCTCACGCCCGGACCCCAGCACCACAATCGCATCGGCACGCGTGGCCAAAGTCGCCCAGTCACTTTGCGCCAGTGCCGGTTCACGCTCCAGCGCGCGGGCGCTCCATTCCACCACCACGGGCAGGCTCATCAACCAGAAGCCACCCACCCCCACGGCGAACAACGCCCCGGCCAGCCGCGGGCGCGAACGGCGCAGCCACCAGGCGAGCACAAGGATCAGTAATAGAATGCCGGGCGGAAGAAGCAGTTGTTTAACGAAATATCGAATAGGCATCGAGCATCTCCAAAGATGCCCGAAGCCTAAGGGGGTTGATCCGATGCAACAACAGGCACGTGAGTGACTTGGATATAAACGCCTGCTTTATCAACCCTGGGACACGTAGGTGGCGCCACTCGCTGTATCACGGACTCACGACGTAAAAAGTCGCCCTAGCCCTTGGCTTGCTTGACCCGGTCCTTCAGCCAGATGACATTGGCTGCCGACGGGGTTTCCTGCACATGACTGCTGCCATGCGAACGTCTATCCACCTCGCGTTCGCTCCGGTTTAAATACGCGTTAATCAACTCCAGTTCAGCATGACTCAAACCTCGCAATTCCACTTCGGCTGAGTGCTCGTTACGTAATTGCACTGCCGTTTGCGCTGAATCGAGAGCCACGTCCAAACGATTGATCAGACGCTCATACACCTGTGACGTTGTCGCTTTGCGTTGCGTTCTTGCCATCCGCTCACCTCATTGAAGGATATCAATCTCCCCTTTGAGCAAGCTTAGTCGCGTGCACAAAACCGGTGAGGTGCAGCGACCAACGGAAGGACGAGGCAATCAGGGTTTCCCTCGATAGAGTGGGGTCATGTATGCTACGGGGCTTCCTGTAACCCCTACTCCAACTTGACCGGGCAACACAATAGCCGGCCGTATGTTGAAGAGGATTAGGCCACCCTTTATCAGTACAAGTAGCCATGCACGAACAATATCAGCCCCGTGAAATAGAAGCCGCCGCCCAATCATTCTGGGACAACCAAAAGTCCTTCGAAGTCAGCGAAGATCCAGGCAAGGAAACCTACTACTGCCTGTCGATGTTCCCGTACCCGAGCGGCAAGCTACACATGGGGCACGTGCGTAACTACACCATCGGCGACGTGATCTCCCGTTACCAGCGCATGCTCGGCAAGAACGTATTGCAACCTATGGGGTGGGATGCCTTCGGCATGCCGGCTGAAAACGCCGCGATGAAGAACAACGTCGCACCGGCCAAGTGGACGTACGAAAACATCGAATACATGAAGACCCAGTTGCGCAGCCTGGGCCTGGCGGTTGACTGGTCGCGTGAAATCACCACCTGCAAGCCGGACTACTACCGCTGGGAACAATGGCTGTTCACGCGCCTGTTCGAAAAAGGCGTGATCTACCGCAAAAACGGGACCGTGAACTGGGACCCGCTGGACCAGACCGTTCTGGCCAACGAGCAAGTGATCGACGGCCGCGGCTGGCGTTCGGGCGCGTTGATCGAAAAACGCGAAATCCCGATGTACTACTTCAAGATCACGGCCTATGCCGATGAGCTGCTTGAAAGCCTCGACGAGCTGACGGGCTGGCCTGAGCAGGTCAAGACCATGCAGCGCAACTGGATCGGCAAATCCCGCGGCATGGAAGTCCAGTTCCCTTACGACGTCGACTCCATCGGCGAGCAGGGCACCCTCAAGGTCTTCACCACCCGCCCCGACACCCTGATGGGCGCCACCTATGTGGCCGTGGCAGCCGAGCACCCGCTGGCCACCCAGGCGGCACAGTCCAACCCCGAGCTGCAAGCGTTTATCGCTCAATGCAAAGGCGGCAGCGTGGCTGAAGCCGACATGGCTACCCAAGAGAAAAAGGGCCTGCCGACCTCGCTGTTCGTCCTGCACCCGCTGACCGGCGAGAAGCTCCCGGTGTGGGTCGCCAACTATGTGTTGATGCACTATGGCGACGGCGCAGTCATGGCCGTTCCTGCTCACGACGAGCGCGATTTCGAATTCGCCACCCAATACGACCTGCCGATCAAGTCGGTCGTGCGCACCAGTGCGGGCGACGCCTCCCCTGCGCCTTGGCAGGACGCTTACAACGAACACGGCCCACTGATCAATTCCGGCGAATTTGACGGTCTGGATTTCGACGCAGCCTTTGCGGCAATGGAAGCAGCCCTGAGCGCCAAAGGTCTGGGCCAGTCGCGTACCCAGTTCCGCCTGCGCGACTGGGGCATCAGCCGTCAGCGCTATTGGGGTTGCCCGATCCCGATCGTTCACTGCGACAGCTGTGGCGACGTTCCGGTGCCAGAAGACCAATTGCCGGTTGTATTGCCTGAAGACGTCGTACCCGATGGCGCCGGTTCGCCATTGGCCCGCATGCCTGAGTTCTACGAATGCAGCTGCCCGAAATGCGGCGCCCCGGCCAAGCGTGAAACCGACACCATGGACACCTTTGTCGAGTCATCGTGGTACTACGCGCGCTACGCCTCGCCTCACTACGAAGGCGGTCTGGTCGAAAAATCCGCCGCCGATCACTGGCTGCCGGTTGACCAATACATCGGCGGTATCGAACACGCGATCTTGCACCTGCTGTATGCGCGCTTCTTCCACAAACTGATGCGCGATGAGGGCTTGGTCAGCTCCAACGAGCCGTTCAAGAACCTGCTGACCCAGGGCATGGTGATTGCCGAAACGTATTACCGTCGCGAAGCCAACGGCGCCCTGACCTGGTTCAACCCGGCAGACGTCGAGCTGGAGCGTGACAGCAAGGCCAAAATCATTGGCGCCAAGCTGATCAGCGACGGCCTGCCGGTGGAGATTGGCGGCACTGAAAAAATGGCCAAGTCCAAAAACAACGGCGTTGACCCGCAATACATGATCGAGCAATACGGCGCCGATACCTGTCGCCTGTTCATGATGTTCGCGTCGCCACCTGACGCCAGCCTCGAATGGTCGGACTCCGGCGTTGAAGGCTCGCACCGCTTCCTCAAGCGCGTCTGGCGCCTGGCGCATGCGCACGTTAGCCAGGGCCTGCCGGGCGCACTGGACATCGGCACGCTGAATGACGAGCAAAAAGTCATTCGTCGCGCCATTCACCAGGCCATCAAGCAAGCCAGCCAGGACGTGGGCCAGCACCACAAATTCAACACCGCCGTCGCGCAAGTGATGACCGTGATGAACGTGCTGGAAAAAGCGCCGCAGGCCACCGAACAAGACCGCGCCCTGTTGCAGGAAGGTCTGGAAACCGTAGCCTTGTTGCTGGCCCCGATCACCCCGCACATCAGCCACGAGCTGTGGAATCAGCTGGGTCACATCGGCGCCATCATCGACGCACCGTGGCCGACGCTGGACGAAAGCGCGTTGGTTCAGGACACGCTGCAACTGGTGATTCAGGTTAACGGTAAACTGCGCGGCCAGATCGAAATGCCTGCCGGCGCCAGCCGTGAAGACATCGAAGCGGCGGCCCGGATCAACGAAAACGTGCTGCGTTTCACCGAAGGTCTGACCATCCGCAAAGTGATCGTCGTGCCGGGCAAACTGGTTAATATCGTCGCCAGCTAAATTGGAACAGGCGCCCGCCTCGTGCGCGGGCGCCCAACAAAACCTTCCGGGCCGCTCCGTCGGTCCATCTGGTTTCAAGGGGAGCAACACATGATCAAACGCAACTTGCTGGTGATGGGCCTCGCAGTCTTGCTGAGCGCCTGCGGCTTTCAGCTGCGCGGCACCGGCACCAATCAGCTGTCGATTACCGCACTCGACGTCACGGCCCGTAATGCTTACGGCGATACCGTGCGTGAGTTGCGACAAGTACTGGAAAACAGCGGCGTGAAAATCACCGCCGCTGCGCCTTACCACCTGATCCTCACCAACGAGCAAGATAGCCAGCGCGCTGCCAGCTATGCGGGCATTGGCGGTTCGGTCGAATACGAATTGACCAAAGTGCTGAACTACGAGATCCGTGGCGAGCACAACTTGCCGTTGCTCAACAACAAGATCGAAGTGCACAAGGTCTACCTGCAAGACAGCAGCAACATCACCGGTTCTGGCCAGGAAGCGTCCATGATCAGCACCGAGCTGCGCCGTGAACTGGTGCAACAAATGGTGCTGCGCCTGGAGCAGTTGACTCCGGAACAACTGGCCAAGCTGCAACAAGTGGCTGACGAGAAAGCACGGGCTGAAGCCCAGGCCATCGAAGCTGCGCGCCAGGCACAAGACGCGATTCCTCAGCAGTCGCCCCTCGAAGTTCCTGAGCAATAAGGTATACGGGGCGCTCAGGCGCCCCGTCATCTCACAAGTCCTATGAAACTCGCCCCCGCCCAACTCGCCAAACACCTGCAAGGCAGCCTGTCGCCCGTGTACATCATCAGCGGCGACGACCCGCTCTTGTGTCAGGAAGCCTCAGACGCCATCCGCAGCACCGCCCGCCAACAAGGTTTTGATGAACGCCAAGTGTTCAGTGCTGACGCCAGTTTTGACTGGGGTTCATTGCTGCAGGCTGGCGCAAGCATGTCGTTGTTTGCCGAAAAACGCTTGCTGGAGCTGCGATTGCCCTCCGGCAAACCCGGCGACAAAGGCGCGGCAGCCCTCATCGAATATTGCTCGCGACCCGCAGACGACACCCTGCTGCTGATCAGCCTGCCAAAACTCGATGGCAGTGCGCAGAAAACCAAATGGGGCAAGGCGCTGGTGGAGGGTGCGCACACACAGTTCGTACAGATCTGGCCGGTGGACACCAATCAATTGCCGCAATGGATTCGCCAGCGGCTGTCGCAAGCGGGCCTGGCGGCGACCCATGATGCTGTGGAATTGATCGCCGCACGGGTAGAAGGCAACTTGCTGGCAGCCGCTCAGGAAATCGAAAAGCTCAAACTGATGGCTGAAGAAGGCCAGATCACGGTCGAGACCGTGCAGGCCGCGGTCGCCGACAGTGCGCGTTTCGATGTGTTCGGGCTGGTGGATGCGGTGCTTAATGGTGAGGCTGCCCATGCATTGCGCATGCTTGAAGGCTTGCGCGGTGAAGGCGTCGAGCCGCCCGTGATCCTCTGGGCGCTGGCTCGCGAGCTGCGGGTCTTGGCCAACATTGCGTTGCAATACAGCCAAGGCATTCCGCTGGACAAGGCGTTCAGCCAGGCACGCCCGCCGGTGTGGGACAAACGCAAACCGCTGATGAGCAAAGCCTTGCAACGTTATTCAGCTCAGCGCTGGGCGCAGCTATTGATGGACGCGCAACGTATCGATGCACAGATCAAGGGTCAGGCGGCAGGTTCGGCCTGGAGCAGCCTCAGCCGATTGACGCTGCTGATGTGTGGGCAACGTCTGAACTTGCCAGCGGAATAACCAACCAGCCTGAGTGGCCGCTGTGAAAGCACGAAACAGCCGGTCAACGCCTGCACGTAACGACGCTGGACAGATCAAACAATCTGGCCGATGATTTGCGCCTGTTCAACCCAGCGAGAGTCATTGCCATGAGCAAACGCCCCAACAAGGCCAAATCCATCGTCACCCAACCCTTGTTCCGCAGCCGCCAGGAACGCCCCGCCAAAGGCAAAGGCAGCTACCGCCGCGAAGCCTTCCAGTCGAGAGACCGGGAGGCTTTTTACTTTCTGGCTGCCTGACGGCGGGAATGTTAAGGTCTGCATCTGATTCGCATTACCTGGACCTGCGCATGCCCTTAAGTCATAAACGCCGTTGGCCGATGCGCCAACTGATTGCTGCTTCCAGCGTCATCCTTTTAGTCGCCTGCGCAGAGAAACCCACCGCAGCCGATGCTCAACCCCTGCCTGTGACGCCTCCCGCGCCCGCGGTGACCACCAGCGCTCCCGTTGCAGACACCCTTGAAATCCAGCCCGCCCAAAGCTTCAGCGAATGGCAAGCCAACTTCCGTGCGCAAGCCCTGAAAGCAGGGATCAACCCGCTGGTTTTCGATAACGCCTTCAAAGACATCACCCCCGACATGGGCGTCATCAAGGCTGATCGCAGCCAGCCCGAGTTCAGCCGCCCGGTGTGGGAATACCTCGAAGGCGCCCTTTCGCCGCTGCGCGTGCGCAATGGCCAGCGATTGCTGGAGCAAAATGCCGACCTGCTGAGTCGTATCGAAGAGCGCTACGGCGTTGATCGCGAGGCACTGGTCTCGGTGTGGGGCATGGAAAGCAACTTCGGCACCTTTCAAGGCAACAAATCGGTGATCCGTTCCCTGGCCACCCTGGCGTATGAAGGCCGTCGCCCGGAATTCGCCCAGAGCCAACTGATCGCTGCCCTTAAGATCATCCAGGAAGGCGATATTTCGCCCGAGAAAATGCTCGGTTCATGGGCAGGCGCGATGGGCCAGACCCAGTTCATCCCCACCACCTATGAAACCCACGCGGTGGATTTCGACGGCGATGGCCGTCGGGACATCTGGAACAGTTCGGCTGACGCGCTGGCCTCCACGGCTCACTACCTGCAAAGCTCCGGTTGGAAGCAAGGCCAGCCTTGGGGATTTGAAGTGAACCTGCCGAGCGGGTTTGACTACGCGCTGGCTGACGGAACCGTTCGTAAAAGTGTCAGCGAATGGCAAGCACTTGGGGTACGGGTGCCTGTTACCGCCAGCGGTTCAGAACAACTGAGCGCCACGTTGTTGCTGCCCGCCGGATACCGGGGACCGGCATTTTTAGTGCTGGATAACTTCAGGGCCATCCTGCGCTACAACAACTCTTCGTCGTATGCGCTGGCGGTGGGCCTGCTGTCTGAGCGCTTCAACGGTGGTGGCATCATCAAAGGGGACTGGCCCAAGGATGACCGCCCGTTGAGTCGCAGCGAACGTGTCGAGCTGCAAACCCTGCTGAGCAACCGCAACTACGACGCCGGCAAGGCTGATGGCATCATCGGGGCAAACACCCGTAAGGCAATTCGCAGCGCGCAGCAAGCGCTGGGCTGGCCCGCGGATGGCTACCCTTCGCATAAGTTGCTGGAAAGTTTGCGCCAACACTAAACGGCCTGCGCCACCCCTCTCCCGCCGGGAGAGGGTCAAGGCGCGATCGAAACGACGTCCTGCTCTAACACCAACTGCTGGTTATCTGCATCCAGACGCACCAGCGCGCCCATTGGTAAGGTCAGGTTGGGGTCGCAATGCCCGCTGCGCCATCCCGCGAGTACAGGCACCCCTAGCGGCCCAAGCTCCTGCCCGATCAGCCGCATCAACGCCTGAGTGTCCACTCCGGCCACATCCCCCACCAACACACCCCGAACCCGCGCCAACTTGCCCGCTAACCGCAGTTGGGTCAGCAGACGGTCAATCCGGTACAGCGGTTCGTTGACGTCCTCAATGAACAAAATGATGCCGTCTGCGTCCAGCTCGAATGCGGTGCCAAGCGTGCCGCAGATCATGGCCAGGTTGCCGCCCAGCAACCGTCCGCTGGCCACGCCCGGCGCCACGGTGGTCAACGCAAACGCGGCGGGATGAGTCAGAACGGCGCCTTGCCGGCCACTGATCATGTCCAGCAGGGAGGATTCAGTGGGCGCCTGCTTATTGCCCAGCAGGTCTGCGTTCAGCATCGGCCCGTGAAAGGTCACGAAGCCTGCATAACGGGTGATGGCCAGATGCAGCGCCGTGATGTCGCTGTAGCCAATAAAAGGTTTCGGATGGCGTTTCAGGAGTTCGAAGTCGATGCCATCGAGCAAACGCGGGCTGCCATAGCCGCCGCGCATGCACAAAATCGCGTCGATGCTGTCGTCGGCAAAGGCGTCGTGCAAATCGTGCAAACGAATAGCATCAGCGCCGGCCAGGTAGCCGTCTTTTTCCCATACCCCCGGAAAAACCCGCAGTTGATAACCGCGTGCCTGTATCCATTGGGTGGCAAGGTGAAGATCGAGTTCGGCGGGGCCAGCCGGGGCGATCAGGCCGATCACCCCGCCAGCACGCAGCGCGGGCACCGCGCCGTGGGCCTTGTCAGACACCTGCGCGGTGAACGGGCTGTTCATGGTTTCACTCACTGACCAGCATGTTCTTGACCAGCTTGGCCTGCTCATCCGCGTGGTACGAGGAACGAACCAACGGCCCGGAAGCAACGTTTTTGAAGCCCATTTTGTAACCTTCCTCGGCGAACCAGGCGAAGGTGTCAGGGTGCACAAAACGCTGAACCGGCAAGTGGCTGCGCGACGGTTGCAGGTACTGGCCAAGGGTCAGCATGTCGATGTCGTGCTCACGCATGCGCTTCATCACTTCGATGACTTCTTCATCGGTTTCGCCAAGGCCCAGCATCAGGCCGGATTTGGTCGGGATGTGCGGCATCATTTGTTTGAAGCGCTGCAGCAACGTCAACGACCACTGGTAATCGGAACCCGGACGCGCCGCCTTGTACAGACGCGGGACGGTTTCGAGGTTGTGGTTGAACACGTCAGGCGGCTCGGCGGCCGTGATGTCGAGCGCTACGTCCATGCGGCCACGGTAGTCCGGCACCAGGGTTTCAAGCAGCACGTTGGGTGACAGCTTGCGGATTTCGCGGATGCAATCGGCAAAGTGCTGGGCACCGCCGTCACGCAGGTCGTCACGGTCCACCGAGGTGATGACCACGTACTTCAAGCCCAGGTCAGCAATGGCGATGGCCAGGCTTTGTGGCTCATTGACGTCCAGAGGCTTGGGGCGACCATGGCCGACGTCGCAGAACGGGCAGCGACGGGTGCAGATGTCGCCCATGATCATGAAGGTGGCAGTACCGCCCGAGAAGCACTCACCCAGGTTCGGGCAGGATGCTTCTTCGCAAACGCTGTGCAATTTGTGTTTGCGCAGCAGTTGCTTGATACGGTCGACTTCCGGAGAAACCGGGATGCGCACCCGAATCCAGTCAGGTTTTTTCGGCAATTCGGTGGTCGGAATGATTTTGACCGGGATACGCGCCACCTTTTCGGCACCGCGCAGCTTGACGCCGGTCTCAACCTTGGAACGGGCCTCGCTGGCGCGGGCTGCACGTTCAGAGATGTCCAGCGTAGGGATCAGGGTTTCAACAGCGTCTTGCGCAGTAGTCATATCAATCGATTCCGCCCGTCAGGGTCGTCTGCTCAGCATAGTCGAGGTGTTTGACGAGCTGCGCGCGCAGCCGGGCACGCACCTCGGCAAATTCAATCGGGCCTGCATGGTCGCGCAACTGGGTCATCGCCAGCCCCGCGTAGCCACAGGGGTTAATCCGTCGAAACGGTTCCAGGTCCATATCCACATTCAGGGCCAGGCCGTGGAAAGAGCAGCCATTGCGGATCCGCAGGCCCAGTGAGGCGATTTTCGCGCCATTCACATACACGCCGGGCGCATCGGGCTTGGCGTGGGCGCTTACGCCATAGCTGGCGAGCAGCTCGATCAGGCAGCGCTCCATCCGGCTGACCAGTTCGCGAACCCCAAAACCCAGACGCCGCACGTCCAGCATCAGGTAGGCAACCAACTGGCCGGGCCCGTGATACGTCACTTGCCCGCCGCGATCTGATTTGACCACCGGGATATCACCCGGCAGCAGCAGGTGCTCGGCCTTGCCGGCCTGCCCCTGGGTGAATACTGGCGGATGCTCCACCAGCCAGATCTCGTCTTGCGTCTCGGGCCGGTCTTTGCGTTGGTCAGTGAAACGCTGCATGGCCAGCCAGGTGGGCTCGTAATCCAGCAACGCCAACTCGCGAAAACCCAAGGCCCGCGACATCACAACACCATGTGAACGAAGCCAGTGGCCCGCAGTTCGCTGTTGATGTTGTACAGCTGGTCCTGATCCGTGGCCACAATGTGCAGCTGGATGGTGGTGTACTTGCCGTTGGTGCTCTGGCGTTCGTCAATACGCTCGTTGTTGATCGTTGCGTGTTTTCTCACGATCACGAGGATTTTGTCCTTGTTACCCACACCTGTGTCACTGATCACCTTAACCGGGTAATCGGTTTGAGGAAATTCGATCTTTGGCGCCTTTACTTCGTTATCGCTCATGGCGTATTGGCCTCGTAAGCCCGGAACTACAGACATGACCCCGCGCCGGGTAAGCGCAGGGTCACACAGGTGGGTGCAATCAGTTGAACAACCCGTAGAAGAATAGACGGATGCTATCCCACACGCGGCGGAAAATGCCACCTTCCTCAACCGGCTCAAGTGCGATCAAGTCCGCACTGTGAACAACTTTATCGTCGAGTTTGACTTCAACCTTACCGATCACGTCACCTTTGGCGATGGGCGCCATCAGTTGCGGGTTCATGGTCATGCTCGCGGCCAGCTTTTTCAATTGGCCTTTAGGCAGGGTCAGGGTCAGGTCGTTGGCCAGACCGGCTTTGACCTGACTGGTGGTGCCTTTCCAGACAGGAGCCTGAGCCAGCTCGGTGCCTTTCTGGTAGAAGGTCTGGGTTTCGAAGAAGCGGAAACCGTAGGTCAGCAGTTTTTGCGTTTCGGCCGCACGGGCCGCTTCGCTGTTGGTGCCGAACACCACGGCGATCAAACGCATGCCGTCACGCACTGCCGAAGACACCATGCAGTAGCCTGCTTCATCGGTGTGACCGGTTTTCAGGCCGTCAACGGTCTTGTCGCGCCACAGCAACAGGTTGCGGTTAGGCTGCTTGATGCCGTTCCAGAAGAACTCTTTCTGCGAGTAGATCGCGTAGTGGGTCGGGTCTTCGTGGATGATTGCGCGGGCCAGCAGCGACATGTCATGCGCCGACGAGTAGTGCTCAGGGTTTGGCAGACCGGTCGGGTTCATGAAGTGGCTATTGGTCATGCCCAGCTCGGCTGCGGTCTTGTTCATCAGATCCGCGAAAGCGTCTTCACTGCCGGCAATGTGCTCAGCCAATGCAACGCTGGCGTCGTTACCCGACTGAATGATGATCCCGTGCAGCAGATCGCTGACCGACACCTGGGAGCCGACCTTGATGAACATGCGCGAACCACCGGTGCGCCAGGCGTTCTCGCTGACCGTTACCGGGTCGTTCTCGCCAATCTGGCCACGACGGATTTCCAGCGTCGCAATGTACGCAGTCATCAGTTTGGTCAGGCTGGCCGGGGGCAGGCGCTGGTCGCCATTGTTCTCAACCAGCACGTTGCCGCTACTGGCATCCATCAGCACGTAGGATTTGGCGGCAAGCTGTGGCGGCGACGGCATCATTTCGGCTGCCCAGGCGGCAGGCGTAATGATCAGCGGGACAAGCAGGCACAGGCGTTTGGCAAAGGTGGTGATGTTCATCCGTCTCTCGAAATTGTTGATGGAAACTTACCCTCGCGGGCAAAACTGTTCTGACAGCCCTTAGAGGGGCTGTCGCGTATTCAGTTGCAGGCACGGCCCTCGCAGGGCTTTTGTTCTTTGTCGCTGCAACTGCGTTGGGGCCCGAACCTTCGGGGCCCAACGCGTTAATCAGTGTTACTGATCCGATGTCACAACGCTTGGCTGGCCCAAATTGGCCAGTCGCACGCTGTTTTGCGCTTGCTGTACTTCGCCGGCCGAGGCAATCGGCCCCAGCCGCACACGGTGCAAGGTCTGCTGATTGCGCACAATCGAGCTAATAAATACGGGGGCACTGACCATGCCACTGAGCTTGGAACGAAGCAACTCTGCGGCATCCGGGTTGGCAAAGGCGCCGACCTGCAAATACGTGCCCTGCCCGTTGGACATGCGCGGCACCGGCACAACATCCGTGGCGTGTTGCTGCGCAGGCGGTGTCCATTGCTCGACCTTGCCCGTGGCAATGGTAGGTCCGGGGGCATTCTGGGCCATTTTCGGCTCATTGAGCATCAGCGGCGCAGGACGACCGCGCTGCGCCCACCACTGCTGCGGGTCGATGCCTTCGACTTTGACCCGCGCCGTACCGGTTTCGGCGTAACCGAGCTTTTTGGCCGCCGCGTAGGACAAGTCAATGATGCGGTCCGAATAGAACGGGCCACGGTCGTTAACCCGCAGCACCACGGCTTTACCGTTGTCCAGGTTGGTCACTTTGACGTAGCTGGGCAGCGGCAGGGTTTTGTGCGCTGCGCTCATGCCGTACAGGTCATACACCTCGCCATTGGCAGTGTTCTGACCGTGAAACTTGGTGCCGTACCAGGATGCCGTACCTGACGCCACGTACGTCTTGGACTCTTGCATCGGAAAGTAGGTCTTGCCCAGCACGGTATACGGGTTGGCTTTGTACGGCCCGGTGTGCAGGGTGGGCGTCGCATCGGGGATACGCGAGACGTCTACGTCCCACCACGGCGCGCCGTCCTTGTGTGCCCGGTTGATGTCCAAACCGGGCGTGGCGCGGACCACCGGGGCCGACTTTTGCTGCGGCGCGGTGGAACGACTGCTGGAGCAACTCACCACCAGCAACGCGACGGCGGCGCAGGCAGCAACTTTCAACGGTGTACGGATCGCTAGAAACGGCATTACTTGTTGCCCCGTGCTTGAACCAGCAGGTCGGACAGTTGGTGCACTGCCATGGCGTACATCACGCTACGGTTGTAACGCGTAATCGCATAAAAATTCTTCAGGCCCATCCAGTATTCAGGGCCGTTTTCGCCTTCGAGACGCAAGGCGGTGACCGGCATGTCGTCACGCAGCGCATCATGACTCGACCACCCCAGCGCTCGCAACTCCCCGACCGTTTTCACCGGTTCGATGCCTTGGGTCAACCCTTCGTCGGCGCGATCGCCTTGCACATCAGCCCGAATGACCACCGGCTCGCCCGCTACCCAGCCATGGCGCTTGAAATAGCTGGCAACACTGCCGATGGCGTCGTCCGGGTTGCTCCAAATATTAATGTGGCCGTCGTTATCAAAGTCCACGGCATAGGCGCGGAAGCTGCTCGGCATAAATTGCGGCAAGCCCATCGCACCGGCGTACGAGCCCTTAAGGGTCAACGGGTCGACCTGTTCCTCGCGGGCCAGCAGCAGAAATTCGCGCAGTTCTTTGCGGAAGAATTCAGCACGTGGCGGGTAATCGAAGCCCAGGGTCGACAGCGCGTCGATCACCCGGTAGCTGCCCGTGTTACGGCCGTAGAAGGTTTCAACGCCAATGATCGACACAATCACTTGCGCCGGTACGCCATATTCCTGCTCGGCACGGGCCAGCACGGCTTCGTGCTCACGCCAAAAATCGACACCGCGCGCCACGCGGGCATCCGAAATGAAGATCGGGCGGTATTCCTTCCACTGTTTAACGCGCTCGGCCGGACGCGAAATGGCATCAAGGATGCTCTGCTTGCGTTGAGCCTCGCGGAAAACGTCCATCAGCTGTTCACCGGCGAACCCGTAATCGCGGGTCATCTCGCCGACAAACTCAGCCACCTGGGGCGAGCCTTCATAGTCGCCGGCCACCGCGCCTTGCGCCGCCCCGAACAGACCTAACAGGCCTACCCAGGACGCGTATCGAGCAGCCCAGCCACGCATTACTTGCATTGAATTCTTCACCTTAATCAAACTTGCGCGATCCACTTGCGATGCGTGTGGATCGACATCAAAACCCCAAACGCTGACAGCAGCGTAACGAGCGAAGTTCCGCCGTAGCTAATGAACGGCAATGGCACGCCCACCACCGGCAACAGGCCACTGACCATACCGATGTTGACGAAAACATAAACAAAAAACGTCATGGTCAGGCTGCCGGCCAGCAATTTGCCGAACAGCGTCTGCGCCTGGGCCGTAATCACCAGGCCACGACCAATCAACAGCAGATAAATCAGCAGCAATGCGCAAATGCCCACCAGCCCGAACTCTTCGCCCATCACCGCAATAATGAAGTCGGTGTGGCTTTCAGGCAGGAAGTCCAGGTGCGACTGGGTGCCCAGCAACCAGCCTTTGCCAAACACACCGCCCGAACCAATGGCGGCCTTGGACTGAATGATGTTCCAGCCGGTGCCCAGCGGATCGCTTTCAGGGTCGAGGAAGGTCAGCACGCGCTGCTTTTGATAGTCGTGCATCACGAAAAACCACATGGCGACGGCCACCGGCACCGTGGCCGCCAGCACGCTGAGAATCCAGCGCCAACGCAGCCCGCCCATGAACAGCACAAACGCGCCACCCGCCAGTACCAGCAGCGCAGTACCGAGGTCGGGCTGACGCACAATCAGCGCAAAGGGCACGCCAATCAGCATGAGGCTGATCGCCACGTGTTTGAGCTGCGGGGGCAAGGTGCGCTTGGAGAGGTACCAGGCGATGGTCGCTGGCATCAGAATCTTCATGAATTCCGAAGGCTGGAAACGGATCACCCCCGGGATGTTGATCCAGCGCGTGGCCCCCATGGCGTTGTGGCCCATGACGTCCACGACCACCAGCAGCAGCACGCCGATCAGGTAACCAATCGGCACCCAGCGCGCCATGAACCGGGGTTCAAGCTGGGCAATGATGAACATTGACACCAGACCGATACCAAACGAGGTGGCCTGCTTGCTCAGCAGGTCCCAGCTCTTGCCGCTGGCCGAGTACAGAACGAACAGACTGCCAGCCGCCAGGGTCAACAGCAAAATCAGCAGCGGGCCATCGATGTGCAAACGCTGCAACAGCGAGGCACGTCGACGCATCACATCCTCACTGGAGAGCATGCGATCAAAATTACTCATCACGGGCCGTAACCTCCGCCTTTGAAGGGCTGGCGTACTCAGGTTTGAGCTTGCCTTGTGCATCCAGCAACCAGGCATCCATGACCTTGCGCACGACCGGCGAAGCCACGCGGCTGCCCGCCTCACCGTTTTCAATCATGACCGAGACCGCAATTTGCGGGTTGTCGGCCGGGGCGAAACCAACGAACAACGCGTGGTCGCGGTGGCGTTCCTGAACTTTGGAACGGTCATATTTTTCGCCCTGCTTGATCGCCACCACCTGCGCCGTACCACTTTTGCCAGCGATCAGGTATTGCGCCCCCACGCCCGCCACACGGGCTGTCCCGCGGGCGCCATGCACCACTTGCTGCATGCCGTGGGTGACCTTGGCCCAGTTGGACGGGTCGCGCAGCACGATGTCCGGCATCGGGTTCGGATCAACGGGTGGCACACCCTCGATGGTCTTGGCCAGGTGCGGACGGATCCATTTGCCTTTGCTGGCAATCAGCGCAGTCGCTTGCGCCAGTTGCAACGGCGTGGACTGCATGTAGCCCTGACCAATCCCCAGAATCAGGGTTTCGCCCGGAAACCAGGCCTGCCGCCGCGTCGCCCGCTTCCACTCGCGGGACGGCATCAAGCCTGCGGACTCCTCGAACATGTCGAGCGAGACTTTCTGGCCGATGCCGAACTGGTTCATGTACGAGGACAGACGATCAATGCCCAGTTTGTGAGCCAGGTCATAAAAGTAAGTGTCGTTGGAACGCATGATCGCCGTGTCCAAATCCACATAGCCATCACCGCTGCGGTTCCAGTTACGGTACTTGTGGTCGTAATTGGGCAGCATGTAGTAGCCGGGGTCGTAGACCCGCGATGAACCGGTGATCACGCCGCTGTCGAGCCCGGCAATCGCCACCGCGGGCTTGATGGTCGAGCCCGGCGGGTAAAGGCCGCGCAGAATGCGGTTGAACAGCGGGCGGTCGATCGAGTCGCGTAACTCGGCATACGCCTTGAAGCTGATGCCGGTGACAAACAGGTTGGGGTCGAAGCTCGGCTGACTGACCATCGCCAGTACTTCGCCAGTATTCGGATTCAACGCCACCACTGCGCCACGGCGCCCGGCCAGCGCTTCTTCGGCGGCTTCCTGCAATTTGATGTCGAGGCTGAGCACGATGTCCTTGCCGGGGATCGGGTCCGTGCGCTTGAGCACACGCAACACCCGGCCACGGGCGTTGGTCTCGACTTCTTCGTAACCTACCTGACCGTGCAGTTCAGCCTCATAGAAGCGTTCGATGCCGGTTTTACCGATGTGATGGGTGCCGCTGTAATTCACGGGGTCGAGGGTTTTAAGCTCTTTCTCGTTGATCCGTCCCATATAGCCCACCGAATGCGCAAAATGCGCGCCCTGCGGGTAGTGGCGCACCAGTTGCGCGACCACTTCAACCCCGGGCAGGCGGAACTGATTCACGGCAATCCGGGCGATCTGTTCTTCGGTGAGCTCAAACAGAATGGGCACCGGTTCGAATGGCCGACGCCCCTGTCGCATGCGCTTTTCAAACAAGGCACGGTCTTCTGGCGTGAGCTGCAACACTTCGACGATCACATCGAGCACTTGCTGCCAGTCACCGGAACGTTCGCGGGTCATGCTCAGGCTGAAGCTGGGCCGGTTGTCCGCGATCACCACACCGTTGCGGTCGAAAATCAGGCCACGCGTCGGGGGAATGGGCTGCACGTGCACCCGGTTGTTTTCAGACAGGGTCGAGTGGTACTCGTACTGCACAACTTGCAGGTAGTACAGGCGCGCAATCAGCGCACAAATGAGCGCCACCACCACAATTGCGCCGACCACAACGCGGCTGCGCACAAGGCGTGCGTCTTTCTCGTGGTCTTTGAGGCGAATTGGCTGAGACATTCGGGACGCTGACTATTTGTGATAAGGGTGCCCGGACAAAACCGTCCAGGCGCGATACAACTGCTCACCAATCAGAATCCTTACCAACGGGTGCGGCAACGTCAACGGCGACAGCGACCAGCGCTGATCAGCCCGTGCACAGACTTCCGGCGCCAGCCCTTCAGGGCCGCCCACCATGAAGTTCACCGTGCGCGAGTCCAGGCGCCAGCGATCCAGCTCGACCGCCAGCTGCTCGGTACTCCAGGGTTTGCCATGCACTTCCAGCGTGACAATACGCTCACCCGGACCGACTTTGGCCAGCATGGCCTCGCCTTCCTGACGGATGAAGCGGGCCACGTCGGCATTTTTGCCGCGGGTGTTGAGCGGTATTTCCACCAGTTCAAGGGCCAGCTCGGATGGCAGACGCTTGGCATATTCATGCCAGCCTTCTTCCACCCATTTAGGCATACGCGAACCGACAGCGATCAAACGCAGGCGCACAGCTAACCCTTACTCTTGGTCTTTGTTGAGCTTGAGGAAATGCTCGTGGGTGTTTTCCGGGCTGTGGTGAGCAGCGCTGCCTGCACGGCTTTGCTCAGCACCGGCCCACAGACGCTCCAGGTCGTAGAACTGACGCGCACTGGCGGTCATCATGTGAACGATCACGTCGTCCATGTCCAGCAGAACCCAGTCGCTGTCGCCCTTGCCTTCTTCGCCCAACGGCTTGACGCCCAGCGCTTTGACCGCTTCGCGGACCTTGTCCAGCATCGCACCGATTTGACGGTTCGAAGTACCGGTGGCGATGATCATGAAGTCAGTGATGCTGTGCTTGTCGCGCACGTCGATGACTTGAATGTCCTGGGCCTTGACGTCTTCCAGGGCAGTCACCGCCACCTTGACCAGCTCTTCGCCTTTCAGGATTTCGGTCGGTTGGGCTTTTTCCGGCAGAGGGGCGCTCTTGAACGTGCCTTTGCGCTTAACTTTGCTTACATCTTTGTTGGTCATATAAAACTCGTTTTGCTCGTATGTTCGGGTGTTTCAATACACGTTGTTATCGCGCCTTGAAACACGCCTTTTCAGTTCGACGCACGGTACAGTCCGTGCGCATCGATGTAGGCCAGGACCGCGTCGGGCACCAGGAAACGTACCGACTTACCGCTGGCCAGCAGTTGACGGATCTGGGTGGCGGAAACCGCGAGCGGTGTCTGCCAGACGAATGCAATCTGTCCGCTCGACCCTTTCAGGGCCAGCGGGTCGCTTACCGAGCGCGCTGCCAGCAGGTTGCGCAAGGCATCCGGCGGTTCGCTGTCGGCATCCGGGCGCTGTAGCACCAGGATATGGCAATGCTGGAGCAACTCTTCCCAGCGGTGCCATGTAGGCAGGCCGCAAAACGCGTCCCAACCCAGCAATAAAAACAACTGGTCCTGCGCGGCCAGCTCGGCCCGCATCAGTTCCAGGGTGTCGATGGTGTAGGACGGTTTGTCCCGTTGCAGTTCCCGGGCGTCCACCACCAGCGTAGCCACACCTTCGACGGCGCACTCGACCATCGCCAGACGGTCGTGAGCAGACACGTGCGGCGTGTCACGGTGAGGCGGCCTGGCATTGGGCGTCAGACGCAGCTCGTCGAGCCCCATCATCTCTGCCACTTCCAGCCCGCCGCGCAAATGCCCGATGTGCACCGGATCGAAGGTTCCACCCAACACACCTATGCGCCGGGGTAACGCGTCGTTCATCGGTGCCTCCACTGCCGCTTCAAGGTCGATCAAGTCAGACCGGCTCCTGACCGCGCAGCTGTCCGTCACCGACCACAATGTACTTCTCGCAGGTCAGACCTTCGAGACCCACCGGACCGCGGGCGTGCAGCTTATCAGTAGAAATGCCAATCTCCGCACCCAATCCGTATTCAAATCCATCGGCGAAGCAGGTCGGGGTGTTGAGCATGACCGAACTGGAGTCCACTTCGGCCATGAAACGCCGGGCGTCGCCCTGATGTTCGGTGACAATCGAGTCGGTGTGATGGGAGCCGTAGTGATTGATGTGCTCAATGGCCGCGTCCAGCCCGTCGACAATACGGATCGACAGAATCGCGTCCAGGTATTCGGTGTGCCAGTCGTCTTCAGTGGCCGGTACCACATCGATCAGCGCTTGAGTACGCTCACACCCGCGCAACTCGACACCCTTGGCGCGGAACTCCTCGGCCATGGCAGGCAAAAAAACTGCCGCGACGGCCTGATCCACCAGCAACGTTTCCATCGCCCCGCAAATACCGTAGCGATAGGTCTTGGCGTTGAACGCAATGCGCCGGGCCTTGGGCAGGTCGGCATGAGCACTGACGTACACATGGCAAATGCCGTCCAGGTGCTTGATCACCGGCACCCGCGCATCACGGCTGACACGTTCGATCAAGCCTTTGCCGCCACGGGGGACGATCACGTCCACGTATTCGGGCATGGTAATCAACGCGCCGACAGCCGCGCGGTCGGTCACTTCAACCACTTGCACCACCGCCGGCGGCAGCCCGGCCTCGGCCAGACCTCGCTGGATACAGGCGGCAATCGCCCGATTGGAGTGAATGGCTTCGGAGCCTCCGCGCAAAATGGTGGCATTGCCGGACTTCAGGCACAGGCTCGCGGCGTCGATGGTCACGTTGGGACGCGACTCATAGATGATGCCAACCACGCCCAGCGGCACGCGCATCTTGCCCACCTGGATTCCCGAAGGGCGGTAGCTCATGTCACGAATGGCGCCGACCGGGTCCGGCAGGCTGGCCACCTGACGCAGACCGACGATCATGCCGTCAATGCGCGCCGGGGTCAGGGCCAGACGCTCCAGCATGGCGGGCTCAAGACCATTGGCCCGGCCCGCCGCCAGATCCTGCTCATTGGCGGCGGTGAGTTCCGGTCGCGCAGCGTCCAATGCAGCGGCAGCCGCCAGCAAGGCACGGTTTTTTTGCCCGGTGCTGGCACGGCCAATCACACGGGAAGCTTCACGGGCAGCGCGACCCAAACGGGTCATGTAGTCAAGAACGGACTCAGTCATGGTCTCAATGGTCTTGGCAGAGAGGAAAGCGGCCGATTATAGCGGTCAAGCCGCCTCACGCACAGCGGTGGCAGGCGGATGGTCGAAATGGACTGCAAATACACAGCGTTCAGCGCGGATTAAGCAGGTCTTGCTATGATCTGCGCCCTTTGCGCCACTGATGTGATAGCCCTGAAGATGCCTACGATGCTGCCGGATGCCTTTTTCGACCGTGATGCCCAACGCGTTGCCCGCGAACTATTGGGCAAAGTCATTCGTCACCGGGTTAACGACCTGTGGCTCAGTGCGCGGATTATCGAAACCGAAGCCTATTACTGCGTCGACAAAGGCAGTCACGCCTCACTGGGTTACACCGAAAAGCGCAAGGCGCTGTTTCTCGATGGCGGGCACATTTATATGTACTACGCTCGCGGCGGCGACTCGTTGAACTTCAGCGCCCACGGCCCGGGCAATGCCGTCCTGATCAAATCGGCCTACCCGTGGGTCGACGAGCTGTCCGGCCCGCACAGCATGGCGCTCATGCAGCGCAACAATCCCGACACGCAGGGCCGCCCGCGACCCGAGCGCAAGCTCTGCGCCGGGCAAACATTGCTGTGCAAGGCGCTGGGGCTGAAAGTGCCTGAATGGGATGCAAAATGTTTCGACCCCGAACGTTTACGGGTCGATGACGTCGCACAACAACCCTCGCAGGTGATTCAAACCACACGCCTGGGCATCCCCCACGGGCGCGATGAACACCTGATGTACCGCTTTGTCGACGCTGACTACGCTGCGTATTGCACGCGTAACCCGCTGCGACGCGGCCAGGTTGAAGGCAAGGACTACGTGATCCTGGATCACCCGTGATTGCCACTGCCCGAACGATTTAACCGACGATCAAAAGGAAATTGAAACATGGGCCCATGGCTCGATAGCGTAACTGGCTGGCTGACAGCCAACCCGCAGTGGCTGGGCCTTGCGGTGTTTATTGTGGCGTGCGTTGAATGCCTGGCCATTGCCGGGATTATTGTGCCGGGCACCGTGCTGCTGTTTGCAATCGCCGTCATGGCGGGCAGCGGTGCCTTGTCATTGGGCGAAACCTTGCTGCTGGGGTTTCTCGGCGGACTGCTCGGGGATGTCGTGTCTTATGCGCTGGGCAGACGCTTTCATCAAAACATTCGGCGCTTGCCTTTATTGCGCACCCACCCCGAGTGGATGAACGGCGCCGAAAGTTACTTCCACAAGTACGGCATCGTCAGCCTGCTTGTGGGGCGTTTCATCGGCCCGCTACGGCCCATGCTGCCCATGGTCGCAGGGATGTGCGACATGCCCGTCCCGCGCTTTATCGGGGTCAGCCTGCTGGCCGGCATCGGCTGGTCGGTGGCGTACCTGCTGCCTGGTTGGGCGACCGGCGCCGCGATCCGCTTGCCATTACCTGAAGGCTTCTGGCCCCAAGCGGCGATTGTCGCGGTCGGGCTGGCGGGGTTGCTGGGGCTGAGCATCAACGCCAGCATTCGGCGCCAATCCAAAGCAACCTTGCTGATCGGCGCCCTGAGCCTGGTGCTGCTGCTGGCGGTGTTCATCGGCTACCCATACATGACGGCTCTGGATCAGGGCATTTCTGCACTGGTGCAAGAGCATCGCAGCAGCGCCATGGACATGGCCGCCGTGCTGGTGACGCAGATCGGCAACTTCCGCACCCAGTTTCTGGCGGCGGCGCTGGTGTGCATCATCCTGCTGCTGACCCGGCAATGGCGCGCGATGATTTTTTTCGGCGGGGTGACGCTGTTCACTGCGCTGGCCAACACTTTCACCAAGCTGTTCTTCGCCAGGGTGCGCCCTGACGTGTTGGTGGATCCGCTGACCAGTTACAGCATGCCCAGCGGCCATAGCTCCGGCGCGTTTGCGTTCTTTGTCGCGCTGGCAATTCTGGCCGGGCGCGAGCAACCTCAGCGCATGCGCATCACGTGGGTGCTACTGGGCTGCCTGCTGGCGATCACGGTCGCCATGTCGCGGGTGTACCTCGGCGCTCACTGGCCAACTGACATCATGGCGGGCGCGCTACTGGCGATCACGGTCAATGCGTTTGGACTGGCGCTGTGCCAACGCTTCATGCCGCTGAGCCCCGTCCCGCAGAAAGTCTGGTGGCTGATTTTGCCCGCCAGCACGGCGCTGTATGGCTTTTTCATGCTGGCGCACATGTCCAAAGAGCTGCTGCGCTACGCGTACTAACACCGCCGCGTGGGGCGAGGATCAATTGAGGGTTTCGCCCTGAGAATCGCCCTGCATTTCGTCCAGCAGCACCTGAATGCCATCCAGACGCTGCTGCGGGTCATCGACTTGCAGCAGTTGTAACTTGTCCTCCTCGGCAAAAGGCAGCAAATAGGCCAGTTGATTGGCCAGCGACTGCTGCCCCTCGACTTCGGTGTTCATGTTCAGGGCCGCCACCATCGGGTGCTCGGCCAGCGCCTTGAGCAGCGCCAGCAAATCCTGATCTTCCTCTTCAAGCGGTTGCTCGGGGATTTCGTCCAGCCACTCAACCTCCGCTACCAGCAACTGGTCACGCTGGCGTTCTGCACTCAGCACCCCAAAGCGTCGTCCGCCTTCGACCCGTATGCCCAACAGGCCATTCTCCTGTTGCTGAAAGTCGCGGATCAGCGCTTCACACCCGATCGGCGCAATGTCGTCGGGGGCGTCGCCCACTTCACTGCCCTCCAGAATGCACACCACCCCAAAACCGGTGCCCTGCTTCATGCAGCGGGCAATCATGTCGAGGTATCGCGCCTCAAAAATTTGCAGATCCAGTACACAACCGGGAAAGAGCACAGTCTTGAGAGGAAACAACGGCAATGTCATGTCTACGTCCTTACACCACAAGGCTGACGGCCAGCGGTAAAAAGACCGCCGTGCCCACACCCATTAAACTCATCGCCAACGCCGCAAAAGCGCCGCACTCTTCGCCTTCCTGCAAGGCCACTGAGGTCCCGACTGCGTGAGCCGTCATGCCCAGCGCCATGCCCCGCGCTTCGGCACTGTGAACCTGCAACAGGCTCAGCAGGCCCGGCCCGACAATCGCACCAATGACCCCGGTAATCAGCACAAACACGGCCGCCAACGCGGCGACACCGCCGATTTGTTCAGCCACCAGCATGGCAATCGGCGAGGTCACCGACTTGGGCGCCAGGGTCATCAGCACCATGTGCTCAGTGCCGAACCACCAACCCAGCAACACCACCAGGCCGGTCGCAAACACGCCCCCAATCACCAGCGTAGTAAAGATGGGCCAGAACAGTTGGCGGATTCTTCGCAAATTCAGGTACAGCGGCACGGCCAGCGCCACCGTGGCGGGGCCCAACAGGATGCTCAGGATGTCGGTGCTTTTGCGGTACTCGTCGTAGCTCAGGCCGCAACTGAGCAGCACGCCGATCACCAGCAGCATCGAGGCCAAAACCGGTTGCAGGAAAATCCAGCGGGTTTTTTCGAACGCCGCCAGCACCAGTTGGTAAGCGCCCAGGGTGATGCCAATGCCGAACAGCGGATGGTGGATCACGGCTTGCCAGGCGCCTTGCCATTCCAGGGTCATGGCCGTTCCTCCGCAGACTGATGACGCTTGAGCAAGCGCTGCATCAGCACGCCCACGAACGCCATCGACAACAGCAGCGACAGCACCAGCGCGCCGACAATCGCCCAAAAATCGGCGGCGATGTCACTGGCGTAGACCATCACCCCCACGGCGGGCGGCACCAGCAACAACGGCAGGTAGCGCAACAGACCGCTGGCCGCCTGGCTCAAGGGCTCGCCAACCTGGCCGCGCACGATCAGGAAGGCCAACAGCAGCAACAACCCGATGATCGGGCCGGGCAACACAGGGATGAACAAATGATTGAGGGCAGTGCCGAGCAATTGAAACAGCACCAGCCAGGTCAGGCCGCGTAACAACATCTCTCGTCTCCAGCGATCTTTTTTGCGCAGCATTATAAGCACGCTCAACACGCACTGGCTTGGCTAAAGGCAAGAGCGGCGCGTGAATATCTCAGGATGTTTCATGTCGCCCTATAGAGCGGCTTCCATTGCTGCGGCATACTCGGTGGCCTAACTTTCCGGATCCTGCCATGCGCCCATTTGTACCCCTTGCTCTGACTTTGCTGCTGACGGCCTGCGGCGACGGCGACTCGCTGTTGCCCCCGGACGCTCGCCTGCCCGATGGCGGGCGCTATCGCGGTGAAGTGGTCAACGGGCTATTGCAGGGCCAGGGCCGCATCGACTACCCGAACGGCACTTGGTACGCGGGCGAATTCAGCAATGGCGTGTATCAGGGCCAGGGGGAATGGCATGCCAGCAATGGCGACGTCTACCGCGGCAAATTCGAGGGTGGCCTGTGGAACGGGCAAGGCAACCTGACCACCCACGACAGCGAGTACGTCGGCGGCTTCAAGCAAGGTCGCCGCGAAGGTGAAGGCACCCTCAAACAAGGCGGCATGAGCTATCGCGGCGCTTTCAAGGATGACCAGTTTTCCGGCTTCGGCCACCTCGAACTGGAAGACGGCAGCGAGTATCAGGGCCAGTTCGCCCAGGGCAAACCCCATGGTGAAGGCAAGCGCAGCGATGCCAGTGGCAACGAATTCACGGGCACGTTCGTCAATGGTCAGCTCGAAGGCACTGGCATTTTCAACAGCGCCGAAGGGGATCAATACGAAGGCGAGTTCAAAGACAACCAGCTCAACGGCAAGGGCCGCTTCGAAAACGCTGACGGCGACGTGTGGATCGGCGAGTTCAAGGACGGCGCCCTGACGGGCCAGGGCGAGTTCATCGGCGTTGACGGCAGCCACTATCGCGGTCAATTCAATGAGTGGCGCTTCAATGGTCCCGGCCAGCTCGACATGGCCGATGGCAGCCGCTATGTCGGTGACTTTGCCAACGACACGTATCAGGGCTATGGCACCCTGACCCTGAGCGACGGCACGGTAGAGAAAGGCTACTGGATCAATGGGCTGCGCGTGCGCGACGAAAAAGGCGAACTGCTCCCGGATCCGCTTGAGCTGGGCCTGCTCAATCAGGGCGCGCTGCTCGACCGGGCCCTCAAAGCGGTTCCACACTCCACCCCGGCCGTCGAGCTGTACAGCCTGGTGCTGGGGGGGGACGGCAAGCAAAGCGTCTTTCTGCGTGAAGCTGATTACGTCAGCGACATGCTCACCAGCCGTTTCGGCAGCCGCGGCAACATCAGCCTGGTCAACCATCGCGACCACTTGATGGATCGCCCCATGGCCACCCGCGAAAACCTGCACCGCGCCGCCAAGACCCTGGCCGAGCGCACGGGCCCGGAAGACCTGGTGTTCATCTACCTGACCAGCCACGGCACCCACGACCATGAACTGGTGCTCGACCAGCCGCGCCTTGAACTGGCTGACCTGCCCGCCGACGACTTGGCCGCCGCGCTTGCCCCTTTGAAGCATCGCGACAAGATCATTGTGATTTCTGCCTGCTACTCGGGCGGGTTCATCCCGGCGCTCAAGGATGAAAGAACCTTGATCATGACCGCCTCCGAAGCGGACAAAGTGTCGTTTGGCTGTTCGGAAGAAGCCGACTTCACTTACTTCGGCAATGCCCTGTTCGCGCAGGCCCTGAACCAGACCGACGACCTGCAGCAGGCGTTCACCCTGGCGAAACAATACGTTGCCGAGCGCGAACAGGCCGATAACTTCGATGCTTCAGCACCTCAACTCTGGGCACCGAAAGGCGTCTTGAACCACTGGCAGCGCCTGCGCGAGCAACAAGCCCGGCAAGCGTTGCATTAATCCGATGGAACAGCATGGACGCCGCGAGTGACTAAGCTGAATGTATCAAGGGAGAATTCGCATGTACCTGACGCCTCAGCACATCCTGCTTGCGGGTGCCACCGGCCTGACCGGTGAACTGTTGCTCGACCGTTTGCTTAACGAACCGACGGTAGAACGCGTACTCGCCCCCTCGCGCAAACCTCTGGCCGACCATCCGCACCTGGAAAACCCGGTGGGCGACCCCGCCGTGTTTCTGCCGCAACTCAGCGGCCCGGTCGATGTCGCGTTCTGCTGCCTGGGCACCACTATCAAACAGGCCGGTTCCGAAGAAGCCTTTCGCGCCGTGGACCACGACATGGTCGTGGCCTTCGCCAAACGCGCGCGTGAGATGGGCGCCAGGCATTTGATCGTCATCAGCGCCATTGGCGCAGACCCAGAGTCATCCATTTTCTACAACCGGGTCAAAGGTGAGATGGAGCAATCCTTGCGAGCGCAGGACTGGCCTCAGTTGACCATCGCCCGCCCATCTCTGCTCATCGGCGAACGCCTGGAAGAACGCCCGGCAGAGAAAATTGCAGGTCTTTTTTCAAAATTGATCCCCGGCAAATACCACGGCATTGAAGCCTGCGAACTGGCCCGGGCACTGTGGCGACTGGCGCTTGAAGATCAGCAAGGCGTGCGAGTGATTGAGTCCGACGAACTGAGAAAACTGGGCAAGTAACCCGTTACAGCCCCCCGTTGGCCTGGACGCCGACCCCCAGCACGGTCAACACCGACAACGGCAACAAAAGCGTATCCAGCAAGGCGCTGGCAGGCAGGTCCAGCCCCGGATAACGCGGGGGCTGGGCGCCAAAGCGGTCTTGCGCACAGCACCCGCCTTGCAACGCATACCAATCGAGCCGCGTACCCGAATACACCACCGGCGCCCCCGGCTTGGCGGCGTCCAGCGTGCGAACGCTGGCGCAACCGGCAATGTGCAGGAGCATCAACACGCCCAGCAGCGCCTTACTCATCGCCGCCCACATGATGCTCGCCCCAGCGCGGGAGCATGTCCTGCGGGATATTGAGCAGGTTAAGAATGCGCGCGACCATAAAATCGACCAGATCATCGATGGTCTGCGGCTGATGATAGAAACCCGGCGACGCGGGCAAGATGATGGCGCCCATGTTCGACAGCTTGAGCATGTTTTCCAGATGAATACTGGAGTACGGCGCTTCGCGCGGCACCAGAATCAACTGGCGACGCTCTTTGAGCGTCACGTCCGCCGCCCGCTCGACCAGGTTGTTACACGCGCCCGTGGCAATGGCCGACAGCGTGCCCGTGGAACACGGCACCACCACCATCGCGGCCGGCGCGCCGGAACCCGACGCCACCGGTGACATCCAGTCTTCCTTGCCGTACACACGGATCTGCCCGGCAGCCGCTCCGGTGTATTCGGTCAGAAACGTCTGCATGGCCTGCGGCTTGGCCGGCAGGTTAACGTCGGTTTCAGTCGCCATGACCAACTGTGCGGCCTTGGAAATCAGGAAGTGAACCTCGCGGTCTTCGCGCACCAAGCAATCGAGCAAACGCAATGCGTAAGGCATGCCCGATGCACCGGTCACGGCCAGGGTGATGCGTTCCGGGCCACTCATTGCAGCGCGTCCGCCAGCTTGCCGTGTAGCCCGCCAAAGCCGCCGTTACTCATGATCACCACGTGGGTGCCGGGCTTAACGCGGGTTTTGACGTCGGCGATGATGGCGTCCAGCGAGTCGCAGACCCGGGTCGACACAGGGCTCGATGCAACCGTTGCCGCCAGATCCCAGCCCAGATTGGCCGGTGCATACCAGACCACGTGATCGGCCTGGACCACGCTCTGCGGCAGGCCATCCCGGTGGGCACCCAGTTTCATGGAGTTGGAACGCGGTTCAATGATCGCCACCAACGGGGCATCGCCGATACGCTTGCGCAACCCGTCCAGCGTGGTGGCAATGGCGGTCGGGTGGTGAGCGAAGTCGTCATAAATCGTGACGCCCTTCACCTCGGCCACTTTTTCCATTCGGCGCTTCACGCTTTTGAAGGCGCTCAGGCCATCAATCGCCATGCTCGGCACCACCCCGACATGGCGGGCAGCCGCCAGCGTGGCCAAGGCATTGGCGACGTTATGCTGGCCGGTCATGTCCCACTCGACAGTGCCCTGAACCACGCCCTCGAACAGCACGTCAAAGCGCGAACCGTCGTCGCTCAACAGGCGGGCTTGCCATTGACCCCCTTCGCCCGTGGTTTGCACCGGGGTCCAGCAGCCCATGTCAATCACCCGCTGCAAGGCAGGTTCAGTGGTCGGGTGAATCACCAGGCCTTCGCTGGGGATCGTGCGCACTAAATGGTGAAATTGCCGCTCAATCGCAGGCAGGTCGGGGAAGATGTCCGCGTGATCGAACTCAAGATTGTTGAGAATCGCGGTCCGCGGGCGGTAATGCACAAACTTGGAGCGTTTGTCGAAGAAGGCGCTGTCGTACTCATCGGCCTCGACCACGAAAAACGGCGTGTCGCCCAACCGCGCCGACACGGCAAAGTTTTGCGGCACGCCGCCGATCAGGAAGCCCGGCGCCATGCCGGCATGTTCCAGCACCCAGGCCAGCATGCTGCTGGTGGTGGTTTTGCCGTGAGTCCCGGCCACCGCCAGCACCCAGCGGCCTTGCAGCACGTGATCGGCCAGCCATTGCGGCCCGGACACATACGGCAGCCCCTTGTTGAGCACGTATTCGACCGCCGGATTACCACGCGACAGCGCATTGCCGATCACCACCACATCAGGCGCGGGGTCCAGCTGGGTGGGGTCGTAGCCTTGGGTCAACTCAATGCCTTGAGCTTGCAGCTGGGTGCTCATCGGCGGATAGACGTTCGCGTCGGAGCCTGTCACGTGATGGCCCAGTTCTTTGGCCAAAACCGCCAGCGAACCCATGAATGTGCCGCAAATACCAAGAATATGAATGTGCATAGTCGACCTCGAAAATCATCGGCGAAGGGTAGCGTAGAGCACTGTTTTTCGCACTCACTAGCTGAACGGGCCCTGCAGAAAAAGCGCTTCGACAGTTTTTCAATCCCTCCGCCCCCTCTCGGCGTGATAGACCTATCACTTCTGCTAGTACCGTTAACCTAGTCAGCCTTGGACAATCAGAAGGGAAAAACAAGGAGGTGGGCCGCATGAAGAATTCACATAAAGCTGTTGCGTGTCAGTATCGCTATGACCCATTGAATCGATTACTCACCCAATCGTTTCCATCCGAACCCAACACTACGACATACCTGTATGCCGATAATAGGCTTGCGACGGAAGTTCAAGGCTCTACAAGTTCTACGCTAATGAGAGTGATGGGCGAAAACAGAGTGATAGCACAGCACCGTGCGCACAACGGAATCAAAGACACTGTACTACTCGCTTGTGACGCCCAAAACTCCCCTCTCGTAGCAAGAGCCGAACTTGACCACGAGCAGCACGCCTACACGGCGTATGGCTTTAGCCCTGACAACATCAATTCAGTTTCTCTACTGGGCTACACCGGGGAACGTCAAGACGTTGTAACCGGCCACTATTTACTGGGAAGGGGGCGCAGGGCATACAACCCTGTATTGATGAGATTTAATTCACCCGATCTTTTAAGCCCATTTGAGAGAGGCGGCATTAACAGCTACACCTACTGCACAGGAGATCCAATAAACCTTATTGACCCCGAAGCAACCAATGCCATCAGTCATTTTTTCCGTTCTTTTTTCAAAGCATTCAAAGGCGCTAGCAAAAAAACCAGCGAACCGGTAAAGCAAGTTTTAGAGGACGGCAGCGTGCTTATTGGTTACCACGGAGCTAGCGACGAGCAAATAAACCAACTGATCAGCCAGGGTTTAAATAACAACTATGTACCAACACGCAGCGGCAGAGAAGTATTTGGCCGTGGCTTCTATGTCACTCGCAAACCAGAGGTCGCTAGACTCTATGCTAATAAACTTGCACTCTCACGGGCCAAAAGAAAAACCGGAAGCGTCGTTGCCGTGTATTTAAAAAACCCAAAAGACAAAATTCATGGCATTGACCAACACTTCACTTTTGCCACCCCCTCCAAGAATCCAACTTACAAAAACCTTATTGAACTCATTGAAAAAAATAATGACATTGTATTAAAGGACAAGATCCACCCCCACATCAAATTGATCAAACTACCCTCTGCCAAACACTTGCCAGTTGTTATCAATCGAGAACTTCGAATGAGGTAAAACAACAACCCATTCAATACACCCTAAAAGTGCTCGCTCATGCAAAACGAGCACTTTGGCCTTCAGCGCTCAATCCCATGCTTGCGCAGCTTTCTGTACAGCGTATTGCGGCTGACCCCCAGTTGCAGGGCGGTATGCGTCATGTGCCAGCGATGCAACTCCAGCGCCATCAGCAAGGCCATTTTCTCGGCTTCATCGAGCGGGTGTTCAGACGCCTCAGGTTCTTTGGGTAGCGCCTTGCGCAGATTGGCGGGCAGGTCCTGCAACCTGATACGCCCGTCTTCACATAACGCCGCCAAGGTACGCAACACGTTACGCAATTGGCGGACGTTGCCCGGCCAACTGAAATCAAGCAGCGCCTGACGGGCCTGAGGGTCGATCTCCAACCGCTCCGGCCCCGCCTCCTGCGCCAGCAGAAAATCGAGCAGCTGCGACTTGTCACTGCGATCACGCAAGGCGGGCAAGGCGATTTCCAGCCCGTTGAGCCGGTAGTACAGGTCTTCGCGAAAGCTGCCCTGCTCCACGCGTTCCAGCAAATTGCGATGGGTGGCGCTGATGATGCGCACGTTGACGGCTTGCGGCTCACCACCGATCGGCACCACCAGACGGTCTTCAAGCACACGCAGCAAACGGGTCTGCATGGCCAGCGGCATGTCGCCGATCTCATCGAGAAACAACGTTCCGCCATCGGCCTGTTGCAACTTGCCCTGCATGCCTTCCTTGCGGGCACCGGTAAAACTGCCGCCGCGATAGCCGAACAATTCACTTTCAATCAGGCTTTCAGGAATCGCCGCGCAGTTGAGCGCCACAAAGGGTTGGTCGGTGCGCAAGCTGGCCAGATGCACCGCTTTGGCGAAGGCTTCTTTGCCCGAGCCCGTTTCACCATTGACCAACAACGGTACGTCGCGCTCGAAGACCCGCAGCGCCCGGCGAAAATCGGTGTGCAACGCGTCATCACCCAGGCAGATCCCGCTCAGGCGCGCGGGTGCGGGGTCAGGTTGAACGCTGACTGGCGCGGGTTGAGCGCGCGCCTGGCCCCGCAATGCGGCGAATAAATAGCGTCCATCGCGGGTGCAGAGCGGCCAACTGGCGCTGGCCTGCGGGCTGGCGCGGGCGAAGAGTTCGTCGCGCGGGCAATCAAATACCTGATCAATGAGTTGCCCCACCAACCCGCCGCGCACATGGCCCAACAGGTTCAAGGCGCTCTGGTTGACCGCAACAATCACGCCCTCGCCATCGAACGCCAGCATGCCTTCGCTGAACAGCCCTACTGACTGCGCCTGGAGGTGAAAACGCAGCAGCCATTGGTCTTCAAAATGACGCAAGAAGTAACTGCTTTCGATGATTTTCGCCGACAAATTGACCAGCGCCATGGTGTGGAACTGGCTTTGGCGCGACACGTCGTGGCGGGCCGAGGACACGTCCAGCACGGCCAGCAACTCGCCCTGCGGGTCAAACACCGGGCTGGCCGAACAGGTCAGGCCGGTGTGACGGCCGCGAAAGTGCTCGTCCTGATGAATGGTCAGCGCCTGTCGCTCCACCAGGCACGTGCCGATACCGTTGGTGCCTTCACGGGCTTCACTCCAGTCAGCCCCCAGCCATAACCCTGCGCGTTCGAACACCGTGCGCTCTGTGGGCGCGGTCACGCAGTTCAGGATCACGCCCCGGGCATCGGTCAGCAGGACGGCATGACCGGCGCCCGATAATTGTTGATGCAGGCTGTTCATTTCGTGAGTGGCAATGTGCAACACCTGCTGCAAACGCTCGCGCCCTTCCAGGATGCGGCCGTGTTCCAGCACCGTCGGGGCGACAGTGTGTGCGGGGTCGAGATGGTAATCCTCCAGGCAGCGTTGCCAGGAGCGAACGATGGACGGGTCGCATCCCTGAGGACGGCCCTGCGTGACATCGATGACTTGTCGGGCGTGCCGACTGATATCTGCACTGTGCATTTTTATTATTCTCCGCTCTGTCTCGGCGGTCTCGGCGTGTACAGGGCAAATGCCCCACGTGCTGCGCCCGAGTACCAGTCCAAACCGAGCCCCCAGCATCCTCTTGCGTCCAAAGCATTGCAATCGCCATCTGACTGACTGGTCATGCGCTGTACCGTTTTTGGCACACAGTGTCACCCCGACTGTACCAGCCATGTCACAGACAGACGTCCCGCGCCATGACGGGAGCGCCCGAAAGCCCCGTTTTAGAGCACTCAAGGGAATCTGGCCCGGCCTTTGCTCCGGCTTAGGGCAGCGCCCGAGCGCGTCCTCCCATAAGCACAAAAAAGCCAGGAGACATTCACCATGCGTTATGCACAACCCGGTACTGAAGGCTCGATCGTCTCGTTCAAGAGCCAATACGGTAACTACATCGGCGGCGAATTCGTGGCTCCCGTCAAAGGTCAATATTTCACTAATACCTCACCGGTAAACGGCAAACCCATTGCCCAGTTCCCGCGCTCGACCGCAGAAGACATCGAAAAAGCCCTCGACGCCGCCCACGCCGCCGCGGATGCGTGGGGCGCGACGTCGGTGCAAGCGCGCTCGCTGGTGTTGCTGAAAATCGCCGACCGTATCGAACAAAACCTTGAACTGCTGGCCGTCACCGAAACCTGGGACAACGGCAAGGCCGTGCGCGAAACCCTGAACGCCGACGTGCCGCTGGCAGCCGACCACTTCCGGTACTACGCCGGGTGCATCCGCGCCCAGGAAGGCAGCGCCGCCGAGATTGACGGCAACACCGTGGCCTACCACATCCACGAACCGCTGGGCGTGGTCGGGCAGATCATCCCGTGGAACTTCCCGCTGCTGATGGCCGCCTGGAAACTCGCCCCGGCGCTGGCAGCCGGTAACTGCATCGTGCTCAAGCCTGCCGAACAAACACCGCTGAGCATCAGCGTGCTGATGGAGCTGATTGGCGACCTGCTGCCGCCGGGCGTGCTGAACGTGGTTCAAGGCTTCGGCAAGGAAGCAGGCGAAGCGCTGGCCACCAGCAAGCGCATTGCCAAAATCGCGTTCACCGGTTCGACCCCCGTGGGCGCGCACATCATGAAATGTGCCGCTGAAAACATCATTCCTTCTACCGTTGAATTGGGCGGCAAATCGCCGAACATCTTCTTCGAAGACATCATGCAGGCCGAACCCTCCTTCATTGAGAAGGCCGCTGAAGGCCTGGTGCTGGCGTTCTTCAACCAGGGCGAAGTCTGCACCTGCCCGTCGCGCGCACTGGTGCAAGAGTCGATCTACGACGAATTCATGAAAGTCGTGATGAAGAAAGTCGAGGCGATCAAGCGTGGTGACCCGTTGGACACCGACACCATGGTCGGCGCACAAGCCTCCGAGCAGCAATTTGACAAGATCCTGTCCTACCTTGAAATCGCCAAAAACGAAGGCGCGCAATTGCTGACCGGTGGCGCTGTGGCCAAACTCGAAGGGGATCTGGCCACTGGCTATTACATCCAGCCAACCCTGCTCAAGGGCACCAACAAAATGCGCGTATTCCAGGAAGAAATCTTTGGCCCGGTGGTCAGCATCACCACCTTCAAGGACGAAGCCGAAGCATTGGCCATCGCCAATGACACCGAGTTCGGCCTGGGCGCCGGGCTGTGGACCCGCGACATCAACCGCGCCTACCGCATGGGCCGGGCGATCAAGGCAGGCCGCGTCTGGACCAACTGCTATCACCTCTACCCGGCACACGCCGCGTTCGGTGGCTACAAGAAGTCCGGCGTTGGCCGTGAAACCCACAAGATGATGCTCGACCATTATCAGCAGACCAAAAACCTGCTGGTGAGTTACGACATCAACCCGTTGGGCTTCTTCTAACGGCCTGATCTGCAGGAGCGAGCGAGCCTCGCTCCTGCAGACTTGCAGGTTGGCCCTTCTCTTGCTTCACACCCTGTCAAATTTTCCAAACAATAAAGAACAGGTGAATGCACATGCCTAGCGAACCCATCGCCGCCGCAGCGGCCCCCTCTTCGGTCGACTTCGAAAAAGTCGGCTCCGATTACTTTCAACAACGCGAACTGAAAAAAGGCGCCGCCGGCTGGGTTCTGCTGGTAGGACTGGGCGTGGCGTATGTGATCTCCGGCGACTATGCCGGCTGGAACTTCGGTCTGGCCCAAGGCGGCTGGGGCGGAATGTTCCTCGCCACCTTGCTGATGGCCACTATGTACTTGTGCATGTGTTTCTCGCTGGCCGAGTTGTCGTCAATGATCCCCACAGCGGGCGGCGGCTACGGCTTTGCCCGCAGTGCATTCGGCCCGTGGGGCGGGTTCCTGACCGGCACGGCAATCCTCATCGAGTACGCCATTGCCCCGGCCGCCATTGCCGTGTTTATCGGCGCTTATTGCGAGTCGCTGTTCGGGATTGGCGGCTGGATGATCTATCTGGCGTTTTACATCATCTTCATCGGCATCCACATTTTTGGGGTCGGTGAAGCGCTCAAGCTGATGTTCATCATTACCGCCGTGGCCGCCATTGCCCTGGGCGTGTTTCTGGTGTCGATGGTGCCGCACTTCAGCGTTGCCAACCTGCTGGACATCCCGGTGACCGAGGCCAAAGGCGCCAGCCCGTTCCTGCCGTTCGGTTATGTGGGCGTGTGGGCCGCCATCCCGTATGCGATCTGGTTTTTCCTCGCCGTCGAAGGCGTGCCGCTGGCCGCCGAAGAAACCAAGAACCCCAAACGCGACCTGCCGCGCGGCCTGATCGGCGCCATGCTGGTGCTGGTGACGTTCGCGCTGATGATCCTGGTCATCGGGCCGGGCGGTGCCGGGGCGCATCATTTGATGGCCTCGGGCAACCCGTTGGTGGAAGCCTTGAGCAAGTCCTATGGCGGTTCCACCTGGATGGGCGGTTTCGTCAATCTGGTCGGGCTGGCCGGTTTGATCGCCAGTTTCTTCTCGATCATTTACGCCTATTCGCGTCAGATCTTCGCCCTGTCCCGTGCAGGCTATCTGCCACGCAAACTGTCCGAAACCAACAAAAGCAAAGCACCGGTACTGGCCCTGATCATCCCCGGCATCATCGGGTTTGGCCTGTCACTCACCGGACAAGGCGATCTGCTGATTCTGGTGGCCGTGTTCGGGGCGACCATTTCCTACGTGTTGATGATGGCCGCGCACATCACCCTGCGCATTCGTCGCCCCAAAATGGAGCGTCCGTACCGCACACCGGGCGGCATTTTCACCTCCGGCGTCGCACTGGTGCTGGCGTGCGTGGCGGTGGTCGCCGGTTTCCTGGTCGATCCGCGGGTGGTGATTGGTGCGGCCGTGATCTATGGCGTATTAATTGCCTATTTTGCGTTCTACAGTCGGCATCACTTGGTCGCCGGTACACCTGAAGAGGAATTCGCGGCCATCCAGAAAGCCGAAGAAACCTTGCACTGATCGCTGAGTAGCCCGCCAGACGCCCCGCGTCTGGCGTCAAGGAGCACCCTGTATGGCAACGTTTTCCCATGCGGTAGGTACGCAGACTTACCGCTTTGACAGCCTCAAAGAGGTGATGGCCAAGGCCAGCCCGGCACGCTCCGGCGATTTCCTGGCGGGCGTGGCCGCGCAAAACGATGGCGAGCGGGTCGCGGCACAAATGGCACTGGCCGACATCCCGCTCACGCATTTCCTGCACGAAGCGCTGATTCCTTACGAGACCGATGAGGTCACGCGGCTGATTATCGACAGCCACGACGCCCAGGCTTTCAGCGGGGTCAGCCACCTGACCGTCGGCGGGTTTCGTGACTGGCTGCTCAGCGACGCCGCCGAGGAACACAGCTTGCGCGCCCTTGCGCCGGGGCTGACGCCAGAAATGGCAGCCGCCGTGTCGAAGATCATGCGCGTTCAGGACCTGATTCTGGTGGCGCAGAAGATCCGCGTCATCACCCGCTTTCGCGGCACGCTAGGCCTGCACGGCCGCCTGTCAACGCGCCTGCAACCCAACCACCCCACCGATGACCCGGCCGGGATCGCCGCGAGCATTCTCGACGGCCTGCTTTACGGCAATGGCGATGCCATGATTGGCATCAACCCGGCCACCGACAGCATTGCCTCGATCTGCGACCTGCTGAAGATGCTGGACGCGATCATTCAGCGGTACGAGATCCCCACTCAATCCTGCGTGCTGACCCACGTCACCACCTCTATTGAAGCGATCAACCGCGGCGTGCCACTGGATCTGGTGTTTCAGTCCATTGCTGGCACCGAGGCGGCCAACGCCAGTTTCGGCATCAACCTGAATATCCTGCAAGAAGGCTATGACGCCGGGCTGAGCCTCAAACGCGGCACATTGGGTAACAACCTGATGTATTTCGAGACAGGCCAGGGCAGCGCACTGTCGGCCAACGCGCACGCCGGCGTCGATCAACAAACCTGCGAAACCCGCGCCTATGCGGTGGCGCGGCATTTCAAACCGTTTTTGGTTAACACCGTGGTCGGCTTCATCGGCCCCGAGTACCTGTACAACGGCAAGCAGATTATCCGCGCCGGACTTGAGGACCATTTCTGCGGCAAGCTGCTCGGGGTGCCGATGGGGTGCGACATCTGCTACACCAACCACGCCGAAGCGGATCAGGACGACATGGACACCCTGTTGACCTTGCTCGGCGTGGCCGGGATCAACTTCATCATGGGCATTCCGGGCTCGGACGACATCATGCTCAACTACCAGACCACCTCGTTCCATGACGCCCTGTATGCGCGCAAGACGCTGGGCCTCAAACCGGCGCCCGAGTTTGAGCAATGGCTGAGCAAGGTCGGTATTTTCACCCAGCGCGATGGCCGCATTGAATTCGGTCATCAACTGCCACCGGCATTCCGTCAGGCGCTGGCCCATTTGGGAGGTCGTTGAACATGGCCCACACACCCAACGACAGCACAAACCCTTGGCTGGCACTGCGCCACCTGACGCCTGCACGCATTGCGCTGGGCCGCACCGGCACCAGCCTGCCGACCCACGCCCAGCTAGACTTCCAGTTTGCTCACGCGCAAGCGCGCGATGCAGTGCATTTGCCTTTCGATCATGCGAGCTTGAGCGCTCAACTGAGCGAGCGCGGGCGTGACAGTCTGTTGCTGCACAGCGCGGCGGCCGATCGTCATAGCTACCTGCAACGCCCTGACCTCGGGCGCAAGCTTCACGACACCTCAGCGCAGATTTTGCGCGATTACACGCACGCCAACCCCGGCGGTGTCGACGTGGCGGTGGTGGTGGCGGACGGCCTTTCCGCGCTGGCAGTCCACCGGCACACCCTGCCTTTTCTGGCACGCATGGAGGAGCACATCGCCAGCGACGGCTGGTCGATGTCGCCGGTGGTGCTGGTGGAACAAGGCCGGGTGGCGGTGGCGGATGAAATCGGCGAGCTGCTCGGCGCCAAAATGGTGGTGATGCTGATTGGCGAACGGCCGGGGCTCAGCTCGCCGGACAGCCTGGGCCTGTATTTCACCTACGCGCCCAAGGTCGGGCTGACCGACGCCTACCGCAACTGTATTTCCAACGTGCGGCTCGAAGGGCTCAGCTACGGCATGGCCGCTCATCGGCTGGCGTATCTGATGCGTGAAGCCTGCCGTCGGCAGTTGTCGGGCGTGAACTTGAAGGACGAAGCGCAGGTTCAGACAGTGGAAACGGACACGCCCCGCCAAAATTTCCTACTCAGCGATCAATAAATCCGGCGATTTGTCGCTACCCTGTTGACCTGTAGTCACTGTCGAGCCGCGCAAAGCGGGCATCGACAGTCGCTACGGGGCCTCAAAAAAAATCTGTCCCCAATACACGCTTCGCTACAAACTCTAGAAGCAGAAGTTGCTTCAATCCGTATAATCCGTCCGGTTCAAAATGTACGAAAAAACTACACCCTCTGTAGTTCATTACCTTTTTCCCCGCACAGACCTGCTGAGCCGGGTCATCAACACAGGTGCTTTACATGGATATCAACCCGGTCGAGATTATTTTGCACCTCGATGTGTATTTAAATCAGCTGGTGAATAATTACGGAGTGTGGATCTACGCCATCCTGTTCTTGGTTATTTTTTGCGAAACCGGCTTAGTCGTAATGCCTTTTTTACCTGGAGACTCACTGCTCTTCATCGCGGGCGCTCTATCGGCGGCACCTGCAACCGCGGCAGGTGTAGGACTTGACCCCGTATTGTTGGGAGGTCTTTTGATGTTGGCAGCCATTTTGGGTGACAGTACCAACTACGTCATAGGACGAACGGCAGGAGAAAGGCTGTTCAGCAATCCGAACTCGAAAATTTTCCGCCGCGACTACCTGCAAAAAACCCACGACTTCTATGACCGCCACGGCGGAAAAACAGTCACTATGGCGCGTTTCTTACCAATTTTCCGAACCTTCGCTCCGTTTGTTGCCGGTGTGGCACGCATGCCCTACCCGCGCTTTTTCGGCTTTAGCGTATTCGGTACCATCCTGTGGGTTGGCGGCCTGGTGACCCTGGGTTACTTCTTCGGCAATGTACCGTTCATCAAGAAAAACCTGTCGTTGCTGGTGGTGGGCATCATCCTGCTGTCACTGGTGCCGATGATTGTGGGTGTGGTGCGCAGCCGTCTGGGGCGCACACCTTCCAAAGCCTGATCGAGACAAGCCCATGTGGTCACTGAGCGAATGGAGACGCCAGAGGATACTTGCCCAGCACCCGGTCGCCCCGGAGGCCTGGCATGAGGTGCGCCAACACCTGAGCATCCTCGATGGTCTGGATGACAAACAAGACACCTGGCTGCGTGAGCACAGCGTGCTGTTCTTGCAGGACAAACACCTGACGCCGATGCCCGGGGTTGAACTCACCGAGGTCGGCCGGCTGCTGCTGGCCGCGCAAGCGCAATTGCCGCTGCTGAACCTGGGTGAGCTGGACTGGTATCAGGGCTTTCACGAAATCGTGCTCTACCCCGACGATTTCGTCAGCCCGCAGCGTCACCGCGACGCCAGTGGTGTGGAGCACGAATGGGAAGGGCATCACAGCGGCGAAGCCTGGGAGCATGGCCCGGTGGTGCTGGCCTGGCCGGGCGTGCTGTCGAGCGGTGGCTGGGAAGGTTACAACCTGGTGATTCATGAGCTGGCACACAAACTCGACATGCTCAACGGCGCCGCCAATGGCATGCCGCCCCTGCACAGCAGCATGAACGTCAGCGACTGGTCCCACGCCATGCAAGCGGCCTACGACCACCTCAACCATTACCTCGATCACCACAACCCCGATCACGCGCCCATCGACCCGTATGCGGCCGAAAACCCGGCGGAGTTCTTTGCTGTCATCAGCGAGTATTTCTTCAGCGCACCCGATCTGCTGCATCAGGCCTACCCACGGGTTTACCAGCAACTGAGCCTGTTTTATCGTCAGGATCCATTGACCCGCTTACAAATGCTTCAGCGTGAACATGTCGGATACCGCGCACAGCACTGATCGCCCAAGCGTGACGTCGTTGCAGGAATACGCCTATAATCGCCGCCACTTTTTGGCCAAATCGGCCAAGCAAACTGGCCTACTAACGGGGGCACCGCCCAATGAGCTACAGCAAGATTCCGGCTGGCAAAGACCTGCCGAATGACATCTACGTCGCTATCGAGATTCCGGCTAACCACGCGCCGATCAAATATGAAATCGACAAAGACAGCGATTGCCTGTTCGTTGACCGCTTCATGGCCACCCCGATGTTCTACCCGGCCAACTACGGCTTTATCCCGAACACCCTGGCCGACGACGGTGACCCGCTCGACGTGCTGGTCGTGACCCCTTACCCGGTTGCACCCGGTTCGGTTATCCGTGCTCGCCCGGTCGGCATCCTGCACATGACTGACGACGGCGGCGGCGATGCCAAAGTGGTTGCAGTGCCTCACGACAAGCTGTCCCAGCTGTACGTGGACGTTAAAGAGTACACCGACCTGCCACCTCTGCTGATCCAGCAGATCCAGCACTTCTTCGAGAACTACAAAGACCTCGAAAAAGGCAAGTGGGTGAAAATCGAAGGTTGGGGCGACGCAGAAGCCGCTCGCGCCGAGATCACCAAATCGGTTGCTGCCTACAAAGGCTAAGTGTTGAATCACTGGCTTCGGCAAGTGCCTACACTTGAAAACCCCGGTCTTCCGGGGTTTTTTATGCCCGCTTAAACACGGTAAAACAGCGTGTTCACCCCGTACAAATGAGTCGCACATTAAACGTAGGAAAAGCCTCTAGAAAAGGGCGATTCGTCTGATTCTTACGTGCTTTTTTGAACGTTTAGTTTATTTAAACGGCGACTTCTTCTCCGTAAACTCCGCCAGCATGAATACATCCGGTGATCGTCTAAGACTCCTCTTAAGGGAGTGCCATTTATCCGCTTCGGACTTCGCTGCCAATCGCCGCGTTACGCCGCAGCACGTCAACAACTGGTTCAAGCGCGGCATCCCCATGGCTCGGCTTGACGAAATCGCTGAGCTTTTGTGTGTGAACAGTCGCTGGCTGCGCACGGGGGAAGGTTTAAAACACCCCAAAGGCCCAAGCGCGCCTGAACCCACGCGCGCATCAGCAGAAGCGCAACCCATGCCCCTCAAATCCGCCAACGTGTCACCCGACACCAGCGATGTCTGCATCGCGTTCTATAACGAAGTGTTAGCGCCCGATGGGGCCGGAACACGTGTCATGGAAATCCCCAACCACCACGTGCGCCTTGACCACTCGATCTTGCAGGCTGCGGAGGTGAGTCCGGAGCATGCCGTTTGCGTCCCCATGATTGGCAACAGCATGACGCACAAAATACAGAGCGGTTCTACCCTGGCCATCGACACCAGCCTCACGCACATCGTCGACGGCGAAATTTACGCCCTCGAACAGGACGGCATGCTGCGTATCCAATACGCCTACCGCCTGCCGGGTGACGGGCTGCGCCTGCGCAGCCACAACCTCAGTGAATACCCGGACGAGCGCTACTCGGCCGAACAGATCCAGGCTTTGAATATCCGCATATTAGGCTGGGTATTTTGGTGGTCGACCCTCAACACCCGCAGGCCCGCCGTGCCCCACCCGCTTGAAGACAACTGAAGGACCACCCGCACTGCCGGAAAACCCGGACCGGTTTTAGCTGGGAAACCTTCGCGAAGTTGAGTATGCTGCGCCGCACACTTTGCAACCGCTGCGAGCGGTTCGCACGACCAGACGGCCACACGCCTCTGCGTCCACATCCACATGCCTTTGCGCTGGATGTCCACATTGAAGGTGGGTACGGTTTACCAAAAATAAACCACATCCTCCCCCGAGAAGCCGGCCACAAGCCGGCTTTTTAATGCCCGCCGATTACGTCCCGCGCTTAAAGCACCGTAACCGCTCCATGAACCCCACATTCAAAGCACTAAGCTAATGCCAGATGCTGGGCTCCCGATTCTCTCAGGAGCCCTGAGATCATGATGCGACCCGACGCCAAAGTCGAAAAAGTGTACCTCTACC